>SSEL01000090.1 GCA_008012315.1 Rhodospirillaceae bacterium
GATGACGGGCCCAGCATCACCGCCGATGGCACGGTACCCAGCCTGACGGTGGACGAGAGCAACCTGGCGCAGAATGACAGCACCAGCTTCGCCGGCGTCTTCACCGCTTTCGCCGGGGCCGACGGCCAGCACGGCAACCTCGCCTATGCCCTGGGCGTCAGTGCACCGGGCGCCGATTCCGGCCTGGTCGACACCGCCACCGGCAACCACGTCTTCCTGTTCCTGGTCAATGGCCAGGTGGTCGGCAAGGAGGGCAGCGATGCACTCGATGCCGCCACTGGCAGCACCGTCTTCACCCTCAGCGTCGATGGGTCCGGCAATGTCACGCTGGATCAGGTGCGGGCGATCATCAACCCGACCGGCGGCACCAGCTATGACGAACCGGCCACCCTGTCGGCCGCCAGTCTGGTGACCCTGACCGCCACCGTCACCGATGGCGATCACGACACCGCCAGCGCCACGGCCAATATCGGCACCAAGCTGGTGTTCAAGGATGACGGGCTGGCGGCAGGCAACGACCTGGGCGGTACGCTTGAGACCGCGGGGACGGTCAGCAAGGATGCGGCAAATGGCGTCCTCGCCAATGACCAGTTTGGCGCCGATGGTGCGAAATCGGGCGGTGGCGTGGTCGGTGCTGCCGTAGGCGATACCGGGACCGCCAGCACCGGCAATATCAACGGGCCGCTGGTCGGGAATTTCGGTACCCTGACGCTCAACAGCGATGGCAGCTACAGCTACACCGCCAAGGACAATGTCAGCGGCACCGACGTCTTCACCTATACGATCCAGGATGGCGACGGCGATACCGCCACCGCGACCTTGAACTTCACGGTGCAGGACGAGGCCAAGGGCACGTTGAGCGGCTCGGGCGGGGCGTATGAGGACGGCGCGCCGGGTCAATATCAGGGCGATTTCGACTTCAATCCGGCCGGTGGCAATCCGGCACCCAGCCTGAACCTGAACTTCGCCGGCGCCGATAACGAAACCGTCACGTCCTATACCTTCAACGACGTGCCGGCCGGCGTGAAGCTCTATGACGTCTCGGTGCCCGGCAGTCCGGTTCTGCTGTTTACCGGCGACGGCAGCGCCGATTTCGTCGCCAGCGGCGCTTTGCTGGCGAAGATCCAGGCGCATCAGATCGTCGTGGTCGGTCCGGCCAACAGCGATGCCGATATCACGCTCAACGTGACGGCGGCGATCACCGACCCGACCTCGGGCCTCAATGGCAGTGTCTCGACCAACGTCATTGTCTATGTCGATGCGGTCGCCGATCAGCCGACTAATCTGCAGATCATCGTCGCTGACTCGAGTGATAGCGGTTCCAGCTTCTCGCTCAACGAAGTCGGCACTCTGCAGGTGAAAGCGAACTTTGCTGATCTGGACGGCTCGGAGACGCATAGCGTGACGGTGCAGCTGCAAAGCGGCTTCACCGCCAGCGGCTTCACCGGGGCCGATCTCACGGCGCCGGGCGGCACTTTCAACGGCGTTCCCTATACTTATAATGTCGCGACCGGCACCGTCGTCTTCACCGTGCCAAACAGTGTGTCCGATCTCGACCTGACCTTCCATGTAAAGGCGCCGGCGAGCGGCACCCTGCCCGACGCGCTGAACTTCACGGCCACTGCCACAGCGACGGAAACCACGGTTTCCGGCGGGCTCGGCGGCGGCAATGCCGATCTGCCCGAGAACAATGCCTCTAGCGTCACGGCGCAGACCGGTATTCCGGCGACGCGCATTCTAGATGGCAGCATCATCACGAATACGTCCTCTGGCTCCCAGGAAATGATCCTGAGCTTCATCGACACGGCGAGCTCACTCGATGCCTTTGCGCAGGTCTTCGTCCGCGATGCGGGCGGTCAGCAAGGCGCCTTCCTGACCGATGCCGGCTTCAATATCGACAGGACGCACGATTTCAGCGTCGTGGCGGAGAATGCCGTCGACGGCCATGCGGTGCTGATTACCGATATGACTGTCGAAGGCGTGACGGTCGTCGGCCAAGGCACGGTGCAGCTCAATCACGATGCCTCATCGAACAAGCCGGTCGCCATCACCGATGTGATCAGCCCCGATACCGGGACCGACCAGACCGGCGGCTACATCAACTCGACCGATGGCAACGGTTCCATCACCGATACGGATGCCTCACACCACAATTATCTCTATGGCGGCACGAGCGGTGACACCGTCGCGGCCGGCAGCGGGGGAGATATCCTCAATGGCGGCGCCGGCATCGATACGCTGACCGGCGGCAAGGGCGATGACCTGCTGGTCTATGGCCCGGGCGACCATATCAACGGTAACGATGGATTCGACATCCTGCGCATCGATCAAGGCGCGTTGTACAATACCGGCAAGTTCCAAGGCGGCTGGTCAGTCGAACCCGACATCAAGGATGCCACCGTCGATCTCACAGGCGCGGATATCAAGAACATCGAATCCATCCTGATCACCGAAGAGGCGAAGCCGGACAGCAGTTTGGGGACCACCCTCAAGCTGAGCGCCCAGGATGTCTTCAACTTCACCGATGCCGATCACAGCCTCTATATCGTCGGCTCGCAGGGTGACAAATTGGACTTCGACCAGGCGAATTGGACCAATACCGGGCAGATCGTCACCTCGGATGGCGGCCAGCAATTCGTGCACTACCAGGCAACGGTCAATGCCATGACGGTCAATCTCTATGTCGACAAGGATGTGCAAACCCAGTGAGGTAGAGCCGTTTTCCTAAGGCGGTTGCCATTACTCAAAAACCGGTGGGGGCTGTAAGCCTCCACCGGTTTCTTTTTTTGCCATCAACCTTGATCGCTCGATGGCGCAGGCTGCAGCTGCGTTGCGAAACAATTGATATGGGGAATGACGGGAACGAGACCGGTTGGCCGTAGCAATATCAGCTACGAATCACCGCCACTACGGCAATCGGCTTGATGGTGTCGGCGGGGTTAATGTCCAACGGCCTTGGGGCTGTCGATCCCGATCACGCTGCGGATTGCCTTGAGTTGGTAGGGCGAGAGCGGGGAAAGATATCCGTCCGCCGGTTTCCCGTTTGACGCCCGGCCCGGCTCCAAGCTGGAGCTGGCGAGGAATGACTGCTCGGGGAGCGGGGTCGCGTCTGATTGCTCTTTGGTCAAGCGGTCCAGCATGATCCCTGCGTTGCCCGTTTCCGGCGCCATGACCTGCATGGTCGATAAATCAAAACCGAGGCAGTTCAGCAGCGAATATATCCGATGCGCCGGCCGCAGAATGAGGATACCTGATGCAGCCAGTAAGCTTCCATAGCTCTCCGCGAAACGGATGGCCGAGAACCAGGTCAGCCATTCAGCTCGATCATGAATCGCCGGGTCACCAGCCGCATGGGTAATGAGGATCTGTTTGCCATCCAGCGACACGCTGCCAAAGCAATCGCCGCAATGATGATGGCGATAAGCAACCATTAAATGGAAGACCGAACCATGAGCATATCCCATGTCCCAGTGTGTCGGCGTCGTGTCTCCGTCGGACGTTGCAACCGTCGCCCCGGCCCTGCGGCGTCTCTGCCGTGGCGGATGAGTTGCCAATTGGAGGGATGTGGCAAGCGCCGACATGCCCAATACGACAGGCAGTTCCGCTTTCAGCCGCTCCTCCGCGATGGCCAAGGCTTTTTGCTGGCGCTGTAAGAACCGGCTTCGTCCTGTCTGCTTTTCAGATGACACCATCAGGCGCCCCCCGGTCCGCGATTGTTGGCTCTGAAGCCGACAACGATCCGGAGCAGCCGTTATTCCACTCTTGATTTGATCTCTCTTCGAAGAGACACGCTCGCACCTCAGTTGGACAAAACAGCACTATCTAAATTGGCCCCGGAAAAACGGAAGAACATGACCAAGCCAGAGATCTGGGCCGATGAGATATTCGTCGACGATAGCGCCCGCGTGAAGCCGGTAACGACATTGAGCAGCAGATCCTGACTAGGGTGGGTTCTATCTGTTGACCATCCTCGACGATTATTCGCGCTACATCATCGCCCGGAAACTCTGCACCACCATGAAGCCAAGAAAGCGCCTTCCTAATTAAATCACAGGCTTGGGGAGTCTGCGAGCCTCCAGCCATCCGCGGATCGCCGCTCCCACGAGCGCACGCATAAGTGGGTATAACGGGAGTATCCTACCGGCAAAAAGCGGTATGGAGAGAACCGCTCCGTTATAGGATTGCCGGGAAAGAGAAAGTTCTTGCGCCGGATGCTCACCGCCGCTTTCGTGAAATTAAAGGTGCCGGCGATCACCGTTGGGCCGCGAATCGCAATGACCTTGTCATGGATTGCACCAGTCGCGTCAGCAAGCTAGGGTAAACTATGATGTTAAATCTCGACCGCGAGGCGCCGCTTCAGCATCAGATCTATGACCAGCTCAAGCATGCCATTCTGAGCCGCCGGATCAAGTCGGGCTCGCGGCTGCCGTCCTCGCGTGCTCTGGCTGACCGGCATGGGGTCTCGCGCAACACGGTCCTTATCGTTTACGAGCAGTTGCTGGCCGAAGGCTATCTGGAAACACGGCCCGGTGCCGGCACCTTCATCGGCCGGTCAATGCCAGCGCGCACGGAAGCTGGCGTGCACGACCCGGAGCATCGATCAGTGCGCCCGGTCCGTCTGTCACGCTACAGCGAGCGTGTCAATGGACTTGACGTCGGCACGTTGAACCGCGGTACGGGCCTGCGCTACAGCTTTAATTATGGAACAGTGAGCGCTGCCGACTTCCCGGCCGATATCTGGCGGCGCCTATTGCTCCGTGAGATTCGACGCCGTGTCGGTAAGCCATATCTCTACGAAAATCCGCAAGGGTTGCCGGAGCTTCGGGCCGCCTTGGCCGATTATCTGCAGCGCGGTCGCTGGATCGACGCCCGGCCTGAGCAGATCCTGATCGTCAATGGGTCGCAGCAGGCGATCGATCTGGCGCTGCGGGTTCTGGTCGATCCCAATTCGCCCGTGGTGGTGGAGGAGCCCTGCTATGCCGGAGCGCGCCTGGCCTGCGAAGCGATGGGTGCCCGCTTGCTCCCCGTGCCGGTGGATGCCGACGGCCTCGACACGGCGCTTCTTCCACCGGTGGAGGCCGGCGTGCGCCTTGCCTATGTCACGCCCTCGCACCAGTTTCCGACCGGCGGCGTGATGCCGGCGGCGCGCCGCCTGGCTTTGCTTGATTGGGCAGAGCGCAGTGGCACCTACATCCTGGAGGATGACTACGACAGCGAATATCGTTACGAAGGGCGGCCAGTCGAGCCGCTGCAAGCGCTCGACCGCGCCGGGCAGGTGATCTATTCCGGCACGGTCTCGAAAGTGCTCTCACCCGGTCTGCGCCTCGGCTACATGGTACTGCCGCCCGACCTTGTACAGCCGTTCCTGCGCGCCAAACAGTTGACCGACCGCCACACTGCATCGCTGGAACAGGCGGTCCTCGCACATCTCATCCGTGATGGCCATTTCGAGCGCCACCTCCGCCGCACGCGCCGGCGCAATCAGCGCCGGCGCGATGCGTTGTTGGATGCGTTAACGGCGGCCTTCGGCAACGCGGTTGAGATCGAAGGAGCGAAGGCCGGACTGCATCTCGTCGTCCGTTTCCGAGGCATTTCAGCGACTTTGGCGGCCAGCGTCGCGGAAGCCGCCGCGCAACATTCGGTCGACATCACAGCGGCCGGGGCGAGTGCCGCTAAAGACGGCGCCAGTTTCGTCATGGGCTATGCAAGCCTCGACGAAGCGGACATCCGGCAGGGCGTCGCCCTACTGCGCGAGGTTATCGAATCCTTTCACCGCAGAAGTCAGCGGGGGCCGAGGAGACGATCACCTAAACTGGTACCATAAAAGCTGAAAAAATCGGAATCCACACTGGCTCGCTCGCCCTGAATCCAGGATCAACTGGATCTAAAAAATTTATATATTCGTGGCTCTTTCACGACCAATCTGCTCGCCCTAGGATCGCCGGCGAAACTTGTATTGGAGAGCCACATGACTTTGTCTGCCAATGGCGTGTCAGCCCCTCACACCACTCACTCGCTCCGCCTCAAGACCGGCCTCGCCGAAATGCTGAAGGGTGGCGTCATCATGGACGTCACCGATGCCCGACAAGCTGAGATCGCCGAGCGCGCTGGTGCAGTCGCAGTCATGGCGCTGGAACGTGTGCCGGCGCAGATCCGTGCCGAAGGCGGTGTCGCACGCATGGCTTCGCCCACCAAAATCAAGGAGATCATGGATACGGTTTCCATTCCCGTAATGGCCAAGTGCCGCATCGGCCATTTCGCGGAAGCGCAGATCCTGCAGACGCTCGGCGTCGACTTCATCGACGAATCAGAGGTGTTGACCCCGGCGGACGAAGCGCATCACGTCGACAAGCACGCCTTCACGACGCCGTTCGTCTGCGGTGCGCGCAATCTCGGCGAAGCCCTGCGCCGGATCGCCGAGGGTGCGGCGATGATCCGCACCAAGGGCGAAGCTGGCACAGGCGACGTGGTCCATGCGGTGAAGCATCTGCGCCAAATCGTAAAGGATATCCGCAGCCTCACCGTGCTCAGCGCGCAGGAACTTTACGCCACCGCCAAGGAGCTCGCCGCGCCGTATGAGCTGGTGCGCCTGGTGGCCGAGACTGGCAAGCTGCCGGTCCCGAATTTTTCCGCAGGCGGCATCGCGACGCCGGCGGACGCCGCGCTCGTTCGCCAGCTCGGCGCCGAGGCAGTGTTCGTCGGCTCCGGCATTTTCATGCGCGATTCGAAGGAGTTTGCCGAGCCGGATGAGGCGGAACGCCGTGCCAGGGCGATCGTGCACGCGACGACGCATTTCACGGACCCGGCAATCCTCGCCGAGACCAGCGCGGAATGCCAAGGTGCTATGAAGGGCCTTGCGGTGGCGGCGCTCTCTCCGGACGAGATGCTGCAGGACCGCGGATGGTAGAGCCGCCGCAAGCGGCCGCGGTCGCATCCCCCCTTATTGGCGTCCTCGCGCTGCAAGGGGACTACGAGGCGCATGCGCTGGCCTTGGAAGAAGCCGGGGCACAGGCTGTTGCCGTGCGCCTGCCGACCGAGTTATTCGGACTCGATGGGCTGGTAATACCCGGCGGTGAATCGAGTGCGCTGCTGAAGCTGATGGCGTGTGACGGCCTGTTCGACGCGCTGAGGGCCTTTGCCGCGAAGAAGCCGGTCTTCGGCACCTGCGCCGGCTGTATCCTGCTGGCACGGCGCGTGGTCTCGCCGAGGCAGCCGAGCCTTGGCCTGCTCGACGTGACGGTCGAGCGCAATGCCTACGGTCGCCAGATAGAATCAGCGATCTTGAAAACGCCGACTACATTGGAGGGTGGACCTATCGAAACGGTCTACATTCGCGCACCTCGCATCGTGGCCACGGGGCCGGCGGTCGAAGTCCTCGCGATGCGCGACAGATCACCGGTCCTCGTCCGCCAGGACCGCATCCTCGCTTCGACTTTTCATCCAGAATTGTCCGCTGATCGCCGCGTGCATCGGCTGTTCTGCACAATGGCGATGGACCATGCGGGCACATAGGTCACGAACTTAAACATCCAAGCATAGAAAAGTGGGCCTGCCTTTTTGATCGACTACGCTTCCTGCAACATTGTTCAGGGCGAAAAGCCGTGGTGCACGCCTTATATTAGCGGGAATGGCCCACGGACCGAGCCAACCCTCCCACGTCGTAACCTTTGACCGGCGAAATTTTCTCTGGAGGTGTGTAACCGTGCCGCAGGCGCTAACGAATTAAGGAGTAGGAACTCCGCCACAGCCATGATCATATAGATCGCCATGACGAAGATGATCCGCCTGGTTCTCGCTGCTTTGTTTGCCGTGACATTCATGTTCGGCGGCCTAGGCGGAACTGCGTCTGCACAATCTGCCGGGCTCGTTGCGAATCTGCCCTGTCATATCGCCGCACAAGCCGATTCAAGTTCGAAGGCGATGACGCCGTGCAAAGGCCCGAAGGTTGACTGCGCCAATCAAATGAGTTGCGTCACAATCAGCGCATTGGTGGCCCAGCCGTTCGGTCACGAGATAGCAATACAATATGCTGGCGCTCCTGATTATTTGATGGTGGTCAACGCCCCACCAAGCTTTATGCTCGTCCCCGAGCCCCTTCCTCCCAGGACAGTCTGATTTCGTCTCCGCACGAAAGTCGTGCACCTAGCTGACAATCAGAAAATTTCCTCGCCACGCAGATAACTGCTGGCGAGCCAAGAAGGGTATCCAAATGTATCGCCGTTGGACGTTACTGGGCGCGGTCTCGCCCACGAGCTCTGCTGTGCTTAAGAGTCGAAGAGGCTTGACGCTCGCTCCGCATCAGCAGGTGTCGAAACTTGCTCTTCGTGAAACCAAGTTTCACAGGGAGCAATGACATGCGCAGCAAGTTGCTTTGGCTCGGCACCAGCGGGATGCTCGCTGCCAGCCTCATCGTCAACCTGCCAGCCGCCGCGCAACCGGCAGATAACCTGCTTGGGGCAACCGTGGATGACTTGCTGGCGGCAGCGCACCAATCGAGTCCCAATTTGCGGGCAGCGACCCTCGATACAGCGGCCATGGCAGCCAAGGCCGAGGGCGCCGACAAACTTGACGACCCGACCATCAGTGACAGTTACCAGTACTGGAAAGATCCCGGCGTCTTCAGCGCTCATAATCTAATGATTTCTCAGGCCTTCCCCCTCTGGGGCAAGCGCAGCCTGCGGCGGAAAGCGGCCCTTGCTGATGTCGATGCGGCACGTGGCCAGGAGCGAGCAACGCAAGACGAGCTGGATGAGAAGATCAAGGTCGCCTATGCGCAATATTTCCTGACTAACCAGAGCCTCAAGATCAACCACACAATATTCGAACTCGCGTCGCGCATGCGTGAGGCCGCAACCGTCAGATTCAAGTCCGCGCGTGGTGATCAGTCGGCGATCATCCAAGCGATGGAGGAGGAAACGGCCGCCAAACTGGAGGCCGTGCGACTCCAGGGTGATCTGGATGCTGCGCGGGCGAATATTAACGCGTTGGTCGGCCGGGCCGGAAATGCTCCCCTAGCAGATCCCGTGAAGCTGCGGGCGATGCCGGGTGCCGCTCTGGTCGTATCGACTCTCGTCGAGCGAGCGCGTGCCGGGAACCCAAACCTTTTGGCAAGTGATGCGGCGGTGGCAGCGGCACGAACACGCAGCAAGCTGGCCGATAAGGCCTGGTATCCCGACCTGACGGTTGGTGCCGGACCCATTATCCAAACCAACAACATGCCAGTCGGTTTCGCGGCCACCGTTGGAATCAACATTCCGGTTCCCTGGGGCCGCGAGGCCTCCGGGCAGCATGAGGCGTCAGCTCAGCTTGGCGCCTCATCACAGCGCTTTAATGCCGCACTTTTCGAGATTGAAGGTGCCCTGGGCGAAAGCGTCGCCAAGCTACAGGCCGCGCGCGCGACCGCGCAATTGCTTCAGCATGAAACCGTGCCGCAGGCAAATGAGTTGTTCCACACCGTTCTTGCTGATTACAGCCAGGGTAAGGGCGATCTGGCGGCTGCCATTGCCGCCCAGCACCAGATCCATGAAGTCGAACTTCGCCTGCTTCAGACCCAGCTCGACGAGCAGGTCGAGCTCGCTGCCATTGAACGCTTGATCGGGGGAGATCTCTGATGCGCCCGTTTCTCTTTTCCATTCTCATCGCCCTCGGCACCGCGTCAGCAGCCGGTCTCGCTCATGCCCAGGATGCAACGCCGCACTCCGATGCCGCCGGGAAGCAATCAGCAACGGGGGAGCGCCGTATCCTCTATTACCGCAATCCGATGGGCTTGCCGGATACATCTCCGACTCCGAAGAAGGACTCAATGGGCATGGACTATGTACCGGTCTATGCCGACGAAAGCGGGCAAGGCGAAAAGCAATCTGGAACAGGCGAGCACCGCATTCTCTATTACCGCAATCCGATGGGGTTGCCGGATACATCTCCGACTCCGAAGAAGGACTCAATGGGCATGGACTATCTGCCGGTCTATGCCAATGAAGGCGGGCAAGGTGATCCGCCGGGAACGGTGCGGATCAGTCCGGGCCGCCTGCAAACGCTTGGGGTCCGGACCGAGGCCGCGCTGATGCGCCCCTATGCCGTCCGCAGCATTCGCGCGACCGGCAGCCTGCAGTTTGACGAACGGCATCTTGCTGCCGTCACCACAAAGGTATCCGGCTGGGTCGAACATCTGGCTGTCTCAGCGACCGGCGACTCGGTGAAGCGGGGTCAAGTCCTGGCGGAAATCTATTCGCCGGACCTCGTTGCCTCTGAGAATGAGTATCTGGTCGCAGCACAACTGGACAAGTCGATCATTGGGGCCTCAGACCAGCGCTTGCGTGCGCTAGATATACCGGCAGGTGAAATTGAGCGCTTGCGTCGGACCGGAAAGGCATCGCGACGGATTGCCGTTGTGGCACCTGCCAATGGGATCGTGGTCGAGAAGCCCGTCCAGGAGGGCATGCGCGTCGAGGCTGGCGAACCGCTCTACAAAACTGCGGACCTTTCAACGGTCTGGCTGATTGCCCAGGTTCAGGAACAAGACCTGGGCCTTATTCAACAGGGAGAGCAGGTGAGCGCGACCTTCGTCGCTTATCCTGGGCGTACCTTCACCGGGACAGTGGATTTCATCTACCCGACGCTGTCGCCGGAAACCCGGACCGGCCAGGTGCGCATCATTATGCCGAATCCGGACGGCGCCCTGCGCATCTCCATGTACGCCAATGTCCAGATCAATGCCTCCGTCGGCAATCAGCCGGTTCTCGCCGTGCCCAGTTCCGCGGTGCTCGATAGCGGCAGGCGGCAGATCATTCTTGTCGCGGTTGGTGAAGGCAAATTCCAGCCACGTACTGTTCGTGTCGGGGCACGTGGGGACGACTGGGTCCAGATTCTGAATGGTGTCAAGGAAGGCGAACGGGTCGTCGTCGGAGCTAACTTCCTGATCGACGCAGAAAGTAATCTGCGCGCTGCTCTCCAAGGTTTCACTGACGGCGCGAAGTCCAGCTCTGATCAATCCAAACCCGCACAACAGGATGTCACGCAATGATCGGTCGTCTTATCGAGCTTTGCGCTCGGAACAAGATATTGGTGTTAATCGGGACACTGATACTAGTTGGTGTCGGCGTATGGTCGCTCATCAACACGCCGCTCGATGCCCTGCCGGACCTCTCCGACACCCAGGTCATCGTCTATACCGAGTATCCGGGCCAGGCACCGCAAGTGGTCGAAGATCAGGTGACCTATCCGTTGACCACCGCTCTCTTGGCGGTACCCCATGCCAAGGTGGTGCGGGGTTTCTCGGATTTCGGCTTGTCTTTCGTCTATGTGGTGTTTGAAGACGGAACCGATCTCTATTGGGCGCGTAGCCGCGTCCTGGAATATCTGAACTTCGCGGCTAAACGCCTGCCACAAGGTGTCACGCCTGCTTTGGGGCCCGACGCTAGTGGTGTTGGCTGGGTCTACCAATATGTCGTCACGGGTGTCGAACGGTCGCTGGCCGAGTTGCGCAGCATCCAGGACTGGCTGGTTCGCTACAACCTCGTCACGGCAAAGGGTGTCGCGGAGGTTGCCAGTGTTGGTGGTTTTGAGCGGCAGTATCAGGTGGTCGTCGATCCCCTGAAGCTTCAGGCCTATGGGATCTCTCTCGACAAAATCACGGACGCGATCCGCAACAGCAATCAGGATGTCGGTGGACGCACCATCGAGATGAGCGAAACCGAATATATGATCCGAGGTCGCGGTTATCTCAAGGATACGCAGGACCTTGGCAATATAGTCTTGAAGGCTGATCCGAACGGATCAGGGACACCGGTCCTGCTGAAGAACGTCGCGCAAATCGAGTTAGGGCCGGACGAACGGCGTGGTATAGCCGAAATGAACGGTACCGGCGAGGTCGTCGGCGGCATCGCCCTGAAGCGCGACGGGGCGGACGCCCTGACGACGATCAGCAACGTTAAGAGCAAGATCGAGGAACTGAAGCCCGGCTTACCGAAAGGCGTTTCGATTCAGCCGGTCTATGATCGATCTCAGCTCATCGATAGTGCTATCCACACCTTGAAGCATACGCTATTGGAGGAGAGTCTGATCGTCGCTGCGGTCTGCATCATCTTCCTCTTGCACGTCCGCAGCGCACTGGTGGCTATCCTGACACTACCAATCGGCATCTTGCTGGCCTTTGCCGGTATGCATGCCCTTGGAATCGGCTCAAACATCATGAGCCTTGGCGGTATTGCCATCGCCCTTGGCGCCATGGTGGATGCCGCCATCGTCATGATTGAAAACGCGCATAAGCACGTTGAGCGCCTGAAGCCAGGTGAGCCGAGAGGTCCGGCTCTAATTGCCGCTGCAAAGGAGGTGGGCCCGTCCCTCTTCTTTAGCCTGCTGGTGATCGTCGCTTCCTTCCTGCCGGTCTTTGCGCTGGAAGACCAAGAAGGCCGTTTGTTCAAGCCACTGGCTTACACCAAGACATTTGCCATGGCAGGCGGGGCGCTTCTCTCCGTGACATTGGTACCGGTTCTGATGCTGTTCTTCGTACGCGGACGCATCGTCCCGGAACACCGAAACCCCATCAATAGGGCGCTGATCTGGCTCTATCGGCCGATCATACGCCTCGTCTTGCACACTCCGGTACCGGTCGTGCTGGCTTCGGTCATCATCCTCGGCGCCACATTCTGGCCGGTTTCCAAGCTTGGCAGCGAATTCATGCCGAGTTTGAACGAGGGCACGCTGCTGTTCATGCCGGTGACCGTGCCGGGCCTGTCGGTCACCAAGGCCGCGGAACTGCTGCAGACCCAGGATCGCATCATTAAGTCGTTCCCAGAGGTGGAGTCGGTCTTTGGCAAAGCGGGCCGCGCCGTGACGGCAACCGACCCGGCACCTGTCGAAATGAGCGAGACGGTGGTCAATCTGAAGCCGCAGAGCGAATGGCCCGCGGGCAAGACGCTGGATCAACTCATAGCGGAGATGAACGCAGCCCTGCAATTGCCCGGCGTCAGCAATGCCTGGACGATGCCGATCAAGGCCCGGATCGACATGCTATCGACCGGCATCCGGACACCTGTCGGTGTCAAGGTCTTCGGGCCGGACCTCCACCAATTGGAGCGTCTGGCGACGGAAGTGGAGCACGTCGTCCACGATGTGCCGGGTACGACCAGTGCTTTCGCGGAGCGCCTGGAGGGTGGACACTATATTGAGATCGAACCGAACCGGGCTGCGATTGCCCGATATGGTTTATCTGTTGACGACGTGCAGAAAGTTGTCGCTTCCGCCCTCGGCGGCGAAACGGTGACGACGACGGTCGAGGGGCGCGAACGCTATGGCGTGAATGTTCGTTACCCCAGGGGCCTGCGCGATGATCCCCAAGCCATCGCGAGCCAGGTTCTCGTGCCGACAATGAGCGGCGCCATGGTGCCGCTCGGCCAGATCGCCGACATTCGGGTAACGTTAGGGCCGCCCAGCATCCGCACGGAGAATGCTCAGCCGGTCGCCTATATTTACGTTGACCTTCAGGGCCGTGACCTGGGCGGCTATGTGACCGAGGCCGCCCGGAAAGTCGCCCAGCAGGTGACGATGCCGCCGGGCTATCACATCGAGTGGAGCGGCCAGTTCGAGTATCTGCAACGGGCCGAGGCGAAGCTCAAGATCGTCATTCCCGCGACCCTCCTGGTCATTTTGGTGCTGCTGTTCTTGAATTTCGGCCGCCTCACCGAAACCATCATCGTGATGCTCTCCGTGCCCTTCGCCCTGGTCGGTGGCGCCTGGCTGATGTGGTGGCTGGGGTACAATATGAGCGTAGCCGTGGCTGTCGGCTTCATCGCCCTTGCCGGTGTCGCGGCCGAGACGGGTGTGGTCATGCTCATCTACCTCGACCATGCTTTGACCGAAATCCGCCGTGAGCGGGAGAAGGAAGGCCGGGCCCTTACCAAGGGAGATCTGCGCAAGGCCATCATGACTGGCGCTGTGGAGCGGGTGCGGCCGAAGATGATGACGGTCGTCGCCATCATGGCGGGGCTGGTTCCGATTCTCTGGAATACCGGAACCGGATCGGAAGTCATGCGCCGGATCGCCGTACCGATGGTTGGCGGGATGGTATCGTCCACAGCCCTCACATTGCTGGTCATCCCGGCGATCTACGCCATCGTCAAGGGCTGGCGGTTGCCAAGGGAAAGTGCACAGCCTGTTCGGGGGAACTTTGGTTCCGCAGTGCCTTCACCGACCCCCGCGGAGTGATGTAGCAGGCGTCTGCGTCAAGGCAGATGCAGACGCCTCTTTCCTCAATCAAGATCTGTTGAATCAACTCTGGGGCATCTCAACGCTGAACTTATCAGGCACGATCGCTTTCCAATCGATTTCGGGGTCGAGAACGACAGAGACCTTACGGCAGCTCCGCACGCTGATCGAGCGTTATGCATGCGTGAAGGCCGCGGGGGTGCCAGCGCGTAGGTGCGGCGCAGAGAATCACGCGGCCAAGCTAAGGAGCTGATTTCCGGGATACGCAAATACCGGGCCGTCTTGCAAGAAGGGGAGCAGCGAAAGGCGATCGGTTCGAGACTTTCGCCGTAAATCACGCGTCCTCTTGTGGGCCGGATCAAATCGCTTGGTGCGGTCCCATCGAGCTGTGAACGACCGCGCGCGAAACGCCGCATTTCGGGCACCAGGATAGGCCCACGGCAATCGCTCCTCGTCCCTTGAGGGGACCTTCATATTTTTGCTTCCAATTAGGTCGCCTGGATGATCCCGGCAGCGCGGCAGATATCCGCCACGGCAACGCCCTCCTTGCCTTGATGCAGGTGCCCAAGCGTCTCAATTCGGTTGCTTTAAGTCCATTTCTTTTGAAGTCATTGAAATTAAACTGGAAAACTTCGGTCTCTGACTTCCAAATGCTTGGAGCGAAAATGAAGCTAAACAATCTAAGCCTTCTCCTTTCTGCAGTTGAGGTCGATGTGGATGCATTTGCATTATGCGAGATCGCCCGAGATGCAGAGATTTTAGTTCCACGCCTCGAAAAAGTTGAGGTGCACTACGTGCTTTCCGGACGGCTATTTCTTTCGGTTGGGAATGATGCGCCGCTCAAACTCGGTCCTGGCTCTGTAGCCATCGTTCCGCCTGGTCTGCCACAAGGAATGGCCGCCTCGCTAAAGCCCGCTCACAGATTTCATTCTGACTCGACCTGCCGGCCTGGTACTGGGGGACTTGAGTTATTTAATGCTGCCGGAGACAATCCCGTAACAACCCGGGTGGTATGCGGCGAAATCCATGCAGGACTAGGTGGCTTCCATATCTTCAACGGACTTCCGCTGCCGATAGCCGCAAATCTGGAGAAAGAGCCGCTCATCAAGGCTTCCTTTGAGGCAATGCTCAAGGAAACCGATGCGGATGGACCGTTCTCGAGATCACTCATGAGTGCCTTGATGAAGACTTGCCTCGTGGTACTCCTCAGGCACCACATTGTGCATCATGGTACCAGTGGACTTCCCGGTATCTTCAAGAAACCCTGGCTTGGACTCGCCATAAGGGAAGTCCTCACTCACCCTGATAGAGAGCACAGCGTTGCTTCGCTTGCCGCGATAAGCGGTCGAAGCCGCTCCATCTTTGCCAAAGAATTCCGTGAGGAAATCGGTATCCCACCCATGACATTCGTCGCCCGGTCCCGGCTTTCCCGCGCGTGCGATCTTCTTGCCCTCACCAACCTTTCCGTAGCCGCGATCGCGGCACGGACGGGATTCGCAAATCGCAGTCACTTCAGTCGTGCTTTCAAAGATAGCTATGGAATCGGTCCAAGTCATTACAAACGCGTCCACAGCGGCATCCAGAGAAGCAAATCGCACTAAGCACGCCATCGATAAAGATTGCCTATCGGCAATGGCACTGATTCCTAATTCCGGCGCGCCAAGTTCGACTTTGAGTCAGAAAACGCCTAGGACCAAAAATTCGCGCACAACGACCTCATCCGCTGACAATTGGGGCCTTTTGTTGGTTTCCAGTGGTGATACAAATTCGAGCAGTTACACAAAACTTCTAAAAGATATTCGCGCTTGGCTATTGAGGTTCTATGCGTCACGCCTGCCCTTGGATCACATCGAAGACGCAGTTCAGGAAACGCTCATCGCGATGCATGAGAAGCGGCATAGCTACGACGCCGGACGGCCGTTCAAACCTTGGTTGATCGGAATTGCTGCTCATAAGCGGGTCGATCAGCTACGTGTGTCAGCGCGGCGCGCTGAAGTGGAGCTGCCCCTCGATATCGAGGACGATCGAAACGGAGAAACAATGACGAGCGGGATCGCGCTGTCCCAGTTGCTGACGACATTAAACCCGGCGCAGCGGGAGGTGATTCATTTGGTGAAGATTGAGGGTTTTACGGTCGAAGAGGCGTCCGTGAAAACCGGCCAATCGATCTCTCTCGTAAAGATCAATATCCACCGCGGCCTGGCAAAAGCTTCCCAGACCGCCAAACGGAGCCCAGCGCCAGCCCCGACAAAATAAATAGGAACCGCACTGTAACCGGCGACGTGTTCCAAACGAACTAACCTAATACCCGTAGCTACCAACGAAATAGCCTGGAAATTGTTCAGCGCTCGTGACCTAATGGGCAGGAACCTATGCATGTATTGCACAAGAGCCGGTATGAGCCCTTAACAGCCGAGACTTTGCCCAGGCGATTGGCCTCCCTCAGCTCGATGAGGGAGCATCTCGGCCCTGCCACAAGCTGGGGCGTTCGCGAAGTCGGGGACGGCAATCTCAATCTCGTCTTCGTTGTCGAGAGCGGCAGCGGATCGCTCGTAGTTAAGCAGGCCTTGCCGTATGCTCGCGTGGTCGGCGAAAGCTGGCCGATGTCACTTGACCGCACATTCTTCGAATACCACGCGCTGACGCGCCTTGAGGCACGAGACCCAGGTCGCCTGCCGGCGCTTCTCCACTTCGATGAAGAACAAGCTTTCTTCGTGATGGAGCATCTGCATCCGCATATCATCCTGCGTAAGGCCCTGACAGGCAATACCCGGTTACCACACCTCGGCAAGCATCTTGGCAGCTACCTTGCCAGAACAATTTTCCGGGGTTCCGATCTCTCCATGAATACTGCCGAGCGCAAATCGGATTTGGCGCTCTTTTCTCGCAACGTCGAACTTGCCGGGATTACGGAAGACCTCTTCTTCACGGATCCCTTCATGATTCATCCGCGGAACCGGCACACCCCCGGACTCGAGGACTACGCTAAAGCCGCCCGAGAGGACATGGATCTCAAACTCGCGGCACGCTTCCTCAAAGCGAAGTTCTGTAGCTGCGCCGAGACGCTTCTCCATGGCGACCTCCACACTGGTTCTATCATGGTCACAGAGACCGATAGTCGCGTCATCGACGCCGAGTTTGCTGTCTATGGCCCAATGGGCTTCGATATTGGATCACTCCTCGGCAATTTCTGGCTTGCTTTCTTTGCGCAGCAAGGCCACCACGCGGACGATGCAGCGCGAAGTCGCGGTGACTGGATCCTAGAGGTCATCGAGACGATCTGGGAGACTTTTTCTGACGAGTTCTCAGCGCTTTGGCGACGTGAACGAACCGGCATTCTGAGTGGCCGCGAATTCTTTGAAGACGCGCAGCGTCCCCTCGGCAGCGAGATCGCCCTGCAACAGCTACTGAAACAGATCTGGCAGGATACGTTGGGATTTGCCGGAATCGAAATGCATCGACGCATTCTGGGACTTGCTCATGCGGCTGAACTGGAAACCATTGCCAATGTAGAGGAGCGAGCTGTCTGCGAACGGAAGTCACTCATGATGGGTCGAGTGCTTGCCGTCAATCGTGCTGCATTATCTGACATTCATTCGGTCAACCGCATGGCGGCCAGCATGAACAGCTACTGACCTCCTAAACCAATCAATCAGCTCGGACTCTGGAGGTATGTCGCTATGAACCGGACAGTATCGTTTGTTGCTTTATGCGCTTTTATATTTGCCAGTGCTTCAGCGATCAGTTGGGCCTCGAGCACATCTGGCGGAGCACATACCGAAGTCAGCCCAGACCCCGGCAGCAGCCTGACACCCGAGCAGAAAATGGAGCGCCGCTTTCCTCAAAAGGTGCGTGTGGGCGATCTCATCGGGTTGCCGTTGCTGGATTACGATGACCGGGCAATGGGCCACGTAACTGATGTGGTGCGCACGGCTGGTGGTAAAATCGAGCTTATTTCGACTTGCTGTGGCTATTTCGACTGGAACCGCCATCAAGTTGCGGTGCCGATTGAAACGGTCGCCATTCTCGCCCGCCAGATCAACGTCCTAGATATTACTCGTGAAGACTTCTTCGGATTGGAGAAATGGAATGGCAACGGTGACACGAAACTCGGCACCGATGAAATGATCCGGATTGCAATTAGCCGGCGTTAAGGCACCCATTGGTTATCCCGGTCTTCAGCGTTTCTTGTTGAGACAGATCTTCGGAAGGTACAGCTAAATGGTCGCTATCACCGAAACACGCGCGGCGAAGCCGCCGCGCCGCATGCACCCACTTCTCTTACGCATCATGCACTGGATCAACGCGATCTCGATGATCCTCATGGTGATGAGCGGCTGGAAGATCTACAACGATGAAGTGATCTTCGGTTTCCTGCATTTCCCGGATGAACTCACGCTCGGCGTCTGGGCGCAACACGCGCTGCAATGGCACTTCTTCGTCATGTGGATCCTGGTACTGAACGGCCTCTGCTACCTGGCCTATGGCATCTTTACTGGCCGCTTTCGCCGGATGCTCCTTCCCATCCGGATACGCGAGATCATTCACGAGATGGTCGCCGCTTTGACCTTCCGGCTGAAGCACACTGATCTTACGCATTATAACGCCGTGCAGAAGCTGCTCTATGTCGGCGTCATCCTCCTCATCATCCTGCAAGTCATTACCGGCATCGCAATCTGGAAACCGGTCCAGTTCTCTGGCCTTGTCTCCCTCATGGGTGGCTTCCAGGCGGCTCGCTTGCTTCATTTCATCGGCATGGCCGCCATCGTCCTTTTCTTCCTCGTTCACGTCAGTTTGGCGCTCTTGGTGCCAAAGACGATTCTAGCCATGCTAACGGGTGGACCTCGTATCGCTCCGCCCAGTCGCCACACCGATGAAAACGTCGGCACGAACCCCTGAAAGGAAGTCGATCATGTCTATCCGACCGCCCGCCAGGTCGCTCTTTCGCCCCAAGGTGGCTCCCGATCAGAGCGTGCTTGCCGAAAACAAGGAACTCATCGAGAGCATCGAAAGACGTGGTTTTCTCAAGGGAACGCTATCGCTCGGGGCGCTGACGTTCCTCTCTGGATGCAACATCTCTGACCGCGATGCAGTGCAATCGTTCCTACGCACGATTTCTGCCTTCAATGATCGCATTCAGAGCCTGCTTTTTGATCCCAACAAGCTCGCCCCCACCTACTCAGTGTCCCAGGTTGTCAAGCCGCCGCGCTTCAATGCCTATTATGATATCGAACGGGTGATGCCAATTGATCCTAGGGGCTGGCAATTGGGGCTTGCCGGCCTCATCCAGGACAAGCGACCCTGGTCGCTTGAGCAGATTTATGGTTTCCCCGAGCAGGAAGAGATCATCAAGCATATTTGCGTCGAGGGCTGGGAGTATATCGGCCAATGGTCCGGTCCCAACCTGAAGCAGTTTCTGACTAAAATTGGCGCCGATCTCAGCGCCAAATACGTCGTTTTCCATTGCAACGACAATTACACCGAATGTATCGATATGCCGTCGGCATTGCACCCCCAGACTATCCTAGCGACGAAATATGCCGGCGAGCCGATCACAGACCCTTATGGGTTTCCGCTTCGGCTCCGCACGGCGGTTAAGATCGGCTTCAAGAACGCGAAATGGATCCGGGCAATCGAGGTGACCAATACTCATGTCGAAACCTTTTGGGAAAAGCAGGGATTCAACTGGTTCAGCGGAATATAATGGTCTGGGGTCCTCAGCGGCAAGAAAAGGCTCCTGGGGATGGAATATCCTCCTGACCTAGCGGAAATGACCGGAGCGGCGCGCGGCTGATGGCCTCTCTTTCAAATTCAGTTCTGTGCGGCATCATCGCGCTCCTTCTCTGGATGCCACTTGGCTGGCTCATCAACCGTCGGCTTGGATTTGGCCGTGACCTTGCCCTGCCATTAGCACCTGTCATGGGTTGGGCGACGCAAAGTGCCGTCTCCCTTGCCTTGAGTTCTTTGACTGGCTTTTCTACCGGGACAATTCTCGCCTCCGCAGCCATTGTCGCTGGCCTCGCTTGTATTCTCCCGCGCAAGCGAACCGACTTTGCGTCGGATGCGTGGGCGGCTGCGCCCCGAGCGGGCCTGACCCTTTACGCCATGGCCGCCATTGTCGCCTGTCTGCCCGCCGCAGCCATCGTTCCAAAGTTCATCGATGGCGGCGTGATCCTCGCTGGGCCGATTTTCGATCACGCAAAAATCGCCTTGATCGACGAGATGCTGAGAAGCGGCGTCCCACCCGCCAATCCCTTCTTTGCCGCGGATGGTGGTGATGGCCATGTTTCCTACTATTACCTCTGGCATTTCAGCGCGGCCGAACTCGCGCGGCTTTGCGGTGCCAGTGGATGGGAGGCAGATATCGGCCTCAGCTGGTTTTCGGGCTTTGCGTCGCTGATGACCTTGGCCGGGTTTGCGTTGCGTTTCTCCGGGCAGCGCTTGCCGGCTTTTCTCGCTCTCCTTTTCAGCGTCATGGGTTCCCTGCGGCCGATCCTGACCGGCATTTTCGGCGACGAGCCACTTCATGCCTTCCTGAAGCATGGGAGTGGGCTCGCCGGCTGGCTCTTCCAGACAAGCTGGAGCCCGCATCACGTCACCGCGGCTGCCTGTGTCCTGGTGACGGTCTTTCTGCTGACAGAGCTCGCAGGACGACCGACCATCTTTGGCACACTCGTTGTCGCGCTGCTCCTCGCCGCCGGCTTCGAGAGCTCGATATGGGTCGGAGGCATCACGCTGGGCCTTTGTGGAATCGCCATAGCGGCACTATTGCTGGGCAGAATCGGTCCCAAGCAACGCGCCCTTTTCGCTGTCACCTGCATTGCCGCAGCGGTTACCGCCCTCCTTCTGTCATTCCCGCTGGTTTCAGCCCAGTTGCATGAAGGAGCAGCCAGAGGCAGCCTGCCCATTACAATCCATGCAACCCCAGTGCTTGGTGTACTGTTCCCACCGGCATGGCGCCAAACTCTCGACATCCCGGCCTATTGGTTGGTCCTCCTGCCAATCGAGTTTCCGCTGGTTTTCATTCCCGGGCTCGTGGGATTATGGGGAATAGCGCGTTTGGGCCACGGAGACGAGCGACGGGAACAGGCCGGTTGGGCATTCACAGTTCTGGGTTTCGGTTCGCTCTTTTGCAGCTGGCTGCTCCTAAGTACCGCGGGCGACAACAACGACCTCGGATGGCGCGCCATCTTGCCCGGGCTCTTTGTCCTCACTATCGCATCTGCGATTACCGTTTCGCGCTGGCTCCGGCGGCTCAATGTGAGCCGCCACGCTTTTGCCGTAGTGGCCGTAGTCATCGCCTTCGTGGGGGCGCTGCCTGACACCTGGCAGAACATCACCGGAAACCTCTTCGGCCATGTGACCGCTTCGGCGCGTGCGTTTGCCGAGTCACCCGCACTTTGGGCAGCAGTCCGGAGCCACACGGATGCCAAGACCCGCATCGCCAACAATCCTGCCTATCTCCGGGAAGTGACACCCTGGCCCGTCAACATCTCTTGGGCATTGCTCGCCGATCGCCGATCCTGTTTTGCCAGCAACGAGCTGGCAATAGCTTTTGCTTCACTACCCACCCAGCAGCGGCTCGACATATCGTCGCTGTTTCTTCGGGTATTTGATGGCACCGGCTCGGCCGACGATGTCACCCGCCTCTATCGAGACTACGGATGCCGGGCGGTGGTGGTCACACCGCAGGACGGAGCGTGGAACCATGATCCTTTCGCCACCAGCAAGTTCTTTCGCCTGGCTCAAGTCGAAGAAGGAAAATGGCGTATCTACGTCGCAGCCGACGCCGGTGCGACAGTTGCTCCACAAGCACAGAAATAGCCGCGGATTGAAACTCAGCCGCGCGCCAGGACGGCGACGCCAAGGACGATGAGAGCGGTGCCGGCCAGCCGCTGTGCGCTGATCGTCTCGCCCAGCAGGAATGCCGAAGCAAAGGTGACGAAGACGAAGCCAAGCCCCAGAAACGGATAGGCAAAGGAGACCTCGGCGCGGCTCAATACCGTAACCCAGATGACGAGGCTGAGGCCATAGCAGGCAAGGCCACCAATGATGCCCGGGCGAAATATGAATTCGAGGAACGAGCTAGGCGACCAACCTTGCGCCGGCATCAGCCCATCCCGTGCTGCCCAGCGGAGCAGAATCTGTGCAGCGGCGTTGGCAGAAACGCTCGCCAGGATGAGGACAATGAGACCAAAGCGGCTCATTGTCCCACCGCACGATAATCCGCCCGGATGGCGGAAGCGTCTCTTGAAGCGGCAGCGAATTCCTGCATGCCTGCATCGAATTCAATTTGCGGCCGCCAGCCAAGCTCATTCCGCAGGCGGCTGGAATCAGCCGTGATATGCCGGACATCTCCCAGCCTGAATTGGCCGGTGACGACAGGGGCAGGTCCCTGGAGTGTTCGTGACAGCGCCTGCGCCATCTCGCCTACCGTGCGGGGTGTGCCAGATCCTACATTGAAGGCAGCGACGTCGGTTCTGTGGGCTTCACAAGCAAGCACGGTCGCTGCGGCAACATCGGCGACATGGATGAAATCGCGCCGCTGCCCACCATCCTCAAAAACCTGTGGCGCCTTGCCGGCCAGCAGCATCGACGTGAAAATCGCTGCTACACCCGCATAAGGCGTGTCTTTGGGCATGCCGGGTCCATAGACATTGTGGTAGCGCATCATGGCAACACTGCCGCCGATCGCCCTTGCCCAGTTCGTGGCATAGAATTCCTGGGCCAGCTTGCTGGTTGCATAGGCGTTACGGGGATCGAGCTTTGCATCCTCGGTCACGAGCAGAGGCGCGAGCGGGCATCCGCAGATCGGGCAAGGCGGCTCGAAATTGCCCGCTCGCAAGGCAGCAGCCTGCCGCGGTCCCGGCGCCACGGCGCCATGTTCGGGACAATGGCCGAGACCTTCGCCATAAACCACCATAGAGCTTGCCAGGGTGAGATGCTTGACGCCGGCCCGCGCCATGCCGGCCAGCAATTCAGCAGTGCCATGGTCATTGGAGGAAGCATAGTCCGGCATGTCGCCGATCGCCACCCCGAGGCCGACTTTGGCAGCGAGGTGAATGACGGCGTCAATCCCTTTCAGTGCCTGATCGATCACATCGGGATCTCGCACATCGCCAGCCTGGAACTCTACCGGCTCGGGCGGCGTCCACCTGTCACCTTTGTGTACATCAGAGCGCAGAGAATCTAAGACGCGCACATCGTGTTGATTTGCGAGCAGATTTGCGAGGACGTGATTGCCGATAAAGCCGGCACCACCTGTCAACAACACGCGCATGGGTTAACTCCTCGTCTCGACCATCAATATATCCCGCGGGGAAAGTCTGGACGCTCGACCGGCAAGTCTCTTGCCAGCCGGAAAAACGTCGACGCGATTTTCGCGGCGGCCCGCAGGCCAGCCATCAAGTCGCCCGAGACCTTTGATTGTCCGCCGCGGCGGCAGCGATGGTCGACCGGGATCTCAAGGCACCGGAACCCCCTAGCCGCCGCCCGCATCTGCATCTCCAAGTTCCAGCCATAGGTCATCTCTCGCATACCTAGGGTACTCAAGTGATCGACCCGCATTGCTCTCAGTGGCGACATATCGGTGAACCGGACACCGTAGGTTACTCGAAGCAATATTCCGGCAAGCCGACCGGCAATAATCTGCTGTGGTGTCAGGCTCCCGCGCTCCCGTTTCCCTCGAATACGTGAACCCATGACAAAATCGGCCCGATTTTCGGTGAGCGGCGCAATGATGGATGGAATAAAGGCAGGCACATCACTGCCGTCTCCATCCAGGAAACAGACGATATCGGTGTCCGGCCGCAAGGCGGCAATACCCGTGGCACAAGCGCGGCCATATCCACGTACCGGTTCACTGACAACGCGCGCGCCTGCCGCCGCCGCGACTTCCGCAGTCCGGTCTGTGGAACCGTTGTCGACGACGATTACCTCTTCGACCGGCATGGCCAGCACATCCTGCACGACGGCACCAATGGTAGCCTCTTCGTTAAGGCAAGGAATAACAACCGTCACCACCGGAGATCCCCCAGGCTATGCCACATGCAACACGGTGCGGCGCTTTTCGAGGAAATGCCGGGTGGCTGGGGCCGGCTCAAGGGCTTGATCGCGCGCGAATTCCGGGCGCTCGCCTCGAATTTCCGCTTCAAGGATTGCAAACGAAGCTGCGTCGTCAACGTCGTACCAGCCCTCGATCACCGATACCGGCAGATTGATCTCCTCCGCTCGCTTCAAGGTGAGGCGGTAAACTGCTTCGGTGCTCCAGGGGATCCCATCGAATAGATGGCGGTGTGGTCGCGAAAGGCCGATCAATGTATAGCCACCGTCGAGTGCCGGACTAAGCACAACTCGATCGCCTTTCAATACTGCTTCAACCGCCTGGCGCAGAATTGCGCGCGGCAGGGTTGGGCTGTCGGAATTAACGAGGATCGCCCCCGCATGGCCGAGTGCCAAGAGATCGACAATGCCTTTATAGAGCCGCGCGCCAAAGTCACCTTCGCATTGCGGTAACATGCCAAAGCTCGAAGGCAGAAAATGCGCCAGTTGGCGCTCTGAGCCGACCGGCGTATAAACAGCATACCCTCTGGATCTGCCTTCAAGGGCAAGATGCGAAATCGTGCTCGAGAGGTCGCGAATGAAACAACCGGAAATCTCAGCACATTCTTCTGCCCTGAGCGGCGGGGAAAGCCGCGTCTTCGAGTGACCGGGCCGCGGCGTCTTGCACATGATCGCGACGCCAACTGTTGGAATCATAGCATTTCTCCGCTCAGAGCTGAGGTTCACGCAGACCGCGCAATCGCTCTGTCGAGATCATTGAAGAGATCATCTGGGTCCTCCAGTCCAACAGATAGGCGCAGAAGATCGGCCGGACAGAGCGAGCCTTCGCCTTCCATGGAAGAACGATGCTCGATCAGACTTTCGATGCCGCCGAACGACGTAGCCCGGCGCCAAATGCTGACATTGGCCGCTGTAGAGATAGCGACTCGGGCCCCGCCCTTCAGGCGGATCGACAGCATACCACCGAATCCGCCCATCATTTGGCTGGCGGCAACCCGGTGGCCGGGACTATCGACAAGACCGGGATAGAGCACGACTGAGATTGCCGAATGCTTTGCCAGTCGCCGCGCCAGGATGTCGGCGCTTCTGCTCTGCGCCTTGACTCGAATATCGAGGGTCCGCAGGCCACGCGCCAGCAACCATGCCTCGAACGGGCCCAGCACCGAACCGTTCTGCTCGCGCATCTTCCGGAGGCGTGACCAAAGTTCATTTGGCCTCGCGATCGCCAGCACCCCCGCACTGACATCCGAATGGCCGTTCAGGTATTTAGTTGCCGAGTGCAGGACGACATCGGCACCGTAAGTCAGCGGTTGCGTCAGAATCGGTGTCGCAACAGTCGAGTCTGCCGCCACAAGCGCGCCTGCAGCATGCGCAAATTGTGCAACAGCGGCGATATCAGTGATAGTCCAAAGAGGATTGCTGGGCGTTTCGATCCAGACGAGGCCGGTTTTCCCAGGCCTGATCGCTGCCTTCACCGCCTCCAAATCCGACATGTCAACAAACGTAATCTGGTGGCCCAATCGGGATGACTGTCGAAGCCAGCTTTGCAATCCCCAATACATCAGCTGCGGAGCGACGATATGGGTTGGCTCCAGCGAGAGGAAAAGCGCTGTCGCCGCGGCCGTGCCTGAGCCAAAAACCAGGGATTCTGCCGCCCCCTCCAACTCAGAAATGAGCGATTCTACCTGGCGTACTGACGTATTGTCAGCCCGGCCATACACATTGCCCGAGCTGTAGCCATTATCTGTGTCCCGTATATAGGTCGTCGCCACGTGAATGGCTGGCGTCAAGGCACGGGTAACTGGCTCACCCCCGCTCAACACACTCGCTGTCAAAGTGCCCGGTTTCATGGCGGTCGTCGGCAAATCGATCATTCACACCTACCCTGAAACCCATGCGTGATGCCTCCGGCCTCCAAACGAAGGTCCGATTGCTTTGTTGTCGTCAAAATCGGCTCAGGAGACGGCCGATTGCAATTTTCCCTAATATGTTTCGCGCGGCGAGGCCGAAAAGTTACATCGGAGGCGAAATTTTCTCGATTCTGGCCGTCGCGTTTTAAAACCCCCGGCGCATACGAAAGCGATCATAGCCTGAAAGGATCAAAGCCCCTTGGGCAGTAGTCCCTGGAGAAAATTCTTGCAGCCGTCGGCCTGGGCGCACGGCCCGGTTGAGAGTCGAACCTGGCGAGTTATGCCTCTTTTGGAGGCAATGCCACCTATGCTGGAGAATCAATGCACAGTCTGCACTCCTAATTTATCTTTCCTAATATATCTGTTGTGTCCGCGGTGGCTGGCTGACGCTCACTTATTACCAGCATGGGAAGACCAAGCCTCGCTCAATGCCATCCTGCGGAAGACGGGATTGTCGCCGACCGCGCTATACGACCGGCTCGCCTTCATCCATCGGCGGACGATCGCCTTCGAGACTTCAAGGTTCGGAAGCTCAAGGACACCCAGCGGAAGCATCGGCAGCACTTCTCCCTGGCGGTTGCGGCTGCTTGGCATTGACACCAAGACTGATCATTGCGCCCACGGATTCCGGACCACCTTCTCGACCCTGTCCCACCACGAAGAGATCAAGGACGTCAAGGCATGGGATGGCGATGTCGTCGAGCTGCAGCTCGCGCATCTCGATAACTCTACTGTGTATGCCCTGTTTGGGAAAATTGGTCGTTGCCAGCGTGAAACTGGCAGTTTCCACAGGCATGCCGAGCCATGGACGCCAATGCGGTCGCCGATATTGCACGCATGGGCTTTCCTTCCTCACGACCCTATGGAACACAAGAATAGACGTCTTTTCGCCGGCTTCTCTCGGTGAGCGTCCAAAGCACGTTGTTCGCTTGTTTTCTGTCGAACTTTGGCCAGCCTCTTTGATGGAAATCAAAGCCCCCATCCTGTGCCGACCGTAAGCTTCCCAAATTCGGTTCATAGACGAGCCATTGGCACGGAGACGACCATGATCGGGCGCATCCTGATTCCACTATTCGATGATCCGTTGGAATATCGGTTGTTGGATGCGGCGGCAAACTTCACTGACTCTCGACCTGCCTGCCTCCAGGTTGCTTACTTCAGACCTGAGCCCATCGAAGAGACTATTTATGGATCCGAAGTGGTGACCACCGGCTTGATGGTCGAGGCTTTGGAAGAGCGAGCCCAGGTGGTTCGCCGAAACATCACTGTGCGGCTAAAAGACTGGAGTTCCCAGCACCACTACGAATACGTCCATCATCATACCGGAACCGCACCGTGCCAGGTATCTCTCGCCGAGTGCACCGGCGACCCCATCAGGAACCTCAAACATATCGGCCGCTTAAGCGATCTCATCATTTGTCTTCTGCCGACTGATGAACAGCGCTCTTTCGAGCCGATTCTTGAGGTATCCGTGTCGCAGACCGGCCGGCCTGTGCTTGCGCTCCCAAAAGCCCCGCCTGCCGATTTGACAAAACACATTTTGCTGGCCTGGGACGGAAGTATAGAAGTGAGCAGACTGCTCGCGCTAACCCTCCCTATTTTCGCCAAAGCTGAGCGCGTTTCAATCTTCTGCTATCCGGAGAAGGATTGCGACGCCGGCAACCTGCATAGGTTAATTGAATACTTCAGGTGCCACGGCATATCGGCCGAACCTTGTAACGTAAGGAGCGCTAAACCAGTTGGAGAGTCACTGATCGAAGCCGCGCTGATCAGCGATGCGACCCTCATCGCCATGGGAGCATATAGCCATAGCCGCATCCGCCAGCAGGTCTTTGGTGGCCTGACACGGCATATGATCGAATACGGAAAATTTCCACTGCTGCTGGCGCACTGATGACACCAACGAGGAGTCATTACCGTCGCATCAGAACTTCGTCTCCTTGATAAAGCGAGATGCCTGCCTTTGCGGAGCTAACCATGAAAAATCCTGAACCGGATCTCATCGTGGGCTTGAAGCGAGATCACGTGAACATGCGGCATGTGATCGACGTTCTCGGTCGGCAGTTGGAACGCTATCAGCTGAAACGCCAGATATCCGAAGATTTGCTGACAGAGATAGCCGATATCTGATTCACTATCCGGATATGTGGCATCATCCGAAGGAAGATATCATTTTCAAGCAATTGATATCGCGCTGCCCAGACTGCACGCTTTTCATTCGTGGCATTATGCTAGAACACAAAGAGCTTGCCGAACATAACCGGCGGCTTGCAGCCGCTTTATATAACATCAGGATGAAGTTTGAATTACCACCCGGCTGGCTTGAAGCTCAGATAGCAAAATGCATAGATAAGAACCTTCACCACATGCGGAAGGAGGATGAATTTTACTTTCCGCTTGCATCAAGGGAGTTAACCGCAGAAGACTGGAAATCGATCGAAATGGAAATTTCCTTGTGGAACAGCGATCCGCTTATCAGCGACGATGTACTGGCCAAATACCCGAAATTGGCGGAACAGATGAAGCATTTTGACGTGAGCTTTAATTAATAAGGAACCTCGATCTCGAGAACGGGGCATGAGCAGATAGTTGTTAGCTTCTCTTGTTCGCTCCAACGCCCTCGGCTCCAACGGTGTCCCAGCGCCATCTTTAAGCAGAAAGCTTCCCAGTTATGTATCCTACCTGCCTCGCTTCAATAACTCGAGCGTTAGTCAGGGTAGCCAAGCTCCGCGCATCGTTTTGATGCTGGCATGATCGATACGAACGGACATCAGACCGCCCATCATGGTCGGAGCCCAGCTTTGCCTCGTCATCCCAGGACATCATACCAGGACCCATCCCACCGGGTCCCATGCTTGTCCCATCATGCCGTAGCCCATACGGAAGCTGCAATGACCGCAACGGTCTAGGTCCAGATTTCTCGCCGCACTTGTTTCGGATAGCATTAGGCATCGCCTAGAGAGTAACTCGTGTTCCGGCTGTGCCGTTGAGCATCCCTGCAACATCATTGAGGTTGCCGATCGCAGCGAAACGCCCCACTGATTTAGCGAAGGCTTTCGCGGCCTCGACCTTTGGGCCCATCGAGCCAGCCGGAAACTCGACGGTCGTGTCTTGCGCCCGGATCGCCGGAATACGCTGTGCGTGATCCGTGCCCCAACCCGAATAGACGGCGTCGACATCCGTCAATATGAGCAGTGCATCCATCCCAAGAGCATCCGCGAGCACTGCGCTGGTTCGATCTTTATCGACCACCGCCTCGACCCCGCGGAAAGCGCCACCTTTCTCGCGAATCACTGGGATTCCGCCACCGCCGGCACATACGACTATCACATCCTGCTGCAGTAACAGGCGGATGACTTTTTCCTCGAGGACTGCGAGCGGCATCGGTGAAGGCACGATCCGGCGATATGACGGACCGTCTGGACCGACAGACCACCCACGTTCCTTGGCCAGCCGGCGCGCGGCCTCTTCGTCATAAACGGAACCTATCGGTTTCGTGGGCTTTGTGAAAGCTGGATCATCCGGATCCACCAGGGTTTGCGTCAGCAATGTGGCTACTGCACGACCTGGTAAAGCTGTCATCAGTTCCTGCGTGATCATGTATCCGATCATGCCTTCGCTTTCCGCTCCCAGGACATCTAGCGGCATCGCATTCTGGCAAGATGCGGACTGGAGTGCGAGCAGGCCGACCTGCGGTCCGTTTCCATGAGTGATGATAAGTTGATGTTCGCCCGCGAGCGGCGCCAGCGCCTGGACCGCTTTTCTAATATTCCGTCTTTGCGTTTCTGCAGAGAGAGGCTCACCTCGCCGCAACAGCGCGTTCCCGCCAAGGGCTAATAGCAAACGCATCAAATCACCCTGCGGTGGCGACCATGATCGCTTTTATGGTGTGGAGACGGTTTTCTGCCTGATCAAAGACAATGGAAGCGGTCGATTCGAATACCTGATCCGTTACTTCCATGGCATCGATCCCGAATTTCCGGAAGATTTCCTGTCCGACTTCCGTGTCCGTGTTATGGAAGGCAGGAAGACAATGCATGAATTTGACCGCAGGATTTCCCGAAGCAGCCATAACGCCACTTGTCACCTGGTAGGGCATCAAGTCGTGAATGCGCTCCGCCCATCGTTCCTCGGGCTCGCCCATTGAGAGCCACACATCGGTGTAAAGAAAGTCGCAATCCTTCACCCCTGCCCCGATGTCGTCGGTAATGGAAAACTCTCCACCGGCGCTTTTGGCGAGGTTGCCAATGTACGAGCAGAATTCCGCGTTCGGCCAGCGGCTTTTCGGGCCAGCAATGCGCATATCAACGCCGAGCTTTACCGCGCCGATCGCGAGAGAAGTTGCGACATTGTCCTCGACATCGCCGAGGAAGCAAAGACGCATGGCATTGAATGGCTTCGGGCAATGCTCTTGCATTGTCAGAAGATCGGCCAAAACCTGTGTTGGATGCGACTGGTCGGTCAGCCCGTTCCATACCGGAACTCCGGCGTGTTGGGCGAAGATTTCGATGATGCGCTGGTCGAAGCCCCGGTACTCGATCCCATCATACATCCGCCCTAGCACGCGGGCAGTATCTTTGGGCGACTCCTTGTGCCCTAGGTGAGAACCTGATGGACCGATGTAAGTGACATTCGCTCCCTGATCGAATGCGGCAACCTCGAAGCCGCTGCGGGTACGGGTGGAATCCTTCTCGAACAGAAGCGCAAAACTTTTTCCTCTTAATTTTTGCTGCTCTGTTCCGGAATCCTTCGCCGACTTTAATTCCGCAGCCAACCTCAGTAGATGTGCGATCTCGTTCGCGTTGAAATCTTCGATGCTAAGGAAATTACGGCCGCGCAACCTAAACATCTTTATTTCCTTTCACAAAGAGTCGCGTGAGATGGGGCACGACATGCAATGGCTTCCACCGCGTCCCCGGCCTAGCTCCGCACCTGGAAAGGTGATGACCTCGACCCCAGCTTTTCGGAGCAGCGTGTTGGTATAAACATTGCGGTCATAGGCGAGAACAACCCCGGGCTCCAAGGCGAGGACATTGTTCCCGTCATCCCACTGCTCTCGTTCCGCTTCGTAACTGTCGCCACCTGTCGGAATTAACCTGATCCGGCGTTCCCCGATCGCAAAGGTTACCGTCTCAAGGAAATCACCTGGAGGTGAGATCGATATCTCTCCATCGCCTTCCGGCCGGATGCAATATGCGCGTATCCCGCTCGTTACTTCCGGGTAGTGCGTAGCCTTGTCGCGGTCCACGAGGGTGAAAACGGTATCGAGATGCATCGCGGACCGTTCCTTAGGCATCTGACATGCAACAACCAGGTCGCAGGCTTCCTTTTCGAAAAGCCTTCGTGCAATTGCGCCGATCGCCTGTGGCGAGGTCCGCTCCCCCATGCCGATCAAGACGCTGCGATTCCCGATCGGCATGATGTCGCCGCCCTCGATTGAAAAACCATCGCCTTCCCTGCCATACCAGGTCTCGAACTTTTCAGCGGTGAATCTCGGGTGGAATCGATAAATGCAATCCAGATTCAAGGTCTCTTTACGTCTTGCCGGCCAATACATCTGGTTCATGCTGACCCCACCGTAGAGCCAAGCCGAGCTGTCTCGCGTAAAAATATGATTTGGCAACGGCGGCAAGACGAAATCGCCCTTTTCCATGACCGCAATGCTGAGATCCGGTGATTTGAATGGCAGCTCAGAACGAGTAACACCACCGAGAAGGACGTCCACAATCTTTGCGGACGACTGCTCGCGCAGCCAGCCGAAAAGTTCTCCGGCGAGAGAGGCGCCGAATTCCTGCTCCCCCAGTCTCTCTTTCAGAAGCCAGGACCGTGCAGCTTCCATCTCCATGCAATCATGCAAGAGTTCGTGCATCAACAGGACTTCGACACCCCGCTCCCGCATGAAATCACAGAAGACATCATGCTCTTCGCGAGCTTTGCGAACCCAGATCACATCGTCAAACAGAAGTTGCCGGCAATCGGCGGGAGTGAGCCTCTGCAAGCTTCGATCAGGCCGGTGCACGAGAACCGCGCGGAGCTTTCCTACTTCTGAATCAACTCGTAAGCGCGACATCATGTCCCCTGCAACACATAAGTGAAGAGCCGAATTCTTCCATCAGCTGCTTTTTCTCGATAAACGCCCTGGATCTCGTTCTCAAAGCCCGGAAAGCGGTTACTCGCCTCTTCGAACATCTTTAAGTAATCGAGCATTGGCTTCGCACGACCGCCATAGCGCTCACCGGGACCGACCACGCCAATGCCGGGCGGGTAGACCAAAGCCAGAGTCGCGGCAACGCGCCCTTCGACCGAATCGATGGGCAGGTATTCGACTTCGTTGCGCAGCAGCTGTTCCCAGGCTTCCCGAGGCGAGACGACAATGTCCGGAAGATGGTCTTGCTGAAACTGTGCGCTTTGAAGGCCGCTGGCGTTGTGCTCCCGATAGAAACTGTGCAGCATGTCGCAAATGTCTCTCAATCCCATTCCATCATATCGGCCCGGATTCCGCTGCAGGAACTCAGGGATCGCTTTAGCCAAAGGCTCATTCTCGCAATAGAGTCTGTGGAAGCGGACCAATGCAGAGATCAGCGTCGCGGCCTTACTGGCTTCGAGCCCGGGCGTTAGGAGAAAGAGAATGCTGTTGAGATCGTTCTTTTCCGGAACGATCCTTTGCTCCCGGAGATACTCTGCAAGTACCGGTGCCGGAATGCCCCGCGCCGCGTATTCACCGGTTTTTCGATCGAAGCCGGGTGTAAGCAAGGTCAGTTTATTGGGGTCGGTTATGGCATAACCTGCGGGCAAACCGCGAAATCCATGCCAGCCGTTCTCAGATCCCAGTGCCCAGTACCGCGCATATCGAGCCAGGTGATCCGTGTCGATATCTTCCCAAGGAATATCACCCTGCCCAGGTTCGAAAACATGGTGGGGAACGAACGGGTCGAAGAACCAGGCGGCGGAAGGATCGTCGAGCGCTTCAAATTCCCGCTTCAACAGCCGTAGCTTCTTGCGGATATCGATACCCATTCGGATGGTCTCATCCCACAAGGCTTGGCCACGCGGCCCTTTCATCATTTGCGCGCCAACATCGAGCGACGCGAAAAGCGGATAGAACGGCGACGTCGAAGCGTGCAGCATGTACAGCTCATTGAATCGTCGCTCTTCAACGCGCCGCCTGTCTCGCATATGTCGGTCCTTGACATGGATCTGCGAGGCTTGGGAAAAGCCGGCGAGCTGCTTATGGGTGGACTGCGTGGCGATAATTCCCGGATCGCCCTCTCGCGGTTCAAAGCCCATCGCAAAGTGGTTTTTATAGAGTGGATGGAACTTCATGAAGCCGGCCCAGGCCTCATCGAATAAAATATAGTCGCAAAGCGATCCCAGCTTGCTGATGATGAGATCGATATTGTAGATCGTGCCGTCATAGGTGCACTGTTCGATGACGATTGCGCGGAAGGGCCGTTCTTTACGCCACAATTCCGGGTCCTTGACCAAAGGATGATGTCGAATCTTCTCGCGGATCGCTGTCTCGTCGAGCGCCTCCCAGACTATCGGACCGATCAGGCCCTGAGGATTCCGCGTCGTTTCGAGATAGACGGGAATTCCTCCACCGAGCAGGAGAGCTCCATGCACCGCCGCTTTGTGATTATTGCGGTCGAATAGCACAAGATCGCCCGGCGCAACAATGGCGGATAAAGCGATCTTATTGGAAGTCGATGTCCCATTCAGAACGAAGTAAGTTCGTTCCGCGCCGAAGATTTTTGCTGCTTCGGTTTCTGCCTGGCGAGCGGGGCCTTCCGGGATCAGCAGATCGCCCATCTCGACAACCGAGTTGTCAAGGTCGTTGCGAAAAATGGCCTCGCCAAGATGCTCGACAAAGACCTGTCCGATCGGGCTTTTCCGGTAGAACACACCGCCATTATGTCCTGGACATGTCCAAAGCTGATTGCCTTGGTCTGCGTAGTCGACCATTGCGCCAAAGAAAGGAGTTCTCAGACTGGCGGCATACTGCCGGAGATGATCAACCAGATTCTTCGCAACGAATTCCGGTGTATCCTCGGCTTCGAACACGTAACCCGTGATCTTGTCCGCAAGCGCGTTATCGATATCCTGGATGTGGTGGCGATGCGCCAGCAAGAATACAGGAACATCCAGGCCGCGTTCGCGGAGATCGGCGAGGAATCCAGCGAGGTCCCCGATTTCCTCGGCCTCTGCCCATTCTGCCAAGATGCAACCGATAGCGGAGTCGCCGTTGATGGCGAGTTCGGCATCCTCGACACTGGCGGCTTCCTTGATTTCCACCCCTGAGTCCTGGACCGCCTCCATGACACGGGTCAAATGCTTGTTTGCGGCGTTTCCCAGCTTGTCGGGTCTAGCAACCAGGAGGAAGCGGAACATACGTTCGTATCGCATGATTTTTTCCTATGAATTTCCGGAACGTCATACAAAGCTGACGACGCCGGTCGCAAACAGAGCGATCGCTGTAGCCGCTGCTATGCCGAGAAGGACCACCGTAATCAATTCACCATGCGTGAATACCTGCCCGTTCTCATCCTTCTCACGCTGCGCCCACCAGTACATGGGGACGCCAACGACGAACATGACGGTCGACATCAGCAAATATTTCGGTCCGGCAGCGTAAAGCAGCCAAGCAGCATATGCGGCGCCCATTATGCCGGTGATCAGAGCTTGCCCCCGCGTTTCGCCAGCCGAAGGGCAGTAGGATTTCTGTGCCGAGAACTTCCAAAGATAGGCGGCACTCGCGAGATAGGGCGGGAGGACCATTACCCCCGTGATGCTGATCAGCCAGATCCAGGCGTCATGCGCGAAGAGGACGACAAACATCATGACCTGCATGACGGCGCTCGAAATCCAGAGCGACGGCGCGGCAGCGTGGTGTCTGTTCTCTTTGGAGAGGAAGCGCGGAAATACACCATCTTTGGCGCCGATCATCGGCAGCTCCGCAACCAAGATGGTCCAGGCAAGCCAGCAGCTCAGGACTGCGATGAGTAGCGAGATATTGATGAAGATGGCGCCCCATGGTCCGACAGCGGACTGGAGCAAGTAAGCCGACGACGGATTTGCGAGTCCCGCCAGTTCAGGCTGCGTCATTAGGCCAAACGGAAGAATCGACAGGAGGGCATAGAGGACCGTACAGACCGCCAGGCCAAGGAAGGTCGCCTTGCCGACATCGCGCTGATCCCTGGCGCGATCCGACACCACGACGGCTCCTTCGATGCCGATAAAGACCCAGAGCGTAACCAGCATTGTGCTTTTTACCTGGGTCAATACGCTTCCGAGCTGAGCCTGCTGCCCCCACACGTCGATGCTGAAGTGACCGGCCTTGGCAAAAATGGCCATCGCAACCAGCGCGCCGCCGATCGCCGAAATGTTCAGGGCCGAGGCAAGTACGTTGAGCGATGCGGCCCGGCGCACACCGGCCATGACAATGAAGCACATCAACCAAATCAGTACCGAGCCACCAATAAGTGATGGGATATTGTCGCCCTTGCCGAAGACCGGAAAGAAATAGCTGAGAATCTGCATGATGAGGACGGCAAAGGCGACGTTTCCAAAGGCTGCACTGAGCCAGTAGCCCCAAGCCATCATAAATCCGGCAAATCTACCGAATCCCTCGCGGGCATAGGTGTAAATCCCCGCAGTCAAATCCGGCCGTTTGTCGGCCAGTATGCGAAAAGTATTCGACAGAAAGAACATGCCGAACAGTGTAACGATCCAGGCTATGGCAACAGCGGCGAGGCCAGCGCCAGCTGCCATGTTCTGCGGCAAGTTGAACGCACCACCCCCGATCATTGATCCGATGACGACACCACTCAGCAGCAATACTCCAAGCTGTCGCTTTTTCGTTTGTGGTGGAGCTGTAACCTTACTAGGAGCGCTTTCAGAAATAGGTTTTAGTTGGTTCACCGGAAAATCCTCCCGCCTGGCAATCGCACGTTCTCGCTAGAACGTAGGCAGGATTGTTATGCTGCGCTTCGGCTGCCTTGAGACAGATCAAAATCACCCGTTTCAGGTGCAACCCGGCACCTGGCTATAATGCCCCTGTCAGACGCGAATTATCCAAAGAATGCAGCCGTTTCCTCACTCCCGCTCCACCACTACGTAGAACTACTTAGGGGAAATTCCTTAGGGTTTGTGCGGATTCAATGACCGCTATGCGGCTGGTATCCTCCGGTTAATACAAAGCAACAGGAGGTCCCCATGCTCGCTCAAAATCCCGTCGTTATGGATCATGCCGCTATGACCGCAGCGGCGGTTTTGTCGAGCATGGCCATGGCCGCCGCGCCGGATCGTCCCGCGAACGACGAGGAGCATGAAAAAGCTCCCCTCTTGAGTTTCAAAGCCAATGCGGAGATTTATGCCGAGGGCGACACCACAAAGGTATTCTACCGTGTGATGTCCGGCATCATCCGCACCTGTCGCTTCCTCGCCGACGGACGCCGCCAGATCGAGGCTTTTTATTCCGCAGGCGATATCTTTGGCCTTGATATCGAAGAAAGTCGCGGCTTTTCCGCTGAAGCAGTGACTGATTGCGTCGTTCGCAGCTATCAACAGATCAAGATCGCAGATAGCAGCGACGGTGTCGCCGTCCATCAGCAATTGTTTTGTTATGCTATGAACCGCCTCGTCAAAGCGCAAGAACATGCAATGCTTCTCAGCCGCCGCAGCGCGCTCGAAAAGGTCGCAGCGTTCCTGGTCGAATGGTCGAAGCGTTCAAAGCAACAGGGAATGGTAACGCTTGCAATGACCCGAAACGACATTGCAGATTATTTGGGGCTCACCATCGAGACGGTTTCCCGCACGTTGACCCAGCTTGACAAGAAGAACCTGATCGGCGTGCCGACACCTCGCCAGATCCAGGTCCGGGACGTTCATGCCCTAAAGGAACTCTACGCCTAGGAGCATTGGAATAGGTGTTTTTTAGCTTCGCATATCAGTGACAGCAAAGCGCCGTTGAACAACTCCTGGGAAACCTCTGCGGAAGCGGTCCTCAGAGGCCGTGACGCATCACCGGTTCGACATCTCGTTTGCTTGCGGGACCGGCAACGGCTCCGCGGACCGTACTTTCCTTAAACATTCAAGTAACGCATCGTCCAAGACCGGTTTCTCGACGATATAGCGTGCACCTGCAGCTTTCATACGCAGAAGAGCGGAACGGCTCATTTGGTCCGCGATCAGGATCGCATTCAATCCGTTTTGTTGTGTCCGCAAGCGATCAAGAATTTCAGCGACTGCCATATCAGGTAATTTACTGTCGATGATGGCGCACCGCGCCTTGTCCAAATCGGGATGATCTAAGAATTGCCTCGCAGTACCACAGATCTCGGCACGCATGCCTTCCAGTTCAACGAGAAACTTCAACGACTCGCGCACGGCGAGATCGCTATCCACAATCAGAACCAGGTCCTCTCTGGCTGACATCCGATGACTGCCTTCCGCAAAACAACCCCACATCACAGCGGGACAGTCATAAATTATCTATATTTGCTCTATATATGCTTTGATGTCGCTCAAGTTTTGGGTTGAGTTAAATGAATTATTTTCCGGGAAGAATTTCGATCAATAGGGACATGCGAATAAGATCGGACAGGCTATTCGCACCCATTTTTGTCATGACATTAGCCCGATGGATTTCGACAGTGCGCGGGCTGATATCGAGGTTATAGGCAATCATTTTGTTTGCCTGGCCGGCTACCACACCGTCAAGAACCTGCTTCTCCCGCGTTGAAAGCGTAGCTAACTTGGCTTCGATTTCCGCGATCTCGGATTCCCGCCGGCCAGTTTCGCTGAATCGGTCGAGCGCGCTTCGGATCGAGTTCAGCAGGGCCTCATCATCGAAAGGCTTTTCGATGAAGTCCACCGCGCCCACTTTCATCGCTTCCACGGCCAGGGATACATCCCCGTGCCCGGTCATGATGATGAGTGGGAGCTTCACATTCAACTCTCTCAACCGGCGCTGCAGGCTAATGCCGTCGATACCGGGCATGCGCACGTCGCTTAGGATGCAGCCGCCTTGAATGGTCGCTACGGTTTCCAGGAACGCCGTACCCGTCTCATAGGTCCGCACCGCCATCCCGGAAGCGGTCAGGAGAAAAGAAAGAGCTTGCCGGACGCTTTCATCATCATCGATGACATGGACCACGGCATTACCGGCCATCATCCAACTCCTCCGTTTTGATCGTCTTCAATGTGAGAGTGAATATACTGCCTCCCGACGGGTTGGGGTCGACCCACAAGCGGCCGCCGTGCGATTCGACGATTGTTCGTGAGATTGACAGGCCCACGCCCATGCCATGCCTCTTGGTGGTCACGAAAGGCCTGAATAGCTGATCGCGAATTTCAGGTGATATCCCACTGCCTGTATCCGATACGTTGATTGCCACCATTTCTTCATCGATACGGCGGGTTGAAATCGAGAGTTCACGCCGGTTGCCATCCTGCATTGCTTCAAGAGCGTTACGAATAAGGTTGAGCAAGACTTGCTGGATCTGAATTTTGTCCGCAAGCACATATCGGACGCTTTCGTCAAAATGGAAAGATACCCTCGCCCCAGTTTCCTTTGCTCCGACCAGAGCGAGCGCGCTGGCATCCTCGACCAGCTTAGTTAATTCTTCGATTTTCGGCTCCGATTCCCCACGGGCAACAAACTCACGCAATCGGCGAATGGTCTGCCCTGCCCGCAATGCTTGTTGCGCGGCCCGGTCGACCGCGTCACGTATCATGGGCCGATCGGTGCTTTGCCCCGTATCCAAAAGCTTGCGGACACCGTTAAGATAGCTGGCAGCCGCCGTCAAAGGCTGATTCAATTCATGAGCAAGGGTGGAAGCCATTTCGCCCAGGGCCGTGAACCTGGACATATGGATCAACTCAGCTTGGAGTTCCTGCAGACGTTGCTGCGTCTCTTGGCGCTCCGTCAAATCACGCGCGAAACCAGTGAAGAAGCGCCGGGCGCCCACTTTCATTTCGCCAACCGATAGCTCCATGGGAAAAGTCGATCCATCCTTTCGCTGACCAACCACGATTCGGCCTATGCCGATAATGCGGCGCTCTCCGGTTTTCATATAGTGATTTAGGTAGCCGTCATGTTGCTCGCGATATGGTGCCGGCATCAATATCTTAACGTTCTGGCCGATCGCCTCTTGCGCGGTATAGCCAAAAAGCCGCTCGGCCGTCGCACTGAAGGATTGCATGATCCCACCTGTATCAATGACGATCATGGCGTCCGGAACAGTATCGAGAACCGATTGCAAATGCGCTTCCCGTTCAATAAGCGCAGCTTGCGCAAATTTTGCACCACTGATGTCTCGCGCGACCTTGGATGCGCCAACAAGCCGGCCTGTAGCGTCCCATACCGGAGAAATTGTCACCGACACATCGATAATTTGTCCATCCTTGCGAAGACGCTTTGTTTCGAAATGGTCAATGCGCTGCCCGCGCCTCACAAGGTCGAGGATATGTTCCTCTTCTCCTTTACGATCGTCAGGTACAATCAGGTCTATTGACCTGCCAACGATTTCTTCTGCCTTGTAGCCATATATCTTTTCCGCACCGCGGTTCCAATCGGTGACAATGCCATCGAGCGTTTTTCCGATTATCGCATCATCCGACGAGGTGACGATCGCCGCGAGGCGCCCCACGGACGCCTCATGCTCTTTTCTATTGCGGATATCGATTAGAATGCCCCTCGCTTCAGCTGCCACAGGAAATGCCTCCCCGCGAAGCCTGACCCATGTGTTGCTGCCGCTATTTGGATCCGTGCGGAAGTCGATGTCACAATGTCCGATGTCAAAAATGCCGGATAAAGCCTGCTCGACCTTGCCGCGGTCCTCAGGATGCACAGTCGAGATGAACTCTTCGATAGTGAGATTATCCCGTGACGTTCTGAGCAACTGCCGCGCCCGGCCGGATACAGCAAATATCCGATCTTTGCCTGAGAGCTTCCATGTACCGACATTTGCCGCTTCCAAGGATGTCAGCAAGCCATCAATGCCATCGACTGTTACGGAGGATTCGAGATGTTCTCGGCCCATGGTTACCGGCACATAATCGTTTTGAGTTTCGGCTTGGAATCCTATTGCAAGGCTATTCCATATCATAGTGGGGAAAATTCGGCCGTAGCCAGCGGCGGCTTTCTTAGCTCGCCTGATCGCCGGCCGCCTGCAACGTAATCATCTTAACCCATTGAAAAGGTTATTTCTCTAGCTATCGTCGGAGACGATCCGGTCCCGTCCTTCTTCCTTAGCTCGATACATTCGCTTATCTGCCAAAGCCACCAAGGCAGGCCAATCCGGCTCGCCATCCGTAGTGAATTCAACGACCCCCACTGAGACGGTTTGAAGCTCTCCATCCGGCCGATGGCCCAAGCCTTGTTGTCGCAGGCGCTCCATTAATTGCACCGCTACCGCCTTGCTCGTCATCGGAAGGAGCACGACAAACTCCTCACCGCCCCATCGAATGATACTATCGCTTTGCCGCAGACCATGCAGCAGCGCCTCGGTTAGCAGGCACAACTGCTTGTCGCCCACGGCATGCCCCCACCGGTCATTAACCTCTTTGAAATGATCAAGATCAATGAAGCCCACGCTGCAGAAAAATCGATGTCTACGGCAGCGCTCGATTTCCGTTGCGCCAAGTTCATCACCAACGTGGCGGGTTAATGCGCCGGTCAAATGATCGCGATACGCGGTGCTCGAGACTTCCATAAGGAGATTGTTTTGAACGAGTGCCGAAAGTCCGCCTACGGTTGAGGTGACAGCCGTCATCCACAGCAAACCGAGCTGCTCGCTGAAAACGCCGCCCATAGGTAACATCCAGGCCAATGTGATCGCACCGGCAACGATCAGCAAAGCCAGTGGCAGTAACTGCACGAAGAAAAGAGGAAACAATCCGATCATGGAACCGAGCAAAAGCGGTTGATCGATATATGCGCTTGCCAATGCAGCGATGGTCCACTTGCCCTGGACAAACCCCGTTGTCACTAACGCGATCAACTCCGCTTTGATCATCGATCCTGCGAATCCGATAAAACTTAGCTGAAGGCAGAAGAGAACAAAAACCCGGGTGAGAGATAACTGCTCTTCAGGTGTCTTATATTTGGAGCTCGGCCAACCGATGCCGATAAAAAGATAAGCGGCCGCGAGAGTGAATCTGGCGAAAGTGAAAATGATCGCCAGCCTCCCTGGCAGAATGAGGATGTCAACCGGTAGCCAAAGGAGCGCTAAGATGGCCCAGATCGTCGCGACCAAGCGAAGTCGCCGTTCCAGTGCGTTGACCCAGGCAAAACGGATCATTGCCCCGTGGTTTCGCAAAGAAAAAAGCCGCCACAGCCGACCACTTATACTTGGCGTTCGAACACTTGGTGTGGAAGCCATTACGGTATCCGAGATCACGTTTCCCTCGACCATCAGAAAGGGATCTGGGTGATGCGATGGGAGCGAACCATTCTAATCGATCGCATCAATTAACGGATCTGGCGAGCATTCTTCGGAAAGCCGGCTTGCGTCCGGAATGATAATCGTGTCGCCCTGGACGTCGATCGACCCGAGCTTCTGCAGGGAAGCCAAAGCGCGCGAAAAGCTTTCACGGGTGATGCCGAGTTGAGATGCAATCAGATTCTTCTCGTAGGGCAAGATCACATGTCCAGGGGTTCCTTGTTTCACCGCGAGTGTCAGGAGATAACAGCCGACTCGTTGGGTTGCCGAGCGTAGCTTGAGGCTCTTTACCTGTTTAACCAAGCGGCGGAATTGGCCAGACAGACATCCGATGAGCGCCAGAGCGAGGCTCTGTTGCGATTTCACGGCCGTCCTGAATGCTTTTGCCTCGATCATCAGCAAGCTTAATTCCTCGACGGCACGCGCCTGCATCAGATAAGGCAGATCGCAAAACACTGCCGCGGGAACGATAAGGTCAGGCGCCTCGACAACCTCGATCAGTACTTCGCGTCGGCCTGTTGACTGACCATATAGATGGACCGTGCCGCGCAAGAGAAATTGCTGGAAAGTCGGTGTCTCCCCTTGCTCAAAGAGCACTGTCCCAGCCTGTACGCGGTGCTGAACCGATTGGGCCAGCAATTCTTCCCGGACCGTTGCCGACAATTGCGACAGGATCGGATGAGCCGCCGCGATCAAGTCGATCCCATCGTTCATGGCTTCACTAATCCTCGTCATCCTAGAGCTCACCTTTTCTACCAGCTCGCCGAAAGGATCTAAAAGTTGTAACTCACTGATTTTGCTGAATATTTTTTCGAGACCGATAATAAGTGACCGCGGTCAAGCTAGGCATTGATCCGGATCAATTCCAAATTCCGTCTTTTCCCTATCTTCATCTCCATCGCTGCACCAACAGCTTGCCGACTGGCGCGGTGCTTCTCGTGGGGAACGGATAATGCCGACTGAAATTGACCCAAAAGCGAATCGGATGCTTGGGATCAGCACCGCTTCCTTCATCCTCTGTTTTGCAGTCTGGTCGATCTTTTCGATCATCGGTATCGGCATTAAAGAGCAACTCCACCTTGATGATACCCAGTTCGGTCTGCTGATCGGCACTCCGATTCTCAGTGGCTCATTGATACGTCTGGTCTTGGGCATCTGGGCGGATCGCTATGGTGGACGCCTCATCATGACATGGGTGATGCTCACCAGTGCCGTGGCCACCTTCCTGCTTTCCTATGCCACCAGCTATCCGATGATGCTGATCGCGGCCCTAGGGGTTGGCATTGCCGGTGGCTCGTTCGCGGTCGGGATCGCTTATATTTCTCGTTGGTACCCGAAGGAGCGTCAGGGCACGGCGCTAGGCATCTTTGGCATGGGCAATGCCGGCGCCGCCGTCACCAAGCTCCTCGCACCAATGGTGATGGTGGCTTTCGGCTGGACCATGGTAGCGCAGCTTTGGGCCGCGGTTCTGGCGGTCATGGCCTTTATCTTTTGGGTCAGCACCGAGGATGATCCTGTCCTCAAGGCCCGCCGTGTCGGCAGAGTCCAGGCCCAGTCTCTTGCGCAGCAATTGGCACCACTTGCCGATGTTCGTGTCTGGCGCTTCTCGCTCTACTACTTCTTCGTCTTCGGCGGGTTTGTTGCCCTTGCCTTGTGGCTGCCACATTTCTTTGTCGGCACCTATCATCTGAATCTCGCCACAGCCGGCATTCTTGGCGCAGCTTATTCGATCCCAGGGAGCCTGTTTCGCGTCTATGGCGGTATGCTTTCCGATAGAGTGGGTGCACGGCGCGTCATGTATTGGTCGTTCGGGGCTGGTGTCCTCTGCACCTTCCTGCTGTCTTATCCAGCAACCGACTATGTCGTGCACGGCATCAAGGGCGATATCCAGTTCAGCTATGCGCTTGGCCTGGTGCCCTTCACTATCATCACGTTTGTCCTCGGCTTTTTCATGGCGGTCGGCAAGGCCGCCGTCTATCGCCATATACCGGCTTATTATCCCGATCATGTCGGCCCGGTCGGCGGCGTCGTCGGTATGATTGGTGGCCTTGGTGGCTTCATCCTGCCGATCGCCTTCGGTCTGCTCAACGATCTCACCGGCCTCTGGACCAGTTGCTTCATGCTGCTGTTCCTGATCGCCGCCGTCAACCTTGCCTGGATGCATGCCGCGATTCTGCGCATGGAGCGCAGTCCGGCAAAATCCGACCAGCGTTATCTCGCCGAATTGCAGCCCGCATCCACCACAAGCGGCGCCGTCCTTGTCGATTGGGATCCCGAAAGTGAAACCTTCTGGCAGGCGACAGGACGACGAATCGCCAGCCGTAATCTCTGGATTTCGATTCCGGCCTTATTGCTCGCCTTCGCAGTCTGGATGGTCTGGTCGGTGGTGGTGGTCAACCTCCCCAACATCGGCTTCAAATTTGCGCCAGATGAACTCTTCTGGCTGGCGGCGCTGCCGGGCCTCTCCGGTGCTGTGCTGCGTGGCTTCTACGCTTTCATGGTGCCAATCTTCGGCGGCCGAACCTGGACCACCTTCTCTACGGCCTCGCTGCTTGTGCCGGCGATCGGCATCGGGCTTGCCGTGCAGAATCCGGGAACACCTTACAACATCTTCCTGGTCCTGGCTTTGCTCTGCGGCCTTGGCGGCGGCAACTTCGCTTCGTCGATGGCGAATATCAGCTTCTTCTACCCAAAGGCTCGCAAAGGCCAGGCTTTGGCTCTGAATGCTGGGCTCGGCAATCTCGGCGTCTCAGTCGTGCAGTTCCTCGTGCCGGTAGTTATCACCCTCGGTGTCTTCGGTGCGCTGGGTGGCGATCCGCTTACGGCGGTCACGGCCAGCGGCACGCAGCAAATCTGGCTGCAGAATGCCGGTTTCATCTGGGTGCCGCTGATCGTTGCCGCCACCCTCGCCGCCTGGTTCGGCATGAACGACATTGCCTCGGCCAAGGCCTCCCTCTCAGATCAGGCGGTGATCTTCAAGCGTAAGCATACCTGGATCCTGTGTTGGCTCTACACCGGTACCTTCGGTTCCTTCATTGGCTATTCGGCGGGCTTCCCGCTGCTCACGAAAGTGCTCTTCCCGGATATCAACCCCGTTGCCTATGCTTTCCTTGGTCCCCTCGTCGGCGCCGCCAGCCGTTCCTTCACCGGTTGGATGGCCGACCGCTGGGGTGGTGCACGCGTCACGATCTGGGTCTTCCTGGCGATGATCGCCGCCGTCCTTGGTGTCATCTTCTTCGTCGGCATCAAGGATCAGGCCAACGCCTTCTGGGGCTTCCTTGGCATGTTCTTGCTGCTCTTCGCGGCGAGCGGCGTCGGCAATTCATCGACCTTCCAGATGATGCCGGCGATCTTCAGCGCCCTCTCGCTGCGCAAGGCCGCAAACGGGGGAACCGATGCAATTGCCGCCGCACAACGGCAGGCTGCCAAAGAAGGGGCTGCCGTGCTCGGTTTCACCTCCGCAGTTGCTGCCGTCGGTGCCTTCTTCATCCCGAAGAGCTTTGGTTCCTCGATTGCCCTCACACGCGGTGCCACCGCTGCGCTGACCGGGTTCATCATCTTCTATGTCACCTGCCTCGCTTTGACCTGGTGGTATTACACCCGCCGCAACGCGGAAGTTTGCCTGACCGGCATGCCGGTCCAGGCCAGCACCACCGCCGCTGCTGCCATTCCCCACTAATGGAATAGAGACATGAGTCACTTTCTCGACCGCCTCACTTTCTTCCGCAAGAACGTCGCCACCTTTTCCGACGGCCATGGCGTTGTCACCAATGAGGACCGCCAATGGGAAGAGAGCTATCGCCAGAGATGGCAGCACGACAAGATCGTGCGTTCGACCCACGGTGTGAATTGCACCGGCTCCTGCAGTTGGAAGATCTATGTCAAGGGCGGCATTGTCACCTGGGAAACGCAGCAGACTGACTATCCACGCACGCGGCCCGATATGCCGAACCACGAGCCACGGGGCTGTGCCCGAGGCGCAAGCTATTCCTGGTACCTCTACAGTGCCAACCGGGTGAAATATCCGCTGATCCGTCGCCGGTTACTCGAGCTGTGGTGGGCCGAGCGCGCCAACAAAGGCCCGGTCGAGGCCTGGGCCGCCATTGTCGAAGACAAGGCCAAGGCGAAATCCTATAAGCAGATCCGCGGCCTCGGTGGCTTCGTGCGGGCGAAATGGGACGAGGTCGAGGAAATCATCGCCGCCGCCAATGTCTATACGACGAAGACGTTTGGTCCCGACCGCATCGCTGGATTTTCGCCGATCCCGGCCATGTCGATGGTTTCATACGCCGCTGGCAGCCGCTATCTGTCGCTGATCGGCGGCGTCTGCATGAACTTCTATGACTGGTATTGCGACCTGCCGCCATCGAGCCCGCAGACCTGGGGCGAGCAGACCGATGTGCCGGAAAGTGCGGATTGGTACAACTCGACCTTCCTGATGCTCTGGGGCTCCAACGTCCCACAGACCCGCACCCCCGATGCGCATTTCTATACCGAGGTCCGCTACAAGGGCGCCAAATCCGTCGTCGTCTGCCCGGATTACAGCGAGGCAGCAAAATTTGCCGATCTCTGGCTGCATCCGAAACAGGGCACCGACGCCGCCCTCGCCATGGCGATGGGCCATGTCATCTTGAAGGAGTTTCACCTTGCGAAGCGCAGCAGCTATTTCGAGGACTATTGCCGCCGATTTACCGACCTCCCGATGCTGGTCATGCTGGAAAAGCGTGGCAACGCTTATGTGCCGGGTCGTTTCTTGCGTGCCGCTGACCTCCAAGGGGCTTTGAATCAAAGCAACAATCCAGAATGGAAGACCCTCGCCTTCGACAGCAAGTCGAAAGAGATCGTCGTGCCCAACGGCTCGATCGGGTTTCGCTGGGGTGAGAGCGGCAAGTGGAACGTCGAAGAGAAGGATGCACGCGGCGGCGAGAAGACCGAACTCCTGCTGTCCCTGGCCGACACACAGCACAGCCTTGCCCCTGTCGCCTTCCCATATTTCGGCGCCGAGGCGCCGCACTCCTTCAAGACGACCGACCATGCCGAGATCCAGGAGCGGCAGACCCCTGTGCGCGAGATCATGACCAAAGACGGACCGGTCCTGGTTGCAACCGTCTTCGATCTTCTGGCCGGCAACTATGGCATCGATCGCGGCTTCGGCGGCGGCAATGTCGCCGGGAGCTATGATGATAACGCGCCCTATACGCCGGCCTGGGCCGAGACCATCACCGGTGTGCCGCGCGAACAGATCATCACGGTGGCCCGTCAATTTGCCGAGAATGCCGACAAGACCCATGGCAAGTCGATGGTCATTCTCGGCGCGGGACTCAATCACTGGTACCACATGGACATGATCTATCGCGGCATCATCAATCTGTTGGTGCTTTGCGGTTGCGTCGGCCAGTCGGGCGGCGGCTGGTCGCATTATGTCGGCCAGGAAAAGCTGCGACCGCAGACCGGCTGGACAGCGCTTGCCTTCGCGCTGGACTGGAACCGGCCGCCGCGCCATATGAACTCCACCTCCTTTTTCTACGCGCATGCCTCGCAGTGGCGTTATGAGAAGCTGGATCCGGAAGAAATTCTTTCTCCCCTCGCCGATAAAAGCGACCTGCCGCGCAGCTTGATCGATTACAACGTAAAGGCAGAGCGGATGGGCTGGCTGCCATCCGCACCGCAACTCTCCAGCAATCCACTGCATATCGCCGCAGCGGCCAAGGCGGCCGGCAAGGACGTGGCGACCTATGTCGCCGACAACCTTAAGTCAGGTGCCCTGAAATTCGCCACGGAAGATCCTGACGCACCCAGCAATCATCCGCGCAATCTCTTCGTCTGGCGTTCGAACCTGCTGGGTGCTTCCGGCAAGGGCCACGAATATTTCCTGAAATATCTGCTCGGCACCGATCATGGCCTTCTCGGCAAGGATCTCGGCCATGAAGGTGTTGAGAAGCCGGAGGAAGTTGTCTGGCATGACGAAGCGGCCACCGGCAAGCTCGACCTGCTGGTGACGCTCGATTTCCGCATGTCCACCACCTGCGTCTATTCGGACATCGTGCTGCCGACCGCCACCTGGTATGAGAAGCACGATCTCAACACCTCCGACATGCATCCTTTCATCCACCCACTCTCTGCAGCCGTCGATCCCGCCTGGGAATCTCGGACCGATTGGGAGATTTACAAGGGCATTGCACGAGCCTTCTCTAAAGTCGTCGAAGGACAGCTCGGGCGCGAAACGGATGTCGTCCTGACGCCGATCCTACACGATACGCCGGGCGAGCTGGCGCAGCCTTTCGAGGTTGCGGATTGGAAGAAAGGCGAATGCCCGCCAATTCCCGGCAAGACGATGCCCGCGGTCGCCGTAGTCGAGCGTGATTACCCGCAGACCTATGCCAAATTCACCGCCCTCGGCCCCCTGATGGAGAAGGCCGGCAATGGCGGCAAGGGGATCGGTTGGAAGACCGAACACGAAGTCGATTTCCTGAAGCAGCTCAATGGCACGGTTACCAAGCCGGGCGCTGCTCTGGGGCAGGCAAAAATCGATAGCGATATCGATGCTGCCGAAGTGATCCTGACCCTTGCACCGGAAACCAATGGCGAAGTGGCGGTGAAGGCGTGGGAGGCGCTGGGCCACATCACCGGCCGCGACCACACGCACCTGGCACTGGCCCGGGAAGATGACAAGATCCGCTTCCGCGACATCCAGTCCCAGCCGCGCAAGATCATTTCCTCGCCGACCTGGAGCGGGCTCGAGAGCGAGCATGTCAGCTATAATGCCTGCTACACCAATGTGCATGAGCTGATCCCGTGGCGCACCCTGACGGGACGCCAGCAACTCTACCAGGACCATAAATGGATGCGGGCCTTCGGCGAAGGTCTCGCCGTCTACCGCCCACCGATCGATACCAAGACCATCCGTCCGGTGGAGGGCCGCCTCACCGAGGAGCGTAAATCCGTCGTGCTGAACTTCATCACGCCGCATCAGAAATGGGGCATCCACAGCACTTATACCGATAACCTCCTGATGCTGACATTATCGCGCGGCGGGCCGATTGTCTGGATCAGCGAAGATGACGCCAAAGCCGCCGGCATCGTCGACAACGACTGGATCGAGGCATTCAACAGCAACGGCGCCTTGACTGCCCGCGCCGTCGTCAGCCAGCGCGTCCCGGCCGGCATGTGCATGATGTATCACGCCCAGGAGAAAATCGTGAACGTGCCTGGCAGCGAGATCACCGGCAAGCGCGGCGGGATCCATAACTCGGTCACCAGGGTCTGCCCCAAGCCGACCCATATGATCGGTGGCTATGCCCACCTTTCCTACGGCTTCAACTACTACGGCACTGTCGGCGCCAATCGCGACGAATTCGTGGTCATCCGCAAGATGGAAAACATCGATTGGAAGGATGGCCCACGCGAACAGGTAACAACGGCTGCGGAATAAGGAGACGACATCATGAAAATCCGCGCTCAGATCGCTATGGTGCTGAACCTCGACAAATGCATTGGCTGTCACACCTGTTCCGTCACCTGCAAGAATGTCTGGACCAGCCGTGACGGCGTCGAATATGCCTGGTTCAATAATGTGGAGACCAAGCCCGGGATCGGCTATCCGAAAGATTGGGAGAACCAGAAAAAGTGGAAGGGCGGCTGGGTCCGCCGCAAGAACGGCAAGCTGGAGCCGCGCCTCGGCGGCAAATTCCGGGTACTTGCCAAGATCTTCATGAATCCCGACCTGCCAGAAATCGACGATTACTACGAACCTTTCACCTATGATTATGCCCATCTGCAGACAGCGGCCTTGAGCCAGACGGCGCCGACCGCCCGGCCCCGCTCCGTCATCACCGGCCAGCAGATGGACAAGATCAAATGGGGCCCGAACTGGGAGGAGATCCTCGGCGGCGAGTTTTCGAAGCGCGGCCAGGACCAGAATTTCGAAGCGGTCGAGAAAGAAATCTACGGCCAGTTCGAAAACACCTTCATGATGTATTTGCCGCGGCTCTGCGAGCATTGCCTCAACCCGGCCTGCGTCGCTGCCTGCCCCTCGGGCTCGATCTATAAGCGCGAGGAGGACGGCATTGTCCTGATCGATCAGGATAAGTGCCGCGGCTGGCGTATGTGCGTCAGCGCCTGCCCCTATAAGAAGATCTATTACAACTGGGAGAGCGGCAAGGCGGAGAAATGCATCTTCTGTTATCCGCGCATCGAGGTCGGCCAGCCGACCGTCTGCTCCGAAACCTGTGTAGGGCGTATCCGCTATCTCGGCGTCATGCTTTACGATGCCGACCGCATCGAGGAGGCAGCAAGCGCCGTTAATGACAAAGACCTTTACCAGGCGCAGCTCGACATCTTCCTCGATCCGCACGATCCGAAAGTGATCGCGCAGGCCCGGGCGGATGGCGTGCCGGAGGCCTGGCTGGTCGCAGCGGCCAATTCGCCGGTTTACAAGATGGCGATTGACTGGAAGATTGCTTTCCCACTGCATCCGGAATATCGCACCCTGCCAATGGTCTGGTATGTGCCGCCGCTCTCTCCGATCCAGGCAAAGGCGCAATCGGGCGAGCTCGGCCTGAACGGCGTCATTCCCGATGTCGGCAAACTGCGCATTCCGCTACGCTATCTTGCCAATCTCTTGACCGCTGGCGATGAGAAGCCGGTCAAGCTGGCCCTGGAACGCCTGCTCGCCATGCGCGCCTATATGCGAGTGCGCCATGTTGACGGGCTGGAAGCACATGAGGTGCTGGAGCAGGTCGGGCTCGACAAGGCGCTGATCGAGGACATGTACAAGATCCTGGCGATCGCCAATTACGAAGATCGCTTCGTCATTCCGACGACGCATCGCGAATATGCCGAAAATGCCTTCGACCTCAAGAACTCCTGCGGCTTCAGCTTCGGCAATGGCTGCTCCAGTGGCTCAAACGAGATCGGCCTGTTCGGCAAGCCGAAACACCAGCATGGCACCAAGGCGTCGGATCCCGTTGCCATGGCCGGGCGTCTGACGGGTAAATCTGCGGAATAAGGAAGAGCATGATGAAGACCTACAAGATATTGTCGGCACTGCTCGGCTATCCCGACGTGGAAACGCTGGCCTATGCTGAGGCAATGCCGGAAATCCTGCGGCAAGAAAATCTACTGCCGGCAGAACAGCAGGCAGCGGTCGGTAAGTTCGCAACTACTCTTGCCCGGTACAACCTCCTTGACTTGCAAGAACAATATGTAGCGCTGTTTGACCGGAACCGTTCTCTTTCGCTACATCTCTATGAGCATGTCCACGGTGAATCGCGCGATCGTGGCGAGGCCATGGTGCAGTTGTCCGAGCTCTATCACCTGCATGGACTTGAAATAAGTGCTCGTGAACTGCCGGACTACCTGCCGCTTTTTCTGGAATTCCTTTCACTCTTGCCAGCCGGGGCTGCCGCCTCGCTGCTGAGTGAGGCGGTCCATGTGGTCGCTGCCTTGCGCGAGAAACTCAGACAGCGTGGCAGTGACTACGCCCTGTTGCTGGAAGCGATCGAATCGTTGGCTGCCAAGGCACCTGACGTAGCCGCAGTGGCTGAAGTCCTCAGCACCTTGCAACCCGAAGCGGACGGCCTCGCCGCGCTTGACCGACAATGGGAAGAAGAAGCAGTCCGCTTCACCGCCGCTCCGCGACCGGACGGAACGGGTGCCGCATCGGCCTGTGGGAGATAATAGGATGTTCGACAATATCAATCAGATTCTTTTCGGCCTCTACCCCTACGTGGCGATCAGCGTCTTCCTGGTCGGCAGCGTGGTACGCTTCGATCGGGAGCAGTATACGTGGCGGTCTGGCTCCAGCCAACTTCTCCGCCGGCGTCTCCTGTTCGTCGGGAGCAACTGCTTTCATATCGGTGTACTGGCGATCCTGGCCGGCCATTTCGTCGGCCTACTGACGCCGCACGAAATCTACACCGCCATGGGGCTGTCCGTGGAAGCCAAGCAAATGCTGGCAATGATCGCCGGCGGCGTAGCTGGCCTGCTATGCTTTATTGGTCTGACATTGTTAATTTACCGCCGGCTATCCGACCCGCGCATTCGGTCCACCAGCAGTGCGATGGATATCGCCATTCTGCTGCTGCTTTATGCGCAACTCATTTTAGGCCTTTCCTCGATCTTCGTCTCCGCACAGCACCTGGACGGCTCGGAAATGCTGAAGCTCGCCGATTGGGCACAACGCATCGTCACCTTGCGCAGTGGTGCGGCGGAGCAGATTGCCGATGTCAGCCTTATCTTCAAACTCCACATCTTGCTCGGCCTGACTATCTTCCTCGTCTTCCCATTCTCTCGCCTCGTACATATCTGGTCCGCGCCGGTTGGCTATATCGGTCGTTCTTACCAGGTCGTGCGGCGGCGCGGCGGCGCGTCCGCTATAAGGGGGCGCTGATGGAACCGATCCGCGTCAATCAAGCAGAGATCAGCCCCGCAGCAATCGCAGCGGAGATGCAATATCATCCAGCCACTGATCGTGAAAATGCCTGGCAAGCCGCCGCGACTGCTCTTGTTGTCCGACAGCTATTGTTGCAGGAAGCCGGTCGCTTGGGTTTATCGACCGATGACGAAACGGCCGATCCGTCGGAAGGAAAGGAAGAAACACTGATCCGTCAGTTGCTCAACCGCGAGATCGTGACCCCTGAGCCGGATGAGGCGACCTGCCATCGCTACTGGCTCGCGAACCAGGCGAAGTTCCGCTCTCCCGACCTCTATGAAGCCGCCCATATCCTCTTCGCCGCAGCGGCGGATGACAAGGCCGCACGGGCCACAGCCCGACAGGCGGCAATGGATACGTTGCAACAGGTCCTCGCCTGGCCTGACTCATTCGCCGCTTTAGCGCAACAGCGTTCCGCCTGCCCATCTGGTGCCAATGGCGGATTACTAGGTCAACAAAGCCGAGGTGACCTCGTATCGGAGTTTGAAACCTTCATCGTCGCGCTGGAGGAAGGGCAGATTTGTCCCGTGCCTGTTCAGACTCGTTACGGCTTCCACGTGCTGCGTCTTGATCGCTTCTGTCGTGGGCAGGTACTCCCCTTCGAAACCGCGAGTCCCATCATTGAGCGGCAACTGCGCGCTCAAACCTGGCAGCGTGCGGTCAGCCAATATCTCCGCATCCTCGCCGGTCGTGCAGAGATTTCCGGCATCGTCGTAGAAAGTGTCCAGAGTCCGCTAGTGCAATAGCACTGCGACATTCGGATGATTTGAGGTTCATATGCGTGTGTTCTGCATCACTGGCAATTGCCGCGACAAAGCCACCCTGGTCCAGCAACTGATCGTACATTTGCGGGATCTGGGCCCGACGGTCTCCACCATCAAGCGGGTTTCGGACGACGTCGACCTGGATCGCCCAGGCAAGGATACATATCTCCAGCGTCTCGCCGGTGCTCATGAAGTCATTATCGCCAACAGCTTCCGTTCGGCCATTCTCGAGGAGTATGCCCATGTACAGGACGAGCCGGATGTGGAGATTTTGCTTTCGCGCCTGAAACCCGCCGATATTGTATTGCTGGAGGGCTTCAAGCTCTGCGCTTATCCGAAGCTCGAAGTGATCGGTAGGAACCAGGATAGGCGCCCCCTTTATCACGATGACAACAGTGTCATTGCCATCACCGGGCCTAGCGCTATGCGGGCAGATAACAGCCAGCAATGCGCGCCCAGATATTTTGACATGGACGATATTTTCTCGATTGCCATCTTTGTCCTGGCTCACGCCGCAACACCGGAGTGGGCAGGCGAAAGGGCGACGGCATGAGAATCTCGAATATTTCCGAACCCAGCCGTCCGAGGGCGGTTCTTTTCGACCAGGGCTTCCGACCCTTCTTTCTTGCCACCAGCCTCTGGGCCGCCATCGCGCTGGCGCTCTGGATTCACCTGCTGAACGCCGGCGCGACCCTGCCAAGCCGTTTCGATCCCCTGGCCTGGCATATCCACGAAATGCTGTTCGGCTTCGTGATGGCGGCTGTCGGGGGCTTCCTGCTGACCGCAATTCCGAACTGGACGGGCCGCGCCCCGGTCCACGGCGCCCTTCTCGCGACGCTCGCCGCCTTATGGC
>SSEL01000057.1 GCA_008012315.1 Rhodospirillaceae bacterium
GCGCCATGGCGCTGTCGGGCAGCAGGACCCATTCCCCTTTGCCGTCGGCGGTCGCCGTCCCGATGACATTGCCATTATCCAGAAGCGTCACTTCCGATCCCGGCGCTGCCCGGCCGGCCACGACCGTATCGCCATTGGGATTGACCCGCACGACATCGAAGCTCGGCATCACCGCGGTCGGCGCCGGGTTCGCCGTCGTTGCCGCGGTCTGCGTCTGCCCGGACTGGCCAGCCCCTCCCGTCCCCGAGGTGGCATTGTCGGCGGTCGAATCCGAATTCGCCGTGGTCTGCTGGGCCGGTGGAACGTTATCGTCATTGTCGGACTGGTAGACGACATAGACCAGAACCAACCCTGCCGCGATCGCCACGGCGGCTACTGTTCCGATCAAGGCCAGGCGTGCCATTCACTTTCCTCACAATACGGTCGTTGCGGCGAGTCGACACCGCCTGGCAACAACGTTAATCCGCGTACCCGGCCCTGACAACTGCCCCTGGATTCCAGCCCGGGCCAGCCTGGGCGGCTATCCCGGGGGCCGCCCAGGGCGGACAGTCGCCGAGAACCATTGGACGCTCCCCGGTATTGGGTTAGGGTCGGCGATTGGATCAATGCGGGAACAACTACAGAATGGCTGTCATTAAATCGATTTGCGTCTATTGCGGGTCCTCCTTTGGCGCTTCCCCCCGTTATGCGGTTATCGCCGATGAGCTCGGTCGGGAGATGGGACGCCGGGGCATCCGGCTTGTTTATGGAGGCGGCCGGGTCGGCCTGATGGGTAAGGTGGCCGATGCGGTGCTGGAAGCCGGCGGCCAAGCCACCGGCATTATCCCCAAGCATCTGGAAGATGCCGAAGTCGGCCACCAGGGACTGACCGAGCTGAAGATTGTCGACAGCATGCATACCCGCAAACGGATGATGTTCGATCAGTCCGATGCCTTCGTCATTCTGCCCGGCGGTGCCGGCACGCTGGATGAGACCTTCGAGATCATCACCTGGCGGCAATTAAAGTTGCATGACAAGCCCGTCGTGATCCTGAATATCGACGGCTACTGGGACAAGCTGGTCGGGCTGTTCGATCATGTCATCGATAACGGCTTCGCCCGCCCCTCCGTGCGCCAGCTCTTTTCCGTCGTCAACGGGGTCGGTCGCGTGTTCGATCTCCTGGCCCAGCAACCGGAAACGGCGGAGACCGATTATCCCGAGCGGATGTAGCTCACCTGCCCGGATATCCAGCCGGCCCGGAATTCCGTCGGCCTGGAAATCCGTTATTGGCGAATGCTAAACTCCCCCACCAATTAAGCTTAATTCAAAACCGTTGAAGGAGCGCTTGCCGTTATGAGCAAGATCAAGGTCAAGAATCCGATCGTCGAGCTTGATGGCGACGAGATGACGCGGATCATCTGGAGTTTTATCAAGAACAAGCTGATCCTGCCCTATCTTGACGTCGATTTGAAATATTTCGACCTCGGTGTCGAACATCGCGATCAAACCGCCGATCAGGTAACGGTCGATGCCGCCAATGCCATCAAGCAGCATAAGGTCGGTGTCAAATGCGCCACCATCACGCCTGACGAAGGACGGGTGAAGGAATTCAACCTGAAGCAGATGTGGAAGTCGCCCAACGGCACGATCCGCAACATCCTCGACGGTACCGTTTTCCGCCAGCCGATCATCTGCAAGAACGTGCCGCGCCTCGTGCCGGGCTGGACCCAGCCGATCGTGATCGGCCGTCATGCGTTCGGCGACCAGTATCGTGCAACGGATTTCGTCGTGCCGGGCAAGGGCAAGCTCACCATCCGCTTCGAGCCGGAAGAAGGCGGTGCGGCGATCGAAAAGGAAGTCTTCAAGTTCCCCGGCGGCGGTGTCGCCCTGGCGATGTACAACTTGGATGAATCGATCCGTGGCTTCGCCCGGTCGAGCTTCAATTACGGTTTGACGCTGGGCTGGCCGGTCTATCTCTCGACCAAGAACACCATCCTCAAGGCCTATGACGGCCGCTTCAAGGACATCTTCCAGGAGGTGTTCGACAAGGAGTTCGCCGATCAGTTCAAGGCCAAGGGTATCGTCTATGAACATCGTCTGATCGACGACATGGTGGCTAGTGCGCTGAAATGGTCCGGCGGTTTCGTCTGGGCCTGCAAGAACTATGACGGCGACGTGCAGTCGGATACCGTCGCCCAGGGCTTCGGTTCCCTCGGCCTGATGACCTCCGTGCTGCTTTCCCCGGATGGCGACATGGTTGAAGCCGAAGCGGCTCATGGCACCGTGACGCGGCATTACCGCGAGCACCAGAAGGGCAAGGAAACCTCGACCAATCCGATCGCCTCGATCTATGCTTGGACCCGCGGTCTCTGGTATCGCGGCAAGTTCGACAACACGCCGGAGGTCCAGCGTTTTGCCGAAACGCTGGAGAAGATCTGCGTCGATACGGTCGAAGCCGGCTTCATGACCAAGGATCTCGCACTTCTGATCAGCCCGTCGCAGACCTGGATGACGACCACTCAGTTCCTCGACAAACTGGACGAGAACCTGAAGAAGGCAATGACATCATGGAAGTGAGCCGTCGTCAGTTTTCCGCTCTCACTGTCGCGGCAGCGGGTACGCTCATCGCCGGCAGCCTGCCCGCCATGGCGGCGACCGATCCCGAGAATACCATTTACATGGATTTGAAGGACGGCCGGGTGGTGATCCAGTTGCGGCCGGATATGGCCCCCAAGACCGTTGCCCGTTTCAAGGAACTGGTACGCAAGGGCTTCTATAACGGCCTCACCTTCCATCGCGTGATCGAGGGCTTCATGGCACAGGGCGGCGATCCGGAAGGCAATGGCACCGGCGGCTCCGGTCAGAACATCCCGGCCGAGTTCAATGCCCTGAAGCATGTCCGGGGCACGATCTCCATGGCGCGGGCCCAGGATCCGGACAGCGCGGACAGTCAGTTCTTCATCTGCTTTGCCCCCGCCCCCTTCCTTGATGGCCAGTACACGGCTTTCGGCCAGGTGGTCCAGGGCATGGAATTCGTCGATCACATCAAGCGCGGCGATCCCAACGACAATGGCGCCGTGTCCAACCCCGACAAGATCATCAAGATGCAGGTCGCGGCGGACGCCAAGTAAGCCAGGACCTCATGCCCGATCGCAACAGGCGCGCGCCGCAAGGCCGCGCCTGTTTTTTTACCACGTTTCGCCGAAGGGCCGTGCTTCCACTTCGAAGGCCCAGGCCGATCTTGGCTGCCGCGTCAGCCAGAATGCGGTCTCCGCCACATCCTCCGGCCGGACGAAAAAATCATCCGCCTTGTCCTGGAAAAGCTGCCGCGTGCGCGGGATATCGACAATGCCGTCGATGATGATGAGGGCGATATGAATGCCCTGCGGCCAGAGCTGCTTTGCCATGGCTTCCGCCAGGCTGCGCTGCGCCGCCTTGGCCGGTGCGAAGGCCGCCGTCTTGATATTGCCGCGGCGCGAAGCGGTTGCACCGATCACGATGATGCTGCCTTGCTTCTTTTGTTGCATGGCCGGCAGAACGGCTTGGCTCGCCGCCAGAAGACCGAGCGCATTGATGCGCCAACTGGCTTCGAAATCCGCCGGCGAGATATCGGTGATGCTGCCCCGGAGACCGGATCCCGCATTATAGACCAGCGTCTCCACCGGGCCGAGATCGCCGGAGATCGTGGCGAAGGTTGCGGTCACCGCAGCGACATCGCCGACATCGCAGCGATAGAAACGCGAACCGCCGATTTCCTTTTCCAGCGCCTTGCCGACATCATCGCTGCGCGCCAGCATGGCAATCGCATATCCCTCCGCCGCATATCTTTTGACCAAGGCGGCACCGTTTCCCGGCCCCACACCTACCACCACGCAGACAGGCTTCGCCATATCGGTCTCCTTCCGGCAATCACGATCGATGAGGGAGGATCGTCGCACCAACCGCCCGCCCCATCAACCACAACGCCTTCGAGGATATCTCAGCGATAGATGGCGGTCGGCCAGGTTTCGAGGCGATAGGCGGCATCCCAGAACATCCATTCGAATTCCACCGAGCGGCGGAACAGGTTCAGCATCTTTCGGTACAAGGTCGGGCTGGCATCCTGCGCGATTCTGTTTGCCGCTGCTTCCGCACGCAGCACACTGTCCTGGAATTCCGGCGCGGCATAGGTATCGATCCAAAGCTGGAACGGATTATGCGCGCTCGCTTTGACGGCGATAGCTGTTCCAACCTCGGCATAGATGCTGAAACAGGGCAGAACGGCCGCCAGCAACGTCTCATACGTCCCCTTCATCGCTTCCGCCAGCATGAAGCCGGTATAGGCCAGATTGCTGGGCGATGCGGAGGATGCCGCGACGTCTTCTGCTGTGATCCCGAATTTTGACAGGAAGGTCTGCTGCATCGCCTGCTCAAATAGCACCGCGCCCGCGGCCGCTTCGCAGAATTGCGCGATCGTGCCAGCCGACGGTGCCTTCGCAGCCAAGGCAGCGAGAGCGCGGGCATATTCCGTCAGATAGAGCGCGTCTTGAACCAGGTAATGCTGGAAGCGGTCCTGGCGCAAAGTGCCCGCCGTCAATTCCAGATTGAACGGCAGGTCGTGGATTGCCTGGCGCAGCTTTGCCGTCCCCTGCCGCGCTTCTTCAAGAAAGGTCGTCATATTTTCTGTCTCGATTGATGCCAGAGTTGATGGAAATGATGCACCGGCCCATGCCCGCCACCGACCGCCAACTGGCCGCTGGCGGCAATGGCGCCGGTGATATAGGCTTTGGCCGCGCGAATGGCCGTGGTGACATCGCGATGCTGCGGCAGCAAGGCCGCAATGGCCGAAGACAGCGTGCAGCCGGTGCCATGGGTATTCTCGGTAGCGATCCGCCCGGCATCGAGCTTCGTGATGACGCCATCGATCAGCAACAGATCGGGGCTCGCCTCGCCGGGCAGATGCCCGCCTTTCAACAGCACGCGGCACACACCCAGCGCCTGCAATCTCGCCGCCGTCTGCTCCATCTCCTCCCAGTTCTTCGCCACGGCCCGATCGAGCAAGGCGGCAGCTTCCGGTAAATTCGGCGTGATGATCGAAGCCATTGGCAACAGCTCGCGGCGCAAAGCGGTGAGCGCCGCCTCATCCAGCAGGCGATGACCGCTTTTGGCGATCATGACCGGATCGAGAACGATCCAGCGTGGCTGCCAATGGCGCAGGCACGCCGCCACTTTGGAAATGATATCGGCATTGGCGAGCATGCCGATCTTGACGGCATCGATATGGACATCTTCGAAGATCATATCGATCTGCCGGGCGACGAAATCCGGGTCGATGACCTGAACCGCGCCGACGCCACGCGTGTTCTGCGCCGTCAGCGCGGTGATCGCCGCGGCGCCATATGTTCGCAGGGCGGAAAAGGTTTTGAGATCGGCCTGGATGCCGGCGCCACCGCTGGGATCGCTCCCGGCGATGCTGAGAATATTGGCGATCATCTGGTCTGGCATCATCGGCGCGCATCCGAGATCGATTGCTTGAGCTGACGTGCCGCACCTTCCGGATCACTTGTGCCGCAGATCGCCGAGACGATCGCAATCCCATCCGCGCCGGCTCGAATGACGGCGCCCGCCTGCTCGCGGCCGATGCCGCCGATCGCCACGACCGGCAACGGGATTTGCTGCCGCAACTGTGCGACTTGCTCAAGCCCAAGCGGTGCGGCCGCATCGCTTTTGGTGGCCGTGGCGAAGACCGGCCCCAGGCCGACATAATCGACGAGAGCCGGATCGACCGTCTCGATTTCCGCCGGCCGGCTGACGGAAATGCCGAGAATCTTATCGGCCCCTAAAAGCCGCCGGGCGATTTCCGGCGGCATATCGGACTGTCCGACATGCAGTCCCTCGGCATCCACCGCGAGAGCGATGTCCAGCCGGTCATTGACGATCAGCGGCACACCGGCCTGCTTCGCCAGTACCGCGAGCTCAGTTGCCTCAACCAAGGCCGATCGCAGATCGCGGCCCTTCGCGCGGTACTGGATCATGGTGACACCGCCGGCAATGGCTGCGGCAACGGTCTCGGCAAGGCCCCGTTCGGCGCAAAGGCCGTTATCGGTCACAAGATAGAGGGAGAGATCGAAAGCCGGACGTCCGACACGGGATGACGGCCGCGTCATGTCAGCTTTGCCTTGGCGAGGATCTCGTGCCCTTCCAATGCGTAGAGCACGTCGAGGAAAGCCACCTGGAAGGAACCAGGACCACCGGCCATTTCCATCGCCGTATCGCCGGCCACACCCATGACGATTGTCGCCTGCACCGCTGCAGTGAAGGCATCGGATGCAACGGCCAGGAAGGGTGCGATCAGCGCTGTCGCCGTACAGCCCATGCCTGTCACCCGGGTCATGATTGGATGGCCGTTGGCGATGCCGATCACGCGCTGGCCATCCGTCACATAATCCACCGCACCGCTGACCACGACGACGGCACCGCTCCGGCCGGCCAATCCCTTGGCCGCCGCCACCGCGGCATCGGAGGAAAGCGTGCTGTCGACACCCTTGCCGCCAGCTTTGGTACCGCCGCTTTGCATCGCCGCGAGTGCGGTGATCTCGGACGCATTGCCGCGAATGACAGTCGGTCGGTCGGCAAGCAACTCCGCCGCCAGCCGGCTGCGATAGCCGAGCGCGCCCACGGCAACGGGATCCAGCACCCAGGGCTTGCCGGCCTGGACCGCCGCGCGTGCGCCGATGCGCATGGAAGCGGCCCGGCTGCTGGAGATGGTGCCCAGATTGACCACCAGCGCAGTCGCAACCCGTGCCAGTTCGGCCACCTCATCGGTGTTTTCGACCATGGCAGGCGATGCGCCCAAGGCGAGCAAGGCATTGGCCGTCACATTGGTGACGACCAGGTTGGTGATGTTGTGAATAAGCGGCGCGCGATCCCTGATCGCTTGCAGGTTTTCCGGTAAAGTGGCCGTGATGTCAGCCGTCATGTCTCATTCCTATCCCGCAGCGGGGATAGACACAGACGGAAGACGGGCCGGAAAAAAGGCAGGTCGAAAACCGCCTGTGCAACAATCCCTTCGCTGGCATGATCCAGATCAGGTTCCTCGGGTATGATCTCAGCCCGCTTCTGTCGAAGCGAACACCCCGCGGCACAGTGACGGTGAGTTTAGGGAAAGGTGGCGTATCCTGTCAATGACGGCAGGTCACTGAAGGCTGGCGGCATCAGGAACGGGCAGCGCTGCTGCCGGCTTCCGCTTCATCGCCACCATCAGGCCGATGACGAACAGGATGACGCCGAAAGCAGGTGCCAGCGCCGCTCCGAAAGTTGTACCGGCGGCGAACTTCGCCGGCACGATGCATAACAGCACGGCAAGGATGATCGTGGCGAGGCCCGCCCCCTGCCAGCGCCGCGAGGCAGTGGTGGCTCCAGTCGTTCGCCGCAGGGCGACGCGAAGCCCCCACAGGCCGCCTATGACCAACAGGGCCGAGCTGATCACCCACACCATCGCCGGCACGGCAACGCTGCGTGGGTCGATGGCCTCCGGGCCAGTCATGACATCGCCATCCGACATGCCCCCGCTCTGAAAAATCAGATTGAGCAGACTGCCGTCGAAGGCTGCATGCAGGATGATGGCGGCGATATAGGCGGCGGCCAGCCACAACCACCGATATCCGGCGGGGGGCCAGAGGGACAGCAGGAAATAACCTGCGACCATCGCAAGGAGACTGTGCAGCAATGCCCCCAGGGCACCGCGCAGCAACGCGAATGCAAGAAGACTGTGGCTTAGCTCCGCTTGATCGCCAAGGACATAGACATAGATGCAACTCTCGACCAGGGCGAAGCCAAGCGCTGCACTTAAGAGAAGCTGAAAGCCGTCGGAAGCTTGGCGGAGACGCGACGGGCTGCATTTCAGCAGGAGCGCAACGACGCCGATCTTCAAGGCTTCTTCCGGCAGAGCCGCATAGGTGAAAGCAAGCAGAAGAGACGCCTTAAGATCATGCCCAGCTTGCAGATCCCGCTGCAGGGCCGATGTGAGATTGGGACCGAAGCCGGTCTTTGCGAAGAGTGCCACGCCGACCAGAACGACGGCGATATTGCCACCGAAAGCCAGAACGGCGAGACGGCCGTTGACGGCCTGCGGAAACAGGCTGCGGAACAGCAAGACATACAGGGCCGATACCAGGATCACGACAGCGAAAGGCAACCACATCTGCTGAACCATCATCCGCGGGACTGTCCTTAGGTTTCGCTGTTCGATAAGGAAATCCCCTCTCCGATCATCCTGGCATGGCAGGGATCGGAGAGGGGATGTGATCTTCGAACGTTGTTCGCGACGGTGACCGGCTGGGTCAGGCAGCCTGTGCAGTGCCGCCGATTGCCTTTTCGATCGCCGACAAAGCCTCCTCCGCCTTGCTGGCATCCGGGCCGCCGGCCTGGGCCATGTCGGGACGGCCACCGCCGCCCTGCCCGCCCAAAGCCGCACTTCCCGTCTTGACCAGATCGACCGCGCTCACCTTGCCGGTCAGATCCGGCGTGACACCGACCACGATCGATGCCTTGCCGGCATCGTCGGAGATCAGCACGACCACGCCGGAACCGATCTGCTTCTTCAGCTCATCCGCCATGCCCTTCAGCTCTTTTGCCGGCACATCCTTCAGGACGCGAGCGGCGAAGGCGACGCCATTGACATCCTTGGTGCCGCCGGCCGACGCATTCCCGCTGCCGCTACCGGCAACGGCCGCCGCCTTGCGTGCCTCGGTCAGATCGCGTTCCAGCTTTTTCTTTTCTTCGACCAGCGAAACGATGCGGCTGGCAAGATCGCCGGGCAGCGTCTTCAGCGCCGCCGCCGCTTCATTGAGCTGTCGCTGTTGCTCGGCGATATAGGCTTCCGCCGCCATGCCCGTCATTGCCTCGATACGCCGCACACCGGACGCGACGGCACCTTCGCTGACGATCTTGAACAGGCCGATATCGCCGGTCCGACGGACATGCGTGCCGCCGCAAAGTTCGGTCGAGAAGTTCTTCGCCTCCTCCTCGTGTCGCCCGCCCATGGAGACGACCCGCACTTCCTCGCCGTATTTTTCGCCGAACAAGGCCAAGGCGCCGGCTTCGATCGCCGCATCCGGTGTCATCAGATGGGTCTCGACCGCCGCATTCTTGCGGATGCGGTCATTGACCTCCTGCTCCACCGCGGCCACGTCTTCCGCCGTCAGAGATCGCGGATGGCTGAAGTCGAAGCGCAGGCGATCGGGGGCAACCAGCGAGCCCTTCTGCGTCACATGGGCACCCAGGCGGCGGCGCAGGGCTTCATGCAGCAGATGAGTTGCCGAATGATGCCCCCGCAGGGCCGCCCGGCGCTTACCATCGACCTTGAACTCGGCCGCTTCGCCACGGGATACCGTCCCCTTGGTGACCTTGCCGAAATGCACCAGCATGTCGCCGAGCTTTTTCTGCGTATCGCTGACGGCGATCTCGCCGCCACCGGCGGTGACGATGGTGCCGGTATCGCCCATCTGTCCGCCTGATTCACCGTAGAACGGCGACTGGTTGGCGATCAGCGCGATCTCGTCGCCAGCCGCAGCCTTGTCGACCTCCTGGCCGTTTTTCAGGATGCCGATGATCTGGCCTTCGGCGCGTTCCGTGGCATAGCCGAGGAAATCGCTGGCGCCGAGCTTTTCGCGCAGATTGAACCAGACCGCCTCGGTCGCCGCTTCGCCGGACCCCGACCAGGCTTTGCGCGCCGTCTCGCGCTGGCGTTCCATCGCCGCATCGAAGCCCGCTTTATCGACCCCCCGATCCTGGCCCCGCAGGATGTCTTCCGTCAGGTCGAGAGGAAAGCCGAACGTGTCATAAAGCTTGAAGGCGACATCACCCGGCAATTTCTGGCTCTGGTCCAGCCGCGAGGTCTCGTCATCGAGCAGGCGCAGGCCGCGATCCAGCATCTGCTTGAAGCGGCTTTCTTCCAGCTTGAAGGTCTCGGTGATGACCGCTTCGGCGCGGATCAGTTCGGGATAGGCCTGGCCCATCTGGGCGATCAGTGCCGGCACCAGGCGCCACATCAGCGGCTCCTGGCAACCGAGCTTATGGGCATGGCGCATGGCGCGCCGCATGATCCGGCGCAGCACATAGCCGCGGCCTTCATTGGCCGGCAGAACGCCATCCGCCACCAGGAAGCTGCAGGAGCGCAAGTGGTCGGCAATGACCCGGTGCGACACTTTCAGCGGTCCGTCGGGATCGGTGCCGGATGCCAGGGCCGAGGCCTCGATCAAGGCCCGCATCAGATCGATATCGTAATTGTCGTGCTTGCCCTGCAGCACCGCCGCCAGGCGTTCCAGTCCCATGCCGGTATCGATCGACGGGCGCGGCAGGTTGACTCGCTCCTCTTTCGTCAACTGCTCGAACTGCATGAAGACCAGGTTCCAGATCTCGATGAACCGGTCACCGTCTTCATCCGGGCTGCCCGGCGGGCCGCCGGGGATCGAGGGGCCATGGTCGTAGAAGATTTCCGAACAGGGACCGCAGGGGCCGGTATCGCCCATCGCCCAGAAATTGTCGGAGGTCGGGATGCGGATGATGCGCTCGGCCGGCAGCCCGGCGATCTTCTGCCAGAGGCCGAAGGCCTCGTCATCCTCGTGATAGACGGTCACCAGCAGCTTATCCTTGGACAGGCCGAATTCCTTGGTGATCAGCCGCCAGGCAAGATCGATGGCGCGTTCCTTGAAATAATCGCCGAAGGAAAAATTCCCCAGCATTTCAAAGAAGGTATGATGCCGCGCGGTATAGCCGACATTTTCCAGGTCGTTATGCTTGCCGCCGGCACGGACGCATTTCTGCGCGGTCGCGGCCCGCACGTAATCCCGCTTCTCGGCGCCGGTGAAGACGTTCTTGAACTGGACCATGCCGGCATTGGTGAACATCAATGTCGGGTCGTTTCGAGGTACCAGCGGGCTGGACGGCACGATTTCGTGCCCTTCCCTCCGGAAGTAATCCAGGAACGTGCGGCGGATGTCATTCGCGGTTTGCATTATCGGTCGATCCAGCAATCGTCGGTCTAAAACGGCCCCGAAGAGCCAGGTTCTTTCTAGATATCGGGTTACGAGCAAGCCGGGTCCAGCCCCTGGCCTTATTCCGGGCATATCCAGGGCAGAGATCCCGCCCGATATACAGACCGGTCCGTCTTGCGGCGCAAAAAAGACTATTTCCGTTTTTCCGCGCCGCGACAAGGAGATTGAGGGAAACCGGGCAAATTTCGCGCGCCGGTTCCCCGACGGAGCGCGACGGCGACACTTTGTCGACCGACCGGGCGTCCAGAACGCATCAATAAAGTCACATAAGCTTGGGGCGTGGCACGGTTACCCGTATCCACGCCCCCGGAGAGAACTGATATAGCGAGTCTGGTCTCGACCCGGCGCTCGCGCCCGGCGGACCACCTCACCCGGCCGCTTAAGCGGCGAAACTCTTATTCCTCGTTCTCACTGTCACTGTTGCCGCCGTTATCCAGCATGGCGCCAGCGACCAAACCGGCATTCTGGCGGATCTTGGCTTCGATTTCGGCGGCAATCTGCGGATTGTCGCGCAGAAACGACTTGGCGTTTTCACGGCCCTGCCCGATACGCTGGCCGCTATAGGAGAACCAGGCACCCGATTTCTCGACCACATTGGCGGCAACGCCGAGATCGATCAATTCGCCGTTCTTTGAAATGCCTTCGCCATACATGATGTCGAATTCGACCACACGGAACGGCGGCGCCACCTTGTTTTTGACCACTTTGACCCGGGTCTGGTTGCCGACCACGGTTTCCTTGTCCTTGATCGCGCCGATCCGGCGGATATCGAGGCGCACCGAGGCATAGAATTTCAGCGCATTGCCGCCGGTCGTCGTCTCGGGATTGCCGAACATCACACCGATCTTCATGCGGATCTGGTTGATGAAGATCACCATGCAACGCGAGCGCGAGATCGAGCCGGTCAGCTTACGCAATGCCTGGCTCATCAACCGCGCCTGCAGGCCGACATGGGAATCGCCCATTTCGCCTTCCAATTCCGCCCGCGGCACCAGGGCCGCCACGGAATCGATCACCAGCACGTCGATGGCGCCTGACCGGACCAGGGTATCGGCAATTTCCAGCGCCTGTTCGCCGGCATCGGGCTGCGAGATCAGCAGGTCGTCGACATTGACGCCAAGCTTGGCGGCATAGGCCGGATCGAGCGCATGTTCGGCATCGACGAAGGCGCAAGCCCCGCCGACCTTCTGCGCTTCGGCAACCACCTGCAGAGCCAGGGTCGTCTTACCGGAGCTTTCCGGGCCATATACTTCGATGATGCGGCCGCGCGGCAGGCCGCCGATCCCCAGGGCGATATCGAGACCCAGCGAACCGGTGGAAACGGCTTCCGTCTCCACGGCATTCTCGCGCTGCCCCAAGCGCATGATGGAGCCTTTGCCGAAGGCGCGTTCAATCTGCGCCAAAGCTGCGTCTAAAGCTTTATTCTTGTCCATTCCATCCCTGTCGGCGATACGAACCACATTCTGCGACATAGCGCCCTCCACTTAGACCACAGCGTCCCGGCCCTGACAACGATTGCCCGTTGGTACCGGCCGACCGGCCTTCGAACCCAATCAATGGCGCCCATAGTACACACTTTGTTCTCATCGTAAAGCGGAAAGATCAAAACCGGAACATTATATAAATACCTGTTTTGGAACAGCGCACTACGCGCAACGAAGCTATCCCTGGTCGAGAACTTCCTTCACCTTGGCGGCGAGTTGCTTCAGGGTGAAGGGCTTCAGGAGGAAATGCGCCTCTTCACCGGCATCGACTCGCCGGCGGAAAGCATCCTCGGCGTAGCCGGAAATGAAGATCACCGGCATATCCGAACGCCGCGCCCGGACCTCCTTGATCAGCTCGGGCCCATCCATGCGCGGCATCACCACATCGCTGATGATGAGGTTCACATCCTCAAGATGCTCGTTGAGGATTTCCAGGGCCGCCTCGCCGCTCCGGGCTTCTAGAACCTGATATCCCTTGTTGCGCAGCGCGCGGGCGCTGAACAGGCGGACCGCATCCTCATCCTCGACCAGCAGGATGGTGCCGATGCCGGTAAGATCGCGCGGCGTTTCCTCGCTCGCATCGACTTTGGCATCGCCGCCGGCCGCGGCCATATGCTGCGGCAGATAGATCCGGAAAGCAGCCCCCATGCCCGGCCAGCTATCGACGAAGACGAAGCCGCCGGTTTGCCGCACGATGCCATAGACGGTCGAAAGGCCGAGGCCGGTACCCGATCCCACCGCCTTGGTGGAAAAGAAGGGCTCGAAAATACGGTCGATGATCTCGGCCGGAATGCCGGTCCCGCTATCTTTCATCTCGATCAGCACGTAATTGCCGACCGGCATCACTTCGGCACCGCGTTGCAACGGTTCCGCCGTGGTCACGTTCTCCGTGCGGATGGTGAGGTTGCCGCCATTGGGCATCGCATCGCGCGCATTGACGGCCAGATTGATGATGACCTGTTCGAGCTGGCCCTGATCGACACGCACCGGGCGCAGGTCGCGGCCATGCACCATGTTGAGCTCGATGTTCTCGCCGATCAGCCGGCGCAGCAAATGCGAGAGCTCCGCCAGCACATCGGTGATGGAGAGAACGCGCGGCTGCAATGTCTGCTGGCGGGAGAAGGCCAGAAGTTGCCGGACCAGATTGGCGGCGCGGTTGGCATTCTGCTTGATCTGCATGATATCGGCGAAAGATTGATCGCCCGCGCGGTGACGCAGCAGCAGGAGATCGCAGAAACCGATCATCGCCGTCAGCAGATTGTTGAAGTCATGGGCGATACCGCCGGCCAGCAGACCGACGGCCTGCATCTTCTGCGACTGAGCGAACTGCACTTCCAGGCGCTTCTGTTCCGTCGCATCGATGAAATGGGCGATGATCCCCAGCGACTTGCCTTCCTTGTCGTCGCGCCGGGAAGCAAAGATGGTGACGCTGTGCTGCGCCTGGCCGGCCAGGCGCACCGTCAGGGGGCCCAGCGGGCGGCCATTATCGAGAACGGCCGTAAAATGCTCCGTCACCGCGCTGCGATCATCGGGATGGACCAGCTCGATCATCGGCGCGTCGCGCCAGTTCCCGGCATCGGCCAATTGCTGGAA
>SSEL01000064.1 GCA_008012315.1 Rhodospirillaceae bacterium
CGTCCGCACCGTCGGCCCCTCCAAGCCCTATATCAGCTTCAAGGGACACCTCTGGCAGATCTCCAAGGCGTTCATGGGCGAGCGCGTCGCCTTACGGCCGCTCAGCAAAGACGGCCGCTATGGCGTCTTCTTCGCAACCAAGAAAATCGCCACCATCGACTTGAATAATCCGCCCAAACAACCACAATGAAACCGTCAACCATGTCTCCGAACAACCGTCAACCATCTCTCCGGGCCATACACTCTACCCGAGGGTCCATCGTGGCGACTGAACAATTCGCGCCCGCGATCAATCCGGCAAGGCGATCGGCCCGATCTCGTCATAGACGTCGCCGGGGCCGGGATTGTCCTTGAAGGTCTCGCCGCCGAAATGATGCATGACGCCCCAGACCGCATTCAACGCCGTCTGCACGGCACCTTCGACCCAGGCGGGAATCCAGGAGATATCGTCGCCGGCCAGGAAGATACCGCGTTCCGCCGCCGGCATCTTGCCCTGCATGAAATGGCCGTACATGCGGTGATTATAGCGGTAATGGCCGGGCAGCGCGCCCTTGAAGGCGCCGAGGAAATGCGGATCGGCCTCCCAGGAGACAGTGATCGGATCGCCGATGATATGCTTGGCGATATCGACCTTCGGATAGATCTTGTGCAAAGCCGACAGCGCCAGTTCGACGCGCCGCTCCACCGGCAGCGGCAGCATCTTCAGGGCATCGCTCATCCAGCTATAGGTGAGGCAGATGACGCCCGGCTGATCCGGCCCGTTATCGAACAGATAAGTACCCCGCGTCAGCCGGTCGGTCAGCGTCATGCTCATGACATCGCGGCCGGTTTCCGGATCGATATCCTTCCAGAACGGCCGGTCCACCATGACGAAGGTCTTCGAGGACTGCATGTAGCGCGTGCGGTCCAGCGCCATCCAGATCTTCTGCGAGAAGATGCTTTCATCGGTATCGATGCTGGTGGTGAGCAGCCAGCTCTGGCAGGTCGCGACCACCGCGTCATAGCTCTTGCACCGCCCCCAGCGGTCGGTCACGTCGAACCGCTGATCGGCGCGGCGCTGGATGCGCTTGACACCCGGCAGCGGCGCGCCGCCATGCAATGAGGCCAGCGTCGTGCCGCGCGGCCAATGCACGATGCGCTCCGGTGCGCGCCGCCACAGGCCCTGCGGCACCTGCTCCACCCCGCCGACGATGAAGCGCTGGTTGTCGTCGCATTCGGTGACATTGACGCGCAGGATTTCCAGCATCGAATTCGGAAAGTCGGAATCCCAGCCGCCGGTACCGAAACCGACCTGGCCGAAGATCTCGCGATGATGGAAGGAGAGCTTGGTGAAGGCCGATGAGGTGGTGACGAAATCATAGAAGGTGCGTTCGTCCCAGCCGCGCACCAGCGGATTCCAGATTTCCTTGATGCCCTTCACATTGCGGTTGCGGATCGCCTTTTGCAGCTCGGTATAATTGGCATGTTCTTCCAGCGCGCCGTGATAGGCGGCGGCGACATCCTTGAACTGCTGCGGCAGGTCATCCAGCGTGCGGGCGTAATAGGTCTCGCCTTCCAGGTTAATCACCGTGCTGCCGGCGGCCGGCGTCAGCGGATTGGGAAAGGGTTTCGATTCCAGGCCCAGCCGGTCGACATAGTGATAGAAACTGGTGGAGGAAACCGGGAAGCGCATGCCGCCCAGTTCGGCGATGACGCCCTGCGTGCCTTCGAAAGGCTGCGACCGCAACCGGCCGCCGATCTGCGAGGCTTCATAGACGACCGGCTTCAGGCCCAGCTTCATCAGCTCATAGGCGACGACCAGGCCGGAAATGCCGGCGCCGATCACGGCGACTTCGGTGCCGTGCCGTTCCGCCGGAATGCGCCCGATCCCGGCCGGATGCTTGATCCAGTCATCGAAAGGAAACGGAAAATCCGGCCCGAAGATCGTGACCGGCTTCTGCCCGTCCTGCACCTGCTTTTCCTCAGCCATCGACGCCGTTTTCCTTCCTACGCACACACGAATATCTCCGGTCCTTCTATACCCCCTCCGCCCTGCCTTTCAACCCCGCCCGCTGGGCCGGCATCTTCGCACGCCGCCAACCACAAACACGATTGTCACGCCGGCCTTGAGCCGGGGTCCACGGTTGAGGCCGGGCACGATGCCCGATGAGGATGAAAGCACGCCGACCACACGATCCTGTCATCCTCGACCCTCCCGTCTTCGGCTATAATCCCTGCCGCCGATACAGGAGGGACGCGACAGATGCAGTTTCGCCGCCATCGCCTGCGCTCGATCTTCCATCCGCGCCGTTCCAGCTTTGCCGAGATCGATCGCGGCATCCCGATCTGGATCAAGGCGCTCTACACGCTGTTCGTGGCGGTGCTGGTACCGACCTATTGGCACCAATACGGGCCGACCAATTTTCTCTATTTCTGCGATGTCGCGTTGTTTCTCACGCTGGTTTCGGTCTGGACCGACAAGGCTTTGCTGGCCTCGGCATCGGCGGTGGGCATCCTCGTGCCGCAAGCGATCTGGATGCTGGACTTCATCGGCTCGCTGTTCCATCTGCCCTTCACCGGCATGACGGCCTATATGTTCAGCGACACGATTCCCCTCTTCACCCGCTTTCTTTCCTTCTTTCACTTCTGGCTGCCGCTGTTCCTGATCTGGGTGGTCTACCGCCTCGGCTATGACCGGCGCGGCTTCGCCCTCTGGACGGCGATCGCGACGCTGCTGTTCTTCATCTGCTATTTCTTCATGCCGGCACCGCCCGCCCCGGCCGACCGTCCCAACCTGCCGGTCAACATTAACTACGTCTTCGGCCTGGGCGACGCCAAGCCACAGGACTGGCTGTCGCCACAGCTCTATTTCGCTGGCCTGGTCCTGCTGATGCCCCCGCTGGTCTTCTGGCCGACCCATCTGGTCCTGCGCCGGATTTTCCCGCCACCCGAGGATTAGGCCGGAATAAAACGCGACACCCGACGTCCTATTTTCACCAGCAACAACCAGGACATCCCGGAAAGCCGGGCGTTCTTGGATATAAGCGGGTATTTGTTTAGGTTGGACGAACCGGGTGGTTGAGGGCCGAAAGCGTCGCGATGAATGACATGATGCTGCTGATCGAACCGCAGATTCCGGCGTTGCGGCGTTATGCCCGCGCGCTGCTGCGCGACGCCGCGGCGGCCGACGACCTGGTGCAGGATTGCCTGGAACGCGCCATCGGCCGCTGGCATCAGCGTCGCAGCGATGGCGATGCCCGCACCTGGCTTTTCGCCATCCTGCATAACCTCGCCGTCAGCCGTTTGCGGCAGAAGACGCGGCGCGGCCCGCATCTGCCGCTGGAGGATGCCGAAGCCGCCTTGCCCGTGCGGCCGGCGACCCAGGAAGACGCTCTGCGTCATCGCGATCTGCTGCGCGGCCTGGGCGCCTTGCCGGAAGACCAGCGCAGCGTCCTGCTGCTGGTGGCGGTAGAGGAGCTGTCTTATGCCGAGACGGCGGCGGTGCTGGAGGTGCCGACCGGCACCGTCATGTCGCGCCTCTCCCGCGCCCGCCACAAATTGATGCAACTGATGGACTCACCCGGCTCGGCCGAGACGGAAAACACCGCCGGCCGGACACATTTGCGGAGGATCAAATGACCACCGGTCGACCGATCGGCGAGGACGATCTGCAGGCTTATGTCGACCAGGCGCTGGCCCCCGTCCGGCGCGAAGAGGTGAAGGCCTATCTCGACCGCCATCCGGATATCGCCGCCCGCATCGCCGGCTATGAAGCCCAGCGCGATGCCTTGCGCGACGCCCTGAAGCCCATCGCCGAAGAACCGGTGCCGCAGGAACTTTCCCTGGCCCGCCTGATCGAAGCTCGCGAAAGGCGGCGCTTCCGCCCCGGCTGGCGCGCGGTCGCGGCGGCCGTGCTATTCCTTGCCCTCGGCGGTATTTCCGGCTGGTCGGCCCGCAGCCTCACCTTGCCGCCGGATACCGGCATGGTCGCGCTTGGCGAAGAAGCGGCGGCCAGCTACGCGGTCTATGCTCCCGACCGCAAGCGGCCGGTGGAAATCGCGGCGACCGACCGCGACGAATTGGTCCGCTGGGTCTCGAACCGCCTGCAGCACCCGGTCAGCGTGCCCGATCTCGCCTCGGCCGGTTATCGCTTCATGGGCGGCCGCTTGGTCGCCACCCAGCACGGCCCCGCCGGCCTGTTCCTCTATGACGATGACAAGGGCATCCGCATCGCCGTCCTGGTGCGGCCGATGGCGGTGGAGAGGGAAGCGAGGATGTCCGAACTCAATTACGGCCGCGTCGCCGGCTTTGCCTGGGCCAATAACGGCATCGGCTACAGCCTCGTCTCCGAAGCCCCCGCGCAGATGCTGCATCCCCTGGCCGATGAAGTGCGCCGGCAGATCAGCGGCAAGATTTGATTGGCTTGGGATTTGATTGGCTGGGCAAGGGAGCCGCTATTCATCAGTCGCAACGATGGACCCTCGGGTCAAGCCCGAGGGTGACAAGTGAGTATGTCATGAGCATCCTGCGATAGCCGGCGACATCTATATGCGATGGCGTCGCACAGCGCAGACAACAAACAAGGTTGTCACCCTCGGACTTGATCCGAGGGTCCACCGGAGAGACTGACGAGCAATTGCAAGGATGCAACCTTGCCCGTTGCAGGCGCCGTGCATCGGGAACGAACCGCCCCCTACCCCCTCACGAACGCCTCGAACGCATCCTTGTAATCCGGGTGCCAGCGCGACAGCGCCGGGCGGTTCTTGACGATGTCGTCCATCGCCCATTGCATGCGGCGGTTATCGGTCTCGCGGGCGACGGCATTGTCCGGACAGAGGATATAGAAATCGCCCGCCGCCATGCCCTGCAGCAGGAAATCCGCCACCTGCTCCGCCGTCCAGGCCGCTTCCGGCTTGGCGTCGCCGGGCTTGGCGCCGGTGATGCCGGTGAAGGTATAGCCGGGAATGAGCAGATGCGCGGTGATCCGGCAATCCGGCGTGTTGCGCAATTGATGCGCCACCGCTTCGGTGAGGACTTTGACGCCGGCCTTGCTGACATTATAGGCGGTGTCGCCCGGCGGCGTGGTGATGCCCTGTTTCGAGCCGGTATTGATGATGGCGCCGCTATTGCGCTGGGCGATCATCGCCGGGGCGAAGACCTGCACGCCATTGATGACGCCCCAGAGATTGACCTCCAGCAATTGCCGCCAGCGTTCGTAATTCTCCCACGGCCCGCCGCCATTGCCGATCGCCGCATTGTTCATCAGCACGGCAACCTCGCCGAAAGCGGCATAGACGGCATCCTTCAGGCGGCGCACCTCTTCCGGCTTGCCGACATCGGTCGCGACGGCGATGACATCGCTCTTGCCCTTGCGGGTGATCTTCGCCACCGCATCGGCCGCCGCATCCAAGGCCGGGCCGGCGAGGTCGGCGAGGCAGAGCTTCATGCCGCGTTCGGCGAAACGCTTCGCCGTCGCCAGGCCGATGCCGCCTGCTGCTCCGGTGATAACCGCGGCACGGCCTTCGGTCAGTGCTGGATGCGATTGGGCTGGATGATGTGAACCTTGCGCGGCAGCCTGCGTCATCTGCATCTCCATCATGCTCTAGTTATCGAAAGCCGGCACCTTGCGGGCAAGCCCGTCATAAGCATCCAGCAGCCGGTCGCGCCAGGCGCGGATCGAATCATCCGCCGCCAGCAGTTGGAACGGGCTGACACAGCGCGCCCATTGGAAAGAACCGAATACCGCGTAATCGGCATAAAGCGGCTCGTCTCCACCGAGATATGGTTGCGACTTAAAGGCGGCACGCAACGGCGCCAGGCTGTCACGCAAGGCCGGCAACCGCGCCTCGCGGTCGGCCGTCAGTTCCTCCAGCGTCATGCCGATGCGCTTCTCGCGGCTCTCGCGGTAATAAGCGCGGTTCTCTCCCGCCAGTATTTTCTCGATATCGCAGGCGACGAAGCGGAAGAAAGCGCCGACCAGCGTATAGCCGAGGGCCGAGAAATAACGGTTGAGCTCCCGCCCCTTGCCGCCACCGAAGAGCGACGGCCGGTCCGGATAGGCGTCTTCCAGATAGGTCGCGATCGACCAGGATTCCGCCAGCCACTTGCCGTCATCGACCAGGACCGGCACCTTGCCGTGGCCCGAGGGCGCGATGACATCCTTGTCGAGGAATTGCCAGGGTACCGTCTCCACCGCCAGGTCCTTATGCGCCAGCGCCAGGCGGATGCGCCAGCAATAGGGGCTGAACCGGCGCGCCGGATCGGCGCCGGCCAGGTCATAAAGCAGCCGTGTCATGTCAGTTCTTGACGATGGAAGCGGTCTGGCCGAACAGGATCTTGCGTGCTTCCTCGTCGCGCACCGATGGCTGCTCGTTGATCTCCTTCGCCCTGGCATAAGCGCGCTCGACGGCGGGCCGCGCCCGGATTGCCTCGAACCAGCGCTTCAGATGCGGGAAATCCTCCAGCTTCTGCTGCTGCCGCTCATAGGGCACGATCCAGGGATAGGAGGCCATGTCGGCGATGGAGTAATCGCCGGCGATGAAGTCGCGATCGGCCAAACGCTTGTTCAATACGCCGTAGAGGCGGTTGGTCTCATTGACATAGCGGTTGATCGCATAGGGGAGCTTCTCCGGCGCATAAGCCGAGAAGTGATGGTTCTGCCCGGCCATCGGACCGAGACCGCCCATCTGCCAGAACAGCCATTGCAGCGCATCGTTGCGGCCGCGCAGATCCTTCGGCAGGAACTTGCCGGTCTTGTCGGCGAGATAGAGCAGGATGGCGCCGGATTCGAAAATGCTGATCGGCGCGCCGGGCTCCACCGGCTCATGATCGACGATGGCGGGGATCCGGTTGTTCGGCGCGATCTTCAGGAAGTCCGGCTTGAACTGATCGCCGGTGCTGATATTCACCGGAATGATGCGATAGGGCAGGCTTGCTTCTTCCAGGAAGATGGTGACCTTATGACCATTCGGCGTCGTCCAGTAATGGAGGTCGATCATGGGCAAATCCTTTGAATCATCAATAGAGATGGTGACGGCTGATCCGTCGCGCATATTGGGAGACCCGCCGAACGGCCGGTCGATCGACTTACTCTCCGCGAGTCTGCCGCCCGCCGTCAAGTCGCAGCCATGTGACAGTGGTATGCGAGAAAGCCCCTTTTTCACACACGGCTATCCCGCCCATGGCATGACCCGTTGTAGCCTGTCACCACCGTACCCGGCTTCAACCATGGACCCTCGGGCTTGACCGAGGGTGACAAGCGAGTAGGCCGCGAGTGCAATACGACATTGGTTGGCAACTGTCACCGGCCATCGCAAGGTGGAGGGTGACAAACACAATTGTCACCCCCGGACTTGATCCGGGGTCCACCGCTGCGACTGATGGCTCTCACTCAATGAGTCGCAGCCCACCTCCAGCATGAAGCCTCGGCCTCGGCCGTGGACCCTCGGGTCAAGTCCGAGGGTGACGATCTTGTTTGTTCTTGGCGTGGTGCGATGACCATTGATGATAGCTGCGTTGCGCGGCGTCTCATTGTATCGTGCTCCCGACCGATTCTGACATTGATCACAGGACCCTTGATGCTTGGCTTACCGACCACCGCGACCGCCCCCTTCTGTCCGTCCGAGGTTCGCGGCACCGTTGCCCTGCCCGCCGGCTTGCCAGTCTGGCAGAAATTGCTGCGTTTTGCCGGGCCGGGCCTGCTGATCTCGGTCGGCTATATGGATCCCGGCAACTGGGCCACCGATATCGAGGCGGGATCGCGCTATGGCACGGCGCTGCTCTATGTGGTGGCGCTTTCCAGCCTCGCCGGCATCGTGCTGCAGACACTTTGCGCGCGGCTCGGCATCGTGGCGGAACGCGATCTCGCCCGGCTCTGCCGCGAGCAATATCCGAAGCCGGTCGCCATGCTGCTCTGGGTGCTCGCGGAGCTGGCGATCATCGCCTGCGATATCGCCGAGGTGCTGGGCTCGGCTTTGGCGCTCAACCTGCTTTTTCATATCCCGCTCTGGCTCGGCGTGCTGCTGACCGGCCTCGACACGGTGATCGTGCTTTACCTGAAGGGCTCCGGTTTCCGGCAATTGGAGGCGATCGTGCTCGGCCTCGTCGCCACGATCGGCATCTGCTTTGCGATCGAGCTTATCCTGCTGTCGCCTGCCATGGCGGATGTGGCGAGCGGTTTCATTCCGCAGGCGCAGATCCTCACCGATCCCCAGGCGCTCTATCTCGCCGTCGGCATCATCGGCGCGACCGTGATGCCACATAATCTCTATCTCCACACCTCGGTCGTGCAGACGCGCCTGGTCGGCGGCGGCATCGGCTCGAAGCGCGAGGCGATCTGGCTCGGCACGGCCGATATCGCCGGCTCGCTGGTCATCGCCATGCTGATCAATGCGGCGATCCTGGTCACCGCCGCCACCGCCTTCCACAGCAGCGGCCATACGGCGGTGAGCGAGATCGACGAAGCCTATCGCCTGCTGGAACCGGTCGCCGGCTCGGTCGCCGCCGCCATCATCTTCGGCCTCGCTTTGCTCGCCTCGGGCCAAAGCTCCACTTTCACCGGCACCATTGCCGGGCAGGTGATCCTGGAAGGCTTCCTCAATCTCAAAATGCCCTGCTACCAGCGCCGCCTGATCACCCGCGCCCTCGCCCTCGGCCCGGCGCTGATCGGCGTGCTCTGGCTCGGCGAAGGCTCGGTCGGCAAGCTGCTGGTGGCAACACAAGTGGTGCTCAGCGTGCAGCTTCCCTTCGCCATCTATCCGCTGATCCGCTTCACCAGCAGCAAGCGCCTGATGGGCAGCTACGCCAGCAATCCGCTGCTGGCCGGCATCGCCTGGACCATCTTCGCCCTCATCCTCACCTGCAATATCTGGCTGCTTTGGCAGTTCGTTGTATGAGCGGAAGGGTCGCCAACGCGCAGCGTCTGCAACAATGCTGTTGTTACGAATCCTATTGGCGATGAAGTCGCAAGCTGCTTTCAACAACGCGCTTGTCGCCCTCGGACTTGATCCGAGGGTCCATCGGGGCAACTGACGACTGGTCGGCGGACACGCAAAAAACCCGCGCCCCGGATTGTCTCCGGAGCGCGGGCTCTTCAGCACTCAACAGCGATGCTTATTCTTCGCCGTAGCCGACAATGCCTTTGACTTCCAGGAAGTCGTGGATGCCCCAATCGGCATATTCGCGGCCGTTACCCGACTGCTTGTAGCCGCCGAAGGGTGCAAAGGTATCCCAATCGGGATAGTTGATGCTCACCTGGCCGGCGCGTAACTGACGCGCCACCTTGCGGGCATGCTTGATATCCTTCGACTGCACATAGGCGGCGAGGCCGTAGACGGTATCGTTGGCGATCTCGACCGCCTGTTCTTCGGTCTCATAAGGCATGATCGACAGGACCGGACCGAAGATTTCCTCGCGCGCGATGGTCATGCCGGGGCGAACATTGCCGAACACGGTCGGACGCACGTAATAGCCGCGGTTGAGGCCTTCCGGCCGGCCGGTGCCGCCGGTCACCAAGGTCGCACCTTCGGCGATGCCGGCTTCGATCAGGCGCTGGATCTTGTTGAACTGCACGTCGCTGACCACCGGGCCGAGCACGGTGCCATCCGCCTTCGGATCGCCGACCTTATGGGCCTCGGCAGCGGTCTTGGCGATCTTCAGGGCTTCGTCATGACGGTCAAGCGGCACCAGCATGCGGGTCGGCGCGTCGCAGGACTGGCCGCTATTGCCGAAGCAGCCTTCCACACCCTTGGTCACGGCGGTTTCGAAATCGGCATCGGGGAGGATGATGTTCGGCGACTTGCCGCCCAGCTCCTGGGCCACGCGCTTCACCGTATCGGCCGCCGTCTTGGCGACGATGATGCCGGCGCGGGTCGACCCGGTGAAGGACACCATGTCGACATCCTTATGGCCGGCCATCACCTGGCCCACCGACGGGCCGTCGCCATTCACCATGTTATAGACACCGGCCGGCACGCCGGCTTCATGCAGGATCTCGGTCCAGACCAGGCCGCTCATCGGCGCGATCTCACTCGGCTTCAGCACCATGGTGCAGCCGGCGGCGATGGCGGGCGCCACCTTGCAGACGATCTGGTTGAGCGGCCAGTTCCACGGCGTGATCAGGGCGCAGACGCCGATCGCTTCCTTGACGATCCGGCTGTGGCCGCGCTGATGCTCGAACTCGAAATCTTCCAGCGCCTTGATCGTCGATTCCATATGGGCGCGGCCGGCCCAGGTTTGCGCGTCGCGGGCCCAGCCCATCGGCGCGCCCATTTCATCGGAGACCGCCTTGGCGACGTCTTCGGCGCGGCGATTATAGATCTCCAGGATTTTGTTCAGCAGCTTCAGGCGTTCGGCCTTGCTGGTCTGCGAGAATTTCGGAAAGGCCGCTTTCGCCGCCGCGACGGCGCGATCGACATCGGCGGCGCTGCCGACGGAAATCTTGACGAAGGATTCTTCGGTGGCCGGGTTGATGACATCCAGCGTCTTTGGCGTCACCGGATCGACCCAGGCGCCATTGATGTAGAATTTCAGGGCGTTTGACATAGTCACCACCTTCACTCTTGAACGTTACGGATTGGGATTTCTGATTGAATTGCGATCAGATGTGACCAGCCTAATTGGACCGGGAACGACATGCAATGTTCCTCCAGGAATAGGCCGAATGCCCCCGCATTCGATGGGGAGATCGATCGGGCTTTGCCGTTCTTCTGGCCAAAATCGCATGACAGAGTCTTGGCGGATTCCGCTCACGCGATCACCATTCCTATCGCGCAGTGATCGCTTGGAAAGGATCGTCTGCCGATCCTAGAGTGGGATGCTCGCTGAATCCGCCTCTATTCAACAAGATAGAGAGCGACGTGGATCAATGACCCGGCGTGATCGGCAGTTTCGCTTTCAACTCAAGGCCGAGATCCCGGCCGAGTTTCACGCCCTCGCCCGGCTTGCCACGACGTTCACCCTGCACCAGTTGCGATCCGTCCGGCTGTGCCAGCAATCCGCGCAGGCGCAATTCGCCTTTGTCGTCGATCTCGGCCAAGGCGGCAATTGGCGTGCGGCAGGAACCGTCCAGCGTCATCAGCAGGCTGCGCTCGGCCTCGACGCAGATTTCCGACGGCTCATGGCGCAAAGGTGCCAGCCAGTTGCGCACGCGATCGTCATTGCTGCGGATCTCGATACCCAGCGCCCCCTGCCCGACCGCCGGCAGCATGTCTTCCACCGGCATGACGAAGGAAATGACATCGAGCCGGTCGATGCGATGCAGGCCGGACAGTGCCAGAATGGTGGCGTCGACCACGCCTTCCTGCAGCTTGCGCAACCGTGTATTGGCATTGCCGCGATAGGGCACGACTTTCAACTGCGGCCAGCGATGCAGCACCTGCGCCGCGCGGCGCAGCGAGGAGGTGCCGATGGTGGCGCCGGCCGGCAGATCGTCGAAGCTTTTGCAACCGGCCGCCATCACCGCATCGCGCGGATCGTCGCGCTTCAACATGCAGGCGATCTCCAGGCCCGGCGGCAGCACGGTCGGCACGTCCTTCATCGAATGGACCGCTATATCGACCTCGCCGGCGATCAGCGCTTCCTCGATTTCCTTGGTGAACAGCGCCTTGCCGCCGATCTCCGACAGCTTCCGGTCCTGCATCTGGTCACCCGTGGTGGTGATCTTCACCAGCTCGATCGCGCCGGGCGCCGCCAGCTCGGGATTGGCCGCCGCCAGTTCCTGCGCCACGCGCCCCGTCTGGGCAACGGCCATGGGGCTGGCGCGGGTTCCAATGCGAAGAAGGACGGCGGTCATGACGGGCGGCTCCTGAAAGCGGATAGAATCCCGGCCAGTTATAGCCCGCATCCCCGGCAATGCCAGCTATTTTCGGTCACAAGCGTCATCGCAGCGCTAATCGTCACAGGATATCTACGCCGTCACCGGCCATCGCACGGCGTTACCGACCGCTCGGTTGTCACCCTCGGACTTGATCCGAGGGTCCATGGGAGAGGCCAGACGCGGTTGTTGCCGTGGACCCTCGGGTCAAGCCGGAGGGCGACAAGCCGGTCTGTCATTGACTGCGTGCGACGATCATCAAGCAGGCTGGTGACAACCTGTTTTGGCGCTGTGCGACGGTCGCGACCACCGCAAGGTGGCTTACAGCCGCCCGGCATCGATAATCTGGCGCAGGAAGCTGCGGGTGCGTTCCTCGCGGGGGTCGCCGAAGATCTGGTCGGGCGGGCCTTCCTCATGCACCTTGCCGCCATAGAGGAAGCAGACCTTGCTGGCAACTTCGCGGGCGAAGCCCATTTCATGGGTCGCCAGCAGCATCGTCATCCCTTCCCGGGCGAGATCGCGCACCATGGCAAGCACTTCCGAGACCAGTTCCGGGTCCAGCGCCGAGGTGATTTCATCGAGCAGCATGATCATCGGATCCATCACCAAGGCACGGACGATGGCGACGCGCTGCTGCTGACCGCCCGACAGGCGGTCGGGATAGGAGGTCGCCTTCTGTTCGAGGCCGATGCGCTTCAGAAGTTCCATCGCCCGGGCCTCCGCCTCGGCGCGCGGTACTTTCAGCACCTGGATCGGCGCCAGGGTGACATTGTCCAGCACCGTCATATGCGGGAACAGGTTGAAGCTCTGGAACACGATGCCGACATCGCGGCGCAGGGCGTTCACATCGACGCCCGGTCCGGTCATGCGCTCGCCATGGATGCGGATCTCGCCGTTATCGATCGGCTCCAGCCCGTTGATGCAGCGCAGCAGCGTGGATTTGCCGCAACCCGACGGGCCGATCAGGCAGACCACCTGGTGTTCCTCGACTTCCAGGCTCATGCCGTTGAAGACGGTGTGACCGCCGAAGTTCTTGTGAATGTCGCGAATTTCGATCAGGGCCATGTCGGCTGCCTTACATATCGGTTACTTACATCCCACCCGCCAGCCGGCGACGTTCGACCAGCCGGTCGACCAGCCGCGCCTGCGGGATGGTGATGACAACGAAGATGATGGCGACAGTCGTCACCGCCGACAGGTTGAAATGGTTGCTGGCGATGATCTTCGCCTGGTTGAAGGCATCCATCGCGCCGATGATATTGACCAGCGCGGTATCCTTCTGCAGGCTGATGAAGCTGTTCAGCATCGGCGGGATGATCCGGCGCACCGCCTGGGGCACGATGACGAAGCGCATCGTCTGCATATAGGTGAGGCCGAGCGAGCGGGCGCCGGCGATCTGGCTCCAATGGATGCTTTCGATGCCGGCGCGATAGATCTCGGCCACATAGGCGCTGTTGGTGAGGGTCAGCGCGATGATGGCGAAGGTTTCCTGCGAGCAATCCTTCAGGATCGGCAGGCCGGTCAGCGAGATGCCAAAACCGACGAGATAGATATTGATGATCGCCGGCAGGCCGCGAAAGATATCGGTATAGATCACCGCCAGCGCACGGATCGGCCTGCCCGCCTCGCCCGGCGTGAAACGCGCGATGGCGACGATGAGGCCGACCACCAGGACCAGCACCTCGGCGATCAGGAAGATATAGATATTGGTGATGAAGGCCTCGAGGATGAGAGGCAGGGTCTCCCACATCAGCGGCAGCAGGAAGAAGGTGCGGCTGACCGCCAGGTCGTTGGCGATGAAGAACTCCACCACGATGAGCACGATCGCCAGCGCGACGGACAGGCTGATCGAGATCCAGGCGGCATCGCGTGACGCCGCGGTATCGATCCGGGCATTGACCAGGTCGTTCTGCTCCAGCGCCCGGCGCGAGGACCGCGCCCGCGCAATGCTGCGGCAGGCGGGCCGCAAGGGATAAAGCGCGCCGATGCCGAGAATGACAAGGATGATCGTCGCGGCGGTGCCGTCCAGTTCCAGCGCCTTCAGCGCCAGATACAGGTTGTCGAGGGTAAGCCAGCTCAACGCCGCCAGGATGACGCCCACCGCGATTGCGGTGAGCGCCAGCTTGGTCGGATTCTTGGGTGGCGCACCGAAACGCCAGCGACGACCGGTCGTATCGCTTGCAATCATCTTGTCGCTCGCCGTCATGTTCAGTGCCCCATTCCTCGGTAGCCGGGTCGATCAGTGCTTCCAATAGGGAATCTGGGTCGGATCGGCGCCCCAGGCTTCGGCCAGATACTTATGCGCCAGCGTCTTCAGGGTGCCGTCATCCTGCATCGACTTGATGATCTTGTCCCATTCGGCGTTGTTCTTGCCATCCTTCGGATAGACCGCGCCGTATTCCTCGCCGGTCGAATACTGGCCGACGGTGACCATCATGCCATTCGACTTCGCGGCCTGGCCCAGCACATAGGCGGTATCGGTCAGGACGACGTCGATCTGGCCGGCAGCCAAGGCGACGAACATGCCGGGGGTGTCCGGGAAGGTCTTCACCGGCTTGGTCGGCTTGATCACGTTATTGGCGAAATCGGCGCCGGTCGTGCCCTGGTGGACGCCGATCCGCATGTCCTTGATGGTCTTTTCATCGACCTGCGTGCCCTTCTTCACCAGCACGCCGAGATCGGAGCTGAAATAGGGGATCGAGAAGGAAACGACCTTCTTGCGGGCTTCCGTGATGGTCGCCTCGGACAGCGCGAAATCATAGTTCCGGGTCTGGCCGGCAATCAGCGAATCCCAGGTGGCGTTGACAATGACAAGCTTATCATAGCCGGCGCGATGGGCCATGTTGGCGGCCATGCAATATTCATAGCCGTCTTTGATGGTTTCCGGCGTGTCGCCATTATACCAGCCGGGCGCCGGCAGGGCGACCTGGACGGTGACCTGGCCGGGAACGACCGTCGATACCGGCATCGAGCCTTTCGTGCCAGTCAGTTCGCAATCGCCGATCTTATCGGCGGCACTTGCTGCATTGGTATAGCCGATCGCCAGCAAGGTCGCGGCGACGGCAAGGAACTTCGTACGCATTTCGGAATCCTCCCATTGTGACGACGGCGAATTGCAATGTAATCGCCACTGATGTCAATTCCGATCGTCTTGCCGACGATCGCCGCATCCATGGCCCGGCTCTTTCGCCACAGTCGCCTCCCCCGAAGAGCCGGTGATCTTTTCGCTATTCGAACGGCGAGAACTGCTCATCCCGCCATTTGAGCGCCGCCGCCAGGCCATGCTTCTGGCGGATTTCGTTGAAGCGGTCGCCTTCCGGCGATCCTTGCGTCAACATCGTCGCCGCCAGTTCGGCGCCGTATTGCAGCGACTGGCGGAAGTTCATGGCTTCGAAGGTATTGTTGATCGCCCGCTTGTTCAGCTTCAGGTAATCCAGCGCCACCCGCGACATGCGCTTGGCGATCTTCATCACCTCGGCCTGCAGCTCGGCCTTGGCGAAAACCTTATCGATCAGGCCGAGGCGGAAGGCCTCGTCGGCGCCGATCTTGTCGCCGGTATAGACCAAGGCGCGGGCGCGCTGGCCAATCAGCCAGGGCATGATCGGGGTGACAGCGCTGGCAAAGCGTGCTTCCAGGCAGGCAAAGCTGGAAACATCGGAGCAATAACGGCTGTCGCAGCACATGGCGAATTCGAAAGCGCCAGCGAAGCAATAGCCGTCGATCATGGCGATGACGGGCTTGCTGCAATCCCAGACCGACAGCACGAAGCGCAAGTCCCAGGCCGTGCGGGCGCGATTGGCGGCCAGCGAATGATCCGGATTTTCCGAGGATTCCTTCATGTCATAGCCGGCGGAGAAAGCCTTGTCGCCGGCCCCGGTGACGATGATGACGCGCACATCCGGGTCTTTGTCCGCGGCGGCAATGGCAAGGATGAACTCCTCCACCAGCGGCACGCTGAGCGCATTGTGCTGTTTCGGTCGATTGAAGGTGATCGTCGCAACGCGGTCATCGACCGCATAAAGAATATGCTGATACGTCACGCTTGCCGCCTCCCCTGCGACTGACTGATGGCGACTTTTTTTGTTCTTCGACCGCCACTTGTATTAACTTGTCTTTACAAGTTAAAATGCTAAGCTGTCAAGCAGCATAGCGTTGGTACAACTGCCTGCGACTTGATAAAAGTCCGTCGAAATAAACCGGCAACGACAAGCATAACGGCGCCAGCACGATGACCCTCTCCCGGCTTGCAAATCCCCAATCCATCGCCATTCTGGGGGCCTCCGACCGTCCATCGATCGGCCGGACCTTGTTTCACTCGCTGAGCCGGCTGGGTTTCCCTGGTCGAGTTTATCCGATCAATCCGAAATATGAAGAATTTATTGGAGTTAAATGTTACCCCGGCATAAAAGATTTGCCGGAATCACCCGATGTCGTGGCGATCTGCGTCGGCGCCGACCGCATTCTCGAGCATCTGGAATCCTTGGCCGATAAAGGCGCCGGCGGCGCGGTGATTTATGGCGGCGGCTTCGCCGAACGCGGCGATGATGGAAAGAAAACCCAAGAGGCCATAGCCGATATCTGCCGCCAGGCGAACATCTCGCTCTGCGGCCCCAATTGCATGGGCATCTTCAACCCGCCCGCGCGCAGCACCACCTATATCTATGAGGTGCGCGACCCCAAGGGCCTGGCCGGCAATGTCGCGCTGGTCTCGCAAAGCGGCTCCATCGGCAACGGCCTGCTCGGCGATGTGCGCCGCTTCGGCTTCAGCCTGATCGCCTCGACCGGCAATGAAGCGGTGGTCGATACCGCCGCCCTGATCGAGTACCTGATCGACGATCCGGCGACCAAGGTGATCGCCACCTTCACCGAAACCGTGCGCGCACCCGAACGTTATGTCGCGGCCCTGGACCGCGCCGCCGATTGCGGCAAGCCGGTCGTCGTGCTGAAGGTCGGGCAGAGCGAGCGCGCGCGCCAAGCGATCACCAGCCATACCGGCGGCCTTGCCGGTGAGTCCCGGGTCTTCGCCGAATTGCTGCGCGCCCATCGCGCCATCGAAGTCAATGACATGGATGAACTGACCGAGGTCTTGGCGGTGTGCCAGGGCAAGCGCCTGCCGCGCGGCCGGCGCTCATCGGTGATCACCGGTTCCGGCGGCCAGGCCGAGCTGATCCTCGATGTCGCCACCGCATCCGGCTGGGACCTGCCGCCCCTCTCCGCCGCCGACCGCGCCAAGGTTGAAAGCGTCCAGGGACCGATCACCGGCGATGGCAATCCGCTCGACAGCTGGGGCAATGGCGACTGGCGCACCAATCTGCCGAATGCGCTCGCCGTGCTGAATGGCAGCCAGGATCACGACAGCATCGTCTATTGCGCCGATTGCAACGAGAAGCAGCCGATGATCGGCGAGGATCGCCTGCTCGATGAAATGAAGCTGCTGGTCGAAGCGGCCGAAAACAGCGAGAAGCCGCATTACCTGATGAACACCCGTCCCGGTTTGATGAACCTGACCCAGGTCAATTACCTGGCCGAGCACGGCATCGTCCAGATTGGCGGTGCGCGCCAGGGCCTCGGCGCCATCGACCGGGTGGCGCGTCATTTGGCCCCGCTGCCGTCCTTGCGGCAGGTCAAGCATCCCGCTTCACCCCAGCTCAAGAGCGGCACGCGCCGGGTGATTGGCGAATATGATGCGAAGAAGCTGCTGCAGCCCTATGGCGTGCCGGTATCGCGCGAGCATCTCGTCGCGTCGCTGGATGACGGCCGCAAAGCGGCGCGGGAGATCGGCTTCCCCCTAGTGCTGAAAGTCGTCTCCGACGACATCCCGCATAAATCCGAACATGGCCTGGTGATCGTCGGCCTGCGCAACGAGGCCGAATTCGATGCCGCCTGGCGTCTGCTGGAAGAACGGCTCGACCGGCTCGGCAATGCCAAGATCGACGGCTATCTGGTGCAGGAATTCGTCGCGGACGGGATCGAGGTCTTCGGCGGCGTGTCGCGCGATCCCGATTTCGGCCTGTCGCTGGCTTTCGGCATGGGCGGCATCGGCATCGAGGTGATGAAGGATTTTGCACTCCGCTTGCTGCCGCTGCGCAATGGCGATATTGAAGTCCTGATCGGCGAGACCAATGGATCGGCCCTGCTGCGCCCCTATCGCGGCCGCCCGGGCGCGGATCTGCGCAGCCTGGTGGATTGCCTCTATGGCCTCGCGGATTTCGCCCAGGCCAATGCCGCGCGGATTGCGGAAATCGACCTCAATCCGATCAAGGTCCGCGAGGATGGCAAAGGTTGCATCATTGTAGATGCCTTGATCGTCTTGCGATGACTGACGTTTGATTTAACGAGAGCGACGAGCTGCGAGAACTGAGATGGAAATTCAACCAATGACCGGCGCCCTGGGCGCGGAAATTCATGGCGTGGATCTGTCGGCCAAGCTGGGCGAGAATGTCGTCGCCTCGATCCGCGCCGCGCTTTGGGAACACCAGCTCCTGGTCTTCCGGAACCAGAAGCTGAGCATCGAACAGCACAAGGCCTTCGCCCAATATTTCGGCCCTCTCCATGTGCATCCCTATATCGCCGCCCGGCCGATCGACGATGCGCATCCGGAAGTGCTCCGCGTCGTCAAGGAGAAGGACGACCGCAAGGTGTTCGGCGAGAAATGGCATTCCGATGTCACCTTCCTTGAAAAGCCGGTCCTCGGCTCTGCCCTCTATGCCATCGATACCCCGCCGAAGGGCGGCGACACGCTCTTCGCCAATATGTATCTCGCCTATGAAGCTTTGTCAGACACGCTGAAGGGCCTCCTGGAACAGCTCACCGGCGTGCACGAAACGGCGGTGCCGGAAATCGATCCGGTGACGAAGCTGACCATTCAGCCGATGCGCCTGGAGAACAAGCGCGGCGAACATCCGGTCATCAAGGTGCACCCGGAAACCGGCAAGAAGCTGCTTTACGTCAACACCACCTACACCACCCATTTCAAGGGCATGACGGTGGAGGAAAGCAAGCCGCTGCTCGACTATCTCTGCCAGCACGCGGTCAAGGGCGAATTCCTCACCCGCGTCCGCTGGGCCCCCGGCACCCTCACCTTCTGGGACAACCGCAGCACCCAGCACTTGCCCATCAACGACTATCACGGCCACCGCCGCGAAATGCACCGCATCACCATCGAGACGTGATCGGCGCGCGCATCGCAGGTCTATCTTCCCTCTAGCAACGAATATCTCCCTCTCCCCTCGCGGGAGAGGGTTGGGGTGAGGGGGTGGTTGAAGTCGAAAACTGCTGTCCAAAGTTTCGCCAACATCGCGAAAGCCAAGCGCCGCAGATACTTCAATCACCTGCGCGAAAACGAAGCCGGACAGACGTAGTCAGTTCTCTTTATCGAGATCGGGTTCGCGATCCGGCCTAAGGCTTCGCCAGAAAACCAGCGCGGCAATGGGGCCAGCAATCGACATCGCCACGACGATCCCTTCCATGAGTGCATCGGGAGGGTATCGGCCGAGGCAGCAGATATCGCGATTGCCAAGATATGCCGCCAAGCCCAGACATGCCGGGATTGCGGTAATCGACACATAAGCCCCGACCGAAACCCAGCCAAGACGACGTAGCCCCAGATGCATCGGAACCCCGATCAGCAAAACGCCGATGCCCGCAATCGGAAACCCAATGATCATGGTCATCAGCGCCATGAATGTAGCACCAGGCAAGGTCCACCAATTAAGCCGATCGAAAACAAGGCTCGCCATCACGATCATCGCCGCACCGGTCGCCGCAATTGTCGCCCGGGCACAAGCCTTTTTCAGGGATCGGTCGATCAAGACATCCCGCTTCCATATTTGTTGCTGCGGCAATAACTAGAAAATCCTGGAAAGCTCGACAATCATTGCCCCGCCAGCCCAAACCAATGCAGCACGGCCGAGATTGATTAACTTGAGCCGCTTACTTATCCTATTCCAAATTACTATTTGTCGCAATCCGTGCACCATAGCCATTCGCCCAAAATCTGGGCCTCGTCGCGGCTACCTGTAAATGGCGACCCACCGAACGCTGTAGAAGGCAGTCCGTACTCTTCAAAGACTTTCTTGTGGTAGTCATAGGTCTGACCGGGACTAAGCAAGCCTATGACGCCACTGTCATCTTTATCAACTGCCTCAATGTCACCCTCGGACTTGATCCGAGGGTCCATCGGAGAGACTGATGAAAGAAACGGCGTTTGGCACCAGCTCATCATCCTCATCCGACATGCTGCGCGACCTCTACCGTGGACCCTCGGATCAAGTCCAAGGGTGACAGCGAGAATGGCTTCAACGCACTGCGATGACCGGTGGCATCGCCTCACTAGAGCATCGATATCCATGCCCGCACCCCCTACTGCACCGTCACATAACGTGACGACTGCTCCATCGGTATCTCGACCAGCAGATTTTTCATGAAGCGGGTTTCTTCCTGCGGCGTGCGGCCGAAGAAGCGTTTGAATTCGCGGCTGAACTGCGAGGGGCTTTCATAGCCGACGCGGTCGGAGGCGACGGCGGCGGTGACGCCGTCCTGCACCATCAGCAGCCGCGCTTTATGCAGCCGTGTGGTCTTGAGGTACTGGATCGGGGAAGTCTGCGTCACCGATTTGAAATTCGCATGGAAGGCGGGCACGCTCATGCCCGCTTCATCCGCCAGCTTTGCCACATCGAGCGCGCCGTTATAGTCGGCATGAATCCGGCGCAGCGCCTTGGCGATCTTGCCGAACTGGCTTTGATGGGTGAGCGCGGCGCGGATCGCCCCGCCCTGCTCGCTCGCCAGCACGCGGAAATAGATCTCGCGCAGGATCGAGGGCGCCAGCAGCTTGGCGTCCAGCGGCGAGGTGCAGGCATCGAGCAGGCGCACCACCGCATCGCCCAGCTTCGCATCGAGCGGTGTCGCGCAGATCCCCTTCGGCATCTGCTGCGCGTAGCTGCCGGCCTCATCCAGCGCCAGCAGCAATTCGGCGGCCACTTTCAGGTCGATCCGCATGGAGATGCCGAGCAAGGGCTCCTCGGGGCTGGCCTCGGTCTCCGCCTCAAAAGGCAGCGGCACGGCCAGCACCAGGAACTGCTGCGCGTCATAGGGAAAGACCTCGTCGCCGAGATAGCCGCGCTTGCGGCCCTGGGCGATCACCACGATGCAGGGTTCGTAGAGCACCGGCATGCGCGGCAAGGAGCGCGTGGCGCGCATGAATTTCACCCCGTCGATCGGCGCCAGGGTATGGCCTTCCTGCGGCGCCAATTTATCGAGCAGAGCCACCATGCGGGCCTGCACAGGTGAAACCTGCGATGAAACTTGCCGCTCGGGCTGGATTTTCGGCTGGGATGCGACCATCTCTTCCTCGGTTCAGCTCGCTTTGTATATATAGGCTATCGTTTTGCCATTTCTGTCATCATTAAATTGGGATGACAATAGGATTAGGCAATACTCTCATAGATACAGGTATTCGCGGAATCGGCTTTACCCGTTAAGTTCCCCCCACATCAGTGACGCAGACCGCCATCCCCTTCTCCATCCCCGGTTCGACCGGGCCCGCGAGAAGGCCAATCAGGAAGGAGGTTCAGCATGTCCGTCAGCGCCATACCATCCATCCGTGCCAAAGCCGCCCGTCAGGAGCAGTTGGCGCGGTCATTCGTCTCGCGGAACACCGCGGCACCGTCCGGCCCCACCTTGTCGCGGGTCCGCCGGGCCGGTCGCGGCTTTCGCAACATCGCCATCCTGGCGGCGGTCTTCGCGATCGCTGCCGCCCAACAGATTGCCCAGCCGTTTCGAGCCGTTTCGAAGGAGGATCATCCGATGATACAGCAAGCCCGATCCGCACCGACCAATAACCCGGGGGCCCTCGACAGCGGGCAGCACGATAGGTCGCAACAGGATACGTCGATGCGTGCCGCCAAGACGGCGGATGCCACCGCCGATGCGGCCGCGACCGTCATCGGGCCTTGGCTCTCGCCCGACGGCTATATCCGCCTCGATCTCCTGCCCGACGGCCGGTACGAGGAAGCCTGGGGCAAGCGCGACAATGCCTATGCCGGCCGCTATGCCGTGCTCAATGCCTCGCTGCTGCATTTCAGCGACGAATCCGGTTTCGACGTGCACGGCACCATCGAAGACGGTGTTCTGCGCATCGACGCCTATGAATTCCGCCGCGGACAATAAACGCCGGGGACAGTAAGGCCGGGGCGCCTGTTCGCCGGAACTTCCACGCACGGCGCCGGTTATTGCGGTCCATAGCCGCAACGCCAGCCAGCCCGTGAAAATAGCCACTTTCAACATCAACAATGTCAACCGCCGCCTCGCCAATCTCCTGGCCTGGCTCGACGATGCCAAGCCCGACATCGTCTGCCTGCAGGAACTGAAGGCCGCTCAAGCTGACTTTCCCGAGCGGCAGATCGGCGAGGCGGGTTACCACGCCGTCTGGCGCGGCCAGAAGACCTGGAACGGTGTCGCGATTCTCTCGCGCCGTGGCGCACCGGTCGTCACCCGCACCGATCTGCCGGGCGATCCGGCCGACGATCAGGCACGGTATATAGAGGCGGCGGTGAATGGTCTGCTCATCGCCTGCCTCTATCTGCCGAACGGCAATCCTCAGCCCGGCCCCAAATTCGATTACAAGCTCAAATGGTTCAACCGCCTGATCCGCCATGCGCGCAAGCTCTACGATGCCGATGCGCCGGTCGTGCTCTGCGGCGATTACAATGTCGTGCCGACGCCGGCGGATATCTATCCCACACGCTCCTGGGACGATGATGCCCTGGTGCAGCCGGAAAGCCGCCGCGCCTTCACCCGCCTCCTCGCCCAGGGCTGGACGGATGCCATCCGACAGCTTCATCCGCATAAGCGCATCTATACCTTCTGGGATTACAAGCGCCGCAGATGGGAACGCGATGCCGGCCTGCGCATCGACCATCTGCTGCTCAATCCCGCCGCAGCGCTGCTGCTGCAGAAAGCCGGCGTCGATCGCGATATACGCGGCGCGGAGGGCGCCAGCGATCACGCGCCCGTGTGGATCAAGCTGAAGAAGCCGGCCCAATGACATGAAAGGTAAAAGCGAGACAGGACCGGCTTTTCTGGATACACTCGCAGCAAGCCTTGTCACATCACGAAGAGGAAGCGGGGATGTGAATGCGCTCGGGACTACCTTCCTTGTTTTTCTGTTCGTCGCTGCGGGCGCCATCATCGGTCTCGCATTGCGGCGAAATTTGCCCGGCCATCACATCGATGACAATGCGAAGGGCATCGTGAACATGGTGATGGGTTTGGTCGCCACCATGTCGGCCCTCGTTCTCGGCCTGTTGATCGTTTCGGCCAAGAGCAATTTCGATACACAGAGCGGCTATGTCGCCCAGCTTGCGGCCCAGGCGATTGAGATCGACCGCATTCTGGCGCATTACGGACCAGAGACTGCCGAAACCCGCGATCTCTTTCGTGAAACCGTTGTTCTCGGCGTCCAGCGCATCTGGCCCAATGACAGGATGATGCCGGGCAATCTGGAACCGCCGCAGCAACGCGGACAGTTGGAAGCCTTCTATGAGCACCTGGAGAGGCTCGACCCGAAAACCAGCGGGCAGCGCATCGGGCAGAGCAATGCCATGCAGCTCAGCACCGATCTGCTGCGCATCCGCACCCTGATGTATGAAAAGCTGCGTAACAGCCTCGCCTTCCCCTTCCTCGTCGTCCTGGTCTTCTGGCTGATCCTGCTCTTTGCCGGTTTCGGCCTGCAGACCCAGGCCAATCCCACGGTTCTCACAGCCTTGCTTCTCGGCGCCTTGTCGACGGCCGGCGCCGTCTTCCTCATCCTCGAACTCGACCAGCCCTATGACGGCCTGATCCGCGTCTCCAGCGAGCCCCTGCAACGCGCTATCGCCGCGCTCGACCAGCCGCTTTAGGCCTCCGATCGCTCTATTTCATTCGCGCCGGTTTCCACCTAGAGCCGGATCGTTTTAGACGGAATCGCTTTGCGATTTTGTCTAAAACGTGAATCCGTCTCTCCTTAATAAGATAGAGGGCGATTCACGTCTTTGATGGAAGCACGATGCTTCCATCAAAGACGATCGCGCTCTAGAGTCGGGCGGATCGGCATTAAACAAGGAAAATGGGGCCGGGCATCATGAGCGGCAGCGCGACGACCTCCGAAGATCGGGAAACGCTGGACAAGTCGGATTACGAGACCCTCGCCGCCTTTCGCCATCAATTGCGCCACTTTCTCGCCTTCAGCCAAGCGGCGGCGCGCAGCGTGGGCCTGACGCCGCGCCAGCACCAGGCCCTGCTTTGCATCATCGGCAATCCGGGGCGGGAAACCGCGACCATCAGCGAGCTGGCCAACTACTTGCTGATCCAGCATCACAGCGCGGTCGAGCTGGTCGATCGCCTGGTCGCACTCGGCCTGGTGAACCGGGAGCAGGACAAGACCGACAAGCGGAAGGTCCTGATCTCCCTCACCCCCGCCGCGCGGGAGCGCCTGAAACATATGTCGGTGGCCCATATCGCCGAGCTGCGGCGCATCGGCCCGCAACTGGCCCGCCTGCTCGCCAGTTTCGGCGACGCCGCCGGCGGATAAAGGCTAGCCTGCCGGTATACTTCCCAGTCAGGCGAATTTGATGGCGGCGAACCGGTCGATGCCTGCCAGCAAGGCGCGCAAGGCCGTCCGGCAGGGAACCGGCCGGCCGCTCGCCACGGCCTGCCGAAGCGCCTTTTCGGCCTGTCCCGGCGATAGCTGCGTGGCCGGCTCAGCAGCCTCGCCGTCCAGGCGCCACTGGATGAAATCCGCGAGGGGTTTCAGCTCTTCCGGCAAAGCTGGCGTCAGGGCCGCAAGAGGCTGTGTGATCTCGGCTGCTGCGGCGACGTCCCGGTCCTCGGTCACGGTCCCGTCCTCGCTCCTCACCTGCTCGCCCTCTTCCGTGAGAATCTGCCGCATCGGAATATCATGCGGCTGCGGATGGATCGTCGGCAGACGAAACATCGAGAAGCCGATACCGATGGCGCGCGCCGTCGCGCCGAATTTCTCCAGCGTCCGGTCGAAGAAGCCGCCGCCATAGCCCAGGCGATACTGGTCATCGAAGGCGACGAAGGGTGCGATCAGGGTGCGCGGCTCGACCTCCTTGTCGGTCGCCGGGATCGGTATGTTCCACAGGCCGCGCGTCAGCGGCATGCCGCGGTTCCAGGGCCGGAAGGTCATTGGCTCGCCCAGCCGCAGCGCCACGGGGAGGCAGATCTCGATGCCGAAATCATCGAGCTCCCGCATCAGCGGGCGCAGGTCGGGCTCGGCTTTCAGCGGCCAGTAGAAACTGATCGGCTGCGGCGCATGCAGCAAGATCGGCCGCAGCTCGGCGATCAGGGCCTTGGTCCAGGGATCGCGCAAGGTTGCTGGCACCGCGACCCTGGCCGCGATCACCTTTGCCCGCGCGGCCTTGCGCCATGTTCTGACGGTCGGCCAATCCATCGGTTCCATCGACACGTTTCCTTCCAACCTGCTTAATGGGCAACCGCCGTCAGTGCGCGATCGAGATCGAGCAGCAGATCATCTTCGCCCTCAAGACCGATCGACAGCCGCAGCAGGCTGTCGCTGATGCCGGCCGCCCGCCGCGCCTCCGCACCCATGCTGACATGGGTCATGGTGGCGGGATGGGCGACCAGGCTTTCGACCCCGCCCAGAGATTCCGCCAAAGTGAAGACCTGCACGGATTCGACGAAGCGGGCAACTTCCTTGCGGCCGCCGGCCAGCTCGAAGCTCAGCATGGCGCCGAAGCCGCGCTGCTGGTCCCGCGCCAGCTGGTGATTGGGATGCGTGCGCAGGCCGGGATAATGAACCTGCTGCACGAAGCGATGGCCTTGCAGGAACGAGGCGATGACGCCCGCCGTCTTCTGCTGGCGCTCGATACGGGGAAAGAGCGAGCGGATGCCGCGCAGGGTCAGGTAGGAATCGAAAGGCGCCCCGCACAATCCCGCGATATTGGACCAGTCGACGAGAAGCTGCAGGTCGTCCTTGTTGGCGGCGACCACAGCGCCGCCCACCATATCCGAATGGCCGTTGAGATATTTGGTGGTGGAATGCACCACGAAGTCGGCGCCGAGGGCCAGCGGCTGCTGCAAAGCCGGCGACAGGAACGTATTGTCAACCGCCACTTTCGCATCGATCGATCGCGCCAGGTTGCTGATGGCGCGGATATCGACGATCCGCATCAGCGGATTGCTGGGGGTTTCGATCCAGACCAGCGCCGGTGTCCGATCGAAAGCCGCTTTCACCGCCTGCTGGTTTGAAAAATCGACGAAAGCCAGGTCGAACTGGCGCTTGGCGTGGCGGGCGGCGAGAAGCCGGTAACTGCCGCCATAGCAATCATGCGGCGCGATCACCAGATCGCCGGGTTCGAGCCCCGCCAGGATCAAATCCACCGCCGCCATGCCACTGGCGGTGATGACGGCCCCCACGCCGCCTTCCAGCTTCGCGATGGTATCCGCCAGCATATCCCGCGTCGGATTGGCCGACCGGCTGTAATCGTAACGCCCGCCTTGTTCGAATCCCTGGAAGGCGAAGGTGCTGGAAAGATAGATCGGCGGCGTGACCGACCGATAGGCGGGATCCGTGGCGATGCCATTGGCAGCGGCAATGGTTTGCGGTGCCTTGCGCTCCGGCATATTAACCTCCCCGATTTGACGCTCGTGTGGCCGGCCTTAAGGCTGGACGATCCGCAGATAGGGCTTCAACTCGGTCCAGCCTTGCGGGAAATGCTCACGCGCCTGCTGGTTGGTCAGGCTGGGGGAGATGATCGCCGGCTTGCCCGGCTGCCAGTTCACCGGTGTCGCCACCTTCTTGCGGTCGGTCAGTTGCAGGCTGTCGATCGAGCGCAGGATTTCGTTGAAATTACGGCCGGTGCTCGGTGGATAGGTGAGGATGAGGCGGATCTTCTTCTTCGGATCGATGACGAAGACCGCACGGACCGTCACCGACGGATCGCTTTCCGGATGCACCATGCCGTAGAGATTGGCCACGCGGCGATCCGCATCGGCCAGTAGCGGAAAGTTCAGCGCATGGCCCTGGGTCTCGGCAATATCCTTGTCCCACAGATGATGCGCCTCGAGCGGATCGACCGACAGGCCGAGCGGCTTGATATTGCGTGCTTTCCATTCCGCATCCAGGCGCGCGACCTCGCCGAGTTCCGTGGTGCAGACCGGCGTGAAATTCTTCGGGTGGCTGAAGAACAGGCCCCAGCTATCGCCGAGCCAGTCATGGAACCGGATCTGACCCTGTGTGCTCTGCTGTTCGAAATCGGGGGCGATTTGCCCCAGTAACAAAGACATCTGTTCCTCTCTATGTGGCTGACGGTTGGCATCAATCGTTGAAGTAACGGCCTTCCTTGACCTCGGGCACATAGCCGGCGCGGATGACGAAATCGCCGAAGTGCTCATCCGCGGTTCGCTCGGTGGCATAATGCCCTATGATCTTGTCCAGCGCCGCGAGGATCTCCGCCTCGCCGGCATTATCCAGATACATCTTGTTGAGGCGCTGGCCGTGGAAACCGCCGCCGAGATAGACATTGTATTTTCCCGGTGCACGGCCGGTGAATCCGATCTCGGCGATATAGGGGCGCGAACAGCCATTGGGACAGCCGCTCATGCGGATGGTGATCGGCTCGTCCTGCAGGCCGTGCCTGGCGAGGATCGTTTCGATCCGGGTCAGGAGATCCGGCAGGTATCGCTCGCTCTCAGCCATGGCGAGGCCGCAGGTCGGCAAGGCGACGCAGGCGATGGAATTCAGCCGCAAGCCGCTCAGCGCATTGGCGCCGTCGAGATGATATTGCCGCAGGATCTGCTCGATCGCCGCTTTGTCCTCGGCCGCGATACCGGCGATGATGAGGTTCTGATTGGGCGTCACCCGGAAGGTGCCGCGATGCTGTCGGGCTATCTCCCGCAGGCCATCCATCAGCGCCCGGTCCGGCCGGTTGACGATGCGCCCGTTTTCGATGAAGAGCGTGAAATGGCTGCGTCCGCTCTCATCTGTCGTCCAGCCGAAGCTGTCGCCATTCGTGGTGAACTGGAACGGTCGCGCCGGCTCCAGCGCAAAGCCGAGCCGCGCTTCGATCGCCGCCTTGATCCAATCCAGGCCCTTGTCGTCGATCGTGTATTTGAACCTGGCCCGCGCGCGGTCGCGCCGGTCGCCATAGTCCCGCTGCACACCCATGACGGCATCGGCAGTGGCCAAGACCTTGTCGGCCGGCACATAGCCGATCACATCGGCGAGGCGCGGATAGGTCGTGGCGCTCTGGTCGGAACGACCCATGCCGCCGCCGATCGCGACATTGAAACCTTCCAGCCCGGCCCGTCCCTGTCCCGCCGACCCGCCGATCGCGATGAAGCCGAGATCCTGGGCATAGACATCGATATCGTTCACCGGCGGGATGACGAAGCCGATCTTGAATTTGCGCGGCATATAGGTCGCGCCATAGAACGGCTCCTCAGGTTCCGATGTCGCCACCCGCTCCTCGTCGTACCAGATCTCGTGATAGGCCCGCATCCGGGGGATGGCGTGGTCGCTGGCGCGCCGGGCGAGATCGTAGACATCGGCGTGAAGCCGCGACAAAGCTGGATTGACCGAGCACATGACGCCGCGCGCATCATCGCCGCAAGCAGATACGGTATCGAGCAATGCCGTGTGCAGCCCCTGGATCGTCGCCTTGAGATCGCGCTTCAGGATCCAGTGAAACTGGAAGGTCTGCCGGGTGGTGAGGCGCAAGGTTTCCTTGCCATGGGCCCGTGCCAGTTCATCCAGCTTCAACCACTGCTCCGGCGTGCAGACGCCGCCGGCCAGACGGACCCGCACCATGAATTGAAAGGCCGGTTCCAGCTTCTGTCGCCGCCGCTCGTCGCGCAGGTCGCGGTCATCCTGCTGATAGATGCCGTGGAACTTCATCAACTTGGTATCGTCGGCCGCCACCGCGCCGGTCAGGCGGTCCAGCAAACCGAGCGCGATCGTGCCGCGCAATTGATCGCTGCTCGCCTTCAGCCGCTCATCGGGGCTGAGGGCCGAGACCGGCTGCGACAGGTCGCGGCTGCGGTCGGTATGGGGATAGAGGGCGGTTTCGCTCATCGGCGCACCTCAAGGGATATCGTATTAATACACATCGCGCTGGTAACGTTCGTCACGCTGCAGGCCGCGCAGGTAATCCGCCGCTACAGCAGGCGCGAGATCGCCCTGCTTCTCGACAATGGTGGTCAGTGCCTGGTGGACATCCGGGGCCATGTTCGCCGCATCGCCGCAGACATAGATATTCGCGCCCTCTTCCAGCCAGGCATAAATATCCGCCGCGTTTTCCAGCAGGCGCTGCTGCACGTATTCCTTGGTTCCAGTATCGCGGGAGAACGCCACATCCATCCGCGTCAGCACCTCGTCCTTCATCAGGCGCTGCCATTCGGTCTGATAGAGAAAATCGCTGCGGAAATTGCGGTCGCCGAAGACCAGCCAGCTCGGGCCGCCGGTGCCGAGCACTTCGCGTTCCTGGAGGAAGGCGCGATAGGGTGCCACACCCGTCCCGGCGCCGATCATGATGATCGGCCGGTCGTCCTGCGGCAGGCGAAAATGCGGATTGGCGTGCACATAGACCGGCAGTACCGCCTCCGGCGCCGCCCGGTCGGCGAGATGACCGGAGGCGACACCGCTACGTCGGTCGCCATGCAGGTCATAGCGCACGACCGACACCGTCAGATGCGCTTCCTCGGGTGCCGCCGCCAGGCTGGAGGCGATCGAATACAGCCGTGGCTGCAAGGGACGCAACCCGGCGACGACTTGCTGGGCATCGAGACCGGCAACCGGGAAGCGCCGGATGATGTCGATGATCTGGTGGCTGCGCAGGAAGGTGCTGCGTTCTTCTGTCTGCTCCACCGTCTGCAACCGCGCGAGCTCGGCGGCGCCGCTGAGCTTGGCCCAGTGGTCGAGGAAACGCGGCGTGGCGGTGGTGATTTCGAGATGCCGTGTCAGGGCTTCCGCCAGGGTGGTCTCGCTTGCCTTGAGGGTCAGCGGCGTGGCGCCGTCCAGCGCCAGCTTCGCCATGACCTCATCGACGAGTGCGGGATCGTTGGTTGGCAGCACGCCCAGGGCATCGCCCGGCTGATAGTTGAGATCCGAGCCGGAGAGCGAGATCTCGACATGCCGGATTTCCTTGCTGGATCCGCGCCCCGACAGAACGATATTCTCGATGACGGCGGCCTGGAACGGATGCTGCTTGTCGAAACCGCGTGCCGCCGCAGCCGCCAGGGCCGGCGCCTGTGTCGGTGACAACGCGACACCAGACGGCACCGACGCGGCTGACGCTTTCGCCACATCCGCGGTGAGCTTGGCCAGCACGGCGCTCCGCCAGGCCATGGCCGGCTCCTCGAAATCGATATCACAATCGACCCGGTCGAGCAGCCGCTCGGCGCCCAGTTCCTCGAACCGCCGGTCCAGCTTCTTGCCGGCCTCGCAGAAAAATTCGTAAGCGGAATCGCCCAGCGCCAGAACGGCGAAACGCAGATCCGGCAAGGGCGGCGCCTTGCGCCCTTCCATGAATTCGAAGAAGCCGGCGGCGCGCTGCGGCGGATCGCCTTCGCCGTAAGTGCTGGTGATCATCAGCAGATCCTGCTCGCCTTTCAGCAAACGCGGCTTGTAATCGGCCATGTCGGTGACGACCGGCGACAGGCCGGCCTCGCGCGCCTGGTCGGCCAGGCCCTGCGCCAGGGCTTCGCAATTGCCTGACTCGGTGCCGTAGAGGATCGTCAGCTTGCGTGCACCGGCGGCAGTCTGCGCCGCCGACATCGTCGCCGCCGCCGTTGCCGATGCCTCGGTGAGGTTGAGCGGCAGCGCCAACCCGCCGGCCGCATTGGCCGCCCCGGCCAGATAGCCGCTGACCCACAATGCCTGGGCCGGCGACAGGCCCGCCGTCAGCTCGCGCAGCTGCGAGCATTGCACCGCCGTCAGGCCGTAGCCTGGGCCGTTGCTGGGGTTGAAATCTTGCTGGTTCTGCTCGCCTTGGCCGCCGGATGTCTTCAATGGCGGTCGAACCACGGAATTCATAACAAGTTCTCCACAACATCAGTGTGGTAAGCCACCTTCTATGTAGAAGTTTCCCCCCGGAATTCGATGCAGACAAGCGAATGTTATTGCAATTTGTCGGCAATCATTTTGATATCAAGCGATGGATATCAATCTCGCTCGGACTTTTCTGGAAGTGGTGGCCAGCGGCAGCTTCGTCACCGCCGCCGAGCGGCTGAACCTGACCCAGACCGCCGTCAGCGCCCGGATCCGTACCCTGGAGGAGCAGCTCGGCCGGCGGCTTTTCGTCCGCAACAAGGCCGGCGCCCGCCTCACCCCCTCGGGCCAGCAGTTCCGCCGCTACGCGACCGGCCTCATCCAGATGTGGGAGCGCGCTCGCCAGCAGGTCGCCTTGCCGCCCGGCCGCGCCGCGGTGATGAGCGTCGGCGCGGAGCTCAGCCTGTGGAGCCCGCTGCTGTCCGACTGGCTGATCTGGATGCGCCAGGAAAGCCCCAACATCGCCTTGCATGCCGAGGTCGATACGCCGCAGCGGCTACTCGACCGGGTGCAGGACGGTGCCCTCGATCTCGCTTTGCTCTACAGCCCGGAACAGCGGCCCGAACTGGTGATCGAATTGCTGATCGAGGAGCAATTGGTGCTGGTCAGCACGGAACAGCAATCGGGACAGCAGCCGCGGCTGGACGACTATATCTATGTCGATTGGGGCGCCACCTTCGCCGCCAATCACCAGGTCGCCTTTCCCGAGCTCAGCAACCCGGCGGTCTTCGTCACGCTAGGTCCGCTCGCCCTCACCTATCTGCTGACGGTCGGCGGCACCGGCTATTTCCGGATGAGCGCCGTACAGCAATACCTCGCCAGCGGCCGGCTCCATCGCGTGCCGCAGGCGCCGGTCTTCTCGCATTCGGTCTATCTCGTCTATTCGACGCGCGGCGAAGGCGATCTCATCGATCGCATCCGCGAAGGCCTGCGCGATTGCGCGTCCCGGGACTGACATTCGTTCATCGTGCTTATCCTTATTGAGCCGTGCCGGTGATCGACCGCGCCATGCTGCGCAGGATATCGGCCGACAAGGTTTCATCCTCGACGGCGCGCGCCAGCACCATGGCGCCGACCATGCCGGCCAGGGCCACCATCGCCTGCTCCCGCTTCGCCGTTGCCGAGCGGCCGGGCAGCAAGCCGGCGAGCCGGTCGATCATGCCTTTGGCGCCGGCGGTCACCGCGCGGCGGACGGCGCCGCCCTGGCGCCCGGCCTCGCTGGCCAGAGCCGGCAGCACGCAGCCTTTGCCGGGATTGTCGCGATGGGCGGTTGAGAGATAAGGCGTCACCAGCGCCTCCAGCGCCGCGCTGCCGGTTTTTCCCGTGGCGGCCCATCGCGCCCAATCCGCCAGCGACGCTTCCATCGCCCGGGCGCAAGCCTCCGCCGCCAGATCCTCCTTGGAGGCGAAATGGCCATAAAAGCCGCCATGGGTCATGCCCGCACTTTTCATCAGATCGGCCACGCCGATCCCGTCGAACCCCTTTTCACGAAACAGCCTGGCCGCCGTTTCGACGATCCGCGCGCGGTTGGCCGTGGCCTGTTCCCTGCTGACTTTCATGGCGATCTCCTCTCACCCGATTCTCGCGCGCAAGATATATGATGTCCATCATATAATTTCAGGCGACGAAGATGGCATGCGGGAGATATTGGCTATTGCGCGAACTGATTGACGACCATGTTGCCCGTCATCGCATGACGCCAATCACAAATAAGAAGGTTGTCATCAACCCCATTGCGAATACGCATCGCACCATGATCGCAACAAACTCGTTGTCACTCTCGGACTTGATCCGAGGGGTGCAGGATGGTGTTGCCGACTTGAACAACAGCGCCGCTATTCTTCAGCCGCCACGATGGACCCTCGGATCAAGTCCGAGGGTGCCAAACGAGAGTGTCATTGATGCCCTGCAATGACGGTGGCAATATCGCCACTCCACGCGCCTCACCCCGCGTCCAACTCCCGCAAGCGCTTTTCCAGAAACCGCCGTTCCGGTTCCTGGCGGGTGAGGTCGAGGGCGCGTTGATAAGCGGCGCGGGCCGGCGCGACTTGGCCGAGGCGGCGATGGAGATCGGCGCAGGCGGCATGCGCCAGGCGATAATCGGCGAGATCGCCGCGCACCAGGATCGCTTCGATCAAGGCAAGACCGGCCGCCGGCCCGTCGCGCATCGCCATCGCGACGGCGCGGTTGAGTTCGATCACCGGCGATGGCGTCACGCGAAGCAGCACGTCATAGAGGCCGACAATCTGCCGCCAATCGGTCGCGCCGGGCTCCGGCGCCTCGGCATGCACGGCGGCAATGGCAGCCTGCAAGGTATAAGGCCCGAAGCGCCGTGAGGTCAGCGCCCGTTCCACCAGTGCCGATCCTTCCTCGATGAAAGCGCGGTTCCACAGGCCGCGGTCCTGGTCTTCCAGCAGGATAAGCTCGCCATCCGGGGCGCTGCGGGCGGCGCGGCGGGAATCCTGCAGCAGCATCAGCGCCAGCAGACCGAGTGCTTCCGGTTCCGGCAGCAAGGCGGCCAGCAGCCGCCCCAGGCGAATGGCCTCGCCGCAGAGATCGTGCCGCGTCACGCTCTCGCCCGACGAGGCGTAATAACCTTCGTTGAACACCAGATAGATCACCCGCAACACGCTGTCCAAACGCTCCGGCAGTTCCGCTACCGGCGGCACCTGATAGGGAATGCGGGCATCGCGGATCTTCGACTTCGCGCGCACGATGCGTTGCGCCAAGGTCGTCGGCGCGGTCAGGAAGGCAAAAGCGATTTCCTCGGTGGTGAGGCCGCAGACCTCGCGCAGGGTCATCGCCACCTGGGCATCGGGTGCCAGCGCCGGATGGCAGCAGGTGAAGATCAGCCGCAGCCGGTCATCTTCCATGCCGGCGTCTTCGGTTTGCTCCTCACCGCTCGCACCGGGATCGAACTCGCTTTCCGTATTGAGTTCCGCCGCGATCTGCGCCAGCGAAGCGTTGAAGCGAGCACGCCGCCGGAGATTATCGATCGCCTTGAAGCGGCCTGTGGAGACCAGCCAGGCACGCGGATTGGCCGGGATGCCGTCTTCCGCCCAGCGCGCGGCGGCGGCAACGAAGGCCTCGTGCAACGCCTCTTCCGCCAGATCGAAATCGCCACCCAGCAAACGGATCAAGGTCGCCAGCACCCGGCGGGACTCGGTGCGATACACCGCCTCCACCATCCGCACCGCTTCCCTGCTCTCGGTCATAGCCGCGTTCTTCCATTACCCCTGCATCCGCCCTCGCACAATGCCGACAACAAACCAGGCTGTCATCAACTCTGTGATGGTCTTGGGTCGAGCTCATGGCTGTCCGGTCAAGGCATTGCCCCTCACCCCGACCCTCTCCCCAAAGGGGCGAGGGAGCGCTGTTGCCAATAAAGGTCGTCGCGTTTTTATCTGTGGAGAATCCTTTTATCTCCCTCGCCCCTTTGGGGAGAGGGTCGGGGTGAGGGGTTGCCAGATGACAAAATGAGCGTCCCGGTTTTCGAAAGGTCGAAAGTGATAAGCCGGCTTGTTGCAATTTGCATACAACGGCATCAACAGCATTGAGATGGTGAGAGAGCCATTGACGCATTGTAATCGCGTGTGACGTCCACCCTACCCCGCCGCCACGCAATCGCGGCAAGGCCGGATCTCGATGGTGGCGAGCGGGGCGACGGGGATATTGCCGGCGATCTCGATCGCATCCGCCAGCGTTTCGGCATCGATCAGGTAGAAGCCGGCGATCTGTTCCTTGGTTTCGATGAAGGGTCCGTCGGTCACATCGATCCTGCCGTTGCGCACCCGCAGGATGGCTGCGGTGGCGGCTTTCTGCAGTGGCTGGCTGGCGACATACTGGCCTTTCGCGGCCAGCGTCTCGTTGAAGTCGCGATGGGCGGCGACGAAGCCGGCCAGTTCCGCCGGGAGACGGTCGAAGGCCTTTTCTTCATCCCAATGGATCAGGCAGAGATAGCGCATGCTCTTACCTCCACGTCACGCGCCCGGCTTCACGCGCCGGGCGGCAATTCGCCCTTGGGTTGCGACAGATCCCAGATCGGCCGGATCTCGATGCTGCCGAGCGGCGCCGAGGGAATCTTGCCGGCGACCTGGATGGCGTCGTTGAGATCCTTGGCATCGATCAGATAGAAGCCGGAGAGCTGTTCCTTGGTTTCGATGAAAGGGCCGTCGGTCGTCGCCACCTTGCCGTCGCGCACCCGGACGATGGTCGACGCATCGGCATTCTGCAGCGCCTGGGCGATGACGAAATGGCCGCTGCGTTGCAACGTCTCGTCATAAGCGAGATGGGCGGCGATCAGCGCATCCATCTCTTCTTTTGGCATCGCCCCGAGCTGTTCCTCGTTCAAATGAATCATCACCAGGTATCGCATCGCCTGCTCCTTCGTCGTTTCCTGTTATGACCGGCTCACCGGCCGTATCTCGATACTGCCCAGCTTCGCCATTGGCATTTTCGCCGCCACGCGCAGCGCCTCGTCCAGATCCGTCGCATCGATCAGGATGACGCCGCCCAATTGCTCCCCGGTCTCGGCAAAAGGCCCGTCCACCGCCTGGACCCGGCCGGACCGGATGCGGATGGTGGTTGCCGTCCGCACCGGCTCCAATGCCACGGCGAGCGCCAGACAGCCGCTGCGCTGCAGCAGCGCATTGTAATCGGCAGATGCCCGGGACAGGGCGTCCAGCTCACTCTTCGACAGCACCTCCACCCGCTTCTCCTCAACATAGACCTGACAGAGATACCGCATGTCCCACCCCGAAATGTCCACAAGCCGGGTGCCGGTGGATATCCCTGGTCGTTCGGCAGCGGTGAATTCGACAGGAAAATCGTGCAGCCGGCGACGTTTTCCCGCCCCGCCGGCTTTTTCGGGTTTTTCGCCCCGCCTTGTCGAAACCGGCCCGGCCGGCGCGACTAGCTTGCGACACAGCAAAGGAGGTCACCATGTGTCCCGCTTGCCTCGCCACCCTGGCCTATATCCTTGTCGGCGCCGGTTCGGTCGGCGGCCTGGTCTTTTTGGGACTGAAAGGCGGCGTCAAATCCCGGCGCAAGCCGGCGGGCCCGGCGCTGCCGCTGGCACCGCTGGTGAGGACTGCCCGCTCCTGCTGCAATGCCAAACCGCCCCGCCCGTCACTGTGGTGACTGCAAGCCGTGGCGAGCGCAAGAGAAACGGCAGGCGGTGAGGCCTGCCGTCGGAAAATCAAAGTTGGGAAGTCAAAGAGGAATGGTTTCAGTGGCGCGAAAAACCGTAATAGCGCCGCAGCGCCTGGACCCGGCCGATATCGATGTTGAAGTGACGGGCGATCGTTTGGTCCGCCCGGCCATTTTCCAGCCAGTGCCGCAGGGCGGAGACCGTCACCTGCGCGGCGTTCTTTTGCTGTGCCGTTCCGGTTTGCGGCTCGGCACCGGCGGACGTCTCGACGCCCGCCCCCTCGATACTGGACACGGCTTTGCGGCCTGGCCAAACCTGCCGGCCGGTCTCGTCCAGCATCGGAAAGTCACGGCGTTCTGCGATGCGTTCCGCCATTTTCTGCACGACGGTGTTCATGTGAGCCTCTCCATAAACACGAAGATTATCCGGTCTTTTGTCCCCATGTGGTCGTTCTTCCCGAAACCGGCCAGCCGGAGGGAAGTTCCGGCTGGCATGGTCGATCGCTTCATTTTTGATCACGTTATCCCCGCTCATCGGGCCTGGTCATCGAACCTGGTCATCAGGCAACGCGACCTCAGGCTGCATGCTTGGCCGTGTTCTTCACGGCCTTGATGGTCTTGTGCGTCTGATGCGCCGTCTCGTTGATCGTCTCGGCAGCCTCGTCGGCGATGTCTTCGCTTCGCTTGCGCAGATCCTCGATCGAGCTTTGCGCCAGGTCGGCGCAGCATTCCTGCAGCTTGTGGCCAAGCTCCACCCAGTTCTGCGCGCGCTGCGAGGCCGCATCCATCATCACCTCGGCGATCTGCGTCTCGGTGGTCAGCAGATCCACCGGGCCCTGGCAGCGCATCAATTCCTGCATCGATTTATGCATGCGGTCGCTGGCCTCGTTGAAGACATCCATCTGGCGGCTATAGGTATCGCTATAGGCCTGTTGCATCGTCTGGGCGAAATGCTGCAGACGCATCATCTGCGCATCGAAAAGATCGGTCGCGGCGCTGCCCGGACGATACCAGCCCGCGCCCAGCGTATTGGGCCAGGCGAATGCGCTGGCGGAAAAGATGTTCTTGTCGTCTGACTTCATTGTCATGCCACTACCTCCATATGAAGCGATATCATTTACACAGCGTCGGAGCGCCGGATCGGCAAAAGCCATCTGCCCAGTCTTGGCACTGCCAGCTGGTTTTCTTGCCGTGAAAAAATGTTTCCGGCTGAGTTTCGATGAGTAATGATCTGCTCCACCGTCTATGCGGTGGTTGCCTTGACCTGTCTCAAAGAAGCATCAAAACAGTTCTGACCAAACGGTCGATTTCTGTTTCTTCATCATTCGCCGATCTTCCTCCCGTGACGGAAGCATCGCGTGAAAGGCATGCTAGCCGAAGCCTTTCGGGGATGCGACTCTTTTAGCGGTCAAAGCGCGTGATATTTCAATGAAAGCGACGATTTCGCCCCGGCTTTTTGATTCTATGCTGAACTAACGCCACGGACATCAGACAAATGATCATCATCTTCGCGTGGCGATTGCCGATAGGCGCGGGAATTGCGCGTGGAGACATGTCTATGTGTGTATGCCAGTTGCGTTATGAGAAGCTGCGAGTATCGCCGCCCTAGTTGTCGCGGGCCTGACAGCGGCGCCGTGAAGACGCCATTCCCAATTTATTTTCCCAATTTATTTTTTATGTCGCCGCGTGTCATCCCGCCGTTACATCATCGAAGTCGAACCATCACATCGCGCGCTTGCGTCATGCATACGGCATCGAACCGCCCCATAAACGTCGCTGCCTTGTAGGCTCTTTGTCATCTGAGCGGACTATTCTCTGCGCCGATCGTGAATTCCGTCATGAGACGCGATTGCCTCATGACAATCCGGCTTCCGCCGCCGCAAAGGAGTGACGATGCCGCGCCGTCCTGCCCCGCCGATTGCCGGCCCGTTGCTCACACGCCGCACCGCCTTGCGATTAGCCGGCAGCGGCCTGATCGGCACCAGCCTGATCGGCAGCACCCTCGCCACGCCGTTCATCGCCCGCGCCGCCGGCACCGCCGCAACCGCCCGCCAGGCGCATTGGCGCAGCGGCGATCCTTTCAGCCTCGGCGTTGCCTCCGGCGAGCCTGCCGCCGACGGTTTCGTCCTCTGGACGCGCCTGGCGCCGGAGCCGATCGGCAACGACCCGGCAAAGCCCGGCGGCATCGATCCGCGGATCGGCGATATCGACGTCGCCTATGAGATCGCCGCCGATCCCGATTTCCGCATCATCCATCGCAGCGGCGCGGTCAAGGCCGAAGCCGCCTATGCCCATTCGGTACATCTGGAACTGAGCGGCCTCGCGCCGAACCGGCCCTATTGGTATCGCTTCACCAGCGGCGATGCCGTCAGCCGCGCCGGACGCGCCGTGACCATGCCGGCGCCGGGCGCACCGCTCGACCGCCTGAAGATCGCCGTCGCCTGCTGCTCGAATTATGAGCGCGGCTATTTCAGCGCCTATCGCCACCTGACCGACGAGCAGCCGGACCTGGTGCTCTTCCTCGGCGATTACATCTATGAAAAGGTGCTGTCGCCCGGCAAGGCGATGCGCCCGCACAGCCACGGCGCCATCGCCGCCGACCTGCATGGTTATCGCGACCGCTATGCGCAATACCGGCTCGACGCAGATCTGCAGCGGCTCCATGCCGAGCTGCCGATGCTGATCACCCTCGACGATCACGAGGTGCAGAACGATTATGCCGGCGAATGGTCGGAGACCTTCGACACGCCGCAACATTTCCTGCAGCGCCGCGCCGCCGCCTTCCAGGCGTTCTACGAACATATGCCGGTGCGGCCCAGCCGGGCCCGGCCGCAGGGTCCCGATATGCGCATCTATGAGCGCTTCCCTATCGGCGATCTTGCCGAGATCACCATGCTGGACGGGCGGCAATATCGCGACCGCCAGGCCTGCTACGGCCCGCCCGATCGTGGCGGCGGCCATCTGGAAAGCGATGCCGCCTGCCCCGAACGCCTCGATCCCGCGCGCTCGATCCTGGGCATGGCGCAGGAACGCTGGCTGCATGACGGCATCGCCGATGCCGCGCGCCGGGGCACCGCGCGCTGGAACCTGTTCGGCCAGGATGTGCTGGTGGCGCAGTTCCGCCAGCCGCAGGAAGCGCCGCGGCATGATTTCGTCTATTCGACCGATCGCTGGGACGGCTATCCCGCCAGCCGCGCGCGCTTCATGCAGCAGCTTCATGCCACCGCCTTGCGCAACCCGGTGGTGCTCAGCGGCGATATTCATTCCTTCTGGTCCAACGACCTGCATCTCGAGGCCGGCAATACCGCCTCGCCCCTGGTCGCCAGCGAATTCGTCGGCACCTCGATCACCTCGCCGGGTCCCGACTACAACACCCTCACCAGCTGGCTGCCCGACAACCCGGAAGTCAAATTCTTCGACAGCCGCGAACGCGGCTACATGGCCCTCGACATCACCCACGACAGCCTGACGGTGCATTTCCGCACCATCTCCGACGTAACGGACCCGAAAGCCAGCCTCAGCACCCTGCGCAGCTTCGTCATCGAAAACGGCCGCCTCGGCACGACGAGTGTCTGAGGCGGCGCCGGTCGCCATCGCACCGCACCCGGGACGGGCGCGCCTATCGCCGCCTCGAACAGCCCTTGCGCGGCGGGGCCCGGCATTTGATCCGCCTGCTCGCTGCGCGCTGCACTGAGCCGCAATATCAAGCAACCTGACAGCAACCTGGGATTGCCGCGCCGCCGATCTTCCACTGCCTGGCGCAGCCGGAATGGCGTCGCGGTGATTTTCCTCTTGGCTTTTTCCGTCGGCGCCGCTAAGTGAACGGCCAGCAGCACCGCCGGGCGACCGGTCTGGCGCCGCCGCCTTGGGACAGCAGGGCGTTACATGTCAATCACTCTATCGTCGCCAGCGACACTCCGATTGCCGCGCGCATCGGTGCAACGTCGCCAGCGGGAACAGGCGGATCATGTCCTACGCCGTGAAAGAAATCTTCAAAACCTTGCAGGGTGAAGGGGCGCAGGCCGGGCGCACCGCCGTCTTCTGCCGTTTCGCCGGCTGCAATCTGTGGTCGGGTCGCGAGGCGGATCGCGCCACGGCCACCTGCCGCTTCTGCGATACCGATTTCGTCGGCATCGACGGCGAGAATGGCGGCCGCTTCGCCGATGCCGCAACATTGGTCGCCGAGATCGCCCGCATCTGGGGTGACGCGCGGCGCGGCCGTTTCGTTGTCCTGACCGGCGGCGAGCCGTTGCTGCAGGTCGATGACGGCTTGATCACCGCCTTGCACGATCATGGCTTCGAAATCGCCGTCGAGACCAACGGCACCATCGAAGCCCCGGCCGGAATCGACTGGATCTGCGTCAGCCCCAAGGCCGACACCGCGTTGAAACAACGTCACGGCCATGAATTGAAACTGGTCTATCCGCAGGCGGAGGCCGATCCGGCACGCTTCACCGGGCTCGACTTCACGCATTTCTGGCTGCAGCCGATGGACGGCCCGGCGCGGCAGGCGAATACCGCCGCCGTGGTGGATTACTGCCTCGCCCATCCGCAATGGCGGCTCAGCCTGCAAACCCACAAGCTCATCGGAATTCCCTGATGTTCGAACTGACCAAGCAATTCCGCTTCGAAGCGGCCCATACCTTGCGGCGGCGCGTTGATGCTGACGCCAGCCGGCGCATCCACGGCCACTCCTATCGTGCCGAGATCGCCTTGCGCGGCTATCCCGATCCCGAGACCGGCATGCTGATCGATCTGGGCCTGTTCGAACAGGCGCTGGAAGCGGCACGCGACGCATTGGATCATCGCTTTCTCGATGAGGTTGCCGATCTCGGCCCGGCCACGTTGGAAAATCTCGCGCGCTGGATCTGGCAGCGCTTGGTTCCCGTTGCGCCATCCGGGCTTTACCGCGTCACCGTCTATCGCGACAGTGCCGGCGAATCCTGCGCCTATTTCGGACCGGTGCAGCTCGCCGGTGGAGCGGCCGCATGAACAATAAAGCCATCGTGCTGTTCTCCGGCGGCCAGGATTCCACCACCTGCCTCGCCTGGGCGCTGGAACGCTTCGATCATGTGGAGACGCTGGGCTTCGACTATCGTCAGCGTCATGCGATTGAGCTTGAGCAACGCAGCATCGTCATCGCGGCAATGCGCGCGCAATCGCCCGGCTGGTCGGCGAAGCTGGGCGAGGATCACCTGCTCGATCTTGGCGTGCTCTCGCAGCTCAGCGACACCGCCCTCACCCGCGATGTCGAAATCATCACCGATGCACAGGGCCTGCCGAATACATTCGTCCCGGGGCGCAACCTGCTGTTCCTCACCTTCGCCGCCGCCCTCGCCTGGCGGCGCGGCGTCAAGCATCTCGTCGGCGGCATGTGCGAGACCGATTTCTCCGGCTATCCCGATTGCCGCGACGATACGATCAAAGCCTTGCAGGCGACGCTCAATCTGGGGATGGACCAGCGCTTCGTCCTGCACACGCCGCTGATGTGGCTCGACAAGGCGGCAACCTGGCAGCTCAGCGACGAACTCGGCGGCGCGACCTTCGTTGATCTCATCCGCGAACACACCCATACCTGCTATCACGGCGACCGCAGGCAGCGGCACGATTGGGGCTATGGCTGCGGCACCTGTCCGGCTTGCGAGCTGCGCGCCAGGGTTTGGGAAATGTGGCGGCGGACGCAAATTTAACGCTACACGCTAAATTGATGGCGCACGACCGCACTGGACGCGCGTTCCTTTCCGGGGCAAGACTATCGGGCGGCATGACTGCCCAATCCGGTATTTGCCGCCGGTCTTGGCGGCTGGAAAGGACGCGCTTGCATGCAGGATAACCGCGCGCAGAACGTGGTGGATGAACCGTCTGACGACGACATCGACGCCTTGCTCGACAAGTCGCCGGACAGTCCGCATACCGCCTTGCGCTCGCTGTTGCGCAACGCTTTCTCGCGCATCGCCGATGCCGAATTCAGCCACGACAATGCCGCCCGCCTGCTATGCGACGGGCCGGCAAATTATCCGGTCTGGCTGGCGGCGATTGCCGAGGCCAAGCGGGTCGTGCATCTGGAAAACTACATCATCGACGATGACGCGGTCGGCCAGGAATTCGCCGATGCGCTGATGCGGGCCGCCGCGCGCGGGGTCAAATGCCGCGTGCTCTATGACTGGCTGGGCTGCGGCATCCGCACGCCGCGCCGCTTCTGGCGCATGCTGCGCGATGGCGGCGTGGAGGTGCGCTGCTACAACCCGCCGCGCCTGCTGACGCCCGTCGCCTGGATCAGCCGCGACCATCGCAAGCTGCTGACCGTCGACGGCACCGTCGCCTTTGCCGGCGGCCTGTGCATCAGCAAGCATTGGACGCCCGATCCGGCGCGCGACCGCGCCGCCTGGCGCGACACGGCGCTGGAGATCCGCGGCCCGGCGGTGCGGCATCTGGAGGCCGCCTTCGCCGATAGCTGGGCCGCCGCCGGCGCGCCGCTGCCGCCCGAAGACCTGCCACCGGAAGATCCGTCACGGGACCTGCCGGTCGCGGCGAATGAGGATGCTGCCGGAGATAAAGATGCGGGGGATCCGGCGGCGCCGGCCGTGCCGATCGGCGATGTGCCGCCGTCGCAATCGACCGATTTCATCGGTCCGCTCGATCTCTGGGTGGTGGCGGGGCGGCCCGACAATATGGGCCTCTATCGCCTGCAGCAGATGATCGCCAGCACGGTGAAGCATCGCCTGTGGCTGGCCGATGCCTATTTCGTCGCCACCACCGGCTATGTGAACACGCTGACCGATGCGGCGCGGGCCGGCGTCGATGTGCGCCTGCTGGTGCCGGGGTCGAGCGACGTGCCGCTGATCAAGGCGCTGTCGCTGGCCGAATACCGGCCGCTGCTGGAAGCCGGCGTGCGGGTCTTCGAATGGAACGGCCCGATGATGCATGCCAAGACCACGGTGGCCGATAGCTGCTGGGCGCGGGTGGGATCGAGCAATTCCAATCTGGCGAGCTGGATCTCCAACCGCGAATTGGACATCACCATCGACGACCGCGTCTTCGCCCGCGCGATGGAGGCGATGTATCTGCGCGATTTGCGCAACTGCACGGAGATCGTGCTGCAGGCCGGCAAGGTGCGGCCCGGCGGCGGCTACGTGGCGCAGAAGGAAGAGGAAGCCGACCTGCCGCCGGCGCCGGTGACGGCGCATGCCGCCACCTGGTCGCAAGCGGCCGGCCGCAACCCGATCGGCCGCGGCGGCCAGCGCGCCAATGCCGGACGCCTGCTGGCCGGCACGATCGGCGCCGGCAGTTCGATCGGCGCCAGCATCAGCCAGCATCGTGCTCTGACGCCGACGGAAGCGCGCGTGCTGGCGGTGGGCGGCCTTGTCCTGGTGGCGCTCGGCCTGATCGCCGTCTTCGCCCCCAAGCTGATCGCCTATCCGCTAGCGGTGATCGCCGCCTGGCTCGGCATCGCATTGCTGCTGCGCGCCTGGCGCCTGCGTTTTCCCAAGAGATCGATGCCGGGAACATCGATGGAAGGAGGCAATCACGCATCCGGCGGGGAGCGAACACGAACGGGTGACAGCCGCCTTTAAGGCGTCCTTAAGCCGGCTCCGGTATTGATATCGGCGGTCGGGAACACGACATCTAGCAGATCACCAGGAAACACCCCGCGGGAACACCACTCAGGAAAACATCACGACGAGGAGCTGGTAGCCCAGCATGAAGATCATCAGTTGGAATCTGCTGCATCGCGCCGGCGCATCCCTGGGCGAAATCGAGAAACTTATCCAGCACGAGCAACCGGATCTGCTGCGGCTGCAGGAGACGACCGAGCAGATCGACCTGCTGCCGAGCCTGGTGGGCGGCCATTATGCCCGGGCGCCCTTGCCCGACCGGCGCCACGGCCTCGCCGTCTGGAGCCCGGAGCCGCTGCATCAGGTGCCGGAGATTCTCACCTTGCCGCGCGGCCTGCTGATCCGCCGGGTCTGCCAGATCGTCCTGCTGAAGGATTTCACCGTCGCCAATGTGCATCTGTCGCACGGCCAGTTGTTGAACCGCCGCCAGCTGCGCCGCATCGCCGATATCCTGCCGCGCCGCGCCGCCATTCTCGGCGATTGCAATTTGGTGGGGCCGCCGCTGCTGCCGGGCTTCCGCGATGTCGGTCCGCGCCAGCCGACGCATAATTGCGGCAATGTCATTCCCCTGCGCCTCGACCGCTGCTTCGTGCGCGATCTCAATTGCGAGGAAACCACCATCCTCGGCCGGGGTACCTCGGACCATGTCCCGATCACCGTCCGCCTGGCGCTCGGCGCCGATGAAGAACCGAGTTCGCGCCGCGACAAACGCAAGGGCATCCTGGCCCGCATGGCGCGCCGCGCGGATGTGCCGGAAACGCAGATCTAACGGGGATTATCGCCGTTCGTCATCCGTGACGGCATTCAGCCAGGTCGCGACCAGCGACAGGCTGGCCTGGAAGACATAGCTTCCCTTGTGGTCCCGCACCTTGACGATCATCACCGGGCAATCGCCATCCGGCCATTCATCGCGGGCGATATCGGGCAGGACCCGGATCGCGGCGGCACGGACATCTTCCGGCCTGGCGAATTCGCTGCCGATCTGATCGCGGATGGCGCGCTGCCCGCTATCGATGTCGAAATAATATCGCATGCACATACTCCAAGCCGGTCGCGCATCGACGCCGCCGGGCGTCAAGACGCGCTCGCTCATCCGCCGTTCCTCACATGCCGTCCAGATGCAGATAGTTGCTGTCGAAGCCGGCGAATTCCTTGAGCTGTTCTACATCGGGAATGATCAGGCGGTGATCGCGGAACACCACCAGGCCATCCTCGCGCATCTGCTGCAACACCCGGTTCACATGCACCGTCGAGATACCCAACGTGTCGGCCAGGGCCTCCTGGGTCAGCGGCAGCGGATAGCTGTTCTCGTCGGCGATCCTCACCGTCTGCAGGCGCAGCAGCAATTCACAGAAGAGATGCGCCAGGCGCTGATCCGCCGGACGCTGCCCCAGGCTGACCAGCCATTCGCGCAGGATTGCTGCATCGACCAGTGTCGACCACCACAAGGCATGGGCGATGCGCGGATAGTTCGTCGTCAGATCGGCGATGACGTCCGGCGCCATGAAGACGATGGTGCAGGGCGTCAGCGTCGCCATGGCATGGTCCATCCGGCGCAGAATGGCGACATGAAGATCGCAGATATCGCCCGGCACCAGATAGGCGATGATCGAGCGGCGTCCGTCCTCCAGGATCTTGTAGCGGCAGACGAAGCCTTCGAGGATCAGCCGCACATGTTCGGGCGGATCGTTTTCGCGGATCAGGTCCTGGCCTGCCTCGATCCGGCATGAGGTCTGGATCAGCGCATCGAGACGTTGCCGGTCACCCGGCGTCAGCTTGCTGCCATGTTCCAGCTTGAGTGTCAGTGGATTGCTCATGCTTCCCGCCGCTGCTACCCGAGCCGCTGCGACCTCTGCCGCGTGTTGCGAAACACTTGTCCGTCCCGGCCGACAACCCCGGCCACCGGCCGGGGCCGTTCCGGATGACACGGTTACTTGCGCGCGCGCCTGGGCCTATGCTGGTTCAGGCGCCGGCGGTCTGGTCGTTCTCGATCCGTCGCACGGTCGGGAACACCACCCGGGCAATCATACCCGAGGGCCTGGCCGGTGCGATCTCAAATCTGCCATGCAGGCCCGCCGCGAGATAGCGCACCAGCAACAGGCCGGAAGAGACATTCGTCCCATCCTCATTCCCGCCGACCGCTCCCTCACCCAGCCGGATGAGGGCGGCATCATGGCCCAGCCCATCATCGGCGACTTCCAGCGACACATGATGATCGGCCGCAGGCAGGAACCGGATGGCGATCCTGCCGCCGGCGCGGCCGACAAAAGCGTGCTCCAGGCAATTGGTCACCAGTTCGTTGATGATCAGCGCCAGCATCGTCGCCTGCTGGTCGCTGATCGGCTGGCCCTCCACCGCTTCCACGCCGACCGAGATCTGCTGATCCGCCCCGATCGTGTTCCAGAAGCTCGCCGATTCCCGCAGATAGGCGACGAAACTGCGCCCTTCGGAGGCCACCAGGCGCTGCTGCAGCCGTCCCATGGCGACGATGACGCTGGAGAACCAGGCGAGCAGGTCGCGTGCCTCCTCGCTGTCCACCGATCTGCCGCGCAGCCGCGTCAGGCTGCTCAAGAGCTGGAAGCAATTCGCCAAGCGGTGGCGCATCTCGACCACCAGCATATCGGCTTCCTCCCCCTCAACCTTATTCCGGTCCGTTTTATGCCGGACCGCCTTATCCTTGATCCGTGACGCCATGCGTCTCCCTCTCGCCTTGTCATTTGTCATTCGGAAGAGAGAGACTAGGGAAAGAAGCGGGGCCCTGCCCCAACATATGTTAGTACCGGGATACGCGACTGACGGAGTGACCCTTTATCCGACCTCGGTCAAGGCGGCATAGGTCTCCGGCCGGCGGTCGCGGAAGAACTGCCAGGTGTTGCGGACCTCGCGGATCATCTCGAGATCCATGTCATGCACCAGCAATTCATCCTGGTCGCGGCTGGCGATGGCCTCGATCTGGCCGCGCGGATTGACGAAATAACTCTGGCCGTAGAACTCGCCGATATTCCACGGCGCCTCGGTGCCGATGCGGTTGATGGCGCCGATATAGACGCCATTGGCGACCGCCGCCGCCGGCTGTTCCAGTTTCCACAGATATTCCGACAGGCCGGCGACGGTGGCCGAGGGATTGACGATATATTCCGCGCCGTTCAACGCCAGCGCCCGCCAGCCTTCGGGGAAGTGCCGGTCATAGCAGATATAGACGCCGAGCTTGCAATACCGCGTCTCGAACACCCGATAGCCCGAGGCGCCCGGCTTGAAGAAGAACTTCTCCCAGAAGCCGGCGACCTGCGGGATATGCGTCTTGCGGGTCTTGCCGAGATAGCTGCCATCGGCATCGATCACCGCCGCCGTGTTGTAATAAAGGCCCGCCATCGCCTCTTCATAGATCGGCACGACGATGACCATCTCGTACTTCCTGGCGAAATCCTGCATCAGCCTGACCGTCGGCCCGTCGGGGATCGGCTCGGCAGCGGCATACCATTTGGCATCCTGGCTGGGACAGAAATAAGGCTGGGTGAAGACTTCCTGGAAGCACAGGACCTGCACACCCGCTTTGCCCGCCTGCTCGACCAGCGGCGCATGGGCATCCAGCATGGCCTTGGCGATCTCCTCCGGCGCCTTATCCGTCGCGGTTTTGAGCGCCATCTGGATCAAGCCGCCGCGCAACCTCGTCATCGCGGATCCCTCCATTTCAAGATGGGCGGAAATGTTCCTCCGTCAGCATGATCCGCAGATTGTTATCCTCCTGCTGGCCGACCGCAAGCTCATAGGCATTGCGGCAGGCGTCCCAGATCTCCGGCATCCGGTCGCGCAGATGCCGCTCCAGCAGCTCACTGCTATGGACATCGAAGTCCAGCGCCTCGATCGCCACCCGCTCCGGCAAGGCGAAGAGGACCCTGCGCTCGCCATCGCTCGCCCGCAAATAATAGCCATCGGGCTCGATCAACAGATCTCCAGTGCTTTGCAGACTCATCGCCGTCACCTCATTGTTTGGGTTACGCGCCATGTTCAAGAAATAGTGAGTCTAATCGCCGCCGCACCCCGATTTCGACGGTTTTCCGGCCAGCTCATGGAATTGTGTTTGGTTTATACAGCCGAAACGGTTGCAGGCGCGGCCCGTCCTCAACCATCA
>SSEL01000089.1 GCA_008012315.1 Rhodospirillaceae bacterium
CACTCGAAATCAATCAACGGCCAATGCACCGCAACCTGCGGCAAACCCGGCAACGCCCCCAACGCGATCTCCTCGATCGTCGGCTGCGTGGCAGCAGTCAACGCCACCGAATCACCATCACAACTCAAACCCGCATTGATCCACAACACATGAATCAACGTCTGCTCCGCTTTAACTGCTTGCTTGGTAGGCATCGACTGCACACTCCCCAGGGGTAACGGCTCTAGACCTCAACGACACCAACCCAGATCCCCATCGACCCACTGTGGCATCAGTCACAAAAACTACTCCCCACCACCACACTTTGTCGACGAAACTCCAACACCCACCCATGACAAAACACTTGGGAGACTTCATAAATCACCCAACTGAAGGCTCTACTCGCGAATTGCTTGCAGTTGATATCAGAGTTTGCGGGCCCGCGTCGGCGGGGTGCAGCCGAGAGATCGGGCATACCGCCGCACCTGATCGGTTACCCGATTACGGCCGTGCAGCCAAATGATCTCCCCCGGTAAATCCACCATCTGGGTGTGGGTTAGGCCGGTCGAACTTCCTACTGTTCCTACTGTGACGTCGAAGGCGCCGATTAAAACGAGGTGAAGCAATGGCAACCTACCGCGAAATCGCCGCACAGCTGATGGCGCACGGAAAGGGCATCCTGGCTGCTGACGAGAGCGTTCCGACCATGTCCGCCCGACTGGTGGCCGCCGGGGTCGAAGCGACCGAGGAAAACCGGAGGGCCTACCGGGAGATGCTGATCAGCACGCCGGGACTCGACGATGCAGTCTCGGGCGTAATCCTCTGTGACGAGACGTTCGGCCAGCGGCTGAGCGACGGCACACCGTTTCCGCAAGCCGTGGCTGCGTTCGGCATGCTGCCCGGCATCAAAGCCGATAATCGCGCGCGGCCGTGGCCTGGCCTACCGGGGGAAAAGGTCACCGAGGGCCTCGATGGGCTCCCGGATCGGCTGGCCCACTACGCGCAGCGGGGTGCCGTGTTCGCCAAGTGGCGTTCGGTTTTCACCATCACCGACACCAAGCCCAGTCCGGGGGCGATCCGCGCCAACGCAAGTGGCCTGGGCCGCTACGCCGCCGCCTGCCAGGAAGCGGGCCTGGCTGCGATCGTGGAACCCGAGGTCTTGATGGATGGCGATCACAGCCGCGGACGCTGCGCAAGCGTCACCGCGACGGTGCACGATGCCGTCCGAACAGAGCTTGCGGCGTTCAATGTCGACCTGAGCGGCGTCATCCTCAAGCCCAACATGGTGTTGGAAGGGCAAGATTATCCGGCGCCTTCTGCACCGAGACTGGTCGCGGACGCGACGACACGGATGCTGGATGCCTGGCCACCCCATCTGGCCGGCGTCGCCTTCCTGTCCGGAGGCCAGGAACCCGAACGCGCCACCGACAACCTGGAAGCTATGCAACACCACCGAACACCCTGGCCGTTGACGTTCTGCTTCGGGCGGGCGCTGGTATCACCGGCACTGGACGCCTGGCGCGGTAAGGTCGACCGCGTGGCCGATGGGCAATCCGCACTGGCCAAACGTGTCACTGCCAACGGTGTCGCGGTGCTCGGCCAACTCCATGCATTGCTACCGGCCAGATCCGGTTGATCTGCGGAAGCAGCCCGACGGCCTCGATCGAGAACGGGCTGCTGGGGCTGCACCTACGTCGTTGTGCCGGCGGCTTGGCACCGCGGGCACAGCCCGTGCAGGGTGAGGCCGGCTTGCTCGGACAACGTGAACTCACTGCCGGCCCGCGCGTGTTCCAGCGCCGAGGCGAGCCGCTGCGCCGGCACCTCAATGACGGTGCCGCACCGGGTACATACCGCGTGGTGGTGTGGTGCGATAGCCAACCCATAGCTGGTGACCCCGTCTTCTAGAACAAGAGCGTGCAGGACCCCCCGGTCGACCAGGGTGGTCACCGTCCGGTAGATCGTCGCCAGGTCCGGCACTTGCGCGTCGGCCGGCGTTGCGGCAACCAGCCGACGTTGGATCTCGGCGACCGACAGATGCCCGTCGACCGATTCGAGCACCGTCAGCACCGCGACCCGCGATGCCATCCGGCGTAACCCGTGGGCACGCAGCAGTTCCCCGATACGTTCGCTAACAGGCTGGAAAGCTCCCGATTTGGTTGTCACCCGTCCAGTGTCGCGTCTATCGCGCCGAATTGCCACGTCATCGCCAAAGGCAGACAACGCGCCGGCACGGGCTGTCGGTGTTGAGCGACCGACTCGGCTGGGACCACAGCCCATCGCCGTCGAAGCCGCTACGCGTCGCGGCACCGCTGCAGCCGCTGATTGGTCACCCGCAACTGACGATCGGTACTGGCGCTCAACGCACCGATCTGCTCGTCGGTCAACCGGCCGCACAGCCGACCCCAATGCACCGCGACCTGGTCACCGGCGCGCACATCGGGTACCGCGCTGTAGCCGTCGACAAATACCAGGACGCGACGCACCGCAGGTTCGGACAACTCCAACGTCTCGTGCGGGTAGCTCAGGACTCGGCACGACACCTCGACCTCGTCGGCTTCGCGGGACAGTACGGTCCCCCAGGTGATTCGGCAGTTGTCCAGGACATTCAGCGGTTGCTCATCCATCCCTGTGCCTAGCAGTCGCGACCACGGGTACACGCCGAAGACGTGGAAACAGTGATTGGCGGCCGCTTCGCCGGACAGGTCTGGACCCAGATGCGACCAATAGGCGCCCGCCCTGGGTCCGATGATGTCGAGCAGTTCCCGGGTGAACTCGACCGCGTCGAGGTCGGCACCGACGCCGCCGCCGAGCCAATACGACTCGACGAGCCGACAGTCGAGCGGGTCGGCGATGCCTGTCATCCGCGACAGCACCTGCAGGTACGGCCAGACACCGGAGAACGTCGCCGCAGCTGCCCGCACCGCATCGGTCGACCCGTCTCGCAGCGTCGCGCCCAGTGGGGGACCGCAGAACCCCAGCGCGTTGGGCGCATAGGCGTAGCGGGCAAAAAGCTCTACTCCCTCTTCCCCTTGGGTGTTGAGATCACCCGGCGTCGATGGCTGCAACCGTCAGGCCCGGACCGGCTCCGCCAGTTTGACCGCGTCGCGATGCATCCGACCGAAGTTGTAATAGGCCGCGCACGCTCCCTCTGGGGAGACCATGCACGTTCCGATCGGGGTCTCCGGAGTACACGCCGTGCCGAAGACCTTGCACTCCCACGGTTTGAGCACGCCTTTGAGCACCTCACCGCACTGGCATGACTTGGGGTCGGCGACCCGCACACCGGGCATGTCGAAGAGGAGTTCCGCGTCGAATTCCGCAAAGTTGCCGTTGATCTTCAACGCACTCTGCGAAATGAAACCTAAGCCGCGCCACTCGAAGTGCGGTCGCAGCTCAAACACATTCGCCATCAGTGTCAGGGCCGCCGGGTTACCCCGATCGGGCACCACCCGGGAGTACTGATTCTCCACCTCGCAGCGGCCCTCGCGAATCTGAGTCAACAACATCGCGACCGATGCGATGAGATCAAGCGGCTCGAATCCCGCCACCACCAGGGGGGTCTTGTACACCTCTGATACAAATCGATAGGGCCGGATTCCGACGACGGTCGACGTGTGACCCGGCCCGATGAAGCCCGCCAACCGCAGATCCGGCGATTCCAGGATGGCCCTGATCGGCGGAATGATCATCACGTGGTTACAGAACACACTGAAATTGGACAGCCCCAACTCACGGGCGCGAACCAATGTCACCGCGGTGGACGGCGCAGTGGTCTCGAATCCGATTCCGAAGAACACCACTTTTTTGTCCGGGTTGTCCACAGCGATCTTCAGCGCGTCCAGCGGCGAATAGACGAAACGCACGTCGGCACCGCGCGCCTTGGCGTCCAACAGGCTGCCGTTGCTTCCGGGAACGCGCATCATGTCACCGAAGCAGGTGAAAATCACGTCGGGTTGTTCGGCGAGCCACGTCGCATCGTCGATACGACCCATCGGAATGACACAGACCGGACAGCCCGGCCCATGCACCAACTCGACGTTGTTCGGCAGCAGGTGCTCGATGCCGTGCCGGTAGATGGTGTGGGTATGCCCGCCGCAAATCTCCATGAACTTGAAGTATTCGTCACCGCCTCCCGCGCTCGCCAAACGGTTGATCGCGCCCAGTAGCTTGCGCGCGGCCGCAGGATCGCGGAAATCCTCGACGAAGTCCATATTTCTGTCCCTCCTGGTAAGGTATAATCAGAGTCGGCGCTACACGATCGCGGTTGTGTCGAACGCCTCAATTTCGCTGTCGTAGAACTCACCGAGCTTCTTCATGGCCGCGAGTGTCAGCATCGCCTCGGCCTCGTCGATCCGCGACATCGCGAATCCGACATGCACCAGCACCCAGTCCTCGGTCTGTGGCATCTCTTCCAGCAGGCGCACGCTAATGGTGCGCTGCACACCGCTGACATCGACCTTCGCCAGGTGGTTAGCGGGGTCGGTGATTTCGACGATCCGCCCCGGTACTCCAAGACACATCTTCAGTCACTCCTTCATTCCAAGTCGCTGACTTCTCAGCAGATACGCGGCAGCGGGTCACCGACCAGCATGTCGACCATCCGCGACCCACCGAACACGTTCCGTACGACGACGCTTTCGACGGGTTCGGCGATGATTTGCCCTATTTCGGCGGCTTCGGCGCCGAGCGGATGAGACCGTAGTGCGGCAAGTGCAGCGTCGACCTCCTCGGCAGCGACGATCGCAACGAACTTGCCCTCGTTGGCGACGTAGAGCGGGTCAATACCGAGCATCTCGCAAGCACCCTTGACCATCGGATGGATCGGCATCGCGTCCTCTTCGAGCAGCACCGCCAAGCCGCAGTCCTGGGCCAGCTCGTTACAGACGGTTGCCACCCCGCCCCTGGTCGGGTCGCGTAGCCAGCGGGTAGATGGCGCGGCGGCCAACAACAACTCCACGAGGGGGCTGACCGAGGCGGTGTCCGAGTGGATATCGGCTTCGAGCGCCAAATCGCCACGGGCCAACATCACCGCCATTCCGTGATCACCCATCGACCCCGACAGCAGCACCTTGTCGCCGATGCGCACCGAGTCGGCCGACAGATGCCGGTCAGCCGGAATGACACCGACCCCGGTGGTGGTGATGAACAGTCCGTCTGCCGCACCCTTGGCCACCACCTTGGTGTCCCCGGTGACGATCTGCACGCCGGCGACCGCCGCCGCCGTCGCCATGTCGGCGACGATCTCTTTCAACTCGGCGACCGAGAAACCCTCCTCGATCACGAACGCTGTCGAGATCCATTGCGGCACCGCTCCGGATACGGCGAGGTCGTTGGCGGTGCCGTGCACGGCAAGCTCACCGATCGAGCCACCCGGAAACCGTCTGGGCTGAACCACGAACGAGTCGGTGGACATCACCAGCCGCTCACCGCTGGGCAGCGTCAGCACGGCTCCGTCGCCCAGCGACTCCAGCAGCGGGTTGCGGAACGCCTCAACGAAGACCGCGTCGAGTAGCGCGGCCGAGGACTTACCGCCCGCGCCGTGGGCCAAGGTGATGTGTTCGTCGATCAGCCGGGGACGGCGTTTGCGGTACGACTCGATCCGCTCGATCACATCGCTTTCGGCGAACTTCGGTCCACTCGAACGGTAATCACTAACCGACCCGCTCATGACGCCAGCACCTCCCGCTCGCCAAGCCGTTCGTGGACCAACAACCACAAGTGATAGCCGAGGTTGGCCTGCGATTCCTGAATCCGGTGCACACTTTGCGAAACGACACCGAAGCAGGCGTCGACGTTGGGGTCGTCGGCGAACGCTCCCCCGCCGTATCCGGAAAGACCAATGGTGTACAGACCCCGGTGGTGTGCTTCGCGCAGCGCGGTGATCAGATTCGGCGAGCTGCCGCTGGTGGACAGTGCGACCGCGATGTCACCGTCGTGCGCGTGCGCGATCAACTGCCGGGAGAACACCAGCTCGTATCCGACGTCGTTGCTCAGCGCAGTCAGCACCGATGAGTCCGCGGTCAGCGCCCGGGCCGGCAACGGCGTGCCGATCGGCGGCCGGGCGAACAGAGTCGCCAGAGTCGTTGCGTCGGTGGAGCTCCCACCATTCCCGAAGGTGAACATTCGTCCTCCTCCAGTGAATCTCCGGGCCAACTCGTCTGCGACGGTGCCCAGCAACTCGATGTTGGCGTCGAGTGTGGCCTGTCGCAGCGCCAGGCTCTCGGCGGCTTTCTCCCGAGCCGAGGCGGCCAAGTCGGCCAGCAACGACTTCGGATCTACCTCCTGAGCGTCGATAAACGGATACAGGAAGTTGGTCTCCTCCTCCTGCGGTTCGGTGCCGGCGGATGCCTCGTGACTCACGATCGTTCCTCCTTGACCTTGCTGATCGCCGTCCCGGCGTGGATCAACAGCAGGTCGCCGGTGGCGACCCGGCCGACCACGGTGGTCACCACCGTTTCCACGCCCTGGGCGGTGCGGACCGTTGCGGTACTCCCGGTCGAGCCGGTCAGGACCTCGCCGAGCCGCCCCTCGTCGCTGCAGGTGATGCAGATATCGCTGTCGCATTCGGCCTCCGGCTTCAGCAAGCCGGGGTGTTCGAAGCAGACGTGGGTCAATTCCCACAGCAGGTGGTAGAACAGCACGAAACCGCCGCGTGCCGGCACCCGCGGGTCCGGGTCGTCGAGCCACAGCACATGATCGGCACTACCGGCCGGCGGCCGCTCGCCGCTGCCGATCCAAACAGTGGTCACCCCCCAGGCCGGGGCCCGGCGCATCACCGAACCCACTTCGGCGTTGTCGGCGCCGCTCACCGCGATCAC
>SSEL01000054.1 GCA_008012315.1 Rhodospirillaceae bacterium
CCCCGGCCCCCACCACCACGCAGTCGACTTCATCCATGATTCGCCCCGATACGATCCGGCCGGGATACTGTTTGGCGGTTCATCAAGCCTCGGTCGCACTCGGCCGCTTGCGACGGCGAAAATCCTGGACCGAAACGGCACCGGTCAGCAAGACCGCAATGCCATAGGTGGCAAGGCCGATCAGGATCAGCACCGCCAAGGCGCCGATCCGGTTGATTTCGCTGCCGTTCAGATAAGGCTGAGCCAGACGCATCGCACCCCATAAGGCGCCGCCCATCAGCGCCGCGCTCAGGATCAGCCGGGGCGCCACGCGTTTAATCCTGGCATCCAGGCGCAGCAGGCCGCGGCGATGCAGGCGGATATAGAGCATCGCGGCATTGAGCCAGGCGGCACCCGCCGTGCCGGCGGCGATGCCGATATAGCCGATGAAGTGAAACAGGCTGATCGCGATGACGATATCCGCGCCGACCGCGATCATGGCGAACCGGAAGGGCGTCATCGTGTCTTCACGGGCGAGGAAGCCCGGCGTCAAAGCCTTGTTCAGCACATAAGCTGGCAATCCAGCCGCCACCACCGCCAAAGCGGCGGCGACCGCGAACGTATCTTGGGCGGAGAAGGCGCCGCGCTGGTAGACGGCGGCGATGACCGGATGGCTGGCGACAATCAGGCCGACCGCCGCCGGCAGCGAGAGCGACAGGCCAAGCTCGATCGCGCGGTTCTGAATCCGGTTGGCATCGGCCGCCTGACCACTGCGCAACGCACGGGTCAGCGACGGCAGCAGCACGACGCCGATCGCCGATCCGATCAGGGCCAGGGGCAGTTGATACAGGCGGTCGGCGTAATAGAGATAGGAGACCGCACCGGCCTGCAGGGTCGCCAGGATGGTGGCAATCGCCATGTTGATCTGGTTGAGGCCGCCGCCGACGAGGCCGGGCACCATCAGCTTCATCAGCCGGCGCACATCGGGGCCGAGCTGCGGCCGGCGCAGGCCCAGCCGCATGCCGGCGCGATGGCACGACCAAGCCAGCCAGATGAACTGCAGGACGCCGGCCAGGGTAACCGCCCAGGCCAGGATGATGCCGGCCTGCTCATCGCTCTCCGTCGGAATGAGCAAGGTGCCGATCAGCGTCAGGTTCAGCATGATCGGCGCAGCCGCGGCGGCGGTGAATTTATGCAGCGAATTGAGGATGCCGCCTTGCAGGGCGCAAAGCGACATGAAGAGCAGATAGGGGAATGTGATCGAGGTCAGCAGGACCGCGAACCGGAATTTCTCCGGAAAGACATGAAAGCCGGGCGCGAATACCCGCATCAGCCAGGGCATGGTCAGTTCCGCGCCGATCGTCACCAGCAGCAGAATGATCAGCAGGACCGACAGAACCCGCTCGGCGAAGATTTTCGCTTCGCTCTTGCCCTGTTCCTCGATCCGCCGGGCGAACATCGGCACGAAGGCCGAATTGAAGGCGCCCTCGGCAAACATCTGGCGGAACAGATTGGGCAGCCGCATGGCGACGAAGAAGGCCTCCGCCACCGGGCCGGTGCCCAATTGGTGGGCAATCATCATTTCGCGCACGAAACCCAGCGCCCGGCTGGTAAGGGTCAGGCCGCCGACGGTCGCGACAGATTTCAGGCTGAACATGGTACCCAGAGGCTGTTAGGATTTCCGGGACAGAACAACATAACCACATCAAAGTCCAGGCTGCCCCAGGGCGAATCATCGACCCCGTCAGTTCCTGGCAAGCTTGGGCCATCATAGAAGCGCTCGAAATTCGGCGAAATTGAGATTGGATTCGACCGGCTTCCGAACGCTTTACGCGCCGGATACCGCCGAATACTTAGAGGCGACAAGAGGTTCTAGGATGACCGCTCTCGTAACAGGTGCGGCCGGCTTTGTCGGCTCCGCCGTGGTGCGTCAATTACTGGCCCGCGGCGAAACGGTGCGGGTTTTCATCCGGCCCAGCAGCGACCGGCGCAATCTCGATGGCCTCAAACTGGATGTCATCACGGGCGATCTGACCGACTGTTGCGCGGTGGAACGGGCGGTCCAAGGCTGCGATTCGGTCTTCCATATCGCCGCGGATTACCGCCTCTGGGTGCCGAAACCCGCTGCCATGTTCGCAGCCAATGTCGAAGGTACCCGGCATATCATGCAGGCCGCGGCCGCGGCCGGCGTCCGGCGGATCGTCTATACCAGCAGTGTTGCCACGCTGGGACTCCCGGTCGATGAACTGCGGCCCGCCGATGAGGATACCCCGGCGACTGCCGCCGACATGATCGGCCCTTACAAGCAATCCAAATATGCCGCCGAGGCCGTGGTGAAGCGTCTCATAGAAGAGCAGGGCCTGCCGGTGGTGATCGTCCATCCCTCGACGCCGATCGGGCCGCGCGACAGCAAGCCGACCCCGACCGGCAAGATCGTCGTGGATGCGGCCCGCGGCCGCATGCCGGCTTTTGTCGATACCGGGCTCAATGTCGTGCATGTCGATGATGTCGCCGCGGGCCATTTACTGGCGATGGATCGGGGGACGATCGGCGAGCGTTACATTCTCGGCAGCGAAAACCTCACCCTGGCGCAGATCCTGGCGATCGTCGCCAGATTGACCCATCGGCCGGCGCCCCGCTTCCAGATTCCCCATGATGTCGTGATGCCGATCGCCGGGCTGGCGGAGATCTGGGCGCGGATGACGGGGGGCGAGCCTTTCGCCACTCGCGATGGGGTGCGGCTTGCGCGAAAGAAGATGTATTTCAGCAGCGCTCGGGCCATCAGTCGGCTCGGCTATCAACCGCGGCCGGCCGAGGCGGCCCTTGCCGACGCTGTCGACTGGTTCGGCCGGAACGGCTATCTCCATTGAGGATCATTCCTCTGGAGTCGCCATATCATGAATCTGCGTACCGCCATCGGCCTGATGGTTGGTTTGGGTGTCATCGGTCTTATCCTGGCGAAACAGGATCTTAGCGCCATCTGGGCAGCGGCGGCCGAGGCTGGCTGGGCGCTGATCCCCGCGCTGGGCTGGCGCGCGGCGTCGATCGTTTTCGCCGCCGGCGCCTGGCGCAGCCTGTTCGTGGCGCCGTTCGTGCCACCGATTCGGCAGACCGCGCTGGGCCGCTGGATCGGCGAAGCGATCAACACCCTGCTGCCGGTCGCTCAAGTGGGTGGCGACGTCGTCCGCGGCCGTTTGTTGCGACATTACCTCGCGATGGCGGATCATGCACAGAAGGCGCAAAGCCACGGCTCGCATGGTCATGGAATCCCTGGCGGCGTGTCGGTCGCCGCGACCGTCGTCGCCGATCTCACCCTGAACCTGGTGGCGCAACTTATTTTTGCCCTGCCGGGTCTCTGGCAATTATGGCGCAGCAACGACATTACCGGCTGGCGCGCCCTTGGCTGTCTGGGGATCGCGGCTTTGCCCTTGGGGCTGCTGCTGCTGGCGCAATCGCCCGGCGTGATCCGGGTGACAACCGGCCTTGCCCGGCGGCTTGGCCTGATCAAGGAAGGCAAGACCAGCGGCCATCCCGGCCTCGGCTTCGAACAGGCGGTCTGGCATCTTTATGCGCGGCACCGGATCGTCGCGGTGGCGCTGGGCTGGCATCTGCTGGCCTGGATCTGCCGCGCCGGCGAGGTGTGGTTCGTCCTGCGGCTGCTCGGCCATCCGGTCGGCTTTCTCGATGCCGCGGCCATCGAAGGATTGCTCGGCGCCGTCCGGGCGGCGGCCTTCCTGCTGCCGGCCGGATTGGGCGTTCAGGAAGGCGCTTTGATCTTGCTGTGCGGCTGGGTCGGCGTGCCGCCCAGCTCGGCCCTGGCGCTGGCCCTGCTCAAGCGGGCACGCGAACTGGCGATTGGCTTGCCCGGCCTGCTGGCCTGGCTTGCCGCCGAGCAGGCGGTCCGGCGAGATGCCCGACGGATGAGCGGCGCTGCGGCCAAGGTCGACAAGACGATCTGACCCCGGTCGTGCTTAGCCGCAGCTTTGTCATCTGTTAGGCGGCCATGCTTTCGTCGGCTGGGGTAACATCGCGTAGGGGATGGGCCGTGCGGGCCATTTGCGCCGCGCGACGCCAGGCCGGGAGAAGGTCGCTGCGCAACACCTCAATCCAGCTCGGCCACTTGCTGTCGATCCAACCGCTGGCGGCCTTGCCGACCGAGTGTCGCCATCCCGGCTGTTTCAGCAATGACCCCGTGACTGATGCCCAATCCGCCGGATTCCGGCTTGCCAGGACAAAGCCGTCAGCGCCCGGCTGGCCGATGAATTGCGCGCCGCCATGGCTGGCGGCCACCAGCACCGGCAAGCCGCTGGCTTTCGCTTCCAGGACCACGTTCGGCGACACCTCCGTGGTCGAGGGAAAGAGGAAAAGATCTGCGCTGGCATAGAGCCAGGCGAGGGTCTCCTGTGGCACATGGCCCGGCAGGCAGGCCCGCTCGCCGAGCAAAGCGGCGATCCTGCTCCTGTCCTCGCCATCGCCGACGATGAGAAGCTGGATATCCTGTCCCGCCTGAATGAGCTGGCGTGCTGTTTCAGCCACCAGCATCGCGCTTTTGCTGGCATCCACCCGGCCGGCGAACATCATGACCGGCCGCTCTGTGGGGATGCCATAGATCTGCTGCAATCTTGCCCGGTCCCGGTGACGCGGCGAAAAGCGCGCCGCGTCGATACCGCGCCGCAGGAGAGCCAGACGATGCTGTCCCAAGCGCTCCAGCAGACGCTGATAGTCTTCCGGCTTGGATACCAGAACCTGGTGGCAGCGGTGCAAGCGGGCATCGATCGTCCGCGACATGTGCGCGGCGATATGGTCCGGCAGACGCAGCCGGTCGCTCAGCATGCCGCCCAGGCGCGCCCCGGCCATCCGACGGAAAACGTCGCTGGCATAGATCCGCGTGAATTGCGGGATATCCGTATGGATCGATGCGATGAGACCGCTGTCATGGCGTCGCGCATGGGACAGGGCGCTGCGGCCGAAGCTGAAGAAATCGGTCGCATGGACGACATCGCTGCCGGCCAGCGCCGCCGCCACGGCGGGGTGAAACGGAGCGAGATCCGTATGCCCCGCACCTTGGTCAAGAAATCGTAGCCGCCGGGTGCTGAAGACCGCCGGATGCTCACGCAGGCGGACATGTCCGGCCAGATGCTCGACGCGACTGGCCTTGCCGAGGAAATGCACCGTCAGATCCAACTCTTCAGGCAGAGCGATGGCCGCCTCGGCAAATCGCTCCCAGCATTTGACATGGCCGCCGGCGGTACCGCCGCGCTCCAACGTCACGAGGACGGCGACCCGCAAGGCGGATTTGCGGAGCGCGCGATCGCATTTGGTCAAGTTGGCTCCTGAAGTCGAACAATGATCGGCTCGGTGGGACGAAGCGAAGGCAGCTTCCGCTCGCAGCCGCATAGCTTAATCGCGCCGGCTTACGGCACACTGACCGCTGCGCCTCCCTGGCGTCGTCGGCATAGGACTTGTTTTTCACCGGAGGTTTTCCGTCAGGACAACGCGCGATGGGCGGCCGATGCGGTCGGCCCACTAGCCATCCTGCTTCGCCTTGGATAAAGCGCCATGTCCGGTAACCTCCGCCCCGGCATTGGCCGGCAGGCGGAGATAGACCAAGGCGGACATCGCGGCGATCAGGCCGACCGTCAGGAATGGTATCAGGAAGCTGTCAGCGCGTATCTGGCCGCCGCTATTGGCTGCCAGCGTCAGGTGAAGTGACAAGGCACCGATGCCGACGCCGAAACTGAGGGAGAGCTGTTGCGCAATGCTGGAGAAGCTGGTGGCTTGGCTCAACCGGTCGCGCGGCACTTCGGCCACGGTCAGTGAATTGATGCTGGTGAATTGCAGCGAGCGGAAGAAGCCGCCGATCAGCAGCGCCGTCAAAATCAGCAGGCCCGGCGTTTCCGGTCGGAACAGGCCGTTGATCAGGATGAAGGCGGCGCTGATCAGGGCATTGGCGATCAGGACCTGGCGGAAGCCGAAGCGGCGCAGGATGGGGCCGGCCGTCAGCTTCATCAGCATGGCGCCGGCCGCCGAGGCGAAAGTAAGGCTGCCCGAGGTGAAGGCGCTGAGGCCGAAGCCGAGCTGCAGCATCATCGGTAGCAGGAAGGGCGTTGCACCGACGGCGCAGCGGAACAGGAAACCGCCGATCACGCCGGCGCGGAACGTGCCGATCTGCAGCAGCGACAGATCGATCACGGGGTAGGAGCAGCGCCGGGCATGCAGCACGTAAAGCAACAGCGAGGTCGCGCCGCCGACCAGCAGGGCATTGACGATGCCCTGGGGAATGAGATCGCGGCCGATCGCCTCGAAGCCGAAGATCAGGCCGGTAAAGCCGATGGCCGTCAGGCAAAAGCCGCGGAAATCGAAGGGACGCACCGTGCTTTCCCGGACATCCTCGATGAAGAGCGTGGCGAGAACCAGTCCCAGCAGGCCGATCGGAATGTTGATCCAGAAGATCCAGTGCCAGGACACATAGGTGACCAGGAAACCGCCCAGGGGCGGCCCGATGACCGGGCCGATCAGGGCGGGAAAGGTGAGATAGGCCATGGCCCGCACCAGTTCATGGCGTTCCACCGACCGCATCAGCACCAGCCGCCCGACCGGCACCATCATGGCGCCGCCCAGACCCTGGAACAGCCGCGCCAGGACGAATCCCGTCAGCGACTGCCCAAGCCCGCAAAGCACCGATCCGGTCATGAAAATCACGATGGCGACGCGAAAAATGAGTCGGGCGCCGAACCGGTCGGCCAGCCAGCCGCTGATCGGAATGAAAACGGCGAGGCTGAACAGATAAGAAGTGATCGCCAGGTTGAGGTGCAACGGGCTGGTCTTGAGCGACTGCGCGATCGTCGGCAAGGCCGTGGCCAAGACCGTCGAGTCGAGATTTTCCATAAAAAGCGCCGTGGCGATGATCAGCGGAACCAGCATCTGGCGCGAGCGTTTAACTGTCATGCTTTGTTAAACTTCTGAAAGGCATCCTATCGTAAAGGCAAAGCCGTCGGGGAGGGGTGCGAATATGATCTTCATGTCATGCGATTTTGACAACGGACGGGCTTTTGCCAATAAATCCGTCTGTCGCGGGTACTTGGACATCTGCCGGATGCGGTCAACGCTTGAATTGATTTACGTCCAGATCATCTCATAATAGAATTATGGGAATATAGGGACCGGCTGTCGAGGCCCTGATCATGCATCTGGCTTGGCGTGTTGCCGTCATCTACGCCGTTATTTCGGCTCTGTGGATTCTGTTCTCGGACAGGGTTGTCGATCGCCTGCCGCCCAGTTTCATTTCCGAAGCGCAAACCTTCAAAGGCGTCGGCTTTGTCCTGATCAGCGCGGTTCTGATCTTCTTTCTGATCGCGCGGCATGATCGCCATCGCCGCTTGCTGGATCTGGCCCTGGAAGCACATCCGTCGGGCATCCTCATCGCCGACATGCAGTTGCGCGTCACCTATGCCAATTCCAGCATCACCGAGATCAGCGGCTATCGCCCCTCGGAACTGATCGGCCGCAATCCGCGCATGCTGGGCTCCGACCTGACACCGCCGGCGGTATTCACCGCCATGCATCGCGCCCTCGACCAGGGCGAAAGCTGGTCGGGCGAGTTTCTGAACCGGCGTAAGTCGGGGGATCTCTATTGGGCGGCCACCACGATCACGCCGCTGACCAATGGCCGCGGCCGGGTCATCAGCTATGTCGGCGCGATGACCGACATCACCAGCGAAAAGCGCACTCAATCGGCGATTCTGGAAGCAAAGAACCTGGCTGAGGAGGCCAATCGCACGAAAAGCGATTTCCTCGCCAATATGAGCCACGAATTGCGGACACCGCTGAATGCCATCGTCGGCTTCACCGATCTGCTGCGGCGCGGCTATGCGGGCGTGCTGATGCCAAGCCAGCAGGAATATATCGACAATATCGGCAAAAGCAGCGAACACCTGCTTGGCGTCATCAATTCCGTTCTCGATCTTTCCAAGGTCGAACTCGGCCATTTCCGGGTGGAATTGAGCGAACTGGAATTGAACCGGCTGGTGGGCGAATGCCTGAACATGCTGGACAGCATCGCGCTCAAGAAGGATGTTGCCATCCGTTTCCAGCCAGCCCAGGACCGCATCGCGGTGGTTTCAGATCGCCAGGCCGTGCGGCAGATCATTGCCAATATCGTCGGCAACGCCATCAAGTTCAGCCCCGGTGGCAGTCATATCGACGTGACGACCGATCAGCGGGTGGAAGAATTCATCATCACGGTCGCCGATCAGGGGCCCGGCATGTCGAGCGAGCAGATGTCGCGCATCTTCGAACCCTTCCAGTCGCGGGCGGCCCATAACGCCAACCAGACCGAAGGAACCGGGCTCGGGCTTTCCATCTGCCGCAAGCTGGTGGATGCGCTGAACGGCCATATCAGCTTTTCCAGCCGCGAGGGCGAAGGAACCTCGGTCGTGGTCACGCTGCCCGTCAACCGGCAGCTCGATCCCATCGCGTCATCTGCCCGCCCGAACCGGGCTGCCGGCATTTGATCCGACATATGATCCGGCAGATGGGCTCGCATGCCGCCGCCCTCGCCTGAGCGCGGCGATCAAAGCGTCAGCTTTTCCATTCGACGACCAGCATCAGGCAGCCGGTTTCGGTGCGTGTATTGTGATAGCTGCCCGGCGCGAAGCTGACGAAATCGCCGGCTTTCAAGACGCGGCCATCGCTTTCGATCGCCTCGCCCTCGATGACGAAGAATTCCTCATAGCCCGGATGGGTGTGCAGCGTGGTGACGGCGCCCGGCAGCATCTTGAAGTAATAGCTGCCCGTGGCGCGCTGGCGGTCATAGGTCACCGGCAGCCATTGGATCAGGCGCAACTGATCCGGCCCTTCAAGATCATAGGGGATGACGTCCGCTTCATTGGTCTTGATCACGGTCGGCTGCATTGTCGGCTCTCCCCGGGCGATTTTCACCGCAGTCTAGAAAGCGCCGATATGTCAAGGCAAGGGCAATCAATGCGCTTCGCCGGTCACCACCCCTTTCGGCAGGCGCAGCAGCGGCACCAGCAGGATGGAGACCAGGAAAATCGCCGCCATGATCAGCGAGACATCGGCGAAGCTCAGCACCTGCGCCTCGCGCGATACCAGGCCGGCAAGCTGCTTCAACGCACCCTGGTCGGCGGCCATTCCCATGCGCTCGCTCAAAGCCTGCGAGGTGCGGTCGAGATAGCCGGTCACATTGGGATTGGCGGCGGTCATCCGGTCGATCAGCCGCGACCAATGCAGGTTGAGCCGGTCGTTCAGCAGGAAGTTGATGGCGGCGAGACCGATTGCGCCGCCCAGATTGCGCATGAGGTTATAGAGACCGCTGGCATTCTTCAGCCGGGCCGGCGGCAAGGTGCCGAGGGCCGCCATATTGACCGGCATGAACAGGAACATCAGGGCGAAGCCACGCACCGCCTGGGGAATGAAGAATTCCCAGTAGCCCCATTCGGCGGTCAGGAAATGCTGCAGATAGACGCCGCCGCCGAACATGGCGAGGCCGAAACACAGCACCAGGCGGGGATCGAAGATGCGCGACAGCCGGCCGGCAACCGGCGCCGACATGAACTGGAAGACGCCGGCAACGAACATGATCACGCCGATCTGCATCGGCTTGTAATCGCGCACCCGCGACAGGAACAGCGGGATCAGATAGACCGATCCATAGAGCCCGATGCCGATCACGAAACTGAAGATGCAGCCAAGCAGGAAGTTACGGTCGGCAAAGGCGCGCAGATCGACAATCGGCTCTTTTGCCGTCAGGGTCCGCCAGACGAAAAGCAGGCTGGAGAGGATCGACACGGCGACGCATAGCCGGATGGAATCGTCGCCCAGCCAGTCGAGGCGCGTGCCTTCTTCCAGGACATATTCCAGGCAACCGAGGAACATCGCCATCAGGACCAGGCCGGGCAGGTCCATCACCTTCAGGAGTTTCCAGTTCGGCTTATCGAAATCGACCAGCAGCCAGACCGATGTCGTCACCAACACACCCGGCACGACATTGATCAGGAACAGCCAGTGCCAGGAAATCGCATCGGTGATCCAGCCGCCCAGCGTCGGTCCCAGGGTCGGTGCCATGGTGGCGACCAGGCCGGTCAGGACCGACAGGCTGCCGCGCCGGTTGGGCGGAAAGACCGAGAAGGTGGTGGCAAAGACGGTCGGGATCATCGCGCCGCCCAGGAAACCCTGGATGGCGCGGAAGATGATCATCGAATTGATATCCCAGGCCGTGGCGCAGAGCATGCTGCTGAAGGTGAAGCCGAAGGCCGACAGGGTGAAGATGTAGCGTGTCGAGAAGGTGCGCGAGAGATAGCCGGAGAGCGGGATCATCACCACTTCGGCAATCAGATAGGAGGTCTGGACCCAACTCACCTCATCGGCGCTGGCGGCAAGGCCGGCCTGGATCTCGTTCAGCGAACTGGAGACAATCTGCACGTCCAGGATCGCCATGAACATGCCGACCACCATGACGAAGAAGCCGATCCAGTCGCGCGCCGTCAACTGGCGCGGCGCCGTCGCCGCCGGTTGCGCGGGGGACGCAGGGGCTTCGGCGCCAATCTGATCGGCTGTCGTGGTAGCAGCGTCGCTCATCGTCCTATCCGGTAGAGAGGCCAGTTGACTCAGTTATTGCTGGCGCTGGTTTCGACCGGGTTGCTTTCGACCGGGCTGGCTTGCGCGGCGCCGAACAGGCTGTTGCCGCTTCCCTGGCCGATCAGCGTCATCTTGCCGTCGTCACCCGGTTCACCCTGGCCCGGCTCGGGCGTGCCCGAGGTATCGACATTGGCCTCGACCGACAGGCCCGGCCGCAACAGGCCGTGCAGCGGATTTTCGGACGGCACCTTGATGCGGACAGGCACGCGCTGGACGATCTTCGTGAAGTTGCCGGTGGCGTTTTCCGGCGGCAGCAGGCTGAACAGCGCACCGCTCGCCGGCGCGAAGCTTTCGACTTCGCCGATCAGCGGCGTCGAGGGATAGGCATCGACATCGATCTCGACCTTCTGGCCGGGCCGCATGCGGGTCAGCTGCGTTTCCTTGAAATTGGCGACGATATAAACGTCATTCGGCACCAGGGAGAGCAATTGCGTGCCGGACCGGACATAATGGCCGACCCGGACGCCGCGATTGCCGACCACGCCGTCGATCGGCGCCTTGATCACCGTCTTTTCCAGTTCATTGGCCGCCAATTCAGCCATCGCCTGCGCTTCGCGCAGCTTGGCTTCGGCTTCCTTGCGCTGCGCCTTGATGACGATCAACTGCGCCTCTTCGGCATTGATCGCGGCGCTGCCGCGGATGACATCGGCCTTGCCCTTCACTAGGGCGGCATAAGCGTCGTCGTATTCCTGATGCGAGATCACCTTGTCGGTGACCAGCTTGGCATAGCGGTCGAATTGCTGCTGAGCGCGTTTCGCTTCGGCATTGGCTGCTTCCAGCTGTGCCTTGGCCTGATCGATCCGGCTCTGCTGGTAATTGATCTGGCTGTCGATGGTATCGATATCGGCTTTGGCGGTGGCGGCCGCGGCACTGGCATTATCCAGCCGGGCACGGAAATCGCGGTCGTCGATCCGCACCAGGACATCGCCGGCCTTCACCGCCTGGTTGTCGCCCACCAGCACCGCGGCGACATAGCCGTCGATCTGCGGGGCAATCGCCGAAATATCGGCCTCGACATACGCGTTGTCCGTGTTCTGGACGAACCGGCCCTTGGTCCACCACCAATAGCCGCCGACGCCGGTGGCGATCACCGCGGCGGGAACAATCAGGCTGATGGCAAGCTTCTTCATCTTTGGCATGATCGTTGACCTGGTTCTTCGGGTTACCTATCAGGGTGGTGCAGGGTGCAGATTAGTATGGCTGAGGTCGGGGAAACTAAACCGTCCAGTTCAGTCACACTTGACATGCGCTTAAAAGGACCTAATGTCAAGACGGAACTGAACCGTTCAGTCTAATTTGTGCGGAGGAGCGTTTGGCCGAGATCGTAACCAAGCTGCCGGCAGCCGGTTCGCCGCCCGCTAAGCAAGATCAAGGAAAAAATACCCAAAATCATGCCATCAACCCGAAGGCCATGGCCATCATGACGGCGGCCAAGGAGCTGTTCCTGGAGCAGGGCTTCGGCGCCGTGAGCATGGATCAGGTTGCCCGCCAGGCGGGCGTCTCGAAAGCCACGGTCTATGCCCATTTCGTCAGCAAGGAAAAGCTCTTCGCGGAGATGGTGTTCCGTGCCTGTATCGCGAAGTCCCATGCGGTCCTGCCGGCCCTCCAGGCCGATAGCGATATCGAAGCCGTCCTGGAAGAGATCGCCCATATCGTGGTCGATCACCTGTTGTCGCCGGAACCGCTCGCGGTCTATCGGATCATCATGGCGGAAGGCCCGCGCTTTCCCGAATTGCCGCGCGCCTTTTTCGGCAATGGCCCGCTGCCGATGATCCGCAAGCTCACCGACTTTTTCGATGAGGCCAACCGCCTCGGTCTGCTGACCGTGCCGGATACGCGGCTGGCGGCGGAACAGGTCATCTGGCTGGTGCGCGGCCCGCTGGGTGTGCGGCGCCTGTTCACCACCGATGTGCCGGCCGATCTTCCGGCCGAAGAGGCTGTGATCAAGGGTGCTGCGCGGATGATCCACGCGACCTATTCGCCGCGCGCCAATTAAGTGTGAACCCTCAATCGACGATCCGCTCGCTGTCCAGCATCGCCCGTTCCGCCGCATTGACCGGATCGGCTGTGAGGTCGGGGCCGGCATGCGGCCGCCGGCCGAAGCGGGCCTGGATGTAACGCGCGGCGATCAAGGCGAAACGCTGCTTTCCGTCCGCCGCGGTTTCTTCAAGGGCTGCTTCCCGAAGCAGCAGCACAGCGCAGATGAGATCCGCCATCAATGCCGTCATGGCGCCGATATGACCGGGACCGCCGGCTGGATCGGCCCGCAGATGATCGAGCGCCTGGCGGTATGATTGCAGCGCCGGTTGGAGGGGTGCTGCCAAAGCGGCCGCCTCTCCCTTGATCGATGCCAGCAAGGCCGCGACCTGGCGCTCGAACAGCCCGCCGGCATTGCTTTTCCCCAAGATCAGCCGCAGCACTTCCAGGGCCTGGATATTGGCCGGCCCTTCCCAGACCGGCAGGACCAGGGCATCGCGCAGCAGCCGGGCGGTGGGATATTCCTCGGTATAGCCATTGCCGCCCAGGATCTCGAGAGCGCTTGTGGCGCCGCGGACGGCATCCTCGGCAGTACGATATTTCGCCAGCGCCGTCAGCAGCCGCAGCCAGATCTGCTGCGCGGCATCCTGCTGCGCCAGATCGAAGCTCTGCGCCGTCGTCAGGGCAAGCACCAGCGAGGCCATCCAATCGGCCTGGAGATCCAGCAATTGCACCTGGATCGCCGAATGCGCCATGAGCGGCGCGCCGAAGGCTTGGCGCTGCCGGGCATAGCCGAGTGCCTCTACGAAGGCGCGGCGCTGCACCCCGGCTGCCGCCATGGCATTGTGAATCCGGCTATAGGCCAAGGCCTCCATCATGATCCGCAGCCCGCGTGTCGGCGGTGCGACCTCGAAGCCGATGGCGCCTTGCAGCTCGATCTCGCCGGTCGCCAAACCGCGCGTGCCGATCTTCTCCTTCAACCGCCGAACCCGGTATCGATTGAGGCTGCCGTCATCAAGCCGGCGTGGCACGAGATAGAGGCCTAGCCCCTCGCTGCCGGCAGGCACATCGGCCGGCCGGGCCGTGGCGAGTGCCAGATCGCTTGCCGCGTTGCTGCAGAACCATTTCAGGCCATGTAGTTCGAAACTGCCGTCGCTCCGTGGCTCGGCGTTCGTTGCGTTGGCGCCGATATCGCTGCCGCCCTGGCGCTCGGTTGGCCCAGGTCCCGCCCGTCGCCGCTTGCCCATCCAGGCGAATGAGGCCCGGCAGGTAACGCGACTTGATCTCTTGCGGTGCGAAGCGGTCCAGCACATAGGCGACCGCGCCGGTCAAGGTAACCGGGCAATGGATTGAAATATCCGCCTGGGCCAGCAGATAGCCCATGACGAAGCCGGGCAGAAACGGCGCCGGTTCGGACACCGCCGCCTCGGCGCTATAGGCAAGGCCGATCATGCCATGTCGATAGGCGTCCCGATGGATCTCGGCATAGGCCGGATTGTGCACGACCTCGGTCACCAAGGCTGCGTTGCCTTGGGGGTCGGACGTCAGGGGCCTGCCGGCCAGGACCGGCGGCGCGAAGCGATCCGTATAGATGGCCGCCTGGTCGACCTCATTGGCGACCCAGTCGCCGAAGGCCGTCAGGCGCGGCGTGTGCCGCTGCACGACCGCGCCGGCATGGCGGCGCAGCCAATGCTGCAGCGATGAATCGGCTTGATAGAAATTTCGCCGCCGGCCGGCGGCTGGGGATTGATCGTTCATGCGGCACTCCCGGCACGACGCGTCAGCCGGCAGCTTAGCATGCCGGTCGGCGGTTCCCCAACCTCAGGACGCTTGCGGGTTTCAAGACGCTTGCGGGGCGGGGACGCGTTGGAAACGCTGGCCGAAGCCTTCGATCAATGTTGCCAGGATGATCAGGCTCGATCCCAAGGCCTGGCGGAGGCCGAAAGGCTCGTCGCTGAAGAGGGCGGAGGAGGCGGTGCCGATGACGATTTCCAGCGGGAACAGCATGCCGACGAAACCGGGCGACAACGTGCGCGCGCCCCAGATGGCGATCAGATTCGACGGAATGAAGATGACCAGGGCAATCGCCAGGAGCCAGGGCACGGCAAAGGCGATGACCTCGCCGCTCGGCATGGCGCCGGCGATATCGCGCGGCAGGAGCAACAGGGCGATGAAGGAGATGGCCAGGCCACCGAGAAACATCGAAAAGCACTGTGTCATGGCGCGGCTTTCTCGCTGTTGCGCCAGCAGAGTTGTGCCATAGGCCCAGGAAATGCCGCCAATCAAGGCCAGCCAGTCGCCGATATTGCTGGGCAACGGCAGATGATTGCCCAGGCCAAGGATCGTCGCCAGGCCGCTGAGGCAGCTCAGCAAAGCAAGGATCCGAAAGACATTCAACCGCTCGCCCAGCAGCCAGAGGCCGAACAGCGTTCCCCAGACCGGCGTCATGTAGAACAAGGCCAGCGTCTTCAGGATATCCGTCAGCAGCAGGCTGATGAAATAGAATGCATAGCCGCCGCCGAGGCAGAGGCCGATGACAACGATCGGTCCCCGGAGGCGAAAGCTGCCGCGGTTCGGCACGCGCCGGCGCCACAGAATCGGCAGGAAAACCAGGCAGGAGAAGAGGTGGATGCCGAAGGTGACCCAGGCGCCCTCCAGGCCATGCGATTCGAGGAACCGCAATGGCATCCAGAAGACGCCCCAGACCAATCCGGCGGCAGCAACGGCGATGGCCGGCAGAATTTGCTGATTGCCTTGCATCCGGCACAGCCTCTTAATTTTTCTTACCATCCCTTGCTACAGGCCGCTCTCCGCCGTGGCAATCCACTCTCTGCTAAAGTCCTCCTATAGGCGCCCTAAATCGATCGGGATGGTGCCGCGCTATTGCGCGGTATAGCCGCCATCCACCACCATCTCCGAGCCGGTCATGAAACTGGATTCGTCGGAAGCCAGGAAGAGAACCGCATTGGCGATATCGATCGGCTTGCCGAAATGGCCGAGCGGATGCAGCTTGGCCTTGCGGTCCCATTCACTGGCGTAATCGCCCAGGTCCTTGAGATATTTCTCATGCTGCGGCGTGTGGATATAACCGGGATGGATCGAGTTGATGCGAATCTTGTAGCCGGCCTGGGCGCAGTGCAAGGCGGCCGCCTTGGTCAGCAGGCGGACGCCGCCTTTGCTGGCGCAATAGGCCGCAAGCGGCGATTCACCGATGATGCCGTCGATCGAGGAGAGGTTGATGATGCTGCCGCCGCCGCTTTCCTTCATCAGCTTGACGCCGGCCTTGGTGCCGAGGAAGACGCCATCGAGGTTGATCTTCATGGTCCAGCGCCAATCTTCCAGCGTGGTATCCTCGATGCTGGCGGCAACGCAGATGCCGGCATTGTTGACCAGGATGTCGAGCCGGCCGTAAAGCCGCTCCACCTCGGCGATGGTCGCATCCCATTGATCCGGCTCGCCGACGTCGTGGCGATGGAAACTTGCCGTGCCGCCATGATCGGTGATGCCTTGGGCGACGGCGCGGCCCTGTTCCTCATTGATATCGCTGATCATCACCTTGGCGCCTTCGCGCGCCAACAGCTCGGCCGCCGCCTGACCCAGTCCCATCGCCGCGCCGGTGATCAAGGCCACCTTGCCGTCGACCCGCCCCATGACGTCCTCCATTTGATATTTTCATTCCTCGCGATGGAACACCGAACGGGCGGTCAGGCGTTTGATGCATTGCGCCAGCGGACGGCGTATTTCATCAAATCATCGTTGCTTGCATAATCTTATGATCGAAACCTTCGATGAAGGCGGCGATTGCAGCCGTCCGACCAAGGGGAGAGATATGCGTTTTGCCGGCAAGCGGGTTTTGGTGACGGGGGGCGCCAGGGGAATCGGCGCCGCGACGGCGGCCGCCTTCCTGCGTGAGGGCGCCATGGTGGCGATCGGGGCCCGCACGCAGCAATCCTTTGATGTCTTTCTGACGAAGCATCAAGGGACGGCAAAGCATCAGGGAGTCAAGGTCGTCCCGGCACTGGGCAAGATCGGCTCGCAACGCCAGGCGGCAGCCGTCATTGAGCAAGCCGTCTCCGCCCTTGGCGGATTGGACATCCTGGTCAATTCCGCCGGCTATTTCGCCGAGGTGAAGGTCGAGGATGTCGACCAGGCGCATTGGGACCAGACCATGGATACCAATGTCGCCGGTACGTTTTTCTGTTCGCAGGCAGCCTTGCCGGCGCTGAAGGAAAGCCGCGGCAATATCGTCAATGTCGCATCGGATGCCGGTATCATCGGCTATCCGCTGGGTGCGGTCTATTCGGCGTCAAAGGCCGCGGTCGTCAATCTGACGCGCGCCATGGTGCTGGAGCTGGCGCAGCAAATCCGCATCAATTGCGTCTGCCCCGGCAATGTCGATACCGACATGATCCAGCAGGCTGCCGAAGCGACGGGCGATCCCGCGACCTATCTCAAGGCAGCGCATGATCGCTCGCCGATGAAACGCATGGCGCGGCCGGACGAAGTGGCCGAAGCCATTCTGTACCTTGCTTCCGCCGAGGCCGGCTTCGTCAACGGGGCGATCCTGTCGATCGATGGCGGCGGCGTCTGCGGCTTCTAAACCTTGTCTATCGATCGCCTGAGAAATTCGGCGATCCGCTGCAGCGAACGGCCTGATGCGATGCAGGTGCAAAGCCGGCACGGATCTCGTCACGCAAAAGGCCGATATTCTCGGTCGTCAGCGATCCCGTCGAGTTCGCCGGCGCTTCATCGATGAATCGCTGTGCTTCCGGACTTGGGAAGGCTCGCTGCACTGTGGTTGGGTCGAGGGGCATGTCACCGCCATCATGTCATCGCCATGGAGGCCGACCGGATTCGCTGACCCGGCTTCCTCCCGATGATGTAACTGCAGGACAGGCAGGCGTCGATCAAAATTGTCGGCGCCGTGCGACAGGTCATGCGGCCAAAGCTGACCGACCGATCAGCCATGAGCGGATCGCGCAAGAGGGCAAAACCCACCCTCGCCGGTTCCGACGCATGTCCGGGGCGCGCCATTGATGGAAGGCCGAAAAGCTTAGGCCGACTTGATGCATTCGGACATGCCGTGGCGATTCTCGTCAAACGGCGCCTCGACCGCGTGCCATAGATAAATGGCCAGCAAGACAATTCAGACCTCATGCCGGACGATCAGAAGCCGGCATGCTGGCAGCCTCGCCGTTCCGCCTAATGATCCGGCCAACGATCCGGCCAGTGACCCGGGATGTGAGTGGCAGGGTGATGATGAACAGGATCTGGGAGAAACCAATGATGATACCGGGCAAGCTTTTGCAGATTTCCGCCGTCGCCTTGATGGCCGCCGGCCTGTCGATGACGGCCATGATGCCGGCGGCGACGGCGGCCGATCTCGGTGCCAAGGACGAGCCGATCAAGCTCGCCATGCTCGAATGGACCGGCCAGCATGTCAGCAGCTATATCGCCGGCACCATCCTGCAGAAGATGGGATACAAGATCGATTACGTGACGGCGGGCAACTTCCCGCAGTTTTCCGGTCTTGCCGACGGGACGCTCAGCGCCTCGGTCGAAATCTGGATGAACAATGTCGGGGACATTTTCCCGAAGACCCTGGAAGCCAAGCAGATCGAAGATCTCGGCCCGCTCGGGCTGGAGACCAAGGAAGGCTGGATCTATCCGAAATACATGACCGATGTCTGCCCCGGCCTGCCGGATTGGAAGGCGCTGGAACAGCCGAGCTGCGTCCAGGCCTTGGCGACGCCGGAAACCTTCCCCAATGGCCGGTTGCTGGATTATCCCTCCGATTGGGGTTCGCGTGGCGCGGCGATCGCCGCCAACAACAATTTGCCTTTGACGGCCATTCCGGCTGGTTCCGAAGGTGCGCTGGTGGCCGAGCTCGATTCCGCGCTTGCCGCCAAGAAGCCGATCCTGATGATGTTCTGGGGGCCGCATAGCGCGCTCGCCGGTGCCGATGTCGACTGGGTCAAGCTGCCGCCTTGCTCGGGCGACAAGTCGCAATGCATCACCCCGCCCGATGTCGACAAGATCGTCTGGTCCGGCTTTGGCAAGAAGTGGCCGGCTGCCTATGACTTCCTCAAGCATTTCCAGATGAATGCGCATGAGCAGGAACTGATGATGGCGCGGATCGAAAAGAAGGGCGAGAAGATCGAGGACGTCACGGCCGATTGGGTCGAGAAGAACAAGTCCGTCTGGCAACCCTGGGTCGATGCGGCGCAAGCTTCGGGCAGCTGACGACGCTTTCTTTTCACCCTGCTTCTCACTGGAATGTTCATCATCGGGGCGCTTCGCCGATCGATTGTCGAAGCGCCCCGGCAGATCCGGAGATACGATGACGCCTGAGATTGACGACCGGCCCGTCAAGCTCTCCTGCCGGAACCTATGGAAAATCTTCGGCCCTGATCCGCGCGGCATCCTCACCGCCATGAACGGCGCGGCCGGTGACCGGATGGTCTTGAAACAGCGCCTGCATCAAAGCGGCCATCTTGCCGCCACGATCGACGTCAATTTCGACATCCGCCTGGGTGAAATCTTCGTCATCATGGGGCTGTCGGGCTCCGGCAAATCCACGCTGGTGCGTTGCCTGTCACGGCTGATCGAGCCGACCATGGGCGAGATCCTGCTGGGTGGCGAGGACCTGCTGACCGTCAGCAAGGCGCGTCTCATCGAACTTCGCCGCCGCGCAATGGGCATGGTGTTCCAGAATTTCGGCCTGCTGCCACATCTGACCGTGTGCGATAACGTCGCCTTCCCGCTGCGCATTCAAGGCATGAGCGAGACCGAGCGGCTGTCCCGGGCGAAGGACATGATCGACCTTGTCGGCCTGAACGGCAAGGAAGCGGCGTTTCCGCATCAATTGTCCGGCGGCCAGCAGCAGCGTGTCGGCATTGCCCGGTCGCTGGCGGTCGGGCCGGAGCTGTGGTTCCTGGACGAGCCGTTCTCCGCGCTGGATCCGCTGATCCGCCGGCAGATGCAGGACGAGTTCCTGCGCCTTCAGCGCATGCTGCAAAAGACCATCATCTTCATTACCCACGATATCGCTGAAGCATTCCGTCTCGCCGATCGCATCGCCATCATGCGCGATGGTGAGGTCATTCAGCTCGGCCGGCCGGCCGACATCGCGCTGAAGCCGGCAAACGATTACGTCGCCGATTTCACCGAGGAGATTTCACTGACCCGCGTCATATCGGTCGCCGATGTCATGACGCCAGCCGGCAACGACGTCGCCGGCCTTTCGGTAAAGCCGGTCTCGGCGCGGCTGATGCTGGAGGAACTGGTGCCGCAACTGGCGGCCGGCGTGTCCGCTTTTCCGGTCGTCGATGAGAATGACCGTCTGCTCGGACAGGTGGCCGCCGCCGATATCGTCGATATTCTGGAACGCGATCGGCGGCGCAGGCACCGGGCATGATCGCTAGCGATCTCACCTTGTCGCCGACCGCGAGCCGGCCCTGGAAAAGCGGGCTCTGGGTCTCGCTCCTGGCCTTGGCTCTGGTTGCGGCCTGCCTGATGCTGCGCAGCCGCTTGCCCTGGCTGAGCCTTTATCCGCCGGCCTGGGTCGTGCCGATTGCCGCCTGGGTCAATCATGTCAGCGACTGGGTCTCCGCGCTCCTGCAGCCGATCTGCCGGTCTTTCGCCTGGATGCTCGGCGGCCCGATGGCCTGGTTGCGCGGCTTCCTGGTCTGGCTGCCCTGGCCGGCGGTGGCCCTGGCGGCGACGCTGATCGCGTACAAGGCCCAGGGCTGGCGGCTGGCGGCTTTTGCAGTTGCGGTCGTCGCCTATCTGCTCCTCACCGGCTACTGGCCGGCGACGATGAACACCATGGCGCTGGTCATCCTGGCGGTGCCGATCTCGGTCATCGCCGGTTTCGGCCTGGGCGTGCTGGCCTTTGCCTTGCCGCGGGCACGCGCGGTGATCGAAGCTGCGCTCGATCTGATGCAGACCGTGCCGGCCTTCGCCTATCTCATTCCGCTCCTGATCCTCTTCGGCTTCGGTCCGGTGGTCGGCCTGATCGCCAGCATCGTCTTCGCGGTTCCACCGATGGTGCGCAACACGCTGCTTGGCCTCAGCCAGGTGCCCCCGGTCATCAAGGAAGCCGGGCTGATGTCGGGCTGCACCGTCTGGCAGGGCTTCTGGCATGCCGAGGTGCCGACGGCGAAGCCGCAATTGCTGATGGGTGTCAACCAGACGACCATGGCGGCCTTTAGCATGGTGATCATCGCCTCCCTGGCGGGCGGCTCGGCCGATATCGGCTGGGAAGTGCTGAGCGCGGTACGTCAGGCGGATTTCGGGCGCAGCCTGCTATCCGGCCTCGTCATCGCCTTGGTCGCCGTCCTGATCGACCGGATCACACTGGGATTCGCAAAAAGTGGCGAGGCGCCTGCATCACAGGACAGCCGGCTGTCCGGCCGCCGCCTGTTGGCCATCCTTGCCGCCATCATGCTGGGCGGCCTTCTGCTCCGCCTGATGGCAGGCAATGCCGACTGGCTGGCCGGCTCGGTCCAGATCATCAACATGAAGGCCCTGGATGACGCTATTCTCGGACTTGTGCGGGATCACGCCAGCCTGATCGACAGCATCCGCAACGGCATCATCTCGTTCCTGATGCTGCCGGTCCGCATCGGCCTGGAGAAGGCGGTGACCCCCTTCACCTGGGGACTGACGCTGACGCCGGCCGGCATCGCGTTTTATGTCCTGCTGGTCGCCGGCATCGCGCTGTTCGCCGCCTGGAAATGGAACAGGCAGGCAGGGCTCACGGCAATCTGGCTCGGCATCTTCCTTTATTTTGGCCTGACTACCTTCCCCTGGCCGGCTTTGATGCTGGCTGCCGGCCTGCTGGTCTGGCGCATCGCCGATGCCCGGATGGCTTTGGCCGCTTTGGCGGCCCTGGCTTTCGCCTTGTTGTCCGGCTTGTGGCTGCAGACGATGATGTCGATCTATCTTTGCGCCCTGGCCGTGCTGCTTTGCCTGCTGTTCGGCGGTGCGATCGGCCTCTGGGCGGCGCATAGCGACCGGGTCTCGGCGCTCGTCCGGCCGTTCAACGACGCCTTGCAGACCATGCCGCAATTCGTCTTCCTGATCCCCGCTTTGATGTTCTTCAAGGTGGGCGAATTGACCGCGCTGATTGCCGTCATGCTTTATGCCATCGTGCCGCCGATCCGCTATGTCGAACACGGCTTGCGGCATGTCCCGCCCCATGTGGTGGAGGCGGCGGTGCAATCAGGCTGCACGCCGTCGCAATTGCTGTGGCTGGTGAAGCTGCCGCTCGCATTGCCGACCATCATGCTCGGCGTCAATCAAACCATCATGGCGGCGCTGTCGATGCTGGCGATCTCGGCGCTGGTGGGAACCCGGGACCTCGGCCAGCAAGTCTATATCGCCTTGGGCAAGGCGGATGCCGGCCTGGGGCTGACCGCCGGCCTGATGATCGCCCTGATCGCCATGGTCTCCGACCGCGCCATCCGCATTTGGTGCCTGAAGCGCCAGGCACCGGCATTGCGCGCCGGATGACCGAAGCCGTCAGCGCAATGTGGGCGATTGCAGGCTGGGCTGGCTCTTGGCGGCGAGATTGGTGACGCCCTTGCGGCGGAAGACCGGCGCGGTTGTCGTTTGCCGGCGGTCGGCGCTGGGCGAGCAGCCGAAGACGCTGCGATAGACGCGCGAGAAGTTTTCGAGCGATGTGAAGCCGCAGCCCATCGCCACTTCGGTTACCGGCAGTTCCGTCTGTTGCAGCAATTGATGCGCCTTGGCCAGGCGGATGCGGGTATATTCCCGCGTCAGCGTGGTGCCCAGATGATGCTGGAAATGGCGCTGCAGCTGGCGTTGCGACAGGCCGACCATGGCAGCGATCTCGCCACAGGAAAGTGGCTCCTCGATCGCCGCGCGCATGATCTCGACGGCGCGACGGATGGCCTGGCCGCCGTTTTCCGCCTTGCCGGCATCTCCCCGAAGATCGCCTTGCGCCTCGCTGGAACATTGTTCCTGTGCGCCGGCGCGCTGCCGGCCGATCAGCATATGCTGGCCGATCTCCTCGGCGAGGTCGCCTTCGCCATGCAGGCCCATCCAGTGCAGCATCATGTCCAGGATCGCGGTGGCACCGGCGCAGGTCAGACGGCCGCGATCGATCTTATAAAGAATGGGCTTCGCCTTGGTGTTCGGATAGCGCTCCTGGAAGCCCTCCAGATTGTCCCAATGCGCCGCCACCTCGTGATCGTCCAGCAGGCCGGCGGCGGCGAGAATTTCGCTGCCCGTCTCGATGCCGCCGATTTCGACGCCGAACCGTGCCATGCGCCGCAGCCAGTTGGTGACGCGCTGATCCTTGACATGCTGTTTCGGATTGAAGCTGGCGAGGACGAAGATGGTCTGGAATGCGTTTTCTGCGGGCAGGCCGCCATCAACCGGCACCAGCATGCTGTTGCTGGCACGCACCGGCTGCCCATCCGCCGAGAGGATCGACCAGTCGAAGACCTGCTGCTGCGCCAGCCAGTTACCGACAAACAGGGTTTCAACGGCCAAAGCGAGACCCAGATTGGAAAAATCGGGGCTGAGCAGAAAGGCGACTTTTCGCGGCATAGGACGATCCCTGACTTGAACCGCCCCCGGCGCGGCGGCCTCAGGCTCCATTGCATCGCCGATGGCAAGGAAGAACCTGACAAAGAGCGACATTACTAGGCGTTTTTTGTTAAGTGTCGGTTTTTACACCGCAAGGGAACGGCATTCTGGTCTTGGGCATGCATCCGGCAAATTACGACATGCCACCGACGCCCGGCATCAAGTCGCAAGCGGGCGGCGACAGCAGATTTTGCCTGAACGGGAGAGCGGAATGTGCGCTCCCATGGATGCAGTGATTGGGAGAACGACGATGTTCGCGAAGAAAACCACCTGGGAAATCGGCGAGCCGGAAACCGCGGTTACCTTGCCGGCGAAGTTCTTCTATGACCAGGAGATCTTCAACGAAGAGAAGTGGAACGTCTTTTTCAAGAGCTGGCATTGCGTCTGCCATGAAAGCGATGTGCCGGAAGCCGGCTCCTTCGTCACCGAGAACATCTTCGAGCAGAGCGTCATTGTCGTGCGGGGCCGTGACAATGAAATTCGCGCTTTCCACAATGTCTGCCAGCATCGCGGCAACCGCCTGATCAACGAGCGGCGCGGCAAGGCCAATGTCGTCTTCCGCTGCGGCTATCATTCCTGGAGCTACGGCCTCGATGGCGCCTTGCGCTCGGCGCCCCGGAGCGAGTGCCTGCAGGGTTTCGATAAAGGCGGCCACGGGCTGAAATCCGTCCGGATGGAAATCTTCGCCGGCTTTGTCTTCATCAATTTCGACAACAACGCGCAATCGATCGCGGAAATGTGCCCCGGCGCCGAAGCGGAAATCGGCCGCTTCATTCCCGATCTCGACAAGATGCGCCTGATCGAGGAGGTCGATGTCCAGGTCGATGCGAACTGGAAAGTCATCCAGGAAAACTCCATCGAAGGCTATCACTTCGACCTGTCCGGCCCGGTGCATAAGCATCTCACCAGCCTGATCGACTACAAATCCTACGCGCTGAAGGAACATGGCAATTGGTGGACCTATATGGCGCCGCCGAAAACCGGTGTGACTGCGGCCTATGGCACGGAAATCAACGGCGCCAGCTATCAGACCGACTGGTTCTTCAATATCGGCCTGTTCCCCAACACGACCTTCTATTGCTTCCCCTTCACCGACATGCTGGGGACCTTCATCATGATCCCGACCGGGCCTGAAACCTCGCTCCTGCGTTTCGGCTATTACGGGCCGAACGGCCAGATCCCCGACCTGACCAAGGCCGGCATTCGTTGGATGAACACCGAATTGGGCCCGGAAGATATCGCGCTCAACCTGACGACCCAGAAGGGGCTGCATTCCTTCGGCTACGACCAGGGGCGTTACCTGATCGATGCCGAGCGCAGCAACCAGAGCGAACACCTGGTGCATCATTTCCACAAGCTCTATTACCAGGCCCTGCGTCCCTGATAAGGGTGCCGCTATCGGCTGAATACGCAAGATTTGAATTCAGGGAGTGAAGCATGTCTGGTCCCGGCATTGGGAAGGACGCGAAGTTCGATTACATCATCGTTGGCGCCGGGTCGGCCGGCTGCGTTCTCGCAGCCCGCCTGACCGAAGATGCGGATTGCCGCGTCTTGCTGCTGGAAGCCGGGCCGGCCGATAAGGGGTGGGAGATCCACATGCCCTCCGGCATGGCCCGCCTCTTGTCCTCGACCAAATATAACTGGGCCTATGTCTCGGACCCGGAGCCCTATCTCGACAATCGCCGCCTGTCGCATCCGCGCGGGCGTGTGCTGGGCGGATCGTCCTCGATCAACGGCATGATGTATGTGCGCGGCCATGCCCGCGATTACGATCATTGGGCGCAATCCGGCTGCCGCGGCTGGAACTATGCCGACATCCTGCCGTATTTCCGCCGCGCCGAAAGCCATATGAAGGGCGGTGACGAGTATCACGGCAAGGATGGGCCGCTGCGCGTCTCGTCGCCGGAAATCAACGGCTCGCCGCTGGCCAATGCCTTCATCCAGGCCGGTATCGAAGCCGGCTATCCCTATACGCCCGATGCCAATGGCCGCCAGCAGGAAGGCTTCGGGCCGATGGACCGCACCACCAGCAACGGCAAGCGCTGGAGCACAGCGCGGGGCTATCTGGCCCAGGCGGAGGGGCGTCCCAATCTCACCATCCGGTCCGGGGCCTTGACGTTGCAGGTGCTGCTGGACGGCCGGCGCGCGATCGGGGTCGAATATGCCCGCGACGGCAAGGCCGAAAAGATCTATGCCGATCGCGAAGTCATCCTTTGCGGCGGCGCCATCAATTCGCCGCAGCTGCTGCACGTTTCCGGCATCGGCCCGGCGGATCATCTCAAATCCGCCGGCATCCAGGTGCGCCATGACCTGCCGGGGGTCGGCGAGAATCTCAACGATCACCCCGACGTCGTGATCCAGCATTGGTGCAAGCAGCCGATCACGCTTTACAGCGTCACCAAGGGACCGCGTAAGCTGATGACGGGGCTGCAGTGGTTCCTGTCGCAAAAGGGTGCGGCCGCAACCAATCACTTCGAGGCCGGCGCCTTCATTCGCAGCCGTGCGGGCATCGAACATCCCGATCTGCAATTGACCTTCATGCCGCTGGCCGTCAAGCCGGGCACGGTGGACAGTGTTCCGGGCCATGCCTTCCAGGTGCATCTCGATCTGATGCGGGCTCATAGCCGCGGCCATGTCCGGGCCCGGTCCGCCAATCCCAAGGAACCGCCGGCCATTCTGTTCAATTACATGCAGGACCCGCGCGATGTGGCCGATATGCGCCAGGGTGTCAGACTGGTGCGCGAGATCCTGTCACAGCGGGCTTTGGCGCCCTATCGCGGCGATGAGATCTTTCCGGGAATCGACGTGACCTCGGATGACGCGATCGATGCCTGGGTGCGCCAGGCCGTGGAGACCTGCTATCATCCGGTCGGCACCTGCAAGATGGGCAGCGAGACGGATCGCCACGCGGTGGTCGATAGTGAGTTGCGCGTGCACGGGCTTTCGTCCCTGCGCGTGGTCGATGCCTCGGTCATGCCGTCGATCGTCAGCGGCAATACCAATGCGCCGACCATCATGATCGCCGAAAAGGCCAGCGACATCATTCGCAACCGGAAACCGCTGCCGTCGCAACCATCGCCGGTCTGGATCAATCCGACCTGGGAAACCGCCCAACGCTGATGCACCGTCGCGCAGGAGAAATGTCATGAGCCTGGCCGTCATTGCCGATAACAAAACACCGCAAGCCGATATCGAAGCGCAAGGACGTATTGATCTGGCGGCGGCCTTCCGCTGGTTCGCCCGGCTGAACATGCATGAATCGGTTGCCAATCACCTGAGTTACGCGGTCTCGCCGGCGGGTGACAAATTCCTCATGAATCCGCGCGGCAAGCATTTTGCCCGGGTGACGGCCAGCGATCTGCTGTTGCTCGATGCCAATGACAAGCAGGCGCTGTCACGGCCCGATGCGCCGGATCCGACCGCCTGGTATATCCACGGCCGCCTGCATGCCAAGCTGCCGCAGGCGCGCTGTGTCATGCATCTGCATTCGAAATATGCCACGGCTTTGGCCTGTCTCGAAGACAACATGCTCTATCCGATCGATCAGAATACCATGCGTTTTTATGGCGAGGTGGCCTATGACAATGCGTTCGGCGGCATGGCCTTGTCGGATGACGAGGGTGATCGCCTCGCTTCGATCATCGGCGATAAATCAATTCTGGTGATGGGCAATCACGGCGTGCTGGCGGTCGGCCCCACCGTCGCCCAGACCTTCGATGCGCTCTATTACTTCGAGCGTGCGGCGGAAACCTTGCTGACCTGCTATGCTACCGGCAAGAAGCTGCAGATCGTCTCGGAAAATGTCGCCATTCTCACGGCGCGGCAATGGGCCGACTACACGCAGCTCTCGGAAGATCATCTGCGGGAAGTCAAAGCCATTCTCGATGTCGAGGAACCGGCATATCGATCCTGATGCCGCCTCAGCGCTTCAGCATCTGTTCGGCAATTTCCAGGTCGCGCTGGAACAGCTCGGCCCAGGATTTGGCGAAGCCGTGATCCTTGCAGACTTTGAGAAAGTCCTGCAGCAGCGCCTTTTCGCCCTGGAAGGTTTTCTCGAAATCCTCGTCGCTTTTCGCCGCCAGTTCGGTGTTCAGCTTTTGCAGCTTCTTGAACGATCCCGCCCAGTCATTGGTGATGAAGGCAGCGAAAGACGCATCCTTCGACAAGGAGGCGGCATAGCTATCGGTGGCCTGCAACAGGGAGGCCAGCAATTTGCTTTCTTCCAGGAGCGCCTGTCTTCCAGATTCATAGCTCATGGTCCTCTCCTCTGATGGAACGGGTCAGCCTCGCACGTGATTGAGACGCATCGTCAAGCAGGATAGAGCCGCGCCGGATTTCATGAATTCCGACAGGTTGAAGATGTGCAGCTCCAATCCGTGTTGCACGCAGATCTCCTCCAGCCGCGCTATCTTTGCTTTCTCGCTGTCATAATAGTCATGGGTCCTGCCGATTTCCGAAATCGGTGAATCGCACAGCAAGTGGTGGCCGATGATCAGGCTGTTCGTCAGGCCCGAACGGACATTCTCGACCGAGGCGTCAATGATATTGCATTGCCGCTCAATGGCGCGAAGGGTCGTATCCTCCGTTCGATCCCGACATAGCACGACATTCTCCGTGTCGATCACGAGCAGGCAGCAATCGAGATGATACAGATATTCATCGGTGATCCGATACGGGATTATTTTCATGCCGAAGGACTGGCTGAGCCAGGTGAGAGCGTTCAACGATGTGCGCTGGCCGTATGCGCCGATATAGATGTCGCTGCGCAGATGTTTGAGATCAGCCTCGCCTTCGAAATAGAGCGCATCTTCATCCGCGCCGCTCGCCGGCGGATGATGAACCCGGAAATGCATCAAGTTGAAAAAGTCGATGCCGATGCGTGCTTCGTCGATACGTGGCGGCGAGCGGAAGCGCGAAACGACGACAGTCTCATCCACCAGATGGGGTAGCACGATGCCGAGATTGGCGACATAGGATTGATCCTGCCGTTTCGGCACGCTGGGCAGCAGATAGATGACGGCATGCTGGGCGAGGAAATGATAGAGCTCCACGAATTGCTGCAGTGCCTTGCCATGGTCGATCAGGCGCTCCGCATCGCTCATCTGCTGCATCAGGATATTGTTCGGCTGATCGGCCGAGAGCGACAGCGGCAGATTCATCAGCAGAGCGGGGCGGTCGAGTGTCCTCAGGCGCGGCGCAACGCTGCGGGGAATCATTTCGGCAATCCCACGCGGGAAAAAGCGGCGATCCAACGATCGATCTGCTGTGGTGACTTATAGGGCAGCGTCTCCTCGACATATTTGCGGTGTGCGGTCATGGAAAATCCCGGATCCAGCATGAGAATCTCCTTGGCCGTTCGTTGCGCGTCGGCCATGCGGTTGACCTTGGGATCGGCATAGCAGGCGGCCAGGATGCGCAGGAGCCAGAGCTGCTCCTGTGTCGGCTGCGTGTCGATGATTTTCTCAAGCGTGTCGATGCATTCCTGTGGCCTGCCGGCCTCCTGATACGCCCAGCCGAGATATTCGACATACCATTGGTCGAAGAATGGATTGCGACGCATCGCTTCCTTGATCTGCGTGATCGCCTGTTCGGGGCGGCCGATATAGATCAGCAGGCTCGCCATCTCCGCCAGCAGCTCGGCATCGTTGGGATTCATGTCGCGCGCGCGGTTATAGGCGGCCTCGGCCTGTTCATGCTCCCAGCTATAGAGATAGGCCCAGCCGAGCACCCAGTAGCTGCGGTAATCCTTGGGCCCCAGTTGAACCGCCTTCTTGGCGAAGGTCAGCGCCTGCTCCACGGCGTTCTTGTAATCCTCCGTCCAGTCGTATTCGTAATCCAGCGCATAGGTCCAGGCGAGCCCCGCATAAGCGCGGGCATAGCTGGGATCGGCCTTGCGGGCGATGTCGAAAAGCCGCCGCGCCGCATGATTTCCCTCGGGCGTGAATTTGTACCATTCGTGCCAGCCCTGCATCAGGTAGTCATAAGCGATGAAGGTCTGGGGTGGCTTGTCCGAGACGCGCTTCAATTCCGCCGCCGCCAGCATCCCAGTCGTGCCGGTCAAGGTGCCGGCAATGGCAGAAGCGACATCGTCCTGGATCTGGAAGATCTTATCGAGATTGCGGTCGTAGCGTTCGGCCCAGATATGTTCGCCGGTCTCGGTATCGATCAATTGCGCGGTGATGCGCACCGAATTCGCCGCCTTCTGCACGCTGCCTTCGACCACGTAGCTGACGCCGAGATCATCGCGGATCTGCTGCACCTTGATCGGCTTATCCGTGTAGATCGACGATGAGTTGCGGGCGATGACATAGAGATCGGGAAATTTCGCCAGATTTGTGATCAGGTCCTCGGTGATGCCTTCGGCGAGATAGACCTGCCCTGCGTCGGGGCTCAAATTATCGAAGGGCAGGACCGCGATTGACGGCTTGTTGGGCGGCTCGAAGACGGAAGGAAGGTGCCAGGGCTGCCACCAGGCGATAGCGAGCGCCAAGCCGGCCAGGACGAGTATGAGCGCCGCCAAGGCCCTGGGCCGTTGCCATCCCGGAAGGCGGCGGCGATAGGGCAGGGGCTTGGCGATACCGATGCCGGGGCGCATGCGGTAAACCTTGATCGGTTCGGAGACGTTTTTGACGCGGCGCTGGCCGATATAGTCGAGATCGAGATCGACCTGGTTGTGAATGTGATCGACCACGACGGCGGAAACGAAAATCGTGCCGGGCTCGGCCAAAGCCTGCAGGCGTGCCGCCACATTGACGCCCATGCCATAGACATCCTGTTCGGCAAAAATGACGTCACCGACATTCACGCCGATGCGCAGGATGATGGGACGCTCGGGCGCGGCCGCCGCATTCCATTGCTGCAAGTTGAGCTGGATTTCGAAAACGCATTTCACCGCATCGACGGCGCTGGCGAATTCGACCAGGGCACCATCGCCGGTGAATTTGAAGATGTGCCCATGATGGCTGGCAACCAGCGGCTCGACGACGTCCCGCATGCAGGCGGTGAGTGCAATATGCGTCGCGGCCTCGTCGGCTTCCATCAGCCGCGTGTAGTCGACCACGTCCAGCGAGGCGATCGCTGCAAGGCGCCGCTCGGTTTTCATGACACCGCCGCCTGCAATTTCCGGGTCTTCCATGAAAGTCGTGTCGGGCTCTTTATGACTGGCACCAGACGCCAAAACTATAACCCCTTTCAACCGGGTAAGCGACTCCGTGCCACCGCACCTGCATATCGGATTATGCACCTGTCCTGTGACTAAGATCATGCAAGGCAGATGATGGATCAAACCGGCGAAGCCCGCTGTGGAGCTAGGACTTGACACCGGCAAGGGCAGCTCCGCTAAGGTCCTGGGGCGCGCACCGATGGTGGCCGAAACAGCGAGGGAACGTCATGCCGAAAGCGAGCAAATCGAAGATCTATATCGGGATCGGCGGCTGGGTTTACGAACCCTGGCGGGGTACCTTCTATCCCGATGGCCTGGCGCAGAAGCGCGAGTTGGAATATGCCAGCCGGCAGGTCACTTCGATCGAGATCAATGGCACCTATTACGGCTCGCAAAAGCCGGAAAGCTTCGCCAAATGGCATGACGAGACGCCGGATAATTTCATCTTCTCATTGAAAGGCTCGCGCTACATCACCAACCGCCGCGTGCTGGCCGAGGCGGGAGAGTCGGTCGAGCGCTTCTTCGCCGGTGGCGTGATGCAGTTGAAGGAAAAGCTCGGTGTGGTGAACTGGCAGTTCATGCCGACCAAGAAATTCGACCCTGCGGATTTCGAAGCCTTCCTCAAGCTCCTCCCGACCTCCGTCGAGGGGCGGGCGATCCGCCACGCCGTCGAAGTACGCCATGACAGCTTCAAGGTGCCGGATTTCATTTCCCTGGTGCGTGATTATGGCGTTGCGATCGTCATGTCGGGTGATTCCGATTATCCGCAGCTTGCCGATCTGACAGCGCCTTTCGTCTATGCCCGGATCATGGGCACGACCGAAAAGGCGGCGGCCGGCTATGGCCCGGCCGCGCTCGATCGCTGGGCCGAACGCGCCCGGATCTGGGCGGCAGGAGAGATGCCGGACGGGCTCGATGTCGTCGCGAAAGGCAAGGCACCGAAAACACCCCGGGACGTCTATCTTTATGTCATCAGTGGCCATAAGGTGCGCAACCCGGCCGCGGCCAAGGCATTGATCGACCGGTTGAGCTAACTGACGGTCGTGCAGACACGCATCCCGCATCAATAATGTCACGCTCTCACTCATTTGGATGAGGCGGTTTTCCGCCAAGCTGTGCATCTTGGCTGCAACCGGAATTGTGTCGCAAGGTCGGCGCAGCCAAGCGAAACGCGGCATGACGGTTGTTGAGGCGGCTGACCGCTGATGACCGCCATGCACCTCGATTGGGGGCGATGATAATGACGTCTGTGCTCGCAACAGTTTACCACGAAATCGGTGCCGGCGGATTTCCGCATAACGACCAGATCATGTTGTTCTTCCTGCGCGTTCATGCGCTGCTGACACCGGATATGACGGTGATGGATTTCGGCGCCGGTCGCGGCCGGATATCCGAAGCCTCTTCCGGTTTCTGCCGGGATTTCAAGATCCTCAAGGGAAAGTGCGGCAAGGTTATCGGTGCCGATATCGACCCGATCGTGCGGGAAAATCAAACAGTCGATGAAAGCTGCGTGATCGATGCCGATGGACGCATACCGCTGCCGGATCGGTCCGTTGACCTGGTCTTCTCCTGCGCGACCTTCGAGCATATCGAGAAACCAGCCGAGACCGCCCGGGAACTAAGCCGTGTCCTCCGGCCCGGCGGTTGGATCTGCGCCTGGACACCGGCCAAATGGGGCTATGTGGCGGTCGGGGCGCGACTGGTCCCCAATGCCATGCATGCCCGTGCCGTCCGCATGCTGGCCAGTGGTGGCCGCCGCACGGCCGATGTCTTCCCGACCTTTTACCGGCTGAATACGATCGGCGCCGTGCAGCAGCATTTCATGCCGCTCGGCTTCACCGATTACAGCTACTATCTTGGCGGTGCGCCGTCATATTTTGCCAACCGCGCCGCGCTGGCACGGTTCTGGGCCGGCTATAACTCGCTCATGCCGCCGCCGTTGAAAAAGAACCTGCATGTCTTCCTGCAGAAGAATGGCTAGAGCGGGATTCAGCTCGCAAGTGAAATCGCTTCAGCGTTTCCACTTGCGAGCATCCGCCTCTAGAGATCAACCGCCTTTGACGCTCTGTATGATCTCGAAGCCTTCGAAGCGCGGATGGCCCAGGTAGAGCGGCTTGTTGTCACCGGCATTGCGATGGGCCTGGCGGAAGGCGTCCGACTTGGTCCAGGCCTCGAAAGCGGCACGCGACCGCCACAGGGAATGGGAGGAAAAGAGCGTGTGATCCTCGAAGGTTTCACCGCGCAGCAGGTGAAATTCGATGAAGCCGGGCACGTCCTCAAGATAGGTGTCCCGGGACAGCCAGACATTCTCGAAATCTTTCTCTTTTCCCCGGACAACCTGAAAGCGGTTCATGGCGATGAACATACCCGTCTCCATTCAAATAAAGCCTGGACAGCAATCGAGGCTGCCATGGTGTCGGGAAAATATGCAGCCGGGCTTATGTCGCTGCAAGCTTAACTATCCCGCTCAAAAATTTGCGAGATATCCGGAATTTCAGGTTGGGCTTTCGCAGCGATGGCTCGGCATCGGTGACAAACGGCCGGAACGCCGGATCAAACGACGCTCAGCCCGCCATCGACCGCAATGACCTGGCCCGTCACCCAGTTGGAGGCGGGATCGGCGAGGGAGACGATCCAGCGGGCGATGTCATCGGGATCGCCGCGCCGTTTCAGCGGGATCTGCTCGCATTCCTGCGTCTTGATTTGCTCCGCCTGCGCCGGCGATAGGCCCATCATGCCGGTGAGGGCGCCGGATTCGGTCGGCCCGGCGGCGATTGCATTCACGCGAATGCCGTCAGAAGCCAATTCCAGCGCCCAGCAGCGCGTGAGATGCTCGAGCGCCGCCTTGCTTGCGGCATAATGAGACAAGCCGGCGGCTGCCTTGTGGCCGTAGGTGCTGGAAATATTGATGATCGCGCCGTTGACAGCCTTCAGATAGGGGAGGGCCGCCGCGGCCAACAGGCTCGGGCCGATCACGTTCACCGAAAAGATGGCGGCGATGCGCTCTGCAGTCGTTTCTGCCAGCGGCAATATGGTGCCGGCACCTGCATTGTTGACGAGAATGTCCAGACGTCCCCAGACATTCAAGGTTTCCGCGACGGTCCGGGCCGCATCCGGCGGCGATGACACATCCGCCACGACGGCGGCGATATTGGGATGATCACGGCGTGCTTCCGTCAACGGCCCCGTGCGGCGGCCGGTGATGACGACCTTGGCGCCCTGTTTCGCCATGCCCAGCGCCGTTGCCCGCCCGATGCCGGAACTGCCACCGGTCACGATAACGACTTTGTCTTTCAATCCACTCACGATATGACGCCTCAGTTCTTGGTATCGATGACGAGAGTCGTCTCATTGGTATCGACGACGAAAACGGCCAGCAGGCTCGCCGGCTCGGTATCGCTGGCATTTGCACTGACGCCATGGCGATCACCCGGCAGTTCCGCGAAATTTTCGCCTGCCTGATAGACTTTCACCGGCTCATCATTGACCTGGCTGCGAATGGCGCCTGTCAGGATCGTTGCGTAGATGAAGGCCGATTTCGGATGGATATGGGCGGGCGACGAACCGCCGGGGCCGTATTCGACCAGCACACCTTTCATGCTCTTGCCCGGTACATTCGGCAATACGTGATCGAAGACCACAGTGACTTTGGCCCTTGTCCCCGAATCCTGCGCGAAAGCCGCGCTCCAGCCGAAGGTGGCAAAAATGATCACACAGAGAAGCCTGACGAGCATTTTGACGCTCCTGGTTTGAGTGTATGTGTCTCCGCGACACGGGCGATGTGAGAACACGGGCAATGTGAGAATAAGGGCGATGTGAAAAATAGGGATCGGTGCGGCGCGCGCGGCACACATTCCTTGCCGGCTCTTGCGGTCGTTAGGCCGTGGCACCCTTGGCCCGCGCCAGCGAACGGTTCAGCCAATCGGCGAAGTAAACCGACCCGATATGCGGATTCTCGCCGGGTGTCAGCGATCGGTCGTTCAATTCGGTGCCGAAATAAAGTGCCCGGGCGTCCGTTTGCACCTGGCGGGAATCGTCCGTCGCTTCCAGGTAGCGCCGGACCAGATCGTCAAGACCAAGTCGTTCCGGTCCGGCCAGTTCGAGCATGCCGTTCTGCGGGGCAGCCATAGCGACCTTGGCAACCAACGCAGCGACGTCATCGGAGGCAACGGGCTGGATATGGGCTGGCGACAGGCGGATGATCCGGCCTTCCGTCGCCGATTGCGCGATGCCGCCGACGAACTCGAAGAATTGCGCCGCCCGGACGATGGTATAGGGGATGCCGGATTGATTGATCAGCTGTTCCTGAACAAGCTTTGCCCGGAAGTAGCCGCTCTGCTGCAGGCGTTCCGTGCCGATCACCGACAAGGCGACGTGATGCCGGATGCCGGCCGCCGCTTCCGCAGCGGCAAGATTGTTGCCGGCGGCCCTGAAGAAAGCCATGGCGGCATCATCGGCAAAGGAGGGTGAATTCGCCACGTCGACCACGACATCGGCGCCCTTCAGCGCCGCGTCCAGTCCCTCGCCTGTCACCGCATTGACCCCGGCACTGGGAGATGCAGCTATGACTTCGTGGCTATTCTTCGAGAGAATTGCCACGACCTTGGAACCGATGAGGCCCGTGCCTCCGATGACGACGATTTTCATATTCGTTCCTCACGGTCAAAGATGATGGAGTGACGTTCGCCGAGAAGACTTTGTGAAGGCGACCAATAGCCTTGGGTTTTGTCCAATATACGTCAAATCGTGGCGGCTGGATTGACAAATCGGCTCGCGACGCGATTTATCCGACAATAGTGGCCTTGTCCAAGACGATTGCTTAAGAATTGTAGGAACGCTAACACGTCCGTATGGAACCCCCCGTGAAATTCGCCTTGATGACAATCTTCTCGACTGTGATCGGTGCGAGCTCACACGCGGCGCCGAGGACTCCGTCAGGTCCGACTGCCGGAGTAAAACCTTATACCTTTTCGGTTCTCTAGTCGCACAAGCGCGAGGCCTAGGTCTTCTGCCTTTTGCCATTTCGATATAGGAGCAAGCAATGGAACAGGATCTTTTCGACAAGGGACTTGTAAAGCGCAAGGAGACGTTGGGTGTTGAATATGTCGAGCGTAACCTCGCCGGCGCGGACGATTTCACTAGGCCTTTCCAGGAGGCCATGACCGCATGGTGCTGGGGGTTCGGCTGGGCGGACGAAGCCATCGACGCTAAGACGAGGTCGCTGATGAACCTCGCTATGATCGGCGCTCTGGGAAAGATGCATGAATGGGAAACGCATTGCCGGGGCGCGATTAATAACGGCGTCACGAAAGAACAAATTCGCGCATCGATTCACGTGATCGGCATCTATTGCGGCGTTCCTCAGGCGCTGGAATGCTTTCGCATCGCCAGAGCGGTGCTCGAAGAAAAGGAAATGCTCTAGGAAAAGCGACGAATGGTATCGGGTTGCTGACCCGTTGCCGTCGCGGACCCAGCGTCCATATGACACACATGGCTAGGCCATTAGTGTGTGGGAGCTGATCGCCTGCTCTATAGGGTGAGCTTGTAGCCAATGTGGCTGCCGGCGAATCCCAGATTTTCGTAGAAGCGATGGGCTTCCGGCCGCTCCTTATCGGTGGTCAGCTGGACGAGACGGCAACCTTTAGATCTGCATTGTTCAATTGCCCATTCGAACATCCGTTGTCCGACTCCAGATCCTCGATGCGCTGCTGCGATTTCTGGCTCCTTCGATCTGACCGCGCCTCGCGCCTTTGCGCGCGAGGCCGGGAACGAAGCTGAGCTGAAGGGTGCCGATTATTTCCCCATTTAAGCACGCCACTGCTTGCAGCTGGTTAGGATCGGCAAGGATCGCATTGAATGCATCGGAATACGCAGGATCCGGCGGCATGCTGGCATCCTCTCGTTGCTGTCCTAAGACATCATCGGCCAAAAGCGCAATGATCGCCGGAAGATCGGCTGCCTGAGCGCAACGGAAAGTAAGGTTTTCCATTGAAACTTTCTCTGCAAAGATAATCGCCCTGGTGATTCAGATGAAAATTTTGAAGCTAAAAAGGCCGCAACTCAAGAGTTGCGGCCTCCCTTGCATCGAAAAGCTGAGGGGGTCGAACTGACCGACGTGATCCCAGCATCCGCTTACTGCATTTGCCGGCGACACCTGCCCACTGTATGTGTCCGGCTCTGGCCCATCAGCTACTGAAGACGAACCGCGTCCCCGTATAGGAGCGCAACAGCTTGTCCGGCATCTCTGCTTTGGCCATTTCGTAGAACACCTCCCCGGTACAATGCAGCGGAATGATGTAATCTATATCATGTTCTTTGAGTGTCATGATCGTCTTTCGCACGTAGTCTTCCTTGTACGGCGCAAGATGGAAGCCGCCGATCACTGCATGCACTTTCTGGATACCGGAAGCCGCTTGCGCCTGTTTGATCGCATTGCAAATGCCGCGGTGGCTGCAAGAAGCTAGAATGACCAGCCCACGTCCTTTCACATTAAAGGCAGTCGCAATTTCGTGCCGGAACTGATCGGGGATAATGGTCTTGGAGCGTTCGTCTTCCGGTAGTTTGTCGGCATAACAGCCGACGCCATGATCAAGGCCGACCTTCATGGCCGTCGGTGACAGCAATTTTTCGAAGCTGCTGAGAGCGATCTGGCCCGTTGTGAAACCATGATCTGCGACGAGGGCGGGTCCCTCTGCATAAGTCACTGTCAGGTCCGCTTCTTCTAATGCCTTGCGATCCAACACCCCGAAATTACCTTTCACGGGCGGAGCCGTCCATTCGCGTGAACAGAAGCATTCTTCACCGCCGATATAGAGCGGCAACTTGGGCTTCAGCTTGCCATTGTAGTGCCGAAGGAAGCCGACTAAACCGCCGAAATGGTCATAGTGACCATGCCTCAGCACGAGCGTGTCCAGCCTGGCGGGATCGATGCCGACGAGATCGGTGTTGTTAATGAGAGCTTCGGGGGTGAAGCCGAAATCGACAAGAATGTGCCGCGTTTCACTGCCCTGCTGTGTTTCGGCGTACATCGACAGGCCGAACTCGCTGACCAGGGTGCGGTCCGGCGGTTTGTCGCTGCTGATACCCCAACCGAAATGCTGGATATCGATGCCCTCGGCCTTTCGACCGGGCGCCACCGCGAACTGATAGCTGTCGGTCACCACGCGGACCGCCAGCTTATCGATTTCCGGCACAGATCCAGAGATCGATGCCGCCCGCGCTGGCGTCGCGCGGTTCAAGAGCGTTGCCAGGATGGCGCTGAACACGGCAGCGCCGCCGCCGCACAGGACATGGCGCCGGTCCATCGGAATTTTGTGATGATCGTGATCGGTAGGCATGGCATCTACCTCCGTCGTATCACTTGTATTGGCGAGAGGCGGTGCGGGCACAATGCTTCCAGGACATGCAGATGCTGGCGTCTGGCAATCCGCCTCGATGGATAATTAACCATACCATGCTACGCTTCTGACCAGCAAACCAAACCAGTTTGGGATCAAATACCGAAATCACGAGAGGGGCTAACTCGGAACGGCCGATGGCTGTCACGAAACGGCAAAACCTTCCGGGTAACTGTTGCAGAAACAGGAGGGTGACTTATGGCGAACCAACACCAAACCGATACCCGCAGCTGGCTGGAAATTGAGCTGGAAGACGATTTGGACGACGAACTCGAGCAGGCGGTCGACGATGCTCGCGTTCCGCCCGAGCTGCGCGCCTTGCTCGAGACGCATCGGAAAAGCACCATCGATCGCCAGATCTACTTCAAGGAGCTGCTGCGCCTCCAGGGTGAACTTGTGAAGCTGCAGGACTGGGTCCGCTATAAAGGCCTCAAGATGGTGGTCTTGTTCGAGGGCCGGGATAGTGCCGGCAAGGGCGGCGCCATCAAGCGCGTCACCCAGCGCATCAATCCGCGCATTTGCCGCGTGGTGGCGCTGCCCGCTCCCTCCGATCGCGAGAAGACCCAGTGGTATTTCCAGCGCTATGTGCCGCATCTGCCGGCCGCCGGCGAGATCGTGCTGTTCGACCGCAGCTGGTACAACCGCGCCGGCGTCGAGCGCGTCATGGGCTTCGCCGGTGAGGCGCAGGTGGAAGCCTTCTTCCGCGACGTGCCGGAATTCGAGCGCATGCTGGTGCGCTCCGGGATCATCCTCATCAAGTATTGGTTCTCCGTCACCGACGAGGAGCAGCAATTGCGCTTCCTCATGCGAATCCACGACCCCATCAAGCAATGGAAGCTTTCGCCCATGGATCTGCAATCCCGTGTGCGATGGGAGGACTACACCAAGGCGAAGGAGGAGATGTTCGAGCGTACCTCCATTCCCGAGGCGCCCTGGCATATCGTCGAGGGCAATGACAAGAAGCGGGCACGCCTTAACGTCATTGCGCATCTGCTCTCGGTGGTGCCTTACGAGGAGGTGCCGCACGAGCCCGTCGCGCTGCCGGACCGTGTGTTCAATCCGAATTATGAGCGCCGCACCCTGCCGGCCGAACTCTACGTGCCCGAGCGCTACTAATATCACAAAGATGGGTGAAGGTCTGGCACGGGAGTATTCGGCTGCTATCGACGCCAATGAGCTGTCGAGCCACCGGGTCGCCGTTCAGTGAGAAAAATCTTCCTCAATGCATGACGTGTTGACGAAGGTATTGACCTGATGCTTTCGGCTTCACCCTCTGCCGATAAACGGCATTTTTGTCGCCATGATCGTCATGAATTGCACATTTTCAGTCAATGGGAGGCTCGCCATATAGACGACCGCGCGGCCGACCTCCGCGACATCCATCGTCGGCTCGACTGCAATCTCCCCATTCGCTTGAATGATACCGGCAGATATCTGGTCAACCATAGACGTCGCTGCGTTGCCAATGTCGATTTGACCACACGCGATATCATAAGCTCTTCCATCCAGCGCCGTAGAGCGCGTGAGGCCGGTAATGGCATGCTTTGTCGCCGTATAAGGTGCGGAGAACGGCCTTGGTACGTGAGCCGAAATCGACCCGTTATTGATAATGCGACCACCTTTGGGATCTTGCGCTTTCATTAATCGAAAAGCTTCCTGAGTGCAGAGAAAGGCGCCCGTCAGATTCGTGTCCACGACCAAACGCCATTGCTCGATCGTAATGTCTTCCAGAGGCACACCTGGAGCGCTGATGCCAGCGTTGTTAAACAGCAGGTCAAGGCGCCCAAAATGGTCGGCGGTTGCTTTAAATAGCGCGGCCACAGAGGATGGTTCGGTAATATCTGCGGTAAATGTAGTCGCATATGAACCGTTTGCTTCGGCCAGGCGAATAGTCTCGTCCAAGGTCTCTTTATGCCGACCGGTCAACATGACCTGATAGCCGTCATTTAACAGCGCGATAGCCACAGACCGGCCGATTCCACTGCCTGCGCCCGTTACGATGGCAATCCTACCATGTCTGGACATGTTATTCTCTCTAACAGCTCATTGACGGAGCAATGTATATTCCATCTTTATGAGATGCCGGGGAACAAAAAGCCATCATTACGGCGCAAGATCGGCCAGGCAATGAGATTAATCGAGGAGGCCTAAGAGGTGGCAATGCGAACTTTCGCGGTCCGGCACCAGCCAAAAGCCAACTATCGAGCGGGAAATCGGGAAATTAAAAGCGGCCGCAATTGTAGGACGGAAAGGCCGCGCCCGGCGCGTAATCGACCTCCACGGCGATCAGCGACTTGCCGGGATTGGGAATGGCCGCCTCAAAGTTTTTCGTGATAGTTTCCGCGTTGCCATCAGGGGCGAAGACGACGCAGGCCATCGGGAAGACAAGGGCGGCAGAGGTAGCGCTGATGATGGGTCGGATTTTCATGGGTTCTCTTCCTCTAGCCCATAGGCAGGTCTTCGCCCTTCAGCCCGCCGTCACTTCCAGCCCGCACTGCACCCCCGGCCGGGCGAGGCCGCGGTCGGATTGAGTGCCAGAAAGGCCGGGTCGTGGTTTTCGCCTGCCAGGATGTCGATTCGGTGCGGCTCGTAGGTGAGGCCCGTTTCCTCCAGCATTGATGCCGACCTTTACCCCATTGGGTGTCGGCAGGGAAAAGAGCTGCAGCCGATCGGGGTGCTGCGCCGGCCAGCGCGTGAAAATTGGATGATTGAGTGGCATTTTTCTTCCAAGATAAAAAGCCCGGATGCATTCCCAGGATTCGTTCATGGGTGCATCCGGGCTTTTGGGTTACGCTCGCATCTCGGAGATGGCCGATGCGCCCGGATAGAGTTCAGATCTTGCCGGCCGGGGTAACGGCGGGGAAGTCCTTCTCGGGATCGAACACGTTGTTGAAGAAATTCGTCAGCGAGTACATGGCCACCAGCGCGACGATCTCCATGACATTCGCATCCGTGTAGCCGGCCTCGCGGACGGTTTTCACATCGGCGTCACTGACCTTGCCGCGGGTCTCGATGACCTTGCGCGCAAACTGCACGGCGGCGTCCCGCTTCGCGTCGGTCGCATGACCCTTCCGGGCGAGGATGATTTCATCGGCCGGCAGCTGGGCCATATGTTCG
>SSEL01000045.1 GCA_008012315.1 Rhodospirillaceae bacterium
CATCAGGTTGAGGGCCTGCACCACATCCGGGCAGTTCTGGCAGGACTGCGAGAAATAGGTTTCGAAATGATAGTCGCCGTCGAGATCGTGGATCTGTTGAATGACCTCTTCGGCGGTCTTGGAGGGATGGCCGCCGACCTGCAGCAGCGCCAGCACCAGCGAGGTGAATTCATGGCCCATCGGCAGGCCGGCGAAGCGCACGGCAATCGCCGTGCCGGCGCGGCGAATGGCAAAGGAAGGCTTGCGGGCATCGTCGCCGTCGGTCAGCACCGTGACCTGGGTCGACAAAGCGGCGATTTCCTCCAGTAGCTCCCGCATTTCCCGGGAGGCTTCGCTGCCATCGAGCGACGCCACCAGTTCCACCGGCTGCGTGATGCGCTCCAGATAGGCAGCTAACTGTTCTTTCAGATTGGCGTCCAACATCGGTGTGGTTCCCCAGGTAAGAAGAATCAGGTCGCACCGGCCCGGATCCGAATAGGCGCTCGGATCCGGGCGATGCTGTCAGTCGAGACCGGCTTAGATCTTGCCGACCAGGTCGAGCGACGGGGCCAAAGTCTTCTGGCCTTCCTTCCAGGCGGCCGGGCAGACTTCACCCGGATGGGCGTGGACATACTGCGCCGCCTTGATCTTGCGCAGCAGTTCCTTGGCGTCACGGCCGATGCCGCCGGCGGTGATTTCCACGATCTGGATCACGCCGTTCGGATCGACGACGAAGGTGCCGCGATCGGCGAGACCGGCTTCCTCGATCAGCACCTCGAAGTTGCGGCTGATCTTCAGCGTGGGATCGCCCAGCATCGTGTACTTGATCTTCTTGATCGCCGGGGACATGTCGTGCCAGGCCTTGTGCGCGAAATGGGTGTCGGTGGAGACGCTATAGATTTCGACGCCGAGCTTCTGGAATTCAGCGTAGTTGTCGGCGAGGTCTTCCAATTCGGTCGGGCAAACGAAGGTGAAGTCGGCCGGATAGAAGAAGAAGACCGACCACTTGCCCTTGAGATCCGTATCGCTAACGGTAATGAACTTCCCATCCTTGAACGCTTCGGCCTTGAAGGGTTTCAGGTTGGTGTTGATCAACGACATTTTTGTACGCTCCAGTCCTTGTTTGGGTTTGGTTGCATTGGCAGGGGGATAGATAACAATTCCCAATCCATCTATCCAATGGATTATTTAGGACATAATGATCGAAAAATACGATTATTCGGAACGGAAGGATTTAAGCGGTCTCTCTGGATACCGCCTGGGCGGGCCGGCGGGCCGGGTTGTATGTTGCTATCGATCAGTCGCCGGTAGACTCGGGCTTATCGGCCGGTATCCGGACCGCCGCATCCCGGGCGAGGCGCTTCTTTTTCCATTTCGGCAAGCCGTGGCGGTGCTGCGGCAAAACGGCGGTGGGACCGCCGACGCGGACCGGCCGCTCGGCGAAGCGGCCCAGGCTGATCATGCGGTCATACATGACCAAGGCCGCCGCCACCGAGACATTGACGCAGAAGCGGGTGGGGATCTTGACGATGAAGTCGCAGCGTTCGACCAAAGCCGGCGACAGGCTGTCCTGTTCGGGGCCGAGGACATAGGCGGCGGCGGGGGGATGGGTGAAGCTCGGCAGATCGACTGCATCCTCAGTGATTTCCACCCCGACCAGCCGGCACCCCAAAGGCAGGCTGAATTCGGTCAGGTCCGGATAGACATGCACCGGCATGTTGTTGATGGCGACCGAGGTATCGGATTGCAGCACCAGATCGGTATCGAAAGAGGCGTTGATGGTGAAGGCGAAGCTGGCATGGAAGGCATGGGCGGTACGCAGAATCGCCCCAAGATTCATCGGCTTCGAAATCCCTTCGACGCCGATACCGAAATAGCCGCGCGGCAGCTGTCGCTCCATTTTACCGATCCGTTCTGTCAGACTTGCGCACAACTTGCATAGCAAGCGGGGGCAAGGCAAGGTGCGGCAGATAAACCGCGATACATAACCGACGGACCCGACCGCCATGACCGCTGCCGACAAGCCCGCTGCCGAGAAAACCGCCGTTCAGGCCCATTTCCCGCATGGAAGCGACCGCAATATCGCGCCGATCCTGGTCGAGGTGGTGCGAGGCCAGATGGTGGAAAGCCGGCACCGGGCGACGGTGGCCATTATTGACGCCGAGGGCCATGTGGTGGGCGCCTGGGGCGATATCGAGCAGCCGCTTTACGGCCGTTCGGCGATCAAGCCGCTGCTGGCCCTGCCGCTGGTGGAATCCGGTGCGGCCGATCGCTTCGGTCTCTCCACCGCCGAGATCTCCCTGGCGACCGCGTCGCATAACGGTGAGAAGCGGCATACCGAAGCGGTGCTGGCCTGGCTCGCCAGGATCGGCCTGACGGTGGACGATCTCGAATGCGGCGCGCATATGCCCTATGACGAGCCGACAGCCGAGGCGATGTGGGCCCATGGCGAGCGGCCGACGCGGGCGCATAACAACTGCTCCGGCAAGCATAGCGGCTTCCTGACCACCGCCGTGCATCTCGGCGAGCCGACCAGGAACTACATTCAGTACGAACATCCGGTGCAGCAGCGCCTGCTCGGCGTGCTGGAACAGATGAGCGGCTGCGCGCTCGGCGCCGTGCCGCGCGGCATCGATGGCTGCGGCATTCCCGTCATCGCCATGCCGCTCGGCAATACGGCGCTCGCCATGGCGCGCCTCGCCGATCCCAGCGGCCTGCCGGAAAAGCGTGCCAAGGCCGCCGGGCGGATCCTCAATGCGATGATGGAAGATCCGTTCATGGTGGCCGGCAGCGATCGGTTCTGCACGACGGTGATGCATGCGACCGGCAAGAAAGCGGCCATCAAGGTCGGCGCCGAAGGTGTCTATAGCGGCGCCTTGCCGGAGCTTGGGCTCGGCATCTGCCTTAAGGTAGAGGATGGAACCGGCCGCGCCGCCGAAGTCGTCATGGGCCAGGTGCTGAAGCATCTGAAGGTGATCGACGAAGCGACCGAAATGAAGTTGCGCGACGTGCTGACGCCGACCGTCAAGAACTGGGCCGGGACGCCGACCGGGCAGATCCGGCCGGCTGCCGATTGCCCCTTCTGATTTTCCATCGAACCGCCACCCATCGAACCACCACGGAGACCATGCATGCGCGCCCTCCAATGTGCCGCCTGGGGTAAGGTTGATGATCTGAAGCTGGTGGAGATGCCGGAGCCGCCGGCTGCCGGCGCCGGCCAGGTGAGGATCAAGGTGGCCGCCGCCGGCCTCAATTTTGCCGATACGCTGATGATCGCCGGGCAATACCAGACGAAGCCGCCCTTGCCTTTCGTGCCGGGACTGGAACTGGCCGGAACAGTGATCGAGACCGGGCCGGAGGTCACCCATGTGAAACCGGGCGACCGGGTGATGGCGACGGCCGATCAGGGCGCCTTCGCGGAACTGGCGCTGGTCCGAGGCACCGATGTTTTCGCTGTGCCGGCGGGTATGGAATGGCCCCTCGCGGCCGGCTTCCCGATTGCCTATGCCACCTCATTGGGTGCCTTGCGGTGGAAGGCCGATTTGCAGCCCGGCGAATTGCTGCTGGTGCATGGCGCGGCCGGCGGCGTCGGGCTCACGGCTGTCGAGATCGGCAAGTCCATGGGGGCGACGGTGATCGCCACGGCGGGCGGTGCCGAGAAACTGGCCATCGCCAAAGCCCATGGCGCCGATTACGCGATCGATTACAAGTCCGAGGATATCCGCGAGCGGGTGAAGGCGATTGCCGCCGGGCTCGGCAAGCAGGGGGCCGATGTGGTCTATGATCCGGTCGGCGGCGCGGTCTTCGAAGCCTCGCTGCGTTGCGTCGCCTGGGGTGCGCGGCTGGTCGTGATCGGCTTCGCCGCCGGCCAGGTGCCGCAGATCCCGGCCAATATCCTGCTGGTGAAGAATATCGATGCGCTTGGCTTCTTCTTCGGTTCCTACCGCCAGCACCGGCCCGATCTGCTGCAGGCCTGCTTCCGCGATTTGGCCGGCCTTTACCAGGCGGGCAAGCTGAAGCCGCATATCTCCAAGGCGCTCCCCCTGGAAAGCTTTCAGGAAGCTTTCGACCTGCTGATTCAGCGCCGATCCACCGGCAAGGTGGTTCTGACGATGACGTGAGGGGCACGGCGGACACTTTGTGGAACTCGGGGTTTCGGCGCTCGTTTGACTTATATATCCTGACCGGCATGCGCCGATTCTCTCACCCTGTAGAATAAGGCGCCGATTACCGAATATCGTTGGGCACAGCTAAATGTTTGCCGAATCGAAGCTGCTCTTCAAACTCTGGCTCAAGAATCCACTAAAGATCGGGGCAGTTGCCGTCAGCAGCCCGGAACTTGCTTCCGCCATGGCGCGCCAGATACCTGTCGGCGATGGCTATGTTGTGGAGCTGGGCGGCGGGACCGGGCCGGTGACCCGGGCGATCCTGGCTGCCGGCACGCCGCCCGACCGGCTGGTTGTGGTCGAACGCGATCCGACACTGCATCGCCTGCTCTGCTAGCGGTATCCCCATGTGCGGGTGATCCTCGGCGATGCCATGCATCTGCAATCGCTGCTGAAGCGCGAGGGCATCGCGCCGGTGAAGGCGGTAGTCAGCAGCCTGCCGCTGCTGTCGATGAAAAAAGCCGTGCAATACCGGATCGGTGCCCAGGCCTTCGGGGCGCTGGAACCGGGCGCGCCTTTCATCCAATTCACTTATGGTTTGTTCTCTCCCTTGCCGCGGCGCCGGCTTGGCGTCCAGGGCGGGGTGCAGGACCGTGTCCTGCAGAATCTGCCGCCGGCCAGTGTCTGGATCTACCGCAAGCCCGGTCAGCCCGGTGGCCAGCCCGGCGGCACGCCGCGCCATCAGCCATCCCATCACGAGCTGCGCCGCGCCGGCTGAGGGCATCGCCCCGGGCGACGGTTTCCTGTGACACCCGCGGCATGGCGCGGGTGATCTGTGGCTGGCGCAATGCCGCCGGTGCAATGCTTGACACCGGGTCGAATCCTTCTAAAGTCCCGCTCTTCGCCGGTTTCCCGGCGTTTTTCACCAATGGGACAAGAATTAATGCCGACGATTACCCTGCCCGATGGCAGCCAGCGACCCTATCCGGCGCCGCTTTCCGGTGCCGAGCTCGCTGCGTCCATCGGTTCCGGCCTGGCCAAGGCGGCCCTGGCGATCAAAATTGATGGCAAGGTCAAGGACCTCGCCACGATCATCGATCATGACGCCAAGGTGGAAATCGTCACCCGAACGCACCCGGATGCGCTGGATCTGCTGCGCCACGACGCCGCCCATGTGATGGCCGAGGCGGTGCAGGAGCTTTATCCCGGCACGCAGATCACCTTCGGGCCAGCGACCGAAACCGGCTTCTATTACGACTTCCATCGCGAAGAGCCCTTCACGCCGGAGGATTTCGCCAAGATCGAGAAGCGGATGGCGGAGATCGTCGACCGCAACGAAACGATCACGCGCGAAATCTGGACCCGCGACCAGGCGGTCGATTATTTCAAGTCGGCCGGCGAGACCTTCAAGGCCGAATGGATCAAGGAGATACCGGCCGACGAGGAGATCAGCATCTATCGCCAGGGCAAGTGGCTCGACCTCTGCACCGGGCCGCATCTGCCCTCGACCTCGAAGCTCGGCAAGGCTTTCAAGGTGATGAAGCTTTCCGGCGCCTATTGGCGCGGCGACGCAAACAACCCGCAATTGCAGCGCATCTATGGCACTGCCTGGGCCGATGAGAAGCAGCTCAAGAACTACCTGACGCAGCTCGAGGAAGCCGAGAAGCGCGATCACCGCCGCCTCGGCCGCGAGATGGACCTGTTCCATCAGCAGGAAGAAGCGGCCGGCGCCGTGTTCTGGCATCCGAAGGGCTGGACCTTCTACCGCACGCTCGAAAACTACATCCGTCGTCGGCTCAACGATGCCGGCTATGTCGAAGTGAAGACACCCCAGATCATGGATCGCAGCCTGTGGGAGCGATCCGGCCATTGGGAGAAGTTCCACGAGAACATGTTCATCGTGCAGGATGACGAGAACCACGTCCTCGCGGTGAAGCCGATGAACTGCCCCGGCCACGTGCAGATCTTCCGCCAGGGCCTGACCAGCTATCGCGACCTGCCGTTGCGCATGGCGGAATTCGGTTCTTGCCACCGCAACGAACCATCGGGTGCGCTGCATGGCATCATGCGGGTGCGTGCATTTACCCAGGACGATGCCCATATCTTCTGCACGGAAGACCAGATTGTCACCGAAACCAAGGCCTTCTGCGACCTGCTGCGCTCGGTCTATCGCGATTTCGGTTTCGAGGATGTGCGGGTGAAATTCTCCGACCGGCCGGAAAAGCGCGCCGGGTCGGATGAAACCTGGGACAAGGCCGAGGCGGCGCTGAAAGGCGCCACCACGGCGGCCGGCCTGGAATTCACGCTCAATCCCGGCGAAGGCGCCTTTTATGGGCCGAAGCTGGAATTCGTGCTGCGCGATACGATCGGCCGCGACTGGCAATGCGGCACCCTGCAGGTCGATTTTGTCCTGCCGGAACGCCTCGATGCCTCTTATGTCGGCGAGGATGGTGCGAAACACCGGCCGGTCATGTTGCACCGGGCGATCTTCGGGTCGCTGGAACGCTTCATCGGTATTCTGATCGAACATTATGCCGGCAAGTTTCCGCTCTGGCTGGCACCACTACAGGTGGTGGTGTGCTCGATCGTCACCGATGCCTCGCCTTATGCGGAGAAGGTCGCGGCGGCGTTGCGGGCGGCCGGCTTGAAGACGGAACTCGATCTGCGGAACGAGAAAATCGCCTATAAGGTGCGCGAACACAGCCTCGCCAAGGTGCCGGTCATCATCGCTGTCGGCAAGCGCGACGAGGAAGGCGGCACGGTGGCGATCCGCCGGCTTGGCTCCAACGACCAGACCGTGCTGCCGCTGGCGGAAGCGGTGGAAACCCTCGGTGCCGAGGCGACATCGCCGCTCGATCGCCGGGAATGACCGATTTGCGATAACCGGTCGGATCACCGGTGTATTAAGCTTTACGGCAAAATTGCCGGCTGCGCATGCGCAGCCGGCGAATTGAACCCGGCGGGTATTTGGTGGCATAATATGCGCCGCCACCGTCGGGACGGTCGGGAGCGATCCGGCCGAGACAGGTGGTTTGTTTATTCATGACATCAACTGCGACAGGAGTTTTCCATATCTAGGTTCAACACCCAGGACAACGCGCCATCTCGCGATGCGGGGCCGCGAGTCAACAATCAGATCAATGTGCAGCAAGTGCGGCTGGTGCTGGAAGACGGCTCCATGCATGGCGTGGTGACGACCCGCGAAGCACTGAGCATGGCAGCCGAAGCCGGCCTCGACCTCGTCGAGATTTCACCCACCGCGGTGCCGCCGGTCTGCAAGATCCTCGATTACGGCAAGTTCAAATACGAAATTCAGAAGCGCAAAAACGAAGCCAAGAAGAAGCAGAAGGTCATCGAGGTCAAAGAGATCAAGATGCGCCCCGGCATCGATCAGCACGATTATGATGTGAAGATGCGGGCGATTCATCGCTTCCTCGAGGAAGGCGACAAGGTGAAGGTCACCATGCGTTTCCGCGGCCGTGAAATGGTGCATCAGGAACTGGGTGTGAAGGTATTGGACAAGGTGAAGGCCGATCTCGATGCCCTCGCCAAGGTCGAATCCCATCCGAAGATGGAAGGCCGTCAGATGATCATGGTGGTGGCGCCGAAATAAGCGCCGTGCCGCGATGACCAATCGCATCCCAATGGTCATTGCACGATGTCGACGACAAACAAGATTGTCACCCTCGGGCTTGACCCGAGGGTCCACGGCGGAAGCCGGGTATGATGTCAAAAGTAGGATGGCCAGGCTGCGCGTGGCGACGGTTATCAGTTGCCACGATGGGCCCTCGGGCCAAGTCCCGAGGGTGACAAATGGGCGCTTCATCAGGCAGCCTGCGATACTGGTCATCGCCATGCCAGAGTCAGAGATCAGCGGAGTCGATGACGCAGGACTCATTTGAGCAACCTCCTTCTCCGGCCGGGTCCGGCAACCTCCCGGCACAATCGGAAAAATCGGCGGGAAAATCGGCGCCGCATCGTTTGCGCGATGCGGCCTTCGCCGGCGAGATCATCGATCGGGATGTGATCGAAAACGAAGGCGCACCGGTCGAAGACCGGCGCGCCTTTCGCCGTTATGTGCCATTCAAGCCGCCGGTTGCCGGCGCCCTCAGCGTCATCTTCGCCATTGCCGCCTTCTATCGCACGACGATCCTGCTGGCGCCGCTGGCCCTGATCGCCGGCATCATTGCCTTGTGCCGGCGCCAGTATAACTGGGGGCTGATCGGCATCATCGCTGCCCTCGCGGCCCTGCTGACCGATGTCACGTTCTGGAGCCTGGTGGGTGCTGCCTGGGTGGTGCGCTGGCTGGTCTGGAGCTGAGATAGGTTGACGGGTTAGTCTGCGCCTTCCGCTTCGACCATGAAGGCAGCGAAATCGAGATCCGGCGGCGCCACCTCGGTCGAGGACAGCATGGCATGGACCTGGGCGCGGTGATGGGTCTGGTGATTGAAGAAATGCGCCAGGACCGCTTCGACCGGCATCGAAATGGCCTCGCCCTTCGACACGCTGGCATAGTGGAGGATCCCACCGAACCAGCTTTCCGGCGCATCGTCCATCACCCGGCGGATGCGGGCATCCTCGACCTGACGGGCCGTCCAAAGGTGCTGAAACAGCGGATGCGGCATTTCATCCAGCCGGCGATGCGGGATCTCGCAGCCTTCGAACCGCGCCAGCCACAGGCGGTCGCCGACATAGAGATGATTGAGAGTGCGGCAGATCGAAGGGAAAAAGCCGCTGCGCGGCGCCTGGAAAGCCTCGGCATCCAAGGCGGAGACGGCCGCGTAAAGGCGGGCATTGGCCCATTGGTTGTAGCGCGCGAAACGCCGAAAATAAGTCTTCATATCGGCGTTCCGCGCCTCTTTTGATGATCTCTTCGGTCGTCGTCCTGATAATAATTGTCCGGGCCGGCCCCGGTATTGTCAATCCGGGTCATCGACCTTGCCGGTTAGGACCGCCAGAACGGCTTTTCCCATTCATAGGTCGCATCGCCCCGCGACAGGCCGATATCCTTCAGCATCGCATCGGACATCTCGGCGAGGGCGCGGCGGGCCCGGTGGCGTTCGCTCCAGACTTCCACCTGATTGATCAGACGGTAAAAGGCCGAAGCAGGCCGCACGGCATGATGGCCGGTCACGGTCGAGGATGAGCAACTGACTTGAGCCATGATCCACCTCTTTTGCTGCGTTATTACCCTTGTTCCTCTGTCCGAAGCGCGCCGTGGAAGCGGGGCCAGGAAAAAAATCAGGTGTTACAAATTAACTTGTCGCCTGATTTGAGGAAGTTCATGAGAGGTAGAATTGTCTTGATTTCTGCGGAAAACAAACGATCATTCCTCAGAGGATCCGTGAGAAAAATAAACACGTCAGCGAGTCGCCCATGGTCGCCTATCCACCGCTGAAAGCCGTCCGTTATTTCGAGGCCGCGGCGCGTCACCTGAGCTTTTCCAAAGCGGCGGAGGAGCTGAGCGTCACCCACAGCGCCATCAGCCATCAGATCAAGGCGCTGGAATCCTGGCTCGGCGTCCCGCTGTTCGAGCGCGGCACCCGGCAGGTGGCCCTGACCGATGCCGGCCGCCGCTTCCTGCCGCCGGTCCGGTCCGGCCTGTTGCAGATCGCCGAAGCAGCGCGTGACGTCTCCATCGCCACCCGGGGCGGTCCGATCGTGGTCAGCGTGCTGCCATCGGTGGCGGCGCGCTGGCTGGTGCCGAAATTGCATGATTTCCGTTCACGCCATCCGGATATCGATGTGCGGATTTCCGCCACCGGCCGGGTCGAGACCATCGGCGATGGCGATATCGATATCGCCATCCGTTTCGGGCGCGGCCATTGGAGTGGCGTCACGGCGGAATTGCTGCTGGCCAATGATCTTTTTCCCGTCTGCAGCCCGAAACTGCCCAGCCAGGACAAGCCGCTGAAAGAGCCGCGCGACCTGCTGCAATATCCGCTACTGACCGATTCGGATTGGGCCGGCGCCAATTACGATTTCTGGCGCGACTGGCTGACCGCCGCCGGCGTGGAGGATGCGCGCTACCGGCCGGGGCTCAGCTTCAATGTCTCCAACCTGCTGATGCAGGCGGCAGTGGATGGCCTCGGCATCGCCATCGGCAATACCATGCTGGCCGGTGAGGATCTGCGCCAGGGACGGCTGATGCGGCCGTTCGATTTCACCGTCTGGCCGGATAGCGGCTTCTATGTCTGCTATGCCAAATCCGCCTTGCAGCGGCCGAAGATCAAGGCTTTCCGCGATTGGCTGTTCGACCAGATCGAAGTCGATCGCCAGATGCAGCAAGGTCCCAATGGCCGTGGCCCGGCGACCAGCGTCGTGACCAGCGGCGCGCTCCAGCCGGCCACACAAGAAAAGATCGGCGCCTGAGGAGCCGATCTTTCCCATCTCTCAGAAATAAAAATACTCCGACCAGCTACTGCGCAGGCACCAGGACGGTTCCGCTGTCGAAGGGCTTCGCGCCCGGCGGCGGCGTGCCGATCAGCTGGGATGCATTCGAACCGGCTGCATCGGTGACGTCCGGCTTGAACGCTTCCGGCGGCGGTGCCGCAGGCGGCAGAGCCGTATCCGGCAGAGCGGCATCCGGTGCCGGGGCAGGTTCGGTGGCGGGCTCGGCCGCTGGCGCCGGCTCGGGTGAGGGTGCTGGCTGCGCTGCTGCAGGCGTTTCTGGCGCCGGGTTTTCCGGCGCGGCGGCGGGTGCCGGTGGCGTGGCCGCCGGCAGGGCATTGGCGGGCAGGCTCAGCCGATCGCCCTGGGGCTGCCAGGACGCGGCCATGGCATTGGCCTGATCGACATCGGCCTCCGACAGTTCGCGGGTCAGCGCATCGCGTTTGGCGATCGCTTCGGCGATGCCGTTATCGGCCGCCAACTCATACCAGACCAGGGCCTGGACCCGATTGCGGGGAACGCCCTGGCCGTCGGCATAGAGATCGCCAAGTGCCAGCATGGCGCGGCCGTTCTTCTGATTGGCGGCGCGGTTGTAGTAGTCGGCGGCGCGGATCGGATCCGGCTGGCCGCTATAGCCGGACTGGTACAGCAGTCCGAGATTGTAAAGCGCATCGCCATTGCCCAAGGCGGCGGCGCGTTCATACCAGTCATGGGCGGTCTTGGCGTTCTTCTCGACACCGATCCCCTGCAGATAGGCAGTGCCGAGATCGGCCATGGCGGCGACATTGCCGCCTTGCGCCACGCGCTCCAGCCACTTGGTCGCTTCGGCGAGGTCCGGCGCGATGGCGCCGCTGCCGTGGCGATAGATGCGGACCAGTTGAAGCTGCGCCAGATCGAGATCCTGGTCGGCGGCGCGGCGATACCAGCGCACGGCCTCGTTGCTGTCCTGGGGAACGCCGCGTCCGGCCTCATAGAGCCGGGCGAGGCCGTATTGCGAATAAAGCTGCGCGGCGAACATCAGATCGGCCGCCTGGGGGCCAAGCTGCGTGCCGTCGAATTGTGTCGGCGTGCTGCCGATTTCCGCCGCCTGGCGATACCAGGTCGCCGCCTTGGCGTAATCCTTGGCGATCCCGCCACTGCCGCTTTCGTAGATCTTGCCGAGGTTATAGGCCGCGACCGGATTGCCGCGTTGTGCTTCCTCTTCCAGCAGGGGAATTGCGCCGGCGACGTCATTGGCCCGCAAAGCCGCTTCAGCCGCGCGATAATCCGCCAGGCTGGGCGCAGGCGCGGCCATCAAGACGCCGGCGGCCAGGCCGGCCGCGGCGAGCAAAGAAGGGCGGAACACCGACATTTTCATCAAATGACCTCGGACATACCTGTAATGCGAGCGACTTTAGCCCAAGCTTCGCGTCGAAAGGAAGCTGGAAGCGCCGCGCTCAGCGTGACCAAAGACTGGTCTCAGAAGGAAGAATTCGGCTGGCGAAGGAATGCTGCCTCGGCCTCTGTGGTTTCGCGGCCCAGCGCGTCGTTGCGATGGGGAAAACGGCCGAAACGGGCGATGACATTGCGATGCAGATGGGCAAAATGCAACTGCTCCGCAGCCTCGTCCCGGTCGGCCGGGGAGGCCTCATCGACCCATTGGCTGAATAAAGCGACGGCGCGGTCCTGATCGGCGATCGCTTCGCTATGTTCGAAGGGCAGATAGACGAAACGACGGTGCAAAAAGGGCAGCCGGCGATCGAAACCGCGCTCGATGGCCGTCGCCGCAACCAGGCGGGCGCGGGGATCGCCGAGAAAGGCTTTCGCCGTACCGCGATGGATATTGCGGGCGAATTGATCGAGCAGAATCACCAGCGCGAGGCTCGCTTCCGGTGACTGACGCCAGGTCTCGAACCCGCCTTGCTGCGCCTCATGCAGGGCGGCGGTAAAGCGGGTCCGGATCTGGTCGTCGAAAGCCGCCACTTTCTCGAACCATAAAGGCTGCGCCTGGGGCGAGAACCAGAAATCGAGAATGTCGCGCGGCGTGGTCATAGGCTATCTGCTCAGTTGGTCTTCAGCATGCGCTGCACCGCCGGCCGCGCAGCAACCAGATCGGCCAGCTTTTTGATATGTGGGAAGCGGCTGTTGAGATCCGGGCAGCTATCCTGCCAGGTCGAGAGCATGAAACAGAAGATATCGGCGGCGCTGAAGCGCTCGCCCAGCAGATAGGGGCCCTTCTGTGCAAGATGCCGATCGACGCGGCCCCAGGTGTCGGCCACCTCGGCAATGGCGCTGGCCCTGACGCCGGCCACACCGGTTTCCTCGGTGGTGTAGCGGTCGGCGTAATAGAAGCGCAGATCCGCCGGTTGCAGCGTGTTGGTCAGATGCATGAACCATTGCAGATAAGGGACGCGGGCCGGATCGGTTGCCGCCGGCGCCAGGCCCGCTTCCGGATGACGGTCAGCAAGGAAGATGCAGATGCCGGCGGATTCCGCCATGGCCGTCCCGTCCGGCAGGGTCAGCGCGGGGATCTTGCCGGCCGGATTGAGCTTGAGATAGGCGGCCTGCTGATGCTCGCCATTGGCGGTATCGACTTTTTGCAGCCTGAATTGCGTGCCGATTTCCTCCAGCACGGCCTGCGGCGCCATTGAAGCCGCGCCCGGCGAATAATGCAGCGTATACATGATTGCTCCCCCAATCTGAGATGGTCGCAAGAAAATCTTGCCGGCCGCAGCCTAGTCGGACTCGATGGCCAAAGCCAGGGCGACGACACGGACCATCCGATGCTGAACGTTCCCATGCAGAACGTTCGAATGCAGCCGAGGGCTCGCCCCTGATAGCGCTTACAGCGGCGCACAAAAAACCGGGGCCCGAAAGGGCCCCGGCAAGTCGCTGTATCGAAGCTGCGGTTTAGCGGCGGTCGCCGACGAAGCGCAGCAGCATGAGGAAGAGGTTGATGAAGTCGAGATAGAGCGTCAGTGCGCCCATGACCACCTTCTTGCCGAGAGTCTCATGGTCGTCGCCTTCGAGATACATCTCCTTCAGCTTCTGGGTGTCATAGGCGGTCAGACCGGTGAAGATCAGCACGCCGATGATGGAGATCGCGAAGCTCATCGCCGAGCTGGCGAGGAAGATGTTGACCAGGCTGGCGAGCACGATGCCGATCAGGCCCATGATCAGGAAGTTGCCGATGCCGGTCAGGTCACGCTTCGTCGTGTAGCCATAAAGGCTCATCGCGGCGAAGGTGCCGGCGGTGATGAAGAAGGTGCGGGCGATGGAGGTCTGGGTATAGGCCAGGAAAAGCGGCGCCAACCAAAGACCATTCAGGACGGCATAGACCCAGAAGGACATCTGCGCCGTGCCGGCCGACATGCGGCGGATGCCGAAGCTCAGCCAGAAGACCAGCCCGATCGTACCCAGCATCAGCACCCATTGCAGGCGCATCACGGTTTCCAAAATCTGCGGATGGGTGTCGTAGCTGGCGAACACGCCATAAGCCGTCAGGCCGGTCAGCGCCAGGCCGGCGGCCATGTAATTGTAGATCTTCAGCATGTATGCGCGCAGGCCGGCGTCAAGCTCAACCGCCTGGGCCTGTGTGCGGGTCACGTACTCGCGATTCGGTCCGGCGACCATATTGTTCACTCCCTGTTCCATATGTGGCAGGTGCCATAGAAACCTGCAGATACAGATAATAGGACGATGCGAATGGGTTTCAATAGTCCGTGATAGCGAAATTGCCGCAACCCGGCGGTGCAACATCATGAAAAGCCTTGCGAAACCCGGTTCCCGCGGCAATAAACCTGGGCGTCGGGCCAAACTGGGCCGATCAGGCATGGCTTTTTTCGGGAATTCGGGGGTCCAAACCCAATGAATCGTATTTTTTCGGGCGTCCAGCCCACCGGCAATCTTCATCTCGGCAACTATCTCGGCGCGGTGCGCAACTGGGTGCGGATGCAGCACGAGATGGAAAGCATCTTCTGCATCGTCGATTTGCACGCCATGACGATGTGGCAGGAGCCGGCGGCCTTGCGCCAGGCGACCCGCGAGGTGGCGGCGGCCTTCATCGCTGCCGGGATCGACCCGAAGAATGCCATCATCTTCCCGCAAAGCCAGTGCCGGGTCCATGCGCAGCTCGCCTGGTTGCTGAATTGTGTCGCCCGGGTCGGCTGGCTCAACCGCATGACCCAGTTCAAGGACAAGGCGGGGAAGGACCGGGAGAATGCCTCGGTCGGCCTCTATACCTATCCGGTGCTGATGGCGGCGGATATCCTGGCTTACCAGGCAACCCATGTGCCTGTGGGCGAGGATCAGAAGCAGCATCTGGAACTGGCCCGCGACATCGCCCAGAAGTTCAACAACGACTATGGCACCGAGTTTTTCCCGCTGCCCAATCCAGTGATCGGCGGGCCGGCGACGCGGGTCATGAGCCTGCGCGACGGCGCCAAGAAAATGTCGAAATCCGATGCCTCGGATTACAGCCGGATCAACATGACCGACGATGCGGAAGCCATCGCGCTGAAGCTGCGCAAGGCGAAGACCGATCCGCATCCGCTGCCGGGCCTGGCCGATCTCGACGACAAGGGCCAATTCAGGGCGGATATCGATGCCGCCCGGCCGGAAGCAGTCAACCTGCTGTCGATCTATGCCGCCCTGGCAGACCGGCCGCTGTCGGAAGTCGTAGGCGAGTTCGAAGGCCGCGAATTCTCGGCCTTCAAGAAGGACCTCACGGATCTCGCTGTTGCCGTATTGGGGCCGATCGGCGGCGAAATGAAGCGGCTGCTCGACCATCCGGCGGAGATCGATGCGGTGCTGGGCCAGGGGGCAAGCCGCGCCCGCGCCATTGCCGAGCCGATTTTGCGGAAAGCCGAGGATATTGTCGGCCTGCTGCACGTTTAAGCTGAGTTGCTGCCGTCGCCCTGAACAAGCTGCCTAGCCGGATAACCCGCGTCGCGTTAGGCTTGTCGGGATGCGACGGCATCTCCATGTTCAACGCATGATGCGCAAGTGAGGTGCCGGCATGGCCAATGACCCTTTTCTCGATGCAACCGGAGCGCCCCGCAGCGGTAGTCGTTTCGGCGGTGGCGGCACGATCCGCGTCGTGAAATGGGTGGTGGGCCTGATCGTCCTGGCCGTGCTGCTCTATTACCCGGTCGGCATGCTGATCGTGAACAAGATCGATGACGACCCGAATTTCAAGGCGCCCGCCGCGCCGGCCGGGGCCAGCCAGTCGGTCGCGATCACCGTCGCCCTGATCAACCGCGAGGTCAATCAGAACCGCTGGGTCTCCAACGATCCATTCTTCCTGCCGGGTGCGGCGCTCGATAACATGCCGAATTTCCAGCAAGGCATCATCCAGGCGCTGTCGCGTTTCGTCCTGGAGCTGCAGGACCAGATCGGCCGATCGCGTGCTTCCAGCAGCATCGACACCGATCTGCAGCGGGCCGTCGGCCTGCTGAAATACTCGCCGACCGTCTGGCTGTGGGATCCCAGCGTCTCGCTGGCACCGACTGCCTCGTCCGATTCACAATATCGCGCGGCGATGAAATCGCTGGAATCCTATAACGACCGGCTGGCGCGCGGACAGGCAGTCTTCGAGCCACGCGCCGATAACCTGCTGCTGACCCTGGACGGGATCGGCAAGGATCTCGGCTCGGCGACCAACGATATCGACAACCAGATCGACCAGTATTCCGGCAACTGGCTGGATTTTACGGCCGATGACGTCTTCTACCGGGCCAAGGGCATGGCCTATGCCTATGCCC
>SSEL01000072.1 GCA_008012315.1 Rhodospirillaceae bacterium
CCCGTCGAACCGGAACCTGCCGAGGTGAAGACGGTTGCTTTACGCGAGGCGGCCGGTGCTACGGTCAACAGCGACGATGCGATGTGGCGGCCACTGACCGGCGCCGATACGCGGCGGCGGGATCTCTCGCCGCTGGATCAGCGGCGCATGCAGGAGCTGGCGGCCTATCAGTGGGAATCGAACCGCTTGACCAACCGGCTGATCGAACTGCCAGTCTCCTTCATGTTCGGTGAAGGCGTCACGGTCACGGTCGACGATCCCGAGGCGCAGGAATGGATAGATGAATTCTGGACCGACCCGATCAATCGTCTGGATCTCAACCTCGAAAAGCATGCGCGCGAGCTGTCTCTGTTTGGCGAACAATGCTGGCCAGTCTTTGTCGATGACCTGAACGGCCGTGTGCGGCTTGGCAAGGTCGACCCGGCCGCGATCATCGGTGTCGTCACAGATCCCGAAAACATCGCCGTCCCGATCGGCGTCGTGGTGCAAAAGCAGTCAGGCGGTAAAAAGGTCTATCGCGTCATCTATGATGGCGATGATGCTGAGCTTTTCGGTGTGGGTGCCCGGAAATTGCGTGCCGGCATGACGGCTGGCGATTGCTTCTACTGGCGTGTCAACGATCTCAGCAACGGTCGGCGCGGTCGCTCCGACATCCTGTCGGCGATCGACCATGCCGATGTTTATGAGCAACTGCTCTATGGTGAGGCTGAACGCGCGGTGGTGCTGCGCACGATCTTCTGGGATGTCACGCTAAAGAACGCGACGCCAGAGGAAGTCGAGGAGAAGGCCGGCAGTATCCAGCCACCGGGACCGCGCGACGTACGCGTCCACAATGAAAACGAGACCTGGAAAATCGAGACACCGTCGCTCAATGCGGCGGATGCCTCGGAGTCTCTCCGGGTGGTGCGCAACCACGTCTTAGGCGGTGGCACCATCCCCGAGCACTGGTTTGGCGGCGGCGGCGATGTCAATCTCGCAACGGCCAGCAGCATGGGGGAACCGACCTACAAGGTATTTTCGCAGCGGCAGCGCTTATGGAAAGCCATTCTCGAAGAAATGGCGAAGTTTGTTATTCGACAGCGCCTCCTGGCGATATCCAGCGACTTGGTTGGACTGGCAAAGACGCCTCCCTATCAGCCGGCCGTAATCTTCCCTGAGCTGACCGCGCGTGATACGTCGAAATACACCACGGCCCTGCAGCAGGCTGTCGTGGCGTCAGCGCAGGGTGTTGCCGGCGGCGTGATGTCGGAAGAGACGGCCGTCAAGCTGATCGCCTTGGTGGCCGGTCAGCTCGGGCTGGAAATCGATCCGGTCAAAGAGCTGAAAGCAGCCCGCGCCGATGCCGCCCGGCGAAGCGAGGCCGATATCTATCGCGAGCCGCCCGGCCTGACCGGGGAACAGCTACCGCCGGTCACCGAACAGATACGCGGCGAGGTTTAGCCACTACCATGCCTTGCTATACGTCGAAGCTGCCAGTCGGCAGATACAGCGAGATGATGGGTGATCATGGCACGAAGGTCACCATCTGCGGTCGGCTCGGCAAGCATTGCGCGGACTGCGGTGACGTCGGCCATAACCTCTGTGACTATCCGGTCGGCGCCCGTGGCCGGACCTGCGACCGGCCGATCTGCAATGATCATTCGCATCAAGTCGGCCCCAACATGCACTATTGCGAGACGCATTTTCGCATGTGGCAGAAGACGGCCGAGCGGCAAGGTGTGCTGCCGCTGGATCTCTGACTATGGGCGACCGCGAGAAAGAAGCCGCATTCAACCGGGCCAGGTCGGCGCAGCTTCGGCGCGGTATCGCCATCCAACGCGATACGGCTGCCGAGGTGCGGCGGCTTTTGAACCAGGCGCAGGCCGATATCGCGGCTGCCTTGAAGGACGCACCGAGCGATTTCCAGCTTTTTCGGCTGACCGAGCTGCAGAAATCCGTTCGCCAGGCGCTGGCCAAGTTCGAGCCTGGCGCCGGGGCGGCATTGCATGGTGGCCTGGATTTGTCCTGGCAGGCAGGCCAGGCGCTGATTGACGCACCGGTCGCGGCGGCGGCCGGCGTGGATCTCGCCGGGCACCTGGTCGCGATCGACACCCGCAGGCTCATGGCGATGCGGGATTTTGTCACCCATCGGATCAAGGATATCACCGTCAGCCTGGCCGACCGGATCAATGGCGAGCTGGGGGCAACGGCGATCGGCACCCAGACACCGTACCAGGCGGCCGAGAAAATCGCCGGTATCCTCGATACCGGCGGCATGAAGCGGGCCAATACGATCGTCCGCACCCAGCTCGGCGCTGCCTTTTCCTCGGCCGCGCAATCACGCCAGGAGCAGGCCAAGGAGGTGCTGCCGGGCCTCAAAAAGCAGTGGCGCCGGTCGGGCAAGATCCACAGCCGCTATAGCCATCACGCGATCGACGGCCAGATCCGGGATGTCGACAAGCCCTTCGACCTGGAAGGCGGCGTCAAGCTGATGTTTCCCCGCGACCCGGCCGGGCCGGTCGGGGAAATCATCAATTGCGGTTGTACCTCGATCCCCTATATGGCCTCCTGGGATGTCATCCAGCCGGGCCGGAAACCGTTCTCGGACGAGGAGCTGGCAGCCAGCCGGATGAAGCGGAATTTGGACGGCGCGTTTTAAGGCCCGCTGACGGCCCTCTGAGGGGGTCCGCCGCGACGGTGGTGGCAGCGAAGCGGGCAAAACCGGCCTGGACCCGTTTAAACGGGGTTTAACGGCGGCCGGGAATCTGGGTCGCGCGGGGCATTGTCCCCGATTTCGGAAAATCACCCCCAAAATCACCCCATTCGGGGCGGCCGGCTATCCGGCATTCGTGCCGTGTTATTGCGGCGCGGGGCAAGCCTCAAGGTGGCCAAGTCACAGCGACATGGCAAGTACCTTGAGGAGCCTAGATTTGGCAAAGAAGACTTCTTCGCAGCCGCCCGCTGCCGGCAAGGTGCCCGGTCAAGATCCGGCTACCCTGACTGAACCGGCCACCGGCCAACCGGCTATCGACCAGTCGGATTCCGGCCAATCGGATTCCGGCAGCCAATCGACGGATGGGGGCCAGCCGGCCGCCGAGCGTGTTCAGCCGATCGTGCCGATGCCGACGCCGAGCGCGGCGACGGTGGCACGTGTGGCCGCGCAGCTTGGCGAGAGGCCCTGCCGGCAACTTGCCGACTTCATCAAGGACGTCGCCGATCGCCTGGGCATCGACCCGGATACCGTCTTCGCTATCGGCAAGAAGGACCCCGTTGTCGTGACCGTGGATGGCCGGAAGCTTGAGGTGCCGCATGAAGATTGAGCGGCGCCTTGAGCTGCTGGGCACATCCGGCCTGACGCCGGCTCGCCTAGTGGAAGCCGTCGAGGTCGACTTGATCGCGCTGCGCGACCAGGTGCAGGCCGCCTTGCGTGATCTCTTGAAGCTGACCGGCGACGGCGATCCGTGGCCGTTTGTCAGCGCGCTCTATGCCGACAGCGTCATTGTCGACTACCAGGGCAAGACCTGGCGCTATCCCTATGAGGTTGTCGGCACAGGCATCACCTTTGGCGCGCCGGTCGAGGTGGTCCGCGCCTTTGTGCCGGCACAAGAGACGGCTCCCGCGACCATACCGGCGACCACCGTTCCGGCGGCATCCGCCGTCCTGATCGAGGCCGTTGACGGTGAGAGTCCGACACCGAAAGCCTACCGCGTCCGCGTCATCCGGGCCGGACGCTCTGGGAATGGCAATTATTATCCCGCCGCTCTGCTCCGGGAAGCGGCGCCAATGTTCGAAGGCGTCCGGGTCTTTGTCAAATCCGACAGTGAGCATACGCAAGGTGGCGGCAAAGATGTCCGCAACCTGGTCGGCGCGCTGTCGCAGGCCAAATTCATCGAAGGAGCCGGTCCCGACGATGGCGAGATCCAGGCCGTCCTGACGCTGATCATCGGCGATCAAGATCCGACGGCCGTGAAGCTGCGGGAGGCCGTGTCCCAAGGACTGTCGCATATCTTCGGCCTGTCCATTGATGCTGCCGGCACCGCGCAAGGCGTCAAGGGAAACCGCGTCGCGAAGAGCTTTCTCAAAATCAAATCCGTCGATCTGATCGTCGAGCCAGGTGCTGGCGGTCAGGTCATCTCGTTTGTTGAAGCCATCGATAATGGAGATTTCATGGACCGGGCTCAACTGATCGCCTTGATCCAGGAGGCCAATCCGGCACTCCTGGAAGGCAAGGACCTGACCACGCTTACCGACGAAGTGCTGCAGGGTATCCTGAAGGATGCCTTGAAGAAGAAGGAAGACCCGGCGCCGGCCGGCAACGATCCGGCCCCTGCCGATCTGACCGAAGCGGTGGGGAACCAGTTCCGCATGCGCGACATCGTGAACGGCTCCAAGCTGCCGAAGGCCGCCAAGGACAAGCTGATCGCGAATTTCACGCTGCAACATCGCTTCACCGAAGCGCAGGTCACCGATGCGATCAAGTCGGAGATCGCGTATCTGACGGAAGCGCGTGGCGGCACCGGCGGTCAGGTCGCCGATCTCGGCGACGTTTCTTTCATCGAAGCTGGTGAAGGCCGTCGCGAGAAGATCGCCGCTATGCTGGACGCCTTCTTCGATCCGGCGCACAAGGACCATCGCGACGCGCAATCCTTCAGGGAGTGCTATATCGAGATCACCGGCGATCAGAAGGTCACCGGCCGGCGCGATCAGTCGGTCCGGCTGACCGAGGCCCTGGGCTCGGAAGACTTCGCCAGCGTTTTGGGCGACGCAATGACCCGGCGCATGGTCGCCGACTATCGCAGCGCCACCGATCTCGATTTTTGGCGGCTGCTGACCGGCACGCCTGTGCGGGTCAACGATTTCCGCGATCAGCAGCGTGTCCGCTTTGGCGGCTATGGTGATCTCCCGGCGGTCGCCGAAAAAGGCACCTATCAGCCGCTGGATAGCCCGACCGACGAAAAGGCGACCTATGCCGTCTCGAAGCGCGGCGGGTTGGAGACTGTCACCCTTGAGATGATCAAGAACGACGATGTCGGTGCCATCATGCGCATCCCGACGAGGATGTCCCGCGCCGCGAAACGAACGCTTTGCAAATTCGTCATGGACTTCGTCCGCAACAATGCCGCGATCTATGACACCAAGGCGCTGTTCCACGCCGATCATGGCAATCTCGGCACCGCGGCTTTGTCCGCAGCGAGCTGGGCGGCCGCCCGTCTTGCCATGATGAAACAAGCGGAGATGGATAGCGGCGAGCCGCTCGGCATCGGGCCGAAGACGCTCTTCATTGCGGCGGAACAGGAAGAAACCGCATACAACCTGTTCCAGCGCTCCACCAACCTGGACAAGACCTTCGTCCAGACGCTGGTCCCGACCATCGTGCCGGTCTTCTATTGGACCGATGCGAATGACTGGGTTGCCGCCGCCGATCCGCTCGATATCCCATCGATGGAAATCGGCTTCCTCGACGGCAACGAAGAGCCGGAGATGTTCGTGCAGGACAGCCCGACCAGTGGCTCGCTCTTCACCAATGACCAGGTCACTTACAAGATCCGCCACATCTATGGCGGGGGCATCATCGACTATCGCGGTCTCTACAAGGCCGTGGTGGCCAACGCCTAACCACGACTGAGACGAGCGAGCTTGCAATGCTGGATGACTTCCGGACCCTGGTCAACGATATGATCCGCGACAACGTCGAACGTGTCACGGCGGATCAGCTTGATCGTGCCATCGGCCGGGCGGTCATCCAGTATGGCAAGGATAAGCCGCGCGCGGTGGTCGAAGATATCGTTTCACCCGGCGGCAAGGTCCTCGACTTCCCGGATGGGGCAATCCGCGTCATCGGCATCGAATATCCGGTCGCGGAAATGCCGGCATCGCGCCTGCGCAGTGACCAATGGTCGGTCTATGAGGCGCCGGCAGGCAAGCAAATCGTCCTCGATATCGCAACACAGGCGGCGTCCTATGTGCGGCTGACCGTGACCCGCCGGCATTTGCTGTCCGATGATGACGACACCATCCCCGACACTGACCAGGAAGCCGTGGCGAGCTATGCCGCCGCGATCCTGTTCGACCAAATATCGGCCGATACCAGCGGCGATGGCAGCCCAACGATTGCCGCCGATGCGGTCAACCACCAGGCCAAGCCGGACAATTTCGCCAAGCGGGCCGAGCGACTGCGCCAGCGATATTACGATCTGCTTGGCATCGATCCCAAGCGCGTCCAGGCGGCCAGCGTCAATGTGACGGTGCCGATGGCCAGCACCACGGGCGGCCCGCGCCTCCTGCATCATCGTCGGCGGCCGCGATGACCGATGACGTCAAGATCACCTGGGAAACCGGCCGGCTCACCAAGCTGATGGAACAGGCCCCGGATATCGTCGTCGAGGAACTGGCTGCGGCCGTGACAGAAGGTTCGATGCTGCTGGAGCGCGAGGCAAAGGAGCGCACGCCCACCAGCGGCGCCGGCACCTTGCGCGACAGCATCGGCGCCTTGCCGGTAGAAATCGGCGGCGGCCGCGTTACCGGCGGCATCGCCACCAGCCTTGCATATGCGTTGCCGATCGAGCTGGGCAGCAAGCCGCATTGGGCTCCGATCGAGCCGCTGATCGATTGGGTCCATCGCAAACTTGGCAAGGTCGATGCCGAGGCTCGCTCCGTCGCTCGTATGGTGCAGTTGAAGATCGCCAAGAAAGGCACGAAAGGCCATTTCATGTTCCGTGATGCCGGCGAGGCGGTCACTCCGCAGTTCTACCGGATGCTTGAGGCGGCGCTCGACCGCGCCCAGGTCCGTATCGAGGGGGCGCGCTGATGGCGACATTGGAGCAGCTCCGTCTGGCGATCGGCCAGCGCATGGCGACGGTGCCGGATCTCGGCGTCATCCATCCCTATGAGCGATATGCGGCGGCCGAGGCGGCTTTCCGCGACCTCTATGTCTGGGGCAACGGCAAGAAGGAAGTGCGCGGCTGGTTCATTCGGCGCACGGCCTATCGCGAGACCTCGTATCTCAGCTCGCGGACCATGCTGGAAATCGACTGGCAGATCCGTGGGTACATGTCGCTGCAGGACGCCGCTATGAGCGAGGTGGTCATGGACGGCCTGGTCGAACAACTCCGGGCGGCCTTTAAACGCGATTTAACCTTGGGCGGCCTGGTCGTCGATCGCCGCGAGAGCGGCCAGCCGATCGGCCTGCAGCTTGCCGAAAGCGCGCCTTACATGTTCGCCGGCATCCTTTGCCATGGCATCGCCCTCAATCTGACGACGATCGGCTATGACGACGCCATCCCCGATGCCGGGGATCCCGGCCTTGGCGACTTCAAAATCTTCCACGCCAATTGGGACATTCCCGTCTTCGGCAATGTCCTGCCGCCGCTGCCGGCCGACGATACGGCCGATGCCACAGATCACGTCATCATGGAGACCGATTGATGTTTCTCAAACCGGCCAGTCCCGACCTCAAGGTCCGCGATCCCGAGCGCGGCAAACACTTGCCGCCCGAGGGCGCCGAAGTACCCAACACCGAATATTGGCGCCGCTCTTTGCGCCGGGGAGATGTTGCTCTGGTCGTAGCGACACAGGCGACGGCGCTGCGCGGCAAGGCGAAGGAGTAATCGAGCATGAGCATTTCGTTCAACCGCATTCCGATCAATCTGCGCCTGCCGGGTGCCTGGATCGAAATCGACAACAGCCGGGCCTATAACGGGCTCTTCACCTTGCCGGTTCGCGTGCTGATCATCGGCCCGAGGCTCGGCGGCAGTGCCGCCGCGATGACGCCGGAGCGCATCACGCGCAAGGGCCAGGCCGAGCAGCTCTTCGGCGTTGGCTCTGTCATCGCCAATATGGCCAATGCTTTCCGCACGGCCAATGATTGGAACGACCTGTGGTGTATCGCGGTCGATGATTCCGAGGAGGGCGTGGCTGCCACCGGCACGCTGACCTTTACCGGCGCACCGACGGCGCCGGGCACCTTGAACCTCTATCTCAACGGTCGGCGGCTGCAAATCGGGATCACCACCGGTCAGACAATCGCGGCAATCGCCACCAGTGTCGCCGGCACGATCAACGGTCAGCAAAACCTTGATGTCACGGCGTCCGCGAATGCCGGCGTCGTCACGGTCACGGCCAAGCATAAGGGCGAGCTGGGCAACGAAATCGATTTGCGGCACTCCTATTATGATGGGGAAACCCTGCCGCCCGGCCTTGGCCTTGCTTGCAGCGCCATGACTGGCGGCACCGGCAATCCCGAAATTCAGCCGGTGCTCGATCTGATCGGCGACACCTGGTACACGGATTTTGTCACGCCTTACACCGATGCCGCCAATCTTACGGCGATCGAGGCCAAGCTCGATGTCAGCTATGGCCCGATGAAGATGATCGACGGCCACGCCTGGTGTGCGTCGCGCAAGTCCTTCTCTGCCCTGACGACATTGGGCGACAGCCGAGACTCGCCGCATCTGACGATCATAAACGGCTTCGGGGCGCCGCAAGCGCCGTGGGAATGGGCCGCCGCGCAAGCGGGCATCGGGGTCTATTATCTGGGGCAAGATCCCGCACGGCCGCTGCAGAACCTGAAGGTGCCGGGACTGATGCCGCCGGTTGGCGCCGATCGCTACACCGATACCGAGCGCAATCTCTTCCTTTATGACGGGATTTCGACCTGGACGGTCGATGATGGCGGGAACGTTGTCATGGAACGCATCATCACCACCTACAAGACCAATGAGGCCGGCGCCGAAGATCCCAGTTATCTCAATATCGAGACGCTGCGGACCCTCGCCACGTTGCGATACGACGTCCGTACTTTCATCCCGCTGCGATACCCGCGCCATAAGCTGGCGAATGATGGGACACGCTTTGCACGCGGCCAGGCGGTGGTAACGCCGAAAATCATCCGCGCCGAGCTGATCGCGCGGTTCGGCATGTGGGAAGCGAAAGGCTGGACCGAAGACATCGACCAATACAAGGCGGATCTGCTGGTCGAGCGCAACACGGAAAACGTCGACCGTATGGACGCACTCATCCCCCCGAACATCGTCAACCAGTTCCGAACCCTCGCCGGCCTCCTGCAATACCGGCTTTAAGGAGAGTTTGAATGCCCAACCCGAATCAGTTTCTCGGCCGCGCTACCGTTCGCTGGAACGGCAACGTGATCGAGACCAATTCCGGCGCGAGCCTCGATATTGGCGGTGTCGGCCGCGATACCATTATCACTGGCACCCGCGTCGGCTTTGCCGAAAAGACCATGCCGGCCATCTTGAGCTGCGAAACCAGCCTAGAGCCGGACATGTCGCTGGACGAGCTGCGCAATATCGATGACGCCACGGTCCAGTTCGAATGTGACACCGGCCAGACCTATGTCATTCGCAATGCCTTCCTGACGGACACGCCGGTGGTGAAGGACGGTGCTGGCGGCAATGTCACCTTGAATTTTTCCGGCCCGCCTGCCGAAGAGATTGAGTGAGGCCGCCCATGAAAACGATCACGTTTCAATCACCGCTGGAGATCCGGGCGAAGGAAGGCGGTGAAGTCATCGAGAAGATCGAAAGCTGCACCGTTCGTGCGCTGAAGACGGGTGATCTCCTATCGGCTCTCGATGCTGCCGGTGAGGACAAGATGGGATCGCTGCTGGCACATCTCGCCTCGCGTGCTACGCGGCTGACCGTCAAGCAGATCCAAAGCCTGTCCTTGGAAGACGGCGTGGAGGTGATCCAGACGGTCGAAAGTTTTTTGCCCGCTTCCCTGCGGACTGGGCGGCTTGCCTCACCCTCATCGCAGGGACTTTCGGATACCCCGCCGACGTTCGGCGATGGGGACCAAGAGAGCTGAAGTTCTGGGCTTCTGCCGCGCGGGAATGGCAGACGCGATTAACCAGGTCGGGTAATCCATGAAGCTAAGCGTCATCCTTGAGGCCGTGGATAAAGTCACGAAGCCGGTCCGCGCCATTGCGGCCAGGCTTCGTGGTTTATCGGCCCAACTCGGCCTTGGCCGTCTCGCCGGCGCCGTCGGCAATGTCGGTAAGAGCTTCGGGCAAGTGGCTTCCGACGCGGGTGCGATGGCGAAGCGCACGGTGGCGGCTTTCGGCATTGTGGGTGCTGGACTATTCGGCCTGGTTAAATCGAGTGCCGATGCTGGCGACAGCGCGAACGATGCCGCCAAGAAAGTCGGTGTTGGCATCGTCGCCTATCAGCGGCTGGGCTATGCCGCCAAGATGAGCGGCTCCGATCAGCAAACGGCCGGCAAGGGCCTCGGCGTCCTCAACAAGCAGGTCGTTGAGGCCGCGAAGGGCAACAAGGCCGCCGCCGCGCAATTCAAGGCACTCGGGATCTCGCTCAAGGACGCGGGAGGTCATTTAAAGCCGACCGAACAGATCTTCGGTGAGCTTGCCGATCGGTTCCAGGAAATGCCGGATGGCGCGAAGAAGTCCTACATCGCCGCCAAGTTGTTCGGCGAGGAAGCAGGCCCGGCCCTGGTCCAGACGCTGAATAATGGCTCCGCCGGCTTGAAAGACCTCGGCGACCAGGCAGAGCGGCTCGGGCGCGTTATCGGTCAGGATGCGGCCGATGCCAGTGGCGATTTCAATGACAGCCTCGATCGCATGTTTGATTCGCTGCTCGGTTTGCGCGATGCGATCGGCGCGAAGCTCATGCCGGTCCTGACGCCGCTCATCGGTGAAATCACGGACCTCATCGTTGCCAATCGCGATTTGATCGCCACCAAGCTGCAAGACTTCATCGACGCCTTGCCGGACCGCATCGCGGAGGTGCGCAAAACCGTCGCGGATCTCTATCAGCGGATGCAACCGCTGATCAAAGTTTTCAAGGGGGCGATCGAGTATATCGGCCCGATGAATTCGCTGCTGATCGCGGCCGGCGTGGTGATGGGCGGCAAGTTGGCCTTGTCGGTTGCGCAACTGACATTGGCCTTTGGTGGGCTCGGCAAGGCCATCCTCGGCACTACTTACAATCTGGCCAAGCTGGCTTTGGCGCCGCTGATCTCCACTGTAAGCGCATTCATACTGGCACTGCGTTCCGGCATCGGCGTCGTCGAGGCGTTCAACATCGCGCTGGCCGCCAATCCGATCGGCCTGGTCATCACCGCCGTGGCGGCACTCGCTGCCGGCATCTATCTGCTGTACGAGAATTGGGACACAGTCGGCCCTTGGTTCACCAAGCTATGGGAGGGTGTCAGGAACACCTTCGGCGACTTTGTGGACTGGATCAAAGGCAGTTTCGTCGGCGACATCACGGCTGGCTTCGATGCGATATGGAGCAAGGTCGGCCCGATCATTGACAGTCTCAAACAGGGCTTTGACTGGGCGTCTTCGATCGGCAGCAAGGCCAGCAGCTTCTTCGGCTTCAGCGGCGACGATGCCGGCGGCAGCGCATCCTTCGGCGCTGCCAATGTGACAGTCGGCGCGCGGGATCGCGTCGATACGGGCGGCGTGCTCAAGATCGAGGTGACGGATCGCGGCGCGCGCGTCACCGATATGCGGCCCAATGATCGCCGCCAGTCCTTCGAAGCGGATCGCGGCATGGTGATGCAATGACGGTGCGCTCCTGGATCGCCGACAACCTGAGGCAGCCGAGCTTTCGCGGGGTCGAATTCGAGGTTGAGGATGCCGAAAAGACCGGCGGCCCGCGCACCATCTCGCATCAATATCCGCTGCGCGATGAAACCACGCATGAATTCATCGGGCAATTGCCGCAGCGCTTTACCATCGAAGCCGTCTTGAATGGCGCCGATGTCATTGACCGCCTGCGCCGACTCGAAGACGCGCTATACGATCAGAGCCCCGGCCGGCTGGTCCATCCATGGTATGGCGAGCTGGATGTCGTCGTCGTCGACCAGGTCCGCACGCGCAAGAGCAGCGCCGAGGGTCGCGTCGTCCGGCTCAGCATCACTTTTGAACGCGCTGGTGGCGATGCCTCGCCGGTGGCTGTCATCGATACGGCCGGCGCAGTGCTGCGCGCGGCCGATGCCGCCAGCGCCGCCGCGATTGCGGATTTCACCGACACGTTTATCTGTGCCGGCGTGCAGGACTTCGTCGTTGCCGATGCGATCGAGACAGTGGTTTCCGTCGCCGACCGCGCGACGGCCGTCATGCGCAGCTTCGGCCTGGCCGCCGAGATGGCCGCCGGGCAGATCGGCGCGACGGCGGCCGAGCTGGCAACCATTCAGCCAGCGACGATGCAGGATGCGGCCGGACTGGCAGCGCGTGTCACCGGCCTGTTTAAACCGGCCTCAAACCGCTTCAAGCCGGATCTGACGATCAGCAACGCGCTGCTGGAGGTCGGTGCTACTGCCGCCGCCGGTCCTGGCAGGCAGGGACAGACGCCGAGCTGGAAGCGCGCAGCGACGAACCGGCAGGCTCTCGTCACGTTGGCGCGGTTGACGGCCACCATCGAGGGCGTCAAGGCCGGCACACAGGCGGGCTGGGAAAGCCGCGAACAAGCCATCGTCTGGCGCGACCAGGCCGGCGACAATCTTGACCTCACCGCGGATCTCGCAGGAGCGGCTGGCTTTGATGCCAGTTGGCAGACCGCGACCGATCTCCGCGCCACGCTGATCAAGGATGTGGCGACCCGCGCGGCGCCGCTGCCGCGTCTGATGACGCTGCTGCCGGCGGCGACCTTGCCGGCTGTCTTCCTGGCCTATCAGATCGACGGCGACGATCTCTCCAGCCTGTTCGATCGCGCAGACGATCTGCGCCGCCGGAACCGCCTCCGCCATCCCGGCTTCGTGCCCGGCGCGGAACCGCTGGAGGTGCTTATCAATGGCTGACCTTCAGCGAGAGGATATTCGGCTGCTGGTGGATGGCGTCCTGTATGGCGGCTGGAAATCGGTCGAGGTGCCATCGGGCATCGAGCAGGCCGCCTCTGCCTGGCGCTTGTCGGTGACTGAAAAATGGCCGGGTCAGCCGCGCCGGAAAGTCATCCGGCCGGGTGCTGCCTGCGAGTTGATGGCCAGCGGCGACCGGATCATCGTCGGCTATGTCGATGATGTGGATGTCGATTACGATCCCGACCAACATGCAATCACCATCACCGGTCGGGACAAGATCGGCGACCTGGTCGATTGCGCCGCCGTGGTCGATGAGGCGCATGAATTCTACAATCTGACCGTCCTCGAATTCGCCCGACGGATCTGTAAGCCCTACGGTATCGCGGTGACGGCCGAGGTCGATGTTGGCGCACCTTTCGCCCGGTTTTCGATCCAGCCAGGCGAGACCGCTTTTGCCGCCATCGAGCGGGCATGCCGGCACCGCGCCTTGCTGCCCAATAGCGACGGCCAGGGCGGCCTGGTGCTGACCCGCGCCGGCCAAGGGGGGCGCGGGTCGGGCGCCCTGCAACTCGGCCGCAATGTCAAGCGCGCTGCCGGCAACTTCACCTATCGCGATCGCTTCAGCCTGACCGTCTTGCGCGGCCAGCAGGAGGGCAGCGACCTGCTGCAGCCGGCCGAGATCGCGGCGGCGGAAGGCCGCGCCAGTGACAGCGCCATCACACGCTATCGCCCGACCGTCATCGTCTCCGAACAGGCCGGCAACGATATGAGCCTGTCGGATCGCGCTGCTTGGGAAGTACGTGTCGCGCGCGGGCGATCACGCAAGATCAACTATACGACAGCGGGTTGGCGGGATGATGCCGGCAAGCTTTGGCGGCCGAACTCCTTGGTCCGCGTGGTCGATGGCTATCTCGATGCCGAGATGGATATGTTGATCGTGAACGTCACGCGCCGACTGACGATCGAGGGCACGATCACCGAATTGCAACTGGCCTTGCCGGATGCTTATGACCTCCTGCCCGAGCCGGACGAAGATCCCAATCCCGATACCGGATACCTGGAGGCGCCATGAAAGCCGTCTCCCGAATGATGCAGCCGCTGCGCGACCGGATCATGCTCATGGTCTTCCGCGCGGTGGTCCGCCTGGTCGATGACGATGCTGGCATCCAGCGCATCCAGGTTTCCGGCCTGCGCGGTGAGACCCGCGACAAGGCCGAGCATTTCCAGCCCTATGGCTGGACATCAGTCGCTCATCCCGACGCCGAGGCGGTGGTGATCTGTGTCGGTGGCAACCGCGACCATCCCATCATCTTGATGGTCGATGACCGGCGCTATCGCATTCGCGGCCTGAAAAATGGCGAACTGGCGATCTATACCGATGAGGACAAGCTGGATGGCGGGCACCGCATCCACTTCAAACGCGGCCAGGCGATCGAGGTCCATGCCGGTCAGGAATTCAGCGTCAATGTCGGCGGAGGTGCTTCCGTCCTGACGATGCGGCCGGATGGCACCACACTGGTTACACCTGATTTCGAGGCGAGGCAATCATGACAACCCGAGGTGTCGCGGTCCATGCGCTGGACGCGGCCGGCGGCGCGCAGATGACGGAAGCGAACGACTGGTTCCGCATTGAGGGGGAGCCAGTCGTTGTTATTGGCGATCTGGTCGCGGCACATGGCGAGCCGCCGCATTCGCCGCCGCCGGCCATGGTCGAGGGGTCGGACTGGTTTCGCGTTGGTGCTACGGCGAAGGCCGCCAAGCCGGTCTGCCGCGAAGGCCACCATGCCTCTTGCGGTCACGCCACCAGCGGCCGGCCGTGGTTTCGGATCGAGTGACGCCATGATCGCGCTGGCTTTCGATGGCGACAAACTGACGGGCGATCTCCAGGTTGGATCTGCCGGCCTGGTGCAAGATGACGATCTCACGTCCTGTGTGCTGATCAGCCTCTTTACCGATCGCCGCGCGCGGGC
>SSEL01000075.1 GCA_008012315.1 Rhodospirillaceae bacterium
GCCGGCATTCGGGCGTGTAGAGCGGGATCACGTGGTCGCCCTTCTTCAGGCTCGTCACGCCGGGCCCCACATCGACCACGATCCCGGCCCCTTCATGGCCCAGGATCGCCGGGAACAGCCCCTCCGGATCGGCCCCCGACAGGGTGAAGTAATCCGTGTGACACAGACCCGTCGCCTTCACCTCAACCAAAACCTCACCCGCCTTCGGGCCGGCGAGATCGACTTCGGTGATTTCCAGGGGCTTGCCGGCCGCAACCGCCAAAGCTGCACGTGTTTTCATCTGAACCTCCCCAAATTGCCACCTGATCGGGTGTGCCGGATCCCGGATCAACCGGGTGGACCAAAGACCGCATCACGTCAGCGAATCTGACATTAACCTCGCCGCAAGGCTGCGACAGCCTGCCTCGCCACGACCAGGATGACCTGTCGCCTCCGGAGCTGTCCGCGCTGCCGATGATCTCGTCAAACGGTCCGACTTCAATGATCTGATTTCAAGAGCCTAGAGGGGAATGCTACCGGCTACCGCCCGGCATCCGAAATTGGACTTTGGATCGAGATAAGTTGAGTGAATAATCATCCGCTTAGTCAATGAAGCTGCTAGGATCGGAACACAGAAAAGAAAAGACAAACGGATTGCGGGGAGGTCAGGATGCTCGGGTCAGGGCTTGAGACGGAGCGCGAAACCAATCGGGCCACGCAGGATCATATCAGGCAGCCGCCGATCCGGCGCGGCATGTCGATGAAACCGGATGCGGCCTCCGCCGTGCGCGATTTGCTGGACCAGATCGCCGCGCCGGATGCCGAACTCATCCTGCTGTTCTGCTCGCCGCAATTTCACATCGCCGATATCACCGCGGCGATCCGCGCCTATGGCAGCCATGCCCGCATCGTCGGCTGCACCACGGCGGGCGAGATCACGCCGCTCGGCTATCGCCATGGCAGCATCGCCGGCATCTGTTTCCGCAAATCCAATTTCGCCGCCTCGATCCATGTGGTCGAACATCTGACGACCTTCGAGATCGCCGCCGGCTATGCGGCGGCGAAAACCCTGCTGCAGGAGCATGAGAATATCAGCCAGCGCTTCGAAACGCCGCATACCTTCGCGCTGCTGATCAATGACGGCCTCGCCATGCGCGAGGAAGCGATCGCCAGCGCGGTCGGCGATGCCTTGGGGCGCGTGCCGCTGATCGGCGGCTCAGCCGGCACCAATCCGGCTTCCGACGAGCCGAACATCTTCGTCAATGACCGCATCCTCACCAATGCGGCGCTGCTGATGCTGCTCTCCACCGATCTCGATTTCCGTGTCTTCCAGACCCAGCATTTCGAGCCGCTGGAACATAAGCTGGTGGTGACCAAGGCCGATCCGGCCAAGCGCCTGGTCATGCAACTGAATGCCGAACCGGCCGGCCAGGAATATGCCCGCATGCTGGGGCTGACGCGCGAGGAACTGACGCCCTTCGTCTTCGCCGCCCATCCGCTGGTGGTGAAGGCCGGCGGCCGGCATTATGTCCGCGCCATCCAGAAGGTCGACGACCAGGGTTGCCTGCATTTCTTCTGCGCGATCGACGAGGGCATCGTGCTCAGCATCGCCCGCAGCGGCGATCTGGTCGGCAACCTGGAGACCTTGCTCGACCGCCTCACCCGCGATCTCGGCCGGATCGAGGCACTGCTCGGCTTCGACTGCATCCTGCGCTATATCGAGATGGAGCAGCAGCAGATCCTGGGCCGGGTCTCGCAATTGCTGTCGGCCAATAACGCCGTCGGCTTCAACACCTATGGCGAACAATTCGGCATGATGCATATGAGCCAGACCTTCACCGGCATTGCCTTCGGCGGCGCCGATTCCAGAAGCGAGGCTTGATGCAGCAACCCAGGCCCGACGCCGCGCCGCCAGCTCCCGCCTCCTCGGCTCCCACCGAGCTTGAGCGCGAAAACGCCAAGCTGAAGGAGATCAACCGCGCCTTGATGACGCGGGTCGAGCACAGCCTCGACATCCAGGGCAATGCCTATCACCTGTTCCAGACCGCCATCCTGCTGGACCGCAAGGTCCGCGACCGCACCCGGGAGTTGGAACAGGCGCTGCAGGCGGTGGAGATTTCCAACCAGGAACTCAATGAAGCGATCATCGTCAGCCACACGACGCAGAATCGGCTGCAGGACGCTATCAACAGCATCTCCGAAGGTTTCGCGATCTTCGATCCCGAGGATCACCTCATCCTGTTCAATCGACGCTTCCTGGATTTCTGGCCGCATCTGACCGACCGTATCCATACCGGCATCACCTTCGATCAATTGATGCAACTGGCCTTGGCCGAGAAATGCATCAATGTGAACGACGATATCTCCCATGACGACTGGATCAAGCACCATCTCGACCAGCGTCATGCGACCCGCCGCGGCGGCGCCAATCGCGCCGTCTATGGGCTCAGCACCGGGCGCTGGGTACAGGTCAATGAACGCCGGTCGATCGAAGGCGGCATCGCCTCGATCTATACCGATATCACCGACCTGAAGGACGAGGAGCGCCAGGAACGCGAGAAGGTCCTGGCGGAAACCTCGGCGCATCTGCAGGCGACCCTGGAAAGCATGTCGATCGGCGTCGCCGTCTTCGATTACAAGCAGCGCCTCGCCACTGCCAATCGCCGCTACGGCGAATTGCTGGAACTGCCCGCCACCCTGCTGACGCCGGGATCGAGCTTCCAGAGTTTCCAGAGCTTCAACGACAAGCGCGGCGTACCGGAACTGGGCACCGGTTCACTAATCGCCACCAGCAATACCACCGCGCCGGTCGAAGTCTCCGTCAATGGCCGCTGGTTCTCGCTGAAGCGCGATCCCATGCCGGATGGCGGCTTCGTCATCTCCTATGCCGAGATCACCGAGCGGCGCCTGGCCGAGGAAGCCCTGCATGACAGCGAGGAGCGCATCCGCCTCTTCGCCAATGCCATGCCGACGATGATGTGCTATATCGACGACCAGAAGCAGTACCGCTTCGCCAATCGTGCCTATCGCGCCAATTTCTCGCAGAATGGCGGACAGATCGTCGGCCGCACCATGCGCGCGGTGCTTGGCCCGCAGGTCTACGGGGCACGCCGGCCCTATGTCGAACGGGCGCTCAGCGGTTCGACCGCTGTCTTCGACCTGCTCCTGCCCGCGGCCGATGGCGAGGAGCGTTTTGGCCTGGCGACCTATGTGCCGCATCGCAACGTGCATGGCCAGGTGGTCGGCTTCTTCACCCTGATCCAGGACATTACCGAGCGCCGCCGCGCCCAGCATATCCTGGAAGCCGCCAATGAAGAGCTGGAGCGGCGCGTGCATGAACGCACCGCCTCGCTGCAGCAATTGAACGATGCGCTGATGCTGGAAGTGGAGAAGCGCCGCCGCATCACCCGGGAATTGCGCAATGCCAAGATCGAGGCCGAGCGCGCCAATGCCAGCAAGACCCAGTTCCTCGCCGATGCCAGCCATGACCTGCTGCAGCCGCTGAACGCCGCGCGCCTGTTCATCGCCGCCGCCCAGGACAATCCGCTGCCGGACAAATTGCGGCCCCTGCTCGGCAAGGTCGATCATGCCTTGGCCAATGTCGAGGACATCCTCAACATCCTGCTGGATATCTCCAAGCTCGATGCCGGCCATGTCACCGCCGAGATCCAGCGCGTCACCCTGGCGCCGCTGATGCGGGCCCTGCGCGACGATATTGCGCCGCTCGCCGAACAGCACGACCTGGAGCTGAAAGTGCTGCCCAGCGACCAGACGGTCTATACCGATCCGCGCCTGCTGCGCCGGCTGCTGCAGAACTTCCTGACCAATGCCTGCCGCTACACGCCGCGCGGCCGCATCCTGTTCGGCGCCAGGCGGCGCGGCACCAATGTCGAATTGCAGGTGCTCGATAGCGGCATCGGCATCCCCCAGGACCGGCTCGACGACATCTTCGAGGAATTCCACCGCCTGACCCAGGTCGATGGCAGCGACAAGGGCTATGGCCTCGGCCTTTCCATCGTGCGGCGGATCAGCCGGTTGTTGCATCATCCGGTACAGGTGCGCTCGACGCTCGGCCGCGGCTCGCTCTTCTCGGTCCTGGTGCCCATCGCCGATGACGCCACCGAAACCGTGACCCCGCGCGCCAAGGCGCTGCCCAATCCCAGCAATGTCGCCGGCATGCGCGTGCTGGTCGTCGATAACGATCCCGATATCCTCGACGGCATGACCAGCCTGCTCGATACCTGGCATTGCCGGGTCATCGCCGCCACCGACGAACAGGCCGCCATCGAGGCGATCGCCGAAGCCGGCGAGAATCCCGATATCCTGCTGGCCGACTATCATCTCGATAACGGCCGTGTCGGCACCGACCTGATCGCCGCCGTCCGCGACCGCCTCGGCCTCACCATCCCCGCCGCCGTGATCACCGCCGACCGCAACAACGAAGTCCAGGAACTGGTCCAGATGCTCCCCGCCGTCAGCCTGCTCCTCAAGCCGATCAAGCCGGCACGATTGCGCGCGCTAATCGCTTCGGTGCGGCAATGACCCTGTTAAGGATGATCATCACACGCCGCGAACACTAAACTGGATTGTCACCCTCGGACTTGATCCGAGGGTCCACAGTTGAGGCCAGTTAGGTCGCTGATTTAAGGCGCGCTCAGCACAATCCAGTCGACAATCATCAATCGCCACGATGGCCCCCCGGATCAAGTCCGAGGGTGACAACCGGGTTGTTGCAATGCGTGCGATGAAAAGTGACAGATGGGTTGGCGGCGGGCTGGCTCAATGCGGCGAAAGCTCTCCACCGGATGCGCTGCCGGCGGAGCCGCGTGAGGCGGCGCGCAGGTATTTCTGATAGAGGATCACCGCCTGGGTGCGGCTGGAACAGCCGAGCTTTTGCAGCAGGCTGGAGACATGCGCCTTCACCGTGGTGATCTGCACGTCGATCTCATGGGCGATCTGCTTGTTGAGCAGGCCCGCCGCCATCAAATCCAAGACCTTGCGCTGCTGATTGGTCAGCAGTTCGAAGCGGCAGCGCATGGCGTCGTCCAGCTCATCGGCTTCCATATCCGCCTTGACGTCCTCGATGCCTTCATTCGGCGTATAGCTGCCGCCTTCCAGGATCGTCGAGATCGCGGTGGCGATGGCGGAACGTGACAGCGATTTCGGGATATAGCCGATGGCGCCGGCCTCGAAGCATTCGCGCACCACGAAGCGGTCTGACAGAGCAGAGATCACCGCCACGGGAATATCCGGCCGCCGCACCCGCAAGGTGCGTACGCCCTTGACGCCGTTCATGCCCGGCATGCGGAGATCGAGCAGGATCAGATCGATATCGGAACTGTTCGCGACAGCGCCGATGGTTTCCACCATCGAGCCGCTTTCGATCACATCGACATCGTCGATGATCGAGCGCAGGGCATCCGCCAGCGCTTCGCGAAACATGGGATGATCGTCAGCCACGAGTACGGTTGTCATGCTGGCCCACCCTCCGGCAGCTACTTTGTGATCTATTGTCCGGCAGGTCAAGCTTTTGGCAGCCTTCTTTTCCTGTCCTCCGGCGAACTTGCACCAAAGGATAATTTCGCTGCCGGCCGGGATACGCAGCCGGACAACCAGGCGGGACAAAATGTCCAAAAATGCAGATCACAGAGGACAAAACGTCCCATCGCCCCATCGCACTGGACGCCCCATTTGCTTGAATACCATAATATGCGTGGGGGCAGAACGTCGCAGCAGGCCGATTCCCGCCTAAAGTCGTATAGGGAACGCGGCCATCCCGCGATATAGCTGCTCGGACAGGAAATGCGCCGAAAGGCCCTATGCCCCGATCGTCCTCCGTCAACATTTGCAGGAGAACGAAATGAGCCTGTCTCAACATACCGCGCTCGATACACTGGATCGGGACCAGGTTGCGATCGACCGGACCGCGGCCGGTCACAGCGCCGCCCAGCATCACCTGCTCAAACTCAAGGACGGGGCCGGCCCGTCCACGGCGATGCTCGATCTCATCCTGGTGCCGGGCTTCGATCTGCACGATCTCTCCGCTTTGCTGGATATTCTCTATCTCACCAACAGGATCATGGCGCGGCCGGTCTTCTCCTGGCGCGTGATCGGCTTGCAGCAGATGGCGGTCCGCGCCTCTGGCGGCCTGACGGTCGGCGCCACCTATCGGCTGCAGGAGATCGCCGATTGCGACAATGCCCTGCTGCTTGCCGGCTTCGACCGGCCACGGCCGGCGGACTGGTTCCTGGAAAGCTGGCTGCGCCGGCAGCTTTTCCACGGCGCGCATATCGGCACCGTGGGCGGCGGTGCCGCCTTGCTGGCAGAAATGGAATTGCTGCAGGACCGGTCTTGCGCCGCACATTGGGCCTATATCGACGATTTTCGCGCCAAGCACCGGGGGGTCGATTTCCGCGATCACATCTACCGGGCCGACCAGGGCATCATCACCTGCAGCGGCGGCTGCGGCACCACGGATCTTGCCTTGGCCTGCGTGCGCCAGCTTTGCGGCACCGAGGCGATGCGGCGCGTCGCCGACCAGCTCAATCGCTGCATCATCCGTGACGATTACGATTCCCAGGGCAATGTCAGCGAGCCGCGGCATTCCATCACCGGCCAGGCCGCCGGGATCATGCGCCAGCATATCGAGCAGCCCTTGAGCCCGGCGGAGATCGCCGCGCGGATCGGCATCAACCTGCGGCGCTTGCAACGGGCCTTCCGCCAGTATGAGAAGACGACACCGACGCAGTTCTATATGCGCGAACGCCTGCTGCGGGCCCGCTCGCTGCTGCGCCAGAGCCCGGCCAGCATCTCCGAGATCGCGCGGGCCTGCGGCTTCGCCTCGATCTCGGATTTCGCCCATAACTACCAGCGCATGTTCGGCTGCCGGCCCAGTTCTGATCGGTAAAGCTTACGCTTGGCCCTGGCGGAAGCCGTCCAGGAAGGTGCCCAGGCAATCGCCGATCACCTCGATCTGATAGCCGCCTTCCTGCACCACCACGACCGGCAGGCCGCATTGTCGGATGCGGCGGCCGACGCCGCCGAAACCCGCCGTCGTCACGCCGAGAATGCCGATCGGATCGTTGCGGTGGCTGTCGAAGCCAAGCGACACGACCAGCGCCTCCGCGCCGAAGGCCTTGATCGTTTCCAGCCCGCGATCGATGGCGCCATGGAAATCGTCGTCCGACGCGCCGCGCGGCAACGGGATATTGCAATTGGCCCCCGCCCCTTCCCCATGGCCGCGTTCCGCCTCATAGCCGGTGAAAAAGGGATAATAGATGGCGGGATCGGCATGCACGGAAACGGTCAGCACATCGCCGCGCCCGTAGAAAATCTCCTGTGTGCCGTCGCCATGATGGGCATCGACATCCAGCACCGCCACGCGGCTGAATTTCCCGCGCAGGCGCTGGGCCGCGATCGCCGCATTGTTGACATAGCAGAAGCCATTGGCGCGATCGGCCCGCGCATGATGGCCCGAGGGACGGCAGAGCGCATAGCTCGCCGCCGCACCCGACAGCACCGCATCGGCGGCGCCGGCCGCGACATGCGAGGCGGCCATGATCGAGATCCAGCTATCCGGGCCTAGCGGCACCGCGAGATCCCCGAGATAATAGCCGGTCTGGGGAATGATCGCCGCCGAAGGACATGGCGGCCGCTGCACGCCCGGCGCCGCATTCCAGTAGGGCGACAGGTTGGGCAGCACTTCCGGTCCGGCATTGGGGATCTCCTGCCAGCGCTGATAGGCCGTTGCGAGATAATCGAGATAACCGGCAGCATGGACCGCCAAGGCCGGACCACGGCCGCGATCTTCCGGCATCTCGGTTGCGATGCCGCGTGCCTTCAGCGCGGCCAGCAGCGGATCGAGGCGCCGCGGCACATCTGTCGGTTCGGCCAGCCGGCCCGCCCGCATGAATTGCTTCGGGCTGTGAAGCCGTTGATCGTCATGGAAAAAGGCGCGCATTTCCTGCCCCGATAATTGCAATCACCCATCGAAGCCGACACCACACAAGATTGTCAACCGGCCGAGCAGACCCGAATGGAACGACAGGTCCCTTTAACGGTTTTTGTCCGTCATCCCTTGGAAAGGAGCGGAGCCATGAATAAGGACGAAATGGAAGGCAACTGGAAACAGCTCAAAGGCAAGATCAAACAGCAATGGGGCAAACTGACGGACGACGATATCGACGTCCTTCAAGGCAAGCGCGACGAACTTGCCGGCCGCATTCAGGAGCGCTACGGCATTGCCAAGGATGAAGCAGAAAAACAGGTCGAAAAATTCCGCCAGTCCAATGCCGGCATCTGGCGCACTTGAACCTTCAATCTCCAGACGCATGAAGAGAGGGCGGCCGATCGGCCGCCCTCTTTGTTGACTTCGCGTGTTTTGGCGTCAACCCAGTGATCAACCTTGCGGTCCGCCCTGGGGTGCGTTTTGCGACCAGTACATCCAAGCCAGTCCCAGCACGATTGCTGCCAGGATGAAGGATATCACCAGGACCGAGACAACCCGGCCGCTGATGCGGCCGGCCCTTGCCTTGTCCGGTGGCAGATGGGGAGGCCGCTCATTGCTCATGCGGCATCGACATGCAGATCGCTGCGTTGAGCATGCAGGAAGGGCGCGACCGCGGCCGGCTCTTCAAGCTGCGCCACCGCCATATTGGCTTGCAGCAGGCCGCTGAAGCTGCCGCAATCGTAACGCTGGCCGTCATAATGGATCGCCGTGACCGGCTGCAGGCCGCAAGTGGCAGCGATGGAATCGGTGAGCTGGATTTCGTTGTTCACGGTCGGCAGTGCGTCCTGCAGGCGGTCGATCACCGCCGCACCGAGCACATAGCGGCCGATGATGGCGAGCTGCGAGGGCGCCTTTTCCGGCGCCGGCTTCTCAACCATCGCCTTGACTTCCAGGCCATGGCCGTCGGTGGTGACGACGTCGACGATGCCGTAACGGCGCACATCCGCCAGCGGTACCTTCTGCACCGCAAGGACGCTGCCGCCGCGTTCGGCATGGCAGTCGACCAAGCCCTGCAGGCAATTGCCGCCCATCAGCAATTCATCGGGCAACAAAACGGCGATATCTTCGTTGCGCGGCGCCGCCACGCGGATCGCGTCGCCGAGACCGCGCGCGGTTTCCTGGATGACGAAATCGATCTGGCAAACACCATCGAGCTTATCATTCGCGAAATGACGCTGCAGGCTGTCCTTTCCGGGCGCCGTGACGATAACGATACGCTCGATACCCGCGCCGATCGCCTCTTCGACGGCATATTGCAGGACGGGCTTATTCCAAACCGGCAGCAATTCTTTGGGAACTGCACGGGTTAAGGGCATCAGTCGGGACCCTAGTCCGCCGGCAGGAATGACAGCGGTACGAATCGTCGCGCGCATCGTGTGATTCTCCTGAGTGGATCGATGGCCTGAGTTGGTGCCATGGAGGTTTTTATCGGCGGGATGAGGAGCGTTTCCTTCCCGTTCTACCAATCTTCTCAAACCCCCACCTCCTTAAGCTCAGTGCCCATCAGAACAACGTTCATGGGTTTTGGTTCCCGGCTTCTACCGGCCGGCTCGATGTGAGGACATGGTCGATCATTATCCACCCGCTGAGCCCATTCGCCGCACATCACGCAGATGTTGCAACGGGGATACAGCAGATGGCCGGATAGCCACACCTCCTCACGGATGGACAATGCTCCGGTCGGCGTTCTTTACCGGGACTTGCGATGGGGACGTCCCTTGGTTTCCCTGTCATGCAGTTTTTGGCCGTAATCGGCGGTTTCGCCTTCCAAAACCCGCTTCTTTTTCTCTTTACCCGTCGTTCGCGGGGAATCGTGTTTCTGCAAGTCGTGCAACTGTTTTTCGTATTGCCCGACGTCCTTGATCTTCGTCATTTGCAACACGCTCCTTGCCTCTCGGCACACCTGATATTAGCGCAACTGGCACCGACGTCACCTAATGTGGCCTAGGATTGGCCCTACAAAAATTCGTGAACGCAGGCTGCTTTGTAAACCTTTTTGACGATTCTCTTACTGCATCTAACGCGCCGATCAGTGCTCGTTAGGTTTATAACCTGACGCGATAGGACAGCGCGGATAGGGGCCGGCGCGCCTTGCCGAGCGGATGCCTCACATCCAATAAGGCGGCACCCCGAAATGATTGTGCAGCCGGGTGCCCCACTCACGGTCCGCATAGGTTTCCTCGGAGTCCGCGGCAGGTGTATTGCGGATCGTGTCATCCAGCGCATCGATCACATACCCGTCGCGGTTGGTGTCATAGGTCAGCACCGACCACGGCAAGGCGCGACGCTGCGCTCCCATGCCGAGGAAGCCGCCGAAACTCACCACGGCATAGGCGACCTTGCCGCTCACCTTGTCGATCATCAGATCATCGACCTCACCGAGATTGTCGCCATTTGAATTGTAGATCGAGGTGCCTTGCACCTTGTCCGATGAAATCAGGCTGTAGGTTTCATCCTTGCGAAGCGTTTCGTCACTTGTGGGTATCTGCGTTGTCATGCTTGCCTCCTTCATTGAGCGTGGTCACCAGGAAAAATTCTTCCGAAGAATGAACTCAGGCATCTCGTGCGACATTGGTCTCGATGGCCGCCCGTTCGATGGCGCGCTGCATATCCGCAACTTCACGTTCGAGATCGGCGATCCGCTGCAGCGCGTCCCTCAGGCACCGCGCCGCTTCCTGCCGGATATCGGTGATCTCCTCTGCCGAGGAAGCGGCATTTTCCAAACGCGAGATAACCTTTTCGTAATCTGCCTGTTGCAGCTCCATTGCCGCCTCTCCCGGTTTGCCGTGCAACCGTCATGCGGATCGCCGCGCCGGCTATCGTCAATCAGGCGACGTCAAGGAAGCGGCTGTCACTTACGACCCACCGCCTCCAGAGCCGCCACCGCCCGATCCACCACCGCCAGAGCCGCCGCTACCGGAACCTCCGCCAGAGCCACTGCCGCTACCCGTACCGCTGCCGTTGCCCGTGCCATTACCGGTGCCCGTGCCATTACCTGTGCCCGTGCCATTACCGGTGCCTGTGCCATTACCGGTGCCTGTGCCATTGCCGTTGGTTCCAGTACCGCCATTATTGCCTGAACTGCCGCTGGAATTGCCCTTGTTCGAATTGTTGTCGTTCACGCAGGCGCCGGATGAATCTTCCACCTGCCCGGCGCCGCAAGCCGCGAGCTGGATGGGTTGAGCGTCATTCAGTCCTGACGGGCTCGTCGAGGCGGCATTTGCATGTGCCGGTGACATGGCAAGCGGCATGGCAAGAAGCGGGACGAAGGCCATGCCACGCAGGAAAGACAGCGAGCCGGGATGTTTCACGCGGGAATCGTTCACGATGAATGCTCCATTGAAGTGAAAGCCGTCGCAGCGTCACGTCTCTGCGATCCGCGACACGCCTCGAGCGATGTATATGAGGAGCAACAGTCGGCATCTTGGCTTGTTCCGTGGCTTCTTCATCCAGAGCCGCCGGAACAACCGGGGAAAGCTAGTGTTGATCAAAAGGTAAAATTGGGGAACGTGCCCCATGGAACGAAGCACCATGTGAAACGAAGCACCATGTGAACGACGCAGCATGGAAACATCTGCATGGAAGCAAGCCGGACAGTGAAGGCCAGCAGAGCGCTCGCCGCCATCGCCAAGGAAGCAACCGGGTGCAAGCGCTGCGACATCTGGGAATGCGGCGGGCGCGTCGTCTTCGGCGAAGGCGCGGTGGCCGCGCCGCTGATGCTGGTCGGTGAACAGCCAGGCGATCAGGAAGACCGTGCCGGCCATCCCTTTGTCGGTCCGGCCGGCCGGCTTCTCGACGAAGCATTGGCGGCAGCGGGTTTTGATCGCGATGCCGTCTATGTCACCAATGTCGTGAAGCATTTCAAATTCGAGCCGCGCGGCAAGCGGCGGCTGCATCAACGCCCGACTGCCGGTGAGATCGATATCTGTAAATGGTGGCTATGGCAGGAAATACGCCTGGTACAACCGCGCCTCGTTCTCGCCTTGGGCGCCTCGGCGCTGCGCGGGTTGCTGGGTAGATCCGTGCCAGTGGGAAAATCGCGCGGCCATGTCATGGCCATCGGCATGCCTGACGCCACGGAGGTGCCGGATTCGATCCCGCAAGCCAGCCAGTTGCGGCATGCGCGGGACTGGCAGGGCGCGCTCCTGGTTTCCATTCACCCTTCCTTCATTCTCCGGCAGCGCGATGACGCGTCACGGCGCCGCGTGAAGCAGGGCTTCATCAAGGATCTGAAGCAGGCCAAGGCCTATCTCGGTTAAGGAAGCGACGATGACGAACCCGCAACAAGAAGATCAGAGTTTCCCATCCCAGCATCAGGAACGCCAGCCGGGACGGCAGACGGAGATGCATCCGAAGCCGCAGGCGGAAGCCCGCTCTTATCTGCCGGCCGGCAAGCTGAAGGGACGCAAGGCCATCGTCACCGGCGGCGATAGCGGTATCGGCCGCGCGGTCGCCATCATGTTCGCGAAGGAAGGGGCCGATGTCGCCATCGTCTATGCAGAGGAGCACAAGGATGCCGAAACCACCGCCCAACTGGTGCGGGAGACCGGGCGCCAATGCCTGTTGCTGAGCGGCGATATCGGCAACAAGGAAAACTGCGATGCATTCGTCGCACGCAGCGTCGATGCCCTCGGCGGGCTCGACATCCTCGTCAACAATGCCGGCGAGCAGCATCCGGCCAAGACAATCGAGGAGATTTCCGAACAGCAATTGGTGCAGACCTTCCGGACCAATCTCTTCGGCACCTTCTTCATGACGCAGGCTGCCCTACCGCATTTGAAGAGCGGCGACGCCATCGTCAATTGCTGTTCGGTGACGGCCTATCGCGGCAGCAGCCATCTGGTGGATTATGCCGCCACCAAGGGCGCGCTGGTCGCTTTCACGCGCTCGCTCTCGGGGCAACTCGCCAGCTCCGGCATTCGCGTCAATGGCGTGGCACCCGGCCCGATCTGGACACCGCTGATTCCCGCCACCTTCGAGGCCGAGGAAGTCGCGCAATTCGGCAAGAAAGTGCCGATGGGCCGGGCCGGTCAGCCCGATGAAGTCGGGCCCTGCTTCGTCTTTCTCGCAAGCGATGACGCCAGTTATATGACAGGTCAGATATTGCATCCTAACGGCGGCGAGATCATCAATAGCTGAAGCACGCGTCCGGCCGTTTCCTCGCATCGCCCCCGTCATTTGTTGCGATCATCATGCCAACTCGCCGATATGGTGGCCGCATGGAGACAAAATATCGTGACTTCAGTCGCGGCTTTTTTGTTTTCACCTCGCAGGCCCCGCCCTTAAATCTAATTGACTAGAACGCTCAAGACTACTTCCCCCGACATATCCGCAGCGATTTTCCAACCTCGCACCATATCTTGTTCCAGGGAGTATTCGAGATGAAGCAAAACGACGAGATCTTCCGTCGCATCGAAGAAGAGATTCCCCGCTTGCGGCGTTACGCCTTGTTTCTCACGCGCGATTCGGAGCGTAGCGACGATCTGATCCAGGAATGCCTGGTGCGCGCCATCGCCAATATCGACAAATGGCAGCCGGGCACCAATCTGCGTTCCTGGCTGATGACCATTCTTCATAACAGTTTCATCAACGATGTGAAGAAACGCAGCCCCACCCTCACCAAAGACGGCAATATCGATTCCGCCATTCCGCATAAGGGCAACCAGGAGGTGCGTCACGAGGTGCGTGACCTCAGGCGGGCTTATTCCTGCCTCAGTTCGTCCCACCGCCAGATCGTGCGCCTGATCTGCCTGGAGCAGCGCGAGTATAACGAGGTCGCCCACATCCTCGACATTCCCGTCGGCACAGTGCGGTCGCGTCTTTGCCGGGCCCGCGAGCATCTGCGGGAATTGATGGATATCGGCACCGGCGGCTCCCATCGCTTCGCGCCACAGGCGCGGGAGGACCGGGATTACCGGGCATAGCTCGCCACCTCACACTGTCACGACGAGCCGAGGTCGCTGTGAGGCGGCCTCGCCTCAAATTTTTCCAGCTACCTGGAATGTTCGGCGAGATGCATCGGGTGCGCATGGCCGCGCACGGCCTTGATGCCGCGATAAAGCTCCTGCAGATAGAGCAGCAGATTGATCGCCATGGCGGCCATCAGAAACCAGAAATAGACTGGCTCGACCGGCGGTGTGCGAAGCTGCAGCGATCGATCGAAGGACACGCCGCCAAGGCCGAAGATGGAGAGGAAGGCCGGCCAATGGGTGACGACGACGAAGCTCAGGGCCAGGAGGGGAATGACGCCGAGATAATCGTGCACCCGCTGCTCGACCGCCGTGATCCGGCGATGGGCATTGGCATAAGCCAGATCCCAATAGCCGGTGACTTCATGCGCCGCCCAGGCCAGCAGCATGATCAGGACAATCAGACCGTTGATTTCGAAATAGAGGCCGAAGAGGATCGCCACGCCGGCCTGGCACAGCATGGACAGGTGGATGACGGATTCCGTCGGCCCGGCGGAATATTCGATGCGTGCGGCGCGATGGCAGAACCAGTCGATGATGCCGACGATCACCCAGAGCGGCAGGATGAAATAGATCAGATAGTTCTTCGCCAGCTCGGCGGTATCGATCACCATGGAAACGGCTTCACGCCTTTCCTTCCACCAAGTCCTGGCGCAGTTCGGCCACGCTCAGCGGCTCGGCGAGGATCACCCCTTCGGACGGCCGGTCGGGATCGAGAATCCCGAGGCTTTCCGTCGGCACTTCCTTGACGCTATAGAGCTTCACGTCGGTCAGGCCGGCGCGGGGGCTGGGGCTCTCATTGCCGATCTGGACGGAACCGACCTGGTTGCGCACGGCATTCAGCGCCCAGTCCTCGGCCATCGCGCGAGCGAACGCCGGACTGCTCGCTGCAACCACGATCTTGCGCCAGATGGTCCGGTCCTGCCAGCGCGGGTCAATCGCATCGGCCACGGGCTCGATTAGCCACAAATGGCCGGGATTGGTGGATTGGGTCATTGTCATGCCCTCCATACCTCGATGTCATGTCGGTTCAACGCATCGCCGGCGGCGTCAGTTCCACCTTGGTCCAGCCGCATTTGCGTTGATCGAACTGCTTATAGGCGGCGATCGCGTCATCCAGCGGCTCCTCCCTGGTCAGGATGCCGGTAGGATCGACAATATCGCTGCGCACCAGGTCGATCAGATGAGGGATATATTTGCGATGGTTGCAATTCCCCATCTTGATCGTGAGGTTCTTGTTCATCGCCTGGCCGATCGGGAAGCTGTCGGCGCCGGGCGGATAGACCCCGATGATGGCAAGGGTCCCCGCTTTCGCCAGCGCCTCCGTTGCCCAATGCAGCACCTGGCTGGGCGCGTCGCCCGGATGCCAGTTGCCGTTGCTCGGCTTCCGCTTCGGCGCGACCGCCTTCACTTCCTGATCGAATTTTTTCGCCTGGTCGCGCGACGGCCTGGCCGGGCCATGATGCGCATGCATGGCATCGATGCCGACCGCATCGATGGCACGATCGACGCCGATGCCGCCGGTCAGTTGCAGAATCGTCTCGACCGGATTCTCTTCGTCGAAATTCACCGTCTCGGCACCTTGCTGCCTTGCCATATCGAGACGATCGGGATAGCAGTCCACCGCGATCACCCGCCCCGCGCCGTGCAGTTTCGCACTCAGGATTGCGAACTGTCCGACCGGCCCGCAGCCGAACACGGCGACGGTATCGCCATCACGAATCTCGGCGAGGTCCGCGCCGAAATAGCCGGTCGGGAAAATATCGGATAGCAGGATGGCCTGATCGTCCGAAACCTCATCGGGCAGCTTCACCAGGCCGACATGGGCATAGGGAATGCGCGCCTTCTCCGCCTGCAGCCCATGGAAAGGTCCGGTCGATCCAGGCCCACCGAAGAAAGCAGTGCCGGCGCGATTACCCTTGGGATTGGCGGTATCGCATTGCGCATAATAACCGGCGCGGCAATAGGAGCAGCTGCCGCAGGCGATGGTCGAGGGAATGACCACGCGGTCGCCGACCTTCAGATTGCGCACCATATCGCCCAGTTCCTCGATCACGCCGACACCCTCATGGCCGAGGATCGTTCCCGGCTGCATATCGGACATGGTGCCGCGGATCATGTGAAGATCCGTGCCGCAGATCGCCGAAGCCGTCAGGCGAACGATGGCATCCGTCGGTTGTTCAATGCGCGGTTCGGCCACGTCTTCCAGGCGAATATCACCGATTCCATGAAATACCACTGCTTTCATCGCCGCCTCCTTCCGCTGTTTTCTCAACAGCGCGACGGCCAATCCGTTCCCCCAAGGCAGGCGGGCGGACACGCGGACAGGTATCCGGCAGGCGAAGCGTGCCGACGGTCAACAATCATGAAGCGCGAAGCTTCGTTACGTGAGGCGCGTGTCCAGGAAGCTGCCGCCTTCGGCGACGACGCGGCCATGGCTCACCACCCTGCGCTCGGCGGGGCGGCGGGCCAAGGCATCGCCCAATGTTTCCGCCGGCAGGATGACGAAATTGGCGGCATTGCCGGGTTCCAGCCCATAGCCCGACAACCCCAGGGCCCGCGCCCCGGCATAGGTGGCGCTGTCGAAGGCCGAGACCAGTTCCGCATCCTTCGCCCATTCGAAACGGAAGGCGAGCAGCATGGCGCGTTCCAGCATGTCGCCATTGCCGAGCGGCGTCCAGGCATCGCGGATACCGTCGGAGCCGCAGCAGATATTGACGCCGAGCGCCTTCAGGAAATCGACCGGCGGCACGCTGGTATCGGCCGGCGCCGAGGTCATGAGGGAAATACCCAGATCGGCAAGCCTGCGGCCCAGCGCCTCGATCCGCGATGTCGGGAACATGCCGAGGCAATAGGCATGGCTGATCACGACCTTGTCTTTGAGACCCGTCGCGGCGGTGAAATCAGCGATCCGCTCGATCTGCCAGAGGCCGAGTTCGCCGCGGTCATGCAGATGGATGTCGACGCCCTTGCCGTACTTGACGGCGAGATCGAAGACGATCTGCAGATGCCGGATCGGATCGTTGTCGATGCCGGCCGGGTCAAGGCCGCCGACCGCCTCCACCCCCATCTTCAGCGCTTCTTCCATCAGCTCTGCCGTGCCCGGCTGGATCAGCAGGCCGGTCTGCGGGAAGACAACGAATTGCATCTCCACGACGTCGCGATAGGCCTCGCGCAATTGCAGCATCGCTTCGACATGGCGCAGGCCGATCTCCGGATCGATATCGATATGCGAGCGTATATGCAGCGAACCGCGCGCGATGCATTGTTCCAGCAGGCTGCCGGCCCGCCGGGCGATCGGCACGTTGACCTCGCGCAGCACCTTGCGCTCATTGGCGATGTAATCCTTCAGCGTCGCGCCTGCCGAATTCGGCCGCCAGGGCATGCCCCAGAGCGTCTTGTCGAGATGCAGATGGCTTTCCACCAGGGCCGGCAGGACGAGTTGCGATTTGCAATCCATCGCCTGCCCATCTCCCGTCGCCGTGCCCGCCGGTGAGATGGCCTTGAGCTTGCCGTCAGCGCAGGCGATATCGACCAACTTGTTGTCGGTCGTGCGAAGATTGCGGTAGATCGCGGTCGCGGGCATCAAAACCTCTCTTGATTGTCAGCCGATGAATATCAGTCCAGCAGGCGGCCCCGGCTGATGACTTTGCGGGCAATGGCGGGAATGGTCAGGGCTTCTTCCGGCCGCTCCACCGGCAGCAGCACCAGATCGGCGCGGCAGCCCGGCTCGATGCCGTAATCCTTCAGCTTCATTGCCGAAGCACCGCCTTGCGTAATCACATCGAGCGCAATCCGCAGCTCGGCATCGGTGGCCCAGCCGAAACGCTCCGCGATGGCATTGCCGCGCCCCAGCATGTCGCCGGAACCGAAGGGCGACCAGGCATCGCGGATGCCGTCGGAACCACTGCAGATGACGACGCCATGCTGGCGCAGCAGCTCGACCGGCGGCGCCGAGGTCCAACCCGGCGCCGCCGTCATCAGGGAGATGTGCAGCTCCGCCAGCTTGCCGGCGATGCGCGCCACCTGCGCCTCCGGCAGGGCGCCGAGGCAATAGGCATGGCTGATCATCACGCGTCCGGCGAGGCCGGCCGCCGCCGTCATGTGGATGATGCGCTCGATTTCCCAGCCGCCCAATTCGCCGGGATCGTGGAGATGCAGATCGATCGGCTTCCCGGAATGCTCGGCCAAAGCGAAGATCGCGCGCAGATGCCCCATCGGATCATTGTCGAAGCCGGCCGGATCGATGCCGCCGACGACATCGGCGCCGAGCCGCATCGCCTCTTCCATCAGCTCCAGCGTGCCCGGCCGGCTGAGCAGCCCGGTCTGGGGAAAGGCGACGAGCTGCAGGGCATCCTCGGCACAAGCCTCCCGCACCCGCAGCATCGCTTCCATATGGCGCAGGCCGAATTCCGGGCTGATATCGACATGGGATCGCAGATAAAGCGTGCCGAGGCTTTGCAGATGCTTCAGCAGCGCTGTCGCCCGCTCTTCGGTCGAAGTCGGCAGAAGCGGCAGGACCTCCTGCTCATGGGCGATATATTGCCGCCGCGTCGGGCCGCCGCGATTGGAAATCCAGGGCTGCCCCCAGAAGGTCTTGTCGAGATGCAGATGGCTGTCGACGAAAGCTGGCAAGGCGATGCTGTCGACGGCCTCGATCACCGCCGTTCCTGCCGCCACGGTGGCTTTCCCCGCTGCCGCAAGCGCAGCGATGCGCCCGGCTTCGATAACGATATCAACGCGCCGCCCGTCCGACAATTGCGGCGCCCTGATCAGCAGATCGCCGGTCATCCTATCCCCTCATCACATTCTTTGGCTTGCGCTTCGGCAAAGCGCTACCTGTTCGCTTCTACCATGAAGCGTCGAAATGCACCCGGCAATGAGAAATGGATAGGGTTCGGTGGGGCTACGGTTACTGCGATGAAAGGCGGGGCAGTGAGACGATGCAAGCCATACGAAACGGGGCGGCGAGACGATGCCCGCCGCCCCGTTCGTCGAGGCTAGATCGCATGTTTACGATCTACCGCCCTTACGTCCCGCCTCTGACGCGCGTTCGCGATCATGCGCGAAGTTGCCGCCGCTTTCATGACCGCCCTTACGTCCGGCTTCGGCAGCCCGCTCGCGGTCGTTCTTGAAGTTGCCGCCGCTCTCGTGACCGCCCTTGCTGGCGATTTCACGTTGCTTGGCTTCGTCCATCGAGGCAAAACCGCGTTTATCCTGAGCCATCATGGTCTCCTTAGATCGGTTGAAATAGGGCTTGATGAATTTCTGACCGCGACTTGCGGATGCCGATCGACCTGTTGCCGACCACATCCGCTTTCTGCGCCACGGTCACACTGCAAACCCATGGGCTAGTCGATCGTTCCGACGGAAAGTCGCCTCGCCTCGCATAAAAATTTTGGGCCGGAACGGCGCGTTATGTTCGCTCGATCTGCGCGCTTTACCGCAGCCAGCAATCATGCAACCCTCCGCTTCGGATGAAGCTTCCCGACCCGCTGGACGACAAATGGCTGCACGGCTGACCGAGCGATTGAAGAGTCTGGGGCATATTGCCAGCCTGGTGAATGCTGGCAGCGCCTTGCCGGAAGTCCTGTCGCTCATCGTCACCGCCGTCTGCCAGCGCTCCTCCTGGAGCAGCGCCGCCATCATGGCGGTGGACGAAACCAGCGGCTATTCGGTGCTCGTCGCCCGCTACGATCCGCTCTTCGCCGACCGCGCCAAGCGCTCGGTCGATCGCTGGCTGCTGCAGACCAGTCCGGTGAAGACTGTGCTGGAAGCGCGCCAGACGATGATCATCGAGGATGCCCAGGCCTTGCCCGATTCCGCCGGCTACCGGCAGGAGGCGATGGAGCGCGATTACCGCACCGTCGTCCTGCTGCCCTTCACCGCGCATGACGAGCAGGGCCGCAACATGGTGCTCTCGGTGCATGCCCATGAGGTGCGCAAGGTCGATGCCGAGGAGACCGCCTTTCTCGAAACCGTGGCGCTCCTCGGATCGCTGGCGGTGGAGAAGGCCCATCGCCTGTGGCTGGAGGCGCAGCAGAACGACTCGCTGCGCCAGGCGCTGGAGATCCATCAGCATGCCATGGAACGTGTGCTGGCGACGGAAGACAGCCAGGCTTTCGTCGATCTCTGCCGCCGCTATCTCGACCGCACGCTGCTGCTGGTCGATCTCACCACCAACCAGGTGACCGTGGCCGGCGATGCCCAGCGCCTGAACTGGCCGGACCGCGTGCCGCCGGAAACCTTCCGCCAATTCGCGCAAGTGGTGCGCGATGCCGATATCGGTCAGTTCGAACAGGCGCGCCGGCTGTCTTTGCTTGCCAATGCCAAGGGGGGCGGAGAAATCGAGGCGATCGTCGAGCCCTGCATCGCCGGCGGCGATGTTCTTGGCGGTATAGTGCTGTTGACCGAAGAGCGCGCGCTTGATGCCGTCGAAGCCTTGGCCGCGCAGGAATTGCGCGCCGCTTTCGCCATGCTGCTCTTGCGCCGGCGCATCCGCTTCGATGTGCAGGCGGAGACCCATGGCGAATTCTTCTCGCGCCTGTTCAGCGGCGACTGGCGCGACGAGGCGGCGACCTTCGCCCGCGCCCATCACCTGCAATTGCCGCTCGAGGAGCCGGCGCGTCTCGCGGCACTGTCTCTTGCCCCGGCTCCCGCGGGAAAAGGTGCGGCCGCCAGCAGCGCCGATATCGAACAGGCCCTCGCTCGCCTGGCCCGGCAACGTCTGCCCGGCGCCACCGCTTTCGCCGAGACCGCGGCGGCGGAAGCCGGCGGTACGACCTATATCGTCTTCCTGCCTGAACGACGCGGCGGGGCTAAGACGGCGCGGCAATTGCTCGAACAGATGATCGAGGAAATCGCCTGGCTCTCCCAGGCCAAGCCCATAGCGTGTCTCAGCGCCCCCTGCCAGCGCCTGGAGGATTACCGCGACGCCCGGCGCGATTGCGATCGCCTGCTGAAACTGGCGGCCCGGGTGGGCCGGCGCGGCATCGTCGAAAGCGGCGATTTCGGCCCGCTCGCCCGGCTGATCGCCATCGCCGATCCCGATGCGCTGCGCAGCTTTGTCGAGGAGACGCTGGGGGCGATCGAGGAATACGACCGCGCCCATGACGGCAACCTGCTGCCGACCCTGGACCGCTTCCTGGCCAATAGCGGCCGCTACCAGGCAACCGCCGATGCGCTGGGCATTCACGTCACCACTTTGCGCTACCGGCTCCAGCGCCTGACCGATGTGTTCGATCTCAACCTGGAAGACCCCGATACGAGGATAGCTCTCGATGTCGCCTTGCGGGTGCGCGGCACCCTGACGGGGTGATTAGCCAGGCGGGGCCGACGTGCACGCTCTTAACCTCCTCCCCCCTTGCGGGGCCATCCGATCAAGAGGGCCCCCTCACCCCGCCCCTCTCCCGCGAGGGGAGAGGGAGCGCTGTTGCCGACGACCGGTCCTACGCTCCTTGCTGTGGCACAAGTGTTTCCATCTCCCTCTCCCTCACGGGAGAGGGGCGGGATGAGGGGGCCTGCTGACAAATGAGAAAGTGCCGTTTGTATTTTGCAGCGCACACTCTGTTTCAGAGCATAAATAACCTGCGGAATCCTTGGACTCATAGGAAGAACGCCGCCTCCCCGCCGCCTATCCTCCCCTCAAGAACCAATCGGACGGGAGGGTCCAGATGTCGGAATCGGCAGCCACAACCAGCGATATTCGCGAATTGCGCCGCACGCTCGGCTGCTTCGCGACCGGCGTTACCGTCATCACCACCTTGGACGCGGCCGGCCAGCCGCGCGGCATGACGGCGAATTCCTTTACCTCCGTTTCCCTCGATCCGGCCCTGATCCTGGTCTGCGTCGCCAAATCGGCGCCGATTCTCGCCGCTTTCGAAACCGGCGAGGGCTTTGCGGTCAACATCCTGGAAGAAACCCAGCGCGATCTCTCGACCCGCTTCGCCACACCCAGCGCAGATAAATTCGCCGGCGTGACCTGGCTAGCCGGGGTCACCGGCGCGCCGGTGCTCAGCGACACGCTCGCTTATCTCGATTGCCGCCTGCATCAGCGCATCGATGCCGGCGATCATGTGATCCTGATCGGCGCCGTCGCCGATTATGGCCGCAATGATGCATCGCCCTTGCTTTTCTGCCGTGGCAGCTACGGCGCCATCGCTGCAGAGACCGCGCCCGATTTTCCGGCCGTCAGCGCCGCCGCCACCGTCAACTGAAGGACCGTCCGATGAAATTCAGCCTCGCCATCAACCTGGAACGCATGAGCCCCAGCACCGATATGCGCGATGTCATGCGCCATACCTTGGACATGGTGCAGATGGCCGAACGTGGCGGCTTCGAGATCGCCTGGGCGGCGGAACATCATGCAATCGAAATGACCATCGCGCCCAATCCGTTCCAGATCCTCGGCTGGTGGGGCTCCCATACCAGCACCATCCGCCTCGGCACCGCCGTGGTCGTGGCGCCCTATTGGCATCCGATCCGCGTTGCCGGCGAAGCGGCGATGCTGGACCTGATGACCGGCGGCCGGCTGGAATTCGGCATCGGCTGCGGCGCCTATCAGCGCGAATTCAACCGCATGGCCGGCGGGCTGAAGGCACAGGAAAGCGTGCCCTATATGCTCGAGATGCTGCCTTTGGTGAAGCAGCTCTGGGAAGGCGATGTCGAGCATCACGGCAAATACTGGTCCTTCCCCAAGGCGACCTCCTGCCCGAAGCCGCTGCAAAAGAACCCGCCGGTCTGGGTCGCCGCGCGCAATCCTGTTTCCTTCGACTGGGCCGTCGCCAATGACTGCAACATCATGACCTGGGCAATGACCCGCGATTTCGCCGAGGTCGAGGCCTATAAGCAGCGTTTCGAGGACTCGCTGGCCAAGGCCCCGGCCGGCACCAAGCGCCCGCGTCTTTCCACCATGCGCCACACCGCCGTCTATGCCGGCGACAATGACTGGGAACCCTATGTGAATTCCATGCGGCGCGTCGCCAGCCAGTTCGAGAACCTGTTCCGCGAATTGGGCGATGTCGAGAACGGCTTCCCCGAGCAGGTCGATCTCGCCGCTTTGGAGCATCGTGCGGAATACGATGCCGATATGCTGCGCACCAACCTGATGTTCGGCACGCCGGATCAGATTATCGCCAAGCTGAAGCGCTATGAAGCGCTGGGCTTCGACAATTTCATCTATTACGCCTCTTACGGCCTGCCGATGGAATTGCAGCAGAAATCCCTGAAGCTGTTCGTCGATGAGGTCATGCCGGCTTTCGCCGAGCAGCCGGTCCTGAAGAAGGTCGCGGAATAACCGGCGGGAACCGATGCAGCTTGCAAGCGCCGATTGGCCGGTTGTAATGCTGGGATCGGCAATGCCCGGTAACAAGGCGATTCTTCCCATGACAGGCCCGATGAGAGAACGGACAGAACGCGGCGCGCTTTCCTCGCTCAAGGTCAGCAAAAGCACCGTCACCCTGCGCCAGCAGGTGCTGGATGTGCTGCGCCGCGCCATCCTGGAATTCCGCTTCAAGCCTGGCGACCGCCTGGTCGAGCGCGAATTGTGCGAGCTGACCGGCGTCAGCCGCACCAGTGTCCGCGAGGCCTTGCGCCACCTGGAATCGGAGGGCCTGGTACAGAACATCCCCAATAAGGGACCCAGCGTCGCCACGGTGACGCCGGAAGATGCCCAACATATCTATGAGGTGCGCGAGGCCCTGGAAGGTCTCGCCGGGCGCCTCTTCGCCGAACGCGCGACGACCAAGGAAATCACCGCGCTGCAAAAAGCCCTGCAGCAACTGGAAGCCGCTTTCGCCACCGGCGATACCCGCGAGATCGTGGCCGAGGCGACGCGGTTCTACGACGTGCTGCTGGAAGGCTGCGGCAACGATCTCATCCGCGACATGATCCGCTCGCTCCATGCCCGGGTCGTCTTCCTGCGCGCGACCTCGATGTCGCAGCCCGGCCGGGCGCCCGGCAGCCTCAGCGAAATGACCAAGATCACCGAAGCCATCTGCCGCCGCGATCCCGATGCAGCGGAAGCCGCCTGCAAGGAACATGTCCGCCTGGCCCGCAACGCGGCCCACGACATGTTGCGCCGCCCGGATGTGCTTCAGCCGAATTCAGCGAGACTTACAGGGTAAGGGAGGGTTGCAATCGGCCGCTGACGAAACGGTCGAAATAGCTATATTAGATAATCTCTAATATGGTATACCAAAAACCGACAAGGGCACCGAGAAGCCCGACAAGAAACAGCCAACCCACATAACTCATTGATTTGAAAAGAGAGATGAAGATGGAACTGCAGCTCCGCAAGATTGTCACCCATACCGAGGACATTTTCATCGAAGGCGGCAAGGCCGGCTCGAAGCCGGTCCGCATGGTGGCCGCCGCCGCGGTGGTGCGCAATCCCTGGGCCGGCCGTCCGTTCGTCGAAAACCTGCGTCCCGAAATCCTCGCCATCGCCCCGAAGATCGGCGAGCATCTGGTGCCGATCATCCTTGAGCGCTGCGGCGGCAAGGACGGCGTCGAGGCCTATGGCAAGGCCGCCGTGGTCGGCAGCAATGGCGAAGTCGAACACGCCTCCGCCCTCATCCACACCCTGCGTTTCGGCAACCTCTATCGCGAAGCGGTCGGCGGCAAGAGCTATCTCAGCTTCACCAACAAGCGCGGCGGCCCCGGCTGCGCCATCGCCATCCCGATGACCCATAAGAATGACGAAGGCATGCGCTCGCATTACCTCACCATCGAATTCACCATCGACGATGCGCCGGCGCCTGATGAAATCGTCGTCGCTCTCGGCGCCGCGACCGGCGGCCGCCTGCACCCGCGTATCGGCGACCGCTATATCGATATGAAGGAAATCGAAGCGGAAAAGGCCGCGCGCGCATGATGATGGAAGCGATTCCGCAGATCCTCGGCGGCACACGCTGCCTCGTGGAAGGCAAGCAGGACGATGGCACGCCCATCGTCCTGGTCCACGGCGTCGGGATGGATCTCTATATGTGGGACGCCGTCGCTGCGGAGCTGCGCCAATCCGGTCGAGGACAGCCCCACCGCGTCATCCGCTATGACATGCAGGGTCATGCGGGCAGCGCCAAGCCGGCCGGCCCCTACTGCCTGGCGGATTACGTGGCGCAGCTCGACCGGCTGGCCGGTGATCTCAAGCTTGAGCGCTTCCATCTGGTCGGCTTTTCCATGGGCGGCCTGGTGGCCCAGGGTTATGCCGTCCATAACCCCGGCCGGGTCGATCATCTGGTTTTGGTCAACACGGTCTATGACCGCACGCCCGATGAGCGTGCGGCGATCACCGCGCGGGTTGCGGATGTCCGCACTGGCGGCTATCCCGCCAGTGTCGAACAGGCGATCGACCGCTGGTTCACGCCGGACTTCCGCCGCGATCACGGCGATACGGTCGAGGCGGTCCGCAAGCATATGCTGGGCAACGATCTCGAACCCTATGCCAATGCCTATGCGGTCTTCGGTTCCGCCGATGCCGAACTGGTCGACAGCGTCAGCGAGATTCCTTGTCCCACCTTGGTGATCACCGGCGCGGATGACCAGCGCTCCACTGCCGCCATGGCGCGGGCCCTGGCTGCACGCTTACCGAAAGGTCAGCTTGAGATCATTGCCGGGCAGCGTCATCTGACGCCCCTGGAAGTGCCGGGACATCTCGCGGCCTCGATCCGCAATTTCGTGACCGGTCCGCAAGCAACGAAAGCCGCTTCATGAGCGAGATTGCCTCCTACCGGATGTTCATCGATGGCGCCTGGTGCGATGCCGCCGATGGCGCCACACTGGAAAGCGTCAATCCGGCGACCGGCGATGTCTGGTGCCGTTTCCCCAATGCCGCCGCCGCCGATGTCGACCGCGCCGTCACGGCGGCGCATCGCGCCATGACCGACGGGGCATGGTCGACAATGACAGCGACCCAGCGCGGTAAATTGCTCCATCGCCTTGCCGATCTCATCACCGAACAGGCCGACAGGATCGCCGAGGTCGAGACTCGCGATACCGGCAAGCTGATCCGCGAGACCAAGGCGCAGATCCGCTATGTCGCCGATTACTTCCGCTATTTCGGCGGCGCCGCCGACAAGCTGGAAGGCTCCACTTTGCCGATCGACAAGCCCGATCTCTTCGTCATGACGGTACGCGAGCCGATCGGTGTCGTTGCCGCCGTGGTGCCGTGGAATTCGCAGCTCATGCTCTCCGCGGTGAAGATCGGCCCGGCCCTCGCAACCGGCAATTCGGTGGTGCTGAAAGCCTCGGAGCATGGGCCGACGCCGCTCATCGAATTGGTGCGCCTCTGTCATGAAGCCGGCTTCCCCGCCGGTTCGATCAATGTCGTGACCGGCCTTGGCGATCCCTGCGGCAAGACGCTGACCAGCCATCCGCTGGTCGCGCGCATCGCCTTCACCGGCGGTCCCGCCACCGCCCGCCACGTCATCCGCAACAGCGCCGAGAACTTCGCCACCGTGACGCTGGAGCTTGGCGGCAAGTCGCCGATGCTGGTCTTCGAGGATGCCGACCTCGACAGCGCCGCCAATGGCATCATCGCCGGCAATTTCGGCGCCACCGGGCAAAGCTGCGTCGCCGGCACCCGCGTCTTCATCCAGGATAAGGTCTACGATCAGGTGCTGGAAAAGGTCGCGGCGCGGGCCGGCAACATCCGCATCGGCGATCCGCTCGATGCACAAAGCGAAATGGGGCCGCTCGCCACGCAAGCCCAGCTCGACCATGTCGAGGCCGCCGTCGCCGCTTCGGTCAAGGAAGGTGCGAGACTGATCACCGGCGGGCAGCGCCCTTCCGGCTTCGGCAAGGGCTGGTACTACCAGCCGACCATCCTCGCCTGCCCCGGCCAGCATATCACCAGCGTGCGCCAGGAACTGTTCGGCCCGGTGCTCAGCGCCATCCGATTCAAGGATGAAGCGGAAGCCATCGCCATGGCCAATGAGAGCGAGTTCGGCCTCGCCGCCGGCATCTTCAGCCGCGACGGGGCACGCAGCCTGCGCGTAATGCGCCAACTGCGCGCCGGCATCGTCTGGGTCAATACCTATCGCGCGGTCTCGCCCATGGCGCCCTTTGGCGGATATAAAGCCAGCGGCGCCGGCCGCGAAGCGGGCATGGAAAGCCTGCTCGACTATACCCGGGTCAAAACCGTCTGGATCAATACCGGCACCGAGCCGATGGGCGATCCATTCATCATGCGTTGAAGGGGAGACGAGACCAATGATTTACGAGCATCGTACCTATCGTTTGCGCAATGGCGCGGTACCGGAATATTTCCGCCTGGTGGAAAGTGAAGGCATCGCCATCCAGCGCAAGCATCTCGGCAATCTCATCGGCTATTTCACCACCGAGATCGGGCCCCTCAACCAGATCATCCATATCTGGGCCTTCGAGGATCTCGCCGACCGCACCCGCCGCCGCGCCGCTCTGGCCGCCGATCCGGACTGGCTGGCTTTCGTGCCGAAGATCCAGGTGCTGATCGAGACCGCGGAAAACAAGATTTTAAAACCGGCGCCGTTTTCGCCGTTGACCTGATCGACCACTGACTTAACAAACTTAGAAAGAAACGGGAGGGTTTCGAAGATGATTACACGTCGACATCTGCTGCAGACCGCCGGCTTGGGGGCCGGGGCTTTGGCATTGGGGGCCATGCCGGCATCGCGCCTGCTGGCCGCCGGCAGCCTTACCTTCACCAGCTGGGGCGGAACCACCCAGGACGGCCAGAAAGCCTCCTGGGCCGATCCCTTCACCCAGAAGACCGGCATTGACGTCCTGCAGGACGGGCCGACCGATTACGGCAAGCTGAAAGCCATGATCGATGCCGGCAATACCGTCTGGGATGTCGTCGACGTGGAAGGCGATTATGCCTTCCAGGCGGCCGATGCCGGCCTGCTGGAGCCGATCGATTATTCCATCGTGAAGAAGGACAATCTCGATCCGCGCTTCTCCTTCAAATATGGCGTCGGCAGCTTCTATTATTCCTTCGTCCTCGGCTACAACAAGGACGCCGTCGGTTCGAACACGCCGGAAGGCTGGGCCGATATCTTCGATACGACAAAATTCCCCGGCAAGCGCTCGTTCTGGAAATGGTCCAGCCCCGGCGTCCTGGAAATGGCCCTGCTGGCCGATGGCGTCGCGCCCGACAAGCTCTATCCGCTTGACCTCGACCGCGCCTTCGCCAAACTGGATACCATCAAGAAGGATACTTTGTGGTGGAGCAGCGGCGCCGAATCCCAGCAACAGCTCGCTTCCGGCGAAGTAGCTCTGGGCAAGTTCTGGAACGGCCGCATGTATGCCCTGGAACAATCGGGCGCCAATACCGGTCTTTCCTGGAAGCAGAATATGGCGCTGGCGGATATCCTGGTGGTGCCGAAGGGCACCAAGAACAAGGAAGCGGCGATGCAGCTCCTGGCCCTGGCGGCCAGCCCGGAAGGCCAGGCGGCCTTCGCCAACGCCACGGCCTATGCGCCGACCAATACCGCGTCGATCCCGATGATCGACAAGAAAATGCAATCGATCCTGCCCTCGGAGCATACCGAGGGCCAGATCACCCTCGATATGCGCTACTGGGCCAAGAATCGGGACGAGATCGGCAAGCGCTGGTACGCCTGGCAAGCCGCCTGATCGATTGATGTCGTAACCTCGGCAGGGTGGTCCCCGGACCGCCCTGCCCCGATTTATTTGTGAGAGCCATGTTCGAGGCGATCAGCAACAACCCTTATCGCAACCTGCGCGCGCCGCGGGTGGGACTGCGCCGATTGCGTCCGGCCTTGCCGGCCTTGATCTTCCTGTTCGTCTTCATGGTGGTGCCGCTGTCCAGCCTGCTGCTGCTCAGCGTGACCAAGCCGGAAACCGGCCTGGGCAATTACATCAGCCTGCTCGGCGATGCCACTTACGCGCGGGTGCTGCTCAACACCTTCATCATCGCCGCCTTGGTCACCCTGGTCACCCTGGTCATTGCCTATCCGGTGGCCTGGCTGCTGGCAATCCTGCCCTCGCGGGTCTCTCAGATCTTCTTCGCCATCATCCTGCTCTCCATGTGGACCAACCTGCTGGCCCGCACCTATGGCTGGATGGTGCTGCTGCAGCGTACCGGCGTGATCAACCGCGCGCTGATGGGGGTGGGGCTGATCGACCAGCCGCTGCCGCTGATCAACAATCTCGCCGGCGTCACCATCGGCATGACCTATATCATGCTGCCTTACGTCATCCTGCCGCTGCATGCGACGATCTCCGGCATCGATCCGGCGATCATGCAGGCCGCCGCCATCACCGGCGCGAAACCGCGCCAGATCTTCTGGCATGTGATGCTGCCGCTCTCGCTGCCCGGCATCGGCGCCGGCTGCATGATGGTCTTCGTCATGGCGCTCGGCTATTACGTGACGCCGGCTCTGCTCGGCGGCACCTCCAACATGATGCTGGCGGAAATGATCGCCCAGCAGGTCCAGTCGCTGCTGAACTGGGGCCTGGGCAGCGCCGCCGCCTTCATCCTGCTCGCCGTCACACTGGTCTTCTACGCCATCTATGTCCGGGCCATCGGGCTCGGCCGGGTGAGGTGACATTATGCTGCTCAATCTCAACCGCATGGGTCCGGGCCGCTACGTCCTCTATGGCATCGGCGTGCTGACGGCCCTGTTCCTCCTGCTGCCGGTGGCCTTTATCGCCGCCCTTTCCTTCGGCTCCTCGCAATGGCTGCAATTCCCGCCGCCCGGCTGGACGCTGAAATGGTATGCGGCGATCTTCAACGATCCGCGCTGGGTGGAATCGATCTGGACCAGCGTGAAGGTCGCCTTCACGGTCATGGTGCTGTCGATCGCGCTCGGCCTGCCGGCCGCCTTCGCGCTGGTGCGCGGCAAATTCCCCGGCCGCACTCTGCTGCATGCCTTCTTCATCAGCCCGATGATCGTGCCGGTGATCATCCTGGCGATCGCGCTTTATGTCTTCGTGCTGAAATTCGGCCTCAACGGCACCTTCATCGCCTTCGTCGCCGCGCATCTCATCGTCGCCCTCCCCTTCTCGGTGATCTGCATCGTCAATTCGCTGGAAGGCTTCGATGAATCGACGGAGAAGGCAGCCATCGTCTGCGGTGCTACAAAAGCGGAAGCGATCTTCCGCGTGACCTTGCCGGCAATCAGGCTCGGCATCTTTTCCGCTGCCTTGTTCTCGTTCCTGGCCTCCTGGGACGAGGTGGTGCTGGGCATCTTCATGGCGAGCCCCACCTTGCAGACCCTGCCGGTCCGGATGTGGACCACCTTGCGCCAGGATTTGACCCCGGTGATCGCGTCGGTTTCGACCCTGCTGATCGCCTTGACCATCGTCATCATGATCATTACGGCATTCTTGCGACGGAGATATGCAAGATGAGCGCACAGGCTCCTTTGGTGAATATTCGCAATCTGGTGAAGCATTTCGGCTCGGTCGCCGCCGTCGATGACGTCTCCCTGCAGGTCGGCGAGGGCGAGTTCCTCACCTTCCTCGGTTCATCCGGCTCCGGCAAGACCACGACGCTCTTCATCGTCGCCGGCTTCGAGGACCCGACCGCCGGCGATGTCGAGATCGATGGCCGATCGGTGCTGAGCGTCAAGCCGAACGAACGCAATATCGGCATGGTGTTCCAGCGCTATACGCTGTTCCCGCATATGACCGTGGCGCAGAATGTCGGCTTCCCGCTGATGGTGCGTCGCCGCTCCAAGGCGGAGATCGACAAGGCGGTCAAGGAGATGCTCGACCTCGTGCAGCTCGGCGCCTATGCCGGGCGCAAGCCGAGCGAGCTTTCCGGCGGCCAGCAGCAGCGCGTGGCGCTTGCCCGCGCCCTCGTCTACAAGCCGCGCATCCTGCTGATGGACGAACCCTTGGCGGCGCTCGACAAGCGTTTGCGCGAGGATATCCAGCAGGAGATCCGCCGCATCCACCGCGAGCTTGGCGTCACCATCCTCTATGTCACCCATGACCAGGAGGAAGCCTTGCGCATGTCCGACCGCATCGCCGTCTTCAGCCATGGCAAGATCGCCCAGATCGGCAGCGGCGCCGATCTCTATGAGCGCCCGGCCGATGCCTTCGTCGCCGGCTTCATCGGCAATTCCAACTTCCTCCAGGGTTCCGTGGTGCAAAGCCAGCAGGACCAGGTCGCGGTGCGGCTGGATGACGGCACCGTCATCCGCGGCAATACCCGCCACCCCCTCGCCGCCAATGCCCGCGTCCGCCTGATGATCCGCCCGGAACGCCTGGCCCTGGCGCCATCCAACGACCAGGTCGACCAGAGCCTCGACGTGACGCTCAGCGACACCACCTATCTCGGCGACATGCTGCAGCATGAAGTGGTGACCGCCTGGCAGCAGCGCATCACCGTCCGCACCAACGACCGCGCTGCCGCGTCCTCGGCCGGCAATGCCTTGAAACTGCATTTCGCCAGCACCGACGTGATGGTCTTCGAAGACGGCAACCGCGCGACGGCGTGAGAGGCAGCTAAATCATTCCGGAAGAGGCCCCTCACCCCAGCCCTCTCCCCAAAGGGGCGACGGCTGGGGTGAGGGGCAAGGCATGACTGGACGGACATGCCGACAGTTGCCATAACCGCCCCCCGTCGCGCTATGATGGCCGCAAGACCGTCACGACGCGCAGGGAGCCGGTATCATGGAACGCATCACCATCACCATCGACAGCGATCTGCTGGCCGAGCTTGACCGCATGATCGAGCGGCGCGGCTATCAGAACCGCTCCGAGGCGCTGCGCGACCTGGCCCGCGCCGGCCTCCAAGGTGCGGCGCTTGAGGATGACGAGGCCCGCCAATGCGTCGCCGCTCTGGTCTATGTCTACGACCACACGGCGCGGGAATTGCCGAAGCGCCTGACCGATTCGGCCCACGACCACCACGATCTCGGCCTTTCCACCCTGCATGTGCATCTCGATCACGATAGCTGCATGGAAGTCGCGGTGCTGCGCGGCCCGACCCGCAATGTGCGCGCCTATGCCGACCACGTCATCGCCGAACGCGGCGTCAAATACGGCCGCACCTTCATGATCCCGGCCAACCTGCAATCCGGCGACCACGAACACGGCCACGGCCACGGCCATCACCACCGCCACGACCACATCCACGTCGGCAAGAGCGAATAAAAAACGGCCGCCAGATATCGGCGGCCGCTTCCGTTCTGCTTGCGTTGCCGATGATCAAAGGCTCATCAGCGTCGCATACTTCGTGTTGAGATAAGGTTCGATGGCTTCGCTGCCGCCTTCGGAACCATAGCCGGAATCCTTGATGCCGCCGAAGGGCACTTCCGGCAGGCCGAGGCCGAAATGGTTGACCGAGACCATGCCGGACTCGATTTCGGCGATGGCCGAATTGGCGCGGTCCATCGAGCGGGTGAAGACATAGGCCGCAAGACCGTAAGGCAGGCGGTTGGCTTCCGTGAAAGCCTCTTCCTTGTCCGAGAACTTGGAGATCAGCGCAACCGGGCCGAACGGCTCTTCATTCATCGCCCGCGCCGTCTTCGGCACATCGACCAGCACGGTCGGTTCGAAGAAATAGCCGCGATTGCCGATGCGGTTGCCGCCGGTCAGCACCTTGGCGCCGTGCTTGACGGCATCCTGGATCAGGCTTTCCAGCGCCGGGATGCGGCGCGCATTGGCGAGCGGCCCCATCGCGGTATCGGCGTCCAGGCCATTGCCCACCTTCACCTGCTTCGCCGCCGTGACGAATTTGTCGACGAAGCGGTCGTAAGCGGCTTCCTGCACCATGAAGCGGGTCGGCGAGACACAGACCTGACCAGCATTGCGGAACTTGGCGCCGCTGGTGCCGGCGACGGTGGCGTCGATATCGGCATCGTCGAAAACGATGACCGGGGCATGGCCGCCAAGCTCCATGGTAGCGCGCTTCATATGCTCGCCGGCAAGGCCCGCCAGCTTCTTGCCGATCGCCGTCGAGCCGGTGAAGGAGATCTTCTGAATGACGGGATGCGGGATCAGGAATTCGGAGATCTCATGCGGCACGCCATAGACCAGGTTGATGACGCCGGCCGGCACGCCTGCATCGGCGAAGGCCTCGACCAGCTTGGCCGGCGCCGCCGGCGTTTCCTCCGGCGCTTTCAGGATGATCGAGCAGCCGGCGGCGAGCGCCGCGCCGATCTTGCGCGTCGCCTGGTTGATCGGAAAATTCCACGGCGAGAAGCCGGCGACCGGGCCGACCGGTTCGCGCAGCACATGCTGGTGCACATTGCCGGCGCGGGCCGGGATGATGCGGCCATAGGTGCGGCGGGCTTCTTCTGCCAGCCAGTCGATGATATCCGGCGCCGCCATGACTTCCATCTTCGCCTGCGCCAGCGGCTTGCCCTGCTCCATCGTCATCACCCGGGCGATCTCATCGGCCCGGTCGCGCAGCAGATCCGCCGCCTTGCGCATGATCTTCGAGCGTTCGAAGGCAGAAACCTTGCGCCAGACCGCGAAGCCCTTCTGGGCTGCCTGCGTCGCCGCTTCCAGATCGGTGCGGCCGGCATGGGCGACATGGCCGATGACCTCCTCGGTCGCCGGATTGCGGACGGGAATATTGCGGCCGTCGGCAGCCTGCACCCATTTGCCGTCGATAAAAAGCAGTGTATCCGGATACATCTGAATTCCCTTTACCAAAGTGATACGCGGCAGCCGCAAGGCGCGCCATGCGGCCGTCCGGCGTCGATGAGGCGCCAATTTATGTGCTGGGCCGTGTTCTGCCAAGGCGCGTTCCCGGGCACCGGTTATGCAAACCCGGCATCTGTCATTGCAGCGGGACGACCGTCAGTCGCCCCGATGGACCTCGGATCAAGTCCGGGGTGACAAGCGGGGCGTGGTGGTCATTATACGAAAACGGTTGAGGACGATATGGGGCGGTGTTGTCCATCATCGCACCTCGCCAGCCATAAACACATTTGTCACCCCGGCCTCGAGCCGGGGGTCCATGGTTGAGGCCGGGCGTGGCGTCGAGCAAGAGACGATGACCCGCACATTGCAGGCCACGTTCATCAGTTGCCCCGATGGACCCCGGCTCGAGGCCGGGGTGACAAGCTGGTTCGTGATCGACAACGTGCGATACGTACCAACAGTCTGGGCGATGCGGTTTTTATCCCCGCATCCGGCCGCCATTGGCGTCGTAAAGCGGCTGGGCCTGGATCTCGGCGGGATAACGCTCGCCGTTGATCTCGACTTCGACCTTGGCGCCGCCTTTGGCGAGATCCGCCGGCACATAGCCGAAGGCGACGGACTTGCCGATGGCATGGGCATAGCCGCCGGAACTGACATAGCCCACGGCCTTGTCGCCGACCAGGATCGCCTCGTCGTTGGAGACGTCGATATCCTTGGTGTCGATGACCATGACGACCAGCTTCTTCTTCGGCCCGGCTTCGCGTTCCGCCGAGGCCGCCGCCTTACCGATGAAATCCTTCTTCCAGTCGATGAAGGCATCGAGCCCGCTTTCCGCCGCGGTGAAATCCGGCCGGAAGTCGAGGCCCCAGACGCCCCAGCTCTTTTCCAGCCGCAGGCTCATCAGCGCCCGGCCGCCATACCAGCGCAGGCCAAGTTCCGCCCCCGCCTGCTCCACCGCTTCGGCGAGGCGAAGCTGGTATTGCGGCGCGACATAGATTTCATAACCGAGTTCGCCGGAGAAGGAGACGCGGGTGAGAATAGCCGGCACGCCGGCAACGAAGGTGCGGCGGATATTGAGGAACTTGAAGCCCTCGGCCGAGACATCCTCGCGCACCAATTGCTCCAGCACCTGCCGCGACTTCGGCCCCGACAGCGCCAGGCCATGCAGCTCATCCGACATGTTGCGATAGCTGACACCGCTTTCCGGCAGATGCCGTTCGAACCAGCGCCGATGCGCTTCCTGCATGGTGCCAGAGCCGAACAGCATGAAGTGATCCCCGGCCAGGCAGGCGACCGTCAGGTCGCCATAGAGCTTGCCCTTCGGCGTCAGCATCGGCGTCAGCGCCAAGCGACCCGGCTTCGGCAATTTGCCGGCCAGCACGCGGTCGAGAAAGGCGCGCGTGCCCGGGCCCCTGAATTCGTGCTTGGCGAAATTGGCGATCTCGATCACGCCGACATTCTCGCGCACCGCCTTCACTTCGCGCGCCACGTAATCATGCGCCCGCGAGCGCTTGAAGGTCGGCTGCTCATGGGCATCGGCCGGACCGTCGGCGAACCACAGCGCGTGTTCCAGGCCGAAACCCTGGCCCCAGACGGCGCCCTTCTGCGTCAGGCGGTCATAGAGGGAGGTGGTCTTCTGGCGCCGGCCTTTCGGCAGCGTTTCGTTGGGGAAGGTCATCACGAAACGGCGCTCGTAATTCTCGGTGGATTTCACCGTGCCCCAGTCCGGCGTCGCGTAATTGCCGAAGCGCGCGACATCCATCGCCCAGACATCGATCGAGGGCTCGCCGTCGATCATCCATTCCGCCATGCAGAGGCCGACGCCGCCGCCCTGGCAGAAACCGGCCATGACGCCGACCGCGATCCAGTAATTGCGCATGCCGGGGACCGGACCGATCATCGGATTGCCGTCGGGGCCGAAGGTGAACGGGCCGTTGATCATGTTCTTGATGCCGGCGCGGCCCAGCGCCGGAATGCGCTCGAAGCCCAGTTCCAGCCGCTCGGCAATGTTGTCGAGCTTCAGCGCCAGCAATTCATGGCCGAAATCCTGCGGCGTGCCCTTGACCGACCAGGGCGTCGCACGCGGCTCATAGGTGCCGAGCAGCATGCCCTGGCGTTCCTGGCGGAAATACATATTACCTTCGTAATCGATACCGGCCGGCAGGCGCTCCTCGCCTCGCGCGACGATCTCCGGGATATCCTCGGTGATCAGGTAATGATGCTCCATCGGCTGCACCGGCAGATGCAGGCCGGCGAGATGGCCGACCTCGCGCGCCCAGAGGCCGCCGGCATTGACGATCATCTCGGCGTGGATATTGCCGTTCGGCGTGATCACGTCCCAGGTGCCGTCCGGCCGCTGATTGGTCTCGATGACCGGCGTCTGGGTATAGTATTTCGCACCATAGACCTTGGCCGCCTTGGCATAGGCATAGGTGACGCCGGAGGGATCGACGTCGCCATCCAGCGGGTCCCACAGGGCGGCGATGTAATGCTTCGGATCGATCAGCGGATGGCGCTTTGCCGCTTCTTCGACGCTGATGAATTCCTGGTCGAGGCCCATATAGCGCGCCTTCGACCGTTCGCGCTTCAGGTAGTCGTACCAGGTCTGGTTGGAGGCGAGATAGAAGCCGCCGGTCGAATGCATGCCGACCGACTGGCCGGAAATCTCCTCGATCTCCTTATAGAGATTGATCGTGTAGCCCTGCAGGCGGGAGATATTCGGGTCGGAGGAGATCGTGTGGATCTGCCCCGCCGCATGCCAGGACGACCCTGAGGTCAGCTCCTTGCGTTCCAGCAGGATGACATCCTTCCAGCCGAACTTGGCCAGGTGATAAAGGATCGAGCAGCCGACAACGCCGCCGCCGATGATAACTACGCGCGCTTCCGTTTCCATAACGCTACCTTTGTTTATCCCGTTTTTCAGCCAGAGCTCAGCGGTACTCAGTACCACTGGTCAGCAATCGTTTCTTTCTTGCGCGCCACGAAATCCTTCAGCGCTTCGTCAATGCCCGGATCGAGCGCCGGTGCCTGGTATTCCGCCAGCAGCTTCTTGATGCGCCGTGCCGAGCGGTCGACGGCATCCAATTCGCCGCCTTCCTGCCATTGCTCGAATGGGCCATTATCCGCCACCTCGGATTCCCAGAAGGCGGTGCGGTAATTCTCCACCGTATGGGCGCAGCCGAAGAAATGCTTGCCGGGACCGACTTCCTGGAAGGCCGAGAAGGCAAGCTGGTTCTCGTCGATCTGGATGCCGGCGAGATAGCGATGCAGCGAGGCGCAGAAATCGGCGTCCTGGATGAACTTCTCATAGCCCATGGTGAGACCGCCTTCCAGCCAGCCGGCGGAATGCAGGATGAAATTGGCGCCGCATTGCACCGCCGCCAGCATCGACATGGCGCTCTCCGTCATCGCCTGGCCATCGGCGATCTTGGACGCCGTGAACGCGCCGGAGCAGCGCAACGGCAGGCCGAGCCGCCGCGCAAGCTGGCCGATCACCAGCGATCCCGCCGCCGGTTCCGGCGTGCCGAAAGTCGGCGAGCCCGAGCGCAGAGCGGTGGAGGACAGGAAATTGCCGAAGATCACCGGACAGCCCGGCCGCACCAGCTGCGTCAGCGCGCAGCCGGCCATCGTCTCCGCCAGCGATTGCGCGATGGCGCCCGCCATCGTCACCGGACCCATGGCGCCGCCCAGGATGAAGGGCACGATCACGCAGGCCTGGTTGGCGCCGGCATAGGCGCGCAGGGCATTGGTCATGGTCGCGTCATAGACCAGCGGCGAATTGACGTTGATATTGCCGAGGATGACGCAGTTCCGGTCGACGAATTCCTTGCCGAAGACGATGCGCATCATCTCGATCGAATCTTCCGCCCGCTCCTGCGCCGTCACCGAGCCCATCAGCGCCTTGTCGGAATAGCGCAGATGCGCCGAGACCATGTCGAGATGCCGCTTGTTGACCGGCACATCCACCGGCTCGCAGATCGTGCCGCCGGAATGATGCAGCCAGGGAATCATATAGGTCAGTTTGACGAATTTCTCGAAATCGGCGATCGAGCCATAGCGCCTGCCGTCCTGCAGATCGCGCACGAAGGGCGAACCGTAAGCCGGCGCGAAGACGATGCTGTCATCGCCGATCACCACCGAGCGCGCGGGATTGCGCGCATGCTGGGTGAAGGAGCGCGGCGCCGTCTTCAGGATACCGCGGATCAGGCCGCGCGGGAACTTCACCAACTCGCCCGTCACATCCGCGCCAGCCTCGCGCCACAGCCGCAGGGCTTCCGGATCGTCGCGGAATTCCAGGCCGATCTCGGCCAGGATCTTGTCCGCCGCCTCTTCGATCGCGACCAGCGATTCCTCGTTCAGGATGTCATAGGTCGGCACCTGCCGCCGGATGCCGGCGATTGCTGCCGGAGCCGCACTGCCGCCTTCCTGGGGCCTGCCTTCATGGGATCCGCGCCGTTTCGCGCGTCTTTGCCGGGATCCGGCGTTGTCGGCAGTTGCTTGCTGTTCGGTCATGGGTGCGGCCTTGCCTCAATTATAGGTAATGGCAGAATCCGGCTAATAGGATGTTTTGTCGAGGTTTTGCCGTAAAGCCTCATAAACATAATGGTAGAGAAAACATAAAGTAATGAGCAACCTCCGCCGGCTTGTTCCGCCACCCTCTTTTCGGCCATTTGCAGGATGCACATGACAGGCGAGGTTGTCGCCCCGGCCTTGAGCCGGGGCCCATCGGGGCGGCTGATGGAACAGTGTTCTTGATGGCGCAGACTTCCGGCGAGACACCATGGCGCTGCGATATCCCGCGGATGACCATCCGGAAATACGCGCTGAAAGCCTAAGCTGACAGGTACGCAGCGAGCCGCAAGTGCTATAGTCCTGCAATCCTGCGTAGCAACCTGACAAGATTTCGGAGAACGGCATGAGCGGCGCACATCCACGAACAATTTTCACAAGCCTGATTTTGGCGCTGGCGGTATCGGCAACATCGCCGGCAAGCGCACGCCCGCTTTCCACCATCGAGACCGACGGCATCCTCAAGGTCGGGCTGACCGGCGACTATGCGCCTTTCTCGCTGCGTGATGCGCAAGGCAATATCTCCGGCGCCGATGTCACCATGGCGCTGGCTTTGGCGGATGCGCTCGGCCTCAAGCTTCTCATCGTGCCGACCACCTGGAAGACCCTGCAGGCCGATCTCAAGTCCGAACGATACGACATTGCCATGGGCGGCGTCAGCGTGACGCCCGATCGCGAAGCCGTGGGCGATTTCTCGGTGCCGGTGATGCGCGACGGCAAGCGGCCGATCGTGCGCTGCGGCGACAAGGACCGCTATATCTCGGTAGAGGCCATCGATAAGCCGGATGTGCGCGTCGTGGTCAATCCCGGCGGCACCAATGAACGCTTCGCCAAGGCGCATTTCACCCATGCCGCCTTGACCGAGCATCCAGACAACCGCACGATCTTCCAGGAAGTGGCCGAGGGCCGTGCCGATGTCATGGTGACCGACGGCGCCGAGGTCGACTACCAGTCCCGCCTGCATCCCGGCGTGCTCTGCCCGGCCGCCGTGCCCGATGCCTTCGACCATGCCGCCAAGGCCTATTGGATGACCAAGGACCAGTCGCTGAAAGACGCCGTCGATAAATGGCTGACGGACTGCCTTAAGAACGGCTGCTACGAAGCCGCGTTGAAACAGGCCGCCGAGACGACGGCGGCAGAATGATGGCACCGAACGCAATGATTGACATGCATCGCTGCATTTGACGCCATCTCCCGCCAGGACCGTGCTATGCTCATTGCATGGCGCGACCCGATCTCAACCTGCTGACCACACTCGATGTGCTGCTGACCGAAGGCAGCGTCGCCCGCGCGGCCCGGCGGCTGCGGCTCAGCCCCTCGGCGATGAGCCGGGCGCTGGCGCGGCTGCGCGAAGCAACCGGTGATCCGCTGTTGGTCAGGGCCGGGCGCGGCCTTGTCCCGACGCCGCGGGCGCTGGACCTGCGCGACCGTGTCGGCCAGCTCGTCAAGGACGGGGAAGCGGTGCTGCGTCCCGCCGAGGCGCTCGATCTCAAGCGGCTCACCCGCACCTTCACCCTGCGCACGCGCGATGGTTTCGTCGAGAATTTCGGCCCAGCTTTGCTCACCCGGATCGGTCGGGAAGCGCCGGGCGTGCGGCTGTGCTTCGTGCCGAAGCTGGACAAGGACAGTACGCCGTTGCGTGACGGAACCGTCGATCTCGAGACCGGCGTCGTCGGCGAGATGACCGGCCCGGAACTGCGGGTACAGGCCTTGTTCCGCGATCGTTTCATCGGCGCCGTGCGGCCGGGCCATCCCTTGAGCCGGGGCAAGGTCACCGCAGCCCGCTATGTCGGGGGCAAGCATATCAGCGTGTCGCGGCGGGGCCGTGACAAAGGACCTGTCGACGACGCTTTGGCGAATACCGGGCTGACACGGGAGATCGCCACCATCGTCGGCGATTTTTCCAGCGCCCTCGCCCTGGCTCGTGGCAGCGATTTGATCGCCACGGTTCCCGAAAACCATACCGGCAATCTGCGCGCCGGCCTCATCAGCTTTCCTCTGCCGGTCGCGGTGCCGGAGATCACGGTGTCATTGCTCTGGCATCCCCGGCTGGATGCCGATCCGGCGCATCGCTGGCTGCGCACTTGCGTGCGCGAGGTCTGCACGGCGCAGCCGGCGAAACGCCGCACTCGTTAGAGACTGTCGGGAACCGGACGACGCGCCGGCAAGCCCCGGCCGGCGATGGCGGTGACGAGTGCCGCCACGATCAGGGCCGTCGCCACCGCGAAAGTGATCCGCATGCCGGCAGCCACGGCATCCGGCGCCGCCGCCACATCATGAACACCTATCGTCGAGGCGGCCGCGAAGATCGCCCCCATGAGCGAAGCGCCGGTGACCAATCCAAGATTGCGCGACAGGTTGAGCATGCCGGAAATGACGCCGCGCTGGTCGGCACGGATATCGGCCATGGTGGCGGTGTTGTTGGCCGCCTGGAACAGGGCGTAATGGGCCGTGACGATGACGATCGGCAGGACATAGCCGGCGACACCGAAGCTGCCCGGCAGGGCAACCAGCGCAACCAGCCCCGCCGTCATCCCGGCGAGCCCCATGATCGTCATCCGCTGCGCACCGCAGCGATCCACCAGTCGGCCGGCCGGCATGCCGGCCAGCGCCGCGACCAGCGGCCCCGCCGACATCACCAGGCCCAGGACGGCGGGGTCCAGCATCAGCGCATAAGAGAGATAGAACGGCCCGACCACCAGCGTCGCCATCATCACCGTCGAGACCAACCCGCTCATGATAAGGCCGGTGCTCAGCTTGCGCTCGCGCATCATCGCCGGCCGGATCAACGGCGAGGCGATTTTCGTCTCGGCGAAGACAAAAGCGGCGCCACCGATCGCGGCACCCGACAGCAAGGCGATGTTGAGCGGACCAAAACCGCCCTGCCCGGTGGTCATGGCCCCGGTGGTCATAGCAAGGGCATAGGCGACCAGCGACAAGGCCAGCAGCAACATGCCGATGACATCGAATCTGGCGCGCCCGCCTTTCATCTCCCGACGATCGGCCGGCAGATGGCGACAGGCGAGCAACAGATTGAGCATGCCGAGCGGCAGGTTGACGAGGAAGATCGCGCGCCAGCCGAAGCCGCTGATCAGCAGGCCGCCCAGCGATGGGCCGAAGCTGGTGCCGATCGCGGACATGGTGCCGAGCAGTCCCATGACGCGGCCGGTCTTCTCCTTCGGCACCGTCTCGCCGACCATCGCCACGGTGAGCGCCATCATGATCGCGGCGCCCAGCCCTTGTGCGATCCGGGCGACCAGCAGCAGCCAGAATGTCGGCGCGAGACCGCAGAACAGCGAAGCCGCCGTGAACAAGCCGATCCCAACCAGCAGCAGCCTGCGCCGGCCGATGATATCGCCGAGCCGGCCGGCGCCGACAATCAGCGCCGTGATGGCGAGCAGATAGGACAGGACGATCCACTGCACATCCTGGAAGGAGGCATCGAAGCTTTGCGCCAGGCTTGGCAAAGCGACATTGGCGATGCTGGTGTCCAGCGAGGGCATCAGCATCGACAGCGACAGGGCGGCAAGCGCCCACCTGGTCCGATCCCACCTGGTCCGGTCCCAGCGGGGCGAGGTCGCTCGGGTTTCGGTGATGGTTTTCAACTTGAACTCCGTCTCTGACAGCTCCGGTTCGGGAGCCATCAGAGACGTAAGGCATCAGGTGATATGGCGGAAGGCGCAGCATTTGCATCTTATTCGTGCGTTCAACGCCATGTCACCGAACTAGACTAGCCGGCGGTCAAGGCCCGGATGTCGTCGTGCAGCTTCTTCGGGATGGTGACCGTGCCATTGGCGAGGCTTCGCGCCCGCGCTTCATAGCGGCGCTGCGAGGGCAGGCGCGCACCCTGGCCGGTGATGGCGTCGAACAGCAGTTCCGCGCGCTGCGCATGCTGTGCCGCCGCCGCACCGGTGAAGACCGTCGGATCGAAAGCGATGATGATCTCGCCGTGATAGGGCGAGGCGGCGGCACCGTTATCAAACGCCATCGATTCGATGCTCATGAGATCGCCGATCAGCGGCCCGGCGAGCAATTCGATCATGGCGGAGAGCGCCGAGCCCTTATGCCCGCCGAAGGTCAGCATGGCGCCCTGCAAGGCCGCCGCCGGATCTGTCGTCGGCCGGCCCGCCGCATCCACCGCCCAGCCCTCGCCGAGCGGCTTGCCGGCGCGACGATGCAGCTCGATCTCGCCGCGCGCCACCGCACTGGTGGCAAAATCGAAGACGAAAGGGGGATGCTGCGGCCGTGGCCAGGCAAAGCCGATCGGATTGGTGCCGAAGACCGGCTTGCTGCCGCCGGCCGGCGCCACCCAGTTATGGCTCGGCAACATGGCGAGCGCCGCGACACCCTGTTCCGCCAAGGCTTCGACCTCGGGCCAAAGCGCGGAGAAATGAAAGCAGTGATTGATCGCCATGGCGGCGATGCCCTGCTTGCGCGCCTTTTCCAGCAGCAAGGGCGTGCCGCGTTCGAAAGCCAGCAGCGAATAACCGTTCCTGGCATCGACCCGGACGATGCCGGGCGCGTGATCGACCACTTCCGGCACAGCCTGCTTGGCAACGGGTTGTTCCATCGGCGTGCCCGCCTTGATCGAGGCCGAGATCATCAGCAGGCGGTAGAGGCCGTGCGAATGGCATTCATCCCGCTGGCCGGCCCAGATCACCCGGGCGATACTATGGGCGTGGTCGGCCGAGAAACCCCAATGGCTCAAGGTGTCGAAAGCCAAAGCATAGGCTTCGTCCAGCGTCAGCGTTACCGTCTCACTCATCATCGCGCCTCAGCCGGCCATGGCGGGCCAGGTATCCGACAGGCGATAGCCGCCCGGCCAGGGATCGGTCGGTTCCAGCATGTGCTGATGCGTGCCGGTGATCCAGGCCCGCCCAGCCAAGGCCGGCACGATGCCGGGCTTGTCGCCGATCCTGGTTTCCCGCACGATCTCGCAATCGAAGCGCGAATTGATGATCGATCGGCCGATGAAGCGGTCGCCGACCTTCAGGATGCCCTTGGCATGCAAGACGGCGAGCCGGGCCGAGCAGCCGGTACCGCAGGGCGAACGGTCGATCTTGCCCGGCCGGATCGCCACCGCATTGGCGCCGCTCGCAATCCCCTCATCCTTGGTCAGGGGTGCCGCCATCTGGCAGAAGGAGATATGTTTCCAGTCTTGCGTCGGATGATTGAAGCCGAGCTGCTCATTGGCGGCCTTGGTGATGCGCATGCCGAGCTGCGCGATATCCTTGGCCTCGTCCGGCCGGATCGAGAAACCCAGGGCATGGGCATCGACGATGACGAAACTGTCGCCGCCATAAGCGGTATCGACCGTCAGCGTGCCGAGCCCCTCCACCTCCAGCGGCGCGTCGAGCTTGTCGGCGAAGGAAGGCAGGTTCTGCACCCGGATCTTCTCGGCCTTGCCGTTGCGGCAGGTGGCGACGACCTCCACCAACCCGCCCGGCGCCTCGATCGTCAGGCGGGTTTCCGGCTCCTGCATCGGGATGATGCCGCTATCGAGCAGCACAGTGGAGACACAGATCGAATTCGATCCCGACATCGGCGGCGTATCAGCCGGCTCCATGACGATCCAGCCCATCTGGGCGCGGGGGTCCTTCGGCGGCACCAACAGGTTCACATGGCGGAAGACACCGCCGCGCGGCTCGTTGAGCACGAAATTGCGCAGGGTCTCGTCCCGGGCGATGAAGCGCGACTGCTCCCAGATCGTGTCGCCCGGCGGCGGCGCGACACCGCCGACGATGACATCGCCGACCTCGCCTTCCGCATGGCAGCTCACGACATGAACGACCTTGGACGTATTCATGATTCAACCCTCCAATCGATCCGGTTCAGGCGCCACCGGTTCAGGCGCTCATGGCGACAACGGGCTTGCCAAGCACGTCGAAGCGCGGCTTCACGCCCAGTCCCGGCTCGTCCGAGGCCGTCATGAAGCCATTGACGCGGCGCGGCGCCCCATCGGCGATGTCGACCGTACCATAGCTGTTGAAATCGGTGGCGGAGAAACAAAATTCCTCCGGCGTCGAGCGCGCGAGATGGGCGATGGCGGCGGTGACGATATCGCCGCCCCAGGCATCCTCGATGGTCATCGGAATGCCCGACGCAACGCAGAGATCGCGCATCAGCCGCGCCTTGGTGAGCCCGCCGACCTTCGAGATCTTCAGGTTGATCACGTCCATCGCATCCTCGGCGATGCCGCGCATCAGCGTATCGGTGCCGGTGATCACCTCGTCCAGCACGAAAGGCCGCGCGGTGCGACGACGTACCGAGACGCATTCTTCATAGCTCGGGCAAGGCTGTTCGATATAGACATCGACCGAGGCGACGGCGGCGACGATGCGCGCCGCCTCATGCCGCGTCCAGCCGGTATTGGCATCGGCCACCAGGATATCGCCGGGCTTCAGCGCGGCGCGGGTCGTGTGGATGCGCTCGATATCGGTATCGGCATTGCCGCCGACCTTGAGCTGGAACTTGTGATAGCCTTCGGCACGATAGCCATCGATCTTGCGCGCCATGATCTCCGGCGCCTCCTGCGAGATCGCCCGGTAGAGCGCCACTTTTTCCTGCGCCGCACCGCCCAGCAGCTTATAGACCGGCATGTTGCAGACCTTGCCGAGAATGTCCCAGCAGGCAATGTCGATCGCCGCCTTGACATAGGGATGGCCGCGCAGCACCGCATCCATCACCCGGTTCAGCTCGCCGAGATTGGTGGGATCGAGGCCGATCACCTTGGGGCCGATCTCCTGCAACCCGGCGCGCACGCCATGGGCATAGGCCGGCAGATAGGCCGAGCCCAGCGGACAGCATTCGGCATAGCCGGTGATGCCGGCATCGGTCTCGATCGCGACAACGGTCGAATCGAAGACGTCGACGAAGTTGCCGTTCGACCAGCTATAACGCCCTTCCTTGAGCGGCAGATCGACCTGATAGGCTTTGATGGCGGTGATTTTCATGGGATCTCTCCACTAGCGCACAGGACTGGCGCTTTTTTGGCGATGTTTCCGGCCTCGCAAGGTGCCCATCGGCACACTCGATTGTCACCCCGGACTTGATCCGGGATGACAATCTTGTTTGTTGTTAGCCTCGGGCGAGACTGGATAACGGTCTTAGCCCAGCTTTGGAATCGCTGGCCGGTTGGCAATGGCGTCGCGCACCAGGCGCTCGATGCGGGCCCGCGTCTCACCGGCATGCGGCAGGCGCGGCATGCGGACGTGATCGGGCGAGTTCTGCGCCACCGCTTCGGCGAGCTTGATATTCTGCACCAGATAGGTGCTGACATCGAGATCGAGCAGCGGGCGGAACCAGCGATAGATGCGCAGCGCGTCGTCATGACGCCCGGCCTTCATCAATCGGTAGATCGCCACGGTTTCCGCCGGGAACGCACAGCACAAGCCGGCAAACCAGCCGACCGCGCCGACCGCCAGGGCTTCGAAGGCCAGGTTATCGACGCCGGTGAAGACATCATAGCGGTCGCCCAGGCGATTGAAGATTTCCGTCGTGCGGCGGATATCGTCCGATGATTCCTTGATCGCGACAAAACGCTGGTCGCGCGCCAGTTCTTCCATCACATCCGGCGTCACATCGACCCGGTAGGCGACACGGTTCGAATAGATCATGATCGGCAGGTCTGCCGCCTGGGCGATGGCGCTCATCGTCGCGACGGTTTCCCGGCGGTCGGTATGATAGATCGGGCTCGGCACGATCATCAGGCCGTCGGCGCCGGCCTTGGCCGCTTTCTTGCCGATGGCGCAGGCTTCGCGCGTCCCCGCTTCGGCGACGGTCATCAGGACCGGGCGCTTGCCGGCGACCGCGCGCGCCGTGGTGAGAACCGCCAGGCGCTCCTCCTGCGACAGCATCGATCCTTCGCCCAGCGAGCCGCAGACGATCAGCCCATCGCAGCCGGCATCGATCTGGATGCCGAAGCTGCGGCGCATCTCGTCATGATCAAGCGAGCCGTCCTCCTTGAACTTGGTTGTCACGGCAGGCATCACGCCTTTCCACATTGTCGTCTCCTGATAAATTTGTCCGGCAGGGCCGGAAGGTCATAGAACGGATTTGAGAAACGCGATGGTTTCCGGCTGCTGCGGATTGCCGATGACGTGTTCCGGCGAACCGATTTCATGGATCCGGCCCTGATGGAAGAAGGCCACACGGTCGGAAACCTCGCGCGCGAAGGCGATTTCATGGGTAACGACGATCATCGTCATGCCCTTGCTCGAGAGCATGCGCAGGGTATCGAGAACCTCGCCCACCAGTTGCGGATCGAGCGCCGAGGTAACCTCGTCGAACAGCATATAGTCCGGCTCCATCGCCAAGGCGCGGGCAATGGCCATGCGCTGCTGCTGCCCGCCGGACAGCTTGGACGGATAGACCTTGAGCTTCTCGGCGAGGCCGACATCGGTCAGCCGCTGCACCGCCACCGCCTCGGCATCCTGCCGGCTCCTGCCCAGCACCTTGCGCGGCGCCAGCATGACATTCTCCAACACCGTCAGATGGGGAAAAGCGTTCCACTGCTGGAAGACGATGCCGATCTTGCGGCGCAGCTTGTTGAGATCGGTATTGCGGGCATGCACATCCGTGCCGTCGACCAGGATGCGGCCGCGCTGGATCTTTTCCAGGCCGTTGATGCACATCAGCATGGTCGATTTGCCCGAACCGGAGCCGCCGATCACCGAAACGACTTCGCCCTTCTCGACATTCAGGCTGACGCCCTTGAGAACCTCGAGGGAGCCGAAGGATTTATGGATATCTTGGATTTCAATCATTTTCCTGCCATCTCTTCTCGAGCCACGCGCCGAGGCGGGCGATCGGAAAACTCATCGCGAAATAGATCAGGCCGGCCACGGTCAGCACGAAAAGCGGCTCCTGGATCCTGGTGACGATGATCTGCGAGGCGCGCAGCAATTCGATGATGCCGATCCACAGCACCAAGGCGGTGTCCTTCATGACACCCAAAGTCAGGCCGATCCAGCTCGGCAGCATGACTCTGAGCGCCATCGGGAAGACGATCTCCTTCAGATCCTGCCAATAGGTCATGCCGAGCGAGCGCGCGGCCCGGCGCGTCGTCGTCGGCACGGCGAGGATGCCGCCGCGCACGATTTCCGAGCAATAGGCCGAGGCATAGATCCCCAGCACGACGCAGGAAACGACGAAGGGCGAGGCATTCACGCCGATGATCGACTTGAAGGAATTGATGATGACGAGCTGAATGAGCAGCGGCACCGAGCGCGGCACGTCGAGCACGACGCCAAGCGGCGCCGCGATCCACCAGGGCGAGACGGCGCGGATCAGGCCGAACAGCATGCCCAGCACCGTGCCGAGCAGAATAGCCCAGAAGGTGACGGCCAGGGTGACGCCCGCTCCTTGCAGGACAAAACCGAGATCGTGCCAGCTCATCGAGGTTGAGAACATCGCCCCGCCCTCAATACCGGAACAGCCGCCAGCCCAAGGCGCGGGCCGATAAGGTGATGATTTTCGCGATCACGTAATAGAATCCCGCCGCGATGGTGAAGAATTCGAAGGTACGGAAGGTCAGGACGTTCAGGTTCTGGGTGACGCCCGTCAGATCGTTATCGAGGCCGACGATGACGCCGAGCGAGGTCATCAGCACCGCCCAGACCATCTGGTTGGTCAGCGGATAGAAGACGATGCGCATCATCTGCGGCAGGACGATGATGCGGAAAGCCTGCGGCGCCGTCATGCCGAGCGACCGGGCGGCGCGGGCCTGCGTTTCCGGCACGCCGCGCAGGCCCCCGCGGAAGGTCTCCGCCAGATATCCCGCATTGTTGAAAGCGATGCCCGCCAGCAAGGCGGCGAAGGAATTGATATGAATGCCGAGCGAACCGAGGCCGAAATAGGCCATGTAGATCTGCAGCAGCGCCGGGGTGTTGCGGGCGGTCTCGATCCACACCGCTGCCGCACCGCGCAGGATCTTGCTGTGCGATCCGCTGGCCAGCGCCAGGAAAATGCCGCAGACAATTCCGATGATCATCGACAGGACGGCGATCTCCAGCGTCACAACCGCGCCGGCCAGCATCTGTGGCAAGGCCTGGAACGCCGCACGCCAATGGAACGTATAGCTGAACATGATCAGGATCGCTTGCTCATGGAAGTCTCCCGTAACTTTGGAAGGCCCCGGTTGGCGAAGGCTAAATCGATGTGTGGCCGCAGCACCGCCGGGGAGGACACCGGTTCAGCGGGCTGCGGCCATGTATCGCTAAGCCGGGGTCAGTAATAGACGCCCGGAACCGTCAGGTCCGGCGGCGTGCCGTTGCCGACCCATTTGTCGTACAGCTCTTTGTAGCGGCCGGTACTGACCTGATGGTTGATGAAGAGATTGAGATAGTTGATGACGCCCTGGTCCTGGCGCAAAGCGATCAGGCAGACATAATCCGTCAGATACGGCGCATCGCCGGTGATTTCCAGGTTCGGGAACTTGCCCGACTTCACCACCGAGGAAGCGACCGTCGAGGTTACCGCCGTCGCATCGATCTGGCCCTGGCTGAGCGCCAGGAAGACATCGGCCTGGGTCTGGAAGCCGCGGAAGGAACCGCCGGACGCATTCCACGCCTTCACGTCCTTTTCCAGCGCCAGCGCTTCGAAGGTGCCGGCGGTCGAACCGACGGCATGGCCTTTCAGGCTGTCATAGGTATTGAGGTTCAGGCCCTTGCGGGTCAGCACCACGTCCTTGAAGGCGAAATAGGGAATCGAGAAGCCGATCGTCTTGGCGCGCTCCAGCGTGTTCGAGGTCGAAGCGACACCGATATCCGCGCGGCCCGAGACCAGGGCAGGAATACGGTCCGGGAACGGCGTTTCGACGATCTCGGCGGTCACGCCCAGCGCCTTGGCGAGATCGTTGCAGGTATCGACGTCGAAACCGATCGGATTGTTGTTTTCGTCGCGCGACCCCATGGGCGGAAAATCGAGCGTCACCGCGCAGCGCAATTTCCCGGAAGCGATGATGTCATCAAGCTTGTCGGCATGCGCCGGCAAGGCGAAGGCAACGGTCAGCGCCGCCGCCAGGATGCCAAATCTCATAATCATTTTAGCGGATCCCCTTTCTGTCTTTTTCTCCTCGTCAAGCTCTTCTGGGCTTGATTGACGGAAGACTTGCATAAATTGGATCCAATTTACAATATCTAATTTACGATATCCGAGCGCATAGGAGTCGGAAGCGCGCGCATGCATCTTGCTGACGCAGTGAAGGCTCTGATACAGCGACAAGCCCTGTGATTGGAGCTTCCGGAGAATCAGGCCTCCGGGATCGGACTGGTTTCGAAAGGAATAAATTGGTGAAGGTCAAGGCAACCGACATTGGCCAGATGGCATCGGCCTCCGACGTCATTTTTGATGCGCTGCGCACCGCCATCACCGATGGCAGCCTGAACGAGGGCGAGGTGCTGCGCCAGGATCACATCGCCCGGATGTTCAATACCAGCCGCATTCCGGTGCGTGAGGCCCTCACTCGCCTGGAGGAACAAGGCCTGGTCACCACCCAGCGTTATCGCGGCGCGGTGGTCGCCGCTTTGTCGATCGAGGAGATCCAGGAGATCTTCGAATTCCGCGCTTTGGTCGAATCGGAAGTGATCCACCGTTCCGTCTGCAACATTTCCGATGATGCGCTGAAACTCGCCACCTCCTATTGCGACGCCTTCAGCGCCTCCACCGAACCGTCGAAATGGGGCGATCTCAACCGGCTGTTCCATTACTCGCTCTATCAGGAATGCGGCCGCCCCTATTACCTGCAGATCGTCAATGGCGCGCTCGGGCGCATCGAACGCTATCAACGCGTCCAATTGACCATCACCAACGGGCTGGAGCGCGCCAACAAGGAACACCGGGCGATTCTCAAAGCCTGCGTCGCACGCGATGCCGATCTGGCGGCGGAACTCACCCGGCGCCATATCCTCGGCGCCAGCCGCTCGCTGACCGATTTCCTCAAGGAACATCGCGGCGCGCCCCATGCCATCAATGCCGCTCCCGCCGGCAATGCAACCGGAAAACCGGCCAGGCGGACGGGGCGATAACCGGGGCGATAAGCGGGGCGATAACATGCAGCGTCTGGGCTTCCTTGGCATCGGCGTTCTGGCCGAAGCGGTGATACGGGGCCTGCAACAGGCCGAATCACAACACGCCCGTGGCGGGCGATACCAATTCCATCTCTCGCCGCGCTCGGAAGACCGTTCGCGCAAATTGGCCGATGCCTATGTCAACGTGCATCGCGAAGACAGCAACGAGGCCGTCGTCGTCGCCAGCGATGTCGTCTTCCTCGCCATCCGGCCGCAGCAGATCGATCTCCTCGCCGGCCTGCCATTTCGTCGCGAGCAGACCATCGTGACCTTCCTTGCCGGCACGCCCCTGGCGCGCATCCGCGACCTGCTCCCGGCGGACACGCGCTTGGCCCGCGTCATTCCCCTGCCCGGCATCCGCTATCGCCGCGGCCCCATCGTCATGACCCCGGCCGAGCCGGTGGTGGAAGACCTGTTCGGCCAGTTGGGTGACCTGATCGTCGTCGACAAGGAAAGCGATCTCGCCGCGACCGGCGTCGTCAGCGGTTTGATGTCGTCGCATTTCCAGTTACAGAACACGGCCGCCGCCTGGCTCGAAAAAAGCGGCCTGCCGCCGCACCAGGCGGCGCTCTATGTGCGCTCGATGTTTGCCGGATTGGGCGAGATCGGCCTCGCTGCCGCCCATGCCGGCGAGGAAATCGATCCGCGCGACTATGAAACGCCGGGCGGCCTCAACGAATGCGGCCGCGCCTTTTTCAAGGACCGGCACTGGTTCGATCAATCGACAGCGGCGCTCGACGCCATCGACGCTCATAGCCGCAAATTGTCGAAACCCTGAAGCCAACAGACCGCCGGATATGCGGCACTGTTGTCCGGTTAGGGCAATGTCCTAACCCGACAGCCGTGAATATGCGGCGCCCGTCTCTTACCGCCCGATGGCGTAAGCCTGCATCAGCCGTGGCGTCGCCGCCGCGCGCAGCAAGCCGTCGGCATCGCGCCGGGCTGCCGTCAGGCGGCCGACCGTCCAGGGATCGGTGACGGTGAGCTCATGCCCGCGCTTGCGCAAGGCATTCACCACCTCCTCGCCGATACTGGCTTCGATGGTCATATGCCCCGGCTCAGCGGTGCGCGGGAAGAAGCTGCTGGGGAAATGCATCGAATGGAACAGCGGCGCCTCTATTGCTTCTTGCAGGTTCATCTTGTGATGGACGTAGCGCAGGAAGAAGATCAACTGCCATTGATCCTGCTGGTCGCCGCCCGGCGTGCCGAAAGCCAGAGTCGGGCGTCCTTCATGAAGCGCCAGTGACGGCGTCAAGGTGGTGCGCGGCCGCTTGCGCGGCGCAAGCGAGGTCGGCAGACCTTCGGCCAGCCAGAACATCTGCGCCCGCGAATTGAGCTGGAAGCCGAGGCCCGGAATGGTCGGCGAGGATTGCAGCCAGCCACCCGAAGGCGTGGTCGACACCATATTGCCCTCGCGGTCGATGACGTCGATATGAACCGTATCGCCCTTCTTCTCGGCAAGATGCGCCATGGTCGGTTCATAGACCGGTCCCTGGGCGGGCTCGATGCTGGCCAGCACCTGTGCCGTCAGCCCGTGCTGCGCCTCGAAGCCCGGCAGCTTGCCGGCCCGCAACTCCAGCGAGGGCCGGTCTGCGATCAGCTTGCGGCGCTCGGCGTTATAGCTGTCGGAGAGCAGGTCCCGCACCGGCACATTGCTGAAAGCGGGATCGCCGTAATAGACCTCGCGATCGGCATAAGCGAGCTTCATCGCCTCGATCACCGTATGCACGAAGTCGGCGCCGTTGGGATCCATCGCGCCGAGATCGATGCCTTTCAGCAAGGCCAGCGATTGCAGCAGCACCAGGCCCTGGCTCCAGGGCTGGGTCTTGGCGACCGTCCAGCCGTGATAGTCATAAGTCAGAGGCTCTTCGATCGTGGCCCGCCAGCTTGCCATATCCTCGGCGCTGAGCACGGCCTTGTGACGGCCGCCGCTTTCATCCATCACCTCCGCCGTCTTGAGATAATCGGCGATCTTCTCGGCGATGAAGCCGCGATAGAAGGCGTCGCGCGCCGCTTCGACCTGATCTTCCCGGTTCTTCCGGCTCTCCGCCTCAGCGATCACCCGCTTCCAGGTTTCCGCCAAAGCGGGATTCTTGAAATTCGCATGCGGCTCCGGCGCCTGGCCGCCCGGCAGCCAGGTTGCGAAGGAGGTCGGCCATTCCTTCTCGAAGAACGCGCCCATGTTCTTGATGGTGTTCGACACCGCCGGCAGGACCGGATGGCCGTGCTCGGCGTAATAGATCGCCGGTTCCAGCACATCGCGCACCGACATCGTGCCGTAATCGCGCAGCATCAGCATCCAGCCGTCGAAAGCGCCGGGAATGACCGTCGCCAGCAAGCCGTCGCCGGGGATGATCTTCAGTCCCTCGCCTTTGTAATGCGCAATGGTCGCCTTGGCGGGTGTCGGTCCCTGGCCGCAGATGACCTCGACCTTGTCCTTCTTCTTCGAATAGATGATCGCCGGCATATCGCCACCGGCGCCGTTCAGATGCGGCTCGACCACCTGCAGCGCAAAGCCCGTCGCCACCGCCGCGTCGAAGGCATTGCCGCCGCGTTCCAGTATCCGCATGCCGACCGCCGAGGCGATCCAATGCGTCGAGGTGACGACGCCGAAAGTGCCCAATATCTCGGGGCGCGTGGTAAAGGTGGTCACTTACTCTTCCTTTCCGAGAACGTTCCGGGACACCGGCAAAGAAGCGGGCAGCGGGAACCTAGCCGCCAGATGGCATCTCCCCTGCACTCATCGCCCTTGCGCCGCATCCCCTGCCGCTTTGGCCGCCGTTTTCCAGTCTTCGCTGCGTCGCACGGTCAGCATAGGCATAGCCGAAAAGAAATTTAATGAACATAAAAGAATCGTGCCGCCGGCAACATTGCTGACAGGGCTGGCGGGATTGCTGGCTAATGGACCCTCGGATCAAGTCCGAGGGTCCACGGCAGCGACTGACGACCGCCGCCAGCTTATTCCGAGCTTGCGCCGTAGCCGCCGCCGGTCGGGGTGCGCACGATGATCGCCTCGCCGGCTTCGATGAAGGTCTGGTCGGCGCCCAGCAGGTATTCGAGACGGCCATCCTTGCGCCGGACGATGTTCTCGCCGAGCTGCCCCGCTTCGCCGCCCGCCAGGCCGAACGGCCGTACCCGGCGATGGCCCGACAGGATCGCGCAGCTCATCGGCTCCAGGAAACGGATGGTGCGCGCAGTGCCGTCACCGGCGCGCCAGCGGCCGCGACCGCCAGAATTGGCGCGGATATGGAAATCCTCCAGCACTACCGGGAACCGCAATTCGAGGATTTCCGGATCGGTCAGCCGCGAATTCGTCATATGGCATTGCACCGCATGGGCGCCGTCGAACCCGTCGCCGGCCGGCGCGCCGGAGCAGATCGTCTCGTAATACTGATATTTATCGTTGCCGAAGGTGAGATTGTTCATCGTGCCTTGCGTCGCCGACAGGCCGCCCAATGCGCCGAACAGGCAATTGGTCACCGCCTGGCTCACCTCCACATTGCCCGCCACCACGGCGGCGGGATATTGCGGCGAGAGCATCGAGCCTTTCGGAATGATCAGGTTGATCGAGCGCAAACAGCCGGCATTCATCGGAATATTGGCATCCACCATGACGCGGAAGACATACATCACGGCGGCGCGCGCCACCGGTTCCGGCGCGTTGAAATTGTCGTTCCGCTGCGGCGAGGTACCGGTGAAGTCCACCGTCGCTTCGCGTTTCGCGTGATCGACGCTGATCTTCACCCGGATGACACAGCCCTGATCCATCTCGTATTCGAAGAATGAATCCGACAGGCTGGAGATCGTCCGCCGCACGCTTTCATCGGCATTGTCCTGCACATGGCCCATATAGGCATGCACGACATCGATGCCGAAATGAGCCGCCATGCGGCGCAGTTCGGCGATGCCCTTCTCATTGGCGGCGATCTGCGCCTTCAGATCGTTGATGTTCTGCACCACATTCCGCACCGGATATCTGGCGCCGGTCAGCAACTGCGTCAGTTCCTTTTCCAGGAAGCGGCCGCGATCCACCATCTTGAAATTGTCGATATAGACGCCCTCTTCCTCGATGGTGGTGGCTTCCGGCGACATCGATCCCGGTGCGACACCGCCGATATCGGCGTGATGGCCGCGCGAGGCGACGAAGAACAGGATCTTTTTGCCCGCCGCATCGAACAGCGGCGTCACCACCGTAATATCCGGCAGATGCGTGCCGCCGTTATAGGGCGCATTGATCACATAGACATCGCCGGGATGGATATTGCCTTCATGCGCCTGGATCACGCTTTCGACCGAGCGGTCCATCGATCCCAGATGCACCGGCATATGCGGCGCATTCGCCACCAGGCGGCCATCGGCATCGAAGATCGCACAGGAGAAATCCAGCCTTTCCTTGATGTTCACCGAATAGGCCGTGTTCTGCAGGGTCAATCCCATCTGTTCGGCAATCGACATGAAGAGGTTGTTGAAAACCTCCAGCATCACCGGATCGGCCCGGGTGCCGATCCTGGGCGCGACCTGCGCCGCGGCGATGCGGTTCAGCACCACATGGTTCTTCGCCGTGATCTCGGCATCCCAGCCGGCTTCGATGACGATGGTCTGATGCGGCTCGATCAGCAGCGCCGGGCCGGCGAGACGCGCGCCGGGAAGCAATGTGTCGCGCAGATAGATCGCCGCCTCATGCCAGACGCCTTGCGAGAAGAAGCGCGTCTCGGCGACCGGCTTTGCCGCCGCGCGCGACAGCGGCAGTTCAGGTTCCTCGGCCGGCGCCCCGCCGCCGATCGCCTCGACCGAAACCGCCTCGATGCTGAGGCGTCGCGTCTCGTCGATGAAACCGAAGCGTGCGAGATGCGCAGCCTCGAAACTGGCGGTCATCGCGGCAATATCGCCGAATTCGACATCCAGCGAGGTATCGGTGCCGGCATAGCGGATATGGGCGCGGCGGCGATAGCCGATATCGGCTTCCTCAACCGCCTGACGGATCAGCTCGTCGCGCACATCACCGGTCAGGCCGTCGAGGATCTTCTGCGCGCTCGCCAGCCCCGCCGCCTCCAGCGGCATTTCCACCGTCCGCTGTCGCGTCGCCCGAATATCGGCCAGCCCCATGCCATAGGCGGAAAGCAGGCCCGAGAAGGGGTGGATGAGAATCGTCTTCATGCCGAGCGCATCAGCCACCAGGCAAGCATGCTGCCCACCCGCCCCGCCGAAGGTCTGCAGCGCATATTCCGCCGTGTCATAACCGCGCTGGACGGAGATCTTCTTGATGGCATTGGCCATGTTCGCGACGGCGATGCGGATGAAGCCGTCGGCCACCGCTTCCGGCGAATGCCCACTGCCAACCTTTTCAGCCAGTTCGGTGAAGGCCGCGCGCACTGCCGCGACATCCAGCGGCTGGTTGCGGCCGGGACCGAAAATCGCGGGGAAGAAACGCGGGTCGAGCTTGCCGGTCATGACATTGGCATCGGTGACGGCCAGCGGCCCGCCGCGCCGGTAGCAGCAAGGCCCCGGATTGGCGCCAGCCGATTCCGGCCCCACCTGGAAGCGCGAACCGTCGAATTGCAGGATCGATCCGCCACCCGCCGCCACGGTGTGGATCAACATCATCGGTGCTCGCATGCGAACGCCGGCCACTTCGGTCTCCAGCGTGCGCTCATATTCGCCGCTGAAATGCGAGACGTCGGTGGAGGTGCCGCCCATATCGAAGCCGATCACCTTGTCAAAACCGGCGATCCGCGCGGTTTCCACGCAGCCGACGACACCGCCGGCCGGGCCGGAGAGAATGGCATCGCGTCCCTGCACCAGATCGGCATCGGCCAGGCCGCCCGATGACATCATGAACATCAGCCGCGCATGCTCGTCCTTGCCGTCACTCTTCTGGCCGCCGCCATCCAGCTCCGAGGCGACCTGGTCGACATAGCGGCGTAGGACCGGCGAGAGATAGGCATCGACCACGGTGGTATCGCCACGCCCGACCAGCTTGATCAGCGGGCTGACCTCATGCGAGACGGAAACCTGGGTGAAGCCGACCTGCCGGGCGATATCGGCAACCAGCCGCTCATGCTGGGGATGGCGATAGGCATGCATGAAGACGATGGCGCAGGCGCGGATGCCGGTCGCGAAGGCCGCTTCCAGGTCGCGGCGGATGGCAGCCGCATCGGGCGCCGCTTCCACCGAGCCATCGGCCCGGATGCGCTCCCCCACTTCGAGCACCTGCTCATAGAGCTGGCTCGGCTTGACGATGTTCTTGGCGAAGATATCCGGCCGCGCCTGGTAGCCGATCTCCAGCGCATCGCGGAAGCCGCGGGTGATCACCAGCAGCGTCCGGTCGCCCTTGCGTTCCAGCAGTGCATTGGTGGCGACGGTCGTGCCCATCTTGATGGTGGCGATGTCGCGTGCGGGAATCGGCGCGCCGGTTGGGAGACCCATCAATTCGCGGATTCCCTGGATCGCGGCATCGCGATAGGCCTCCGGGTTCTGCGACAATACCTTATGGGCGCGCAGGGTTCCGTCCGGGAGGCGGGCAATGATATCTGTAAAAGTGCCGCCACGGTCGATCCAGAAGTCCCATTTGCCCGATTTCATGATATGCCTCGATAATGTCGCCAGCTTCGGAATACAGATAAGTTATCGATAAAATGTCATCGTTTTGTCAACCCGGCAGGCCGGGCGGCGCTTAACCAAAGTTATCGGAGACCAAGCCGTGTCAAAAAAACCGAGCTCCCCCCAGAAAACGACCTCCCCGCACAAAACAACCTCGATGGGCCCCATTGTTTCGTCGTCCTTCCTGGCCAGCGGCGCCCTGCCGGTCCTCTCCGAATTCGAATTCGGCCTGATCCTGATCTCGCATGCCTTCCAGCGCTGGATGGTGCGCTGCATGGCCGCCGCCGGCTATCCGGACCTTTCCCCCATCGATGTCCTGGTGCTGCATTCGGTGCAGCATCGCTCGAAGCCGAAGCGGCTGGCCGATATCTGCCTCGTCCTCAATATCGAGGACACCCATGTGGTCAGCTATTCGGTGAAGAAGCTGGAGCGGCAGAAGCTGATCAGCAGCCATAAGCAAGGCAAGGAGAAGATGATCGCCATGACGGCGGCGGGCGCCAAGGCCTGCGAACAATACAAGGAGATTCGCGAGGCGCTGCTCGTCGAGCCGGTCATTTCGCTGGGCCTCGATGAAGCGACCCTGTCGCGCATCGCCAGCCAGATGCGGACCCTGTCCGGCTATTACGATCAGGGATCGCGTTCGGCGGCCTCCCTCTAGGACCAGGCGGCGACCGGACCGGAAGGGAGAAGGCAGCGTCACCAGACCTTTGCGGCTATCGGCAGGGCCTCTTGCTGCCGATGATTACTCTTTATAGTAATTCCTCGACAAATTATCGATATTTTGCCAACATCGTTAACGGTCCGCTGCGGACCGTATGGGAGGGGAGGTAAAGAAAATGACCGCAGACTCGATTCAATTTAACCGCCGCAGCCTTTTAGCCGGTGCTGCCGCCGGCCTCGGCGCGATGGGCATGGGCGCGCTGGCATTGCGGCCGGGTGCCGCCCTCGCCGCCGGCCAGACGGTGACATTGGCGGATATCGGCGTCGGTGATCCCGGCGACTGGTCGGACTACACCAAGGCCACCGGCAACAAGGTCAATGTCGTGGCAATCGGCAACGGCCCCTCGGCCGTGCTGAACCAGTTGCTCGCCGGCGGCGGCCAGCAGACCTATGACATCATCAACATCGTCGGCGGCATGCAGAAGCCGCTGGTCGAAAACAAGCTCATCCTGCCGATCGATGTCACCGGGCTGAAGAACTGGCAGGGCAACACCTATATCTCGTCCTATCTCAAGCCGGGATCGAAGGGCTTCGACTTCATCGGCTATGACGGCAAGGTCTATGGCGTCCCCACCGTGCTGCAGGGCGATGCCTTCGCCTATCTGCCGGAGAAGACCGGCGGCACGCTCGATTCCTATGCCGCGTTGTTCGATCCGAAATTCAAGGGCTATGTGGCGATCGAGGACAACTACACCACCTGCGGCCAGAAGACCGCGCTCTATATGAAATCCGCCGGCCTCGCCGAGATCAAGGACCCGGCCGACATGACACCGGATGAGATCACCAAGGTGGTCGATTTCCTGATCCAGAAAAAGAAGGAAGGCCAGTTCCGCGTCGTCTGGTCCAGCTTCGAACAGGCCGTCAACCTGCTGGTGAACCAGGAAGTCTATGTGCTGGATTGCTGGGAGCCGATGGTCTTCGCCGCCAAGGCGAAGGGCGTCAATGCGGTCTATGCAGCCCCCAAGGAAGGCTATCTGCTCTGGGCGATGGCGGCCTATCTCGTCGCCGGCGACCGCTCGCCGGAAAAGATCGAGGCCTCCTATCAGCTGCTCGATTACATGCTGAGCCCCGAATATGGCGCGGTCATCACCAATCTGCGCGGCTATATGACCAATCCCGGTGCGCCGGCCTATGCGGCGCAGTCATCCAAATTCGACAAGGCGACGGCGCAGAAGATTGCCGAGATCGATGCCGGGGTGAAGAAGAAGTTCGAATCCGGCGGCACCTGGCAGGCCCGCTGGCCGACCAATATCGAAACCTACGAAGAACAGTGGCAGCGTTTCAAAGCTGCCTAAGCACGGGTCTGGGACGGGTCTCATGAGCATTGCTCTGAAGCGCCGCGATGCCGGCACGGTCGCGCTGCTTGGCGGGCCCGTCCTGATCTGCGCCATCGCCATTATCGCTCCCCTGGCGCTGACCTTGATGGTCAGCTTCTGGGAGCGGCAGATGATCGGCATGAAGCCGGGCTTCACCCTGGCTTCATATGCCCTGTTCTTCGACGGCGCACGTTTCACCGTCCTCGAACGCAGCTTCTGGATGGCGGCCAGCGCGACCATCATCATGCTGGCGATCGCCTATCCGGCGGCTTATCTGGCGACCTTCAAACTGGCACCGCAGCGCACCCGCATCTTCCTTTTCCTGCTGTCGGTGCCCTTCCTGGTGAATTACGTCATCCGGACCTTCGCCTGGGCCTATCTGCTGGGGCGGACGGGTCCGGTCAACGGGCTGTTGCAGGTCCTCGGGCTGACGGCGGCACCGGTGGACTGGCTGCTGTTCAGCGATTTCGCGGTCTATCTCGGCCTCGTCGCCGCTTACATGCCCTTCATGGTCTATCCCATCTGGCTGTCCCTCAGCGCCATCGACCGGCGGCTGATCGAGGCAAGCTGGATGCTGGGCGAGCCGCCGCTCGGCACCTTCCTGCGCGTGGTCCTGCCGCTCTCCTTGCCGGGCGTCTCAGCCGCGGCGATCTTCGGCTTCGTCGGTTCGTTCGGCGAGGTCGCCGTCTCGCAGATCCTGGGTGGCGTCGGCTACCAGCTCATGGGCAATGCCATCACCAGCTCGCTTGACGTGCTGAATTATCCGATGGCGGCCGCCATGTCCTCGGTCGTGGTCGGCTGCATGCTGCTGATGCTGACCCTCTGGCTGCGTGTCTTCGACCTGCGGCTTTTCCTCGGCAAGATGCTGGGACGGTGACCATGGCATCCCGCATGACATCCTCTGGACGCAGGACACCTCCCGGACGCAGTCTCGTCTGGCTCTTCCTGATCGGAATCCTGGTCTTCCTCTATGCGCCGCTGGTGCCGCCGGTCCTGCTCGCCTTGCAGGACCCGGCCACCGGCACGCTGAATGTCACCAGCTTCGGCGCCATCGCCGGCGACCAGGTGCTGATGGGCGCTCTTCTTAATTCCGTCATTCGCGCGATCATCGTCGGCATCGCCGCACCACTGCTGGGCCTCGCCGCCGCCCAGGCGGTCCGCGCCTTCGGCATTCCCCGGCTGATCATCACCGTGATCCTGCTGCCGCTCTTCATCCCCGGCGCCAGCATGGGGGTTTCCACCAGCTTGTTCTTCAAGCTGACCGCGATCCCGCCTTCGCTCTTCACCATGGCGGTGGTGCAAATTCTTTGGGCCCTGCCCTTCGCCTTCCTGATCATCCTGACGGTGATGTCGGGTTTCGATACGATCTATCTGGAAGCGGCCTATACCAGCGGCTCCAACCGCTTGCAGGCCTTCTGGGATATCGAACTGCCGCAGATCGCGCCCGGCATCAGCGGGGCGGCGATCTTCTCGATCATCCTGTCGTTCAACGAGACGGTGCGAACCGCCATCGTGCAAGGCGGCAACAATACGGTGCAGACCTTCGTCTGGTCGCGCTACCAGCAGGTCGGCCTGACGCCCAATATGTATGCTTTGATGAGCCTCATCATCGCGGTGACCCTGCTCCTCATCCTCGCCCTGGTGGTGCTGGGACGCCGGGGCCAGAATAAGACGCAGGGCCGGGCCGTGACGACAGCGAGTGAAGGGTGAGATCATGCACGAAATCCTCCTGACCGGCTTCCAACCCTATGGCGGCAGGCCGCTCAACCCCTCGGCCGAGATCGTCCGGGCGCTCGATGGAACCAAGATCGGCGATGCCACGGTCCGTGGCCTGCTGCTGCCGGTCTCCTTTGACGCTGCGAAGAAGCCGTTGGAAGAGGCAATCGCCACACATAAGCCGGCGGTGATCGTGTCGCTCGGCTTGTGGCCGGGCGAAGCGGTCATCCGCCTCGAGCGGATCGCCGTCAACCGCGCCAGTTTCGAGATTGCCGACAATGACGGCCAGCGCCCGCTCGATACGCCGATCGAGCCCGGCGGCCCCGATGGCCGCGCCGCCACCTTGCCGGTCGCCAGGATCGTTGCCGCCTTGCGCGGCAAGGGCATCCCGGCCCGCACCTCGGATACCGCCGGCACGTTCCTGTGCAACACCACGCTCTACCGGACCCTCGGCACCTGCCAGCGCCTCGGCCTGGAAGCGCGGTGCGGCTTCATCCATCTGCCCTACCTGCCGCAGCAGGTGGCGGATCTGCTGGACGATCTCGTCGCCGAAGGCCGCCTCGAACTGCATCAGCGCGCCGATCTCGCCTCGATGAGCCTCGACATGATGCTCGAAGCCGTCCGCACGGCGCTGCTGCTCTCTGTCGATCAAGGCTGACCCGCTTATGCAGGATGTATCGATGCAGGCTGCAACGGCTTCCGCGCCCCTCCTTCACATTCGCACCGTCTGGAAGAAATTCGGCGACCGCGTGACTGCCGCCGGGGTCGATCTCCAGGTCGGCAATGGCGAGTTCTTCACCATGCTCGGGCCCAGCGGCTCCGGCAAATCCACCGTGCTGCGCATGATCTCAGGCCTGGAACAGCCCGATGACGGCCGCATCCTCATCAATGGCGAGGATGTGACCGACCTGCCGCCCTGGAAGCGCGGCCTTGGCATGGTGTTCCAGCAATATGCCAATTTTCCACATATGAGCGTGGCGCAGAATATCGGCTACGGCCTGCGGCGCAGCAATCTCGACCGTACCGCCTTGCGCCAGCGCGTCTCCGAACTGCTCGACCTGGTCAGCCTGCCGGGTTTCCAAAACAAGCCGGTGACCCAACTGTCGGGCGGCGAGCAGCAGCGCGTCGCCATCGCCCGGGCTCTGGCACCGCGGCCGCGCCTGCTGCTGCTGGACGAACCGCTTTCCGCGCTCGATGAAAAGATCCGGCGCGAGATGCAGCTTCAGCTCAAGGATATCCAGCGCGCCACCGGCACTGCCTTCGTCTATGTCACGCATGACCAGGAAGAAGCCCTGACGATGAGCGACCGCGTTGCCGTGTTGAATTGGGGCTATCTCGTGCAGATCGATGCCCCCCTGGCCTTGTTCCGCCAGCCGCGCACGAAATTCGTCGCGCAGTTCTTCCGTGGCAGCAATGTCATCGAGGGCCGTTTCACCGGCAGCGGCGCGCAGACCGTCTTCGACTGTGCCGCCTTCCGCCTCGATTGCGGCGCCGTCGACAATGCCGCCAATCCGCCCGCGGTCGCGATCCGCAATGAAGACATCCGCATCAATCCCCGTGCCACGGAACACGAAACGACCTTCGATGCGGTATTGGAACGGGTCGTCTATCGCGGCATCTATACCGATTTCCAGTTCAAGCTCGCCGATGGCCAGATCATCGTCGCCTCCGCCACCTCGGGCGAGGCATTAGACCCCGGCGCCAAGGTCCGGCTTGCCGTCAGGACCGACCGGATCATCCCGCTCCACGCTGAACCAAGCTGATCCCGGCTTGGTTCACAAGTAAAGGGCAGCCCCAAAGGCTGCCCTTTATTTATTCGGCCACCGGCAAGCCGGGTTTGCAGGCCAAGCCCGATGCGGCCCGGTGCCATAACGGTGTCATCACCGCCCATTTGACGGAGCCCGGTTCGCCATATAAGAATTTAACATCTTGCCGTGGGGGTTTGAGAGTTCCCGTGACGCCATCGAATCGCCGACGGAACGGCTGACAGGGATGAAGCGCGAAGACGGTGTTGGATTCGATCGACAGATTATTTTTTTGAATGGCGATCATGCGTTGAGGTCGATCAGCGTAAAGGGGGGAAGTCTCCGCGTGCTGCAGGACCGGCAAAAAGCTCGAAAGAGGGAACTTCATGAGTGACATCATCGAGCCACCCCATGAGCCGGCACCCGGGGACCCGGGTCCGGCGCATCCGCAGGCGACGACACGCCGTGCCCGGCGCATTCCCATCATCTGGATCATTCCGCTTGTTGCCGTCGCCATCGGTGCCTGGCTAGCCTGGGATACCTATTCAAAAAAGGGCCCAACCATCACGGTTTCCTTCGAAAGCGCCGAAGGCCTTCAAGCCGGCCAATCACAACTGCGCTTCAAGGACATCGTCTTCGGCACCATCAAGGGCTTCACCCTCACCCCCGACAATTCGCGGGTCATCGTGACGATCGCGACGACGCGCGAGGCCGAGCCGCTCCTAACGGATCAAACGGTGTTCTAGGTGGTCAAGCCGCGTTTATTCGCCGGCACTATTTCCGGCCTCGAGACCGTGCTTTCCGGCTCCTATATCTCGATGCTGCCGCCGCAAAAGGCAGGCAAGCCGCAGCGCGATTTCATCGGACGCGAGGATCCGCCGGTGCAGGAAGCGCATGTGCCCGGCCGCACCTTCCTGATCAAGGCCAGCCGCCTAGGATCGATTTCCGTCGGCTCGCCCGTCTTCTTCCGCGATCTCGATGTCGGCGAAGTGCTCGGCTGGGATATCGCCGATATGGCGAAAAGCGTCACCATCCGCGCTTTCGTGCGCGCGCCCTATGATGCCTATGTCAATGACGACACCCGCTTCTGGAACGCTTCCGGCGCTTCCATCAAATTCGGCGGCGGCGGTGTCGAACTTCAGGTCGAATCGCTGCGCGCGATCCTGCTGGGCGGCATCGCCTTCGAAACGCCGCCGCAAAGCGCCGGCCGGGGCACCAGCGCGGATAGCCACGTCTTCCCCCTCGTCCCCGACCGCGACACCGCCGATGCCGCGTCCTATAACCGGAAAATCCAGACGGTCTCCTATTTCTCCGGCTCCGTCCGTGGCATCGCCCGCGGATCCGAAGTGACGATGCATGGCCTGACCGTCGGCCGGGTCACCGATGTAGGCCTGGTCTATGATGCCAAAAGCGACGCGATCCTGGCGCCGATCCATTACGAGATCGAGCCTGAGCGTATCGTCGGCGTCGGCCCGACAGCGCTTTTCGACACGCCCTTGCAAGCGGCGGATACGCTGGTCAAGCGCGGGCTGCGGGCAACCCTGCAATCCTCGAATCTGCTGACCGGCCAGCAGGTCGTGGCGCTCGAAATCATGCCGGATGCGCCACCCGCCAGCGCCCGGATGGAAGGCCAGAACGTTGTCCTGCCGACCAGCGATGCCGCCGGCCTGAGCGGCCTGCAGACCTCGGCAACGGATCTGCTGAACAAACTGAACGCCATTCCCTTCGCCCAGATCGGCGCGAACCTCAACGGCATCCTGGCCTCGGTGAATGAGCTTTCGAAAAGCGGCGAGCTGCGCCAGGCGCTGACCGAGGCATCCAATGCCGTCAAGGAGGCGAATGGCTTCGTGCGGCAGCTCAATACCGGTACGGCGCCCGCGTTCAAGCAATTGCCGCAGGTCATGACGAACCTGCAGACGACCATGACCAATGTCGACCGCCTGTTCCTGTCGCTGAATACCGGCTATGGCGACAACACCAAATTCAATCGTGATCTGCAGCGTCTTATCGTGCAGCTCAACGAAGCCGTTCGCTCCTTCCGGTCCCTGGCCGATATGCTGGTGCAGCATCCGGAAGCGCTCATCAAAGGCAGACCTGCAGGGGGACTTGAATGACAAGGATGCAGCGGCCGCTTTTCATTGCCCTGCTGGGATTGATGCTGGGGCTTGGCGCCTGCACCTCACCCAGCCCGCAGCTTTATACCATCGCGCCGGTGTCAGGCGCCGAGCATAAAGCCGGCCCGTCGGTGATCGTGCTCCAGCAGATCGGCCTTGCGCGCTATCTGGAGCGCCAGCAGATCGTGCGGTCCTCGGAAGGCTATAAGCTGGATGTGCTGGAGAACGATTGGTGGGGCGAGCCTCTCTCGGCGATGCTCAGCCGCGTCCTGATCGAGGAACTGAGCCAGCGCCTGCCGCAAAGCACGGTGCTCGGCGAAAGCGGCGCGGTCACCGTCTCGCCGGATGCCACGGTGGAACTGAACATCCTGCGGCTCGACCAGGATACGGCGGGACAGGTCATCCTGCAGGCCCAGGCGGGCGTCAATTACAAGGACCAGGAAACGCCGCTTCTGCAGAGCTTCCGCTTCAGCGTACCGCCTTCCGGCACGGGCGTTCAGAACGAGGTTGCGGCGATCAGCACCGCCCTGGGTCAGCTCGCCGACAAGCTTGCGCCCATGATCGCGACGAGATCGCCGGTGCGGTGACACCGATGCCGGCGGAAGACGCTCTCTCGGCAACACCCCTGGCGCAGCCGCAGCTGCGCGAATGCCCTGGCTGCGGGCTATTGCAATCGGTTCCTGCCTTGGGTCCGGGCACGCGTGCCCAATGCGCGCGCTGCCGTATCACGCTCTATAGCGTGACCACGCATCCGCTCGGTCACAGCATCGCCCTCAACCTCGCCTCCCTCGTCCTGATGGCGGTCATGTGCGCAACGACGCTGATGAGTGTGCAGACAGCCGGCATCACCCTGCATGCCGGCCTGTTCTCCGGGCCGGAGGAGCTCATGCGGCGCGGCATGGCCATGCTGGCCATCGTCGTCATCTTCGTCACTGTCCTCGCCCCGACCGGCAAGCTTCTCGGCACGCTCTATGTCCTGATCCGGCTGCATGAAAGGTCGCCGCCCCGCCATGCGCGACGGGTCTTCGCTTTAGCCGAAAAACTGCGCCCCTGGTCGATGATCGAGGTCTTCATTCTCGGCGTCTTCGTCGCTTATGTGAAACTGGGCGATCTCGTGCATATCTCGCTTGAGACCGGCGTCTTCGCCCTCATGGCGCTCACCATCACCATCATCTGGACCGATGCCGCGCTCGATCGTGAAATGATCTGGGAGCGCCTCGGCTATCACGACCCATCGCGCACGCCATCGCGGCCGGATCCGGCGCCCGTCGATCCCACAGGGGCTGATCTCACCGGAGCCTATCTCACCCGAGCCGATCTCGCTGGGGCCAGCTTGGCCGGGGCCGTCGGCTGCGAGACCTGCCATCTGGTCAGCCTGCCGCGAGGCGAGCATGCGCATTGCCCGCGCTGCGGCAGCGCCCTGCACCGCCGCAAGCCCAACAGCGTCTCGCGCACCTGGGCGCTGATCATCGCGGCGACAGTTCTTTATATTCCCGCCAATTACTACCCCGTCTTGACGGTGATGCAGCTTGGCGCCGGCGCGCCCAGCACCATCCTCGGCGGCGTCGAGGAATTGCTGGATGCGCATATGTATCCCCTCGCCGCCCTGGTCTTCTTCGCCAGCATCGCCGTGCCGGTCTTGAAGCTGGTCGGCCTCGCCGTGATGCTGGTCACGGTGCAGACCGGCCGTGCCGGCTGGCTGCGCGACCGGACGAAACTGTATTTCATCGTGCATTGGATCGGCCGCTGGTCGATGGTCGATATCTTCATGGAATCCCTGCTCGGCGCCCTGGTGCGTTTCGGCGCCGCCATCACCATCGAGCCCGGCATGGGCGCCGTCGCCTTTTGCGGCGTGGTCATCCTGACGATGTTCGCCGCCGAAACCTTCGATCCACGCCTGATGTGGGATGCGGCTGCGGCGCGCTATTCATCGCAAGCACGCCGCAATGAGTCCGTGGTTGCCGGATAGGCAAAAAAGCAGCCGCGCCCCGATCGGGACGCGGCTTCCATGGAATCGCCTTGAGCTAAGTCGCGCTGCTCAGCCTTCGAGCCAGGCCTTCTCGCTGATCCGGCAGTTGCCCAGTTCCAGCCAGCCAGTGGGCGAATAGCCCTTGACGTTCTGGTTATAGGCGTCGAGCGTGCCGGAGAAGACCGGGATCAGGCAGCCACCATCGTCATGCAGCAATGCCTGCATGTCCCAGATATACTGCTTGCGCTTGGCCTCGTCGGTTTCGGCCTTGGCCTCGCTCAGCAGCTTCTCGTATTGGTCATTCGCCCAATGGGTCTCGTTCCAGGGCGCGCCCTTGCGATAGGGCGCCGTCAAGGCCTGCGTCGCCGACGGCCGGCCGTTCCAGTACGACGTCACGAAGGGCGCCTTCAGCCAGACATTGTCATAGAAACCGTCCGCCGACTCTCTCTTGACCGAGACGACCAGCCCGGCCTTGGCCGCACTGCCCTGGAACAGGACCGCCATATCCGTGGCGCCGCCGAAAGCCGCATCGGAGGCGGAGAGCGCGATCTTCGGCGATGACAGGCCGGCCTTCTGGAAGTGGAACTTCGCCTTGTCAGGGTCGTAGCTATATTGCGGCAATTCACTGTTGTAATACGGGTCGCCCGGCGGGATCGGATGGTCGTTGCCGACCGAGCCGAAACCGTTGAACAGCGTTTTCAGAATCTGCTCGCGGTCCACGGCATATTTCATCGCCAGGCGAAGATCCTTGTTGTCGTAAGGCGGCTGATCGATCTGTGCTGCCATGACCGCATGCCAGCCATTGCGCCCTTCGACGAGTTCGATACCGGGTGCCGCTTTCAACATCTCGACCGTCTTCTTGTCGACACGGTGGATGGCATCGACCTGGCCGGTCAACAAGGCATTCATCCGCTGCGCCGAATCGTTGATGACGGTGATATCCACCGCATCCAGCATGCCCCGGCCTTCCTTCCAGTAGGTACCGGCCTTCTTGGCGACGACGCGGACGCCCGGCTCCCAGCTTTCGATCTGATAGGCGCCGGTGCCGACCGGCTTGGCCCAGTCGTTGAAGTCCTTCGGCACGACGAGCATGTGATAATCGGCCAGGGTATAGGGCAGATCGGCATCGCTTTCATCCAGCGTGACCGTCACCTCGTTCTTATCCGAGACGACGACATCGGTGACACCCTTCATCTGGCTGACCAAGCCGGATTTCGAGTCGCCGCGATGCAGGTTGATCGAATAGACGATATCTTCCGCATCCAGCGTCTTGCCGTTATGGAAGGCGATGCCCTGGCGGACCTTGAAGACCCATTTCCTGGCATTGTCTTCGGCCGACCAGCTTTCGAACAATTCCGGCACCGGCCGGTTGTTGTCGTCGATCTCGATCAGCCCGTTCATGAGCGTATAGCCGACCACCATGGGCACGCTATCGGCATAGGTTCTCGGATCGAGGCTGTCCGTCGTGCTGCCGCCGGCAAGGCCCATGCGAAGCGTACCGCCGGTCTTCGGCTGGGCTGCAAAACTGCTTTTCGGCAAGAGCAATCCCGAGGCCGTCGAGATAAAGCCGGCTGTGGCGATACCCGCAAGGGCGCTGCCCTGAAGAAATCTGCGCCGTGTCACTGTTCCGCGATTGTAATTGTCCTTCATGTCTTCCTCCCAGTATCGGCAACCGATTGTTTCCGGCGCCGTGCTTATTGAAAACCGACGGTCCTCATGCCCGCATGCGTTCACCCGTCGGATCGTAAGGCGGCTTCTTCAAAGCCGTGGCGGCAAATCGCTGGCCGGCGATGCCGATCTCGTATCTGTGGTTGAAGATGTCACTGGGCGATCGCATGCCCTCGGTATTGACATAACCGAGGCAGAGCGACAGGCCGGTACGCGGACCGTAGCCGCCCGATGTCGTCAGCCCGACCAGGTGTCCATTGCGATAGATCGGCTCGTCATGCAGCAGCAGCGGATTGCCGTCCTCGATGCGGAACAGCACCAGACGCCTCTTGGCGCCCAGTTCGCGCTGCAGCAACAGCGCCTCGCGGCCGATGAAATTTCCCTTGTCGAAGGCGACGGCGAAGGAAAGTCCCGCCTCGATCGGCGTGTCGTCGGGGCCGATATCGTGGCCCCAATGCCGGAAGCCCTTTTCCAGCCGGCAGCCGTCGAGGCAATAATGCCCGGCATGGGCCAGGCCGACCTCGCCACCGGCCTCGATCAGCAAGCGGTGCACATAATCGGCGAATTCCGCCGGAATATAGAGCTCCCAGCCCAGCTCGCCGACATAGCTGACACGCGAGGCCCGCACCCGCACGGCGCCCAGATCGATTTCGCGACTGGCACCGAAGGGAAAATTCGCCGCCGACAAATCACTGCCGGAGACACGCGCCAGCAGATCGCGCGAGCGCGGCCCCATCACCGCCAGCACCGCATAGGTCGAGGTGACGTCGGTCAGCCGCACACCGGTATGATCATGCGCCAACCGCCGCAGCCGCTGCAGGTCACGCGTCCGGGTCGCCGCACCGCTGACCACCCGGAACAGGTCGTCGGCGAGCCGCGTCACCGTCACATCGGCCTCGATGCCGCCGCGCGAATTCAGCATCTGGCCATAGACCATCTGGTCCGGTTCGACGGCGATATTGGCGGCGCAGACCTGCTGCAGGAAGGCTTCGCTGCCGGGGCCGCCGATCTCGATCTTGGTGAAGGGCGACAGCTCCAGCAGAGCGACACGATCCCGCAAAGCCTCGCTTTCGCGTTTCGCATAGGGCCACCAGCCTTGCTCGCCATAGCTATAGGGCGCCTTGCGTTCCGTGTCATTCTGCGCGAACCAGAGCGGCCGTTCCCAGCCGGTCGGCGCGCCGAAGACGGCACCGGCCTCGGCGAAGCCGCGATGCAACGGGCCGATGCGGATATCCCGCATCGTCGTCATCTGCTTATAGGGCCAATGCATCTCGAACTGATTGGCCACCGCCTCGGGGATGCGCCCGGTCAGGAAGGCCGGTGTCGCCGCCGAGGCATCATGACGGTTGATATCGACGGCCCAAAGATCCATCGGCGCTTCGCCGCCGATGATCCATTCGGCCATGACCTTGCCGACACCGGCCGAGGACATGATGCCGATCGAATTGAACCCTGCCGCAACGAAGTAATTGCGGATCTCCGGCACCTCGCCCATCACCTGGCGCGTATCCGGCGTGAAACCTTCCGGGCCGTTCATGAAATGGCGAATACCGACCTGTTCCAGCACCGGCAGGCGGTGGATGCCGGCATCCATGAAGGGCATGAACTGGTCCCAGTCTTCCGGGAACATCAGATAGGGCGCGTCCCTACCCGTCTGATCCGGCTGCCAGATCTTGGCATTGGTCTCGAAGCCGCCGATCACCAGCTTGCCGGCATCTTCCTTGATATAGATGCGGCCATCGAGATCGCGGATGATCGGGCATGGCGACGGCAAGCCGGGCACGCTGTCGGTGACGACATACATATGCTCGACCGCCTGTACCGGCACGGCGACGCCGGACCGCTCGGCCAGGCGCTTCGACCAGGCCCCGGCGCAATTGACCACATACTTGCAGCGCAGCATCCGACCGTCATCGGTCTCGACCGCCTGCACGGCGCCATTCCTGGTATGAACCATGGCGACGCCGACGCCTTCCTCCAGCCGCACGCCACCCTGGCGGGCGCCCTTGGCAAAGGCCATGCAGGTATCGACCGGATTGGTCTGGCCATCCTCATCGACCCAGAGCGCCCCGGCGATATCCTCGATCCGCAGCAGCGGATATCGCTCGGCACTCGCTTTGGCAGAGAGCATCTCGACATGGAGGCCGTTCAGCTCGCCCATCGCAGCGATGCGCTTCAGCTCCGTCAAGCGGTCATGCGTCTGCGCCAGCCACAGCCCGCCGGTCTTTTTGTAGCCGGTCGCCTGTCCCGTCTTGCTTTCGATCGACTGGAACAGCTCCGTCGCATAGATGGCAAGCTTGGTGAGGTTCATATTGGCGCGCAACGGCCCGACGATGCCGGCAGCGTGCCAGGACGTGCCGCTGGTCAGTTGATTGCGCTCCAGCAGCAGCACATCCGAGCGGCCAAGCTCGGCCAGGTGATAAGCGATGCTGAGGCCGATGGCGCCACCACCGATGATGATGATCTCGGCGGCGAGATCCTCGGCATGCATCGGCGATTGCGGTTCGCTACCCATGTCCTGCGCGATCCTCAGTAATAGTTGATATCGGGCATGCTGGCCTTGCGCTTCGCAATATAGTCCAGCAGGGCCTCGTCGATAGCCGGGTCCAGCGCCGGCGCTTCATAGTCCTGCAGCAGCTTCTTCCAGATCTTGTTGGCACGCTGTGCCGAGGACAGGCTGCCATCGGCCAGCCATTGCTCATAGGAATTGCTGTCGGCCGAGCGCGGGCGATAGAAGGCCGTCTGGAAATTCGCCTGGGTATGCAGGCTGCCGAGGAAATGCGAGCCCGGCCCCACTTCGCGGATCGCATCCAGCGCCTGGGCATTGTCGGAGAGATCGATACCCTGGGCGAAGACGCGGATCTTGCCGCAAAGATCGGCATCCATGATGGATTTCTCATAGCCGCTGACCAGCCCACCTTCCAGCCAGCCGCCGGCATGGTTGATGAAATTGGCGCCGGCCAGGAAGCTCATCAGCAGGCAGAAGGCGCTTTCCTCCATCGCCTGCCCATCCGGTATCTTCGACGAGGTCAGCGCGCCCACCGTATGCATCGGCACGCCCAAGCGCCGCGCCAGCTGCCCGGCGGCCAGCACGATATGGCCGCCTTCCGGATTGCCGAAGGTCGGCGCGCCGGATTGCATGGAGATGGCGCTGGCGAAGGTCCCCATCAGGCAGGGCGCGCCGGGATTGATCAATTGCACCAGCGCAAGTCCGGCTAAAGCCTCGGCCAGGACCTGCGCCAGCGTGCCGGCCGCCGTGCAGGGGCTCATGGCGCCGGCGAGTGTCCAGGGCGTCACCGCGACCGCCTGGTTGTTCCGGGCATAGACTTTCAGGGCGCCCGACATTGCCGCATCGAGGACCAGCGGTGCATTGGTGTTGCTGACCGCATAGAGACAGCAATTCTGGCTGACGAAATCCTCGCCGAAGACGATCTTCGCCATATTGACCGAATCCTGCGCCCGCTCCGATCCGATCAGCGCGCCAAAGACTGCCCGGTCGCTGTATTTGAAATGGCTGTAGAGCATGTCGAGATGGCGCTTATTTGCCGGCAGGTCGACCGGCTCGCAAACCACGCCGCCGGAATGATGATATTCCGGGATCATGTGATGGATTTTGACGAGGTTGCGGAAATCCTCGATCGTCGCATAGCGCCGCCCTTCATCGAGATTGTGGACGAAAGGCGGGCCGAAGACCGGGCACAGCACCGTGTTATCGCCCCCGACGATCACATTGTTCTCGGCATTGCGCGCATGCTGTTCGTATTGACGCGGCGCCGTCGCCTGGATGATGGAGCGGCACATGCCGGGTTCGAAGCGGACCCGCTCGCCCTGCACATCCGCGCCGGCATTGCGGAAGATATCCAGAATCTCCGGATCGCCGCGAAACTCCATGCCGGTTTCTTTCAGGATTTCATCGGCATTGCGTTCGATCAGGCTCAGCCCTTCTTCGTTCAGCACGTTGAAGGTGCCGATCTTGCGGTTGATGTAAGGCTGGCGCGGCGCCTGCACCCGTCCCGCTTGATGACCTTCCCGCCCACCGCCGCCCCGGCGGCGCGATCCGCCCTGTCTCGTCTCGCTCACGTCAGACTCCCTTCATGCGACGGTTCTCCGGGTCGAAAGGCGGCGCCGAGAGAACCTTTGCGCCGATCTCGTCACCCAGAATTCTGACCCGCAGATTGCCGGCCGTGCGATCCGCTTCCGGCTTGAAATAAGCCAGCGCCAGCACCTTGTTCGTGCGTGGGCCATAAGCGGCCGAGGTGACGACGCCGACTGCACGGTCACCCTGCAGCACCGTATGGGCGTAGAACGGCGATGCCTCTTTCGTGTCAATTTCCAACAGTTCCATGCTCCACGCAGTCGCCGCATCCTTGCGGCGCAGCAAGGCTTCGCGTCCGACGAATTCCCGTCCCCCGGTCTTCACCAGGAAAGAGAGACCAGATTCGACCGGCGTCCGCTCCGTCGTCAGATCGGCACCCCAGGCGCGATAGCCTTTTTCGAGGCGCATGGCGTTCATCGCATAGCTGCCGAAGAGGCGGATGCCGAAGTCATGGCCGGACTTCATGACAGCGCTGTAAAGCTGGTGCAGATGCCGCATCTCCACATGCAATTCCCAGCCGAGCTCGCCGACATAAGAGACGCGCAGAGCCCGCGCTGGAATACCGGCGACCTCGATCCGCTGGGCCGTCAGCCAGGGGAAATCCGCATTGCTCAGCGATTGCGATGTCAGCGAGGACAGCAGGTCCCGCGAACGCGGCCCCATGATGCCGATGATGCCAAGCTGCTCCGTGCGGGTTTCCAGCGTCACGCCGGGAAAGCCGCCCGCATGCCGGCGCAACAGGTCCTCGTCCTGGCGCTCGGCCGCTGCCGCCGAGGTCAGGTAGAAATGATCCTTCGCCAAGCGGGTGACAGTGAATTCCGACGCAACCCCACCGGCCGGGGTCAAGGCATGGGTCAGGCGGATGCGGCCATCCGCCGTCGGTGCGCTATTGGCACCCAGCGTCTCGATGAAACGCGCGGCTTCCGGGCCGGTCACGTCGAATTTGCTGAAGGCCGAGAGATCGCCGAGGCCCACACCTTGCGATACCGCGCGGCATTCATCGGCTACGGCATCGAGCCAGCCGGGGCGGCGGAAGGTGAGCGGCGCTTCCTCGCCTTTGGTGGCGAACCAGTTCGGCCGCTCCCACCCATAGGCGCAGCCGAAGACCGCGCCGGCCTTCACCTGCTCTTCCAGCAGCGGCGTGGTGCGGCGCGGCCGGCCGGCTTCCCGTTCCTCATAGGGGAAATGGATGCCGAATTGCAGGCCGAAACATTCCACCGCCTTGTCCAGCCGGTAGGCGCGGTCGGCATAGCCACCGAAGCGCCGGGAATCGATCGCCAGCGGATCCATCGGCGGCGAGCCGCTGGTCATCCATTGGGCGAGGAAGGAGCCGGCGCCGCCGCCTTCCATCACCCCCATGCTGGAGCCGGTCAGCAGCCAGGCATTGGGCAGGCTATAGGCCGGGCCGATCAGCGGATTGGCATCGGGCGTGAAGGTGATCGGGCCGTTGACCACGGTCTTGATGCCGGCTTCGGCCAAAGCCGGCACGCGCTCCATGGCAAGGGCGATGATATGTTCCACCCGGTCGACATCCGGCGGCAGCAATTCCATGCCGAATTCCGGCGGCACACCGTCGACCGACCAGGGATGCGCCGCTTTCTCATAGGGTCCGACGATATAGCCGTCGCGCTCCTGGCGCAGATACCAGCTTTCCTCCGGATCGCGGATGATCGGCAGTTCCGGCTCGCCCGCCGCGATGCGATCGGCAATGGCCGCCACGCGGTCCGTCACCAGATACTGATGCAGCATCGGCACGACCGGCAGATCGATGCCCATCATATCGCCGATCTCGCGGCACCAGGTGCCGGCGGCATTGACCACATGTTCGGCGCGGATCGTGCCCTTCCTGGTGGTTACCTCCCACTCGCCCGAGCGCAGCCGTTCGATCGCCGTCACCTGGGTATGGCGGTAGATCTCCGCCCCGTTCTTCTTGGCGACGCTCGCCATGGCATTGGTCGCCAGGGTCGGATCGACATGGCCGTCATAGGGCTCGTAGAAGGCGCCCAGCAATCCGTCGGTCGTGGTCAGCGGATAGATCTTCTTCAGCTCATCCGGCGCCAGGATGTGGAAGTCATAGCCGACGAATTTGCCGAGGCCCTGGACCTGGCGGAACTCGTCCATGCGCTCCGGCGAGCGCGTGACCCGCAAGGCGCCCGAGGGATGGAAGCCGACCGACTGGCCGGTTTCCTGCGGCAGGATATCGCGATAGAGCCGCACGCTGGTCGCGCGCATCTCCATGATGGTCGCGTTATGGGCGAAATGCGTGCAGAGGCCGGCCGCATGCCAGGTCGATCCGGCCGTCAATTCGTTCTTTTCGATCAGGACGACATCCGTCCAACCGAGCTTTGTCAGATGATAGAGAAGCGAAACCCCCATGGCTCCGCCGCCGATCACCACGACCCGCGCTTGTGATTTCATTGAAAAATATGCCCTGACTTGCCGCCTTTGTTCTTCTATGAGCCGAGGTTGTCGGCTCCGCAGCGAACACTCAAGAAAATCCAGCCAACATAAGTTATTCTAATAATCCTGGAATCGCCCGAGGGGCGGCGGTTTCATGTCACGGGCGGGGCAAAAAACAGATGGTTCGGCAATTGAAGTTCGATTTCAACCTGGTGCGCGCATTGGAAGTCTTCGTCACGGTGGTCGAGACCAAGCAGGTCACCAAGGCTGCAACGATGCTGGGCATCACCCAATCGGCCGCCTCGCAGCATCTGATGACCTTGGAAACGGCGCTCGGCGCCAAGCTGATCAACCGCGCCTCGCGGCCGGTGGAGCTGACCAAGGCCGGCGTCGCCCTGCATCGCCGGGCGATCCGCGTGCTGGGCGAGGTCGAGGAATTGCGCTCCGATATCCGCCGCATCGAGACGGCGCCCTTGCCCCTGTTGCGGATCTGTATGCTCCCCTCCATCGCCACGACCCTGATGTCGACTGTGGTGTCCCTGGCGCGGGAACGCTTCGGCATCCCGGAAATCAGTGCCTTTGCCGGCCTGGCGACGGATCACCAGATGCTGCTGCGCAACCGCCGCGCCGATCTCGCGGTCTCTTCCGATTCGCTGATCGATCTCGACGGGTTGGTGCGCTATCCGATCCTGCGGGAGCGCTTCCTGCTCATTACGCCCCAGGCCTATCGCGGCCAGACCAGCGATCTTGCCGCGCTATCGCAGCAATTGCCCCTGGTGCGGTTCTCGCCCAGCACGCCAGTCGGGCGCCGGGTCGACCAGCATCTGCGCCGCATCCGGCTGGAACTGCCGCGCTCGATCGATGCCGATCGCGCCAGCATGGTGCTGGCCTCCGTCGCCGCCAATCGCGGCTTCACGATCCTCTCGCCCACCCTATTGATCGATGGCTTCGTCGAGGGCATGAAGCTCAATATCAAGCCCCTCCCCATCGCACCTTTTTCCCGCGAAATCACCCTGGTGGCGCTGGAAAAGGAGCTCGGCAACCTGCCGCAGATCTTCGCCCAGGCGATCGGCGACACCCTGCTCGACGCCATCAACAAGCTGCCCGGCCTGCCCAAGGACACTGTCCGGCGGCTCGATCCCAATAGCTGAACCTTCTGCCTGATAGGTCTCCATTAGAAAAAACGATACTGGCGGTATTTGTTTGCCAGCGTCACGGGTTCGACTTCTACATGTGATCAACGCGATCCAGTTGAAGGAACCGAAAAATGGCGGCAGGCGGGAATACGGAAACGTCCTTGAAGATCGATTGGTCGGGCGACGATATCGTCCGGCGGCGGGAAACGTTCTATGCCGCGTCGCAGCGCGCTTTCGTGCCCTATCAGACGCCGCTCATCATCAAGCGCGGCCGGGGGCAATATCTCTGGGACGAGAAGGACAATAAGTATATCGACCTGCTGGCGATGAATCTCTGCATCTCCATCGGCCATGCCCATCCCGCCGTGACCAAGGCGATGGTCGAGCAGGCCGAGCAGCTCTCCCATTGCACGACGATGTTCTACCACCCCGTCCCCGCCCATTTCGCGGAAGAACTGACCGCCACTATGCCGAAGGGTGAGCAATGGGTGGTGCATTTCACCAATAGCGGCGCCGAAGCGATCGACCTCGCTTTGCTGATGGCGCGCAGCTATACCGGCAATACCGATATGCTGGCCTTGCGCTCGAGCTATCACGGTGCCACCGCCGGTGCGCAATCCGTCACCGGCATCAGCGGCTTCCGCCATAATGTGATCCAGCTCGGCGGCGTCTCCTTCGTGGCCGAACCCAACCAGTATCGCGGCTCCTTCGGTGAAGGCGTCGACCCATATCTCGACGATATCGACCGCGCCATCCACCAGACCACCAGCGGGCAGTTGGCCGGCATGATCATCGAGCCGGTACAGGGCTATGGCGGCATCGTGCCGATGCCCATGGGCTATATCGCCGGCGCTTTCGAGCGCGTGCGTGCCGCCGGCGGCGTCTGCATCATCGACGAAGTGCAATCCGGTTTCGCCCGCACCGGCGACAATTTCTGGGCCTTCGAAGCCCATGGCGTCACGCCCGATATCGTCGTCATGGCGAAAGGCATCGGCAACGGCATCCCGCTCGGCGCCGTGGTCGCCAAGCGCGCGGTCGCCGAGCCCATGGCAAAGAAATTCCTCTTCCACACCTATGGCGCCAACCCGGTCGCCTGTGCCGTCGGCCGCGCGGTGCTCAAGGTGATCCAGGAGGAAAAGCTGCAGGAGAATGCCAGGAAGGTCGGCGCGCTGCTCGGCAGCCGCCTGCAGGAGCTCTACAACAAATACGATTTCATCGGCGATATCCGCGGCAAGGGCCTGATGCTGGCGGTCGAACTGGTGAAATCCCGCAAGACCCGGGAACCGGCGACTGAGCTGACCGCCAGGGTCTTCGAGGAGACCCGCCGCCAGGGGCTCGTCCTCAGCAAATCGGGGCCCTATCGCAGCGTGCTGCGCATGGTCCCGCCGCTCTGCCTGCAAGCAGACGACGTCGATGCCGTGGTCGAAGGCCTCGACCGCGCCTTCGCCAAAACCCGCTGAACCATCTCGTATAAGGTTTACCCATGCGCACCATTCCCCATTTCGTCGGCGGCAAGGAGGTCGCCGGCACCAGCAACCGTTTCAGCGATGTGTTCAACCCGGCGACGGGCGAGGTCCAGGCCAAGGTGGCGCTGGCCAGCAAGTCGGAGCTCGATGCCGCGGTGAAGGTGGCCGCCGAAGCCTTCAAGACCTGGTCGGCCGTGACGCCGCTGCAACGC
>SSEL01000044.1 GCA_008012315.1 Rhodospirillaceae bacterium
GGTCTGGCGTGGTAACCGGTGCGGCGATGTTCGCCGGTGGCGCTGGAGATCTTCGGGGCCTGCTGTCTCAGGGTGTCAGCTACGCGGCCGAAAGGCTCGGCATCCCCGCCGACAAGGTGGAGCAGTTCAAAGCGCTTGTGCACGAGGGCGCTACGCGCGCATCGCCTGTCACATCCATGATGGCGAATGCACCCACAACGGAAGACGTGAGCCGGTTTGCTGGAGGCGAGGCGAGCGACCGGAACATGGTCGGTCAGGCGATGGACTACAAGCCTCAGACCAAGGCTGGGGAATATGCCAAGACGGCCGGTGAGTTCGTCCCGGCGGCCTTCGGCGGCGAGGGGGGATTGATCGCCCGTGGGGCGCGTGTCCTTGTGCCAGCGGTCTCCTCTGAAACTGCCGGGCAGTTGACCAGGGGCACCAAGGCCGAGCCATTTGCCCGCTTCCTTGCAGCGCTGGCCGGCGGTGGCGCTACGGCGCTTGCCAGCCGCCCGGGCACAGCCTCGCGGGCGCTCGCCCAGCAGCTTCCTGACGGTATCACCGAGCAGATGGTCGTCCAGGCCGACACGCTGATGCAGGAGGCGGCTGGCCGCGGCATTCGGCTGGCATGGCCCGAGGCGTTGAGCCAAGTGGCCGGGCGTCCGGTCCTGACCAACATGATGCGCCACCTTGAGGCGTCGCCCCAGACCGAGCGTCAGATGGGCGAGTTTTTCGCGGGCAGGCCGCAGGCCGTTGAGGGCGCGGTTCGGGGTGAACTCGACAATATCGCGCCGGTCAACCGGGCGCCGTATTCCATCGGAGGGCAGGTCGGCAGGGCAGCTGAGGAAACCGTTGGTGATGTCCGCGGCGCGATCAACCGGACGGCAGAGCCGTTTTACCGGAATGCCGAAAATGTGCGGCTTTCGCCCGCTGAAATGCAGCGGGTTGAGGCATTGCCGGGCTATCAGCAGGCGCGCGATGCAGTCCGGAATGACCCGCAGCTCAACCGCTATGTGCAGCACTTGCCGGATGATAGCGTGGGCTTCCTGAACGAGGTCAAGAAGCAGCTCGACCAGGCGGCTCGCGCCGAGCGCAATCCTGTCAATGTGCAGGGCAACCAGCAGCGTGTCGCCGGCATTGAGCGGGATGCTGCTGCGGTGCGCCAGACCGCGCAAAACGCCTCGCAGGACTACGCCACGGCGCTTGGCGTCGAAAGCTATGCCCGCGAACGCTATTTGCAGCCCTTGCTCGATGGGCCCCTTGGCAAGATTGCCGGTCGGGACACCACGACCAAGAACGCGATCGACGCCCTGTTTCCGCGTAATCCGCTGCCGAATAGTGAGCAGGAGATCGGAACCGCTGTTTCGGCGCTCGCCCATCGCAATCAGCGCGCCGCTCGTGATCTGGTGCGCGCACACGCCGAAAGCACCTTCAACGAAGCCGCACGCGACCTCCAGACCGGCCCCAACCAAGCCAATGGCGCCAAATTCCGCGTAGCCATCGCTGGCAATCCACAGCAGCGTGCTAACCTTCAGGCTGCGGTCGAAGCGCTTCCCAACGGGCAGCAGCGCTGGCAGGGCTTTGAGCGGCTTTTGGATGTGCTTGAGGCGACGGGGACACGGCAGAACATCGGCTCCCGCACGGCCTACAATGCCGAGATCAACAAGGCCCAGAGCGCGGGCGGGATGGCTCGAGATGCGGCAAAGGTCGTTGGCAACCCGACGAAACTGGCCCAGCCCCTAATCGACAAATACGAACAGTGGCGGCTTGGTCGCAATCTATCGCAGTTGGCGGATATTCTCACAGACCCGCGGTCGGCCGATCTGTTGCGAGGCCTCGCCCGTGTACCAAGAGGGGAGTGGGGGCGGGCGACCGCCGTTGCTACGCACATCATTGCGGCGACGAATAGCGCGCGGCAGATCGAGAAGCCACGAAAGTAACAGGGTAGCCAAGAACGCCGCGGTCATTGCCACGACCGCGGGGGCGATGCCTTGGCCGTTCAACGTGACGGCGCAGAAGTAATAGACCGGGCCAGCAACGGCCATCTGAAACAGCATCCAAAAGAGCTTGCTCATATGAAGCGATTGTTCCTCCTGGTGGCCTTGGCCGCCGGCCTGATCTCGCCTGTATTTGCCGCCGGCACTATCCCCGGCATCAGCATGTCCCAGCAGCTCGACAGCCAAGGCAACCCGCTGAACGGCGGAAAACTGTACCTCATCCAGGCTGGCACGACCAGCACGCCGCAAAACTGTTACCAGGATAGCGGCCTGACGATCCCGTGGCCCAACCCGATCACGCTGGACTCGGCCGGACGTATTCCGCAGCTCTTTTGTGCCGACGGCTCGATCAAGATCCGCCTGACGAATTCGGCGGGCGTCCAGCAGCTCGTCCAGGACAATTTGCTGGTTGTCGGGCCTTCCGGCGGCGGCGGTGGGGGCGGCACGGTCGACGCGACGACGATCCTCGCCACAGGCGACATGAAGGTGGTCTATGGGTCCGGGCCGCTCACTGGTTTCGTGCGCTGCAACGGGCGAACGATCGGATCGGCATCGTCGGGCGCGTCCGAGCGGGCAAACGCCGATGTGCAGGCCCTGTTCGAATATTTCTGGGGAGTGGACGCTAACCTTTCGGTTTCGGGCGGGCGCGGTGCCTCGGCCAATGCCGATTGGGTCGCAAATAAGACGATGGCGCTGCCGGATTGCCGCGGGCGTGTGATCGCCGGTGATGACGCGATGGGCAATTCTGCCGCCGGCCGGCTGACCGATGCCGTGGCCGGATTTGGCAATGGCCTGGGAGAGACCGGCGGCAATGAAAAGCGCACGCTGGAAACGTCAAATCTTCCTCCCTATACGCCCACTGTTGCGTCGGCGACTGTTAGCGTCACATCTACGGCATCTTTCCAAAACACCTCAGCAGGCAACGTCTCGTCCAATTTCGGCGGTGGTGCGACCGATGTCCCCCGGTACAATCCTGGGGTCGTTTCTTCGACCGGCTCGGCTTCAATCACGATGAATGCGCAGGGCGGCACGAGCACGCCATTTGTGACGGTCCAGCCGACCATCGTCATGACCTTCTACATCAAGTTGTAGCGCCATGGCGATCACCCTCAGCTCTTCGACCACCAACAATGCCGACTGGAAGACGCAATTCCAGTTTACCGACGCCGACACAGGAGATCTGATCGATTTCACCGGTGCGACGATCGAGGTTGAGGTGCGAGACTTCGACGGCTGCTTGCGGATCGAGGCGTCGACCGGTAACGGCCTGATCACGATCCAGAGCGCCGGAATTTTCGAGCTTGATGTTCCTGCCGCAACGATGGGCGGTCTCTGCCCCGGCACCTATCAGATCGGCGGCGTCTATTCGCTCAATGACGAGACGATATCGCTGTTCACTGGTTCACTGGCGATCGTCTCAGGTGTGGCTCGCCTATGACAATCCCCGTTCTCAAGATCAAGGCTCTCCAGCGACCCCTACTCAAGGGAAAGATGGACGTTCGCTTTCCTGCGAACGTTGCCGTTGATCAATTCCTCACGGTCCTCAAGGCGAACGGCACCTACACCTTCGGCGTCGACTACACGCTGATCGGCGAGGCCCCGATTTTAGACCCGACGACCGCAATGGTGGTCATTTGGGACGAGACCGCAGACACTTACAAGCTGCAAAGCTTGTCGTCGCTGCTGGAGAGCGCGACCCAGATCGAGCAGCATATCACCGAGGCCGGCCCTGTCGATGTGCTGCCGAATGCAGGCATCGTTCGTGTTGATCAGACGGTGGGTGCCGCCATGACTTTGAACATGCCGCTTTCGACCGTGAAAACATGCCCTGTGCTTTTGAGTGATTGGAAGGGCGACGCTGGAACGAACAACATCACGGTAAACGCCGCTGGGTCTGAAACTTTCCCCGGTGGGGTGACGAGCTTCAAAATCGATGGGGACACGGCGAGCAGATTCCTGCGGCCTATCCCAGGGGTCGGATACGCATGGTAAAACTTTTGCCCAGAGTTCTTGCGGTCGCTACGGCGGCCTTTTTTGTTGCGTCGTCGGCGCTTGCACAAAGCCCTGGGAACGTAACAGCTCACGCCTTCGCTCTTGGCAAAGGCCCCGGTTCGACAAGCTTCACGTCTCTGCTTTGTGGCGCCGCCCAACTCGCCGTGGGCCAGTCGGCGGCAGATCCGATCTGCCGAGATATCACCGGAGATGTGACGATCACAGCCGCCGGCGTCACCGCGATCGGCGCGGCGAAGGTCACGAACTCCATGATTGCGCCGATGACCTCCGCGCAACTGGCTGGAATTCTTTCGGACGAGACCGGAACAGGCGCTGCATATTTCGTCGGCGGAGCATTGGGTACGCCGTCATCCGCCACGCTGACGAACGCAACGGGGCTGCCTCTCTCGACTGGTGTCACGGGAAACTTGCCCGTCACCAATCTGAATTCTGGCACGTCGGCATCTTCGTCTACGTTCTGGCGCGGCGATGGCACATGGGCTACTCCGGCCGGCGGCGGCAACGTCTCGACAAGCGGCACGCCGACATCAGGTCAATTCGCAGTCTGGACATCCTCGACAGTCGTTCAGGGCGTCTCGCCGGCGTCGAAGTCAGATCAGCAGACGGGGACGAGCACCAATGCTGCGGTGACGCCGTCACAGCAGCAGAGCCACGACAGCGCCAACAAGGTCACCGCAAACTGCTCGGTCTCCGGCGGTGTCGTCACTTGTGGATTCGCCTATGGGGTGTCGAGCATCACCAGGGCGTCGGCAGGGCAATTTACCGTCAACTTCTCCACTAATTTTTCCAGCATAAACTACGCCTGCCAAGCAAATGCGAACGGCGGCATTGGCACCGTGTTCCTCGCGAATACCGGCATATCGGCGAAGTCCGTCAGCGCGATCTCGCTGTATGTCGGTCAGGCGTCCACTTTCGCGGCAGCGGACCCGGCAGAGTTTTCGATCAATTGTCAGGGACGCCAGTAGCTATCGGCTAAGCGGGCCGTTCGTCAGGTCGGGCCTGCTGCCATACATGTGCTTCGGGTACACCTTAACCGGGTTGTCCCAAAAATAAACGGTTCCGGCGATGATGGCTGCGCATCCAATGACGGCGACAGCAGCGGCCAGAAATCCAACGACAAGTCTAAAAACGGAAGCCTCTTCGCTCTCACGAGTCCACAAGGATTAGCCCCCCAATTCGTTCTTCAATGAATGGGCGGGATTTTACCACCTGCAACCCAGACGGGCAACCCCATGGTAGACCTCAACGCCCTCACCCGGGCGAACGCCGGCCGCTGGTCAAAGGCAAGACTGACCCGCGAGGCAGAATTCACGCGGCCGGCAAAGATCGCGGTCGCCAACAAGGGCCGTTATCTTGCCATCGCGCGCGCCGCCGGGATGCCCGATATCGCATGGGTTTTCATCGCGGTCAGCCACTACCGCGAATCCTCGCAGGACTTCAGCAAGAGCCTCGCCCAGGGTGATCCGTGGAACAGGGTCTCGACCCATGTCCCGGCCGGCCGCGGCCCGTTCAAATCGTTCGAGGACGCCGCGGTCGACGCGCTGGTGAAGTGCGCTCCCTATGCCGCCCGCCTGAAGGACTGGTCGATCGGCGGCATGCTGACCAACCTGGAGCGCTACAACGGCATCGGCTACGCTGCCAAGGGCATTCCGTCGCCCTACATCTGGAGCGGAACGGATCAGTATCGCTCCGGAAAATATGTGCGCGACGGCGTTTTCGACCCCAACACTGTCGACAAACAGCTCGGCTGCGCTGGCCTGATCATGACCATGATGCAGCTCGATCCATCGATCAAGTTCGACGGACCCGTGCCGCAGGGTCAGCCGAAGCCGTCTGTGCCGCAGCCGGCGGACAAGCCGATCCGCGACGGCATCTGGCTCCAGAATAGCCTCAACCGGCTCGGAGCCAGTCCCAAGCTCGAACTCGATGGGATTGTTGGCCCTGCGACCAGGAATGCTGTCAGAGCCTTCCAGTTGGCCGCCGGGATCACGGTTGACGGGCTCACAGGACCAGAAACCTTCTCGGCACTTGATAAAGCATTGGCCGCGGGAAAACCAATTCCGACAATGCCGGTCCCATCCGATATCTCGCTCGCCGACAAGCTCGAAAACATCGCTGGCTCCTTCTGGAGTCATGTCGTCGATCTATTCAAGCCGAAGGGCTAAGGATGGACCCATTTGGCTTTAGATCGCCCAATGATCGGTGAAGGTTGATATGGCACTTGCGGCAAAGTGTAAGAAGGTCGTTGATGGTGCTCTTTGGATCACGCCTGTTTCGCTTCTGAGAATTGTCATGGTGATGAACAACGAGTTGCTTGCGGCTCCCGCACTGCTGGCAAGTGTATTTGTCAAGCTTCAGCCGATCTATCCTGAGACCATTGAAACGGGCCCGTTCGGTAGCTCTGTTTACCTGCGCCCTCACTGCGGCATTTGCCGCGTACTTCGCTCGCCTTTCTTCCAAAACGGCTTCCCTGTGCCGAGCATGGAATTTCCGGCGGGATTGTCTTTTCCTCTCAAGCGCACATTCCGCGCAGTAGCCTTTCTTCGATCTTGCCGGTTTGCCGCATCTGCAAACTAGTTTCGTCGGGGAGACGCCGCCGCTTCTCCCGCGACATTCTACGCCGCAAGTCTTTTGCGTTCTGTATCGAGAGCTGAAGTCACGCCCGCACACTTTGCAAACGTGCGTGTACATCGTCACTGCCATGTTAAAAACCTCGCAAATCAGTGCAAGATTCTAGCTTGTGAAATACCGAATTGGTAGGTCTTTATACATGGAACAAACAGGTTTTCTCAATCTTAGGGGCTAAAATGACCATCTTCCTGCTTGTGCTGGCGCTGATCGTGGCGCTGGCTTTTTTGTACGCTCTCGTTCTCCGGCCGTGGCTCAAGAAGCAGCCTTGGGCGGAAGGGTTTTTCACGGCGATCGAGCCGTTCGAAATTGCGCTGTTCAAAAAGTCGGAAACGATCCTCGTGGGGCGCCTGCTCTGGGTCGGCGGCCTGATCGTTACTTTCTACGACGGGCTCGCCGTCTTCATCCACAGCCTCGATATGACGCCGGTTACAACCCGCATCTTTGACTGGCTTCATATCCCGTCGGACATGCGCAGCCTGTCGCTGAGTGCTTTCGTCGGGATCATTGGCTTGATTATAAATCGGCTGCGCAAGACGACAACCAAGCCACTTGAACTGGTGTCTGTCCCTGAGGCGAAGGTGACGCCGTCCGCTGCTCAGGCAATGGCGAAAGCTGAAGTCGCCAAAGACCAAGCAGTTGCGGCAGTATCTGAAGTTAAGCCCTGATGTGGATGACAATCATCAGTTTCCTGGGAGGCCCCGTCATTAAAGGGCTGATCGAAGCCTACAAGGCCAAGATCGATGCAGGGACAAAGGACAACAAGATAGCAGCCGACCTCGCAGCCGGGGAGATCGCTGCTCAGACCGCCGAAATGCAGGAGCACACTCGCTACCGCATCGCAGAGCTTGGCTATTGGTATGAGCCAGACAAACTCATGGGATATGCCGTTGCGTTCTACATCGCTAAGATTTTGATCTGGGACAAGGTTCTTGGGCTGGGCTCAACCGATCCACTTGGTGGATGGATCGAGACGACTGCAAATCTTGTCGTCTCGTTCTACTTCGCCAAGCGCGGCTTTGAGAACGTAGCCCGCATCATCAAGCGATAGCAGCAAGCCGCCGCGCCGCTGGAACGGCACGACGGCTCTAACCCGCGCTGTGGCGGTAACCATAGCACGGGCTGGGGGCAGTCCTAGCTCGGAAAGGTTGACATGCTGGGAATCTTCCTAGCGGCGGCAGACGGCTAGGGGATGAGCGAGGATGAAGGATCTGTATCCTTGGATTTCGGTTGGCGTCGTAATCTTGGGCTTTATCGGTCAGGGGCTATTCGGTTCTTTCCGTCTTGGGCAGGCGGTTGGCGAACTTAAGGCTGCTCTTAAAAAGCAGATCGATGACGAGCGCGACAAGATTGTCGAGAAGATCTTGGAACTCGAAAAGCGCTTTGACGCTGATCAGAAAGTCCAAGACCACAACTTCGGAGAGGTTGGCCACGCTATGCGGGAAAAAATCGCGTCCGTGGAGAACAAGCTTCGCGAGGTCGAGATTTACGGCCGCGACAACTACGTCAAAATACCCGATTTTGAGCGCGCGATCGAGCGGCTTTCGGCGGATTTCAAGAGCGCCGTGGGCGAGATAAGAGACGATATTCGCGACTTGCTGAAAGGCAAACCAAGCTGATGCCGATCCAGCGTCGCGCAAAGCTGTTCCTGTCTTTGACAGTGTTTGCCATCTTCATCCTGACCGCTCTGCTGATCCTGCTGATGACACGCCCGGCCTGGCCGGCAGAACGCCAAATTCAGTCGTCCTATTCCTGTGAAGATGTGCGCCGCATAGTGGCCGAAAAGGGCAAGGTCGCAGCCATCGCATTCGCCGTAGAGCAGGGCCTTTCGATCAAGCAAATCTGGCAAATCCGCCGGACGTGTAAAGTCTAGCCTTTCAAAACTGGAGACTATCAATGCTTCGCAAGTTCATTCTTGCGGCGGCGCTCTTTGCGCTGTCCGCTATCCCAGCCAACGCCGCATCCCGCGTCTGGATCTCTGAATTCGCCGTTCTGACGGCGACCGCAAGCGGTGGGTCGCCAGGGCAGATGGCGGCACTTCCCAGCCTTACGGACCAATCCACTCTCGACATCAGCGGCGGGGTGCAAACCTCGGCGGCCTTCGGCTCGCAGACCAAATACATCCGCGTGACATGCGAGGTGCAGTGCGCCGTCAAAGTCGGCGGCACCGCGACGACCTCCAGCTTGCCACTCGCGGCGATGGCGTCTGAATACTTCGGCGTCCAGCCAGGCGCCACCCTGTCAGTCATCGCAAACCCGTAAGGCCGCCCTATGGCAATTGGAAAACAGGGCCGCGGGTTCGGACACCTCGGCGCACCCCTTGGGGGAGCGAGTGTCAGCGCCTCCTATTCGGCAATCAGCATCACCGGCACGCAGCGGGCGGCGACGCACGAGATATTCGGTGATGCGGCTGGGAATTGGTACGAGGAAGCCCTCGTAGCGAACGGTGTGCAGGATGCCGGCATGTCGAACGCTAATTCTGATCCTACGGGCTGGGGGTTTGTCTTTTCGAACACACTGACGACCAGCTTCGCCAAGCGGGGGACCGGCAAGGGAACTGCGGCGTGGAGCGGGAGCACGGCTGGCGACTATTATTACCAGCTCGGGGGCGCGACCAATTTTGCTGCAGTGACGGCCGATACCCTCATCGGCTCGTTGATGTTGCGGCTGGCAGCGGGTTCGCTAACCAACGTGTCGGGGCTGTCTCTTGTCCTGATCGAGTATTCCTCCGGCGGCGCGCTGATCGGCGCGCCCTCTGGCAACGCGATTGCAGTGTGTCAGCAGCTCCAGACCGACAAGGCTTTCTATCATCAAATCGGTACAGGCTTCAGCGCTAACGCTTCGACCGGCTTCGTCTGTCTTGGGATCAAGTTTACGGCGGCCGGCGCGTTCAACTTCAGCCTCGACATCGAAAACCCGCAACTTGAGAAGCGCGCTTGGCGCTCGACCTTCGCGGTGTCGTCTCGGGCTGCCGACGTTAACACGTTCACGGCGCCTGCGGCACCGA
>SSEL01000037.1 GCA_008012315.1 Rhodospirillaceae bacterium
GGTCAAGTGTTGGCAAAGCCAGGATCCATTACACCACATACAAGCTTTATGTGCGAAGCCTACATTCTGAAAAAGGAAGAAGGGGGACGTCACACAGCGTTCTTTGCAAACTACCGTCCTCAATTTTACTTCCGGACGACGGACGTGACCGGCATGGTTGCGCTGCCGGAAGGCACGGAAATGGTGATGCCGGGCGACAACATTGCGATGACGGTGCAGCTGATCGCCCCGATCGCCATGGATGAAGGCCTGCGCTTCGCCATCCGCGAGGGCGGTCGTACCGTCGGCGCCGGCGTCGTCGCCAGCATCATCGAGTAAGGGATTTGCCGCGGCCCGATTGGGCTGCGGCATCGACCTTTGGTCGGTTCCGGCGGCGGCGCAAGCGGTCGCCGGATCGGCGTTATAGAGGTTCGGCGCGTTTAGGAGTGTAGCTCAACTGGTAGAGCACCGGTCTCCAAAACCGGGGGTTGGGGGTTCGAGCCCCTCCACTCCTGCCAGCCGGAGGCACAAGGCGGTTTGATCCGCCGGTCGGCAGGCACTAGGCGTCGAAACGAAACGAGTTGGTAACTGGATCGGGCGACATGGCAAAAAACAGCCCTGTGGAATTTTTCCGGCAGGTCAACCAGGAACGCAAGAAGGTGACCTGGCCCACCCGTAAGGAAACCACGGTCACGACGATCATGGTCTTCGTGATGGTGGTCTTGGCGTCGGTGTTTTTCCTGCTCGTCGATACGTTGCTGGCCACCGGAGCTGACTGGCTCCTCAGGTTGCGGGGGTAAGTCGATGGCGTTCCGTTGGTATGTGGTTCATGTCTATTCCGGCTTCGAGCGCAAGATCGCTCAGTCGGTCCGCGAGCAGGCGGTCCAGAAGGGAATGGACAAGCTGATCTCCGACGTCCTCGTTCCGATGGAGGAAGTCGTCGAGGTCCGGCGCGGCTCGAAAGTCAATGCCGAGCGCAAGTTTTTCCCCGGCTACGTGCTGGTGAAAATGGAATTGACCGATGAGACCTGGCATCTGGTGATGAATACGCCGAAGGTGACCGGCTTCCTCGGTGGCAAGGGCAAGCCCTCGCCGATCTCCGAAGCCGAGGCGATGCGGATCCTCACCCAGGTGCAGGAAGGCATCGACCGGCCGAAGCGGTCGATTATTTTCGAAGTGGGCGAACAGGTGCGCGTCAATGACGGCCCGTTCACCTCCTTCACCGGTCTGGTCGAGGAAGTCGACGAGGAAAAGGGTCGCCTGAAAGTGGCGGTCTCCATCTTCGGGCGCGCGACCCCGGTGGAACTGGAATACTCGCAGGTCGAAAAGGTCTGAGGCGCCGTCTCAGGCCTTCGCGGCTTTGCGATATCGCCCGGCGACGGATCGCCGGATTTGAGAGCGCGGGAGGCCGGCCAGGGCCGTACCGCGGAACCGCAACAGAGATCGGTCCTGCTGGCAGGCGGTCTCCATGAGGTTGGAACATGGCAAAGAAAATTGAAGGCTATATCAAGTTGCAAATCCCGGCGGGCAAGGCCAATCCCTCGCCGCCGGTCGGTCCTGCGCTGGGTCAGCGCGGCCTGAACATCATGGCGTTCTGCAAGGAATTCAATGCCGCGACGCAGCAACTGGAAGCGGGCATGCCGATTCCGGTCGTCATCACGGCCTTTTCGGATCGCTCTTTCACCTTCGTCACCAAGACCCCGCCGGTCAGCTACTTCCTCAAGAAGGCGGCCAAGATCGACAAGGGGTCGCAGACCCCCGGCCGCGGTTCGGCCGGTCAGGTCACGATGACCCAGGTGCGCGAGATCGCCAAGCAGAAGATGGCGGATCTCAACGCGCATGACATCGACGCGGCGGCGGAAATGATCCGCGGTTCGGCCCGCTCGATGGGTCTTCAGGTTGTGGAGGGCTAAGAAATGGCCGGCAAGCGTATTAAGAAGGCGTATGAAGGCATCAACCGCGACAGCTTCTACAGCGTCGATGATGCGGTGAAGGTGATCAAGGCGGCGGCCAAGGCGAAGTTCGACGAGACCATCGAGGTTTCGATGAATCTCGGTATCGATCCGCGCCATGCCGACCAGAACGTCCGTGGCGTCGTGTCGCTGCCGAACGGCACCGGCAAGACCCTGCGCGTCGCCGTTTTCGCCAAGGGTCCGAAGGCCGAAGCCGCCAAGGCGGCGGGTGCCGATCTGGTGGGCGCCGAAGACCTGGCCGAGAAGGTCCAGGCCGGCGAGATGAATTTCGACCGCTGCATCGCCACCCCGGACATGATGGTCCTGGTCGGCAAGCTGGGTAAGGTGCTGGGTCCGCGCGGCCTGATGCCGAACCCGAAGCTCGGCACCGTCACCAATGACGTCGCCGAAGCGGTGAAGGCGGCCAAGGGCGGCCAGGTCGAATTCCGCGCCGAAAAGGCCGGTATCGTCCATGCCGGCGTCGGCAAGGCGAGCTTCACCGAGCAGGCGCTGGTGGAAAATGTGAAGGCCTTTGTCGGTGCGATCAATCGCGCCAAGCCCACGGGCGCCAAGGGCACCTATATTCAGAAAGTGTCGCTTTCCTCGACGATGGGCCCCGGCCTGAAGCTGGAAGTCGGCACGCTGGTCGGCTAAGGCCGGCGGCACTTGAAGTTGGCGGCCCGGCTGCCAATTTTAACGGATTTCGGCGTCGTTTCGGCGGCGTCGGAGGCGGGTGGCGGTTCGCCGTCACCCGATCCTGTCCAAGACTGCAGGTCTCTGAAGGGCTCCGGCCCGGCGAGATAATGAGCTGATCGCCTGCAATAGACGGGAGTTGACGCGAATTCGTATCAGCCGATGAGGGTTTTCCCCTCCTAGACTGCGCGGAACGCGGATTGAACTTCTGGGACAGGCACACCGGATCTTCGGTATGCCCAATGGTCATACGGAAGGTCCAGACGTAACGGACCGTTCCCGCCGCCAGGCGGAGCGATCCAAGTATCGGAGACGAACAGTGGACCGATCTGGCAAGCAGGAACTGGTTTCCGAGCTGCATCAGACCATCAGCGAAGCCAACTTGGTGGTGATCACCAAGCAGAGCGGGCTGACGGTGGCTGAGGTGAGTGACCTCCGCCGCAAGATGCGGGATGCGGGCGCCGGTTTCAAAGTCGCTAAGAATCGGCTGGCACAGCTCGCTCTGAAAGGCACTAAGCACGAAGGCCTCGACACGTTGCTCAAGGGACCGACCGCAATCGCGTATTCGGCGGATCCCGTGGCGGCGGCCAAGGTTGCCGTGACTTTCGCCAATAGCAACGAGAAGCTCACCATCGTCGGTGGTTCGATGGGCACCAACCTGATTGACGCCGCTGGCGTCAAGGCGTTGGCCACCCTGCCGTCGCTCGACGAGCTTCGCGCCAAGTTGCTCGGCATGCTGCAGACCCCGGCGACCCGTGTCGCCACCGTGGTCCAGGCACCCGCCGGCCAGCTGGCTCGTGTGTTTGGCGCTTATGCCAAGAAGGGCGAGACCGCGTGACGGTCGATCCGCGTAACAGAAGTTCGCATCGCGTAAGAAGTTAAAGCCTAGGAGATTGAAATGGCTGATTTGCAGAAGTTGGTTGACGAATTGTCGAAGCTGACGGTCCTCGAGGCCGCTGAGCTGTCCAAGAAGCTGGAAGAGGCTTGGGGCGTTTCCGCCGCCGCGCCGGTCGCCGTGGCCGCCGCTCCCGGCGCCGCTGCTGCCGCTCCGGCAGCCGAGCAGGACGAATTCACCGTCGTCCTGGTCGATGGTGGCGACAAGAAGATCAACGTGATTAAGGAAGTCCGCGCCATCACCGGTCTGGGTCTGAAGGAAGCCAAGGATCTGGTCGAGGGTGCGCCGAAGCCGGTGAAGGAAGGCGTCAACAAGGCCGAAGCCAACGAACTGAAGAAGAAGTTGGAAGAAGCCGGCGCCAAGGTCGAGCTGAAGTAAGCTCCGACCGACCGTCTGTAAGCAGGGGAAGCGCCGGTTTTGCGACCGGCGCTTCCACGCCGCTTAATGGATGGCTGTTTGGTTGTGAATCAGGCGCCGCTGACCGGCGCTGAAAACATCGGTCGGGTGCTCGTTGCCGGCATGAATGAAGGCGACAGGTATTTGCGATCCGGTCTTGGGCGGATCGAGTTGGAACAGACGAGGGTCAGCTAATGACGAAATCCTATGGCGGGCGTAAGCGGATTCGTAAGGGCTTTGGCCGTATCTCCGAAATCACCCGGATGCCGAACCTGATCGAGGTGCAGAAGAGCTCCTACGATCATTTTCTGCAGATCGGCGTGCCGGCGGAGAAGCGGGAAAGTGTAGGCCTGCAAGAGGTTTTTCGGTCCGTATTCCCGATTAAGGATTTTTCGGAAAAATCAGAATTGCAGTTCGTGCGCTACGAGCTGGAAGAACCGAAATACGACGTTGAGGAGTGCCAGCAGCGCGGCATGACCTTTGCAGCGCCGCTCAAGGTCACCCTGCGCCTGGTGGTGTGGGATCATGACGAAGAGACGGGCGCGCGGTCGATCCGCGACATCAAGGAGCAGGACGTCTATATGGGCGACATGCCCCTGATGACGGCCAGCGGCACCTTCGTCGTTGCCGGCACCGAGCGCGTCGTGGTCAGCCAGATGCACCGCTCGCCGGGCGTCTTCTTCGACCATGACAAGGGCAAGACCCATTCCAGCGGCAAATATCTCTTCGCCGCCCGTGTCATTCCCTATCGCGGTTCCTGGCTCGATTTCGAATTCGACGCCAAGGATCTCGTCTATGTCCGTATCGATCGCCGCCGCAAGCTGCCGGCGACGACGCTGCTGCTCGCGCTGTGGAACGATGCGGTCTCGACGAAGACCAGCAAGAACGGCCAGCTGACGGAAGAAGATCGCCGGTTCGGCGGCATGTCGGCGGAAGAGATCCTCGGCTTCTTCTACAAGAAGGTCGTCTTCTCGAAGAAAAAGGTCGGCTGGACCACGGAATTCGATGCGGACCGCATGAAGGGCATCAAGCTGGTGGCCGATCTGGTCGACGCCAAGACCGGCAAGCCGGTGGCCGAAGCCGGCACCAAGATGACGCCGCGCCTCGCCCGCAAGCTGCAGGAAGGCGGCTTGAAGGACGTGCTGGTTCAGATCGACGAACTGGTCGGCCGCTATGCCGGCACTGATATCATCAATGAGCAGACCGGCGAAATCTTCGTCGAAGCCGGCGATGAGCTGACCGCGGCGGTCATCACCCAGCTCGAAGATGCCGGCATCAAGGACGTGCCGACTCTGAACATCGATCACGTCAATGTCGGCCCCTATATGCGCAACACGCTGGCGGCCGATAAGAACACCTCGCGCGAAGAAGCGCTGATCGACATCTACCGCGTCATGCGCCCCGGCGAGCCGCCGACACTGGATACTGCGGAAGCCTTATTCCAGGGGCTGTTCTTCGATGTCGAGCGCTATGACCTGTCCTCGGTCGGCCGCGTGAAGATGAATTCGCGTCTCAACATGGAGACGCCGGATACGTTGCGCGTGCTCCGCAAGGAAGACATCCTCGAAATCCTGCGCGTCCTGGTCGAGTTGAAGGACGGCCGCGGCGAAATCGACGATATCGACCATCTCGGCAACCGTCGTGTCCGCTCGGTCGGTGAATTGCTGGAAAACCAGTATCGCCTGGGCCTGCTGCGCATGGAACGTGCGATCCGCGAGCGCATGAGCTCGGTCGAGATCGACACGGTGATGCCGCATGACCTGATCAATGCCAAGCCGGCTGCCGCCGCGGTGCGCGAATTCTTCGGCTCGTCGCAGCTCAGCCAGTTCATGGACCAGACCAACCCGCTTTCGGAAATCACCCATAAGCGCCGTCTCTCGGCCCTTGGCCCCGGTGGTCTGACCCGCGAGCGCGCCGGTTTCGAAGTCCGCGACGTGCATCCGACCCATTACGGCCGGATCTGCCCGATTGAAACGCCGGAAGGTCCGAATATCGGTCTGATCAACTCGCTGGCGACCTTTGCCCGGGTCAACCAGTACGGCTTCATCGAAAGCCCGTATCGCAAGGTCGATAGCGGTGTCGTCACCGATGACGTGGTCTATCTGTCGGCGATGGAAGAGGGCCGCTACACGATTGCCCAGGCGAATGCCGCGCTCGATGCCAAGAACAAGCTGGTGGAGGATCTGGTTTCCTGCCGCCGAGCCGGCGATTTCGTCATGGCCCGTCGCGAGGATATCGATTTCATCGACGTCAGCCCGAAACAGCTCGTGTCGGTCGCCGCGGCGCTCATTCCCTTCCTGGAGAATGACGACGCCAACCGCGCGCTGATGGGATCGAACATGCAACGCCAGGCCGTGCCGCTGCTGCAGGCCGATGCGCCACTGGTCGGCACCGGCATGGAAGGCACGGTCGCCCGCGATTCCGGTGTTGCCATCGCATCGCGCCGCAAGGGCGTGGTCGACCAGGTCGATGCCACCCGTATCGTCATCCGCGCCACCGAGGAAACCGATTCCGCGGTGCCGGGCGTCGATATCTACAACCTGCTGAAGTTCCAGCGCTCGAACCAGAACACCTGCATCAACCAGCGTCCGCTGGTGAAGGTGGGCGATATCATCGAGAAGGGCGATATCATCGCCGACGGTCCGTCGACCGAGCTCGGTGAGCTGGCGCTCGGCCGCAACGTGCTTTGCGCCTTCATGCCCTGGCAGGGTTACAACTTCGAAGACTCCATCCTGATTTCGGAACGCATCGTTTCGGATGACGTCTTCACCTCGATCCATATCGAGGAATTCGAAGTCATGGCCCGCGACACCAAGCTGGGCCAGGAAGAAATCACCCGTGACATTCCGAACGTGGGTGAAGAAGCGCTGAAGAACCTCGACGAAGCCGGCATCGTCTATATCGGTGCCGAGGTGAAGCCGGGCGATATTCTGGTCGGCAAGGTGACGCCGAAGGGCGAAAGCCCGATGACGCCGGAAGAAAAGCTGCTGCGCGCCATCTTCGGTGAAAAGGCCTCGGATGTGCGTGACACCTCCATGCGCCTGCCGCCAGGGGTTGCCGGCACGATCGTCGAAGTGCGTGTCTTCTCCCGCCGTGGCGTTGACAAGGACGAACGTGCGCTGGCGATCGAGCGCGCCGAAATCGAACGCCTGGCCAAGGACCGCGACGACGAAAAGGCGATCCTGGAGCGCAACTTCTACAGCCGCCTGAAGGAACTCCTGATAAATCAGGTGGCCGCCGGCGGTCCGAAGACGCTGAAGCCCGATACCAAGATCACCGATAAGGTGCTCTCGGAGTTCACCCCGGGCCAGTGGCGCCAGATCGGCGTCAAGACCGACAAGCGGATGGCCGAGATCGAGGCGCTGAAGAAGCAGTTCAACGAATCCGTTGGTGCGCTGGAGAAGCGTTTCGAGAACAAGGTCGACAAGCTGCAGCGCGGCGACGAGCTGCCGCCGGGCGTCATGAAGATGGTCAAGGTCTTCGTTGCGGTGAAGCGCAAGCTGCAGCCGGGCGACAAGATGGCCGGCCGTCACGGCAACAAGGGTGTCGTCTCGAAGATCGTGCCGATCGAAGACATGCCCTATCTGGAAGACGGGACCCACGTCGACATCGTGCTCAATCCGTTGGGCGTGCCGTCGCGTATGAACGTCGGACAGATCCTGGAGACCCATCTCGGCTGGGCCTGCGCCAATCTCGGCAGGCAGATCGGCCAGATGATCGACAAGGTGCGTGAGAACGGCAAGGTCGCCGATCTTCGGAAGCTGATGAAGGACGTCTATGGCGAGAAATCGTACAAGACGGACCTGGATGGCGCCGATGACAGCGATCTGATGGAGATGGCTGAAAATCTGCGTGGCGGCGTGCCGATCGCGACACCGGTCTTCGACGGTGCGCGCGAGGAAGACATCGTGGAGATGCTGGAACAGGCGGGTCTGCACCGTTCCGGCCAGTCGATCCTGACCGACGGCCGGACCGGCGAGCGATTCGAGCGTCCGGTGACCGTGGGCTATATCTATATGCTGAAGCTCCATCACTTGGTCGACGACAAGATCCATGCCCGTTCGATCGGCCCCTACAGCCTCGTCACCCAGCAGCCGCTGGGCGGCAAGGCGCAGTTCGGTGGTCAGCGCTTCGGCGAAATGGAGGTCTGGGCTCTGGAAGCGTATGGCGCCGCCTATACGCTGCAGGAAATGCTCACGGTGAAGTCGGACGACGTGTCCGGCCGTACCAAGACCTACGAAGCAATCGTGCGTGGCGACGACAACTTCGAAGCGGGTATCCCGGAATCCTTCAACGTGTTGGTGAAGGAATTGCGGTCGCTCGGCCTCAATGTCGATCTGACGCAGAACAACTACTAGAGCGCGATCGCCGGAGGTGGAAACGTCCACCTCCGGCGTGAATCACACTCTCGATATTTTTATGAGGAGACGGATTCACGTGATTATCGAACCACTGCGTTCGTCGATAATCACGATCCGGCTCCGTCGGATCGCTGTTAGTCCTGGTCAGTGCACAGACCGGGACGGCAGCAAGAGGAGATGGCAATGAACGAGCTGATGAACGTGTTCGGCCAGCCGACTGGCCCGCAGAGCTTCGACCAGATCCGCATCGCGATCGCCAGCCCGGAGCGGATCCGCTCCTGGTCCTTCGGCGAGATCAAGAAGCCGGAAACGATCAATTATCGTACCTTCAAGCCGGAGCGCGACGGCCTGTTCTGCGCCCGCATTTTCGGTCCGATCAAGGATTACGAATGCTTGTGCGGCAAGTACAAGCGCATGAAGTATCGCGGCATCATCTGCGAAAAGTGCGGCGTCGAAGTCACCTTGTCGAAGGTGCGGCGCGACCGCATGGGCCATATCGAGCTGGCCTCGCCGGTGGCCCATATCTGGTTCCTGAAGTCGCTGCCGAGCCGCATCGGTCTGCTGCTCGATATGACCCTGAAGGATCTGGAGCGGATTCTCTATTTCGAGAATTTCGTCGTCATTGAGCCGGGCCTTACCCCGCTGAAGCAGCGCCAGCTGCTGTCGGAAGACCAGTTCCTCGACGCCCAGGACGAATTCGGCCAGGACGCGTTCCAGGCCGGCATCGGTGCTGAGGCGCTGAAGATCATGCTGGCCACCATCGATCTCGAGCAGGAGCGCGAGTCGATGAAGACGGAACTGCGCGAGACCTCCTCGGAAGCCAAGCGCAAGAAGCTGGTGAAGCGGCTGAAGCTGGTCGATGCTTTCATCGAATCCGGTTCGCGTCCGGAATGGATGATCCTCGACGTCGTGCCGGTCATTCCGCCCGAACTGCGCCCGCTGGTGCCGCTCGATGGCGGTCGTTTCGCGACCTCCGACTTGAACGATCTCTATCGTCGCGTCATCAACCGGAACAACCGTCTGAAGCGCCTGATCGAGTTGCGTGCGCCGGACATCATCGTCCGCAACGAAAAGCGCATGCTGCAGGAAGCCGTCGACGCCCTGTTCGACAACGGCCGCCGCGGCCGGGTCATCACCGGCGCCAACAAGCGTCCGCTGAAGTCGCTCAGTGACATGCTGAAGGGCAAGCAGGGCCGCTTCCGTCAGAATCTGCTCGGTAAGCGCGTCGACTATTCCGGCCGTTCGGTCATCGTCGTCGGTCCGGAACTGAAGCTGCATCAATGCGGCCTGCCAAAGAAGATGGCGCTCGAGCTCTTCAAGCCCTTCATCTATTCGAAGCTTGAACTCTATGGCATGGCCTCGACCATCAAGGCCGCGAAGCGCATGGTGGAAAAGGAACGGCCGGAAGTCTGGGACATCCTCGAAGAGGTGATCCGCGAACATCCGGTCATGCTGAACCGCGCCCCGACCTTGCACCGCCTCGGCATTCAGGCTTTCGAGCCGGTGCTGATCGAAGGCAAGGCCATTCAGTTGCACCCGCTGGTCTGCACGGCCTTCAACGCCGACTTCGACGGTGACCAGATGGCGGTCCACGTGCCGCTGTCGCTGGAAGCTCAGCTCGAAGCCCGCGTGCTGATGATGTCGACCAACAACATCCTCAGCCCCGCCAACGGCAAGCCGATCATCGTGCCGAGCCAGGACATCGTGCTTGGTCTCTACTACATCTCGATGGAAGCCAAGGGCCAGCCGGGCGAAGGCATGGCTTTCGCCAATGTCGGCGAAATCCTGCATGCCTTGGATTCCAAGGTCGTTACGCTGCACAGTTCGGTCAAAGCGCGCCTCTATGCCTATGACGACAGCGGCAGCCTTGCCACCCGCGTCGTGCAGACGACGCCGGGCCGCATGCTGCTGAGCGAATTGCTGCCGAAGCATCCGAACCTGCCGTTCAGCCTGATCAACCGCGTGTTGACCAAGAAGGAAATCACCAACGTCATCGACGCCGTCTACCGCCATTGCGGTCAGAAGGAGACGGTGATTTTCGCCGACCGCATGATGGGCCTGGGCTTCAGCCATGCCTGCCGCGCCGGCATTTCCTTCGGCAAGGACGACATGATCATCCCCGAAGCCAAGGGCAAGCTGGTTGCCGAGGCCCAGGAGAAGGTCAAGGAATACGAACAGCAGTATCTCGACGGCCTCATCACCCAGGGTGAAAAGTACAACAAGGTCGTCGACGTCTGGTCCACCTGCACGGAAAAGGTGGCCGAAGAGATGATGAAGGTGATGTCGAAGAATACCAGCGGCAGCCAGATCAACTCCGTCTTCATGATGGCGCATTCCGGCGCCCGTGGTTCGGCGGCGCAGATCAAGCAGTTGGCCGGTATGCGCGGCCTGATGGCCAAGCCGTCGGGCGAAATCATCGAGACGCCGATCATCTCGAACTTCAAGGAAGGCCTCACCGTGCTCGAGTACTTCAACTCGACCCACGGCGCCCGTAAGGGTCTGGCCGATACCGCCTTGAAGACGGCGAACTCCGGTTACCTGACGCGTCGTCTGGTCGACGTCGCACAGGATGCCATCATCACCGAGGAAGATTGCGGCACCGATAACGGCCTGACCGTGAAAGCGGTGGTGGAAGGCGGCGAAGTCATCGCGCCGCTCTCCGAACGCATCCTCGGCCGTAGCGCCTCGGAAGACATCAAGGACCCGCTTTCCGGCAAGACCATCGTCGCTGCCGGCACCTTGATCGACGAGCCGCTGGTGGATGCGATCGATCGTGCCGGTATCGATACGGTGAAGATCCGCTCGGCGCTGACCTGCGAGACCCATACGGGTATCTGCGGCAAGTGCTACGGCCGCGATCTGGCCCGTGGTACCCCGGTCAATATCGGTGAGGCCATCGGCGTCATCGCCGCGCAGTCGATCGGTGAACCCGGCACGCAGCTCACCATGCGTACGTTCCACATCGGTGGTGCGGCGCAGCGTGGTGCGGAACAGTCCTCGATCGAAGCATCGTTCGATGCCGAGGTCGTGGTGAAGAACCGCAACGTCGTCTTGAACAGTGATGGTCTGCCAATCGTCATGGGTCGCAATTGCGAGATCGTGCTCAACGACGAGCAGGGCCGCGAACGCGCCCGCCATCGCGTGCCTTACGGTGCGAAGCTGCTGGCGGATCAGGGCGTGAAGGTGACCAAGGGCCAGAAGCTGGCCGAATGGGATCCCTATACCCTGCCGATCATCACCGAGCGCGAGGGCATCGTGAACTACATCGACCTGGTCGAAGGCCTGTCGATGCGCGAAGTGATGGACGAAACCACCGGCATCTCCAACCGCGTCGTCATCGACTGGAAGCAGCAGCCGCGGGGTAACGACCTGAAGCCGCGTATCACGTTGCGTGACGAAAAGGGCAACGTCATCATGCTGCCGAACGGCTTGGAAGCCCGTTACTTCATGTCGGTCGACGCCATCCTGTCGGTCGATAACGGTGCGCATGTGAAGGCCGGTGACGTGCTGGCCCGTATCCCGCGCGAAGGCTCGAAAACCCGTGACATCACCGGCGGTCTGCCGCGCGTCGCGGAACTCTTCGAAGCCCGCAAGCCGAAGGACTTCGCGATCATCAGCGAAATCGCCGGCCGCGTGGAATTCGGCAAGGACTACAAGACCAAGCGCCGCATCATGGTTGTTCCCGAAGATGCGTCGGAAGAAGCGCGTGAATACCTGATCCCGAAAGGCAAGCACATCTCCGTCCAGGAAGGTGACTATGTCCAGAAGGGCGATCAGTTGCTCGACGGCAGCCCGGTGCCGCATGACATCCTGAACGTGATGGGTGTGGAGGCCTTGGCTTCCTATCTCACCAACGAAATTCAGGAGGTCTATCGACTGCAGGGCGTGAAGATCAACGATAAGCATATCGAAGTGATCGTCCGCCAGATGCTGCAGAAGATCGAAATCACGGATCCGGGCGACACGACCTTCCTGATTGGCGAACAGGTCGACCGATCGGAATATGAGGAAGAGAACGCCAAGGCGTTGAAGGATGGTGGCCGCCTGGCCAAGGGTTCGCCGGTTCTGCTCGGCATCACCAAGGCCAGCTTGCAGACCCGTTCCTTCATCTCGGCGGCGTCCTTCCAGGAAACCACCCGCGTCCTTACCGAGGCGGCGGTTTCCGGTCGCGTGGACAGCCTGATCGGCCTGAAGGAAAACGTCATCGTCGGACGCCTGATCCCGGCGGGTACCGGCTCGGTGATGGCCCGTGTCAAGCAGATCGCGGCGGAACGCGACCGCGAACTGCTCGGCAACCAGCAGCAGCCGGCGGCCCTGCCGGATGGCTCTGGTTCGGGTACGGGCGAAGCGGCTTAAGCCGCTTCCGCCGACAGGCTCAAGCAAAAGCCCCGCTGGTTACGGCGGGGCTTTTTTGTTTCCGGCATTTTCCGGTTTTGAGACTCAGCCGGCATCCGGCACAGCATCCGGCACAGGTGCTGCCGTTCCGTTCCCGCCTTCTTTTGTCATTTCCATGATGCGCCCGACCAGCTTCAGCAGGATACGGCTGCTTTCCTGAATATCGGCGGCATAGCTGTGATAGAGCGGCACGCCGAGCGGCCCCAGGGCTTCCTGGCGGATGACCTCGGCGCAATTGACGATTTCGTCCAAGGGGGCCAGCAATTCATTGCTCAGTTGCGCGAGCAGCCGCAGCATCGCTGCATGGTGATCCCAGCCATCCGCCGTGTTGTCGCCGCTTGCCGGCAATGGCGACCGTCGGGGCACCTCCCGCAGTGCAATCGTCAAGGCTGGCTGACCGAGCCGGGTCGTCGTGCGGCCGATAACTTCAACCGGAATTGCTTTACCGTCCAGGCGATGCAGCCGCGCCGCGACCGGCTTGGCATTGGGCAGGCTGAGTTGCGCCAGCAAATGCTCGATGCGCTGCTCCTCGTCGCCGGCGGGGGCGGTGCCGTTCATGAAGGCGCCGATCGGCGACCCTGTCAGCAATGTGGCCTCGCAGCGCAGCAGCTCTTCCGCCGCCGGGTTCGCGGCCTGGATGGTGCCGGTGGAATCCAGCAGCATCAGGGCTTCCGGAGCGGCGTCATAGACGAACCGCGCGAGATCGATGTCATGCTCCTGGACGGTGCTGATCCAGTATTGATCCACGGCATTCCGCAACCCGCGATGCTCCAGCGCATGGGCGATGTGCAGATCCAGTGTGTTGCGGTTCAGCGGCAGCGCAAGGGCGTCATCGGCACCGGCATCGATTGCATGGCGCAGATCCTCGGCCGACGGCACCAAGGCGACGATCGCCGCACGCGACAGGCCGATTTCTTGACGCAGCCCGCGCAAAGCCTCGAAATCGCGGCCGTCCGGGCAGGAGATCAGGATCAGATCCCACAAAGCCCCGCTGATACCGGTCTGCGCCGCTTCGGCAAGCGTTTCGACATGGCGAATTTCCCGCAGACGCCGTTGGGCGAGGCAATCCTGGATGGTCTGCAGCAGATCTTCTTCCCCGGCGATCACCAGGATGCGGCAATCTGCCTCGGAAGACGAGGTCGCTGGCGTCGTTTCGAGCCAGGAATGGATATACTGCGTCAGCAAAACACGCCCCGTCCCCAATTCTTGCCTCGCCAGTCTGGAGACAAACCGTTAAACAAATCTTATGGTTTTGCCGCCGGTAAAGGCGGTGTTTTGCAATGCTAGATTTGGGTGGAGCGGAACGGTTTCGACCGCTATAGCTTCGATCATGACGGATATCTGGATCGCCATTGCCGGTCTTCCGGTGGGAATTTGGTTCTACCTGCTGCTCTTTCGCGGCCGCTTCTGGCTGGAATTGCCGAAGCCGGCGGTTTCGACGGCACCGGAAAGCTGGCCCGCTGTCGCCGCCGTGGTCCCGGCGCGCAATGAGGCCGGCGTGGTCGGCCAGGCGGTTGGCGCCCTGCTGCGCCAGGATTATCCCGCACCCTTTCGGGTCATCCTGGTGGATGACAACAGCGAAGACGGCACGGCCGCCGAAGCACGGGCCGCGGCCGAGGCGGCCGGGGCTGGCGATCGCCTGACGGTGGTCTCCGGCAAGCGTCTGGCCCAGGGCTGGACCGGTAAGATGTGGGCCGTGCATCAGGGGCTCGGTGCCCTGGAAAAGGCGATGCCCTCGGCGCAATACGTGCTGTTGACCGATGCGGATATCGACCATGCACCGGACAGCCTGCGCAATCTCGTCGCCCGCGCCTGTGCCGGCGATGCGAAAGCCGGGCGATACAAACTGGTTTCGTTGATGGCGCGGCTGCGCACCGATACCTTTGCCGAGAAGGCGCTGATCCCGGCCTATGTCTTCTTTTTCCAGATGCTCTATCCCTTCGCCTGGATCAACGATCCCAAGAGCCGCATGGCGGGTGCCGCCGGCGGCTGCATGTTGGTCGAGCGTAAGGCCCTGAAGGTGGCAGGCGGCATCGCCGCCATCAAGGATGCGCTGATCGACGATTGCGCCCTCGGCCGGGTGATGAAGAAGCAGGGGCCGATCTGGCTCGGCCTCGCCGACAATGTCTCCAGCCTGCGCGGCTATCCTGCATGGCGCGATATCTGGATGCTGATCGCGCGCTCGGCCTTCACGCAGCTCAATCATTCGGCCTTGCTGCTGATCGGCTGCGTGCTGGGAATGGTCTTCACCTATCTGCTGGCGCCGATCCTGACCGCCGATGGCAATGCCGGCAGTCGCGGCCTTGGCGTCATGGCCTGGGCGATGATGACGCTCAGCTACCTGCCGACGCTTTACTATTATCGCCGCTCGGTTTTGTGGGCGCCCTTCCTGCCGCTGATCGCCGTCTTCTATCTCTTGGCCACGATGGATTCCGCCCGCCGGCATTGGCTGGGCCGCGGCGGCGAGTGGAAAGGCCGCATGCAGGCCAAGAAGACGGCATGAGGATGCGCTGATGGCCATGGCAGAAGATATCAGCACGCCCTCGGGCAAGGATACCGGCACCGAGAATTTCCCGGTCGGCTCCATCCTCATCCGGCCGGATCTGCGCAGCCATGTGCATGTCTATTATCGCTGGGCGCGCATGGCCGACGATATCGTCGATAATCCCGCCCTCTCGCCGGAGGACAAGATCCGCCGCCTCGATCTCATGGAAGAGGTGCTGCTCGACCCGACGCGCCAGGATGTGCCGGTGGCCGTGGCGATGCGCGAAAGCCTGAAGGCGACGAAGCTGGATCCGGTCAATTGCACCGATCTGCTGATCGCCTTTCGTCTCGACGCCACCAAGCTGCGTTACGACGACTGGGCCGACCTGATGCATTACTGCCGCTATTCGGCCTCGCCGGTCGGCCGCTATCTGCTGACCCTGCACGGCGAGGCGCCATCCTCGATGCCGCCCTCGGATGCGCTGTGCAATGCCTTGCAGGTGATCAATCACCTGCAGGATTGCGCACTGGATTATCGCGAGATGAACCGGGTCTATGTACCGGCGGATCATCTCGCCGCCGCGCGGATCGACGTCACCGCCTTGGATGCGCCGCGCAGCAGCCCCGCCTTGCGCCGGGTGCTGGACCGCCTGCTGGATGAGACCGAGGAGCTGATGCAGACGGCGCGCCGCCTGCCAAGCGAGGTGCGTGACCTGCGCATGCGCTGTGAAAGCGCGGTCATCGTGCGCCTGGCGGATAAATTGATCGAGCTGCTGCGGCGGCAGGATCCGCTGGCCAGGCGGGTGAAGTTGAAGAAGCCGGCGATCGCGCTGGCGACATTGCAGGGAATCGGCCGCGCGGTGCTGCAGGGCGGGCCGTCACGGAAATCGGGGATGCAATGACGGTCGATATCGATAATGCGCTGACGGAGGAGATCGCCGCCAAGGTGCGGGCGGCCGGCTCGTCGTTCTACAGCGCCATGCGCCTGCTGGCGCCGGACCGCCGGAATGCGATGTATGCGATCTATGCGTTCTGCCGCGAGGTCGACGATATCGCCGATGACGACGGTCTCAGCGACCAGGAGCGGCATCGCCGGCTGACCGACTGGCGGATCGAAATCGATCGCCTCTATCGCGGCGAGCCGCAGCATCCGGTGGCACGTGCTTTGCTGCCTTATGTCCGGATGTTCGATCTGCGGCGCGATGATTTCATCGCCGTCATCGACGGCATGGAGATGGACGCCGTCGTCATCCAGGCGCCGAGCCTGGCCGAACTCGATCTTTATTGCGACCGGGTGGCGAGTGCGGTCGGTCGCCTCTCGGTACGGGCTTTCGGCTCGCGTGAACCGCAGGCCGATACGGTCGCGCATCATCTCGGCCGGGCGCTGCAATTGACCAATATCCTGCGCGATATCAGCGAGGATGCCGCCCGCGACCGGCTCTATCTGCCGCGTGAAATCCTGCAGCAGCATGGCATCGAGGGGACCCAGCCGCAGGCGGTCCTGACGCATCCGAAATTGCGCGCCGTGTGCCGCGAGATGGCGGCCAAGGCGGAGGATCATTTCATCAAGGCCCAGGCGGCGATGCGGCAATGCTCCAAGCAGGCGATGCGGCCGGCGGCGGTGATGGGCGCCATGTATCACGCCATTCTCGACAAGCTGGTCGCCGCCGATTGGCGCGACCTGACACAGCCGGTATCGGTGCCGAAATGGCGCAAGCTGTGGATCGCCTTGCGCCACGGGTTCCTTTGAATGACCAGGGAAAAGACGGTGCCTGGCCGCGTACATATCGTCGGCGCCGGTCTCGCCGGCCTGTCGGCGGCGGCGCGCCTTTGCCGCGCCGGTAAACCGGTCATCCTCTATGAAGCGGCGCAGCAGGCCGGTGGTCGTTGCCGCTCCTATGACGACAGCGATCTCGGCTGCCGGCTCGATAACGGCAACCATCTGATGGTCACCGGCAATCTCGCTGCCATGGCCTATATCGCCGAGATCGGCGCGGCCTCGACCGTGGTGACGCAGGATATGGCGGTCTATCCCTTCATCGATCTGCGGACCGGGGAACGCTGGACGGTGCGGCCGACCGAAGGGCGCTTTCCCTGGTGGATCTTCTTCCCCCATCGCCGGGTCGCCGGGACGCGCCTCCGCGATTACCTTGCGGTCCTGAAGATGCAGCGGGCCGGCCCCGATGCCACCGTGGCGCAATGTTTCGATCCGGATGCCGTGCTCTATCGCCGGCTATGGTCGCCCTTGGCGATCGCGGTGCTGAATACTGAACCCGTCAATGCCTCGGCGCAAAGCCTGTGGTCGGTCTTCGCCGAGACCTTCGGCAAGGGCGGCGCGGCCTTGCATCCGGTCCTGCCGCGCCTCGGCCTGTCGGAAACCCTGGTCGATCCGGCGCTCGCCATGCTGGCGCAGCGTGGCGGCGAGATCCGCTACGGCCATCGCTTGCGGGGCCTGGCTTATGAAGGCGACCGTGTCAGCCGGCTCGATTTCGGCAAAATGCAGGTCGATGTCGCCGTTGAAGATGACGTGATCCTGGCGGTGACGCCATCCGTCGCGGCCGACCTGCTGCCGGATATCACGGCGCCGGATTCCTTCCGCGCCATCGTCAATGCGCATTACCGCTGCGAGGACATCACCGGCGAGCCGAGCTTCACCGGCGTGATCGGCGGGACCGCGGAATGGGTCTTCAAGAAGCGGGGTATTCTCTCCGTCACCTGCAGCGCCGCCGAGGCGCTGGTTGATCGCCCGGCCGAGGAATTGGCGCCACTGATCTGGCGTGATGTGGCGAAAGTCCATGGACGCGATGCGGATAAAATGCCGCCCTGGCGCATCGTCAAGGAGAAGCGCGCGACCTTTGCCGCGACGCCGGAACAGTTGCGCCGCCGGCCGGGTCTGAAGACAGCTTGCAGCAATCTCTGGTTGGCCGGCGACTGGGTCGAAACCGGCTGGCCGGCGACCATCGAAGGCGCCATCCGCTCGGGTTTCGCCGCAGCCACCGCAGTGGCCGGCTGACATGTTACAACATGTTGACGTAACAAGGTATTCCATGCCTCCCGCCATGCTTTGCATTTGCCGGGCCGGGGGCTATACTTCACCATCTTTTTCCCAAACTTACTGAGGTAGTCATGACCCTAGCTGTAGCGAAGGCTGATGTTGCATTGCCGATCAAGGACAAGGACCTGTTTCGTCAGCAGTGCTACATCAACGGCCAATGGGTGGATGCCGATTCCGGCAAGGCCATCGACGTAACCAACCCGGCCACCGGCGAAGTGCTGGGCACGATCCCGAATATGGGCGCTGCCGAAACCCGCCGCGCCATTGAAGCGGCCAATGCCGCCTGGGGCGCCTGGCGCAAGAAGACGGCGAAGGAGCGTTCCGTCATCCTGCGCAAGTGGTTCAACCTGATGATGGAAAACCAGGACGATCTTGCCACCATCATGACTGCCGAGCAGGGCAAGCCGCTCGCCGAAGCGAAGGGCGAGGTTTCCTATGCAGCGTCCTTCATCGAATGGTTTGCCGAAGAGGGCAAGCGCATCTATGGCGATGTCATTCCGGCGCATCAGGGCGATAAGCGCATCGTCGTCACCAAGGAGCCGATCGGCGTCGTCGCGGCGATCACGCCATGGAATTTCCCCTCCGCCATGATCACCCGCAAGGCCGGTCCGGCGCTGGCTGCCGGCTGCCCGATCGTCTTGAAGCCGGCGACCCAGACGCCGTTCTCGGCTTTGGCCCTCGCCGTGCTGGCGGAGCGCGCCGGTCTCCCGGCCGGCCTGTTCAGCGTCGTTACCGGCTCGGCCTCGGCGATCGGCGGCGAGATGACCGGCAATCCGATCGTCCGCAAGCTCACCTTCACCGGCTCGACCGAGATCGGCAAGCTGCTGATGCAGCAATCCGCCGCCACGGTGAAGAAGGTGTCGATGGAGCTTGGCGGCAATGCGCCGTTCATCGTTTTCGACGATGCCGATCTCGACGCCGCGGTCGAAGGCGCCATCATGTCGAAGTTCCGCAATACCGGCCAGACCTGCGTCTGCGCCAACCGGATCTATGTGCAGGATGGCGTCTATGAAGCCTTCGCCGAGAAGCTGAAGGCGGCGGTCGCGAAGATGAAGGTTGGTGACGGCCTGAAGGGCGAAACCCAGCAGGGCCCGCTGATCGACATGAAGGCGGTGGCCAAGGTCGAGGAACACATTGCCGATGCGACCGGCAAGGGCGCGAAGATTGCGGCTGGTGGCAAGCGTCATGCGCTCGGCGGCAGCTTCTTCGAACCGACGATCCTGACCGGTGTCACTTCCGATATGGCGGTGGCCCGCGAAGAGACCTTCGGCCCGGTGGCGCCGCTCTTCCGCTTCAAGACCGAAGAGGAAGTGATCAAACTGGCGAATGACACTGAATTCGGCTTGGCGGCGTATTTCTACAGCCGCGATCTCGGCCGTGTCTGGCGCGTCGCCGAGCAGGTGGAATACGGCATCGTCGGCATCAATACCGGCATCATCTCCACCGAAGTCGCGCCCTTCGGCGGCGTGAAGGAATCCGGCATCGGCCGCGAAGGTTCGAAATACGGCATCGAGGATTTCCTCGAGGTCAAATACATGTGCATGGGCGGCATCTGATCCGTCCTGTCGCGTAAAACGACCCCCTCGTTCCGCCGCTTCGCCGCAGCGGGGCGAGGGGGTTTTCGTTTGCAGGCTCCCAGATTCCCCAGGCTCTTATGATCGATATTCAGCATCTGACCTATGATTATCCGGGCCGCCGGGCGCTCGATAACGTCTCGGCGCAGATCGCGCCCTTGACCATCACCGCTCTGGTGGGGCCGAACGGGGCGGGCAAATCCACCTTGCTGCGGATCTGTGCTGCCCTCGACCGCCCCTTCGCCGGCTCGGTGACGATCGATGGTCTCGACGTGCATGACGATCCCCGTGCCGCGCATCAGCGCATGGGTTTCCTGCCGGATTTCTTCGGCCTTTATGATGATCTCACCGTGCAGCAATGCCTGCATTATCGCGCCCGGGCGCAGGGCGTTGTGTCATCCTCGGCCGCCGCCGCGGCCCAGCGCGCGGCCGAACGTCTGGATTTGACCGATCGCCTGAAGGACAAGGCAGGCACCTTGTCGCGCGGCCTGCGCCAGCGCCTCGCCATCGCCCAGGCGATCATCCACGATCCCAAGGTGCTGATGCTGGACGAGCCGGCCTCGGGCCTCGATCCCGAAGCCCGCATCGCCTTGGCGGCCGTGCTGCGGCGCCTGCGCGATGACGGCATGACCATCGTCGTCTCGTCGCATATCCTGGCCGAGCTGGAAGATTATTCGACGCATATGATGATCATCCGCGACGGCCGCCTGGTCGATTACGCGCCGATCGGCCACGTGGCGCAGACGCTTGGCCGTGTCCGCCTGCGTCTCGATCTCGCCGATCGCAGCGACGCCCTGGGGGGCGCCTTGCGCCAGGTCGCCGATCTCACCGTCGTCAGCGACGATGCCGGCCATGCGATCATCGAGATGGCGGATGAACCTTTGGCCCATGCGGCCTTGCTGAAGACGCTGATCGGCCAGGATTTCAAGATCGCCAGCTTCGCGCCCGACCGGCTCGGCCTTCAGGACGCCTATCTCACCCATGTGAAAAGCGGCGCTGCGCAGAAAGTCACCGCAGGCGGTTCCGCGGGAGGATCCGTACAGTGATGGGCAATCCGGAATTCACCCGAAATCTCTGGCTGCAATTCTCCTGGCAGCGCGTCCTCGCGGCGGTGATCATCTTCGGCATCATCTATTATGCCGGCACCGCCAGCGGCGAGCTTGCAACATCGACCATGGCCACGGCCGGTCGCTGGCTGTTCAATATCATCATCGGCCTTTGGGGCACGCGCCGTGCTGCAGACGCCTTGGCCGAGGAAGTCAGCGGCAATACCTGGGAAACCCAGCGCATGTCGGGCCTGTCGGCCTGGCAGATGGTCTGGGGCAAGCTCCTGGGCGGAACGGCCTATCCCTGGTTCTGCGGCTTGCTCTGCCTGGCCTTGACCGATGTCATCCTGATCCAGGCCGGGGAACGGCTTTCCGCCATCGCCTTCTTCGATCTTTATTCGGTCCTCAGCGGCGCCCTGGCGCATGCCGTCACGCTCGGTGTCGCCTTGCTCCTGCTGCGCAAGGCACAATTACGTCGCCGCCTGATGGTGACTTTTGCCCAGATCTGCGGGCTGATCGCCTTCGCCAATACCATGATCGGCGATATCACCGCGGCATTGCACGGTCCCGATATCGTGGCCTGGTTCGGTGCCGTTTATCCTGCCCCCATGTTCTATCTGGTATCGCTGGCGGTCTTCTGCGCCTGGGCCTGGTTCGGTCTCTATCGCCTGATGCGGGCCGAGCTCCAGTATAGCAACTGGCCCTGGGCCTGGTGTGCCTTCCTGGCCTTTTCGATGATCTATGCCGCCGGTCTTGCCGATCAGCCAGGCCAGACCATCGCCGCGATCCTTGGCGCGCCGGTCGGCCTCGGCGTCGTCCTGGTCTATGGATCGTTCCTGGCGGAGCCGAAGGATGGCGTGCGCTATCGCTGGGGATTGGCGGCGCTGCGGCAGGGTAATCTTGCCAAGGCGCTCACTTTCCTGCCGCTCTGGCTGATCACCTATGTCGTGACGACCATCCTTGCTTTGGTGCTGATCGCGCTGCTGCCGTCGCAGCCAACGGCGGAAATCGGCCAAACCTGGCTGGCAGTCTGGTGGCAGCAATATGGCCCGCATACCCGCATCATGCTGGCGGTCGGGATTCTGTTCGTCGCGCGTGACCTTTTGTTCCTATTGCTGCTGAATTTCGGCCAGTGGCGGCAGCGCGCCGATATCGCCGGCATCCTGTATCTGCTGATCGCCTATTTCCCGCTGGCCTGGATCGTGGCCTTTGTCGGCGGGCCGCATCTGCTGTCCCTGGTGCTGCCCTATGATTCCGGCAATGTGGTGCTGACCTTCGGACCGGCCCTGGTCCAGGTGATCGTCCTCGCCGTCTTCGTGCGCCAGAGATGGCGGGCCCAGGCGGTACCGGATGCCGTGCTCGCAGCCGCCTGACGGCGCTGCCGTTCAGGACAGCAGTTTTCGTTCGCGCAGCCAGGCTTCGTCGACGGTGCCGGTGGCGATCGTCTCCGCCGGGCCGGCCAGCCGCACATCCTCGAAGCGGCCGTTGCCGACCGGCCGGAAATCGATCCGCAATGTGCCGCCGCCGGTCGGCAGGACGGTTACCGGCGATGGCGCTTTCTCCAAGAGATGCGCGATCAGGGCCGTGGCGACCGAGCCGGTGCCGCAGGCCAGGGTTTCCGCTTCCACTCCGCGCTCATAGGTCCGCACCCGATACGCATTGGTCCCGCGTTTCTCGGCGAAGTTGACATTGGCACCGCGCGGGAACCGCGGATGCCGGCGCAGGCCCGGGCCATATTTGGCAACGTCGACGTCGTCGATCCGGCCCGCGTCGATCTCGTCGGTGAAAATGACGATATGCGGCACGCCGGTATCGATATAGTGGACCGTCCAGGCGCGGCCGTCGCTCTCTACCGTGATGTGCAATTCGGCCTCGCTGGGCTGCGTCATGCCCAGGCTGATGATGCCGTCGTCGATTCGTGCGCTGATCGGACCTGCTTCGGTTGAAAACAGGGTCTGGTCGCCGATGATCCGCAGGTCATGGGCCCGGCGCACCACGCAGCGGGCGCCATTGCCGCACATCTCTCCATCGACGCCGGTCCCGTTGACGTAAGTCATGGTGAAGTCGGCATCCTTGCCCTGGCCCGCCTTGCCCCGCGCCATCTTGCCCCGCGCCATCTTGCCACTGGCGATCTCGCCCTTGCCGATCAGAATGAGGCCGTCGCCGCCCAGACCCTTGCGCCGGTCGCACAGCGCCTGGGCCAATTCGGCCCGTCGGCCGAACCATTTGCCGGCGCGATCATCGATGACCACGAAATCATTGCCGCAACCATGCATCCGGGCAAATCGCAGGCTGTTGCCCGTTAAATCGTCGGCTTCCATGCGATCAGGCATGTCGATATGTCCCTTTCATGACCGCTGCCGATGGACAAGGCGGAATAATCTATGCATTATCACATCCAACAAAAGACAAGGGCCAGTGTGTGAGTACTGCCGGAATTTGACGCTAGTATGTTGAATTCGCAAGGCGGCGCCAAGATCACTGGCTACAGGGTAGGGGGGAGTTCTTGGTTCGGGCGGAATACAGGCCATATTTCCTTTTATCGCCTGCGCTCATATCGCTGGCATTGCTGCTGCTTGCGCCGGTTCTGTTCATCTTCGTCTATTCGTTCTGGCTGCGCGCGGCGAATGGGCAGGATATTCCGGCTTTCCAGTTCGGCAATTGGATCACGGTCGGCGGCGATCCCTTCTACTGGTTGGCGCTGCGCGAAACCTTCAAGATTTCCGCCATCACCACCGTCATCTGCATGCTGGTGGGCTATCCGACGGCTTATTTCCTGGCGCGCTGCCGTTTCAATAACAAGGCACTGCTGCTGTTCCTACTGTTCCTGCCGTTCTGGATTTCCTACATCATCCGTACCTTCGCCTGGATCAACGTGCTGGGCAAAAGCGGCTTCGTCAATTCGGTGCTGCTGGGGATCGGCATCATCGATAAGCCGCTCTCGCTGCTCTACAACGATTTCTCGGTGATCATGGGCCTGGTCTATTTCCAGCTCCCCTACATGATCATCAATGTCTATGTCAGTCTCGACGGCATCGACCGCAATCTGGAATCGGCGGCCAGGACGCTCGGCTGCACCGCCTGGCAGACATTCCGCGAAGTGACCTTGCCGCTTTCCCTGCCGGGGCTCGGCGCCGGCAGCCTGCTTTGCTTCGTCCTGGCGGCCGGCAGCTTCGTCACCCCGCGCCTGCTGGGCGGCACCGACACGCTGTTCTTCTCGCAGCTCATCTATGAAGCCATCATCAGCCAGCTCGACTGGCCGACCGGTTCGGTCCTGTCGCTGATGCTGCTGCTCTCGCTCGGCATCATCGTCGCGGTCTATAATCGCTTCATGAGCCTCAGCGACATCTATCGGAGTTTCGCGAAATGAGCGCCGATCGTCCGGATCTTGGCTGGAACGGGCTGCAGCTGCTGACACTCTGCGTCTATATCTTCATGTTCGCGCCCATTATCGTCGTCGTGCTGCTGGCGTTCAATTCGGCGCGCACCGGCTCTTTCCCGATGGAAGGATTCAGCTTCGTCTGGTTCGGCAAGCTGTTTGAAAACGCTTCCATCATGGATGCCTTCCAGACCTCGCTGGTCCTGGCGGTCACCTCCTCTTTCCTTGCCACGGCAATCGGCGTTATGGCGGCGATTGCGCTCATTCGCTACAGCTTCAAGGGCAAGGCGGTCATCAACAATCTCCTCAGCCTGCCGCTGCTGATGCCGGAAGTGGTGCTCGGCGTCGCGCTGCTGATGTTCCTCAAGTTTCTCGAACAGCCGCGCAGCTACATGCTGCTGTTGCTGGGCCATACCATTCTCTCGCTGCCTTATGTGGTGCTGGTGGTACAGGCGCGTCTGGTCGGCATGCGCCAGCATTACGAGGAAGCGGCGATGAGCCTCGGTGCCAACCGCCTGCAAACCTTCTTCGCCGTGACCCTGCCCTTGATGGCGCCGGCAGTGCTTGGCGGGTTCCTGTTCGCGGCCACCTTGTCCTTCGACAACATCACGGCGACCCTGTTCTGGAAGAAGCCGGGCATCGAAACGGTGCCGACCAAGATTTTCGCCATGTTGCGTACCTCGATCAGCCCCGAGATCAATGCCCTCGGGGCCGTCATGATCGTGATTACCGTCGCCCTGCCACTGGTGGGCGGCTTTGTCGTCCGCCGGTTTGCCAAAGGCAAGTGATCGAGGCAGCGGAGATCAAACCGGGTCGCGGCGACCCGTAACTAACTGGAGCCGACGTCGTGCCGGTTCCTTGATGGGAGGGAAAAATGAAGTTCGGTGACAGCAAGAAATATGAACGGCTGTTGGAAGCCTATGAGAGCGGTGACATCGACCGCCGCAGCCTGTTGCGTATCATCGGCGCCGCGGCGGCGGTGGTCGGCGTGGCCGGCGGCCCGCTGGGCAAGCTGACCAAGAGCGCCATGGCCGCGGCACAGAGCATCCGCTTCGACGGCTGGGGCGGCATCGTCTCGGAGGCGTTCCACAACAACGCTTTCCCGCCATACACCGAAAAGACCGGCGTCAAGGTGGTCGAAGGTGAATTCGGCGATACCGATGAATTTCTCTCGCTGGTGAAAGCCTCGCAGCCGGGCGAATACAACGTCTTCCTCGTCAGCGGCGTTTACGACTATTTCCGCTTCTGCCAGGCGGGCTTCGCCTCGCAGATCAATGAGAGCAATATCCCCAATCTGAAGAACGTCCTCGAACCGACGCTGGTCGCCTTCCGCAATGAATCCGAAGGCAAGCTCTCCGCCGTGCCCTTCGATTACGGCGTGACCGGCCTGGCCTATAACCGGAAATACATTTCCGACGACGAAGCGAAGTCCAAGGGCGTCAAACTGCTTTGGGACGAGAAGTACAAGGGCAAGATGGCGGGCTATGACAGCTTCCAGACCCGTCCCTGGATGGCCGCGCTTTATCTCGGCCAGGATCCGCAGGACCCCAGCGATATCAAGGCGATCTGGGATGCCTGCCGCAAGCAGCGCGAGCTGGTGGTGAAATACTGGAGTTCCGGTCAGGAATTCATCGATCTCTTCGCCAAGGAAGAAATTGTCCTGTCGGACGGCTGGTCCGGCCGCGTCGCCAGCCTGCAGAATTCCGGCCAGGATATCGGCTTCCTCAGCACGGTGGGCTTCGCCTGGTTGGAAGGCCTCTATGTGCTGAAGGGCTCGCCGATGGAAGAAGCCGAGCAGCTGCTCAATTTCTGCATCGAGCCGAAAGTGGCGATCGCCATTGCCGAGGGCCAGTTCTATCCGACCTCGCTCGACCCGACGAAGGTGCCGATGCCGGATTCGGTGAAGAAGCTGCCGGGCTATGACGACACCGGCAAGTTCGAAGGCTATGTCTGGGAGAAGGCCAAATTCTGGTACGATCACCAGGACGAATTCAAGAAGGAATGGAGCCGCATCTCCAAGGGCGGCTGAGCCTAACCGGATCGGCCGCAGCACCTTGCGGCGGCCGATCCGCCTCAGTTTGATCGTTGAAGCCAGCTATGCCGAGTGACATGAACGCCGTCGAATTGCACCGCATCACCCGCCGTTTTTCCTCCGCCGTCGTTGCGGTCGATAATATCGATCTGACGGTGCCGGCCGGCGCCTTCGTGACCTTGCTGGGGCCGTCGGGCTGCGGCAAGACCACAACCTTGCGCATGATCGCCGGTCTGGAAACGCCGGATGAAGGCGATGTCATGATCAAGGGCAATCGCATGAACGAGGTGCCGATCCATCGGCGTAATCTCGGCATGGTGTTTCAGAATTATGCGCTCTTTCCGCATAAGACGATCTACGACAACGTCGCTTTCGGTCTCAAATATCGCAATGTCGGCAAGGATGAGATCCGACGCCGGGTGAAGCAGGCGCTTGATATCGTGCGGCTGCCGGGCGTCGAGGAGCGTTTTCCTGCACAGCTTTCCGGCGGCCAGCAACAGCGCATCGCCCTGGCGCGCGCGCTGGTGATCGAACCCGATGTGCTGCTGCTCGATGAACCGCTTTCCGCGTTGGATGCCAATCTGCGTGAGGAGATGCGGGTCGAGCTGAAGAATATCCAGCGCCGTATCGGCGTCGCCACGGTCTTCGTGACCCATGACCAGGGCGAGGCCCTGGCGATGTCGGATCTCGTTGTGGTGATGAACAAAGGCCATATCGAACAGATGGGCGCACCGACCGAGGTCTATGAGCAGCCGCGCAGTGAATTCGTGGCTAGCTTCCTCGGCAATGCGAATTTCCTGCCGGCCACGGTCCGCCAGGTGGCATCCGACGGCATCTCAGTCGATCTCGGCGCCGCCGGGGCGCTGCTGGTTTCCGATGCCGCGCGGCCGGTTTCGCCGGGTGAGGCGGTCAAGGTGGTGGTGCGGGCGGAAAAAATCGACATCGCCCCGCCGGGCAATGGCGGGCTGTCGGCCACCGTGGCCGATGTCGACTATCTGGGCTCGATGGCCCGCTATCAGATGGAGCTGCCCGGCGGGCACCGGCTGCTCAGCCTGGTCAGCCTGAAGGACCGGGCGCTCGAACTGGGGCAATCGGTCTCGCTGCAGATCAATCCCCGGCATTGCCGCATTCTCTAGAGGCCGTTCCGCGTTTCCTTGAATTGCCGAGCGGCTCTATCGCTTTGTGATGTCGCATTTTCTTCACGCGGATCGGTAGCCATTTCGCTTGGAAATGCTTTAAGCGATTGATCGCCATACGGAACCGGCGGCTTTGAACTCCGCCGGCCGGCTGTTAGGATGGCCCCCTCTTATGCTTAATGGGCTAGGCTAATGTCGGATTTCGATTTTGATCTCTTCGTCATCGGTGCCGGATCGGGCGGCGTTCGCGCCAGCCGCATGGCATCCAGTTACGGCGCCAAAGTGGCGATCGCCGAGGAAAGCCGGGTCGGCGGCACCTGTGTGATCCGGGGCTGCGTGCCGAAGAAGCTCATGGTCTATGCCGCGCATTTCCATGAGGATTTCGCCGATGCCGCCGGCTATGGCTGGAGCCTGGGCGAGGCGCATTTCGACTGGAAGACGCTGATCGCCAATAAGGACCGGGAAATCGACCGGCTGAACGGCATCTACAAGAAGCTGTTGGCCGGCTCGAATGTCGAGCTGATCGAGGAACGGGCGGTGCTGGTCGATCGCCACACGGTCGCGGTCGGCGGCAAGCAAATCACCGCCAGGAATATCCTCATTGCCGTCGGCGGCTGGCCGCAAAAGCCTGATCTGCCGGGGATCGAGCATGCCATCACCTCGAACGAGACCTTCCACCTGCCGGACCTGCCGCATCGGGTCGTTGTCGTTGGCGGCGGCTATATCGCCGTTGAATTCGCCGGCATCTTCAATGGCCTCGGCGCCAAGGTGACGCAGCTTTATCGCGGCGAGCAGATCCTGCGCGGCTTCGATGACGATCTCCGCCATTTCCTGGCCGACGAATTGCGCAAGAAGGGCATCGATATCCGCGTGAACAGCGATGTCGCTGCGATCGAGAAAACCGCTGGTGGCTATCGCGTGACGTTGGAGCACGGCGCGGCGATCGAAGCCGACTGCATCCTCTATGCCACCGGGCGGCGGCCCAAGACTGACGGGCTTGGTTTGGGGGCGGCGGGCGTCGAGCTCGGCAAGGATGGCGCGGTCAAGGTCGATGCCTATTCCAAAACCAGCATCGACAATATCCATGCGATCGGCGATTGCACCAACCGGGTCAATCTGACGCCGGTTGCCATCAAGGAAGGCATGGCCTATGCCGATACCGTCTTTGGCAACAAGCCCTGGCCGATGGACCATACCACCATCGCCTCGGCGGTTTTCAGCCAGCCGCCGGTCGGCACGGTCGGCCTGACCGAGGCCGAGGCGCGCCGCCAATATGGCGCGGTCGACATCTATAAAGCCAATTTTAAGCCGCTGAAGCATACGCTTAGCGGCCGGGACGAGCGCACCTTGATGAAGCTGGTGGTGGACCGGGCCAGCCAGATCGTGCTCGGCGCCCATATGGCCGGGCTGGATGCCGCCGAGATCATTCAGGCCATCGCCATCGCCGTGAAAATGCGGGCGACCAAGGCGCAATTCGACCAAACCGTGGCGATCCATCCGACGGCGGCTGAGGAATTCGTCACCATGCGGGTGCCGGAACCCGATCCGGCCGCTTGACAGGAAAGCCCGCGTACCCGTTAGTTACGCTGGGCCGGGCTGCATTAACCTATCGGTTGGATGCATTGAAACGCCCGGAAATCGGGCGTATACCCGGAACATTGCGTACTTAATAGGTACGTTGGTTGAATGAGGAACGAAAGATGACGGCGAAGTGGTCTCCGGAAAGCTGGCGCGGCAAGCCGATCAGCCAGGTGCCGGAATACCCGGATGCGGGCAAGTTGCTATCGGTGGAAGAGCGTCTGCGCAGTTTCCCGCCGCTGGTTTTTGCCGGCGAGGCGCGGCGCCTGACCGAGGCGCTGGGCGATGTCGCAGAAGGCAAGGCCTTCCTGCTGCAGGGTGGCGATTGCGCCGAGAGCTTTGCCGAATTCAGCGCCAACAACATTCGCGATACTTTCCGCGTCCTGCTGCAGATGGCGGTTGTGCTGACCTTTGGCGCCGCCTTGCCGGTGGTGAAGGTGGGCCGCATGGCCGGGCAGTTCGCCAAGCCGCGTTCGGCCCCGACCGAAAGCATCGACGGTGTCGAGCTGCCGAGCTATCGCGGCGATATCATCAACGGCATCGATTTCACGGCGGAAGCCCGCGTGCCGGATCCCGAACGCCTGGTGCAAAGCTACAACCAGTCGGCGGCGACGCTCAATCTGTTGCGCGCTTTCGCCCAGGGTGGTTTCGCTGACCTGCACAAGGTGCATCGCTGGAATCTCGATTTCGTCGCCGACAGCCCGCTCGGCCACCGCTACAAGGAACTGGCCGACCGCCTGTCCGAGACGCTGGATTTCATGGCGGCCTGCGGCATCACCTCGGAAACCGTGCCGCAGATCAGCGAGACCGATTTCTTCACCAGCCACGAAGCCCTGCTGCTGAATTACGAGCAGGCGCTGACCCGGGTCGATAGCCTGACCGGCAAATGGTATGGCTGCTCCTCGCATATGCTGTGGATCGGCGACCGGACCCGCCAGCCGGACAGCGCGCATATCGAATTCATGCGCGGCATCAACAACCCGATCGGCATGAAATGCGGTCCGAGCATGGATCCGGACGAGCTGTTGCGTCTGATCGACATCCTCAATCCGCAGAACATCCCGGGCCGCCTGACCCTGATCGTCCGCATGGGCCATGACAAGGTGGAACAGAAATTCCCGCCGCTGCTGCGCGCCGTGCAGCGCCATGGCGCGAAGGTCGTCTGGTCCTGCGATCCGATGCATGGCAACACGATCAAGTCCTCGACCGGCTACAAGACCCGGCCGTTCGACCGGATATTGGCCGAAGTGCGCGGCTTCTTCGCCGTGCATGCGGCCGAAGGCACCCATGCGGGCGGCGTGCATTTCGAAATGACCGGTCAGGACGTCACCGAATGCATCGGCGGCGCCAAGGCCGTGACCGAGGAAGCGCTGGCGGATCGCTATCATACCCATTGCGATCCGCGTCTGAATGCCAGCCAGGCACTGGAACTGGCTTTCCTCATTGCCGAGCAGTTGAAGGCGGAACGCCTGTCGCACGGCAACAAGATCGCAGAAGCTTCCTGAGGTTTTCAACAGTACTGGCGGCGGTTGCGATCCGCCGCCAGCCATCATCAGAGCGGCAGGCCGGTGACGGAGAACGATAATGACGGCGGGCGCTGACGGCACCTCGGCGGATAAGACGATCGGCGGCGCGGCGACGCGCCACTCTCCCGCGGCCGGTCCGGCCTCGGATCAGATCGCGGCCTGGACCGACCAGTATTTCCTGAAAACCAAGGCGGTCGTCGAGAAATTCGGCGACACCCGCGTCACCTATGCGGTCTTCATGCGCCGCCCGGTGGTCTCCGCGCCGCGCCTGGCTATCGACTGGCTGCACAAGGTCGCGGCCGAGCGCGACACCAAGTTCGATATCGACCTGATCTATCCCGAAGGCAAATGGGTGGGGGCGGGCGAGCCGATCCTGTATCTCCGCGGCTCGCTGGTGCATCTCTCCGATCTTGAAACCCTGTTCCTGCAGAAGCTGGGCCCGGCCTGCGTCGCGGCGTTCAACGCCTATACGATGTGCACCGACCTGCCCAATGTTGCCTTCATCGCCATGGATGCGCGCCATTGCGCCGGCCTGGAAATGGCGGAACTGATGGCCTATGCGGCCAGCGTCGGCTCCGAACGGGCCCTGCGCAAAGGCGGCGCCAAGGGCTTCATCGGCAATGCCACGGCCGCCACGGCGCATTATTTCGGCCGCGACCAGGCGCTCGGCACCATGCCGCATGCCCTGATCGGCTATGCCGGTTCGACCTTGCGCGCGGCCGAGATGTTCCACGACACCTTCCCCGATCAGCCGGTCACGGTGCTGGTGGATTATTTTGCCCGTGAAGTCACCGATGCGCTCGCCGTCTGCCGCCGTTTCCCGGCGCTGGCGGCGCAGGGCAGGCTGTCGGTGCGGATCGATACGCCGGGCAGCCGCTTCATCGAAGGGGTCGATCCGACGGTTTCCTATGCGGTGCTGGAACGGCACGTGCCGGAAGCGATTCGCGGTTACCGCAACGAGACGGAATTGCGTCATCTGGTCGGCGCCGGCGTTTCCGCCGCGGCGATCTGGTATATGCGCGACGCGCTGGACGATGCCGGTTTCCAGAAGGTCGGCATCGTCGCTTCCTCAGGCTTCGATCCGGCGAAATGCAAGGTGATGGCGGAAGCCAATACGCCGATCGATGTGATCGGCACGGGCTCCTTCCTGCCGCAGCGCTGGACCGAAACTTATGCCACCGCCGACATCATCGAATATAACGGCGTCAAGCGGGTGAAGGTCGGCCGCGAATTCCTGTTCCCGAAATAAGAGTTTGTTTGGAAAGGCGCTGTGGCGAGTCGTATGCCGTGTCTCTCGAAAACCGGCGCGCAGCGGACATGAGGTCCGTGCGCACCGGAAGCGCAAAGAGACAAGTCAGACTGCCGACACAGTAGACTTTACTTGGGCGGGGCGGCGTAAGGCACCTCGACCCAGACGAAGCCCTGCTGGTTGCTGTTCGGCTTGGTCGTGTATTGCAGCACCCAGGACCGCCCGGTCTTGGTGTCATACATCATGTTGATCCGCGAACTCCCGACATTCAGGTTGCGGTCGGGCTGGTCCAGCACCATCAGCACGAAACGCTGGCTGACCGGCGCCAGGACCGGTGCATCGGCCGGCATCTGGGGCACGGCTTCCTGGGCGTAGGCCGGATCGGCCGCTGCCAGGCCCGAAACAGTCCAAAGAGCGGCGAGGGCAGGCAGGATAAGGTGGCGCCGGTTGATCATGATGCGGGCTCCTGTCGGGTCTGAAGATGACGAACCTATATCCCCGATCGGCTAAAGTTGACTTAACGTTAAGGCCGGTTAAGTTGCCGGACGGAAAGGAATACGGCCATCATGACGGACAGATTGAAGATCGCCTTGGCGCAGCTCAACCCCACGGTGGGCGATCTCAAGGGGAACATGGCGAAGATCCGCCAGGCGCGCGCCAAGGCGGCCGAAGGCGGCGCCGACCTGGTCCTGTTCACCGAAATGGTGCTGTCCGGCTACCAGATCGAGGATCTGGGCCTGAAGCCCTCTTTCCTGGAAGCCTGCCGCCGGCACCTCCAGGAGCTTGCCAAGGATACCGCCGATGGTGGCCCGGCCATGATCGTCGGCTCGCCCTGGCTGCAGAGGCCGGAAGACAATGGCGGCGGCCAGGCGACACCTGGCATCTATAACGGCGCCTTCCTCCTGGCGAATGGCCGGATCGAGGCCAGCCGCTTCAAGCATGAACTGCCGAATTACGAGGTCTTCGATGAAAAGCGCGTCTTCAGGCAGGGACCGCTGCAGGGGCCGTTCAATGTGAAGGGTGTCCGGATCGGCACGCCGATCTGCGAGGATTTCTGGTTCCCGGATGTCACCGAATGCCTGGCTGAATCCGGCACGGAGATCCTGCTCTCGATCAATGCCTCGCCCTTCGAGACCGGCAAGATGGAAGCGCGCCGCACGCATGCGCGCCGCCGCCAGGTGGAGAACAACCTGCCGATCGTCTATCTCAACCAGGTGGGCGGGCAGGATGACCAGGTTTTCGACGGCGGCTCCTTCGTGCTCGGCCTCGGCGACGAGCTGCGCTGCCAGTTGCCGATGTTCCGCGAAGCCGTCGTGGTCACCGACTGGACGCGCGGTGCGGATGGCTGGCGATGCGCGCCCTGCAAGGTTGCCGAACTGCCCGACCGGTTGGGCCAGATCTATGAGGCGATGGTGCTGGGCCTCAAGGATTATGTGGCGAAGAACGGTTTCGGCAGCGTGCTGCTGGGCCTTTCCGGCGGCATCGATTCCGCGTTGACCGCTGCGGTGGCGGTGGATGCGCTGGGCGCCGACAAGGTGCGGGCGGTCATGATGCCCTCGCCTTATACGTCGCAGGAAAGCCTGGACGATGCGGCGGCCTGCGCCAGGATGCTCGGCATCGCCTATGACATTGTGTCGATCGAGCCGGCGATGCAGGCTTTCGAGACGATGCTGAAGCCGCTTTTCGCTGGCAAGGCGGCCGACACGACGGAAGAGAATCTGCAATCCCGCGCCCGTGGCGTGACCTTGATGGCGCTCTCCAACAAATTCGGCGGCTTGCTGCTGACGACCGGCAACAAATCCGAAGTGGCCTGCGGCTACGCCACGCTTTATGGCGATATGTGCGGTGGCTATTCGGTGCTGAAGGACATCTACAAGACCACCGTCTTCGATCTCTGCCGCTGGCGCAACGCGCGGCGGCCGCAGGATGCTCTGGGGCCGGACGGTGCGGTGATGCCCGAGCGCGTCATCACCAAGCCGCCTTCGGCCGAGCTGAAGCCGAACCAGACCGACCAGGACACGCTGCCGCCATACGAGGCGCTGGATGATATCCTGGACGGGCTGATCGAGCAGGACCTGTCGATCGACGAGGTGGCGGCGCGCGGTCACGACCGGGCTCTGGTGGCGCGGGTCTGGCGCATGGTCGATCTCGCGGAGTATAAGCGGCAGCAGTCGGCCCCCGGCGTCCGGATCGGCCGGCGCAGCTTTGCCAAGGATCGGCGGTACCCGATCACCAACCGCTATCGTGGCGAGTGAAATGTATATGATTTACCAGCTTTGCCCCTCACCCCGACCCTCTCCCCAGAGGGGCGAGGGAGGTGACGGCTGGACTCCCTCGCCCCGCTTGCGGGGAGAGGGTCGGGGTGAGGGGTTGGAATGACTATACGTGTACGTTTTGCACCGAGCCCGACCGGCCGGTTGCATGTCGGCAATATCTATATCGCGCTGAACAATTGGCTCTTCGCGAAAAAGCGGGGCGGCCAGTTCCAGCTCCGCCTGGACGATACCGATCTCGAACGTTCGACAGCCGAATTCGCCGCGGCGATCGAGACCGACCTCAAATGGCTGGGCCTTACCTGGGACAGCTTCGATCGCCAGACCGAGCGCCTCGCCCGTTACGACGCGGCGGTGGCAAAGCTGAAGGCGACCGGCCGGCTCTATCCCTGCTATGAAAGCGCCGAGGAATTGCAGCTGCGCCGCAAGGTTCAATTGCAGCAGGGCCGGCCGCCGATCTATGACCGCGCCGCCTTGAAGCTGACGGCGGAAGACCGTGCCAAGCTCGAAGCGCAGGGCGTCCAGCCCTATTGGCGCTTCAAGCTCGAAGGTCGCGAGGTGACCTGGAGCGACCTGGTGCGCGGGCCGCAGCATGTCGACGAGACCAGCCAGTCGGATCCGGTCCTGGTCCGCACCAACGGCACCTATCTCTACACCCTGACCTCGGTGGTCGACGATATCGATTTCGGCATCACCCATATCATCCGCGGCAACGATCACGTGACCAATACCGGCACGCAGATCCAGATCTTCGAAGCCCTGGGGGCGGGGGCGCCCGACTTCGCCCATCTGCCGCTGCTGGTGGATGCGGCGGGCGAGGGGCTGTCGAAGCGCCTCGGCTCGCTCTCGATCGGCCAGTTGCGCGACGAAGGGCTGGAGCCGATGTCGATCAACAGCTATCTCGCCCATATCGGCACCGGCGATCCGGTGCGGCCGGCGGCGCGTCTCGAAGACCTGCTGGCGGATCACGATCTTTCAAAATTCGGCAAGACCTCGCCGCGTTTCGATCCGGCCGAGCTGGCGCATCTCAATGCCCGTCTGCTGCATGCCTTGCCCTATGACGAAGCGAAGCCGCATCTTGTTGCGCTCGGCCTCGGCGAGATCGATGCGGCAGTCTGGGAAGCGGCGCGTGCCAATGTGGAGAAGGTCGAGGATGTGAAGCTGTGGCATCAGGTCTGCCGTGGCAACGTGACGCCGGTCATCGCCGATGCCGGCTTTGCCGCCGCCGCCGCCGAGCTGCTGCCGGCCGAGCCCTGGGACGGCACGACCTGGAATGCCTGGGTCGATCAGGTGAAGAAGGCGACCGGCCGCAAGGGCAAGGATCTCTTCATGCCCTTGCGCCAGGCCCTGACGGCGTCGGATCATGGGCCGGAACTGAAAGTGCTGCTGCCGCTGATCGGCCGCGACCGAGCCTTGCGCCGCCTGAAGGGCGAGACGGCCTGAAGCAAATCGGGAAGAGGGACGACGGGTGACCATTCATCTTTACAACACGCTGACGCGCGAACGTCAGGTCTTCGAGCCGATCGACCCCAAGAATGTCCGCATGTATGTCTGCGGCCCGACCGTCTATGACTTCGCCCATATCGGCAATGCCCGACCCGTCGTTGCCTTCGACGTGCTCGCGCGGCTGCTGCGCCATGTCTATGGCAAGGCGCATGTCACCTATGTCCGCAACATCACCGATGTCGAGGACAAGATCATGGATGCGGCGGCCAAGAGCGGCGAGACCATCGCCCAGGTGACGCAGCGCACCACCGAGGCCTTCCACCAGGATATGGGGGCACTGAACGCCCTGCCGCCGGACAAGGAGCCGCGGGCGACCGCCTATATCGCGCAGATGATTGCGCTGATCGAGACGCTGATCGCCAAGGGCCATGCCTATGCGGCGGAAGGCCATGTGCTGTTCAACGTGCCCTCGATGCCTGACTACGGCCGGCTATCGGGCCGCAGCCAGGACGACATGATCGCCGGCGCCCGGGTCGAGGTGGCGCCCTATAAGAAATATGCCGGCGATTTCGTGCTCTGGAAGCCCAGCACGCCGGACCAGGTCGGCTGGGACAGCCCCTGGGGCCGCGGCCGTCCGGGCTGGCATATCGAATGCTCGGCCATGGCGGGCGATCTCCTGGGTGATGTCTTCGATATCCATGGCGGCGGCATCGATCTCATCTTTCCGCATCATGAGAACGAGATCGCGCAGAGCCGCTGCGCCCATGGCACGACCCATCTCGCGCGCTATTGGCTGCATAACGGCTTCGTCCAGGTGAACGGCCAGAAGATGTCGAAATCGCTCGGCAACTTCGTCACCGTGCGGCAATTGCTGGAAGAGGGGCATCGCGGCGAGGCCATTCGTTTTGCGCTGCTCTCGGCGCAATACCGCCAGCCGATCGACATCACCCGCGAGGGCATCAAGGAAGCCAAGGCGATCCTCGACCGCTTCTATGGCGCCTTGCAGAAAGTCGCCGCGCTCAAGGTCGATCCGTCACCGACGGATCATCTGGTCGCGGCCTTGGCCGATGACCTCAACACACCGCTGGCGATCTCCGAATTGCATGAGCTGCTGAACCGCCTCAACAAGGCGAGCGACGACCAGGAGAAGAGCGCCATCAAGAGCGCCCTGCTGGGTGCCGGTGCGCTGCTCGGCCTGCTGCAGCAGGATCCCGCCGCCTGGCTGCAGGACACCGCCGGCCTCGATCAAAGTGGCCTGGATGCAGCAGCGATCGAAGCGGCGATTGCCGCCCGTCAGGCCGCGCGCAAGGCGAAGAATTTTGCCGAGGCCGACCGCATCCGCGACGACCTGCTCGCCAAGGGTGTCGTGCTGGAAGACGGGCCGCAGGGCACGACCTGGAAGCGGGCGTAAGCGCTTCAATACCCGCCGAGGATGCGCCCGACCTGATCGGCATCGGCCTTGCCGAGCAGGACTTCGGCCAGCATCTCGCCGGCCAGGGCGCCGAATTTGAAGCCATGGCCGGAACAGCCGCTATAGGCGATCAGCCGGCCGTCATGGTGCAGTTGGAAGCGATCCTCCGGCGCGACGGTGTAGAAGCAGGTCTTGAGATAAAGCTGCCGGTATTGCCCGATCTCGCTGAGATCGCCGCGCAGGTAGTCGAGGATCGTCTGGGCCTCGTCGAAATCCAATGACATGTCCTTGTCGGGATCGCCCAGGCGGCGATGCGCCGGCACGGCGATCTTGAGATCGCAGCCATTGACCGGCGGCAGGGCATAGGCGCCGCTGGCGCCGCCGAAATCGACGATCACCGGCGATTGCCGCCAGGCCGCTTCCCATTGCGATGGCGGCGTCAGATAAAGCACCGCCTGGCGATAGGTGGTCACCTTGCGCGCCAGCGCCGGCACGATATTGCCGATCCAGGCGCCGCCGGCGACCAGGATCCGGTCGCCCTTGAAGGTCTCGCCGCTTTCGGTGATGACCCGTCCGCTCTCGGCCTCGATCTCGACCACCCGGTGCTTCGGCAGCAGGTCGACGGCGTTCTGACGCAGGTTGCGGGCAAGGTCGGTGCAGATGCGATCGGCGAACAGCACGCCGCCGCCCGGGGTGAAGATCCCCGTCGCGTGATCCGGCAAAGAAAGCTGCGGCAGGCGCCCCTGCAGATCGCTTCGGCTCAGTTTTTCATAGGCGACGCCGATGCGCTCCAGCGCGCCGCGGCTGCGGTCGCTCCAATCCCCGTCTTTGGTGCTGATCGCCAGCACGCCGGTTTCGCTGAACTGGGCCCGGCCGAGACGCCGCCACAGCCGGTTCCAGGCGGCGAGCGCCTGCTCCACCAACTGCCCATAGGCGTCCGAATCCGGATAGAAGTGGCGGATGATGCGATGCTGGTCGAAGGAAGCGGCCCGGTTGTGCGGGATTTCGCCTTGCTCGATCAGCGTCACATTGGCGCCGTGATGGGCGAGATTGAAAGCCGTGCTGAGACCCGTGATGCCGGCGCCGATAACAATGATGTTCATCGCGCGACGTCTCCTCAGCGACGCTCGGCGAAGGCCAGGCGCAAGGCGAGGCCGACGAAGATTACCGAGGTGAACCGGTTCAGCCATCGCCCGAGGCGGTTGCTGTTGCCGGACAGGCGTTGCTTGAGCAGCCGGGCCGTGGTGCTGGCCGAGGCGGCAACCACGCAGTTCACCAGCGTGCCGCCGAAATTGAAGATCAGGCCGAGCAGCAGGATCTGCGAGATCGCCGAACCGCGATGGGGATCGACGAATTGCGGCAGGAAGGCCAGGATGAACAGCGCGACCTTGGGGTTGAAAAGATTGGTCAGCAGCCCTTCGCCGAACACCCGCAGCAGCGGGATGCGGGGGAGCACGCTGCCGGCCGCCGGCGCCACAACCGGGCTGCGCCACGCTTTCCAGGCCAGATAGAGCAGATAGCCGGCGCCGAGGATCTTGATCAGCAGAAAGGCGGTGGCGGATTGCTGCAGCAGGGCGGCGACGCCCAAAGCGGCCAGCAGGCTGTGGACGAAGCTGCCGGCGGCGATACCGAAACTGGCGGCGATGCCGGCGCCACGTCCCTGGGTTGCAGCGCGGGCAATGACATAAGTCATATCGGCGCCGGGCGTCAGGTTGAGCGCCAGGCAAGCCAGGATGAAGGGCCAGAGTTGCGCCGGATCAAGCATTTGGACGTATTTCTCCACTGCAATGACATGCTGGCTGCCATGCACGCGCCGCTTTCCCTCTCCGGCCGGTTTCCTTGGCCCCGCAGCTTGGTTGACCTCGCCGGGTCGATATGGTGAAACCTGGGGCCAGAGGAAGAAATCATGTCTGACGACAAACGCGTATATCTGTTCGATACCACCTTGCGCGACGGGGCGCAAACCCAGGGGGTTGATTTCAGCGTGGGCGACAAAATGGCGATCGCCCAGGCGCTGGACAAGCTGGGGGTCGATTACGTCGAGGGCGGCTGGCCCGGCGCAAACCCCACCGACGATGCCCTGTTCAACGCGCCGCCGGAATTGAAGTACGCCACTTTCACCGCTTTCGGCATGACCCGCCGGCCCGGCCGCAGCGCCGCCAACGATCCCGGTCTCAGCGCCCTCATCCAGGCGAAGGCGCCGGCGGTTTGCATGGTGGGCAAGTCCTGGGATTTCCAGGTCGATGTCGCGCTCGGCATTCCGCGCAGCGAGAATATCGACATGATCGCCGAGAGCGTTGCCCATGCCAAGGAACGCAAATCCGAGGTGATGCTCGATGCCGAGCATTTCTTCGACGGCTACAAGGCCAATCGGCAATATGCGCTGGATTGCATCCTCGCCGCCTATAAGAACGGCGCGCGCTGGGTCGTGCTCTGCGACACCAATGGCGGCACGCTGCCGCACGAGGTCGAGCGCATCGTCGGCGAGGTCGTCCATCACGTGCCGGGCAGCCATCTCGGCATTCATTGCCATAATGATACAGAGAATGCCGTCGCCAATTCGCTGGCCGGCATCCGCGCCGGCATCCGCCAGGTGCAGGGCACATTGAACGGCCTCGGCGAACGCTGTGGCAATGCCAATCTGATCTCGCTCATTCCCTCGCTGATGCTGAAGACCGATTTCAAGCTCGGCATCGGCGATGCGGGTCTGGCGCAGCTCACGCATATTTCCCGTCAGCTGGATGAGCGGCTCAACCGCGCGCCCAATCGTGGCGCTGCCTATGTCGGTGATTCAGCTTTCGCCCATAAAGGCGGATTGCATGTCTCGGCGGTCGAAAAGGACCCGCGCACCTACGAGCATATCGAGCCGGGCCTGGTCGGCAACCGCCGCCACATCGTCGTCTCCGACCAATCCGGCCGGGCCAATATCATGGCGCGCTTCCGTGAGATCGGACTGGCCATCGATGCCCATGACCCGAAGGTCTCGACCCTGGTTGAACGGGTCAAGGTGCGGGAATTCGACGGCTATGCCTATGACGGCGCGGAAGCCAGTTTCGAATTGCTGGCGCGCCGGGCCCTCGGCCATGTGCCGGATTACTTCCGCCTCAGTCGATTCAGGGTGATGGATGAGCGGCGCTGGAATGCGCGCAACGACTTGGTGACGGAATCCGAAGCCACCGTCACGGTCGAGGTGAATGGCAACGAGACGATGACCGTGGCGACCGGCAACGGGCCGGTCAATGCGCTCGACACGGCCTTGCGCAAGGCACTGGTGCCGCTTTATCCGGTGCTCGATGATATGCGCCTGGTCGATTTCAAGGTGCGCATCCTGACGCCGCAGGACGGCACCGAAGCGATCACCCGGGTGATGATCGAAAGCGCCGATGCCAGCGGCGAGCGCTGGACCACGGTCGGTGTCAGCGGCAATATCATCGATGCTTCCTATGAGGCGTTGAACGATGCCATCACCTGGAAGCTGCTGAAGGCGAGCGCCAATTGACCTCCGAGGAAGCTGCCGCATCAGGGGCCGTCCCACCCTCGATCGTCCCGCCGTCGATCGTCCTGCCGGCAATCATTCTGGTGACGCCGCAGATGGGCGAGAATATCGGCGCGGCGGCGCGCGCCATGCTGAATTGCGGCTTGAGCGACCTGCGCCTGGTGGCGCCGCGCGACGGCTGGCCGAATATCAAGGCGGAGCGCGCGGCGGTCGGCGCCCTGGAGATCATGCCGCCGGTGAAGGTCTTCGACACCACGGCCGAGGCGATCGCCGATCTCACCCATGTCTATGCCACGACCGCCCGCGACCGGCGCATGGTGAAGCCGATCGTCACCGCCCGCCATGCGGCCCGGGAAGCGCGTGCCACGACGGCGAGCGGTGGTCGTGTCGGTTTCCTGTTCGGGCCGGAGCGGACCGGCTTGCTGAACGACGATCTCAGTCTGGCCGATACGCTGCTGACGGTGCCGCTCAATCCCGACTTCACTTCGCTCAATCTCGGCCAGGCGGTGCTGCTGGTCGGCTATGAATGGTATCAGTCGGGCGACGAGACGCCGGGTTCGGTGCTGGAGATGAACGGCTCACTGCCGGCCAGCAAGGATCAACTGGTGAATTTCTTCACCCATTTCGAACGCGAGCTCGATGCCTGCGGCTTCCTCCGCAACGAGGAAGCACGTCCTAACATGGTGCGCAACCTGCGCAATATGTGGCAGCGCGCCAACCTGACCGAGCAGGAAATCAGGACGCTGCATGGCGTGGTGAAGGAATTGGCGACCCTGCGCCAGGCCCGTAAATCCGCCAGCGAATCCGGGAAATAGACCCTCGGGCATTCGTCCGCCGCCAGCCTTATCATCACTTTTTAATGTATGCGCGCGACCGTTGCACGCGATTGACAGCCTCGCGCGGTTTTGCCCAAATTCTAGGAATGTCATCGCAGGAAGAATGACGTTTCATGGGAGGCGGGCAAAATGAATTTAAAGAAATTTGCCTTTCTTGGTTTCGGTGCTGCGGTTTATCTGCTGACGCAACAAGCGGCCCTGGCGGCCGATGTCGTGGTCGGTGTCTCCTGGTCGAATTTTGAGGAAGAACGCTGGAAGCGCGACGAGGCCGCCATCAAATCGGCGCTCGAAGCTGCCGGCGCGAAATACATCAGCGCCGACGCCCAGGCTTCCAATGAGAAACAATTGTCGGATGTCGAAAACCTCATCACCAAGGGTGCCAATGCCCTGATCATCCTGGCCTGGGATGCCGATGCCATTCTGCCGGCGGTGCAGAAGGCCAAGGCCGAGGGCATTCCGGTCATCGCTTATGACCGCCTGATCCAGGATCCGAGCGTGTTCTACCTCAGCTTTGACAATGTCGAAGTCGGCCGCATGCAGGCGCGTGCGGTAGAGAAGCTGAAGCCCGAGGGGAATTACGTTTTCATCAAGGGTGCTGCAACCGATCCCAATGCCGATTTCCTGCATCAGGGCCAGCTCGAGGTCCTGCAACCGGCGATCGACAGCGGCAAGATCAAAGTGGTGGGCGAGCAATATACCGAAGGCTGGGCGCCCGAGGTCGCGCAGCGCAACATGGAGCAGATTCTTACCAAGAACAACAACAAGGTCGATGCCGTGGTCGCTGCGAATGACGGGACGGCCGGCGGTGCTGCCGCGGCGCTGGCGGCGCAGAATCTGGTCGGCATTCCGCTTTCCGGCCAGGACGGCGATATTGCCGCGCTCAACCGCATCGCCCGGGGCGAACAAACGGTTTCGGTCTATAAGGATGCCCGCGAGCTTGGCAAGACTGCCGCCGAAATCGCGCTGGCCCTGGCCAAGGGAACCAAGCCGGACGATATCCCCGATGCCGTCGCGTGGGATAAGGGGCCGAAAAAGATCTCCATCGAATCGAAGTTCCTGACGCCGATCCCGGTCACGCGCGACAATCTCAATCTGGTGATCGAGAGCGGCTGGGCGACCAAGGAGCAGGTCTGCGCCTCGGTCGATGCGGCCAAGGCGCCGGCCGCTTGCCAATAAGGTTCGGTTGCCTGTCGTGATCGCCGCTCGGGATGGCGCGCGTCATAATGCCGAGCATTCATGAAATGGGCGGTCATGAAACGGGGGACCATGCGGCATCTGTTACGTAACCTCGGCATCGATCCGCGATTCAGTTCGATGGTGCTGGCGCTGGTCGTCATCTGGCTGTGCCTGCAATTCCTGACCGACGGCATCTTTCTGACGCCGCGCAATCTCTACAATCTCTCCATCCAGACCTGCGTCACGGCGGTCATGGCCTGCGGCATGGTCTTCGTCATCGTCGCCCGCCAGATCGATCTCTCGGTGGGATCGCTGCTCGCCTTTACCGGCATGGTGCTGGCTTTCGTCCAGGTCCACGTCTTCGCCGCGGGGCAGGCTCTGGCGGACAGCGATCTTGGCTGGATCATCAGCATTCTCGCCGGCATCGCCGTCGGCGTCGCGGCCGGCATCTTTCAAGGCATCTGGGTGGCGCTGGCGGGTATTCCGGCTTTCGTCGTGACGCTCGCCGGCTATCTGATGTTTCGCGGCGCGGCGTTCCTGGTCACCGACGGCCAGACGATTTCGCCCTTGCAGCCGACCTATGAGCGGATCGGTGGCGGGCTGGGCGGCTCGATCGGGCCGACGGCCAGCAGCGTGCTGGGTATCCTGGCTGCTTTGTGGCTGGTCTTTCATGTCTGGCATACGCGCCGCCAGCGGCGGCGTTATGGCGCGCTGCAGGCGCCGATCTGGGTCGATGTCTTGAAGGTGATCGCCGGCAGCATGGTGATCGCCGCTTTCGTCTATATGATGAATGCCTATCCCGATCCCAGCAGCCGCGATGCCGAAGGCAATCGGATCGGCAAGGGGATCGGCATCCCTGTGCTGATCCTTCTCGGCGTCATGATCGTTCTGACCTTCATCGCCACCCGCACGCGTTTCGGCCGCTATGTCTTTGCCTATGGCGGCAATCCCGAAGCTGCGCTGCTCTCCGGCATCAATACGAAAAGACTGCTGATCGCGATCTTCGCTTTGATGGGGACGCTCAGCGCCGTCGCCGCCGTGATCACCACGGCGCGGCTCAATGCCGGCGCCAATTCCATGGGCACCTTGCAGGAGCTCTATGTCATCGCCGCGACCGTGATCGGCGGCACGTCACTTGCCGGTGGCCTGGGATCGATCCCGGGTGCCGTGATCGGCGCGCTGATCATTCAGAGCCTGGATAACGGCATGGTGCTGCTCGATGTGCCGAGCGCGCAGCGGCAAATTCTCATCGGCCTCATCCTGATCGGCGCCGTCTGGTTCGACACGGCCTATAACAAGAGGGCCGGCCGATGACGGACGCCACGCCCCTGATTGAGGTACCCCCGATCGAGGCACCGCTGATCGAGATGCGTGGCGTGTCGAAACGCTTCGGCGGCATCCATGCCGTCAACGACATGTCCTGCGACCTCTATCCCGGCGAGGTCGTTGGATTGCTGGGCCATAACGGCGCCGGCAAATCCACGCTGATCAAAGTTCTCGCCGGGGTCTATCCGCCGGATGAGGGTGAAATCCGCGTCAATGGCGCGCCGGTCGATCTGCGCAATCCGCGTGAGTCGCGCGCCGCCGGCATCGAGACCATTCACCAGACATTGGCGTTGGCGGATAATATCGATGCGCCGGGTAATCTGTTCCTCGGCCGTGAATTGCTGACGCCGTTCGGTACATTGGACAGTCATCGCATGGAGCATGAGGCACGCAAGATCATCCAGCGCCTCAATCCCAATTTCACCGAGATCCTGAAGCCGGTCCGCGCCATGTCGGGCGGCCAGCGCCAGACCGTGGCGATTGCCCGGGCGCTCTATTTTAACGCCCGCATCCTGATCATGGACGAGCCCTGCGCCGCCTTGGGGCCGGCCGAGACCCGCATGGTGATGGAAACGATCCTGGCCTTGAAGAAGGAAGGCATCGGCATCTTTCTGATCAGCCACGACATGCATGACGTCTTCGAGGTGGCCGACCGCGTCACCGTGATGAAGAACGGCAAGCTGGTCGGCACCGAGCGGGTCGCTGACATCACGCCCGATGACGTGCTCGGCATGATCATCCTTGGCAAGAAGCCCGGCGGCAACGGCGCAGTGGTTTAAGGGAAAAGATATCCGGCCAGCAGGCGCTTCATCTCGGCGATGACCTCCTGGCGCGCCGGACGGTCGCCTTGGCTCATCGCCATGCCGAGCAGACGGTCGCCGACCTCGCAGGCGATGCGCAGGCGCAGATCCAGCTCCGGCGTCAGCGCGACGCCCAGGACCTGTACCATGTGACGCTTGACCAGCACGGCGACGCCGGCATTCGCCCCGGATTGGCGCTCACGGGTGCCCTGGCTGATATGCGGGCCGCCATAGGCGATGGTGACGAGATCCGGATGGCGCTCCAGGAAATCGACGAAGGCGTCGATGACGAAGCCCAGCAAATCCGGCCCATCCATGAAGGCCAGCATGGTCGGCAGGCCTTCGGCCGACAGGCTCTCGCGCGGCAGGTTGCCGAACAAGGCGGCCTGGAATTCCTCCACCCGGCGCACCGCCAGGGCATCGACGATTGCCTGCTTGTCGGGGAAGAAGCGGTAGAGTGCCCCGACCGAGACGCCGGCCTCGGCGGCGATCTGCGCCGTGGTCATCGCCTCGGGCGAGATACCCCGGGCGAGCAGACGCGAGGTCGCCTCGTTGATCTTCTGCACCGTCTCGGTGCTGCGTTCCTGGACCGGCCGCCGCCGGGCGCGTCCCGATGTCAGCGCGCGCCCGGATGTCAGGCCGTCCTCGTCCCCAAACTCACCCACAGTGACCCATCCATGCCTGGCCGGCCTCGTGCCGGCATCTCGTGCCGGCATCTCGACCCGTTCGCCTCCCTCTATTGACACAAGCGCCGGCTGGGTGCAAAAACAAGAACGCGACGTCATATTCGTGTTTAGGTAATCGGGAGAAGCGAGATGGGCATTCCCTTGCGTCAACAGGCCCGCATCGGCGCCTATGTCATTCGCCAGCATCTGGCGCGCCGGCCGCGCTATCCGCTGGTGTTGATGCTGGAACCCCTGTTCCGCTGCAATCTTGCCTGCGCCGGCTGCGGCAAGATCGATTACCCGGCCCCGATTCTCAATCAGCGCCTGTCGGTGGAAGACTGCCTGGGAGCGGTGGATGAATGCGGCGCGCCGGTGGTGGCCATCGCCGGCGGCGAGCCCTTGCTGCACAAGGAAATGCCGCAGATCGTCGAGGGCATCCTGGCCAAGGGGAAATATGTGATCCTCTGCACCAATGCGCTGCTCCTGGAAAAGAAGCTCGACCAATACACGCCGCATCCCGCTTTCACCTGGGATGTGCATCTGGATGGCGACCGCGAAATGCACGATCGGGCGGTGTCGCAGGACGGCGTCTATGACAAGGCCGTCGCCGCGATCCGGGCGGCCAAGGCGCGCGGCTTCCAGGTCAGCATCAATTGCACCTTGTTCGACGGTGCCGAGCCGGACCGCGTCGCCCATTTCTTCGACGAGGTGATGGCGATGGGGGTCAACGGCATCATGACCTCCCCGGGCTATGCTTATGAGCGGGCACCCGAACAGCAGCATTTCCTCAACCGGCGCAAGACCCGGGATCTTTTCCGGAACATCCTGCGGCGCGGCAAGGGCAAAGGCTGGCGCTTCAACCAGTCACCGCTGTTCCTCGATTTCCTGGCCGGCAACCAAAGCTATAAATGCACGCCCTGGGGCAAGCCGACGCGCACGGTGTTCGGCTGGCAGCGGCCCTGCTACCTGCTGGGCGAAGGCTATGCCAAGAGCTATCGCGAGCTGATGGAGACCACCGACTGGGATGCCTATGGCACCGGCACCTATGAGAAGTGTGCCGATTGCATGGTGCATTCGGGCTATGAATCGACCGCGGTGATGGACGCCATCAAGCGGCCCTGGAAGGCGTTGTCGGTGATGGCGCGGGGCATCCGGACGGAAGGCGAGATGGCGCCGGATATCGATCTTTCCCGGCAGCGCCCGGCCGAACATGTCTTTTCCCGCCATGTCGAGGAAACCATGGCCCGCTTGCATGCCGGCGGTGGCAACAAACATTAAGGATTACGATCCTATATCGGGGCCGCCGTTTTGCTCGTCCCTCTGATGCAGCGGCTTTCCTTGACTCTGGCGTCTCGCTGGCTATAGTCCGCCCGCTCTCGTGCCGGGCAGCGCGTCAATCGCTGCTGCCCAGCCGCCGGGTTTGACCGGGCCGGACAGCCGGGACACCAACGACATCGCGTCATCGCGGGAAAGGATAAGTTATGAGTAAGCGTATCGAAGCCAAGCACAAAATCGACCGTCGCTTGGGCGTCAATCTCTGGGGCCGGCCGAAGAGCCCGCTCAACAACCGTGAATATGGCCCCGGCCAGCATGGCCAGCGCCGCAAGAAGCCGACCGATTTCGGCATCCAGTTGATGGCGAAGCAGCGCCTGCGCGGCTATTACGGCTCGATCGGCGAACGCCAGTTCCGCAAGCTCTATGCCGAAGCCGTGCGCCGTCGTGGCGACACCTCGGAAATGCTGATCGGCCTGCTGGAAAGCCGCCTGGAAACCGTCGTCTATCGCGCCAAGTTCGTGCCGACCGTCTTCGCCGCCCGGCAGCTCGTCAATCACGGCCATATCAAGGTCAATGGCAAGCGCGTCAATATCGGCTCCTATCAGCTGAAGGAAGGCGATGTCGTGGAAGTGCGCGAGCGCTCCCGTGACATGGCGCTGGTCATCGGCGCCACGCAGTCCGGCGAACGCGACGTGCCGGAATATATCGAAGCCGATCACAAGAAGATGACGGCGAAGTATGTGCGCGTGCCGCAGCTCGCCGACGTGCCCTATCCGGTGACCATGGAACCGCATCTGGTTACGGAATTCTATTCGCGCTGATCCTGACGATCGGTGCAGTGAAAAGGCCGGCTTTCGCCGGCCTTTTTATTTGCCGCAAGACATTCTTGTTCGATGCGGCAGCATGACCAGCATGCGCTTTCGCGGTTTGACGGTGAGGGGAGCCGCTGTCACAGTCGCCGGCAAATTGGGGATACGGGTCGTAGATTATGGGTAAATGGGGCGCGAATCTCGGGCTGCTGATCGTGGCGCTGACCTGGGGCACCGTCATTCCCACCGTCAATTACCTGCTGCCCGTCTGGGACCCGTTCTTTCTCGGATCGATCCGTTACGTCGCCGGTGCGCCGCTCCTCATCATCCTGGTCTGGTGGCAGGAAGGATTTCGCGGCCCGCTGCAGCGGTTCTCCTGGTGGCGGCCGTTCCTGCTCGGCACGATCGGCCTCGGGCTTTTTGCCCCGCTTTATACGGTGGGCGTCGCCCATGCCAATCCCATCGTCGCCGCCGTCCTGTCGGCGGCCGGCCCGGTCATTGCCGGCGCGGTTGCCTGGCTGAGTTTCCGGGAGCCGATGGATCGCTGGGTCCTGCCCTCCATCATCCTCGCGGTCTCGGGCTGTATCCTGGCGACGGTGGATTTCGCCCAACTGCGCTCGGCCCATTCAATCTTCGTGATCCAAGGTGGTGAGATTCTGATTCTCGCCGCGGCGGCCTGCTGGTCCTGGTATTCGATTGCGGCGCAACGCTGGCTGACCGGCTGGTCGCAACTGCGGATTTCCGCCAGCACCACGATCGGCGGCGCACCCATGCTGGTGGCGGTCTATTTCATGGCCGGGCAGGCCGGCTGGTCCCAGGTGCCGCCGGCCCCGCCGCCAGATGGCTGGCATCTCATCCTGCTATGCTGGCTGACCTTCGCCTCGATCGTGCTTTGCCTGATCCTGTGGAATCACGGCGTGCGGCATCTCGGCGTGGTCGTCGCCACCATGTATCTCAACCTCGTGCCGATCGTGTCATTGGTCATTCTCGCTGTCATGGGGGTCGAGCCCAGCCTGGTACAGATGCTCGGCGCGGCCCTGGTCATCTGCGGCATCCTGTATTCGGAATTTCTGCAATACCGCTATCGCCGGCGCCTGGCTGTGCCCGTGTAAGCGAGGTCTTGCCTGCGCAGGTTGTATTATGGTTAAGCGGCGGTTAATTATAACCGGCTGTTTTTGCTCGCAAAATTGAATACGAATTTAATCTAATTTTAAATTCCCGCACGCGAAACTTGTTCTCATGAGCCTGGCTTTTGGCCGGCCAATTGATCGACTGAGACATCGATCGACTGAGACAAGGGAGTCGGGGGATGACTGTCACAGAATACGGTTTCGAGGTTGCATCGACCGATCACGCGGCCCTGTCGCTGCTGGCCGGCGGCGACGATCTCTTCGATCTCACGCAAGTTGCCGGTGCCGCCGAAACAGTACCGGCCTATACCGCCACTGCCATGGAAACCGGCCAATTCTCGGGCCTGGCCGTGGCGGACCATTTGCTGTCAGGCAACCATTGCGAGATGCTGCCGGCACATTTGCTGGTCGCCAGCAACGATCTCACGCATGCGGACGAGCAGGTTGCCGCGAAAGCGGCGCATGAAACCGCTCCGGACATCGCTCACGGCACGGCCGTGGCGATACACGGCCCGGCGGATGCGGCGGCGCTTGCTGCGGCGGATATTTTCGCCGATGCAAGCGGCGATCTGGCCGCCTTCCAGACGGCGGCCGGCGGTGGCCATGCGCCGATGGGCAGCGGCATGTTCACGCCCTTCAACCCCGCACCGTTGCTGGACGGGCTGCATGCGATGGCGGTGCTCAACCACGATTAAGCCGGGCCGGTTAAGCCCGGCATGCCGGTCATGCCGCCGGCTGGACGCGAATTCTGTTGACTTCCCGGTGGTTTGCCGGTGCTTTAGCGCCGCCAAGCGATAGGAGAGGTAGCAGATGATTCCGCGCTATTCCCGCCCGGAAATGACCCGCATTTGGGAACCCGAAAACCGTTTCCGCATCTGGTTCGAGATCGAGGCCCATGCCTGCGATGCGCTCGCCGAACTGGGCGTGGTGCCGAAGGAAGCGGCGGCCGAGATCTGGGCCAAGGGCAAATGGGAAATCGCCCGCATCGACGAGATCGAACGCGAGACCAAGCACGATGTCATCGCCTTCCTGACCAACCTGGCCGAACATGTCGGTCCCTCGGCCCGCTTCGTGCACCAGGGCATGACCTCCTCCGACGTGCTCGATACCTGTCTTGCCGTGCAGTTGAAGCAGGCGACGGATCTGCTGCTGGCGGATCTCGATCAGGTATTGGCCGCGCTGAAGAAGCGCGCCGTCGAACACAAGCTGACGCCGACCATGGGCCGCAGCCACGGCATTCATGCCGAGCCGACGACCTTCGGCCTGAAGCTGGCCAGCCATTATGCGGCTTTCAATCGCGCCAGGCAGCGCCTGGTCGCCGCGCGCGAGGAAATCGCGACCTGCGCCATTTCCGGCGCCGTCGGCACCTTCGCCAATATCGATCCGCGGGTGGAAGCGCATGTCGCCGCCAAGCTCGGCCTGAAGATCGAGCCGGTTTCGACCCAGGTGATCCCGCGCGACCGGCATGCCATGTTCTTCGCCGTGCTCGGCGTCATCGCCAGCTCGATCGAGAATCTGGCGACGGAAGTCCGGCATCTGCAGCGCTCCGAAGTGCGCGAGGCGGAAGAATTCTTCTCGCCGGGCCAGAAGGGCTCCTCGGCCATGCCGCACAAGCGCAATCCGGTCCTGTCGGAGAACCTGACGGGCCTCGCCCGCATCGTGCGCGCCGCCGTGACCCCGGCACTGGAAAATGTCACGCTCTGGCATGAACGCGATATCTCCCATTCCTCGGTCGAGCGTGTCTTCGGCCCCGATGCCACCATCGCCCTCGATTTCGCGCTGATGCGTCTCGCCGGCATGGTCGACAAGCTGATCGTCTATCCCGAGGACATGCAAAAGAATCTGGATCGCTATGGCGGCCTCGTGCATTCGCAGCGCGTGCTGCTGGCGCTGACCCAGGCCGGCATGACGCGTGAGGAGGCCTATCAGGCGGTGCAGCGCAATGCCATGAAGGTCTGGCTGGAGGGCGCCGATTTCCTGACCGAACTGAAGCAGGACAAGGCGGTGACCGATCGCCTGCCGCTGCCCCAGATCGAGGAATGTTTCGATCTCGGTTATCACACCAAGAATGTCGATGCGATCTTCAAGCGCGTCTTCGGCTAGAGCCGGATCGTTTTAGACGGAATCGCTTGGCGATTTTGTCTAAAACGTGAATCCGTCTCTCATCAATAAGATAGAGCGCGATCGACATTTGCCCTGCATAAAGGAAACCGGCGGTGCATGACACCGCCGGTTTTTTTATTCTTACCGTTAGCTGACAGCGCGCTGCTTGTCAGGCTTCCGTCATGATCTGCTGATGCGCCGTCTGGAACAGCTCTATCATATGCTTGCGCAGGCGGTGTTCGCTCATGTCGATGCTGCGCGCCTTGAAATCCGCCAGCACCTTCTGGACCACATCATCATCGCCGGGCTTTTCGAGATCAGCGGCGACGACGGTCTTGGCATAGGCTTCGGCTTCGCTGCCGTGGATCCCCAACAACTGCGCGGCCCAAAGCCCCAACAGCTTGTTTCGGCGGGCGCTCACCCGAAACTGCAATTCCTCGTCGTGCTTGAACTTGTTTTCGAAGCTTTGCTCACGGTCATCGAACGTCGACATAAAGGGCATTTCCCCAAAAGCATGGATGAGTGGCTAAAAATGGTTGGCCCCTTGGCCTTCGTCAAGTCTAATAGACAGCATCAGCTGTCAGCGGCCTTGCAGCAGGCTGCGCATATTGGGACCGAAATGCTTGAGAATCGCGCAAAAGTGCTCGAAAGCGGATCATGTGCAGTGTCATTATTCTGAGACGACCGGATGACGATTGGCCCATCCTTTGGGCCAGCAATCGCGATGAAATGGCCGATCGGCCCTGGTCACCGCCAGGACGGCATTGGCCCGATAGGCCGGAAGTCATCGCCGGGCGCGACGATCTGGCGGGCGGCTCGTGGCTCGGCCTCAACGAAGCCGGGGTGGTCGTCGGCATCCTCAACCGCATGAACACGCTGGGGCCGATGCCGGGCAAGCGCAGCCGGGGCGAACTGGTGCTGGACGCCTTGGATTTCGCCGATGCGGCGGATGCGGTCGATATGCTGCAGCAGCTCGATCCCCAGGCCTATCGGCCCTTCAACATGGTGGTGGCTGATAACCGCGATGCTTACTGGCTGCGCAATCTCGGCAACGGGGTCGAGGTCGAAGAGCTGCCGCCGGGTATTTCCATGATCACGGCCCGCGACCGCAACGATATCGACAGTTCCCGGATCCGCCATTACCTGCCGCGCTGGGAGACCGCCAGGGAGCCGGAGCCTGACAGGGGCGAGTGGCGGGACTGGATGGAATTGCTGGGCTCGCGTGAGGCCGAGCCGGGCGCTACCGTCTTCGATGCCATGAACATCATTTCCAATACCGGCTTCGGCACGGTTTCATCCTCGCTGATCGCCCTGCCGTCGGTGGCGCATAGCGAGCGCAAGCCGATCTGGAAGTTCTGCGACGGCCACCCCGACAAGGGCGAGTGGTACGATGTGCAGCTCTGAATGTGTTGCGGTTCGATGACGGCGCGCTGTTGCAAATCCCGTGATGAGACCTTGCGGGGGACGGATCGGCTGGCTTAAGCTCGGCCGCGAGGGGTGGCGCTTTCATGGCATTGGAAAAGAGGAACGCATGTTGACGCGCCGGCATTTGTTATCGGGCATTGCATTGGGAACCCTGGTCGTTCCCCTGGCGGCCCGCTCGGCCCTCGCCATCACCCTTGAAGAAATGCCGAAGCCGCTCAGCGATATGGCGGCCCTGCGGTGCACCACCCAGGCCAGCAACCTGGCAGCGGCGGGCCCGCCCCCGGTCGGCGATCACAGCGCCTTGCTGGCCAGGATGCGACAGCTGCTCAATGACAAGATCGCGGCCGGCGCCGATCCCGTGACAGCACAGGAAGTCGCGGTCTGCCCGATTTGCGGCTGCAGCCTGACCGTTACCGCGCAAGCGGCTTTCTAAACAATCCGCATGGAATAGATTCCAGGCGCCGGCCGAGAGGGTGATCCTCGGGCATGGCCTCTAACCTGCTGATCCGTATTGCTATTTTTGCATGCGCTGCGCTGCCGCATAAGGGGCTGCCAACGTTGTCATTAGAGGGCCGACCTGCTAGAAGGATGCGGATTCGCGCGCGCGGAGTCTTGGCCAGTCCGGAATTTACGTCCCACAGCTGTATCGGCTGGCTGGGGCAGTCGTGAAACAGCCGTTCCCGAGAGGGCTCTCCGGGGATATCTCCTGGGGGATGTCTTCTGGAGGATGTTCCCGTGGAACGGTCCGAACGGCCATTGCCGCGCCTGCCTGTTTTTTGTGGAGAAACCGGATGTCCCGCCGTCGCCGTATCTATGAAGGCAAAGCCAAGGTCCTTTTCGAGGGCCCTGAGCCCGGGACCCTGGTCCAGTATTTCAAGGATGATGCCACCGCCTTCAACAATCAGAAGAAGGGCACCATCACCGGCAAGGGCGTCCTCAACAACCGGATCTCCGAATATCTGATGACCCGCCTGGGCGAGATCGGCATCCCGACGCATTTCGTCCGTCGCCTCAATATGCGCGAGCAACTGGTGCGCGAGGTCGAGATCATCCCGCTGGAAGTCGTGGTGCGCAATGTCGCCGCCGGCTCGCTGTCGAAGCGCTTCGGCATCGTCGAGGGCACGCAGTTGCCGCGCTCGATCGTCGAGTATTATTACAAGTCCGATGAACTCGGCGATCCGATGGTCTCGGAAGAGCACATCACCGCCTTCGGCTGGGCCCAGCCGCAGGATATCGACGAGATCCTGGCGCTGTCGCTGCGGGTCAATGATTTCCTGACCGGCCTCCTCCTCGGCGTCGGCTTGCGCCTGGTCGATTTCAAGCTCGAATTCGGCCGTCTCTATGAGAACGAGGAAATGCGCATCGTGCTGGCCGATGAGATCAGCCCGGATAATTGCCGCCTGTGGGATGTGAAGACCAATGAACGGTTGGACAAGGACCGTTTCCGCCGCGATCTCGGCAATGTCGAGGAAGCCTATCAGGAAGTGGCGCGGCGTCTCGGCATCCTGCCGGAAGGCGGGCCCCGCGACATGAAGGGCCCCTCCACGATGCAATAACGGTGAGCCCGGGAGCGGCTCGCGATTGATTGACCCTTCGGACCGAAAGAGGACTGAACTGATATGAAGGCCCGTGTGCACGTCACCCTGAAATCCGGCGTTCTCGATCCCCAGGGTCGCGCGATCGCCCATGCGCTCGGCACCCTGGGCTTCGACGGCGTCAAGGATGTTCGTCAGGGCAAGTATATCGAGCTCGATCTCGCCGAGACCGACAAGGCCAAGGCAAAGAGCGCCGTCGACCAGATGTGCGCCAAATTGCTCGCCAATACGGTGATCGAGAATTACAGCATCGAACTCGTCGACTGACGGGGTGACGACAATGAAAGCTGCCATCGTGGTCTTCCCCGGTTCGAACCGGGAGCAGGACGCCAAAGCCGCACTCAGCAAAGCCGCCCTCGCCCAAACTCTTGGCACCGAGCCGGTCATGGTCTGGCATCGCGACAGCGAATTGCCCAAGGTCGATCTGGTTCTCGTCCCCGGCGGGTTCTCCTATGGCGATTATCTGCGCACCGGCGCCATCGCCGCCCATTCGCCGATCCTGCGCGAGGTCAAGGCGCGGGCGGACAAGGGCATGGCCGTCATCGGCATCTGCAACGGCTTCCAGATCATCACCGAAGCCGGCATGCTGCCCGGCGTGCTGCTGCGCAATTCGCATCTGAAATTCGTCTGCCGCAACGTGCATCTGAAGGTCGCGACGACCCAGACCCTGTTCACCTCGCGTTACGAGAAGGACCAGGTGCTGAGCGTCCCGGTGGCGCATCACGACGGCAATTATTTCGTCGATGACAAGACTCTCGGCGAGATGGAAGCCAATGACCAGGTCGCCTTCCGCTATTGCGCGCCGGACGGCAATGTCGCGATCGAGCACAATCCCAACGGATCGCTGCGCAATATCGCCGGTGTCTTCAATCGCACCAAGAACGTGCTTGGCATGATGCCGCATCCGGAAAACGCCATCGATCCTCTGCAGGGTTCGACCGATGGCTTCGCGCTGTTCCAAGGCATGGTGGAGGCGCTGTCGTGAGTGCCGTGAAGATTACCCCCGAAATCGTCGCCGAACACGGCCTGACAAGTGACGAATACAAGCTGGTGCTGGAGATCATGGGGCGCGAGCCCTCGATGACCGAGCTCGGCATCTTCTCCGTCATGTGGTCGGAGCATTGCTCCTATAAGTCCTCCCGCGTCTGGCTGAAGAAGCTGCCGACCAAGGCGCCCTGGGTGATCCAGGGCCCCGGCGAGAATGCCGGCGTCATCGATATCGGCGATGGCGAGGCCGCCGTCTTCAAGATGGAAAGCCATAACCATCCCAGCTTCATCGAACCCTATCAGGGGGCGGCGACCGGTGTCGGCGGCATCATGCGCGACGTCTTCACCATGGGTGCGCGGCCGATCGCCAATGTGAATGCGCTCCGCTTCGGCGAGCCGGAAGATCCGAAGACCCGGCATCTCGTCGCCGGCGTGGTCGCCGGGATCGGCGGCTACGGCAATTGCATGGGCGTGCCGACGGTGGCGGGCGAGGTCAATTTCCACGCCAGCTATAACGGCAATATCCTGGTCAATGCGATGACCGTGGGCCTTGCCGATGCCGACAAGATCTTCTATTCGGCGGCGGCGGGTCTCGGCAATCCTGTCATCTATGTCGGCGCCAAGACCGGCCGCGACGGAATCCACGGCGCCACCATGGCCTCGGCTGAATTCACCGATGATTCCGAAGAGAAGCGGCCGACCGTGCAGGTCGGCGATCCCTTCACCGAAAAGCTGCTGCTGGAAGCTTGCCTCGAATTGATGGCGACCGATGCCATCGTTGCGATCCAGGATATGGGTGCTGCCGGCCTCACCTCCTCCTCGGTGGAAATGTCCGACAAGGGCGGCCTTGGCATCGAGCTCGATCTCGACAAGGTGCCGGTGCGCGAGACCGGCATGACGGCCTATGAGATCATGCTCTCGGAAAGCCAGGAACGCATGCTGATGGTGCTGAAGCCGGATGCGCGCGAGACGGCCCGGGCCATCTTCGAGAAGTGGGAGCTGGATTTCGCCGAGATCGGTGTGCTGACCGATACCGGCCATCTCGTCCTGAAGAAGAACGGCAAGGTCGAGGCCGATATGCCGGTCTCGCCGCTGGTCGACAAGGCGCCGGTCTATGAGCGCCCCTGGGTGCCGACCCCGAAGCAGCCGGAAATTGTCGCCGAGGACCTTCCGATACCGGCGGATATTCCCGCCGTGCTGTTGCAGCTTCTCGGCTCGGCCGATCTCTCCAGCCGCCGCTGGGTCTGGGAACAATACGATCATTTGGTGATGGGCCGCACGGTACAGCGCCCCGGCGGCGATGCCGCGGTGGTGCAGCTTCCCGGCAAGGCCAAGGGCCTCGCCATCACCAGCGATTGCACGCCGCGTTATTGCTATGCTGACCCGCATCAGGGCGGCGCCCAGGCGGTGGCGGAGACTTGGCGCAACATCACCGCGACGGGTGCCAAGCCGCTTGCCATCACCGACAACATGAATTTCGGCAATCCGCAGCGGCCCGAGATCATGGGGCAGTTCGCCGGCTGCATCGAAGGCATGGCGGAAGCTTGCAAGGTGCTCGACTATCCCGTCATTTCCGGCAATGTTTCGCTCTATAACGAGACCAACGGCAAGGGCATCCTGCCGACCCCGGTGATTGGCGGCGTCGGTGTGATTGCCGATGTGGCGAAGAGTGTCTCGATCCCCTTCAAGGCGGCGGGTGATGTCGTGTTGCTGATCGGCGAGACCAAGGGCCATCTCGGCGCCTCGATTTACCTGCGTGAAATTCACGGCCGGGAAGAGGGCGCACCGCCGCCGGTCGATCTCGCCGCCGAACGCCGCAACGGCGATTTCGTGCGCGGCCTGATCGAAGCCGGTCTGGTGACTGCCAGCCATGATTGCGCCGATGGCGGCCTGCTGGTGACGCTGGCGGAAATGGCCATGGCCGGCGGTATCGGTGCCAATATCGCGGTGCCGGCCGGGATGGATTTCGCCCATGCCTATCTCTTCGGCGAGGATCAGGGTCGCTATGTGCTGACGGTGCCCGGCAAGGATGCCGAAGGCGTCGTCGCCAAGGCCAAGGCGGCCGGCGTGCCGGTCGTCCGGTTGGGTGAAACCGGCGGCGAGAGGCTGGATCTTGGCCGCCATGGCGCGGTCGATATCACCACGCTAAAATCGACACATGAGGCTTTCTTCCCGCGCCTGATGAGCGCGGTGGAATAAGCCGGATCGGGGATGGGAGAGGGAGAAACACCATGGCGATGGAAGCCAGCGAAATCGCGCGGCTGATCAAGGAAGCCCTGCCGGATGCCCAGGTGACGATCGAGGACCTGCGCGGCGATGGCGACCATTACGCCGCTCAGGTCGTGTCGGTAGCCTTTGTCGGCAAGAGCCGTGTGCAGCAGCACCAGATGGTCTATGAGGCGCTGCGCGGCGGCATGGGCGACAAGCTGCATGCTTTGGCCCTGCAGACCTCCGCACCGAAAGCCTGAGCCCGGCTCGCCGTTACGGCCGATGATAGCCGGGCTTGTCCCGGCTATTCTGTTGATGCCGCTATATCGCGCGATGGATCCCGGTTTGCGATCATGACCTCAGCCACCAAACGCGGATTGCTCGCCGCCTTCGCCGCCTATGTCCTGTGGGGCGCGCTGCCGGTTTATTTCCATGCCGTCGCGGAAATTTCGCCGATGGAAGTGCTGTCTCACCGGGTGATCTGGTCGCTGCTGGTGACCGGCCTCGGCGTCGCCCTGCTCGGCAACTGGTCGGTACTGCGTTTGCTGGTGAGCTCTCGCCGACGGACGCTGCAATTGGTCGCCACGGTAGCCATGCTGTCGATCAACTGGCTGACCTATATCTGGTCGGTCGGGAACGACCACGTGATCGAGGCGGGCCTCGGCTATTACATCTGCCCGCTGATGAGTGTCCTGCTGGCGGCCGTGATCTTGCGGGAGCGGATATCCTGGGGACAGCTTGCTGGCATTGTCTGCGTCGCCGCGGGCGTGCTGTGGCAGGTTGTGGCGGTCGGGCAGGTGCCCTGGATCGCCCTCATCCTGGCCGTGACCTTTGCCTTCTACGGCCTGGGCCGCAAGGTCGTCGCCTTGCCCGCCATCCCGGGCCTGTTCGCGGAAACCCTGATGCTGCTCCCGGTTGCCCTCGCTTATCTCGCCTGGGCCGAAGGCACCGGCCAGGGCCATTTCATCAATGGCGACTGGCATTGGCGGGGCCTCCTCGCCCTGGCCGGTCCGTTTACCGCCATTCCCCTGCTGCTTTTCGCCGCGGGCGCCAACCGGCTCGATCTGCGAACCCTGGGCTTGATGCAGTATCTTAACCCGACGATGCAGGTTCTTGTGGCTATTTTCCTATTGGATGAACAGGTCCTGCCAGGCCAGGGCGTTACTTTTCTGCTGATCTGGCTTGGTCTCATTCTGTATTCGCTTTTGCCCTGGCTGGCGCGCCGGCGGCAAATACCTGAACGGGGTGCTCAGGATTGACTTTCCGGCTGATTGCCTCCATGTACGAAGCAAGCTTCAGATGATGACCTTCGTTTCTCCAAGGATTAGGCCATGAGCAACCCGGTTTTCGACCGCATTCGCGATGACATCACCAGCAACGACGTCGTGCTTTACATGAAGGGCACGCCGGTTTTCCCGCAATGCGGCTTCTCGGCTGCGGTGGTGCAGGTGCTGACCCATGTCGGTGTGAAGTTCAAGGGCATCGACGTCCTCACCGATCCCAGCCTGCGCCAGGGCATCAAGGAATTCGCCAATTGGCCCACCATTCCCCAGCTCTATGTGAAGGGCGAATTCGTCGGCGGCTGCGACATCATCCGTGAAATGTACCAGTCCGGCGAATTGCAGGAATTGATGCAGACCAAGGGCGTCAGCACCAACCAGGCGGCCTGATAGCCTAACGATCCAATTGAAAAAAGCCCGGCTGGCAATCCAGCCGGGCTTTTTGTTTTTTAGTTCGCTTCGGCAGGCGGTCGGTCAACCATCCCAGCGATAGGCGGCCATGCTGAGGCTGCCATGGGCGAAGCTGCGGTGCATCGCGGTCGCTTTCGCATCGCCCATGGAAGCCGCACCCAGCGCCACATGGAGCGGCAGGAGATGATCCTCGCTCGGATGCGCAAGGGGGCCGCCCGGCGCTTCCTGCCGGTAATTGATCAGCGATCTCGTATCCCCCTCGGCAAGGCGGTCATGCAGCCAGTCGTCGAAACCTTGCGCCCAATCGGGGACAGGGCCACCTTGCCAATTGATCTGGCGCAGATTGTGAACCGCGCCGCCGGACGCCAGGATCAGCACCCCGCTGTCGCGCAAGGGGGCGATGGCTTTCCCCAGCGCCACGTGATCGGCGGTCGACCCCTGGGAGAGCAGCGACAACTGCACGACGGGAATGTCATGCTGCGGATAGATCAGCAGCAACGGGTTCCAGGCGCCGTGATCCAGGCCGCGCTGCGGGGCGAGTTCGGCATCCAGACCGCCGGCGCGGATCAGGCTGGCGGCTTGCCCGGCCAGTTCGGGATCGCCGGGCGCCGGATAATGAAGCTGATAGAGTTCACGCGGAAAGCCGTAGAAATCGTGAATGGTTTCCGGCTGCGCCGAAGCCGTAAGGCTGGCACGCGGATTATCCCAATGCGCCGAGATGCAGAGGATGGCTGTCGGCCGGGGTAACTGGCGGCCGAGGTCCAGCATGAAAGCGCGTGCCGCGATATCCTCGAAAGGCAGCATGGGCGAGCCATGGGAGACAAACAAGACGGGCAGGCGGTCGGTCATGAGGAGTGTTCTCCATGGCTTCAAACGGGGGGACTGTAGCCGGTCTCTCTGCCTGCAAGAAGGCCCCTCTTAACGCCAATCGTCGATGACACCCATGCTGCGCAGGCTGGCATGGCCTTCTTTGCCGATGATCAGGTGGTCGTGCAGCTTGATGCCGACCACCGTGAGCGCCTTGCGCACTTCGCGCGTCACCGCAATGTCGTCACGCGACGGCGACGGATCTCCCGTCGGATGGTTGTGGACCAGGATGACGGCGAGTGCGCCATATTCCAGCGCGCGGGTGACGACCTCGCGCACATAGACCGGCGCATGATTGACGGTACCGATATTCTGGATCTCGTCGGCGATCAGGCGGTTCTTGCCGTCGAGAAACAGCAGGCGGAATTGTTCGACCTTTTCCTGCGACATCACCGAATGGCAGTAATCGAGCAATTGCTGCCAGGAGCCGAGGATGGGCCGGTTCAAGACCTCCTGGCGCAACATCAACTGGGCCGCGGCCTGGACGATCTTGATCATGGAAATCGCCGATTCACCGATGCCGTCGAGCTGCTTCAAGGCCGTGGGATCGGCGGCAATGACGCCGGCGAAGCTGCCGAAGCGGGCGATCAGCTGCTTGGCCAGCGGTTTGACGTCGCGCCGCGGAATCGCCTGCATCAGCACCAGTTCCAGCACCTCGTAGTCGGCGAGGGCGCTGGGACCGACACCGAGCAGCTTCTGCCGCAGCCGGTCGCGATGGCCGTGATAATGCGGCTTCGGTGAGGGCGGCAGGCGAGGATCAGTGCCCGCCTCGGACTCGGCATCCACCTGGCCGTTTTCCGGCGGCAGGCTGGCAGGAGCGGTTGGCTCGCGCTGCGACACGGGCGGGGGCTCTAGCCGTTATATGGCGGTTTGTCCCAACCCTTGGGCGAAAGGGTGAAAATCTCGCAACCGGTTTCGGTCACGGCGACCGAGTGCTCGAATTGTGCCGAGAGTTTCTTGTCGCGGGTAACGGCGGTCCAGCCGTCATCCAGGATCTTCACGTCATAGCGGCCGGCATTGATCATCGGCTCGACGGTGAAGAACATGCCCGGCTTCAGCACCGGGCCGGTTCCCTTGCGGCCGAAATGCAGGATGCTCGGTGAATCATGGAACACCCGGCCAAGGCCGTGGCCGCAGAAATCCCGCACGACGGAGAAACCCTGCTTCTCGGCAAAGGCCTGGATCGCATAGCCGATATCGCCGACCGTATTGCCGGGCTTCACTTCGGCGATTCCCAGCATCATCGCTTCATAGGTGACATCGACCAGTTTCTTCGCCTGCACGCCGACCTTGCCGAGCAGGAACATCCGGCTGGTATCGCCATGCCAGCCATCGAGGATGGTGGTGATGTCGATATTGAGGATATCGCCATCGGCCAGCTTCTTGGGGCCGGGAATGCCGTGGCAGACGACGTGATTGATCGAGGTGCAGATCGACCGGGGAAAGCCGCGATAGTTCAGCGGTGCCGGAATGGCGCCGTGATCGACGATGAAACCATGGCACAGGCGGTCCAGCTCATCCGTCGTCACGCCCGGTACGACATAAGGCGTGATGAAGTCGAGCGTCTCGGCGGCCAGCTTACCGGCCTGGCGCATGCCCTCGAAAGCGGCGGCGTCATGAATTTTGATCTTTCGATTGTCGTCGACCCATTCGTCGGCGACATCCTGCTTCTGCATTGTCATCAGTCCTTGAAACCCGATTTCCATATAGCATAAAGCGCTGAACCAGCGGCGCAACCTTCCTGTGCGGCGCCCTCGGACCCGACACGCGGCATTCAGGATCGATATGGGAGATAGATGACGGTTTTCCAGGCCGGTTTCCCGGTTCGGATCGCTTCAGCCGGTTGGACAACGGCGTCTAAATTCGTCTCTCTTCAATGGATTAGCTGCGGCCGGCCGCCTGTTACTGCCGATTAGTCAGGTCGATCGTCACGGCACCTGCCAGTTCGATTCCTTCAGGACCGATATCGCAGGCATAGGCCAGGATTTCAATGCCGGGCGCCACGGCTTGCAAGGCGGTGAGATAAAGGGGGTCGATATCCCCGGCGATGCGCAGCGACCGGCAGTCGTCCCGCTGCACCAGGAACAGCAGCACGGCGCGTTTACCCTGCTGGGCAAGCAGGGCCAGTTCCTGCAAATGCCGGGCGCCGCGCGCGGTGCGGGCGTCGGGAAATTCAGCCAGGCCAGATTGGCGGCTCAGCGTGACGCTTTTCACCTCGACGTAGCAATCGCCCCGTTCCTTGTCGTGCAGATGGAAATCAAGCCGCGATTCTGTCCCCACCCTGACCTCACGGCGGATTTCCGCATAGCCGCGCAAGGCGGGAATCCGGCCGGCGCCCAGCGCCTCGGCGACGATGCCATTGGCCAGGCCGGTATTGATGCCGACGAAATGCGGGCGCGGCGTATCGCCGCCGGTTTCCACCAATTCCCAGCCATAAGGCAGCTTGCGGGCGGTACCGCGATGATCGCTGAGCCAGCAGGCGGAACCCGGTTCCGCCAGGCCCATCATCGAGCCGGGATTGGGGCAATGGGCCGTCACCTCGGTGCCATCCGCCAAGCGGATCTCGGCCAGGAAGCGCTTGTAGCGGCGAATCAGGGTGGCGCGAAGGAGCGGCGCGGAAAAACGCATGCGGAAATATCCGGTTGACGGTCGACGGAGCGTGACGGCGACATAGTTGCAACAACCGCCGCTTCACGGCAAGTTAGGCGCCGATTCACGAGAGGTCTGGAGATGCGATATCCGAGGAAATTCCTGCCCGCAGGGAGGTTTCGGTCTGTGGGGGCAGTTGCGGTGGTGGCGATTCTCGCTGCCTGTACCGGCGCATCGCACCAGACGGTCTGGACCAAGAATGACGGCAATCCGGATCAGCGCGACCGCGATCAGCGGGGGTGCGAGGCCTATGCGCGGAGCCAGACCAAAGTGGATAGCGGCATCGACCAGGACCGTGCCGTCATGGGTGGGGGCACCAATAGCGGCCTCAATCCGACCTTGAACGAGAATATCAACGCCTATTCGACCCAGAAGCGCTATGACGGGTTGGTCAATAGCTGCATGACCGATCTCGGTTACCGGCAGGTCAAGTAGGCGGTGCGACGTGAACCGGCGTGAAGTGACGATATAACGAGGCGATGTGATAATGACGGCTGCTCTCTCAACTGCACCACAACCACGTATCGTCACCGCCGCCGTCCTGGTGATCGGTAATGAAATCCTCTCCGGGCGCACCAAGGACGCCAATCTCAATTACCTGGCAACGACGCTGACTGAGATCGGCATCCGTTTGATGGAAGCGCGCGTGGTGCCGGATATCGAGGCGACCATCATCGCCGCCGTGAATGAATTGCGCGCCCGTTACGATCACGTCTTTACCACCGGCGGAATCGGTCCGACGCATGACGATATCACCGCCGCCAGCATCGCCAAGGCCTTCGACCTGCGGCTGATCCGCGACGACCGGGCGGTCGATCTTCTCACCCGGCAATATGGCGGGCCGGAGCATCTGACCGAGGCCCGGCTGCGCATGGCCCATGTGCCCGAAGGCGCCGTGCTGATCGACAATCCGGTCAGTGCCGCGCCCGGTTTCCAGATTGGCAATGTCTATGTGCTGGCCGGTGTGCCGCGCATCTGCCAGGCGATGTTCGATGGATTGAAGGGACGGCTGCAAGGCGGCGATAGGGTGTTGTCGCTCACGGTCAGCGCCCATATCGGCGAAGGCGTCATCGCCAAGGATCTCGGCTTGCTGCAGGATCGCTATGGCGATCTCGATATCGGGTCTTACCCGTATTTCCGCCAGGGCCGCTACGGCGCCAGTTTCGTGATGCGCGGGACCGACCAGGCCCGCCTGGAAGCGGCGGCGGTCGAATTGCGGGACATCATCCGCCGGCTTGGCGCCGAACCGATCGACGGCGAGCCGGCGGCTTGATCACCGGGTTTCTGGTTACGGGGCGTCTCTGATTACGGGGCGGCGTGCTCGGCCGCGGCGGCGACTTTCAGGATGGTCAGGCGGCGCTCCTCGCCACTGCGGGTATGCCAGTCGATCGACTGGCCTTCGCTGAGGCCGATCAGCGCCACGCCCACCGGTGTCAGAATCGACAGCCGGTCATCCTCGCCATGCGCCTGATCCGGATAGACCAGTTGCTTGTGGTGAACGTCGCCGGTGATGTCGTCGCGGAAAGTCACATCCGCTCCCATCACGACCAGCGATCGCGGTAAATCTTCTTTCGGCGCCACCTTGGCCCGGTCCAACTCCTCCGCCAGCGTTGTGGCGAGATCCGGCTGGCTGCGTTCGATCGCGCTAACCAGATTATCGAGCCGCTCGAAATCGGCGCTGCTTAAGGTAATGGGTGGGCGTTGGGCATTTTGGGTCATGACGTATGTCTCCCTCAACGACGGTCTAATTGGACTTTTTGAATTGGATGAAGTGGTAAGGAAGATGCCCCGGCGGGCAGAAATCAATCGTGCCGAACCGCCGGGGCGACGATGTCCTGTTGCGGGCATCCCCCTTGCATCATTTGATGATCGGTCGGCACGAATTGAGTCATTTAGTAAATGTGGCAGCCTCCTCGCCGAGTTTCAAGGGCGTGTTGCACGCGGCAAAAAAGGGGAGCTCAGGGGCCAAAAGGACGCCTTGGCTCAATGCTGGACGGGTCGCCAAGAGGATGATAGAGGATCGGCGGGCGCCGTTTTAAGCTGCCCGACCGGGTCCTTCATCCGGTTGCCGCCTTGCAGGCCCGCTTGGTGGAATTGGTAGACACAAGGGACTTAAAATCCCTCGGAAGGAGACTTCTGTGCCGGTTCGAGTCCGGCAGCGGGCACCAAATCAGTGTTTTAGTAACTGCCGCCGATGGCAGGATCTGCAGTTGGACGAATCAGACCGCAGTTTGCAGTCGGCATCAACTTAAGCATATGCTCCGTTCCCCCAAAACGCTCTCAATTGTTCGGGTGTACCGTTGAATAGATCTCTATCGCAGCGTCCGATGCCCTTTATCTCATGCGGCTCGGGTCCTATTCCCCCGTCGGTATACTGCCATAGTGTCCAGTTTTCCCAGCAAGGTGGGACGACCGGAGTGGGACCATATTGGGCTAGCCAAAACCAGCATTTAGAAAGGATCGGATCCTGCGCAGTACCTAAAACTCTTTTGATCGAGTGACCACTGTAGAAGCCCGGATACCGGCCGAGTTTGTCTCGAACATGGGTTATGAAAGCGCGGGCCTCCTCTAGTGGCATTGAAGTACCAACCGGGTTGTCTTCGAAATCTAGTACAAGAAGAGTCGAATCCGATGGTTGTGCTATCTCGAGGAAGTGTACCGCTTGTGAAATACCATTGGCGCCGGTTCCGAAATGATACGCTCCAAATAGCAAATCATTTTTAATTGCTGCTTTCCGATTGGTATCGAGCATCGGGTCAATATAGGCCTCCCCCTGCGTTGCCTTGTGAATTACACCGAGTAGCCCGTCCTCTGCTGCTTTGCGAAGATCGACACGCCCATTGTGATGCGACAGATCTGCAATTGCGTTCGTTGAAGCGTCCATTTCGTCTTCCTTTTTGGCGTGCTCTTCAATGGATGGGCATCGAATCGCTCTGTTAGTCAAATGCAGTCAACTTGGGTCGGCTCCACATTATAAAAAGCAATTGTCCACTGCAGATCATTCGTCGCGCGTAGGGTGACTGCTTCTTTTCGGCATTTCTGGTCTTTGGCATATTTCGAAATAAAGAAGGTTCGATTGTAGAGGCCCACAGGGACGGCCGGTGGATTGCGAACCGTTTCTACTCCGATCTTTTTCCTGCTCACTAAATTGCCTGATGCGCCCAAGATCGCGTCGTACATTTCTTTCCAACCGTCGATAGTCAGCCCTGTTTCTTTCACGAGTTCCTTGTCGAAAAGGTCAAATGTTGCCTGCATATCGTGGGAGTCCAATTGGGTGAGAAATTCCTCGATTACAGGTTTGGTGGGTGCGCTAGGAGTTTTTAAATTGGCGATACTTTTTGTAATTGCTGGCGACGAAAACCAAACAATAACAAACAGAGCCAATGCTCCGCCTGCCTTCACAACATGGGGAACCTCAGCCTCAATAGAACCTGGGAGCATGGCACCCACACCACCGGCAGCTAAAGAGAGGATCAATTTGAAGGTGAATATTTGCCATTCCGAGGGATTAGGAAGCCAGACGGCAAATCCAAGCATTATAAAGAGAAAGGCAGTGCCAAAAGCAAATGCCAAGAGCAAATTGATGTTTAGTTTCCCATCAACCATTGCCATGAGCTTTTGCATAGTAACCTCTTTCCGACTTCGAAGCCGATCCGAGACGCTTCTGCAGTTAGGGATATTGGCTGTAACACTTCATCATAATGGCTAGCCGATTTGTCCCCGGAGGATGCATTATATCGCCTGGTTTGTTCCAAAGCAGCGCGATCAAAGAGTTAAAGGCCTGAGGTGGGAACCAACCTTGATTGCGTCCTGCCTTGATCGCCCAGCAATCCGCAGCCGACTCATCGGCGCCAACTTTGTAATGGCCGCATTCATGCGCTGCGATGTAAAGCTTAAGTGGCGTAGGCATCGGACCCATAATGCCTGGATGAAGATATATGTGGCCCTGTCCGTCCGCTATCGCGACATCAGGGATATTCGGAGTAACTACAAACACGACCGGCCCACAACTGAATGGAAGTCCATCGATATAGAATGTGCCTGGAGGAAAAGCCTGCGACCAGGAAACCGTTGGCGTCAGGAGAATAATGCAGCTGGCAATGATGGTGATGGCACTAGTGAGAGATCGATTCCGCATGGTCGCCCTCCCCCGACTATGTGGCAAACAGGGTACTCCTATTCTTTGCAGTTTGGATTATGTCATTAAACCTATTCCATGAATTTCAGCCTCGAGAACCTTGATCAGCTGGGAAAGCGCCCCTTTACCGTAGTGCCGAGGCTATTGACTTGAATTAGCCTTGCCACCAAATTCGAGTTTGCGAATGCTGTCGCATTCCGACGTGGCGCCGCGCTCTGGCTGCCGGCGTCTATCTCACATCGCGGTAGCCAACAGAGCCGCCGGTTCCCTTGCGGCTTCTCTCAATAACAACTGACCCATGGCCGAGGGGCGGGCAATGCCCCTTCCTTTACAAGGCGCCATGCATCACTTCCGGACAATCTAAGAAGGTCGCACATGGCGCAAGCGGTTGGACGAAGGACAGCAGCAAGAATGCGATCCCCAACGCTGGCTTCGCATTGAAGGCCCTCCTTGGTGCCAACAAGCCGTTGAGCGAGACACCACGACAGGCACCGACGATTGAGTCGAGGAGATGATAGACCTCGGCAACGCTGATGGCCCGATTAACTGCAAGCTTCCCTGCTGTCGGCCATGTTCGACGAGGCGATGAAACAGGTCATGCCCCAGTCGCACGCATTTCTCGTTCCCCAGCGAACACGAAGGGCACATCCGTCGCCTGGACGAGGCTGAGGAAGACACCATCCTGCGGCTGATGAAGCCGTGGGGCTATGACGATCACGCCGATCTGGTGATCCTCGGCATCGACATCAGAATGCGGATGGGTGAGATGCCGCGGGTCGGGACCTAGACTCCAACTGGCGGACCAGCATGGCGACGGTCTGGGTCAATAAGACTTACAAGCCTCGGTCGTTCGCGCTGACGAAGCGCCGAAAGAGGCTGCCCAACATCGCATGAAGGCCATTCCGGTAGGCTGTTCCCATATACCACCCGTGGTTTCGGTAGGCATGGGACGGGCCGCAGGCCAAGATGGAGATGACCGAGTTCAGATTTTGTGCCGCACCTCTAGAAATGCTCTTAAAATCCCTCGGAAGGAGACTTCTGTGCCGGTTCGAGGCCGGCAGGGGCGCCATCTAGTTTAGGCAGTTTCAGTCCGTTAGGTCTCTCGTTTAGCTCCGGGAAAATTGAACGCCGCTATTGCTGTTCAGGGCACGGGCGCTGAATAATGCGCCATTCGCCGCCTTCAGGGATATAGGTTGACGTACAACAAGTGAGATAGTCACCGGAGTCGGTGCGATGCGCCTTCGCCAAGTAGGCAAAACGGTGGCATCGCCTGCATGGCTGCTTGTCTGCAGTGACATCTCAACTTCTGTCCATCGCGGTGCATCTTTAAGGCTCTCGATGATCGCCCTGCCCTTCATGACGCCAATTGGTGCGGCGAAGGCCATGATGCAGTCCGGATGAACGATTGCCTTAAAGGCATCGACACCTTCCAGCCAGAGCCGCCGTTCACTGTGCCAAAGCAGATCGGCCATAGATTCCTCCGATAAGGATTTGCGCGGTCGGCACGCCAATATCACCGGCTACGTTAGCAGTGTAATGCCATGTTGCGATGTGCCTTGGTGGGGTAATTTTTATTTCATCGGCGAGACGTTAACGCGCGCCAGCCTTGCTGAAGCGCGCCGCGCCTGCGGGAGCCGGGATTGGGCGCCAATCCTGCCTGCGCTTTGCCCGTTGGACTTCACTGTGTTAAATTGAGAATAATTTGTAAAATCAGGAATGAACTGCGGCAGTTTGAAGCAAAGATTGCATGACGCTTGCTTCTTCAGCGGCGCAATCGATAATTGGCGCCGAGAGCCGATGATGCAGTGCCTGCCCGGGTGATATGCAGGCGACGCCAGTTAATGATTTGTAAGCGAGGGGTGCCGGTCGGGTAGGTCAGTCGGTTGCCGTTTCCATCGGGGATATTCAGCGGCGGCTGGTGGGGCTAGGGGGACAGAAATGTTTTCGCGACGGCGGGTGACCCACTCTGACGTAAGGGGTGCGCAGAGATGATCGGGCAACTCACCAAAGGCGAGCGGCAGCTCGCACTTGTCATTCTCATTTTTCTCGGCCTGGTCGGTCTTGCCATGGCAGCGGGCGGCCGCCACGATCCGCTCGGCGCACATGGGGCACTGGTGATCGTCTGTGCGCTTGCCGGCCTCATGGCCGTGATCGCGGCCTATTTCGATCCCGAGCCGGACCCGGAACGTCTCGACCGTTATTACGACGATCCCAGCAAGATCGGCATCGTGATTGCCATGATCTGGGTCGTGGTCGGACTTTTCGTCGGCGACTGGGTCGCCTGGCTGCTGGTCAATCCCGATCTCACCTTCGATGCCGGCTGGGCGAGCTTCGGCCGGCTCCGACCGGTTCATACCACGAGTGTCATTTTCGGCTTCGGCGGCAATGCGCTGATCGCCACCTCGTTCTATGTGATGCAGCGTACCTCGCGCGCCCGCCTGCCGGACCAGTTGAGTCCGCTTTTCGTGCTCTTCGGCTACAATGTCTTCTGCCTGCTGGCAGTGAGCGGATATCTGATCGGCGTCACGCAATCGAAGGAATATGCCGAGCCGGAATGGTATGCGGATATCTGGCTCGTCATCGTCTGGGTAACCTATCTGGTGCTCTATCTGCGTACCCTTGCCCGCCGCAAGGAGCCGCATATCTACGTCGCGAACTGGTACTATCTCGCTTTCATCGTCGTCGTGGCGATGCTGCATATTGTCAACAATCTCGCGGTGCCGGTCTCGCTGGGACACGCCAAGAGCTATTCGCTGTTTGCCGGCGTGCAGGATGCCATGACCGAATGGTGGTACGGCCATAACGCCGTCGCCTTCTTCCTGACAGCCGGCTTCCTCGGCATGATGTATTACTACCTGCCGGTGCGTGCGGGCCGGCCGATCTTCTCGTATCGCCTCTCGATCATCAGCTTCTGGGGCATCACTTTCTTCTATATGTGGGCGGGATCGCATCACCTGCATTACACGGCCTTGCCGCAATGGGTGCAGACGCTCGGCATGACCTTCTCGCTGATGCTGCTGGTGCCCTCCTGGGCCTCGGCCACCAATGCACTGCTCACGCTGAACGGCGCCTGGCACAAGGTGCGGGATGACGCCACCTTGCGCTTCATGATGGTGGCCGCGGTCTTCTACGGCCTGACCACCTTCGAAGGCTCGTTCATGGCGATCCGCCCGGTCAATTCGCTGTCGCATTACACTGACTGGACCATCGGCCATGTTCATGCCGGCGCGCTGGGTTGGGTCGCCATGATCACCTTCGGCTCGATCTATGCGTCGGTGCCCTGGCTGTGGAAACGGGAAAGCATGTATTCGCCAAGGCTGGTCGAGGCGCATTTCTGGCTCGCCCTCACCGGGACCATTGTCTATGTGATGGCGATGTGGAATTCGGGCATCGTCCAGGGCCTGATGTGGCGGACATATGACGATAGCGGCACGCTGGCCTATTCCTTCCTCGATACCGTCATCGCCATGCATCCCTATTACATCGCGCGGGCTGTCGGCGGGTTGCTGTTCCTGATCGGCGCGCTGATCGGCTGCTACAATATCTGGATGACGATCCGGGGCGTGCCCTCGGCGGCACCGCGGGTCGCGACCGATACGGCGGCGGAGTCGCCTGTCGCAGTACCGGCCGGCGCCGCTGCCTTCCGGTCGGGAGAATAAGCCATGAACATTTTCGGCTTCCATTACCGGCTGGAACGCAAGGGCATCGGCCTGGTCCTCGCCATCATCGCCGTTGCCAGTATCGGCGGCATCGTCGAGATCGCACCGCTCTTCACCATCCATCAGACGGTGGAGACGGATCCCAATATGCGGGTCTATACGCCGCTCGAGCTTGCCGGCCGGAACATCTATATCCGCGAAGGCTGTTATGCCTGCCATTCGCAGATGATCCGCACCCTGCGGGACGAGGTGGAGCGTTACGGTCCCTATTCGCTGGCGGTCGAATCCAAATACGACCATCCGATGCTGTGGGGTTCGAAGCGCACCGGCCCCGATCTGGCGCGCATCGGCGGCAAGTATTCCGACGAATGGCATGTCAGGCATCTCTACAATCCGCGCGATGTCGTCGCGCAATCCATCATGCCGGCCTATGACTGGCTGATGACCGCACAATTGCGCATTGAGGATCTGGGCGAACATCTGGAAGCGCAGCGGGATGTCGGCGTGCCCTATACCGATGAGATGATCGCCCATGCGACTGCCGATGCCGCGGCCCAGATCGCGCCGGATACACCGGCCGCCGAGGATCTGAAAAAGCGCTACGGCGCGGCAACCATCATCCACAGCTTTGCCGACAAGCCGGCCCAAGTGACGGAGATGGATGCACTGGTCGCCTATCTGCAGATCCTCGGTCGCCTGACGGATGCGGCGGGCAAGCCGGTGGCCCAGACGGGAGAAACGCAGGCAAGCGGGACGCAGGTTGGAGAGGCGCAGGCGGGAGAAGCGCAATGACGATCTATCACGATACGCTGGTCTGGCTCGCGAAATCGGCCGGCCTCTTCTATCTCATGGGCCTGTCGCTGATCGTCCTCATCTATACCTACTGGCCGTCGAACAAGAAGCGGTTCAACGAAGCGGCGGAAACCATCTTTCAGGACGAGGACAAGCCATGTCGGTAGAAGAGCGCGATCCGCATACCGGCTACCTGACGACCGGGCATGAATGGAACGGGATCAAGGAACTGAACACCCCGGTGCCGCGGGCAGTCTATTTCTTCCTGATCGCCACGGCGCTGTTCTCGCTCGGTTACTGGATCCTGATGCCGGCCTGGCCGTTCGGGTCAGGCTATACAAAAGGCGTTCTCGGCATCGATCAGCGGCAGATCGTCTCGCAATCGATCGTTGAGGCGGCCCGCGATCGCGCCACTTGGACAACCCGCATCCAGCAGGCGAGCTTCGCCGATATCCAGGCAGATCCCGCCTTGATGATGGTGGTGCGGGAAACCGGTCCCCGCTTGTTCGGCGACAACTGCGCCGCCTGCCACGGCGCGGATGCCCGGGGCAACAAGGGCTTCCCGAACCTGACGACGAATTCCTGGCTTTGGGGCGGTTCGCCCGAGGCGATTGCCGAAACGATCCGGGTCGGCATCAATTCGGCGCATCCCGACAGCCGGGTATCGCAGATGCTGGCCTTCGGCCGGGACGGCATGCTGCAACGCCCCGATATCGAGAATGTCGTCGCTTATGTGCGCAGCCTGTCGCATGCGGATCTGGCGACCGACAAGACGGTGGCCGACAGGATCGCCGCCGGCAACACCGTCTTCGCCAATAACTGCGCCTCCTGTCATGGTCCGGATGGCAAGGGCGATCCGTCGGTCGGTGCGCCCAATCTTACGGATGCGTTCTGGATCTATGGCGGCGATGAACAGACGGTCTTCGACACGGTCTGGGGCGGCCGGCAGGGTCATATGCCGACCTGGGAGGACCGCCTGTCGGAGGTCGACCGCAAGATCCTGACGCTCTATCTGGTCGATCAGAGGATGGCGCAATGACGACCGCCGCCGCAATCGGATCTGCGCGCAAATTGAAGGCGCTGATCTGGCTGGCGGTCGTGGCCGTGGTCTTGATCGTCCTCGCGGCCAATGCCCATCTCGTCTATGTCGCCGTCACCTCGCAGCCCGATTGCGTCGCGCATCGCGTGCCGGGTGGACAGGGAGAAGAGGCGGCATCTTTCAGCGCGGCGGAATCGGCCTGTTCGCCAACAACAGGACAGGCGGCCGCTACGCGGCAGTCAAAGTGAGGTAGATGATGGCAACGATCATTCCTGCAGTTGTACCGCCTTTGCCGCGCGACAGCGGCTGGAAGCAGCATTACGGACGCGACGTCGCGTTCCAATGGCTCGCCGCCGGCTGGCGCGATTTGATGGTGCAGCCGGGCCTCAGCCTGCTCTATGGTTTCGTCGTCTTCCTGATCTCGGTGGCGATCGTTGCCGGCCTCTTCGCCTTCGGCTGGGACTACATCCTGTTCCCGGCTTTCGCCGGCTTCATGGTGGTCGGCCCCATCCTCGCGGTCGGCCTGTATGAAAAGAGCCGTCGGCTGGCGGCGGGCGAGCCGGTCACGCTCATGCGCATGACCATCGTCTTTCCGGCCTCGGCCGGGCAGATCTTCTTCACCGGCGTGTTGCTGTGTCTTCTCATGCTGACGTGGATGCGGGCAGCGGTCATCGTCTATGCGCTGTTCTTCGGCCTGCGGCCGTTTCCCGGCCTGCATCACATCATCCCCATGCTGTTCATGACGCCGACCGGCTGGGCGATGCTGGTCGTCGGCACCGCCGTGGGCGCCTTGTTCGCATCCTTCTCATTCGCCATCAGCGCCTTGTCGATCCCGATGCTGCTGGAGAAGCGGGTCGATGCCCTGACCGCCATGGGGACCAGCATGGCGCTGGTCTGGCACAACCTGCCGGTCATGCTGACCTGGGGCGCCATTATCCTCGTCCTCTTCCTGGCCAGCCTGGCGACCGGCCTGCTCGGCCTCATCGTCGTCTTTCCGCTGCTGGGCCACGGCACCTGGCATGCCTATCGCGCCGTGCAGTATCGGCGCACCGCCTCCGATGCGTGACCGGGCCGAAGCGGAACTGGAAGGGGAACCGGTGGGATGACCTGCTGCGCGCCAGGGGCAACGATCGGCCTGGCCATGGCCGATGCCGCCCAGCGTGGGGACTATCGGGGCGGCGACCATCAGGGCGGGAATGAGGAATTGCGGCTGGCCAGCCGGGATCTCGGCGATGGCCTGCGGCAGAACGATCTTTCCGTGCCGGGAATTCATTGCGGCGCCTGCATCCAGCGGATCGAGCGAGCGCTGCATGACGTGCCCGGCGTGGCGCAGGCCCGGGTCAATCTCTCCACCAAGCGCGTCGCTGTCCGTTGGCGTGGCGAGACGCCGCCGCCGATCATCCCCGCCCTGGAAGCGATCGGCTATGACGCGCATCTCTTCGATGCCGGAAGCGATGAGGCTGATCCGCGCCAGAAGGACCTAATGCGCGCCTTGGCCGTTGCCGGATTTGCCTCCGGCAATATCATGATGCTGTCGATGGCGGTCTGGGCGGGTGCGGATGCAACCACCCGCGATATTTTCCACTGGCTGTCTGCCCTGATCGCCGGCCCGACCATGATCTATGCCGGGCGCATCTTCTTCCGGTCGGCCTGGCAAGCCTTGCGCCACGGCCAGACCAACATGGATGTGCCGATCTCGATCGGCGTCTTGCTGGCTTTCGGCCTGAGCCTCTATGAGACGGTCGGTCATGGCGCCCATGCCTATTTCGATGCGGCGACCTCGCTGCTCTTCTTCCTGCTGATCGGCCGCACGCTCGACCACATGATGCGCGAACGCGCGCGGTCCGCAGTCAAAGGGCTCGCTCGTCTTGCCGCGCGCGGTGCGCTGCAGGTCCTGCCCGATGGCGGCCATGCCTATCTGCCGGTCGGGGAGATCCAGCCTGGCATGCTGCTGCTACTGGCGGCCGGCGAACGGGTGCCGGTGGATGCCGAGGTCATCTCGGGGCAATCGGAAATCGACCGCTCCCTCGTCTCCGGCGAAAGCCTGCCGCAACCCGTCCTTCCGGGGGCGCTGCTCCAGGCCGGTACGCTCAATCTCAGCGGGCCGCTGAACATCCGGGCGATGCGCGCCGCGACTGAATCGTTTCTCGCCGAAATGACCCGGATGATGGAGGCGGCGGAGGCCGGCCGATCGCATTACCGACGGATCGCCGACCGCGCGGCGCGTCTCTACGCACCCGTCATTCATCTCACGGCATTGGCCACCTGCATTGGCTGGTTCCTGGCGACCGGTGACTTGCACCGCGCCCTCACGATTGCCATCGCCGTCCTGATCATCACCTGTCCCTGCGCCCTCGGCCTGGCAGTGCCGATGGTGCAGATCGTCGCGGCCCGGCGACTGTTCGAACAGGGCATCATGGTCAGGGATGGCAGCGCGTTGGAACGCTTGTGCGAGGCCGATCACGTCGCCTTCGACAAGACCGGCACGCTGACCCAGGGCCGTCCGCAACTGCTTGATGCCGCAGCGGTCGATCGCCGCTATCTCGCTCTTGCTGCCGGCATGGCGGTGCAATCGCGCCATCCTTATTCACAGGCTCTGGTCGCCGCCGCCCAGGCCAGGCACATCGAGGCGCGGCTGATCGATGCCGGCGCGGTGCGTGAATTTCCGGGAGCCGGCATGGAGGCGACAATCGAGGGCATCCGCTATCGGCTCGGACGCCCGGATTGGGCAGCGCTGGAAGAGGCGGGCGCGGGCTCAGGGGTGGGCGCGCCGCCAGCATCCGTCATGCTCACAGCCGACGGCCGGCCGCTTTGTGGCTTCGCTTTCCAGGATGCGCTGCGCCCCGGTGCCCAGACCGCTGTCGCTGCCTTGCAGGCGGCAGGCCTGCCGGCGGAGATCCTGTCCGGTGACCGGGCATCCGTGGTCGGCGATCTTGCCGCCAGGCTCGATATCCCGGCGGCGGGCGACTGCACCCCGGCCGGCAAGCTCGCGCGGCTCTCGGCACTGTCGGAGGCTGGCCGCAAGGTGCTGATGGTGGGCGACGGCCTCAATGACGCGCCGGCTTTGATGGCGGCGCATGTCTCGATGGCGCCGGCTTCCGCCGCCGATATCGGCCGCAATGCTGCCGATTTCGTCTTCCTGCGGGACTCGCTGACGGCGGTGCCGCTGGCGGTGGTGGTGGCGCGCCGGGCGGCGCGACTGGTCCGCCAGAATCTGATGCTCGCCATTGCCTATAACGTCATTGCCGTGCCGGTCGCCATTCTTGGACTGGTGACGCCGCTGATTGCCGCCATTGCGATGTCGCTGTCCTCGATCCTGGTGGTCGCCAATGCCTTGCGCTTCGGCCGGCCGGCCCGGCGGGCAAAGCGCGGCGACGAGCAGCCTGGCAGGACCGCGACATATCCGGCGGCGGGACGCGCCGCGGAATGATCAACTACTTCTTTCTCATTCCCCTCGCGCTGGTGATCGGCATCATCGCCTTGATTGCGTTTCTCTGGGCCTTGCGGAGCGGTCAATACGAAGACCTCGACGGCGCCGCCACGCGCATCCTGTTCGACGACGACGCGCCCCAAAGGCAAGCCGCGGCAGATCTGAAACATGACGCCGATAAGCGCGTCGATTAGACTCACCAGCGCGAAGCCATGGCTGCGTTGAGGCGGGGAAAGATCGATGGTCGATATCTTGACGATTTTTGCCGCCTTGGTCCTGGGCTACCTTCTAGGCAGCCTGAATACGGCCGTGATTGTCGGAAAAATATACGGCAAAGATATAAGAACGCAGGGCAGCGGAAATGCAGGGCTTACCAATACGCTGAGAGTCCTGGGGAAACCTGCCGCCGTCCTGGTTCTCGCCGGCGATATACTGAAAGGAATTATCGCCTGTCTGATCGGGCTGCGCCTTGGCGTGTATGTTCAGTCGGGCGCGGCGTCGGACTGCATCAGCCTTTTAGCCGCGGGCGCCGGCGCGCTTATAGGCCATAACTGGCCGCTTTATTTCGGCTTCAAGGGCGGCAAGGGCGCGCTGACGGCTGTGGCTGTGCTGTTCATGTTCGACTGGGTGATGGCCCTGCTATGCCTCGGCCTCTTCGTGACGATCGTGGCTCTGACCCGTTATGTTTCCTTGGGCACCATCTGCGCTGCCCTGTTTTTTGTCGCTATCTCATTCATCCCTGTTTTTGACCACACCTTTTACTTCCATGTGTTCGCGTGCCTGATGGCACTGGTCATTATTTTCAAGCACCGGGAAAATATCCAAAGGCTGCTGGCACGAACCGAAAGCAAACTTTCCTTTTGAGGTGCTGTCACGACGCGGCGATCACCGGTACGCCTCTTTCGTCCTTTTTACGCGATCGCGATGTCGTCCAGCCCTAACCAATCGAGCCCGTTCGGCAGATCCAATGCCGAAAAATCCACCTGCAAGACGCGGCGGCGTCGCGGATGCGCTGCTTTATCTGACGCATGCAGGATGCCGGTCGAATAAAGCCAGACATCGCCTGCTTCGGCCAGGCATTGGAAACTGCCCAGCTTCGAGACGGCATGGGGAATGACATCAGCCGAGATTCGTCCCATATCGTGGGATCGCGGAGCGATCAATAGTGGCGCATTGTCTGGATCGACATCATCCAGATGCAAGCGAATCGTGATCATTTGGCGCGTTATATGAAACGGCGGCTCTACATGCAGGCAGCCGGATTTGGTGCTCCAGTTGCCGAAACCTTCCGTTTCGATCTGTTTGTGCACGGCGATGGTACGGTCCTGATGCCAGCTTAATGCCCAATTCGCGGTCGCTGATTTATCGAACATGACGGCACGCACGGGCCGTGCTGACGGGCCGAGAAACTGTGCCACTAATCCACCGATCTCGCCATCGGCTGCCATCAATTTCGTGATCAGGTCCGATGCATAAATCCTGACACCGGCTTTTCGACCGATGATCTGGTCGCACAAGCGTTGCAGGCCGGTGATCTCGATCGGCGATAAAAGTTTTGAATAAAATGCGGCCCCATGTTCGGCCAGGCCGAGGGCGGCGCGATCGAGGATTGGCATCATCTCGCGGGTTTGATCGTTATCCACCCGTCATGCGGGGCAGCAGATAGACTTCGGTTTCCGGCTGCAAGGGCTGCAGCCAGCCTTCACGATAGATGAGGCCGTCGATCGAAACCGAGACGCCGCGTTTCAAGGTGGGCTGCAGGCCCGGATAGCTTTCGCCAAGCCGGGCCAGCAGTTCCATGACATTCCGCGCCTCGATTTCCACCGTGGCCTGGCCACCGGTTTGGCTCCTGAGCGAGCCCCAGACGGTGACCTTGGCCATGGATTACGACGCTTTCGCCAGGCTCACCGTATCCAGCGCCTTGAGGAGGCGGGGCGGCGAGATCGGCAATTCGGTCATGCGCACGCCGACCGCATTGGAAACGGCATTGGCGACGGCGGCCAGCGGCGGGACGATCGATGTCTCGCCGACGCCACGGACGCCGTAAGGATGACCCGGATTGGGAATCTCCAGGATCTTCGTATCGATCATCGGCAGATCGGAGCAGACCGGGATGCGATAATCGAGGAAGCCGGCATTCTGCAGCCGGCCATCCTTGCCGTAGACATATTCCTCGTTCAGCGCCCAGCCGATGCCCTGGACGGCACCGCCCTGGAACTGGCCCTCGACATAAGAGGGATGGACCGCCTTGCCGGCATCCTGCAGCACGGTGTAGCGCACGATACGGGTCGCCCCCGTCTCGGGATCCACCTCAACGTCGCAGATATGCGTGGCGAAGCTGACGCCCGCACCATCGGCCGAATATTCGTGATGGCCGGCGATCGGGCCGCCGGTGCCACCGGAGGCCGCCGCGATCTCCTTCAGCGAGAGCGGCGGGAAGTTGCCGGCATTGGCGCCGGCCGGCTTGGCATAGCCCTTCTCCCAGGTGACCGCTTCTTCGGGAATGCCCCACATCCGGGCCGCCCGCTGGCAGAGCTTCTTGATCGCGTCCCGCGCCGCCAGGATGCAGGCCATGCCGGTGGCGAAGGTCGTGCGGCTACCATCGGTTACGTCGTTGTAACCGAGGGAACTGGTATCGGCGATGATCGCCCGCACATGCTCATAGGGAATGCCGAGCTCCTCCGCCGTCATCAGGCACATCGAGGCGCGCGAACCGCCGATATCGGGCGAACCGACCGAGATCGTGACGGTGCCGTCCACCGGGATGTTCAAGCTGACGCAGGACTGGCCGCCGAAATTGAACCAGAAGCCCGCCGCCATGCCGCGGCCCTGATTGGGGCCGAGCGGGGCCTTGAAATGCGGATGCTTGCGCGCTTCTTCCAGCGTCGCCAGCAGGCCGATCGGTCCGTAGACGGGACCGTAGGACGACCGGGTGCCTTCACGCGCCGCATTCTTGATGCGGAAATCGATCGGCGCCATGCCGAGCTTATGCGCCAGTTCCTCGATCATGCTCTCGACCGCGAAATTGGCCATCGGCGCGCCGGGGGCGCGATAGGCCGCCTGCTTCGGCCGGTTGGTGACGACGTCATAGGCGATGGTGCGGACGTTATCGAGGTGATATTGCGCAAAAGCGCTCATCGCCCCGAATTCCGCCGGCGAACCGGGGAAGGCGCCACCCTGATAACGCAGCGTCGCATCGGCCGCCGTGATCAGGCCGTCCTTGGTGACGCCGATCTTGACATCGATCGAGGCGCTGGAGGTCGGGCCGGTGCATTTGAAGACCTCGTCGCGGCTCATCACCAGCTTGACCGGGCGGTTGGCCTTGCGCGAGAGCGCCAGGGCAACCGGTTCCAGGAAGACCGTGGTCTTGCCGCCGAAGCCGCCGCCGATTTCCGAGGCGGTGACGCGCAGCTTGGAGATTTCCAGGCCCAGCAGGCGGGCGCAGTAATCCCGCACCATGAAATGGCCCTGGGTGCAGACCCAAAGCTCGCCGCTGCCATCGGGCGAGACATTGGCGAGGCAGGCATGAGGCTCGATATAGCCTTGATGCGTCGCCTCGGTCTTGAAGCTGCGTTCGACGATGATATCGGCCTTGGCGAAACCGGCCTCGACATCGCCATGGCCGAATTCATAGCGCCGCGCGATGTTGGACGGCTTCTTCGGCTTTTCCGCGAGACCTTCGGTGAAAAGCTTCGGATGCAGCACCGGCGCCGTCGGCTTCATCGCCTCATCGACATCGGTGACATGCGGCAGGACTTCGTAATCGACCTTGATCAGCTTCAGCGCCTGCTTTGCGACGGCCGGGCTGACGGCAGCCACGGCGGCAACGGCATGGCCTTCATAAAGCGCCTTATCGCGCGCCATGATATTGGTCAGGATATCGAAGAGGCCGCTATCGCCCGCCGTCTTGTCGGGGAAGTCGGCGCGCGTCACCACTGCCTTGACCCCGGCAAGCTTCTCGGCCTTCGAGGTATCGATGCTCCTGATCCGGGCATGGGCATGGGGCGAGCGCAGGATGCTGCCGGCGAGCTGGCCGGGCGCAACGGCATCGGCGCCGAATTTGGCGCGGCCGGTCACCTTGTCGAAACCGTCCTGGCGATCGGGCCGGGTGCCGACCAGCTTGTATTTACGGGTGTTTGCGGAGGGGTTGTCGAGCGGCATGATCAGGCCACCTTCTGCTGGATTTTTTTCGCGCTGTTCATTTCTTCGGCGGCCGCCTGGACGGCCCGCACGATCTTGTCATAGCCGGTACAGCGGCAGAGATTGCCGGCGAGGCCGAAGCGGATCTCGGTTTCGGTCGGCTCGGGGTTATGGTCGAGCAAGGCCTTGGCGGCGACCAGGAAGCCCGGCGTGCAGATGCCACATTGCAGGGCCGCATGCTCGATGAACTTCTTCTGCAATGGATGCAGCTCATCGCCCATTGCCATGCCTTCGATGGTGCCGATATCGTGGCCATCGACCTCGGCCCCCAGGACCAAGCAGGAGCAGGTGAGGCGGCCATCGACGGTGACGCTGCAGGCGCCGCAATCACCGGTGCCGCAGCCTTCCTTGGCGCCGGTGAGGCCGAGGCGGTTGCGCAACACGTCGAGCAGGCTTTCATCGGCCTCGCAGACGAATTGAACCTCGTCGCCATTGATCTTGGTGGTGACATGAATGCCGGACATTACTTACCTCCCGCGCGTTGGCGCGCAATGATGGCGGCGCGGCGCGCAAGCACGCCGGCGACCTTGATACGGAATTCGCGCGTGCCGCGCTTGTCGTCGATGGGGCTGCAAGCCGCGGCGCAGGCCTCAGCCAATTTATCGAGGGCTGCGTCTTCCATCTTAGTGCCGATCAGCGCCTTGGCGGCTGCCGGCACCAGGCGCACGGTCGGCGCGACGGCGCCGAGGGCAACCCGCGCCTTGGTGACGATGCCCTTGGCATCCAGCGTCACATTGACGCCGACGCCGACCACGGCGATATCCATCTCGCTGCGCGGGATGAAGCGCAGATAAGCATCGCCGGATTTCGGCGCCCGCTTCGGCAGGATGATGCTTTCGACGATCTCACCCTTCTTTAGCGAAGTCTTGCCGGGACCGGTGGGGATCTCTTCCACCGCCACCTTGCGTTTGCCCTTCGGCCCGACGATGACGGCCTTGGCGCCGGCGGCGACCAGGGCCGGCACGCTGTCCGCGGCGGGGGAGGCATTGCACAGATTGCCGGCCATGGTGCAGCGGCCCTGCACCTGTTTGGAGCCGATCAGGTTGGCCGCCTCGACCACGCCCGGCCAAGCCTTCTTCAACGCCTTATGCTCCCCGAGTTCGGCACCCGAGACGGCGGCGCCGATCTTGAAGCCGGATTCGGTCTTCTTGATCTCGCGCGAGCCGCCGATGCGCTTGATATCGACCACCAGGTCCGGCTCGATAAAGCCGGTCCGCATGCGCACCAGTAGATCGGTGCCGCCGGCCAGGATAAAGGCCTGGCCTTTTTCCTTGCTCAGCAGCTCGGCCGCTGCCTTGAAGGAGGTCGGACTTTCATATCTCATTCGCTGAATTTCCCTGACGTTAAGTTGAGGGTGAAAGAAGGGTGATTCCGGCCAGCGGGTTTCGGCAAGGATCCAGTTCCTGCCATTGCGGTAACCGACCGGAAGTGTAATCCATGCCGCGCGGGCCAATTTGCCAGCTAAAACAAGGGAATGTGGTTCGAGGCATAGTGATCGCGGGAACGCCGTCAAATAATCGATGCAACAGAAGTCGCCGAATTCTAGGCGGGGAGTTTCGTGCTTGGCAAGCAACCCGTTCGATTGCGCTATCCGCTTCGCGCATGGCTACTCGACACATTTCCCGGGTCAATTCCTTGGCTGGTGCCGTTGGCTCAACCAGTGCATGTCGCCGACAATCATGCGCCAGGCATAAAGAAAGGGCCGCATGGCGGCCCTTTCTTGCATGAAGCCGGCTTAGTTGCCGCTGCTTCCACCGGTGCCGCCGCTGCCGGCCGCACCGCCCGTACCGCCCGTACCGCCTGCTCCGGATGTGCCTCCGGATGCGCCACCCGTCCCGGACGTACCCGCGGCGCCACCGGTTCCACTGGTGCCGCTTGTTCCGCCGGCACCGCTTGTTCCACCGGCGCCGCTCGTGCCGTTTGTGCCGCCGTTATTGGAATTGCCGCCGTTGGATTCGCCGGTACCACCGCCCGAGGTGCTTCCACCGGAGGCGCCAGGGGCGTTCGTGTCACCGGTCGTGCCCGGCGGTTGCAGATTTGTGCCGTCATTGGTGTTATTGCTCTGCGCGAAGCTGCCACCTGCCGATGCGAACAACAGGCAGGTTGCAGCGAAGGCTGCTGTCATCAGTTTCATTGCTATCTCCTTCATCGTCGTCCACATGAAAACGACGAGAGGTGCATCTGTTCCTTCGCTCCTGATTGTGTGAGCAGCGCATCGGCCTGTGGTGGAAGTTGGCTAGGATTGCCAGAGCGCATTCGGCGCGCGCATGAAGAACGCGCACATGAAGAAGAAAAGCGGAGGCGACATGTTCCGCCTCCGCTGCAATAAGAAATCTGCAAGAATCTACGCCGGTGAAGAGCGCTGCGTTGGCCTCAGCTTTTTTCGTTCTCGCGACCGACACGCACCTTGTCTTGATGCTGGGCGCGCTCCCGGTCCGTTTTCGGTTCTTGTTGCTGGGTCGCTTTTTCCTGATCCGTCAATTGATCCGGATGTTGCGTTTGATTTTGCCCTTGATCGGGAAGCCGGGTCTTGTCGGGTTGTTTGTTTTGAGTCATGGCGTGGTCCTTTCGGCAAAGCGAACGCGAAGCACCGCGCTCTTACCATTAAGTGCTTTCGGGTGGGGAGGTTCCGGTGTCTATCGATGACGTTTCGCCACCGTGGCCGCTGCTCGCCATCCCGATCGTCTTTTTCCGCAAGGCGGTCTAATGGTTGTATGCGGTCAGCATTTCACAATCTTACATGGATTTTCTCACCGACGCAGAAAATCCTGCACGCTCAACCGAGAATCCGGCCAACAAGAATTCAGGCGCGTGACAGGGGGCATGAAGCTAAAAGGACAGAAAGCCGCAGCGTGATGCCCGTCGCATTACCTTATGAGGGAACTTGTGCGACAGTTATGCGATTCGATATACCCATAAATATACGGCGATAAGGTCGGGACGTGGAAATGGCGGAAGTAGAGACAGGTCAGCAGGGGGCTGTGCAGGATCAAGCGGAACAGCGCAAGTCCAGGAAGCGCGGTCCAGTGTTTCAGATGGTTAAACGACTTCGGCTGTGGCTGAACCGGGTTCTGTCGGCGCATTCCGAAGTCGGGGATCCGGCGGTTTTCGACAGCGGTGTGTTTCCCTGGATCGGTGATCTGGAGCGGCATTGGCCGGCGATCCGGGCCGAGGTCGAGGCGCTGTTGGGAAAGCGTGACGAGATTCCCACTTTCCACAATGTCTCGCCGGACCAGTACAAAATCTCCAAGGGCGATCAGTGGCGATCCTTCTTTCTTTGGGGCTTTGGTTACAGCGTGGCGGCGAATTGCGCCCGCTGTCCGCAGACTACCTGGGCCCTGGAATGCGTACCCGGGTTGACCACGGCGTTCTTTTCGATCCTTGCGCCCGGAACGCATATCCCACGTCATCGTGGCGTCTCAAAGCGCCTCATCAACTGCCATCTTGCCTTGATCGTCCCGCGACAGCCGCGACCCGGCACTGAGGGCTGCCGCATCGCGGTGGACGACAAGATCTTCCGCTGGGAAGAGGGCAAGTGCCTGGTTTTCGATGACACCTTCCACCATGAGGTCTGGAACGACACCGACGAGACCCGGGTGGTATTGTTCCTGCAGTTCAAGCGGCCGTTGCGTCAACCGGGCAAGGTGCTCGGCGATTTGTTCCTAACCGCCGTGCGCTACAGTCCCTATGTGCAGGAAGCGCGGCGCAACATCAATGCCTGGGAAGCGGCCCAGCAGCGGATCGAGCGGGACTGAGCCGGCGATCACGATACCGTCGCGTGAATTGTGCTGCAGGGCTTGCCATGGCATGATCATGCCCCGTTGGCGGTCAGACCGGGATAAGTGTGCTGCGATGGTTCTCTCTTTGCCGAAGGCAGTCGGGATATTGTCGGCAACCTATGACACCAACACCAACGAAGTCGTGCTGTCGCTGAAAAGCGAAACCGGCTCCGCCTACCAGGTCCGTTTCCATCCAGGCGTGGTGGCCAGCGTCGCCACAGCCCTGTTCGGGATCGGCCGTTCCTTCGCGCCGCCTGATGGCGCAAGCCATTTTGACGGTCAGGTCCTGCAGGTAACCGGCTGTCGCAAGGCTGTGGGACCGGATGGCCAGCCGATCCTGGACCTGCAGCTCGAAGGTGGCATGCGTCTTCCCATCACCTTTCCCGGCGAGGCGATCGATCTGCTGAAAGGCGATCTGACGCAGCTTCAGGAAATGACCGCAAAGCCCAAGAAGCGGGCCAGCCGGCTGCACTGATCGACCCGCCTCCTTGGTCGTGTCAGGGATTGAAGAATTCCGGATATTGCTGGATGAGGTCCGGGCAAAATTGTTGGGCGCTTTGCTGAATACGGTTCAGCACGGTGGCATTGGTTGTCCGCTTCGGTGATGAAGGTGAATAGCCGAACCAGCGGACAAAGGCCGCATCGGCCTGCGGTGTCAGGGCGCCGCCATTGAAGACTGACAGCATCTGCGCCTGGTCGGCGGCCGGAATGCCATTGACGAAAGACCGGGCGCCGCAATCCAGCAGGCGGGATTTGACATCGGCTGGGTAGGGGCTGCTCGTATCGGCCGCCATCAAGGCGCGCAAGGCGGTCCGCAGGTCCTGGAAGGCAGCTTCGGCCGGGAGCGACGCGAGTTGCGCTGCGACCAGGATCGATCCGAACAAAATCCTAAATTTCATCTCATAGCCCTCTGAATCTTCCTGCTGCAGCCATACAGCAATGGGACCGGGGCCGCCAGGGCCGGGCCTCCGGCGACCGTCATTCGCATGACGCCTCTGCCTGTATCGCTTAACTGTTACATTTGAAACAGGTTGACGTTATATTTGATCGGTGTATACGCTGATCATGCTGGTTTACTTGGAAATTTTCCTGTAAATCCACCACTAAATATAACAAATGAAATGTTATATTTACTGAGGAACGAACCCTAGATGCAGGACAGTGCGGGAAGTGATCCCATGACCAGTGCGAAATTGCGGGTGGCGATTGCCGCCGACAATCTTGGTTTTCAGCTCAAGAACGATCTGATGACCCATCTCAAGGCCGGCGGTTACGAGGTGCAGGACCTCGGCGTCGATAGCGAAGCGCCGGTCGATTATCCGGATATCGGCGGCGCGGCGGCGCAGCGTGTGGCGGCGGGGGAATTCGATCGCGGCATTTTGGTTTGCGGCACCGGCGCCGGCATGGCGATCTGCGCTAATAAAGTGCCGGGCATCCGCGCCGTTTGCGTGGCCGATCCCTATACCGCCGAGCGGGCCAAGGCCAGCAACGACGCCCAGATCATCACGTTGGGCGCTCTGACCACCGGCCGCGAACTGGCCAAGAAGCTGGTCGATATCTTCCTGCACGCGGAATTCCAGGGCGGCCGCTCGGCACCGAAGGTCGAGAAGATCATGGAGATCGAACGGCGCTATACGCGCTGAGCGAGCGAGGGGAACGGGTCGCGCGCCATGAGGCTGCCTTTCTGGATCGGCACCGGCTGGAAGATGAACAAGACCTTGGCCGAAGCGCGCGACTATGTCGGCACGTTGCGGCGATCCGCGATCTGGCGGGATGACCGGCTGCGGCCTTTCATCATCCCGCCTTTCACCGCTTTGGCGACGGTGCGCGATGAGCTGGGGGAGGATGCGGCCACCAATGGTCACGGCATCCTGCTCGGTGCCCAGAACATGCATTGGGCGGATCGCGGCGCCTATACCGGCGAGGTCTCCCCGTTGATGGTCAAGGATTGCGGCGCCGGCCTGATCGAGCTTGGCCATTCGGAGCGCCGGGCACTGTTCAACGAAACCGATGAAGCAGTCAATCTCAAGGTGAAGGCGGCGTCGCGGCATGGCCTGCGCCCGCTGATCTGTGTCGGCGAAACCGGCGCGGAACGGCAAGCCGGCCAAGCGGTGGAGACGGTGACGCGCCAGCTGCGGATCGCCCTTGCCGGCATCGAGCCTGCCGGCTTGAAGCAGGTGCTGATCGCCTACGAGCCGGTCTGGGCGATCGGTGATGGCGGTGTGCCGGCGACCCCGGATGAGGCCAATGACATGCATGTCGAGATCCGCCGCGCGCTCGCCGCGCTCGGCCCGGCAGCGGCCGATATCCCGGTGCTTTATGGCGGTAGCGTTAATCGGGCGAACTGTGTCGCATTGGCGCGGCAGCCGGCGGTGGATGGGCTTTTCATCGGCCGTTCCGCCTGGGAAGCCACGGGTTTCCTGGGAATCATCGCTTCGATCCAGGCCGTGCTGCCGACTCGGGACAAGCCGTCGGCCGGGTCGCTATAGTAGCGGCCGTCTTAGCGGGGCAAGGTGACGCAAAGAATGTCGATGACGGCGAATGAACGGCGCCAGGTGCTGCTCGACCACATCATGAAAGCCGGGTCGGCACAGGTCGATGAACTGGCGACGCAATTCGCGGTCAGCCGGATGACCGTGCATCGCGATCTCGATGTGCTGGTGGAGCAGGGGATCGTCCGCAAGGTGCATGGCGGCGTCACCATGCATCCGTCCAGCCTGGTCGAAAGCAATCTCATCTATCGCAGCCAGCTCGCGGCCAAGGAAAAGGCTGCCATTGCCCGCGCCGCCGCCGGCTATATCGAACCCGGCCAGGCGATCATCCTGGACGATTCCTCCACCGTGGCGGCGCTCACCTATCATCTGCCGGCTTTGAAGCCGCTGACCGTCATCACCAACAGCCTTGGGGTGATCGATCGGCTGAAGGACGCCCATGGGGTAAAAACGCTTTGCCTGGGCGGCGATTACAATGCCCGGTTCAATGCCTTTTTCGGCCTGCTCTGTGAACAGGCGATCGCCTCGCTCCGGGCCAATACGCTTTTCATGTCGGTGTCAGCGGTCATCGGTACCATGGCCTATCACCAGGAAGAAGATGTTGTTAAGGCCAAGCGCGCCCTGATGGCTGCGGTGGATCGGCGCATCCTCTTGGTTGACAGCACGAAATTCGCTATGACGGCGCTGAACCGGCTGGCCGGCCTGTCGGAGTTCGATCTCGTCATCACCGATGAGGGCGTCGAACCGGCACAGATGGCGGCCTTGCGCGATGAAAAGATCAATGTGGTCGTCGCCCCGCTGTGAGGGTGCGCGGTAACAGTCAGGCGCTGCGGCGCGAGAAAGGACAATCATGTCGGAACAGGCACTTAAAGTAGATCAATCGGCGGGAACCGCCCAGGACAAGCTGGCGCAATTGTCGCGCATGACGATGATCGTCGCCGATACCGGCGATATCGATGCGGTGAAGGCTTTCTCGCCGGTCGATTGCACCACCAATCCCTCGCTGATCTTCAAGGCTGCCCAGATGCCGGCCTATGCCCATCTGGTGCAGGAAGCCCGCGCCTGGGGCGAGGGCCAGGGCAAGACCTCGGAAGAGCGCCTGGATGCGGCGCTGGACCGGCTTGCCATCGCCTTCGGCACGGAATTGTCGCGCCTGGTGCCGGGCCGGGTTTCGACCGAGGTCGATGCTGCCCTTTCTTTCGATACCGAGGCGACGATCCGCAAGGCGGAACGGCTGATCGAGCTTTACGAGCAAGCCGGCGTGCCGAAATCTCGTATCCTGATCAAGATCGCCGCGACCTGGGAAGGCATCCGCGCGGCGGAGCGCCTGGAACGGGCCGGCATCAACTGCAACCTGACGCTGCTCTTCGGCTTTGCCCAGGCGACGGCCTGCGCCGATGCCGGCGTCTTCCTGATCTCGCCCTTCGTCGGCCGTATTCTCGACTGGCATGTGGCGCGGGGCGAGAGCTTCGCACCGGGCGAGGATCCCGGCGTCGCCTCGGTCCGCCGCATCTATGAACATTACAAGCGGCATGGTTATCAGACCGTCGTCATGGCGGCGTCGTTCCGCAGCACCGCGCAGATCGAAGCCCTGGCCGGTTGCGACCGCATGACGATCAGCCCGGCCTTGCTGACGGAGCTGCGCGGCCAGACCGGCGATGTGACGCGCCGCCTGGTGACGGGCGCCGAGACCGCGCCGCGCCCCGGCGCCGGATCGGAAACCGCCTTCCGCTGGGCGCTCAACGAAGATGCGATGGCGACGGAAAAGCTGGCCGACGGGATCCGCCTCTTCAATGCCGATGGCGTGAAGCTGCGCCAGTTCATTGCCAAGGCCGGTAAAGCCTGACGTCGAAGATCACTGCGAAAGTTTGTGTGGTAAGCGGCCTCGCCGGGAGCACTCCTGGGGGGCCGCTTTTCATATATGGCTGTGCTTTGGAAAGGCGTCTGGCCTCATCCGGGAGAAGGCCGCTATACTCGGGTCGAGATTGTGCTTCAGCTTTGGTGGTTTTTGGCATGCGCATCGTTCCCGGCCGCTTCAATTGCGATCCGATCCTTCAGGCAGCGTGGCTTTATTATCACGACAACCTGACGCAGCAGGAGATCGCCGATATTCTCGGTGTGTCGCGCGCGACGGTGATCAATTATCTCAATTCCGCGCGCGACCAGCATGTGGTCACGATCAGCGTAAAGCCCGAGGTGATGAACACCATTTCGCTCGCACAGGAGTTGTGTGAGCGGTTTGCGTTGGAAGATGCACTGATCATTCCGGAAGATGGTGGCCGCGGGAACCTCATCGATCGGATCGGCGCGGCGGCAGCGCATTATATCGGCCTGTCCTGCCAGAGCGGCGATGTCATCGGCGTTGCCTGGGGACGTACCGTGCTGGCCATGTCGACCCGCGTCCCGCCCACCACCGCGACCGATCTCAAGGTCGTGCAGATCGTCGGCAGCATGCTGCTGGATGACGGCACCTCGGCCGAAGTCTGCACCGCCAATATCGCCCATCGTCTTGGCGCGGTCTGCGTCAACCTGCATCTGCCGGCCTTGCTCAGCAGCCGCGACTTGCGCGACGCGCTGATGACGGAGGCCATGGTGGTCGATCAATTCGACCTCATCCGGCGCTGCAGCCAGGTCTATTTCGGCATCTGCACCCTGGAGCGGGACAGCCTCGTCTATAACAGCGGCCTCACCACGCCGCAAAGCAGCATCACCTATCAGGAAGGTGGCGCCGTCGGCGTCATTGCCGGCCGCTTCTATGACCGGCAGGGACGTCCGGTACTGGCGGAAATCGACGACCGCCGGATCGGCATCACGCTGCAGGAACTGAAAGAGATTCCGAAGCGCATCGCCGTCGCCGGCGGACCGGAAAAGGTGAAGCCGATCCTGGCGGCCCTGGTCGGCGGCTACGTGACGACGCTGATCACCGATGAAGCGACCGCGCGCGGGGTTCTCGCCGAAGCGGATCAGCCGGCGAACCTGCGGCAGGCCGGCTGACGATCCTCAGTTCGTCAGCGCGGCGACACCTTGCGCCATGGTGCGCAGGGTGATGAAGGTCGAGGCGGCACCCGGATCCATGTGACCCAGGGACCGCTCGCCGAGCTTGCTGGAGCGGCCTTTCTTCGCCGTCATATCAGCCGTCGCCTTCATGCCGCTTTCCGCGCCGCTCGCCGCCGCCTGCAGGCAATCGGCCAGCGATTTCCCATCCGCCAGGGCGGCTTTCGCAGCAGCGACGGCCGGCATCCAGGCATCGACCATGGTCTTGTCGCCGGGTTCCGCCTTGCCGCGATCGACGATGCCCTGTGCGGCGGCTTCGATGAAGGCGACCATGGTGGCGGCATCGAGAGTCTCGCGGCCTTTCAGCGCCGCGCCGCCCCGCATGAAGGCGGTGGCGTAAAGTGGCCCGGCCGAGGCACCGACGGCATTCAGGAAGGCCTTGGCGGCGGTATTGCAGATATCGGTGAAGCTCTTATCCGCGCCGATGCCGGCCAGCGCTTCGCGGACGGCAGTCCAGCCGATCGCCATGGTGACGCCGTGATCGCCATCGCCGATCACACCGTCGAGATCGGACAGCCACCCCTTTTCCGCCTCGATCGCTTCGCCGATCCGGTTGAACAGGGCGACGAATTGAGCCGGTGTGATCTGTTGTATCGTCTCAGTCATGGGATCTCTCGAATAACGGTTAGGCGACCTGGAACATCGCGCAGCGGCAGGGATGGTCGAGATGCTTCTTCAGATCGGCATCGAGCTTCATCAGCGTCACCGACATACCGGCCATTTCCAGCGAGGTGACATAATTGCCGACGAAAGACCGATGGATCTTGATCCCGGCCTCGTCCAACCGCTGCTTGACCCGGCGATGCACGACATAAAGCTCCATCAGCGAGGTGGAGCCGAGCCCGTTCACCAGCAAGGCGACTTCATCGCCGGCACCGGCTTTCGCTTCCGCCAGGATACCGTCCACCAGGCTGTCGGTAACCGCATCGGCGCTTTGCAGCTTGCCGCGCGCGACACCGGGCTCGCCGTGAATGCCCATGCCGATTTCCATCTCGTCCTCGCCGATCTCGAAATTCGGCTTCAGCGTATGGGGCAGCGAGCAGGGACCGAGCGCGACGCCCATCGTATAGGTGGCGCGATTGGCCTTTTCCGCCACGGCGACGACAGCGTCCAGATCCAGCATCTGGTCGGCCGCCGCACCGGCGACCTTGAAGACGAAGAAATCGCCGGCGACGCCGCGCCGCTCTTTCCATTTATCCGCCGGGGCGGAGGCAACGTCATCGGTGACGAGCACGGTGCGGACAGTGATGTCTTCCATCGCACACATCTCGGCCGCCATGTCGAAGTTCATCACGTCGCCGGCATAGTTGCCATAGAGATAGACCACACCGGCGCCGCCATCGATCGCCTTGGTCGCCTCGATGATGGGATCGGGCGCCGGGGAGGCAAAGACATTGCCGACGGCGGCGGCATCGGCCAGGCCCTTGCCGACATAGCCGAGGAAGGCCGGCTCATGGCCCGATCCGCCGCCGATCAGGATGCCGACCTTGCCGTCGCGCGGGCCGTCCACGGCCACGATCGATCTGGGATTGCTGTCCAGGCGGCGCAGGATGTCGCCATGGGCGCCGATGACGCCGTCCAGCATCTCGGTGATGATGTTGTTGGCATCGTTGATCAATTTTTTGGTCTTGGCCATTTGCCACTCCCCGCAATCGAAGCTGATGAGAGTGATAATTACATCTGCCAAACTGGTTTGACAAACGTCGAAGTGCTGGCTAGCTTAAATCCAACAAGAAATTTTGCGTTGGCCCAGTTGCGGCATTTCCTCGGGGAGGCATCAGTGACGAGCAAGCTCGACTTCATGACATCATCATCCGGCCTGTCGCGCCGCCATGTATTGAAAGGCGCCGCCGCCGCGGCTTCGGTTGCGGGCTTCGGCGGATTGTCGCGCCTGGCTTTGGCGGACTCGCCGCTGAAAGGCGAATCGCTGCATCTCTCCATCCTCGGTATCGCCGGCTGGGTGCCGTCCTCGCTCGGTGTGAAGATGTCGCCGATCTTCGCGGAATACGCGAAGCAGAAATACGGTTACGACGTCGATTTCAGCTTTGCCGATGCGCCCTTCTCGGCCTTGTTCCAGAAGGCGGCGACCTCGCTGGCGACCCGCTCGCAGGAATACAATATCATCATCTCCGACAGCCAGTGGCTGGGTGCTTTCGCCAAGCCGAAATGGGTCGTCAAGATCGACGATCTGCTGAAGGAGCAGCCGGGCCTGACGCCGGAATGGTATTCGCCGGTCATCAGCGCCACTTACCAGACCTATCCGGACGGCTCGCAGCAGCTCTGGGGCCTGCCGCAGGAAGGTGACGTGGTCGCCCTTTATGTTCGCAAGGACATGCTGGAAGACCCGGCGGAGAAAGAAGCCTTCAAGAAAAAATACAATAAGGATCTGCCGCAGACCTTCGACGATTTCGCCGAGCTCACCATGGCGGAGTTCGAAAAGGTCGCTGAATTCTTCACCCGGCCGGACAAGAACCTCTACGGCACGGCGATGCAGTATTCGCGCGAATACGATTTCATCAGCTGCTTCCTCTATCCCTTCATGTGGAGCCGCGGCGGCGAGATCTGGGATCCGAAGACCGCGCAGGTGCACGGCATCCTCAACAGCAAGGTCAATGCCGAAGCCCTCGAGCAGATGAAGCATTGGCTGAAATACATGCCGGACGGTGCGCTGAATTACGGCATTGCCGAGGAAATCGACGTCTTCACCCAGGGCAAGGTCTTCTCCTGCTTCCAATGGGCGGCCGTCGGTCCGGCGATGATCCCCGATGCGCTCAAGGGCAAGGTCATGGTGGTGCCGCCGCCCAAGCATGGCAACGGCTCGGATGCCAAGCGCGTCTATACCTTCGGTGGCCAGTCCTGGGTCATCAACGCCTTCAATGACGAAAACAACATGCAGGCGACGATCGACTTCATGCGCTGGTGGTATCAGCCGGACGTGCAGCTCGAATATGCCAAGCGCGGCGGCAATCCCTGCGACAAGGCGACCTTGTCGCGCTCCGATTTCGACGATATGCAGCCATGGTTCCGCACCTATAAGTATATGCTGGCGGAAGGCCGGTCGCGGGACTTCTGGCACCATCCGAAATATGCCGAAATGCTCTCGGTGCAGCAGGAAGCCTTCACCAGCTTCATGACGGGACAGACCAGCGATCCGATGAAGGTGCTGGATTATGTCGCCTGCAAGCAGCAGAGCATTTTGTTCGAGGCCGGTACGGCGAAGGAGAAGGCGCCTGATACTTGCGCCAGCATCAGCCTCTAATTCGGTGTTGCAACGCACTCTCCCTCAGCCGGAAACGGCTGGGGGAGTGCTGCATTTGACGTATAGAGTAATAAGCGCGATGGATAGAGCGCGATCGTCTTCTATCTTTCTTGATTAGAGCCGGGGAGGCGTTGTGCAGAGTAATCGTTCCGGTTCACCAGCAAGCCGCGGCTTGCTTGCGGCGATGCATCCGACCGGCCAGGCAGGGTTGACGGCGCGGTTTTTTGCGCTGCTGAATGACCGGCGCTTTCTGCCGCTCATGCTGCTGACCCCGGTTCTCGTCTTCTTCATCATCTGGAACACGATCCCGTTGCTCTGGCTGCTGGGCCTCAGCTTCCAGAAATATTCCTTGACCAGCGGCGACGACCCGGCCTTTACCGGCTTTGCCAATTATCTGGAGATTCTCGGCAACAGCTCGGTCTGGCAGGATCTCAGCCGGACCTTTGTCTGGGTCTTCCTGAGCGTCGTCCTGCAGACCGGCCTTGGCGTCGCGCTTGGTTTCCTGTTCTGGGGCAGCCACAAGCTGCCGGGCCGCCGCATCGCGCTGACATTGCTCTTCGCGCCGATGGTGCTGACGCCGGTCGCGACCGGCACCTTCTTCCGGCTGATCTATGATCCGACCTTCGGCATCCTCAACCAGGTGATCCGCGCCATCGGCTTGCCTTCGGTCGATTTCCTCGGCCAGTCATCGACGGCCTTCTGGGCGGTCCTGGCCGTCGATACCTGGATGTGGACGCCGTTCCTGATGCTGATGACCCTGGCGGCGCTCGGCTCGGTACCGAAGGCGGAACTGGAAGCGGCGGAAGTCGATCAGCTTCCCTGGCACCAGCGCTTGCGCCTGATCATTCTGCACCACGGCAAGTTCATCCTGATGCTGGGCGTCCTGCTGCGCACCATCGATAGTTTCAAGACGATGGACTTGGTCCTGCAGATGACCAAGGGCGGCCCGGGCTCGACCACCAATCTGGTGGCGCTGACCCTCTACCGCCAATCCTTCGAGAGCTTCAATCTCGGCTGGTCATCGGCGCTCGCCGTCATCCTGCTGCTGATCTCCATCGCCTTCACCTCGATCTTCATCTTCGTCCTCAATCTCAAGCGGCGGGGAGATGCGGCATGAGCAATCTGCGCCAGACCCTCTACCACGCCTTGCTGTGGCTGATCTCGCTGCTGTTCTTCTCGCCGGTCGCCTGGCTGATGCTGTCCTCCTTCAAGGGCCGGAACGACATTCTGGCGGTGCCGGCGAAACTCGTCTTCACGCCGACTTTGGATAACTATGTCCAGCTCTTCGAGCGCAACGGCTTCCTGCAGCAATTGCTCAACAGTTTCATCATGTCGGTCGCCGCCGTGATCGTTGCGGTGGTCGTGTCGTTCCTGGCGGCTTTCTGTTTTTCGCGTTTCAAGCCGAAGGGCACGGACTTCCTGATGTTCCTGCTGCTCTCGGTGCGCATGTTGCCGGGAACGGCGGTGATCCTGCCGGTCTATCTGATGTATGTGGCCTTCGGCTGGAAGGACAGCCATGCCGCGCTGACCCTGTTCTATGCGATGTTCTCGATCCCCTTCTCGGTCTGGATCCTGAAGGGCTTCATCGATGGCGTTTCGCTGCGCTTCGATGAAACCGGCCTGGTCAATGGTGCGTCCTGGTGGCATGTGATCTTCCGCGTGGTGCTGCCGCAGGTGCGGCCCGGGCTGATCGCCGCCTTCATCTTCAACATGATCTTCGTCTGGAACGAATTTCTTTTCGACTACATCATCGGCGGCCGCAAGACGGCCAATGTCCCGGTCGCCCTGGCGACCGGCGCCTATGCCGATGGCGGTGTCGACTGGGCTTTCGTATCGACCCTGTCGACGGTCTATCTGCTGCCGCCGATCATCGCCATTTACGTTTTCCAACGGTACCTGCTGGTCGGCATGACCTTCGGGACGGTGCGGGGAGAAGTCTGATGGTCGCGACCAGATCCTTCCCGGTCAAGGCGGAGATCGTGCTGATCTGCGCCATGCTGATCGGCTTCGCGCTGATCGCCCAGCAATGGAGCATGACGCTCTATAAAGTCGGCCTCGGAATCGTCGTGCTGTCGACCTTGCTGGAAATCGCCGTAGGCAATCTGCCAAAGACGGCCTCGGTCGGCCGCAGCCTGACGATCATCGCCGTTATCCTGGCCATCGTGCTCGCCGTCTTCCTGATCGGCATTGCGCTGGTTCCCTATCTGACCAATTTGGGGCGCTGATGACGAGTGTCGCCTTTTCCGGATTGACCAAGAGCTATCGCGGCACGCCTGCGCTGGACGATCTCACGCTGACGGTGCGCGCCGATTCCCTGACGGTTCTTTGCGGCCCGCCGCAATCGGGTAAATCGGTGCTGCTGCGCCTGCTGGTCGGGCTGGAGAAAACCGATTCCGGCCAGATCGTCGTCGATGGGCAGGATGTGACAAAGCTGCCGCCGGGCGGCCGGCGCATCGGCTATGTGCCGCAATCCTTCGCACTCTATCCGCATCTGACGGTCTATGAAAACATTGCTTATCCGATGCGCCTGCAAGGTGCCCGGAATGCCGATATCGCTGCGAAGGTCGAGCGCGCCGTCCAGCTGCTGTCGATCGGCCATCTTTTGAAGAAACGGCCGGATCAGCTTTCCGGCGGCGAGAAGCAGCGCGTGGCGATTGCGCGGGGGCTGCTCAAGGATGCGCAGATCTTCGTGCTGGACGATCCGCTGGTCGGGCTGGACTACAAATTGCGCGAACGCCTGATGGATGATCTGCGGACCATGCGGCGGGAATTGGGCGCGACATTCCTTTACGCCACCTCCGATGCCTTGGAGGCGCTGACCATGGCCGAGGATATCGTGGTGATGGATCGCGGCCGCGTGGTCGAACATGCGCCGGTGGACCGCCTTTATCACGAGCCGCAGCATCTTCGCTCGATGGAGCTGGTCGGTTTCCCCGGCAGCAACCTGTTGCCCGGCCGGATCGATGCCGGCATCTGCGTGACGCCGATCGGCCGGTTCGCCGTGACTCCGGAGGCGACCGCTCCGGACGCGACGGCCCCGGCAAACGGGGCCGAGGTCATCGTCGGCTTGCGCCCGGAGGCGGTCGAGTTGCAGCCTGCGGGGACCGGTCAGCTAAGCGGGCAGGCCAGCGTCAGCCTGGTAGAGGATCTGGGCGGTGAACAGGTGGTCTATCTGGAGACCGGCGGGCTGACGCTCGTGACCTGCCTCTCGGTCGGGCGCGGCGAGACGCCGGCTTATGGCCAGACGGTTGCCTATCGTTTCGATCCGGCAGCGGCGGTGATTTTCGATCCGGCATCCAGCCGGCGTGTCGGTTGTGGTTGTTTCGAGGGGCAGGAGAAGATCCGCCATGCCTGATATTCGCCTGGATGCCATCACCCGCCGCTTCGGCCAGCAGGTCGCCGTCGACAATCTCTCGATGACCTTCGATGAATGGACGGTCACCTGCCTGCTGGGGCCGTCTGGCTGCGGCAAGACCACGCTGATGCGCATGATCGCCGGCCTTGAAACGCCGACATCCGGCCGGATCTTTTTCGGCGAGCGAGAGGTAACCCATCTGCCGCCGCGCAAGCGCAATATCGGCATGGTGTTCCAGTATCCGGTGATGTATCCGACCTTGACGGTACGCGAGAACATCGCCTTGCCGCTGGACAACAATGCCGGCCTGGATGCAAAGACGTGCCAGGCACGGATCGACGAAGTGCTGAACATCCTGCAGCTCGGTGCCGTGGCCAATCGCTATATCGATCAGCTCGATGCCGGCACCCGCCAGAAGGTCGCCGTGGCGCGGGCGGTGGCGCGGCAGACCGATATCATCCTGTTCGACGAACCGACCACCAATGTCGAGGTCAATGCCAAGCTGCAATTGGTCCGGGCCTTCAAGGAAGTCGCGCAGCGCATGCGCCAGACGATCATCTATGTGACCCATGACCAGACCGAGGCGATGACGCTGGCCGACCAGATCGCCTTGATGCGGTCGGGGGCGATCGTGCAATGCGACAAGCCGCGCGCCCTCTATAACCACCCGACCACGGAATTCGGCGGCTGGTTCCTCGGCAGCCCGGGCATGAATTTCATCACCGCCGCCGTCAAGGGCGGCCGGATCGAGGCGCCGCTTTTCCCGGCGCCGATCGCCGCACCGTCCGGCATTGCGGAAGGTGAGATCACGCTTGGCTTGCGGCCTGAGGCCCTGCGTCTGCAGGCTGCGCCCGGTGCCGGGACCGTGCCGGCGGTGATCGAGGATATCTCCATTACGATCGGCGGGCGGTATCTTTTCCGTCTTGGCATCGGCGGCATTTCCGTGAAGGTTAAGCATGCTGGCGGCGCCGTGTCGGGATTGGAGATGCGGCGCGGGGCAACGGCGCATCTGGAATGTCCGCCGGCACAGATCGCATTCTTTTTAAAGGGCCAGAGGGTCGCGGCTGCGGCCGGCTGACCGATGGAGACCTTGAAACATGCGCTATGACGTCAGCGTCGTCGGTTTGTACATCCTGGATATTCTCGGCCGCCCGGTCAGCCAGATTCCGGCCGGCGGCAATGTCGAGTTCATCGACCAGATCCGCCTGACGGTGGCCGGCACTGCCGGCGGCACGGTGGTCGATTGCGCCAAGCTCGGTCTGCGGTGCCAGGCGGTCGGCGCCGTCGGGGAGGACGAGAAAGCTGATTTCGTCATCCAGCAATTACAGAAATTCGACATCGATACCGCCATGATGCAGCGCCTCTCCGGGGTGCCGACATCGGCGACGATCCTCAATATCCGCCCCAATGGCGAGCGCCCGGCGCTACATATGCGCGGCGCCTCCGATCATTTCGATATCCCGGAATCCGCCTATGACCGGGTCTTCGATGCGGAGATCATCCATCTCGGCGGCACCGGCCTGCTGCGCAAGCTGGACGGTGCACCCTCGGTCAAGTTTCTCGCCGAAGCCAAGAAGCGCGGCCGGGTCACCACCTTCGACCTGATCGCGGCGCGGCCGGAGACGATCGGGATCGTCGAGCCGATGCTGCCCTATATCGATTATTTCATGCCCAGCATCGAAGAGGCGCGCGACATGTCGGGCCTGACCGATGTCGGCGATGTGGCGAAATTCTATCTCGATCGTGGCGCGCAGACCTGCGTCTTCACCATGGGCGGCGAGGGCAGCTATGTCGCGACCAAGGATGCGAAGCTGCGGGTGCCCGCTTTCGAAATCGACGTGGTCGACACGACCGGCTGCGGCGATGCCTATGATGCCGGCTTCATCGCCGGCTTGCGCCATGGCTACGATCTCGAAACCTGCGCCCGTTTCGCCACGGCGGCCTCGGGCCTGGTGGCGACCGGGCTCGGCTCCGATGCGGGTATCGTCAGCTTCGAGGATACGCTGCAAGAGATGCGCAGCCTGCGCGTCAAATCATAACTCGACTTAGGCAGGGGCGTTTGAGGGATATGGCACGGGCGGCATACAAGGCGATTGCGGACAAGATCATCTGGGTTTGCCGGGAAATGAATCGTCTCGGCATCAATCAGGGGACGTCCGGCAATGTCAGCGCCCGTGTGCCTGATGGTTTCCTGATCACGCCTTCCGGCCTCGGCTATGACAACATGGCGGCGGAGCAGATCGTTGAGATGGATCTGGATGGCGGCTATCGCGGCGACCTGCTGCCCTCCAGCGAATGGCGCATGCATCAGGCGATCTATGCCGGCCGGCCCGAAGCCCAGGCGGTGCTGCACGCCCATCCCACCCACGCCACGGCGTTGAGCTCACTGCGCGAAAGTATCCCGGCTTTCCATTACATGGTGGGTGTGGCCGGCGGTATCGATATTCGCTGTGCCGATTATGCGACCTTCGGCACGCAGGCGCTCAGCGATCACATGCTGGCGGCGCTGCGGGACCGGTCGGCCTGCCTGCTGGCCAATCACGGCATGATCTGTTTCGCCAAGACCCTCGAGAAGGTGCTCGGCCTCGCCGTCGAAGTGGAATCGCTCTCGCGGCAATATCTCGAAGCCCGCCATGTCGGTGAACCGGTGGTGCTGTCGGCGGCGCAGATGGATGAAGTGCTGCAGCGCTTCCAGACCTATGGCAAGCAGCCCGGCGACCTGCCGCCGGGCCATGCCGCCGCAGCCGACGCACTCCATCGCATTGACCGCGCTTAAGTCGCTAGAGCGCGATCGTCTTTGATAGAAGCATTTTGCTTCCATCAAAGACGTGAATCGCCCTCTATCTTATGGATGAGAGGCGGATTCACGTTTTAGACAAAATCGCAAAGCGATTCCGTCTAAAACGATCCGGCTCTAGAGAATTTATTGGAAATCCGGATCGGCCAGCCAGCGCTGGCCGGTGCGGTTCAGGATTTGCGGCAAGCGCGGCCGCGTCGCGAAGAAGGCGAGCTTCAAGGTTTCGCGCTGGTCATCCGTCAGCTTTGCCTCCAGGGCCGATAGCAGATCGCCGAATTTGCGGTCCTCGGTGGCCTGTTGTTCCAGCCGCGCCGCTCTGCCCTCCAGCAAAGCCGATAAAGGCTGGGTATGATCGCGGTCTTTCGCGCCTTCCTGTTCAGCGGCTGCCCAGGCGGCGTTTTGCTGCCGCAGGAAATCCGCTACCGGTGCCCATAAGGGCTTCTGCGTCTCCGTCAGATTGAGGGCGGTGGCGATGAAGGCGATACGACCCTCATTCAGATTGCGGATCGTCTCTGCGGGGTCCGGATGGTCCGCCGCCGGTGCCGCCGTTTGCGCCTGCGTCACGGCCGGTCCGGCCAGGACCAGGGCCAAGGCAAGCAAAGCTGCAAATATCCGCATCATGTCACTCCCAAGTTCATCCGGATGGATCGATCTATTCACTTTATACGTGTTATTTAAAACAATCAATCACTGAAAAATAGCAAATCGCCAGACCCTCACCTGAACGTCGCGGCATCACAGCGCGGTGATTGTTCTTGGTTTTTTCCAGGCATGGGGAACTGTGGCAGAGAGAACGGGTTTTATCTTCACATGTATTGGATCGAGGCAAAGCTCGATTTCGCCGTCGCTTTGATGGCTGTCTGCTTCCGCAGAAATGGAGGAGAGGGCGATGGATCAGATGCGTTTCGACGAGATGCTGGGCGATGTCGCCAAGCATTTCAAGCAGCCCGCCGATATCGTGGATGCCGAAGATCTCACCAAGCAGCAGAAGTGCAAGCTGTTGCAGCAGTGGGATTACGATCTGCAACTTCTTCTAACGGCAAGCGAAGAAAACATGACCGGTGGCGGCACCAATGCCACGGCCACGACGGCCGATACGGTGACGCAACTTCGCAATGCCATGAAGGAGCTGGGCGTCGAGCGCGATCCCGATGCGACAGGCCCAGGGAAGATCGGCTCTCCTGTCGACAAGACGGCGAACGGCAAGACGCCCGCTGAAAGGTCGACGGGAAAAAAATAGAAGGAGGATTTGCTGATGCCTCGGGGCGACAAATCCAAATACACGGACAAGCAGAAACGCCAGGCTGAGCATATCGAAGAAGGATATGAGGAGCGCGGGATCGGCGAAGAGGAAGCTGAACGCCGCGCCTGGGCGACCGTCAACCGCACGACCGGCGGCGGCCGCAAGGAAGGCGGGTCCGGCCGGGGCAAGCCGACCAACAAGGCACCGGCGCGCAAAGGCGGGCGGAAGGGCGGTGCTGCAGCGGCGGCGCGTCCAAAATCGGCGCGCGTCGCTTCGGCCAAGAAAGCGGCGGCAACGCGTAAACGTCATACCCAGCACAAGAAAGCATCATGACGCCTGTGTTCGGCGAGCGGATTTCGTCCTATGATCGCGTGTCAGATGGTCGCCGGATAGGACCCGGATGGAATAATTGGTGGATGGCACCCGACCGAGAAGAAAGCGATCAAGCGAAGGGAGCAATGCAGGCGGCGCGACAGCCGGCGCAGGAGCGGTCAATGCCGGATAATTTTCCGCAATGGTCGCTTTGGCTTGCTGTCTTGACGATCGGCGCCGATCTGCTGCGGCATTGGAGTGCCGCCGATTTTTGGCCGCACCTTGCTTTGGGCAGCCTGGCGGGGCTGATCGTCCTCGAATCCATCTTGTTGATCCGGCCCGTGATGACAGCGGAAGGCTATCGCGAAAACCCGCAGGGAAGAGCGCAAACGCGGCGGCGGGGAGCGGTTATCGGTCTTGCCGCGATGAATTTATTGTCGCGTCTTTTTTGGCCGTCCCTGGAAACCCTGCCGATCGGGCTGGTTCTCTCGCTGGCCACAGTGTGGTTTGCGGCGCGGGACATGGCGGCGGTCCTGCGGGCGAGATGGCAGGAAACCGACGCATCCGATCCGCCGACAGGCGTGTACTGACATCAACCCGCCCATCGTATCGGGGATTAACGGGGAACCTGTGGATTTGTGCGCAGTTCCTTTCTCAGTTCCGTCCGCTCGGATGACCCAACCGCCCGAACCAACGGCTGAACCAACCGACGACAAATCTCAGGCAAAATCGGCCAATAGAAGGGAGATGATCGATGGATAATTTCGTTTCCGATATTAAGAATATCCGTAAACGTGCCCGTCAGCATATTTCCGACGGCGCGGTCACGGTCGCCAACAAGGCGGATCGCGACCAGGTCGTAAAGGTCTTGAATGAGGTGCTGGCGACCGAGATCGTGTGTAACTTGCGCTATCGTCGCCATTATTACATGGCGGATGGCCTCTATTCCGAATCCGTGAAGGCGGAATTTCTCCAACACGCCCAGGAAGAGCAGCAGCATGCCGATGCCGTGGCGACACGGATCGTCCAGCTCAATGGCGCGCCCGATTTCAATCCGGTTAGCCTGAGTTCGCGCAGCCATGCGGAATATTCCGAAGGCAAGGACCTTGTCTCGATGATCGAGGAGGACCTGGTGGCCGAGCGCATCGCCATCGAGACTTATTCCGAGATCGTCCGCTGGCTGGCTGATCGGGACCCGACCACGCGCCGCGTGATCGAACAGATTCTCGAGAAGGAAGAGGAGCATGCCGAGGATCTCGCCTCGCTGATCGCCCGCCTGCCGGCCGAAAAGAAGGCTACCCACGCGGCGGCCGAATAGCCACACCGACGATTCCACACCTGGCAATTCACCGGCGATGATGGCAGGCTTCGCCCTGACCGTCATGGCCGGTTCGCCATGATTGCCGGAGATGCTGGGCGTGACGCAATCGAGCGGGAGAGAGCGCGAATGGGTGGATGTCGCGCGGGACGCGGAAACCGGCATTGAAACCATCCGTGCCCATTTTGACGGCCATGCTTATGATCCTCATTTTCACGATGCCTATCTGGTCGGTCTGACCGAACAGGGCGTCCAGGAATTCAGTTGCCGCCGTTCCCTGCATCGCAGCACGCCCGGCCGCATCATCCTGATCGAGCCGGGCGAGGTACATGACGGTCATGCGCCTGAAGAGACCGGCTTCACCTACCGCATGCTCTATCTCGATCCGCGCTTGATACACCGCCATGCCGGTCGGCTGACGGCGCGCCGCGCCATGCCTGAACTCGGCTTTCGCGCCACGCTGATGGATGATCCGCAACTGGCCGGCGCCATTTCAACGGCCTTCGCCCTGCTGCATGGGCGCGATATCCGCTTGGCGCGTGAGGCAGCCCTGGATCACTTGATCGGCTGTCTTGCCAACCGCATGCTGGGACGCGAGAGCCTGGCGGTGCCAGCGCCGAGACGACCGGCGGTCGTGCCGGTCGATCTGCGCCGCGTGCGGGATCTTCTGCATGCGCGGCTGAGCATGGAACTCGGCCTTGATGATCTGGCGGCGGCAGCCGGTACCGACCGGTTTCGCCTGACCCGCGCCTTTCGTGCTGCCTATGGGCTGCCGCCCCATGCCTATCTGGTGCAGCTTCGCCTGATCGAGGCACGGCGGTTGCTGGCGCGCGGCGATCGGCCGGCGGATGTGGCAGCGGCCGTGGGTTTCGCCGATCAAAGCCATCTCGGCCGCTGGTTCCACCGGGCCTATCGGCTGACCCCGGCGGCCTATCGCAGATCCTGCACAAACGTTCCAGACAGGAATCCGGCGGCCGGTTAATCCAACGGCAAAACCGCTCGGAGTTCCTCGATGTTCGATACCAAGATTGCGCTTATCCTGCGGCAGGACCTGGCCGTCTGGCAGAAGCTGAATGTAGCGGCTTTCCTGGCCAGCGGCGTCGCGGCCGCCGATCCCACGGTTTGCGGCGAGGCTTATCAGGATGCGGCAGGCCGCTTATATACCAGCATGTTCGGGCAACCGGTTCTGGTCTTCGCCGCCGATCTGCCGCAATTGCAGAACAGCCATCGCATCGCTTTGGCGCGAGGATTGACCATCACGCCTTATGTCGCCGCCATGTTCACCACTGGCCACGACGCCGCCAATCGCGCGGTCTTCGCCGAAGGCGAGGCCGATCGCCTCGATCTGGTCGGGCTGGGCTTGCGGGGCGCACGCAAGGATATCGACAAGGCCGTCAAGGGATTGCGCCTGCATGATTGAGCTGCTGCCTTTGGGCGGCTGAGACTTAGAAGCTCACATTGACATGCAGTCCGTCATCCAGGCTCACCTCCTCGCGGTTACGGCCAGGCCCGGCACGGTCCAGCGTCAGGAAATTCATCCGGCGCTTCAGCGCGATCAATGGATGCTGCCAGATACCCTTGGCAAGGTTGACCCCCTGCTGCCCGTCGGAAACGAAAGCGCGCAGGCTAGCCGGATCGGCCGTCGCGGTATTCGGTGCGACGATGATCATGAAGGGATAGAACAACAGCGGCATGATCACCCGGCTCGACAACTGGTATCGCTCCAGCGACTGGATCTGCAGCGGCAGCTTGCGCGGCGTGGCGCGCACCAGGTTGAGCTGCGGCCGGCCATCCTTGGCGACGACATCGATCGTGGCCAGATCGGGATAGGTTTCGGCGAACTGATCTTCACTGAGCAGCGGTTCCCGGTCACCGATCTCGATGACCTCCCCGAACGGGGCGAAGCTTTCCGCGGTCAGTTGCTCGGCAGGCAAGGTGATTTTTTTCAAGCTCATGGAATTCCGGTGTTTTCTGGGGGAGGACAGGAACGGCACGGATCCCAAACGCTGGGAAGCCCGATCTTGTTGCATACCCGGTAATGAGATTCGAAATCACAATATTGCGACTGCCACGGGTAGACTGCGGGGCCACAGCCAGCATGGCGGCCCCGCGATCCGGGAAAAAAGCCAATCCGGGCAAGGGCTCGACCCAGGTTCCGGATCTGTCCGCTGCAAACAAAGATTGCAGGGTGGCCAGTCATCGCTTCTTCCTGTTGCGCCGCCGTGGATAATGCGCGAGGAAGGGGCTAGCCAGGATCGGTTGCGGGGTGAGCCGGGGAAATGGCACCCGGTGGAATAAAGCTCGCGAATCGGTCCTGGTCTCTGGATAATTGAACCGAAGAACGGGGCAACGGGGCTGGCATGACGGATTCACGCAAAACGGCTGGAGCTGCCGGCGCGATGCCGTTGCTGCAGCTTGAGGGTATCGTCAAGCAATTCCCCGGCTGCCTTGCCAATGACCAGGTCGACCTCGCGCTGATGCCGGGTGAAATCCATGCCTTGCTCGGCGAGAACGGTGCCGGCAAGAGCACATTGGTCAAGATCATCTACGGCGTGCAGCAGCCGGATGCCGGGCAGATCCGCTGGCAGGGCGAGGCCGTGGAGATCGCCAATCCGGCGCAGGCGCGGCGCCTCGGCATCGGCATGGTGTTCCAGCATTTCTCGCTCTTCGAGTCGCTGACCGTGGCGGAGAATATCGCGCTCGGCATCAGCGATGCCCGGCAGCGCAAAGGCTTGCGCAGCCGCATCAGCGACATTTCCCGCAGCTACGGCCTGCTGCTCGATCCCGACCGGGCGGTGCATGATCTCTCGGTCGGCGAGCGGCAGCGGGTCGAGATCGTCCGCTGCCTGCTGCAGGAACCCCGGCTGTTGATCATGGATGAGCCGACCTCGGTGCTGACGCCGCAGGAAGTGGAGAAGCTGTTCGCGACCCTGCGGCGCCTGGCGGCGGAAGGCTGCGCCATCCTCTATATCAGCCATAAGCTGGAGGAGATCCGCGCGCTCTGCCATGAGGCGACGATCATGCGCCAGGGCAAGGTGGTGGCGACCTGCGATCCCCGCCAGGAAACCGCGGAACGCCTCGCCGAACTGATGATCGGCAGCCGGGTCAGCGCACCGGACCGGCCGGCATCGAGCCAGGCAGACAAGCCGGTCAAGCTGGCGGTTTCGCATCTCTCGCTGAAATCGGACCAGCAATTCGGCATCGATCTGAAGGACATCTCCTTCGGCGTGCGGGGCGGCGAGATTCTCGGCATCGGCGGCGTCGCCGGCAACGGCCAGAGCGAATTGATGGCGGCATTGTCCGGCGAGACGCCGGTCGCCGCTGCCGAATCCATTCGCATCGGCGATGTCGCAGCCGGGCGGCTGGGTCCGGCGCAACGGCGCCTGCTGGGTGCCTGTTTCGTGCCGGAGGAGCGCAACGGCCATGGCGCGGTCAGCGCCTTCAGCCTCACGGATAACGCCTTTCTCTCGGCCTTTCGCCGGCGCTCGCTGACGCGGCATGGCCTGATCGAGGGCGAGAAGACCCGCCGTTTCGCCGATGACATCATCCGGCTGTTCGATGTCCGCGGGCGTGGCGTGCGGGCCGAGGCGCGCTCCCTGTCTGGCGGCAATCTGCAGAAATTCATCGTCGGCCGGGAGATTCTGCAACGTCCCGACCTGCTGGTGGTGGCGCAGCCGACCTGGGGCGTCGATGCCGGTGCCGCTGCCGCAATTCATCAGGCGCTGATTGATCTTGCCGCCCAGGGTGCCGCGATCGTCATCATTTCCCAGGACCTCGATGAAATCCTGTTGCTCTGTCAACGCATCGCGGTGATCAATCTCGGCCGTCTCTCGGCGCCGCGCCCGGTCGGCGAGGTCACGGTGGAGCAGATCGGCTTGCTGATGGGCGGTGTGCACGGCACCGCGCCGGACGAACAGCTAGAGGGGGAGCAGCCGCGTGTGGCTCGCACTTGAACCGCGCGGACAGCGTTCCGCTTTCTGGACCTATGGCTCGCCGGTCCTGGCTTTGCTGTTGACCGTCGTCACGGCGGCGATCATTTTTGCGGCTCTTGGACAGGATCCTGCCAAGGCGCTCTGGACCTTCCTGGTCGAGCCGCTGACGAGTGCCAGCGGCCTGCCGGAGCTGTTCGTCAAGGCCGCGCCGCTGATCCTGATCGGTGTCGGCCTGTCGATCGGCTTTCGCGCCAATGTCTGGAATATCGGCGCCGAAGGCCAGTTCACCCTGGGCGCCATCTTCGGCGGCTGGGTTGCCTTGCGGGTTGGCGAGGGCAGCGGCTGGTGGGTCTTTCCGGCGATGCTGCTGGCCAGCATCCTGGGCGGCATGATCTGGGCGGCGATCCCCGCTTTGCTCAAGACCCGCTTCAATGCCAATGAGATTCTGACCAGCCTGATGCTGACCTATGTGGCGCAGCTCCTGCTGCTCTATCTGGTCACCGGCCCCTGGAAGGACCCGGAAGGCTACGGCTTTCCGCAGACCGCCATGTTCGGCGATGCCGCGACCGCGCCGATCCTGATCGCGGAGACCCGCCTGCATCTCGGTGTTTTCGTCGCCTTTGTTGCGGCACTCCTCGGCTGGCTCATTCTGTCGAAGTCCCTGCTTGGCTTCCAGTTGCGGGTACTCGGTTCGGCGCCCCGCGCGGCACGGTTTGCCGGTTTCAGCGAATCCGGCCTGATCTGGCTCTCCTTGCTGCTGGGCGGCGGTCTTGCCGGCCTCGCCGGGCTGTTCGAAGTGGCCGGGCCGATCGGCCAGCTCACGCCGTCGATCTCGCCGGGCTATGGCTTCACCGCCATCATCGTCGCCTTCCTCGGCCGCTTGCATCCCTTGGGCGTGGTGCTGGCGGGGCTCGTCCTCGCCCTTTCCTATCTCGGTGGCGAAGCGGCGCAGATCGATCTCGGCCTGCCCAACGCCGTGACGGGGATCTTCCAGGGCATTTTGCTCTTCTACCTGCTCGGCTGCGATGTGCTCATCCTTTACCGGCTGCGTTTCGGTGGCAAACAGCTCGGTGGCAAATCTCTGCGGGGGGCGTCGCGATGAGCCCGGAAATGATCAACATCCTGCTCAGCATCATGACCGCCTCGACCCCCCTGCTGCTGGCGGCGACCGGCGAGTTGGTGGCGGAGAAATCCGGCGTCCTCAATCTCGGCCTCGAAGGCATGATGTTGGTGGGCGCCGTCATCGGCTTCGCGGCTACCGTGCATACCGGCAGCGCCAGCCTCGGTGTCCTGGCGGCGGTGCTGGCCGGGATCGCCATGTCGCTGGTCTTTGCCTTCCTCTCGCTGACACTGATGGCCAATCAGGTGGCGACCGGCCTGGCGCTGACGATTTTCGGCACCGGGCTCAGCGCATTGATGGGGGCAGGCTATGTCGGCACCGCCTTGCAGCCGCTGCCGAAGCTCACCCTTCCCGGCCTCAGCGATCTGCCGGTCCTCGGCCCGCTGCTCTTCCATCAGGACGCATTGATCTACGGCTCCTTCATCCTGCTGATCGCCGTTGCCTGGTTCCTCTATCGCAGCCATGCCGGCCTGGTGCTGCGAGCGATCGGCGATTCCCACGATGCCGCCCATGCCATCGGCTATCCGGTGATTGCCATCCGCTATGCCGCAACGGCCTTCGGCGGCGGTATGGCCGGTCTGGCCGGCGCCTATATGTCGCTGGTTTATAGCCCCAGCTGGTCGGAAAACATGACGGCCGGGCGTGGCTGGATCGCTTTGGCGCTGGTGGTTTTCGCGACCTGGCGGCCGGGCTGGCTGCTGCTTGGCGCCTATCTCTTCGGCGGCATCATGTATATGTCGCTCTATATTCAGGGCCTGGGGGTCAATTTGCCGTCGCAATTCATTTCCAGCCTGCCTTATCTGGCGACGATTGTCGTGCTAGTGATGATTTCACGGGACCGTCTGCGCATCCGGCTGAATGCGCCGGCTTGCTTGGGACGCCCTTTCTTTGCTGCGGGTTGATGCCTGGATGATCAAACGGGAGAGCATGATGGAAAGAAGAACATTCAATAAATTGCTGGGAGCTTCGCTGACGACCTTGGCCGCGCCGGCGATCATTCGCCCGGCTTTCGCGGCGGATCCGCTGAAGGTCGGTTTCATCTATGTCGGCCCGGTCGAGGATTTCGGCTGGACCCATCAGCACGATCTGGCCCGCAAGGATCTGGAAGCCGAGCTCGGCGACAAGATCAAGACGACCTATGTCGAAAGCGTCAAGGAAGGTGCGGATGCCGAACGCGTCATCGCCGAGCTTGCCAATAAAGGCCATGGCCTGATCTACACCACCTCCTTCGGCTTCATGAATCCGACCCTGAAGGTGGCGAAGCGCTTTCCCAAGGTGAAGTTCGAACATGCGACCGGCTACAAGCGGGCGGAGAATGTCGCGACCTACAACATCCGGTTCTATGAGGGGCGTTATATCCAGGGCGTGATCGCCGGCAAGATGTCGAAATCGGGCATCGTCGGCTATATCGGCTCGGTGCCCATTCCGGAAGTCATCATGGGCATGAACGCCTTCATCCTCGGCATGCATTCGGTCAATCCCAAGGGCCGGATCAAGGCGGTCTTCATCAACTCCTGGTACGATCCCGGCAAGGAAGCCGATGCCGCCAAGGCGCTGATCGACCAGGGCGCCGATCTCATGGCGCAGCACACGGATTCCACCGCGCCGTTGCAGGTCGCGGAACAGCGCGGCATCCAGGGTTTCGGCCAGGCCACCGATATGATCAAGGCGGCGCCGAAGGCCCAGCTCACGTCCTCGACCGATCACTGGCTGCCATATTACATCGAACGCACCAAGGCGGTGATCGACGGCACCTGGAAAAGCCAGGATACCTGGGGCGGTCTCGCTTCCGGCATGCTGAAGATGGCCGACTACACCAACATGCCGGATGATGTGGCGGCGCTTGCCAAGCAGACCGAGGCCGATATCGCTTCCGGCAAGATCGTCATCTTCAAGGGCCCGATCAAGGACCAAAGCGGCGCCGTCAAGGTGGCCGACGGCTCCACGCTCGACGATGCCTCCATCGCCGGCATGAACTGGCTGGCCGAAGGCGTCGACGGCAATCTGCCGAAGTAACCTGCACCTCCGCTGATTCAATGTCGCACCCCGTTCCATCTTGTGATGGAGCGGGGTGTCGTCATCTGGCATTTGCTCTCGCACCGTTTTGGCTCTAGGCGTCGTCGGGTGCTTTTGCTATCACCGCCGCACGATGGACATTCTGGGGATTCCGCTCTGGCAATTGGGGATCAGTTCGCTCGCCATTTTCGGCGCGGCGATCGTGCGCGGTTTTTCCGGCTTCGGCTTCTCATTGCTCAGCATCACGGCAATTACGCTGTTCATGCCGCAGGCTGAAGTCGTGCCCTCGATCTTCCTGCTGGAAATCGCCGCGTCTTTGCATCTCATCCCCAGCATCTGGCGCGAGATTCACTGGCGCTCCTTGCTGTTCCTGATGATCGGCTGCCTGATCGGCACGCCGCTCGGTGTCTCCGCTTTGGCATCGGTGCCGGCCGCACCCATGACGCTTGCCATGTCGCTCTTCGTGACGGTGACGGCCATTCTGATGCTGCGCGGATTCCACCTGGAAAAGACCCCCGGGCCGCTTGCGACCACCGGCACCGGTATCGGCTCCGGCCTGCTCAACGGCGCTTTCGGCATCGGCGGCCCCCCGGTCATCATCTTTTTCTTCTCGACACCCGGCGCCGCTGCCGTCGGCCGTGCCTCGGTCATCGCTTATTTCATCGGCACGGATAGCCTCGGCCTTGCCTGGGACACCTATCACGGCCTCGTCACCAAGCAGAGCTTCCTGCAGGCTGCGCTCTGGCTGGTGCCGCTGCTGCTCGGCGTCACCGTCGGTGCCCGCAGCTTCCATCACGTCAGCGAAGCAGCTTTCCGCCGCTGGGTGCTGCGCTTGCTGATCCTGCTGGCGGTGATCAGCGGTGCGAAAGCGGCTCTTGCCTTAGTCTAGGCCAGAAGCTGCACATCCAGGATGTTGCTGCACTGCAGGCTTCTACTGGCGGGAAAACAATTTCTGGCAATGCCGGGCAATAATGCCTTCTTCGTCGGTCGGGACAACCAGGACACGGACATCTTTACCCGCGATTGAAATCTGCAGCGGGCCGGCCGGATGAACGGCGCGCCTATTCGCTTCGTCATCCACCGATAGGCCAAGCCAAGCCGTTTCGGCGCAGACAGCAGCGCGGATATCAGCACCATTCTCGCCAACACCGCCGGTGAAGATCATCATATCGAGGCCCTGTAATTCGGCGCTCATCCGGGCCAGTTCCACGGCGATGCAGTGGCAATAGATGTCGATGGCCCGGGCGGCGGCGGGGTCGGTGCTGTCGCTCAAGGTCTTCATATCGGCGCTGAGCCCCGACAGACCCAACAGGCCGCTTTCGTGATAAAGCAATTTTTCGAGATCGCCGAGACTCATGCCGTCATGTAGCAGATGCAAAAGAACACCGGGATCGATCGAGCCGGGACGTGTCCCCATCACGAGACCCTCCAGGGTGGAGAAGCCCATGCTGCTGGCGATGCCCTTGCCGTGCTTGATCGCCGCCATGCTGGCGCCATTGCCAAGATGGGCGATCACCAGGCGTGCAGGGATGTCGATTTTCTCCTGCCGCAGGCAATACAGGATGGCCTCGTAAGAGATGCCATGAAAGCCATAGCGGCGGATGCCGGCCCGCCAGAAACGCTCGGGCAAAGCGAAGCGGGCGACCCGTTCCGGATTATCCGCATGGAAGCCGGTGTCGAAACAAGCGACCTGTGGCATATCCGGCAGCAGGTCACGCAGCGCCTTGATCGCGGCGACATTATGCGGCTGATGTAAGGGCGCCAGCGGGCAGATGCTTTCCAGCGCGGCGATGTCGTCATCGCCGATGACGATCGGTGTGGAATAGGCCGTCCCGCCATGCACAACGCGATGACCGATGCCAAGCCATGTGGTCTTCTCGCGGACGATGCCAAGCCGATCGATCAGGATCGATAAAGCGTCACGGTGATTGGCAACGGCATCTGGCTCGAACGGCCAATCCGGCGTTTCGCCTCGCAGGGCTTTGACTTCCAGCCGCGTGCGGTCCTGGCCGATGCCGGCGATCTGCCCTTTGAGCAGCAAGGCCGGCATTGCAGCGCCGGCCGCTGCGTCATAAACGGCGAATTTCAGGCTCGACGAACCGGCATTGATCACCAGCAGTTTATTGCCGTCAGGCGCGTCTTTTAAGGACATGGCTCGGTGCTGCTCTCGCTGATCCCTCGAGATGGAAGGGATCAGCGAGACTAGCGGGTGATCAGGCGACGGTGAAGCCCTTGTATTTGTCGAGCAACCGCTTCGGCTTTTTGAGTGCGTCACGGCGGAAGGGATCGCCCAGTTCCTGCGTCACCATCACTTCCAGGATGGTGCATTTGTTGGAACCGGTCGCTTTCTTCAAGGCATCGCCGATCTGGTCGGGATGATCGACCGTGATGCCCTCGGCACCCATGGCCCTGGCGATGCCGGCGAAGCTGGGATTGTTGAGATTGGTGCCGACATAGCGGTCGGCGTAGAAATCGATCTGGTTCTTCTTCTCCGCACCCCATTGCCCGTTATTGAAGACGACGGCGGTGACGGGGATATTTTCGCGCACGCAGGTCAGGGTCTCCTGCAGGCTCATGCCCCAGGCACCGTCGCCGACATAGGCCACGGCCGGCCGGTCCGGCGCCGCAACCTTGGCACCGATGGCGGTCGGAAAGGCATAGCCGCAATTGCCGAAGCTCATCGCGGCGAAGAAGCTCTTCGGCTTGTCGAAGCGCAGATAGGAATTGGAGACCGAGCAGATATTGCCGATATCCGTCGTCACCATGGCATTCTTCGGCATCGCCTTTTCCAGCTCGCGCAGGGCCCGGCGCGGTGCGATGGGCGAACCGTCCTTCATCGACCACTCGGTCAGCTCGCCTTCCCAGGCATCCTGCTGCTTCTTCACTTCGGCAAGACGGGCATCCTTGTTGCCCCGGCTGGCGATCTTTTCATTCATCGTTTCCAGCCGGTCCAGGATCTCGCCGGCAGCCGCACCGGCATCGCCGCAGACGCCGACCGTGATCGGCTTCACCAGGCCGATCACCCGGTGGTTGCTGTCCACCTGGATCAGCTTGGCATTCTTCGGCCAATAGTCGATATCGTGCTGCGGCAGGGTTCCGAATGGCCCCAGGCGCGAGCCCAGCGCCAGCACCACATCGGCCTGCTGGATCACCTTCATTGCCGCCTTTGATCCCTGATAGCCGAGCGGCCCGCAGAGCAGCGGATGCCCGGCGGGGAAGGCATCGTTATGCAGATAGGAGGTAACGACGGGGGCGGAGAGATATTCCGCCAGCTTGATCGCCTTGGCCTGGGCATCGGCCATCACCACGCCGCCGCCGGCGATGATGACCGGGAATTTCGCCTCGGCCAGGATCTTCGCCGCCTGATCGAGGCTATCGACGCCGCCGGCGCCGCGTTCGATCCTGATCGGTTTCGGAATGGTGACATCGACCTCGCCATAAAACACATCGCGCGGGATATTGAGCTGGGTCGGCCCGCGTTCGGTCATGGCGAGATCGAAGCAGCGGCCCGTCAGCTCGGCGAGGCGGTCCTGCCGGCTGACATGGGCCTGGAACTTGGTGATCTTGGAGAAGATCGGCAATTGCTCGGTTTCCTGGAAGCCGCCGAGGCCGATCGTGTTGCTGCCGGTTTCCGGCGTGATCACCACGACCGGCGAATGCGCCCAATAGGCGGCGGCGACGGCGGTGACGAAATTGGTGATGCCGGGGCCGTTCTGGGCGATGCAGACGCCATGTTTGTTGCTGGCCCGCGAATAGCCGTCGGCCATATGGGCGGCACCCTGCTCATGGGCCACCGAGATGAAGCGGATGCCGGCCGGCTCGAAAATATCGAGCGCATCCATATAGGCTGAGCCGACGATGCCGAAGACGTGTTTGACACCCTGCGCGACCAAGGTCTCGACGAAAGCTTCACTTGGGGTCATCCGGGTCATGGGCATCCTCTCCGCTTGCATTGTTACATGATGGGGCCGTCTTGCGCGGCTTGCTGTCGCTTCCCAGGATAGAAAACGCCACTCCGCTTGGGGTAGGTCCAGCGGGTGCGACTGCATTGGGCCAGATGGAGCCAGATGGGAAAGGACCGGGAGAGGACTGAATTAGGCCGCTCTCAAGCCTGGCCCGGTCTTTCCCGCACGATCTGCGCCAGGATCTTGATCCCCGGCTCGATCCGCTCGATCGGGATCGACGAGACACCAAGCCGGCAATAGCGCATCCGTTCCGCCGGATGACGATCGGTGCGATGGAAATGCACGCCGCCGCTTTCAATCACCACGCCGCGTTTCAACGCCTCGGCTTCGACCGCCGCCATATCCAGGCGCGGCGGCCCCTTGATCCACAACGCCGATCCGCCGGCGGCGGCATTGACGCTGAATTCCGGCAGATATTTGCCGAGCGCGGCGGTCGCCTCCAGCAGCCGGTCGCGATAGGCGTGGCAAAGCCGGCGCAGCAGCCCGTCGTAATGGCCGTCGGCCAGGAACAGCGCCACGGTCCGCTGGTTGTTGGCGGCGGGATGACGCAGCATCAGCCGGCGCAGGGCCCGGGCCTCGCGGATCAGCGGCTTCGGGCCCACCATGTAGCCGAAGCGCAGGCCCGGGGCCAAGGTCTTGGACAGGCTGGCGATGAAGATCACCCGGTCCTGGCTGTCGAGCGATTTCAGCGCCGGTTGCGGCGAGCCGCTATGAGAGATCTCGCTCTCGTAATCGTCTTCGATGATGATGACGTCGTCGCGCCGCGCCGCCGCCAGCAGGGCCTGGCGGCGCGCCAGGCTCATGGTCACCGTGGTGGGAAATTGATGGCTCGGTGTCACATAAACATAGTCGCACCCCGCCAAGGCATTCTCGCCGATGACCAGCCCCTCGCGGTCGACATCCAGGCCGGCCACATGTTCGGTGCGCAAGGCGGCGATGTTGCGGGCATCGGTATAGCCGGGATCTTCGATGCCGAAGCGCGTGCGGGCATCGAATAGCAGGCTGACCAGCAGATAGAGGGCGTTCTGTGCCCCCACCGTTACCAGGATCTCATCTGGCGCGGCGAGGATGCCGCGCCGCGGCAGCAGCCGCGTGCGGATCTGCTCCACCAGCTTCGGGTCGTCCTCGGTGAAGCGGTCCTTCGACCATTCGCGCACGGAATCGATGCTCAGCGCCTGGCGCGAACATTCCCGCCAGGCCGAGAGCGGAAAGATGTTCTGATCCACCTGGCCATAGATGAAGGGATAGGGCTGGTCGGCCCAGTTCATCGGCTTGACGGTGCTGTGCTGTTGCGAGGGATGACGCTTCATGCGGCCATACCAGTCCGGCCGCTGATCATCGGCTTTGACCGGCGTGTCGCTGGGCGGGTTGCGGGCCGGTGGGCCGGCACGGTTGCGCAGGATATCTGGATTGACAAAGAAGCCGCTGCGCTGGCGCGAGACCAGATAGCCTTCCTCGACCAGGTCCTGATAGGTCAGCACCACTGTATTGCGGGCGATCTTCAGGCTGCGGGCGAGGCTGCGACAGGAGGGCAGGGCGCTGCCGGCAGGGATCTGCCCGTCGAGGATCGCGGAAACCAGGCGGCGGCGCAATTGGGCCTGAAGGGTGACGGTTTTGTCCGTTTCCAGGTGAAACAGATAAGCGTGGCTGGCGTGGCCCAAAGAAAATCTCCGAACTGGCACAATGGCTGCACCGGAAAGCGGCATGATCTCAACGCGGATAGGACTATAGCAATCCACGCGGCGAGATTGAAGACGCTCCGCGAAGCGGATTAAGCTATCTGTCTTAAGAAAACCTCGGGTGGCCCGGGCATGCGGACTGCTTTATCCTGTTGCCGGAGCAAGCGGCGGCCGGACCGATGCCGTCAGCCGATAAAGGTCCCCGGGATGCAGGCGGCTCCAAGGAAAGCAAGCCTGCCAAATAAAAAACAACAACAGGAGGAGCTTCATGGAGAGGGATACGAAAGCACAGCGTTCAGCCCATGCGACCCTGCTGCATGCCCGTGCATTCAGCCGTCGCGTGGTGTTGAAGCAGGCGGCGGCGGCCGGCGCCATCATGGCGGTCGGGCCGATGATCGTCAAAGACGCGTTCTCGTCTTCGGGCGAGGTTAATCTGCTGATGTGGTCGGATGAGTTTCCCGAGCCGGTCTTGTCGAATTTCACCAAGGCTACCGGCATCAAGGTCAATCAGACGCCCTTCTCGCAGAACGAGGAACAGATCAACAAGATCCAGGCGACCGGCGGCGAAGGTTTCGATCTCTGCCAGCCGACCCGCGATCGTGCACCGCAATTCCAGGAGCTTGGCCTGCTCGGGCCGATCGATACCAACAAGGTGCCGCTCGATGCATTGCTGCCCGCGATGCTGGAAGCCTCGAAGAGCGTTTGGACCTGGGATGGCAGCCTCTATCATCTGCCGCATCTCTGGGGCACCGAGGCGCTGGCCTGGCGCACCGATAAATGGAAGAAGGATTACAAGGATCTCAGCTACGGCGATCTCTGGGGCGATGACGTCAAGGGCAAGATCCAGGGGCGGCCGCACTCGCTCATGACCGGGATCGGCCTATGGATGGATCACACCGGCAAGCTGCCCTCGAACCGCATGCTCGACACCTTCAAGGATGAAGAGACCATGCGCAAGATCTGGACCGAGCTCACCAAATTCGCGGTCGACCACAAGCCCTGGGTCAAGCAGTTCTGGGATACCGCCGACAACACCAAATCCGGTTTCATGGAAAACGATGTGGTGCTCGGCCAGACCTGGGACGGGCCCGCGCTCAGCCTCAAGAAAGCCGGCAAGCCCATCACCTATATGGCGCCGCAGGAAGGCGCCATCGCCTGGCTCGACGGCCTCGCCATCCTCAAGGCGGCGAAGAACACCGACCAGGCTTATGAGCTGATCAAATATATCTACACGCCGAAAAGCGCTGCGGCGCTGGCCGAAGGCTCGGGCTATAACCCGGTCATCAAGGATGCCGACAAGCATCTCTCGGCGGAAGCCAAGGCGAATTTCAGCGAGGCCTATCCCGAGAACGCGGTCGATAATCTGTGGTGGCGGCCGCCGGAGCCCTCCTGGTATGGCACGGCGCGCAACGAATTCGCGGAAAAATTCCAGTCGGCCTAGAGCGCGATCGTCTTTGATGGAAGCATTTTGCTTCCATCAAAGACGTGAATCGCCCTCTACCCTATTGAGGAGAGCCGGATTCACGTTTTAGACAAAATCGCGAGGCGATTCCGTCTAAACCGATCCGGCTCTAGTCCGCTTTGCTCAGGACGCCCCGGTGGGCCGATGCAGGGATCGATGCAGGCCGCCGGGGCGTTTCGCTGCGCGCCTTTTCCCATCGGATGCATCTGCACCTATCGAATTGCCGTTATTGGCCCGACCCATGATGAAAGGCCTATGACTATGATGACGGCGGCGGATGAATGCATGCGGCGCCCGTCGGCGGTGGCATTGCCAGCAGCGGCGGCATTGCTGGCGGCGCAAGCTTTGGTTACAGTCTTGGAAAGCATCAGACTGCCGGATGATCGGCGGACCACTTGCCGATGATTGACAGGCAGCGACCCGGTAGAGGCTCGGGACCATGTCTGGGGATTGAAGCGGATGAGTGCGGACGTCGAACTCGACCACGTCACCATTGCCTTTGGCAATTTCATCGCCGTCAATGACGCCAGTCTGAAGATCAATAACGGCGAATTCTTCAGTTTTCTCGGCCCTTCCGGTTGCGGCAAGACCACGATCCTGCGAACCGTCTCCGGATTTCTCGAACCGACCAAGGGCGCGGTGCGCATCGGCGGGCGGGACATGTCGGGAATCGGGCCGAATAAAAGGCCGACCGCGCTGATCTTCCAGAACCTCGCTTTGTTCCCCCTGATGACGGTGGCGGAGAACATCGCTTACGGCCTGCGCGTGCGCGGCATGGGAAGGACAGAGCGTCGCCGCAAGGCCGAACATCTACTCAACATGATCGCCTTGTCCGACCAGGGCGGCAAGATGGTGGCGGAATTGAGCGGCGGGCAGAAGCAGCGCGTCGCCATCGCTCGTGCCCTGGCGGTGGAACCCCAGGTGCTGCTGCTGGACGAACCGCTTTCCGCGCTCGATCTCAAACTGCGCCAGCATATGCGCAACGAGCTGCGGGCGATCCAGCAGCGTGTCGGCATCACCTTCATCTATATCACCCATGACCAGGGCGAGGCGCTGACCATGTCGGATCGCATCGCGGTGATGAATGAAGGCGTCATCCAGCAGGTCGGCGATGCGAAAAGCATCTATGACCGGCCGGCAACCTCTTTCGTTGCCTCCTTCGTCGGCGAGAACAATTCCCTGATCGGCAAGGTCGTCCAGGTGGATGGCGCCTATGCCCAGATCAAGACGCAGATGGGCAATGTCACCGGCCGCAACCTGCAGGATATACGGATCGGCGAGTCAGCCGTCGCCTTCATCCGGCCGGAGAAGCTGACGCAGCACGCGGCCGCCAATCAGAACCGGTTGCAGACCACCGTCAAATCCATCGCCTTCGAAGGCAATCTCAGCCATGTCTATCTGGTCGGGCCCGGCCACCGGCATCTCACCATGACGGTGGGGCGCGAAACCCCCTTGCCGGAGGCCGGTGCCGATATCGGCCTGCATGCGGCGATCGACGACACCCTGATCCTGCCAATGGGGAAGTTGGCGAGCGGGGAAACTGGCCAGTGAGTAGATTTCTCCTGCCGCTCATCCCGGTCGCCGTCGCGCTCATCTTCTGGGGCATGGCGGCGGCGGAACGCCGCGCCGTCGGCAATGTCGCGCATCTCGGTTTCTTCCGTCGCAATGGCGCGGCGCTGTCGGTCTATCTGCTCGGCGCCGTCGGCCTGTGGATCTTGCTGCTGATCGTCCTGCCGCAGCTTTACATGGTGGAGTTTTCCTTCCGGCCACGCCTGCCGCCAAGCGAGATGGGCGGGCCGAAGGATGCCTATACCCTGGCCAATTACAGCTATCTGATCTTCGGGCGACCGGGCGATCCCGAAGGCTATAACAAGCTGCATCTCGGCATTTTCCTGCGCACCATTGTCGCCAGCATCTTCGTCACGATGCTGAATTTCGCCATTTGCTATCCGATCGCCTTCTTCATGGCGAAAGTGGCCAAAGGCGGCCAGATGCGGCTGATGGTGCTGGCGTTGATCGTGCCCTTCTGGGTGAACGAGATCCTGCGGGCCTTTGCCTTCCGTATCCTGTTTTCCAGCAGCGGCGTCTTCAACACCCTGTTGCTGGCGAGCGGCCTGGTGGATGCACCGGTCGATTTCCTTCGGAGCGATATCGCGCTCTATGCCGGCCTTTCCTATGCCTATCTGCTGCTGATGATCTTCCCGCTCTACAACGCGATCGAGGCGATGGACAGCAACCAGATCGAAGCGGCCCGCGATCTCGGCGCGCCGTGGTGGCATATCCATCTCTTCGTCGTCATGCCCTATGCCAAGCCCGGCATCGCCGCCGGCTGCACCATGGTCTTCATGCTGACGGCGGGGGCTTTGGCGGCGCCGCAGGTTCTCGGCGGCCCCAGCAGCCTCTGGTTCACCCAGGTGGTCTATAACTGGTTTTATCAGGCCTTCAACTGGAACCTGGGCGCTGCCTATGCCTTCGCTTTGCTGATCGCCTGCATCATTTTCGTCATGGTGGTACTGCGTCTCTTCAAGGTGAGCTTGGGAGAGATCGCGCGATGACCTCCAAGGGTATTTTCCGCTTCTTCATCGGCTTCTATCTGCTGCTGTTCTTCGGCTATCTCTTCGGCCCGCTGCTCATCATGGGCGCGACGGCTTTCAACAATTCATCCTATCCCCAGCTCTGGCCCTGGGAAGGCGGCACGCTGGACTGGTTCGTCAAGCTGGCCAATGACCAGGCCATGTTGCGCGGCATCGGCAACAGCCTGTTGGTGGGGCTCGGCGTCATCTGCCTCGCCGTGCCGATCGGCCTGGCCGGGGCCATCGTGATGACACAGATCTATTGGCGCGCGCGCGGGCTTTATTATCTCGTCGTCGTCTCGCCCTTGCTGACCCCCGGCGTCATCATCGGCATCTCGACGGTGCTGTTCTGGCGTCAGTTGCTGGGCGCCGATCATCCGCTTTATAGCGGCTATTTCATGACCATCCTCGGCCAGGCGACCTTCATCTCGGCCTATTGCATGCTGATCTTCCTGTCGCGCTTGCAGCGTTTCGATCGTGCCCAGGAGGAAGCAGCACTCGATCTCGGCGCCAGCAACCTGCAATTCTTCTGGCAGGTCTTGCTGCCGTTTCTGCGGCCGGCGGTCTTTTCCGCCGCAGTCCTGGCCTTCCTGTCCTCATTCGAGAACTACAACACCACCACCTTCACCATTCTCGCCCGTACCACCCTGACGACCGAGCTGGCCGGCCGCGTCCGGCAGGGTAGCAATCCCAGCCTCAGCGCGCTGGCCTTGCTGATCATCACCATCACCCTGATCGGTGCCATTCTGTACGAGATCTACAAGCGTCGCGAAGACCGGCGCGAGAAAGACAGAGCCGCCGTTGCAGCGGCGGCGGAAGCCGAAGGCGAGCCGGCCATCATTGCCGCTTGAATATTTACCCGTCGTCATCTGGCCCTGCCTATTGAATCGGCCTGTCCCTATGGGGCGATCGCCGCCACGCTCTAGACTGACCGGAAATTCCCGTCAGCTACAGGAGCGCGGCGATGCAATATGCGGCCAATAGTCTCGAAAACCATTGGATGCCTTTCACCACCAATCGCGACTTCAAATCCGACCCGCGCCTGATGGTGAAGGCGCAGGGTCTCTATTACTGGAACCACAAGGGCGAAAAGCTGGTCGATGCCTCATCGGGCCTGTTCTGCTGCGCCGCCGGCCATGGCCGCAAGGAGATCCTCGATGCGGTGACGGCGCAGATGGCGGAGATCGACTATACGCCACATTTCCAGACCGGCCATCCCAGCTCCTTCGAACTCGCCCGCATGGTAGCGAAGATCACGCCGGACAATCTTGATTACGTCTTCTTCTGCAATTCCGGCTCGGAAGCGGTGGAAACGGCGATCAAGATCGCTCTGGCCTATCATGTCGCCAATGGGGAGGGCCAGCGCACCCGTTTCGTCAGCCGCGAGCGTGCCTATCACGGCGTCAATATCGGCGGCGTCTCGCTCAGCGGCATGATGCGCAACCGAGAAGCTTTCGGTGCGGTGATGCCCGGCGTGGTGCATCTCCGCCATACCTGGCTGCCGGAGAACCGCTTCTGCCTCGGCGAGCCGCTGACCGGCGTCGAATTGGCGGACGACTTGCAGCATTTCGTCGATCTCTACGGTCCGCGCGCCATCGCCGCCTGTTTCGTCGAACCGATCGCCGGCTCGACCGGTGTCCTCATTCCGCCGAAAGGCTATCTCAAGCGCCTGCGCGAAATCTGCGACAGGCACGGCATCCTGCTGGTCTTCGATGAAGTGATCTGCGGTTTCGGCCGCACCGGCAAGGCCTTCGCGGCGCAAAGCTTCGGCGTGACACCGGATATGATCACCATGGCCAAGGCACTCACAAACGGCGCGTTGCCGATGGGCGCGGTGGCGGTCAGCGACAAGATCTACAACACCGTGGTCGGGGCGGCGGCCGACGGCGCCGTCGAATTCTTCCACGGCTATACCTACTCGGCTCATCCCGCCGCCTGCGCCGCCGGCATCGCGACCCTGAAGATCTACGAACAGGAAGGCCTGTTCGACCGTGCGGCCGAGATGTCGGATTACTTCCTCGAGCGCATGTATGCCTTGAAGGACATCAAGGCGGTCACCGATATTCGCGGCTACGGCATGCTCTGCGGCATCGATCTCGCGCCGGGCGTCAGGCCGGGCCTGCGCGGCTACGATGCCACCAAGCGCCTGTTCAATCGCGGCCTGCATATCAAGTTCACCGGCGATGCCGGCATCTGCGCGCCGGCTCTGGTTGCCGAGAGAAGTCATATCGACGAGATCTACCAGATCTTCCGCGAGGTCTTCAGCGAGTATTGAGACGGCGGACCGATCTTCGCACAGCCTTAACGCATATGAGGTTGTCACCCCGGCCTCGGGCGCAACGTGGCTAACCATCTTCAGTTGCCAGGATGGACCCCGGCTCAAGGCCGGGGTGACAACCTTGTTTGGTGTCGCGACTATGCGATGACGGGCAACAGCGTTGATGGCAAGCGGTGTTGCCCGTTATCGCACCGCGCTAGCCATAAACACGCTTGTCACCCTCGGACTTGACCCGAGGGTCCATTGTGGCGACTGATGAATAGTACCGGCCTGACGTAGGAGCCTGATCACACCTTCATGCGCGCACTGGTCGGATCGTGGAACGGTTTCAGGCTGGCCACGGCCGGCACGCGCTTGCCGACGACCTCGATCTCGAATTTGCCGCTGGCGACGAGGTCCGGCGTCACGCCGCCCGGATGCGTGACATAGCCCATGCCGATGGCGGCACCGATCGTATGGCCGTAATTGGCCGAGGTGACGAAGCCGGTGACCTTGCCGTCGAGATAGATCGGCTCGTTGTGATAGAGCAGCATAGCGGGATCGCTCAGCTTGAACTGCACCAGGCGCTTGGTCGGCGTGCCGGCGGCCTTCTGCTTCTCCACCACATCGCGGCCGGTGAAATCCTTCTTGAAGCTGCAAATGAAGGCGAGGCCCGCTTCCACCGGCGTATCGTCGGTGGCGATATCGTGGCCCCAATGCCGGTAGCCTTTTTCCAGGCGCAGGGCATCCATCGCATGCATGCCGGCGGGCTTGACGCCGAGATCGGTCCCGGCTTCCAGCACCGCATCCAGCACGCCGCGGGCATAATCGCTGGGGAGATAAAGCTCCCAGCCGAGCTCGCCGACATAGGAGATGCGCACCGCCAGAGCCTCCGCCGAGCCGATCACGATCCGGCGCGCGGCGCCGAAGGGGAAGGCGTCATTGGAGAGATCCGCATCGGTCAGGCGCTGCAGCAATCTGCGGCTGTTCGGTCCCATCACGCCGAGCGTGCCGAATTGCGTGGTGATATCCTCGATCCGCACTTCCGCGCCGGGTGTCAGGTTCGACTTGAGGTAATGCAGGTCGCGCGTCGCCGTGGCGGCGGCCGTGGTGATCATGAAGCGGGCTTCGTCGAGCTTGATGACGGTGAGGTCGGCCTCGATGCCGCCGCGCTTGTTGAGCCATTGGGTATAGGCGGCGCGACCGGTCTGGCTGACATCGGCGGTCGAGATGCGCTGCAGTTCCTTTTCCGCATCCGGCCCGGTCACCAGGAATTTCGAGAAGGTCGAGAGATCGAACAGGCTGACATTCTCGCGCGTATTGCGGCATTCGGCGGCGCAGTAATCGAACCAGTTCTGCTTCTGATAGCTATATTGGTAGACCGGCTCGACGCCTTCCGGCGCATACCAGTTCGGCCGCTCCCAGCCGGCGACCTCGCCGAAACAGGCACCCAGTTCCTTCCAGCGATCGTAGAACGGCGTCAGGCGCACCTGGCGTGAGGTCTTGAACTGGCGATAGGGCCAATGCATTGCATAAAGGAGACCCAGCGCCTCGGAGACGCGCGGCACCAGGAAGCTCTTGCGGCTCTGATGCGGCATGAAGCGGCGGATATCGACATCCCAGAGATCGAAGGGCGGCTCGCCTTCGGTGATCCAATGCGCCAGCGCCATGCCGGCCCCGCCGCCCGATTGGATGCCGATCGAGTTGAATCCGGCGGCGACGAAGAAATTCTTCACTTCCGGCGCTTCGCCCAGGCAATAAAGCTGGTCGGCGGTGAAGCTTTCCGGTCCGTTGAAGAATTTGCGAATGCCGACCTTCTGCAGGCTCGGCAGGCGGTGCATGGCGCCTTCCAGGATCGGCGCGAAATGCTCGAAATCCTCCGGCAGTTCATCGAAGCAGAAATCCGCCGGGATGCCATCGACGGCCCAGGGCTTGGCCTGGGGCTCGAAGGCGCCCAGCAGCAGCTTGCCGGCATCTTCCTTGTAATAGGCGCAGGCATCCATGTCGCGCAGCACCGGCAGATCGGCGGTCATGCCTTCCATCGCCTCGGTGACGATGTAGAAATGTTCGCAGGCCTGGAGCGGGATATTGACGCCGATCTGCTCGCTAACCGCGCGCGCCCACATGCCGGCGCAATTCACCACCTTCTCGGCGCGGATGATGCCCTGGTCGGTCTCAACGCCGACCGCCACGCCGTTTTCGACGATGACGCGCTGGACATTGGTATCCTCGAAGATCTTCACGCCCTTCATCCGCGCGCCGCGCGCCAGCGCCATGGTGGTATCTGCCGGATTGCACTTGCCATCCTTCGGATACCAGATCGCGCCGATGACATCATCGACATTCAGCAGCGGCCATTTCTGCTGCACTTCCTTGGGGCCGATCTCCTCGGCGATGACATCGAAGCCATGCAGCATGGACGCGCCGCGCCGCAATTCCTCCCAGCGTTCGGCATTGGTGGCGATCGACAGGCTGCCCGGCTGCACGAAGCCGGTGGCCTGGCCGGTTTCCTGTTCCAGGGTGGTGTAGAGATCGACCGTGTATTTCGCCAGCCTGGTGAGGTTCTGGGTATAGAGCGAGGAGCGCACCAGCCCCGCCGCATGCCAGGTGGTGCCGCTGGTCAGCTTCTTGCGCTCCAGCAGCACGGTATCGGTCCAGCCGAGCTTCGCCAGGTGATAGGCGACCGAGCAACCGACGATGCCGCCGCCGATGATGACGACACGGGCCTGGGTGGGAAGTGACATGGTTGGGTCCTTAATTAGTCGTTCGTCAGTTTTGCCCCTCACCCCAACCCTCTCCCCAAAGGGGCGAGGGAGAGTGGGGAGCGCATTTTCTCCCTCGCCCCGCTTGCGGAAAGAGGGCCGGGGTGAGGGGTAAGTCCCTACATCCGCAGCCTGGCATTCGCCGGATCGTAAAGCGGCTCTTCCGCCACGACCGCCATGCGTCGCTCACCCAGCACCAGCACCTCGAGCGCCGTGCCGGGCTTGGCGAGATCGCTGCGCACATAAGCGAGCGCGATGCTCTTGCCGAGCGTGTGGCCATAGCCGCCGGAGGAGACGAGGCCGACATAATCCTCGCCGAGATAGACCGGCGCGCAAGCGGGCGCGTCGCAATCCTTGGCATCCTCGAGCAGCAGCGGCACGAAACGCTCCTTCGGTCCCGTCTGCCGTTCCGCCGTCAGGGCCTTGAGGCCCTTGTAATCCGGCTTCTGGAAATCGACGAAGCGATCGAGGCTCGCCATCAGCGGGGTATATTCATGGGTCATGTCGCTCTTCCAGCCGCGATAGCATTTCTCCAACCGCAAACTGTCCATCGCATACATGCCGAAATCGGCGATGCCATGGGTCTCGCCGGCGGCCCAGAGCCGGTCATAGACCGCCACCATATGTTCGACCGGGCAATGCAGCTCCCAGCCCAGCTCGCCGACATAATTGACGCGCAGCGCCAGCATGCGGGCAAAGCCGATCTCGATCTCCTGGGCGGAAAGCCAGGGGAAGGCCTTGTTGGAAAGATCGGTCTCGGTCACCTGCGACAGCACCTCGCGCGCTTTCGGCCCGGCGAGAACGATCGAGCCCATGCGGGGCGAGATATTGCTGAGCGTGACGGAACCGTCCGCCGGCAGATGCTTCTCGATCCAGTCGATGTCATGCCATTCGGCGGCGGCGGCGCTGATCAGATAGAAGCGGTTTTCCGCCAGCCGCGTGATGGTGAATTCGCTGACGATGCCGCCTTTGTCGCTCAGCATGTAGGACAAGGTGATGCGGCCGATCTTCGGCAGCTTGCCGCAGATCATCCCGTCCAGCCAGGCGGCGGCGCCGGATCCGTCCAGCATCAGCTTGGTGAAGCCGCCGAGATCGAGAATACCGACCCGCTCGCGCACCGCCTTGCACTCTTCGGCGACGGCGGCGTGCCAGTTGGTGCGGCGGAAACTCGGGCGCGGTGTCGGCTCGATACCCGGCTGCGGGAACCAGGCGGCGCGTTCCCAGCCGCCCCGGGCGCAGAAATTCGCCTCCTTGGCTTTCAGCTTGTCATAGAGCGGCGTCACCTTGGCGGGCCGGCCCGCCGGCCATTCGTTGTTGGGAAAAGCGATGGCATATTCGTTCTGATAGAGCTCCAGCGCCTTCTCCACCACATAGCTCTTGGTGGCGTAATCGGTATAGCGCCGCGGGTCGAGCGACCAGAAATCCCATTCCGGTTCGCCATGGGCAATCCATTCGGCCACCGTCTTGCCGCCACCGCCGGATTGCGCGATGCCGAAGCTGAAGCAGCAGCACTGATAAAAGTTCGGCAGGCCATGGGCCGGGCCGATATAGGGATTGCCATCGGGCGAATAGGGGATCGGGCCGTTGATGACGCGCTGGACGCCGACCTTGCCCAGGATCGGCACGCGGCCGATCGCCGCCTCGATATAGGATTCCAGCCGCTCCAGATCGTCGGGATAAAGCTGATAGGCGAAATCCTCGGGAATGCCGTCCAGCCAATGGGCCTGGGCGCGTTCCTTCTCATAGGGGCCGAGAATGAGGCCGTGGCGCTCCTGGCGCAGGTAGTAGCTGACATCGGGATCGCGCATCAGCGGCAGCTTGTCCTGATAGCTTTCCAGCTCGGGAATGGTCTCGGTGACCAGGTATTGATGCGACATGGAAATGATCGGCATGTATTGCCCGACCATCGCCATGATCTCGCCGGCCCGGTAGCCGGCCGCATTGACGACGATCTCGCACAGGATGTCGCCCTTGTCGGTAATGACTTTCCACTCGCCCTTCGGCGTGCGCTCCAGCCCGGTCACCTTGGTGAAGCGCTGCACCCGGGCACCCTTGTCCTTGGCGCCCTTGGCATAGGCCTGGGTCAGCTGGCTGGGATCGATATCGCCGTCATAGGGGTCCCACAACCCGCCGACGATGTCGTGCAGCTCCATGAAGGGATACTTGGCCTTGATCTCGGCCGGCCCCAGCAGATCGAAGTCGATCCCTTGGGCGCGCGCCATGGCGACGACATGCCAGTATTCGTCCATCCGCTCCTGGCTATGGGCCAGGCGGATCGATCCGGTGAGATGGTAATTGATCGGATAATCGACCTCTTCGCCCAATTTCTCGTAGAGCTTGGTCGAATGGCGCTGGAACTTGATGACGTTCCAGTTGGTGGAGAAGTTGGGGCAGTTGCCGGCGGCATGCCAGGTCGAGCCGGAGGTCAGTTCATCGCGCTCCAGCAGCAGGCAATCGGTCCAGCCCAGTTGCGCCAGATGGTACAGCGCGCTGCAGCCGACGGCGCCGCCGCCGATGATCACGACACGGGCGTAATCCGTGCAGGCATGATCGCTCATTCTCCCCTTACTCCCATTCTCATTCTCATTGTTGGCCGGGTTTTCGCCAGTTTCGGGCTTTCGCAGACCGCAGTGTCGCCCCATCCCGGCCCGGCCACAACGCCCGCAGATGTTGTCCAGGCATGAAATCAGCTCATGACCCGCCTGCCTTGAACTGGCCTCACGGAAGGCACCGTGAACAGTTGCCTGGCGGGGCAGGATTGCCGGCATTCTCTGCTTATCCGGGGCGAAACCGCAAGCGAGACTATTTCACCAATAGATGAGGTGTATTCATGAGATGCGGCGTCACAGCGCTCGGGCCGCAGGCGGGATGCTAGACCTGCCGCAGTTCCCGGCCGCGGAGACCTTTCAGCCAGAAAATGCCGATGACGGCGCAAAAGACGGGAACCAGGATCAGGCCCGAGATAACCGGCCAGCCGAATTCCGTCAGCAGGCTGCCGGAGGCGAAGGAGCCGATCACCATGGCGCCGAAGACGACGAAATCGTTCAGCGACTGCACTTTCGGTCCCTCGTCGCGTTCATGGCAGGTCAGGACCATGGCGGAGGCGCCCAGGAAGCCGAAATTCCAGCCGATGCCAAGCAGGACCAGCGCCAGCCAGAAATGATGGACCGTGATGCCGCTCAATCCGGCGGCGGCGGCAAGCGCGATGGAGAATAATCCGGCGAGGATGATGTTCGGTGCGCCGAAGCGGGTGATCAGCCGGCCGGTGAAGAAGCTCGGCGCATACATCGCGACGACGTGGAACTCGATCCCGTAATTGGCCGAGGTGCGCGATATGCCGCACAATTCCATGGCGAGCGGCGCCGAGGTCATCATGAAATTCATCATCATGTAGCTCACGACGCCGCTCAGCATCGCGACGATCAATTGCGGCTGCCGGATGATTGCCGAAAGCGGGCGTCCGCCACCGGCCTTTGTCTCCGACGGCGGATAGTCGAAATGGATGCCCAGCAAGACGGTGGCCGAGAGCACCGAGACGGCGGCAGCGGCCAAATAGGTGACCACGTAGGCTTGCGGCAGCCAGAGAGTCATGGTGGCCGTCACGAGCTCCGGTCCGAAAATGCCGGCGACGATGCCGCCGGCGAGCACCGTGGATAAGGCCCGAGGCCGATCCTCCGGCCGAACACATTCGGCCGCCGCGAAGCGGAATGTCAGGACAACGGCCGCATAGGCGCCGCCAAACAGCATCGCAATGCAGAACAGGGCGAAAGAATTGATCAGGAGCGCCAAAGCGGCGAGAAGCCCGACGATCACCCCGCATAAATTGCCGAACATGAAGGCGGTCTTGCGGCCGAAGCGGCGCGTGATGATGCCGACGGGCAAGGTTGCAATGGCCATGCCGACGACGAAGACGGAAAGCGGCATCGTCGCCAGAGCAGGCCGTGGCGCCAGCAGATTGCCGATGATGGCCCCGCTGGCATAGACGACGACGGAATTGGCGCCGGCCAAAGCCTGGGCCGCTGCCAGGCGCAGCACATTGCTATTCAGTCGCCGGTTACGCATGAAATGGTCATCCCCCAAAGGCCACTCACCGGCAATATACCGGCCGGCTCGTCATTTTTCGCTGCGACCGATTTGACTAGAGAATGACCGTGCTTGGCAATGGTTGATCTTTCAAGCCTGCCGGATGATGGCGCCGATCGCATTGACCAGAATGCGCGCGGCGGTCAGGGCCGACAGGCCGTCAATGTCGACGGGCGGATAGAATTCGACAATATCGAAGCCGGCAATCCTGGCCCGCTTGCCAAGGCCCGCGATCAGATCGATCACCTGCGTGTAGGTGAGGCCGCCAGGCGTACGCGCCGCCACGCCCGGCATGATGCTGGGATCGATGCCGTCGCAATCGAGGGTGACCACGACCCGCGCGCCTGGCGGGATATGCCGGAGCGCGGCCTCGACGCCTTGGGCGTGAACCTCCCGGGCGGTCACGAAACGGCTGCCATATTGCCGCGCCGCGTTGATTTCGGCGAGACGTGCGCTGCCGACGCCACGGAGGCCGACCTGTACCATGCCGGCGGCATGCGGCATCTCGCTCACCCGGCGCATCGGGTTCGAATAGCCGTAGCGTTCGCCATGCAGCTCATCGCGCCAGTCGATATGGGCATCGATCTGCAGGATCCAGACCGGGCCGTGATCGGCAAAGCCGGCGAGGAAGGGAATCGGCACGGAATCATCGCCGCCCAGCAGGATCGGGACAGCCGGCAATGCCAGGATCTCGCGCGTCTTCGCCTCGATCCGGGCCCGGTTGCCGGCATTGTCATGCATGGTGGTCGGAATGTCGCCGGCATCGATGCAGCTGACCGGTTGGCCGTCGAATAACGGACCGCCGAGATCGAAATCCCAGTGCTCGACCAGCCCGGCATCGTCCTGGCTTGCCGCGCGGATGGCATCTGCGGCCAAGGCATAGCCGCTGCTGTCCTTGCCGGGATAGGTGCTGCCGTGACCGGCGTCGAAGATGACCGCACGGGGTGCGCGGTCATCCGCGAGGCGCCCGGGAAAGCCGAGAAAGGAAGGCGAGGCTGTCATTGCTTGCTGGCTTTCTGATGTTCAACTGAATTCCGGCGTCGAGGATGCAGGAGATCAGGCGGCCGGCCAAGTTCAAAGATTGGACCCGGTTTCTATGTGCGTAATCGCAATGCCGACTTCCGTGATGCTCATCCGGGTCTGATGCAGCACTTGCCAGGCGCGCTGCGTGCCGGAAGATGCTGGCCTTCGGTTCACGGGCAAAGGCGGTCGTGACTGCGTGTTTGGTGGCCGCGGCCATTGCTTTCGGTCATCAATCTTTCACCGAAGTCTCCTTGCAATCGGGCGCCGCCCTCGCAACCGTGGCCGGCGTGTTGATCGAAGTCCCGGTGATGCTTTCTGTCGTGAAGATTATCAACGCGACCAAGGGTTGGTATGATCGGGGCCGGTCGGTCCGGAGCGGTAAGCCGTTGGCCAGCCAGCACCGCTGAAGGGAACGAGCTTGCATTCATTGTCCGGGACTGGGGAGATATAGCGAAAGCTGCCCGTGCCTTTAAGGCAACGTGCCCTTAAGGCAAAGCGTGACGTCTGGCCTTATGGGTCATCATGAACAGCCCGACCGCCAATGCCACATTAAAGGCAGCAATGGCAGCAATTACAAAGAGCGCGTCATTGGCGCCGATATGCTCTATGAGAACAGCGCCAAGCGACGGCGCGGCGGCCTGGGCGATCAGACTCGGCCGCGCCAGCTTTCCCATGATTGGCGCATAATCTTCCGAGCCGAACAGGGCTAAGGGCAGTGTTCCTCGCGCAATTGATTCCAGGCCGATGCCGGCTCCGTAGAAGACCAGGGTCAAAAACACGAGGGGGAAGTGCAAGCTAAGGAGGGTCAGGCCCGCCGCGACCAGGCTGACCGATGCGATTTTGGTCCAGATAGGATGGTGATAACGGGCAACCATCATTTCTATGAACCGGGCGCCCACTTGCGACGGACCTACAAGGGCGCCCAGACCGACTGCCGCCGCCAAGGTCAACCCACGGTCCTGCAGTATCGTCAGCAGATGCACCGACATCACGGTCGAGAGCATCGAGCCGATCATAAAAACAATGGCGAGCAGGCTGAATGTGCCGGGCCCACAAAGGGACGTCTCTTGGCGCTTCCTGATTGCATCTGCGGAGCCGTTCTCGAGCTCGTTTCGCGGCAATGCGCACCAGTACAGTGGCAGGCTGATGAAGACTTGAATAGCTGCATAGGCAAAGCAGGTGTTGCGCCAGCCTAGATGGTCGACCAGGAAGGCTGATAACGGCCAGCAAACGGTGCTCGCGAAGCCGCCGAACAGCGTCAACGTCGCGATATGGTGTCTGGCGCGCGCTCGATAGAGCTGGCCTAGGGATGAGAAGGCGGCATCATAAAGTCCCGCACCCATCCCCAGACCCAGGACGATCCAGGCAATCATGAACGCGGGCAGGTTGGGCGCAAGGCCGAGACCAACCTGGCCCAGGGCGATCAGGATAGAACTTCCGGCAAGAACGGGTCGTGCGCCCTTCTGATGGATGAGGCGGCCGACGGTCGGCGAGGCTAAGCCGGCAATCAGCAACCCAATGGACAGCCCACCGACAATCCAGGAGAGCGGCCAGCCGGTCTCTTCAGCGATCGGCTTTGCCAATACCGCCGGAAGGTAATAAGACGAACCCCAAGCCAGGATCTGTGTTAGTCCGAGAGCGGTCACGACAGCGGCCGGAGAGGCTTGCCGTTTGCTGGTCATGCTGGAATGCCGCTTCCGCAGCCCGATTTTCCAGATTTCCTGGCGGCGACATCAGCGACGCAACAGGCGTTTTCCTGGGCCGGTGGGGGCCCGCCACAGCAAGCCGTCCGCTCGATCTGCGCCGGGCTGGTGCAACAAACCTCATCTGCCAAGGCATCTGTTGAGCAAATACCGGTTTCGGGAAGCACGAGATGAACCTGCTCCGCCGCGTCGATATCACCTGCAATGGCGGCAACGACAGAGCGGACCTGCTCATAACCGGTGAGCAGCAAGAAGGTCGGTGCACGCCCATAAGATTTCACGCCAACGGTGAAGAAATCGGGCTCCGGGTGTGACAGCTCCCGGTAGCCATGCGGTGGAACGGTGCCGCAGGAATGCAGATTGGGGTCGATCACCGGGCCGAGGGCTTTGACGCTTTCCAGCCATGGATCGAGTTCCAGCCTCAACTCGCGGGTGATGTCGAGGTCCGGTCGCTGGCCGGTTGCGGCAATGATTTCATCAACCGGTCCGATTGAAGCCTGTCCCTCGGCGGTTTCGCCATGCAGCGTCAGGCCATCGCTCGTCGACGAGACTTTCTCGGTCGAGAATCCCAGTACCAAATTGATTTCGCCACGGTCAACGAGTTGTCTCAGATGGGTGCCTAATGCGCCTCTGGCCGCGAGTTGATCCGCGTCGCCGCCGCCATAGATGCGCTCAAGGTTGGTTCCTCGGACGACCCAGGTGATCTGCTGGTCATTGCCGGCAAGCTTGGCAAGATCCAGAAGAACATTGATTGCCGAATATCCCGAACCGACCACGGCGACTCTCTTGCCGGCATAACGGTTTTTCAACGCCCCCAGGACATCCGGCATGCCATAAGCGATATGGGCTGCGTGTTCTGTCTCGCCGGGCACAGGCAAGCCGGACCCACCGAGCGGGTTGGGATTGGTCCATGTGCCGGATGCGTCGATAACAGCCCGCGCCAACTCGTAGCGCACGTTCCCCGAGCTGTCTGAGATCTGCAGGCGGAACGGCTTCGCCCCGCGATTCTTGCTGGAGACCTTGTCGATACCCGCGCGGGAAATTGCGGTCACGCGCGCCTTCGTTCTGATGAAAGGTTTCAGTGCCGGAAGCTCCGCGAGCGGTTTCAGATAGCGTTGGATGATTTCGCCACCGGTCGGGAGGGTCGCGGGATTCGGCATTTCCCAACCGGCTTTTTCGAGGAATCGAACCGAGGCGGGGTCGATACTCTGTTCCCATGTCGTGAAGATCTTTACATGCGCCCAGTCGAGCAGGTTGGCGCCCACCGACGCACCGGCTTCGTATAGGCGAAATGCGATACCACGCTCCGCTAAGTTGGCGGCGGCGGCCAATCCGACCGGGCCTGCGCCGATGACAGCGACCGGCAGGTTTGTGAGTTGGGCCATGCCATCTTTTCCTTCGCTATTTCCGGTATGATAGAAATATGGTGTCAAAAAAATTACGCGGCTTTGCCTCTGGGCTTGCAGGCAGCATCAACGCAGCATTCCGCAACAAGGTAATCGACGAGCGAGTTCATGGCGGTGTAATTGGCCCGGCAGATGAGGGTCGTTGCCTGCCGTTCCTGTGTGATGAGGCCATTCGCCACCAGGTTTTTCAGATGATGCGACAGGGTCGATGCGGCGACCCCGATCTTATCCTGCAAACTCCCCACTGCCAGACCGTCGTCGCCTGCTCTTACCAAAGCACGGTAAACCTGCAGGCGCGTCGGGTTGCCCAGGGCTTCAAGTTGGTTGGCTGCTAATTCGAGTTTCATGGAAATATGGTGCAGCCAAACCTGCCGATGGTCAAGAGCTTATTTGCCGCTGCTCGGAATATATCCTTGGCGCGATCTCAATCGCAGATCAGGCGCAGCCGGTCCTGGCGCGGCTGGCGGCCGAAGGCGCGCATATAGCAGCGGGAGAAATGCGACAGGGAAACGAAGCCGAGGGCGATGCCGACTTCGGTGATGCTCATCTGGGTCTGATGCAGCAATTGCCGGGCGCGCTGCATGCGGCGCTGCATGGCGAACTGGCTGGGCGCGGCACCGAAGCAGCGCTTGAACAGCCGCTGCAACTGCCGGGGACAGATGCCGACGCGCCCGGCCAGCTCGTCGGTCGAGACCGGCTCGGCGAGATGCGCGTCGATGATCTCCAGCGCCCGCAAGACGGTTTGGTTCTGGATGCCGCGCAATGCTCCGGCGGAAAGATGCTGGCTTTCCGTTCCCGGTCGCAGGCGGTCGTGGTTGAGCGCATCGGCGATCTCGCGGGTCGATCTCTCGTCCAGGGCTTCGGCCGTGCAGGCCAGGGCAAAATCGATCAGCGCCTTATTGCCGGCGCAGGTCAGGCGGCGGTCATGGGCGACATAGAGACGGTCCCGCAGATCGAGATCGGGCCAGGTCTCGCTGAGGCTGTCTTGCAAAGACGCGGGCGCCGTGCAGCTTTTGCCGTCGAGCAGGCCGGCTTCGGCAAGCAGCGCGACCGCATGGCCGCTGGCCAGGATATGGCTGTGCCGGGCGGCGGCATATCGCAACCAGGCCAGCAGCTTTCGATCGGCGATCGCCGCGCCGCCGCCCAGCAGCACGATATTGTCGGGGCAGGTATTGCCGCCAATGGCCCGGGCCGGTTGCACCGGCATGCCGAGCGAACAGGTCACCGGCAGGCCGTCGCTGCTGAGCAGTTGCCAGGTGAAAACGGTGCGGCGCGCCCGGTTGTTGGCGATGCCGAATGTATCGCAAAGCGCCGCCAGCTCATAAAGCGGAAAACCCGGCAGCAGCAGGATGGTGATCTCGATCCGGCCGGTTGTCAGGCTCCGCTTGAGCAGGGGAGCTGCAGGCCGGGGGAGAGGCTTTTGCCGGGGCAGCATTTGCGGTTGCGGCAGGCCGGCAGCGGACAAGCCACCCGGCAAAGCGGGCGGCGGTGAGGGGGATCGAAGTTGTTGCATGCGCTGCATCGGACCGGCTCTGCTGGCAATTACCTTGGCCGTCTGGTGGCGGCTCTACGGTGATCCCAAGCATGCCTTGCCCGACCCGCCGCGCAAGCGAGACTATGTCATTGTCAGATGAGAAAAAGTCATCTAACCAATCGTCATGCGGCGGCAGATACCTTCTCTCACGGCCTTGCGGGCTTTCGAAGCGGCGGCGCGGCTCTCCAGTTTCCGGGCGGCGGCGGAGGAGCTGAGCATCACGCAATCGGCAGTCAGCCACCAGATCGCCGGGCTGGAGGAACGCCTCGGCACGGCCTTGTTCCACCGCACCGCCCGGCGTGTCGAACTGACCGAGGCCGGCGCGCTTTATTATCCGTTCCTGCGCGATGCCTTCGACCGCATCAGCCAGGGAACCGATCTGGTGCTGCGCGTCGCCACCACCGACGATCTCATGGTGCAGGTTTATGTCACCGTGGCAGCGCGCTGGCTGATCCCGCGGCTGCATCATTTCCAGGCGGTCAATCCCGATATCCTGGTGCGGTTCAATACCAGTCATTTCCACTGGCATTTCGACCCCAGCACCGCCGATCTCGGCATGGTCTGTACCGACGATACCGGCGATCCCAGCTATCATTTCACCTTCCTCGCGGCGGCGCGGCTGGAAGTGGTCTGTAGCCCGGCACTGGTCGAGCAGGGATTGGCGCGGCCGGCCGATCTCGCCGATCACGCATTGCTGCAGCTTTTCAACAAGGAAGAGGATTGGGATGTCTGGCGCGCCGCCGCCGGGCTACGGCATCTCAAGGGCCGCAGCCATCTCAATGGCCGGGCCGTGCCGAAATTCGATTCCTACCTGCTGGCCCTGGCGGCGGCGATCGATGGCCAGGGTGTGGCTTTGGCCCCGCATTTCCTGGTCGCCGAGGATCTGAAGGATGGCCGGCTGGTGCGGCCCTTCGACATCAGCGCCAAGCAGCCCGGCGGCTGGTATCTGGTCTGCCGCAAGGAGCGGGCCGAGGAATCGCGCATCCAGCGTTTCACCGCCTGGATGCAGGAACAGATCGTGCAGGATCCCGATTTTATTTGAGCCGTCGCGCCAATTCGACCGTCTTTTCTAGCGGACCGCCGTTTTTAAGAACTGCAGGAGAGCATCGAACAGCCGGCCCGGTTGCGCGCCCAATCCGGCCGGCGTTCGGCGAAAGCTTCGCGCCCTGGCTGGTCCTCATAGGGATTGCGCATCACCTCCATCAAGTCCTGGATGCCGCCGGCATCGCCCTGCTCGGCGCGGTCGATCGCCTGCTGGGCCAGATAGTTGCGCAGCACATACCGCGGATTGACGGCATTCATCCGGGCCCGCCGTTCCGCCGTCGGCAGTGCATCCTGCGCCACCCGCTTGGCATAGCGGGCGAGCCAGTCGTTGAAAGCCGCCGTCCCCTGTTGCCGCTTCTCATCGTCATAGAAGGCCGGCTCCATGAGGCGCAGATTGTCGCCCGCCAGGTCCGGCTTTGCGAGATCGAGATCGGCCAGCGCGCGGAAGAACAGCGTCATATCGACCTCGGTGTCGCTGAGCCATTCCTGCAAGGCCATCATCAGCGCGCGGTCCTCTTCCGCGAATTGCCGCAGGCCCAGTTTGCTGGTGATGATTTCTTCCTCGGCCGCCATATAGCGATCGGCATAAACCTGCAAGCCGGCCTGCAAGGGTTCCACCGCATCGTCGAACAGCGAGATCAGCGCGCCGGCGAGGCGGGTGAGGTTCCAATAGGCAACACTCGCCTGCTGGCCGAAGCGATAGCGCCTGGTATGCTTGTCGGTGGTGTTCGGCGTCCAGTCGGGATCGAAATTGTCGACCCAGCCATAGGGCCCGTAATCGATGGTGAGGCCAAGGATCGACATGTTGTCGGTATTCATGACGCCATGCACGAAGCCGACCCGCATCCAATGACCGATCATGGTCGCGGTACGGTCGCAGATCTCGGCGAACCAGGCCTGATAGACCTCGCGGTCGAGTTCGGCCTTGCCCTTGGCGAGATGCGGGAAGTCGCGCCGGATGGTGAAATCGGCCAACTGCTTCAGCAGCGCGGTATCACCACGCGCGGCCGGCAGTTCGAAATTGCCGAAGCGGATGAAGCTCGGCGCGACGCGGCAGACAATGGCGCCCTGCTCGGCGCGGGGGCGGCCGTCATAGAACATGTCGCGCACCACCTCCTCGCCGGTCGCGACCAGGCAGAGGGCGCGCGTGGTCGGCACGCCGAGATGATGCATCGCCTCGCTGCAGAGGAATTCGCGGATCGAGGAGCGCAGCACCGCGCGGCCATCGGCATGGCGTGAATAGGGCGTGAGACCGGCGCCCTTGAGCTGGATCTCCCAGCGCTCGCCGGCGCCGTTCACGATCTCGCCGAGATTGATCGCCCGGCCGTCGCCCAACTGCCCGGCCCAGTTGCCGAATTGATGCCCGCCGTAATTCGCGGCATAGGGCTCCATGCCGGGCCACAATTTATTGCCGGCGAAGACTTCAGCGAAATCCGGCACGGTGACATCCGCCGCGCTCAAGCCCAGCAGCTTGGCCACTTCCGGCGCGTAAGCGAGCAGGCGCGGGGCCTTGACCGGCGTCGCCTCGACTCGCGAATAGAGCGCACCGGCGACCTGGCGCTGGCGCGGCCCGGTTTCGCGGTCGCCCGGCAAATCACGGATGAAGGCATTGTCGAAGGTCAGGCTCTGCATGGTCTTTCCGGCGAGAAATGGCGCATGCAAGAGATATGGCCCAGCCCGCCGCCCGATGCAATGCAAGGCGGCCATGCGGTCAGATCAGCTCTCGCGTTACGCCGCGCGGTCGATCGGCCCGCCGAGGCCCAGCCGCTGGCGCAGATCGGCCAGCGACATCGGCGCCCGCCGCTGCAGGTTGGCGGCGAAATTGTCGCAGAACATGTCCTGGATCAGATGCGCCGAGATCGCCATGCTGAGATAGGCGGCGAGCTGGTAGGCATAGACCCGGTGCCGGCCCCACAGCCCGACCGAGCGATAGAGCGCGCCGAGCATGGCCGGCTGGAAGATGCCGGCTTTGCGGATCGCCGCCGGATTGAGCCATTGCCGCGCCAGTTCGCTGCGCAGCAGATGGCAGGAGAAGGCGGTCGGCGTCATGAAGGTGCGCTTCGGCCTGAGCGCCGTTTCCGGCAGGCGCTTTGCCAGCACCGCGCGCAGCACCCGCTTGCTCTCGCCATAGGGATGCCGCCCGTCATCCTGGCCGTTGCCGTGATGCAGCTGCGTCGGCAGGCGCCAGAAGAAATCCACCACATCGCGGTCGAGGAAGGGCAGGCGGGCTTCCAGGCCGGTCGCCATCTCCACCCGGTCGCCCAGCACGCAGAGATTATAGCCGGGCAGATCGGTGAGGGCGGAGATCAGGCGCGACAGGCTGACATCATCCAGGCTGCGCGCCCGGGGCGAGCGCTGCGCCAGCCAGCGCAGCAGATCGCCGGCCGTATCCGGCTCGCCTTCATCGGCGCGCAGCCGCTGCTGGAACGCGCCGCTGGTCAGCCAGCGCCCGGCGCGCGACCCGATCAGCGCCCGCAGCGCCACATAAGGCAGGCCGTCTTGCGCGCTGCCGCCATCCTCGCGCCAGCGCGCCAGCCGGCGGCAGGCCGGGGCGATCTGCGGCAGCACGCCGTCGCGCGGCCCGTGTTCGCGCAGCAGCCGGGCGAGATCCGACTTGACCCCTCCATCCTTGCCCCCCGCGCCATCCGTCATCGCCGCCGCCAGCAAGGCGGCATGGCGGAAATAGACATAGCCGCCATGCAGCTCATCGGCGCCTTCGCCAGTCAGCACCGCCTTGACCTCCTGCTTCGCCTGCCGCGCCAGCAGCAGCTTGGCGACGCCATGGGTATTCGGCATCAGCGTCTCGCTATGCCAGACCGCCTCGGCATAGGTGGCTTCGAGGTCCGCCGTCGTCACCGGCAGCATCACCTGCCTGAGGCCCAATGTCGCCGCCGTCGCGGCCGCCGCTTCGCCCTCGCTGTCGGGGCTGTCGGAGAAATCGATCGAATAGGCGGTCAGTTGCCGCGTATTGCCGAGGCCACCCATTCCCGCGGCGACCTCCGCCGCGAAGGCCGCGACCGAGCCGGAATCGATGCCGCCGGAGAGGAACAGCCCGACCGGCGCATCGCCATGGAAGCGCCGCTTCACCGCCTGGGCGAGCAACGGCTCCAGCGCCTCGGTGGCTTCCTCGAAGCGCATCGGCGTGCTGCCCATGGCGGCGGGGTCGAGATCGGCGTAACGCCGCGTCACCGTGCTGCCGTCCCGCCAGGCCAGCATATAGCTGCCCGGTTCGACGGCGCTGATCCCGGCGAACAGGCTTTCCTGCGGCAGGAACACGCCCTGCAGCCGCCGGTTCAGCGCCGCCGCATTGACGCGCCGCGCGCAGAACGGATGCGCCAGGATCGCCTTCACCTCCGATCCGAACAGCAATGTGCCTTGCGCCTCGGCAAAGAACAGCGGCTTCACGCCGAAGCGGTCGCGCGCCAGCATCGCCAGGCCGTGCCGCCGATCGAGCAGCACGAAGGCGAATTCGCCTTCCAGCTCGCGCACGAAATCCGGCCCGTGATGCAGATAGAGCTGCAGCAGCACCTCGGTGTCGCAGCGTGTCTGGAAGGTGACACCCTGCGCCGCCAAGGCCGCACGGGCGCGCTCGAAGCCATAGGTCTCGCCGTTATAGACGATCACCACCTGCTCGGCGGCATCGCCCATCGGCTGCTGGCCGCCCTCGGGATCGACCAGCGACAGCCGCGCATGGGCAAGGCAGGCGCCGCCCGCCGGATCCAGCCACAGGCCGACCTCGTCCGGCCCGCGATGCAGAATCGCCTGCAGCATCGGCAGAACCCGTTCGGGATCGGCGCCGCGCCGTGCTGAGCAGATGATTTCTCCGGCGAATCCGCACATGGTCGCTCCTGTTCCTGTTATCGAAGGACCGTCTCGGCAGCGATGCATCGACGGCTTGCGATCGATGAATAGGTGGCCCTGATCGCGATCTGTTCGGTGCCGCGTCCCGGTGCCATTTGCGGCGCCAGGGGGTGGCGATATGTAAGGGATTGGTCGGGCCGGTCTACAATGGGCAGCGATGCTGTCCACCATCTGTCCGTTGCGGCAGATTACGACATCCTGCTTGCACTGCCTATAGGCGATGCTTGAATCCGTTGACTTTTTTGCGTGCCGCTTTTCTCTCAGCGCACATTTTCGTGGGATGTTGCGGGCGGTCCGGACAGGCTCGATCCGCCGGGCCTTGATCCGTCAGGCCTTGATCCGTCACGCCGTGATCCGTCAATCGGCAAGTCGCGCGCCGCGTTCCGTCAGCAGCGCGCGCAGCACCGAGCGGTGGCAATGCTTTTCATCCTCGCAATAGCAGCCGACCGAGAAATTGGTCTGGTGCGACAAGGCCGCCAGCATATCCAGCAGATGCGTGGCGTCGCTCTCCTTCATCTCGGCGCGGAAGTGCTTGACGAAGCCGCGCCAGGCTTTCTCATCCTGATCGGCCTGCGCCGCCAGTGCCTGTTTCACCAGTTCGGGGCTGGGCGAGAGCGCCGGCATCCAGACATCGTAGTAATCGCGCTTGGCGAAGTCGCTTTTCTTCACCCCGCGCGGTGGCCGCCGCACCGTGCCGATCCGCAGGCCCTCATCCTTGTGCCGCTTCTCGCCCAACCGCACGATCCGCAAGGCCATCTTCGTTCTCCGTTCCAGGGCGCGATGGTTTCATCTTGCAGCAGCTTGGCTGCAACATGAAAGCTCAATCGATTCCACTTGCGAGCATCCGGCTCTAGCGCTTGCGGATCTTGCGCAGCCGCTTCAGCCAGAGGCCGAGGCCGCCGCGTTTCTGCTGCCGCGCCGCGCGTTTCCGCTTCACCCAATAGAACTGCACCGAGCGCCGCTCGCCGACATATTCGGGAAAGCCGTGGAACGACTGTTCATTGCGCCGGAAGGCCAGCATCGCGCCGTCCACCGGCGGCACCTCGACGACATAATCGTTGATATTGTCCGGGTCGCGCAGCAGCCGCAACTGGCCGCCCGGCGCGTGCCATTCCTTGTTGAGATAGATCAGCACGGTGAGGAATTTGGAGCGGGAATCGTTATGCACATTGCCGTCCGAGGCATCGGCATATTTCCGCACCGTCAGCTGCATCGGGCAGTCGCTCAGGTCCATGCCGAATTTCGCCGCGAAACGCGCCTTCATCTCCGGCGCGTTCAACTCGTCCAGCATCGTCTGGAAGGCCGGGCCGTGGGTCAGGTCCTCGGGCGGGAAGTTGCCGGCTGCCGTGATCGCCGGATAATCGTCATTGATGGCCTGCATGGCTTCCGGCGTGACGAAGCCGGGCACCAGGATGAAATCGCAGGGGTCGCGCCGCAGCGCCGCCCGATCGAAGGCCTCGAAATCGAACATCGACATACTAGGAAATATCTCCGTCATGTCCCCATTTGTGCCCTTGGGCGGCGCATTCTCGCGTAAATCCTATATCGTCGCAATATGGGCAGTCGCAATGGGGGCGTCTGCTTGGATTGCCGCAGCGCGGAACTGTCGCAGTGGGACCCTATCGACATAACGCCAAAACGTTACCGCAACATGACGGGAAGCGTCCGACGTATTAGGACGCTTGTGTAAAGCGATGCTGCCGGCCTCGCGGGACGCCAAAAACAAACAAGGTTGTCCTCACCTTCCTTAATGATCGTCGCGCATTGCCTGCAACAAACAAGCCTGCAACAAACAAGGTTGTCATCAACTCTGTTGATATTGGAGTTGATGACGATCGAGCAGGTGGTGTGCGCCCTGCGATATGAGCAATGTTCGGTCACAACAGTCAGGCCGCCTTACCCCTGCATCCCGAACCGCCCCAGCCCCGGCAGCTCCACCGCCGGCCGCCGCCAATCGAGCCCGAAGACGGCACCCAGCACATTGATCTCCAATCCCTCGCGCAGGCCCAAGGTGACGCCGCCATAACCGCCCAGGCTCAACCGGAAGCCGGTGCCCGACGGGGTCGCGCGCAGCCAGCGCCCGTCATAGGGATAATCCTTGCCGATGGCGATATTGGGCAGGGTCACGTCGATCTCCGGCACCTGATCCAGGATCGCCGCGATGAAGGTGTTGGAATTCGGCCCCGGCCAGGCGCGGTAATCGCCCTGCTTGGAAAAGGCATAACTGGTGATCGCCGCCTGGATGCGCGGGATCAGCCGCGCCGCCGCCGCGCCATCCAGCGCATAGACCAGCGCCGGATCGCGCCCGAACCAGCGCCCATCCGCCGCAAAGCCGTTCACCCGGATCGGCTCGCCCCAGGCGGTATAGTCATAGCGCGTATAAGCCTCGGCACCCGGCGCCTTGATGACGATCCAGCAATGGCTGGCGAAGATCCCGCGCCACCGCACCGTCCGCGCCGCGAAGATGCGGATGACCGCGCCCGGCGTCTGTGCCGCCGGTTTCAGCAGGCCGGCACTCGACCGGTCGGCATTGCGCCAGTCGCGGTCGTAATCCCCGGTGACATGCAAGGCGGCGGAAAGGATGAGCGGCAGCAGGAAGGCAACGAAAAAAGCGATCAGCACGGTTTTGACGGTTCCACGCATCGGACACGACTTCTGGGAATACGACTTCTGGCCATCGGCGGTGAAAACAGGATCCCCCTGTTTACACCCAAACGAGCATTATAATTAGGCAGGAGCGAGGCATTTATCCAGCCCTGCCGGTCCGCGCCACCATGACCGGTCATCGCACAACCTTGCGCCACGCTCGCTTGCCACCCCGATCAGGGTCCACGGTTGAGGCAGGCGCGGTCGCCGACACGAAACCCACCAAAGACGACCCGCATCCCTCAATTCCAAAAAAGACAACCACGTGACGTGACGCCCGTCACTCTCATGCTCGAAGCGAGGCACCATTTTCTTTTACGAAGCGTTCCACATCCACCTGACAGCGAAAAGTCAGTTTCGCTGCTTCTGATCACCGCACGCTGTTCAGCACAGCATCACCCCGCCAGATTGCCTCGATACAATTCCCCAAACACAAAAACAAAACATCACCTCACGCATCCAAGTTCTGGGCTGGTCATCATCAATAACAAGCAGAGAGAGACGTCTTATGACTCGGTTGAAGAACAAGGTTGCCCTGGTCACCGGCGGTTCACGCGGCATTGGTGCCGCTATTGTTGAGCGGCTCTGCGCGGAAGGTGCCGCCGTCGCCTTCACCTATATCACGGCGAAGCAACCGGCCGAGGCCCTGGTCAAGACCATCGCCAAGGCCGGCGGTACGGCCCTGGCGATCCATGCCGATAGCGGCGATATCGATGCGGTGAAGGGCGCGGTGGCGGAAACGGTGGAGGTCTTCGGCCGGCTGGATATCCTGGTCAACAATGCCGCGATCGAAATCCCCGGTGCGGTCGAAACCTATCCGCTGGAAAAACTGGACCGCATGATCGCGGTCAATATCAAAGGCCCCTTCGTCGCAGCACAGGAAGCCGCGCGCCATATGATGGAAGGCGGGCGCATCATCAATATCGGCAGCGTCAGCAGCGACTTCATGCCGGTACCCGAACACGCGGTCTATGCCATGACGAAAGGGGCCATCGCCAGTTTCACCCGTGGCCTCGCCCGCGATCTGGGGCCGCGCGGCATTACCGTCAACAACGTCCAGCCCGGCCGCGTCGACACCGATCTCCTGAAGGAAGTAAGCCGTGTCGTCGGCGCCGACAAAGTGCGTGAGCCGATCGCCCTCAAACGCGTCGGCAAATCCGAGGAAGTCGCCAGCCTCGTCGCCTATCTCGCCAGTTCAGAAGCGGCCTTCGTGACGGGGGCGAATATGAAGGTCGATGGCGGGGCGTCGGTTTGAGATCTGACGATGTACCAGCTTGATCCCACAGACTTAACGTCGTTCAGACAGAATTTGTCCGTTTGTTCCAGGCGGGCGTGAAAACCCCTTTCCTCGTATATCTGCGGAACTCGAAGATCGATTTCCCGACATCAGCCGTCATGACAAGGCATCATCCGCCCGGTGCCAGCTTTGGTGCCGGGGCAGAAAACTATCTGTCCCCGGCGACATGGCGCCTCTGTCGGCGGCATCTCAACTGGAGACACTGCATGGAATTCGCCGAGCGCCTGAAATCCGAACCCGTCTTCCTGGCCGAAGGCGCAATCGGGACGCGTCTGATCTACGAGTTCAAGCGGGAGATGCCGGATTTCGCCGAATTCATCCATCTCTACGATCCGGCCGGCCGCGCCGATCTGATCGCGATCTACCGCAGCTATATGGAGATCGCTGCCGAATATGATCTGCCGATGCTGGTCAGCGCAATCACCTGGCGGGCGCATCCCGAGGGGCTGGCGCGTCAGGGCTTCGATGCGCCGGGCGATCTCGCGCGCGTCAATGGCGATGCTGTTGCCATCATTCGGGACCTGCGCCGGGAATTGCGGCTGGAGCACAATATCTATATCGCCGGCGTGATCGGCCCGCGTTTCGACGGCTATGATCCCGCCGGCGCGCCGGATGCGGCGACGGCGGAAGCCTATCATCTGCCCCAGGCACAGGTGCTCGCCGCCTCTGGTGTCGATGTTCTTTCCGCGCGAACCTTCACCAGCATGGGTGAACTGCTCGGCGTCGCCCGCGCTTTCGCCGCGACGGGCTTGCCCTATGTCCTGGCACCCGTGATCGATGCCGACGGGCATTTGCGGGACGGCACGCCCCTGGCCGAGGCGGTGGCTCGCATCGACGCGGAGGTTAGCCGTCCGCCGCTGCACTTCTTCATCGGCTGCGTCCACCCGGCGCATGTCGTGGCGGCGGCGAACGGCATGTCCTGGCCCGCATCCGACCGGGTCCACGGCCTGCACGGCAATGCATCGGCCCTGTCCCATGACGAACTGGACAAGCTCGACCATCTGGATACGGGCGATCCCGAGGACTTTGCGGACCGCGTGGTCGACCTGCATGGCCGCGGCGTCAAATTGCTCGGCGGCTGCTGCGGCACAGATGTCGCCCATATCCGGGCCGTGGCGCGGCGTTTCACTTCCGGCCGACCGGAAACGAAGATCTCATCTTCCACCACGCGGTAGGCGAGATGCACGGCCCTGGCGATCCATGCCGATAGCGGCGATATCGATGCGGTGAAGGGGGCGGTGGCGGAAACGGCGGAGGTCTTCGGCCGGCTGGATATCCTGGTCAACAATGCCGCGATCGAAATCCCCGGTGCGGTCGAAACCTATCCGCTGGAAAAACTGGACCGCATGATCGCGGTCAATATCAA
>SSEL01000015.1 GCA_008012315.1 Rhodospirillaceae bacterium
ATGCATGACAGCCCGACACTCGCCCTGCCCGCCCCCTCCGTCCGCCTCTGGCTCGGCTTCAGCGCCATGTGCCTGGGCATGTTCATGGCCGTCCTGGACATCCAGATCGTCGCGACCTCGCTGCCCGACATCCAGTCCGGCCTCGGCATGCGGCAGGAGGATATGAGCTGGATACAAACGGCCTATTTGATCGCCGAAGTCATCGCCATCTCCCTGACCGGCTGGCTGACGCGTCTGCTGGGGCTGCGCAACCTCTGTCTGGCGGCGATCGGCGGCTTCACCCTGGCCTCGCTCGGCTGCGCCCTCAGCACCGGCTTCGCCAGCCTGATCGCCTGTCGTATCGTACAAGGCCTTACCGGCGGCTGTCTGATTCCGATGGTCTTTTCCGCGGTCTTCCTGATCTTTCCGTTTCGCCTTCAAGGTCTGGCCACCACCATCGCCGGCACCCTGGCGGTCTTCGCGCCGACCATCGGTCCACTGGTTGGCGGATGGATCACCGATACGTATACGTGGCATTGGCTGTTTCTCATCAATCTCGCGCCGGGTGTGCTGGCGCTGACCATCATCGCCACCTGCCTGCCGGGCCGTATCGGCACCGAACAACCCTTACAGAAGCTTGACTGGATTGCTCTGGCGCTGATTGCGGCGACATTGGCGAGCCTGGAGATCGGCCTCAAGCGGGCGCCGGATCATGGCTGGCTCTCGCTTCAGCCGCTCCTGCTCTTCCTGATCGCGATTTCCTGCGGCTCGCTGTTCATCTATCGCACCTGGCTTGCCGACAATCGCATCGTCGATCTGCATCTGCTGGCGGATCGCCAATTCGCGATCGGCTGTGCGCTCAGCTTCATTCTCGGTTTCGGCCTCTACGGCTCGGTCTATCTGATGCCGGTTTTCCTCTCTTTGGTACGCCTGCATACGGCTTTCGAGATCGGCCAGATCATGCTGGTCTCCGGCCTGTCCCAGCTTCTGGTGGCACCGGTGGCGGTGGCGCTCGAGCGCCGCCTCGACGCCCGTCTGTTGAGCGCCATCGGCTTTGCCGTTTTCGCCATCGGCCTTGGCCTCAGCTATACCGCCACGTGGGAAACCGATTTCAACGGCATGTTCTGGCCCCAGGCCATCCGCGGCGGCGCCATCATGTTCTGCCTGTTGCCACCGACACGATTGGCCCTCAACCATCTGCCGGCCGGCTGCGTGCCCGATGCCAGCGCGCTCTTCAACCTGCTGCGCAATCTCGGCGGTGCGATCGGCCTCGCCTTGATCGATACCGTGATCTGGGGACGGGCGCCCATGCATGTTCAGCATTTCGTCACCCGCCTGCTGGCCGGCGATGCCGATGCCGCGCGCCTCGTCGGACTGCCGACCGATCGCTTCCTCGGCAAACCGCTCACCGTCCCGGATGAAGCGACCCAGGAACTCGTGCGGCCGCTGGTGGAGCGGGCCGGCCTGGTCGCCGCCATCAACGATGCCTGGGCCATGCTCGGCCTTCTGACCCTGATCGGGGTGGTCCTCATCCTGTTTCTCATGAAGCGGAGGAAAGCCGGCGCAGCGACCTGATTGCCAGGGCGCGGCAAGACCGCTACCGTGCCCGCCACCATTGTCACAACCAGCCGGAATGAAGTTGATGCCACGCACCGTCCTGTTGACCGGTTTCGAGCCCTTTGGCGGCCTGGCCTTCAATCCGGCATTGGAAATTGCAAAGGCCCTTCAGGACGCCAGCATCGATGACCTGCGCATACGAAGCGAGATCCTGCCGGTAGCCTTCGAGGGCCATGCCGCTAGGCTGGAGAAATTGATTAGAGAAGCTGCCCCTGTCCTCGTTGTCAGCCTGGGGCTCTATGGCGGCGAAGACATGATCCGCCTGGAACGGATCGGCGTTAATCTCGCCGATTTCGACCTTGCCGACAATGCCGGGCTGAAATTGCGCTCAAGCCCGATCGAGACGTCAGGCCCGGCCGCCCGCATGGCCACCTTGCCTTGCGATGAGATCCGACAGGCGCTGTTGACCCGGGGCATTCCCGCTCGCTTGTCCAATACCGCCGGCGCCTATCTCTGCAATGCAACCTTGTATTCCACCTTGCGGATCTGCGCCGAACAACCGCAAAAGCCGCGCTGCGGCTTCATTCACCTGCCCTATGCCACGCAACAAGTGGCGGCAATGCTGGTCGATGAAACACCGAACGAGCTCACCGTGGTCTCGCCGGATGCGGTCCTGCCATCCCTGCCTCTCGAGCTGATGATCGAGGCGGTAAAAATCGCTATCCGCACCAGTATGACCACTTGATGAAACCCCGTTGCGGAAATTCCGATTAACGGACCAGCCCATCCTTTCGGCCGGTGCCGGCGCTTTCAGCCGGCATAGCTGGGTGTGGCAATGGCGCCGCAGGATCAACTAACTCTTGCCAAAGACCGGCCGCCTGCGGCTATCATAAGCGTTCGTCATCTAGCGATGTGCAAATCATGCGCATGTGATCTCTTTTTCATGGGAGCGATCATGGCCCAGAATTTCTGCGACATCTGTGGTGTTCGGCCGGCAACTGTGCGTGTTGCCGTCTTGCAGAACGGACGGCAACGGCAACTCGACGTCTGTGATTTTCATTACGCGCAGTTGACCCGCCACCAGCGCCAGATATCTCCTTTCGAGGCATTGTTCGGCAGCGGCGTTCTCAGCGACATGCTGAACGAACCGGGCACCGGAGAGCCTGCCTTGCCGCGTCGCGGCACACGGCCGGGCGACCAGCAAGGGATCAACCTGGAACAGCATTTCAGCGAGAAGGCGAAAGAAATTTTGCAGCGGGCAGCCGAGCGCGCCATCGAGTTCGGCAAGCGCGACGTCGATAGCGAACACCTGCTTTACGAATTGACAGAGAGCGATATCGTCCGCGCCATTCTCCAGCAGTTCAAGATTTCGCCGGAAGATCTGCGCGGCTATATCGATCAAAATGCGCAAAAGGGCGAAGCGGAGACCGCGCCGCGCGCCACATCGATCAGTATTTCGCCCCGCGTCAAGAGCGCGCTGGACCAGGCCTTCCTGAGTTCGCGCGAAATGGGACACAACTATGTCGGACCGGAACATCTGCTGATCGGCCTGGCCTCGGTGCCGGACAGTTTCGCCGGCAACCTGCTCGGCAAATACGGATTGACGCCGCAAGCATTGCGGCAGCAAACGGTGCGGATCGTCGGCAAAGGTGCCGAGGAAGGGCATGTCGACGCACCGACCAATACCCCGATCCTCGATAAATATAGCCGTGATCTCACCAAACTCGCGCGCGACGGCAAGCTCGATCCCGTCATCGGGCGCTCGAAAGAGGTCGAGACCACGGTGGAGGTTCTCGCCCGGCGCAAGAAGAACAACCCCGTTCTGATCGGCGAACCCGGCGTCGGCAAGACGGCAATCGTCGAGGGTCTGGCGCAACGTATCATCAATGGCGACGTCCCCGAGGTGCTGCGCAACAAGCGGCTGGTCGAATTGAACGTGAATTCCCTTGTTGCCGGTGCGAAGTTCCGCGGCGAATTCGAGGAACGCGTCAAACAGGTGATGGATGAAATCACCGCACAGCGCGACGGCCTGGTCCTGTTCATCGACGAGGTCCACACCATCGTCGGCGCCGGCCAGGGCGGCGGCGAAGGCGGCCTCGATATTGCCAATATCGTCAAGCCCGCCATGGCGCGCGGCGAGATGAATCTGATCGGCGCCACCACGCTCAACGAGTACCAAAAATATATCGAAAAGGATTCGGCGCTTGAGCGTCGTTTCCAGCCGGTTTTCGTTGTCGAGCCGACCATCGAGCAGACCATCAACATCTTGCGCGGCCTGCGCGACCGCCTTGAAGCGCATCACAAGGTCACGATCCTGGATGACGCCCTGGTTGCCGCGGCGGAATTGTCCGATCGCTATATCAGCGGCCGTTTCCTACCGGATAAAGCCATCGACCTGATCGATCAGGCAGCGGCCCGGGTCCGCTTGTCGACCACATCCCGGCCGCTGGAGATCCAGGAGCTGGAATCTGAAATTGCCCAGTTGAACCGCGAGCAGGCTTATGTCAGCGCCCGCAAGCAATACGACCGCGCCAAGAGTTTCGAAGAGCAGATCTCGGCCAAGGCTAAGGAGCTTGGCGAGATGACCGAGAAGTGGAAGCAGCGAATCGGCTCCAGCACGGCGGAAGTCACCTTGTCCGATGTGGCCGAAATCGTCTCCAAGCTGAGCGGCATTCCGGTCGCCGACCTCACCGAGGAAGAGAAGGCCAAGCTGCTCAAGATGGAAGAGCGGCTGCATGAGCGGGTGATCGGCCAGGAAGAGGCGATCCGTGCGGTCAGCGATGCGATCCGTCTGTCCCGTGCCGGCTTGCAGCAGGGTGATCGCCCCATCGCCACCTTCCTGTTTCTGGGTCCGACCGGTGTCGGCAAGACGGAGCTGGCGAAGGCCCTGGCCGAGGTCGTTTTTGGCGACGAGGATGCGGTCCTGCGCATCGATATGAGCGAGTATATGGAACGCCATGCCGTCGCCCGCCTGATCGGCGCGCCACCGGGTTATGTCGGCTATGATGAAGGCGGGCAGCTGACCGAACGTGTCCGGCGCCGGCCTTACAGCGTCATTCTGCTCGATGAAATCGAGAAAGCGCATGCCGATGTCTATAACGTTCTGCTGCAGGTCTTCGATGACGGCCGGCTCACCGATGGCAAAGGCCGTGTGGTGGACTTCACCAACACGCTGATCATCGCCACCAGCAATCTCGCATCCGATGTCATCATGCAGGGTCGTCGCCCGCCCGGCTTCGTCACCCGGGACGATCGGCGGGAGGATACGCGCGGGCAGGTGATGTCCGCTTTGCGCCAGCATTTCCGGCCGGAATTCCTCAACCGGATCGATGAGATCATCATCTTTCATGCCCTCGACCGGGGGCAGATCAAGGCGATCGTCCAACTTCAGCTGGAGCGGGTCCGCAAGCTCGCCCGCTCCCAGGACATCGATCTCAGTTTCGATGCCAGCCTGGTCGATTATCTCGCCGAGGAAGGATATCAGCCGGAATTCGGCGCCCGCGAACTGAAGCGCCAGATCCGGCAACTCCTGGAAAGCAAATTGGCCAAGGCCATGCTGCGGGGTGAAGTCACTGAAGGTAGCAGTGTCCGCTGCGCCTATGATCAGGAAAAGCGGGAAGTCACTTTCGCCATCACTGCATCGCAAGCGAAATCGGACGATGACGCGCCACGGGACGGCGCCGGCGAACACAAGAAGAAGGTTGCAGCGACGGGGGACAATGTTTCGGATACGGCCGTGCGCCGTAAGTCCACATCGTCTGACAGCAAGCCGGCCGCAGAATAATTCGGTCAGCCAACTAAACCATTACACTGAAATGTGCGTCCGCGAGAAAGTCGGCGGGCGAGATGGTTATTGTCCTACCGAGGCAGTGGAAAAAGAAATTTCCGGGCATCGAACATCATGATGCTGCGTTCCGCTCTTGTCTTTACGCATCATCTATGGATGAGTTCTTTCTAGCGTGAGTTGCGTGCCGCCCTTTCATCCGGGAGGTGGGAAGGGTCGAATTCCAGAAAATAATTCAGGAGAGCCTCCGCTATGTCACGATCAATGAACCAACGCCAAGGCCAGCGGCTTGGTATGTATGCACTCGTCATCAATGACGAACTGGATCAGAAATCCGCCCTGGGTCGTGCAATCCGTTCACTGGTGGAAGAGTTGCGCGGACGCGATGTGGATGTCGTGGAGGCGGTCACCGTGGACGATGCCCGCGCGATCGCGGCCTCCGATACCGCCATCCAATGCGTGCTGCTCGATTGGGATATCAAGGCCGACAAGGATCATTCCGCAGTCACGGCTTTGCTGAGCCATATCCGGGCGAGAAACGCCAAGGTCCCGATCTTTCTCACGACCGATCGCAGCACCGCCTCGAAAATTCCCACCCAGGCCATGCAGGAAGCCGATGACTTCATCTGGCTTCTGGAAGATACGACGGATTTCGTCGCCGGCCGCGTCATTGCCGCCATGCAGCGTTATCGCGAGCAAGTTCTGCCGCCGATGTTTCGCGCCCTGGCACGCTTCTCCCGCATTTATGAATATTCCTGGCATACGCCCGGCCATACCGGCGGCACCGCCTTCCTGAAGGCGCCGGCCGGCCGGGCTTTTTTCGAATTCTTCGGGGAGAGCCTGTTCCGCTCCGATTTGTCGATTTCGGTCGGCCAGCTCGGTTCACTGCTGGATCATTCCGGTCCGATCGGTGAAGGCGAACGTTATGCGGCACGCGTCTTCGGCGCGCATCGCAGCTATACCGTCACCAATGGCTCGTCGACCTCGAACCGTGTCATCCTCATGGCCAGCGTGACCCGGGACCAAGTGGCTCTTTGCGACCGCAACTGCCACAAATCGGTCGAACATGCGATGACGCTTTCCGGCGCCATCCCGACTTATCTGGTGCCGACCCGCAACAAGCTGGGCATCATCGGACCGATCCCGCCGGAGCGCCTGACCGCCAAGGCGCTGAAACAGGCGATCTCCAGCAATCCGCTGGTGCGCAAGGACGTCGATCCGACGCCGGTTCATGCCGTCATCACCAATTCGACTTATGACGGGCTTTGCTACAATGTGACCCGGATCGAGGAAATCCTCGGCAAGTCGGTCGACCGCCTGCATTTCGATGAAGCCTGGTACGGCTATGCCCGCTTCAATCCGATCTACCGCGATCGTTTCGGGATGCATGGCGATCCCAAGGATCACAAGCCGGACGGCCCCACGGTTTTTGCCACCCAGTCAACGCATAAACTGCTTGCCGCGCTGTCGCAGGCTTCCTTCATTCATATGCGTGACGGGCGGCGGCCGATCGACCATGGCCGCTTCAACGAAGCTTTCATGATGCATGCTTCCACCTCGCCGCAATATGCCATCATCGCCTCGAACGATGTCAGCGCGGCGATGATGGACGATTCCGGCGAAGCCCTGACCACGGAATCGATCCGGGAAGCCGTCGCCTTCCGTCAAATGCTGGCGCGGTTGCATGCGGAATTCGCCAAGAAAGGCGATTGGTTCTTCGATGCCTGGCAGCCGGAAAGCATCAAGGATCCGCGTTCGAAGAAAAAAGTTCCCTTTTACGAGGCGGATGAAGAGCTTCTGGTCAAGGATCCCGATTGCTGGATCCTGCGCCCCAACGAAGACTGGCATGGCTTCGGCGATCTCGAAGACGGCTATTGCATGCTGGATCCGATCAAGGTCTCGATCCTGACGCCCGGCGCGACACCCAGCGGCGGCATCGGCAAAGAAGGAATTCCGGCAACCGTGCTGACCGCCTATCTGGGGCAGCAGGGGATCGTGGTCGAAAAGACGACCGACTTTACGATCCTGTTCCTGTTCTCGCTTGGCGTCACCAAGGGGAAATGGGGCACGCTGGTCAATGCCTTGCTCGATTTCAAGCGCGACTACGATGCCAATGCCCCCCTGGAGCAGGTCCTGCCCGACCTTCCCGCCTCATATCCGGCCACCTATCGCGACATGGGGCTGCGCGACCTCGCCGATTCGATGTTCGCGGCCATGAAAAAAGTCCGTACCACCGAATTCATGGCCAAGGGCTTCGCTACCCTGCCGAAGCCGGATTTCAGCCCGGTTGAGGCTTATGAGCAGTTGGTGAGGGGTAATGTCGAGCAAGTGACGTTGGACAAGATGGTGGGCCGCACGGTGGCGACTGGGGTCGTCCCCTACCCGCCCGGCATTCCCTTGATGATGCCCGGCGAGAATGCCGGGCCGGCGGATGGCCCGCTGCTTGGCTACCTCAAATCACTGGAAGCCTTCGACCACCTTTTCCCGGGCTTCACGCATGACACCCATGGCGTCGAAGTGGAGGACGGCAAATACAAGGTCTATTGCATCAAGCAAGGCAAGGCGAAATAAGATCATCGACCTGCCGGGCGCCCGGTGCGGCCCGGCATGTTTCGCCCCCCGGACCATCACAGACTGCGCCCGACATGACCGACGGCACGACGGACCAGCGGCGGCTTGTCGCTGCGGTGAAAGCCGGCCACCGGTCGATGATCTGCTGATCGTAAACGGTCAGCCGCTCCAGCATCCGCAGATGCTGCAGCCAGCTATCGACGGTGTAAATCTCCTCCCAGATACCCGGCCGATTGACGTCGCGATAAAGCGCCCACCGCGTCGCCCCATTGCGCAGCCTCACACGGCGCAGATCGCGCACGGCCCGCAGGAAGGGGCGATTTTGGTCCTGCTCGATCGTATATTCGATGATGACGAGGACCGCGCCGCGCGAGGCGGCGACTTGAATCATGGCGACGGTGGTTGAGCTCGCATGACTGGATGTCACGATTCAGGTCGCCGCCACGGACTGCGCCCAGGTACCGAGATTGAGATCGGCAATTCAGATGAGGCGAAAGGCTTCAACCGCTAGCGGCGCCCAGGTCGACTATGGCCTGGAGGGGGCTTTTCCGCTGCTGTTGTGGCAGCAGCATGTTCCTGCTTCAGATCCTGTACCGGTGAGACGGATTGCGGCATCTGCTATCTGATCGGAGGCAGTCGATCATCGGGGCGATTTCTTCAATCTTGCGAGAGATCGTTCGAAAAGGCCGACGATCCCCTGGCGGAACAGCATGACACAAACGACAAAGACCAGGCCTTGGATGACGGTCACCCAGGCGCCGAGTGGCGCCAGGTAGTTTTCCATAGCGACGATGATGAAGGCGCCGACGACCGGCCCCAGGATTGTGCCCATGCCGCCAACCAGCACGATGAGGATGACCTCGCCCGACATCATCCAATGCACATCGGTCAGCGATGCGAGCTGGAAAACGACCACCTTGGTGGCGCCCGCCAGCCCCGCCAGCACCGCCGAGAGAACAAAAACCAGCAATTTGTATTGCGACGTGCGATATCCCAGCGAGACCATCCTCGGCTCATTGTCGCGAATGGCCTTCAGCACCTGCCCGAAAGGCGAATGGATCATGCGAAAGATCGCCAGAAAGCCGGCCAGGAAGATAGCGGCCACGACATAATAGAGTGTCAGGTCACTGGCGAGATTGATCACGCCGAAAAGATTGCCGCGCGGCACCGATTGAATGCCGTCTTCGCCGCCGGTGAAGGTGGCCTGCAAGGCAAAGAAATAGATCATCTGCGCCAGCGCCAGGGTGATCATGGCGAAATAAATGCCCTGCCGGCGGATCGCCAGGGCACCGAAGACGAGGCCGAGGAGGCCCGCCGCCGATGTCCCCAGGAGAAGACACAGTTCCGGCGGCCATCCCCAGATTTTCGCCGCATGTGCGCAGACATAGCTGGCCATGCCAAAATAAGCGGCATGGCCGAATGAGAGCAGGCCGCCATAGCCGAGGAGCAGATTGAAGGCGCAGGCGAAAAGCGCGAAACACAGCACCTTCATCAGAAAGATCGGATAGAGGATATAGGGCCCGATTGCCAGCAAAAGGGCCAGGATGACGAAGGTGCGGGTATATCCCTTCACACGCGCCTCCCGAACAGGCCGGCCGGTTTCAGCAGCAGCACGATCGCCATGATGATGAAGATGACGGTGGAGGATGCTTCCGGATAGAGAAGTTTGGTCAGCCCTTCGATCAGGCCGAGGGCAAAGCCAGTCACGATGGAGCCGGCGATGGAGCCCATGCCGCCGATTACCACGACCGCAAAGACGGTGATGATCATGTCGGCGCCCATATTGGGATTGACCGAATAGATCGGCGCCGCCATGACACCGGCCAAGGCGGCCAGCGCAACGCCGCCGCCATAGGTAAGCGTAATCAAGCGCGGCACATTGATGCCGAAGGCCTGGACCAACGTCGGATTCTCGGTGGCGGCGCGCAGATAGGCGCCGAGCTTCGTCTTTTCGATCAGGAGCCATGTGGCGAGGCAGACCGATAGCGAAAGCAGGATCACCCAAAGGCGGTAATTCGGCAGAAACATGAAGCCCAAATTCTGCCCGCCGGCCAAGGTCACCGGAATGCCGTAAGGCAGGCCGGAAACGCCATATTGGATACGGAAGGCCCCCTGAATGATCAGAGCCAGGCCGAAGGTCAGGAGCAGGCCGTAAAGATGATCGAGATGATGCAGCCGCGAGATCAGCAGGCGCTCCAGCAGCAGGCCGAAGATACCTACCAAAATCGGCACCAGCAGCAAGGCCCACCAATAGCCGATGCCGAAATAGGACAGCAGCATCCAGGTCAGGAAAGCCCCCATCATGTACTGCGCCCCGTGGGCGAAGTTGATGACGTTCAGCAGGCCGAAAATGATCGCCAGCCCAAGGCTGAGCAAAGCGTAGAACGACCCGTTGATCAGCCCCAGAAGGAGCTGACCGAACAGGGCCTGGGAGGGGATGCCGAGGATCGTGAACATGCGATCGTGCAGCCTTTCAGAACGGCGTTTCCCGGACCGTCACTTGACGAGCGGACATCCGCCTTCATTGAGCGGCCGGAAAGCCTCCTCGGCGGGAATGGTCGCCAGCAGCTTGTAATAGTCCCAGTCGCCCTTCGATTCCGAAGGCTTCTTCACCTCGAAGAGATACATGTCATGGATGACGCGGCCATCGACCCTCACCTGTCCCTTGCCGAACAGTGGATCATCGGTCGGTATCTCTTTCATTTTCGCCATCACGACCGGTGCTTCTTTGCTCTTGGTCGCCTCGATCGCCTTCAGATAATGCAGGACACTCGCATAGACGCCGGCATGCACCATGCTCGGCATCTTGCCGCCGTTTTTTTCGGCGAAGCGCTTGGACCAGGCGCGCGTTGAGTCATTCAGGTCCCAGTAGAACGCCTCGGTCAGCACCAGGCCCTGCGCCACTTGCAGGCCAAGGGCGTGGATATCGGTGATGAAGATCAGCAACCCGGCCAACTTCTGCCCGCCTTGCGTGATGCCGAATTCCGATGCCTGCTTGATGGTGTTGATGGTGTCGCCGCCGGCATTGGCGAGGCCGATCACCTTGGCGCCGGAGGCCTGGGCTTGCAACAGATAGGATGAGAAGTCGCTGCCGGGGAAGGGATGCTTGACTGAACCCAGCACCTTGCCGCCCGATTTTTCGACCAGCGCCGTCGTGTCGCGCTCAAGCGCATGACCGAAAGCATAATCCGCCGTGATGAAGAACCAGGTATCGCCGCCCTGCTTCACCATCGCGCCACCCGTGCCATTGGCCAGCGCCCAGGTGTCATAGGTCCAATGAACCGTATTGGGCGAACATTGCTTTCCCGTCAGATCCGCCGCACCCGCGCCCGAATCGATGAAGATCTTGTTCTTCTCCCGCGTCACCTGTGACACCGCGAGGGCGACCGAGGATGTCGGCACGTCGAAAATGGCATCGACGCCGTCCTGATCGTACCATTGCCGCGCAATGCTCGAGCCGACATCGGGTTTGTTCTGATGGTCGGCGGAGACGATATCCACTTTGATTCCCTTGTCGGCCGCCTTGAAATCCTCGACCGCCATGCGGGCGGCAATGACGGAACCTTCACCGGAGAGATCGGCATAGACGCCGGAGCGATCGTTGAGAACGCCGATCTTCACATCCATCTCGGCCTGCGCCGCCACAGTATATGCGCCGGCGAAAAGACCCACCAGCAAGAGTGCACTCAGTTTCATGCCAATCCTCCCTGTCTTTCTTGTTCCGTTAAAATCTCAGACTCCCAAGTAAGCATGTAACTTGTCGATATTCCGCTCCAGCGTTGCATTCTCGAACATATCCACCACCTTCCCCTGTTCGACGATGTAATGGCGATCGGCGAGCTGTGCGGCGAAGCGGAAATTCTGCTCGACCAGCACGATGGTAAAGCCCTGGCGCTTGAGCTCATGAATGGTCCGCCCGATCTGCTCGATAATGACCGGCGCCAGGCCTTCCGTCGGCTCGTCCAGCAGCAAAAGCCGCGCGCCGGTCCGCAGGATGCGCGCAATCGCCAGCATCTGCTGCTCACCGCCCGAGAGCTTGGTACCCTGGCTGTGGACGCGCTCCTGCAGATTTGGGAACAGGGCGAAAATCTGCTCCAGCGAAAGACCGCCTGACCGTATGACCGGCGGCAGCAGGAGATTTTCCCGTACCGACAGGCTGGCGAAGATGCCGCGCTCCTCAGGACAATATCCGATGCCGAGCCGGGCGATGGCATTCGACGAGTGGCGGATGATCTCGCGGCCGGCAAGGGAGATCGATCCTTGTCGTTGCCGCAAGATGCCGATGATCGCCCGCAAGGTTGTCGTCTTGCCGGCACCGTTGCGGCCTAGCAACGTCACGACCTCGCCATCCCGCACCTCAAAACTGAGCCCATGCAGCACATGCGAATCGCCATACCAGGCGTCGAGCCCGTCCACCCGCAGCAATGGGACCGGCGCGGTGTCAGCCATGGCCGGTTCCCAGATAAGCATCCATCACCCGGGCATCTTGCGAGATCGTCGCATAGTCCCCTTCCGCCAACAGGCGGCCGCGGGCAAGAACGCTGATCCGGTCGGATAAAGCGGCGACGACAGACAGATTGTGTTCCACCATCAGGATCGTGCGGTTTGCCGCCACCCGGCGGATGAGCGCCGCCATGCGCTCGACGTCTTCATGCCCCATGCCGGCCAGCGGTTCGTCCAGCAGCAGCATGTCGGGATCCAGGGCCAGGGTCGTCGCGACTTCCAGGGCCCGCTTACGGCCATAGGGTAATTGCCCGGCCGGCATGCCCGCGAAAGCCTGCAGGCCGACATCTTCCAGCAAGGCCGCAGCTGGTTCGTCAAGCGCCTTGAGGACACGTTCCGAGCGCCAGAAATCGAAGGAAGCGCCACGCTTGCGCTGAAGCGCGATACGGACATTTTCCAGAGCGGTCAAATGGGGGAAAACGGCGGAAATCTGGAACGACCGGACAATTCCCAGCCTGGCGATATCGGCCGCCCGCAGCGGCGTGATATCCCGCCCCTTATAGATGATCGAACCGCTGGTCGGGGCGAGAAATTTCGTGAGCAGATTGAAGCAGGTAGTCTTTCCCGCCCCGTTGGGGCCGATCAGTGCATGAATGGTGCCTTGTTTGATATCCAGATTTACACCATCGACCGCACGAAACCCGCCGAAGGCAATCGTCAGGTTTCGCGTGGCGAGAATCGGCTCTGCCATACCATGCACCTCCCCCGTTCAGGTCACATCTTCGCATTCCTGGTCGCCGGTCCGCCATCCTCCTCAGGGACAATCAGAGCTTATGAAAACATATGACCCTGGTCGAGAAGGAATCGGCCGAGGGAGAAGCGGCCAGGAAGAAAGCAGCCAAAGGAGAGCAGGCCGCTTCGCGCGCCATTAACTCCCACCGCCGCCGGAGCTGCCACCCGAACTGCCGCCGCTTGAGCCGCTGGAGCCACCCGTCCCCGAACTGGAACCGCCAATGCTCGAGCCACCTGTGCTGGAACCGCCGATGCCAGAGGAGCCGCGTGACGGCGCCGAAGCGCCTGGCGTGGTGAAGATTCCCGTGCCGCTTTCATTCGGCGTACCCGCATTCGGATTCCCCACGCTGTTCGGATTGCCGACGGAGCGGTTATTGGGCACCGAGCTGTTATTCAACGTATTGCTGGTTCCCATTGAACTCCCGGCGCCGCTTACGCTGGGCAATGTCCCCATGCTGCTGCCGGGCGTATTCCCGCTGCCGGGCAGGCTGCCGCTGCCGGGCGCACCCGGCGCGGCCCCCGCAGCCACCGCCCCGGTATCGAGTGCGGGGTTGTAGTTTTGGCTTTCCTTGGCTGCATGCTGGCGGCGATTTTCGCAGGTCGTGCGTGCCGCCGGCTCCAGCGCGGCACAATCGGAAACCGGCGGAAAAGTCTTCGGCACGCCGCTGCCGGCCGTGGCGCTCGGCTCGGGCATGCTGGTGGTAGGTACAATCGTCGGCGTGGTCGTTTCACCGGTTTGGGCCACCGCCGGTGCTGACAGCCATGGCGTGGCAGCGAGCAGCAGGCCCGCGATGAGACTTGAACGGCTCATGACATAAGGCTCCGCAATTGTTTTTAAGTAAAACGAGACCACCGGAGATGGTTCCCCTCCTGGCCCGGCGAGGAGATCACCAATTCGGCATGAGGAATATCTGCCGATCAAGTTGTTACATTCCATCAAGTCATAAACTTGAGCGAGGTTCCGTCAGTCGGACAAAGCTTTGGGGGAAGCGTTAAAACCAAGGATGGCCGCGACCTTCTCCACGTTCCGCGGCACATCGGCGTACCCATTCACCGACATCTCTACCGCGCCGCGGCATTCCCTGGCATCATATCCAACTGACAATTAAGAGACGTGTCACAGCTGGCTGAAGCCCGTACCCTTCGCCAAAAGCCGGTTTCGGCCGGGCCATAAATGCATATGCTCAGGGGAGCGACGGGGACCGGCACCGATCGGCCCGTGTCAATTTATTGACTCTTCACGCTTGCCCCTAAGTCCCATGCCTTGGCTCGGATCGTCGCCAGTCGTCGCTCCGATATCGTGACCAGGGGATTGTGCATGGACCTTGAACTATCGCCGCAGGAGAAAGCCCTTTCTGCGAAAGCCCGCGACTTCTGCGAACAGGTGCTCATCCCGCTTGAACTGGCGGTGGACGAGCATGGCGAAGTGCCGATGGAACGGCGCGCCGCCATTCGCCAGCAGGTGCGTGACTGGGGCTTTGCCGGCATCAATCACAGCAAGGAACATGGCGGCCTCGGCCTGACGATGCTGGAGCAGACGGTGATCGAGGAACAGCTCGGCCGCGTCACCAATGGCCTGTGGAGCTGCGTCTGGCGGCCACCGGTCAGCCTCAAATTCGGCACCGACGGGCAGAAGCGTGACTATCTGCAGCCGTCTTGCCAGGGGGAGCGGCGCGGCTGCTTCGCCATTACCGAGGAAAATGCGGGCTCCGACCCCCGTCAGGTCGAAATGACCGCGACGCGCAGGGGCGATCGCTGGGTATTGAACGGCGAGAAGTGGTTCGTCACATCCTATAACGCATCGGATTTCATCATCGTCCACGCGCATGTCGATGGCGATCCTGATAAGCCGACGCTGTTTCTGGTCGACAAGCCGGCAGCCGGCCTGGTGCATCTGCGCTCGCCGAAATTCATGCATAATTTCGCTTTCGATCATGCCGAATTGCGCTTCGAGAATGTCGAACTTGGCGCCGACAAGATCCTGGGCGAAGTCGGCCAAGGCTTCGAGCTGACCAAGGATTGGTTCGTGGAAGCGCGTTTGCAAATCGCATCGCATACCGTCGGCGCCGCCATTCGCGCCGCGGAAATCGCCAATGACTATGCCGCCAATCGCGTCCAGTTCGGCCGGCCGATCCGTGATTTTCAGGCGATCGACTTCATGCTGGCCGATATGGCGGTGGAGATCTTCGCCGCCAAGACCATGCTTTATCGCGTCGCCTGGGAGATCGACCGGAAGCTGGACCGGAAGCTGGTCCACGCCCGCGCCAGCGCCTTGAAGCTGCATTGCTCGGAAATGGCGGGCCGGGTGATCGACAAAGCGCTGCAGATTCTCGGCGGCCGCGGCTATATGCGGGAAAATCCGGTCGAACGGCTGTATCGCGATATCCGCGTCGACCGGATCTGGGAAGGCACATCGGAGATCCAGCGCCTGGTCATCGCCGGGCAGATTCGCAAGCGTGGCTTCGAGACTTACGCCGGATGGGTGTGACGTGCGGGGTGACCGTCTCAACGCCCTGCTGCTGATCCTTCCGGCGACCGCTTTCCTGCTTCTGTGGTTCGTCGTGCCGCTTTGCCGCCTGCTGGCGCTGGCCTTCACCGGCGAGGCAGGCGGCTTCGAGAGCCTGTGGACATTGCTCTCAAGCAACGTCTATCAGCGGGTCCTCGGCAATACGATGATCGTGGCCGTCATCGTTACGCTGCTGACACTCGTGCTAGCCTGGCCGGTCGCCTATGTGCTGACCCGCCTCAAGGGCATCGGCTTCATGCTGATGCTGTACGGTGTGCTGTTTCCGTTCTGGATATCCGTCCTGGTCCGCACCTTTTCCTGGATGCTGCTGCTGGAACGCAATGGGCCGATCAACCGTTTTCTGATGGGTCTTGGCGTCACCGACCAGCCTTTGGCCTTGCTGTTCAACGAAACCGGCGTGCTGATCGGCATGACCCATGTGCTGCTACCCTATGCGGTGCTGCCATTGTTCTCGGCGATGAATCGCATCGACCGGCGGTTGCTGCAGGCCAGTGACGGCCTCGGCGCCGCACCGCTCGACACTTTCCGCCGCGTCTATCTGCCGCTCAGCCTGCCCGGCCTCTTCGGCGGCGGCACCTTCGTCTTCCTGCTCTGCCTGGGCTTCTTCATCACGCCGGCATTGCTGGGCGGTGCCAATGCCATGACATTGTCGATGCTGATCTCCAGCTTCGTCACCGATCGCCTCGCCTGGTCCCTCGCCGCCGCCGGCTCCATCATCCTGCTGGCCATCGTGCTGGTCCTGATGGGCCTGGCCATGCGGCTATTGCCGCTCGACAAGGGCATGTTCGCGAAATGAGCCAGCTATCTCCCAGCCTGCGCTGGATCGCTTATGCCAGCGCCAATCTCGTGATCGCGTTTCTGGTCCTGCCGATCCTGGCGGTCATTCCGACATCCTTCAACCAGGCAAGCTTCATCACCGTCCCGCCGACCGCATGGTCATGGCGCTGGTATGAGGCGTTTTTCCAGGATATCGAATGGCAGAGCGCCCTCTGGGTCAGCATTCAGATCGCCGTCCTCGCGACACTGATCGCGCTGGCCGCCGGGACGCCGGCGGCGATCGGGCTGCAACGTCTGCCGCCACGCCTGCGCGCGGCGATGACGGGCCTTTTCCTGGCGCCGATGATCGTGCCGGTGATCGTCAGCGCGGTTGCCATCTATCGCACCGCACTCGATATCGGCCTGAACGGAACGCGGATCGGCATGGCGCTCAGCCATGCGGCGCTCGCGCTGCCTTTCGTCGTGATCAATATCGGCATTGCCTTGCGCGGCGTCGATTCCCGATGGCTGCAGGCCGCAGCCGGCCTTGGCGCCACGCCCTGGACCATCTTCCGCACGATCACCTTGCCAAATATCGTGCCGGGCCTGGTAGGTGGCGCCGTCTTCGCCTTCATCACCTCCTTCGATGAAGTCGTCATTGCCGTCTTCATGGCCGGCTATGGCGCCAAGACCCTGCCGGTCAAGATCTGGGAATCGATCCGTCTGGAGTTCACCCCGGTCGTCGCCGTTGCGGCAACCCTGATGATCCTGCTCGCCGGCATCCTTTTCATTCTCGCCCGAATGATCGGCACCAAACGCAATGGAGTAACGGTATGAGTGGCATTGGCCTGCCTCTGCGCTTCGATGGCGCCACCAAACGATATGATGAGATGGTGGCCCTGCAACCGACCGATCTCTCCGTTGAAGCCGGCGAGTTCCTGACCTTGCTGGGGCCGTCGGGCTCCGGCAAGACTACCTTGCTCAATCTCATTGCCGGCTATGCGGAGCCGAGCGGCGGCAGTCTGTGGATCGGCAGCCGCGATGTAACCCGCCTCGCGGCCCGGCATCGCAATATCGGCATGGTGTTCCAAAGCTATGCGTTGTTCCCGCATATGACAGTGGCGGAAAATGTCGGCTATGGCCTGGCCGTTCGCCGGCTGCCGGGGGCGGAAATTGCCCGGCGCGTCGAGGCTGCCCTGCAATTGGTGGAACTTGCCGGCTATGGCGCCCGGCCGATCCAGAATCTCTCCGGCGGCCAGCAGCAGCGCGTTGCCTTGGCGCGCGCTCTGGTGATCGAGCCGGATGTCCTGCTGATGGATGAGCCGCTCGGCGCGCTTGACCGGCAGCTTCGCCGCAACGTGCAGCTTGAGCTGCGCCGCTTGCATGAGGAACACCGCCGCACCACGCTCTATGTCACGCATGACCAGGAAGAGGCCCTGATCCTGTCCGACCGGGTGGCGGTCATGCGCAATGGCCGCATCGAACAGATCGGCAAGGTCGCCGATCTCTATGCCAATCCGGCGAACAGCTTCGTCGCCAGTTTCATCGGTGAATCGAATCTGCTGGATGCCAAATTGGTATCCCAGGAAGCCGGCCGGGCATTGCTCGAGGTGCCGGCATTGCGGCAGCAGGTCGCTGCACCAAGCCCGTCGCCGCTGGCATCGGGACAGGCCGTGCGGCTGTTGATCCGGCCGGAACATTTGTTTCTGGATGATGCCGGCCCGGTCCAAGCCACGGTGACGGAAGTCGTCTATCTTGGCGAATTGACGGCGCTGCGCCTGCAATTGCCGGCAGGCGAGCAGCTATGGCTGCGCCAACTGACGGGACGGACGGTCGCGCGTGGCGCGACGATCCGCGTGAACTGGCAGGATGAACATCTGCGCGTGGTACCGGAAGCCCGGTAAAGCGACAATCTCACGAAAGGGAGGAAACAATGCAAAGGCGTGATTTTCTGTTGGCGGGGTTGGGCGCGGGCACGGCGCTGGGTCTGGCTGGCTTCCCAAAATGGGCCGAGGCCGATCGGCCCTTCACCTTCACATCATGGGGCGGTGCGCTGTCCGCATCCGAAAAGTCATCCTTCATGGATCCCTTTGCGGCGATGAAGGGCACCACCATCAACAACACGTCGCCGACGGAAACGGCCAAGATCAAGGCCATGGTCCAGGCCGGCAACGTGGAATGGGATCTGGTCGATGTCGGCGGGCGTACCGTCTGGCAGGGGGCAAGGGACGGTTTCCTTGACACCTTGGACATGGGCAAGATCCCGAATGCCAAGGCACTGCCGCCGCAATTCGTGGCGTCCCACGGGGTCGCCACATCCACCGGCGCGACGATCTTCGCCTGGTCCACCAAGGCCTTTCCCGCCGATGCCGGGCCGCAATCCTGGGCCGATTTCTGGGACGTGAAGCGCTTCCCCGGCCCGCGCGGCCTCTATAAATATTTCTACTACAATTACGAGGCCGCCCTGCTGGCCGCCGGCGTGAAACGGGACGAAGTGTTCCCGGTGACCAAGGAAAAGGCCGAGATGGCTTTGGCCAAAGTCAAAGAGCTCAAGCCGAATGTTTCAGTCTGGTGGGGATCGGGCGCGCAACCGCCGCAGCTGCTGTCAACGGGGGAGCTGGCCTTGTCATCTGCCTGGAGCGGCCGCGTCCTCGCCGCCACCGCAGAAGGCGCGCCGATCGGCTATACATATAAAGACGGCATTGCCTGGGCGAATTGGTGGGTCATTCCCAAGGGCACACCCTATCGTGACATGGCCCATGAGATCATCAATTATGCTCTGGGGATCGAGCCGCAAAGCAAGCTTCTTTCTCTGAAGACCTATGGCCCAGTCCTGGGTGATGCCGCCGCCAAAGGCGATGCCGAGACGCAGAAAATTCTGGTCATGGCACCGGACAACATCAAAGACATGCTGATCCTCAATGAGAAAGAGGCGGAAAAATACGCCCGCGAATACGAGGAGAGCTGGAACCAACTCATGCTGGGATAGAAGCTGCTACCACAGCCCTCGCACAGTGTCTGACCGACCGTGCGAGGGCTGCCATTCTAATTCTGCGGCCCGCCGTCGTCGCTCTCGGCCAGAAAAGCAGAATTACAACCTAAAGCTAGGATATGAAGCCATCCAAGAGCGCTTTTATCGGCGCCAGACTTCCTTCCCCTGCAAATCCAGCCCAAAATATGCCGTGACAACCAGATTTTCCTACTTGCATTTGGTCCTTCTCAAGAACCTTTTCACGTTAGCCGCCGGTATCATCAATAACTACGCGTTCCATTTGCGAACGTCTTGTCCGCTTGGCTGACATTCAGCTGCCGCAAATTTGGCCGTTTACGAAATCGCTGATCATATTGATGTGTGTGAAACTGATTTTTTCACGGGGAGGCGTATCGAGATATGGTCAATCAATCCTTAAAATCTTCTATTAGAGTGAGGCAAATTTTAATTAATTCACCTTAATTACGACCCAGCTCGGGTTCACGAGAATACTCTTATTACGAGTTTAATTTTTTTCGTCCATTTATACCGGCGCCGAGTGTATATAAATTTATCGCTGTATCTTGCGCCACTTCTTCGTCATTCCGTCGCACAATATCAGACGATAATCCTTGTAGGACAGGCACATATTTGGCTTTCGTGACGCGCGAGCGACCTTTCCGGGATGGCTTCCTATTTCCAAGGTGCTGCATTCCGGATAGAGTTACTACACCATAGGTCGAAAATTTATCACCCTGGGGGAATCGGTTGAGTTCCATCATCACGCAGCAAAAAGAGATGCGAGAAGGCGGCTTGCGTGTTCAGACGATTTGGTGCCGCACAGATGGGGGTGACTTATGCGTACTGTTCTGTTCAAGCGCGACTTGATGGAAGCGCCGGAGCGTCAAGAAGACCCACAGGGCTATGCCGCCCCCGATGATGGCGGCGATCTGCTGAGCAGCCTCTATGATGTGACCGGCGCGCCGCAGAACTGGATGCGTTTCCTGGGCCACGTCACCCCCCTATTGCACGGCAATGTCGCAACCATCGCGACCTTCGCCTCCGGTGACGAAGCTGATCACCTGCATGCTTTTCATCTTCAAGCGGATGAAAGCGCTCAATCGGCCGATACCGATAGTGGAGCCGGCGGGCGCGTGCCGCCAACTGAGAATTCGATGCGATCGGCGCTGCCGGTCGGCACGCTTCAGCATTTGCTGACGCTGGAAACGCCCTCAGTCACCGCAATATCAATCGACCAGCCTTGCCTGTTCCATGACTTGGGTATGACACAAGCCCTGATCGGCCTCTGCAGCCGTCACGACGGCGCATTGCGCTATATTGCCGTTGGCCGCCAGCATGAGCCCGGCTTTTCCATCACGGATGAATTTCAACTCCAGCCGCTGCTGCCGCATATCGCCCGAAGTCTCCATCTCCATCTTCTGATCGACCGCCTGTCCGCCGGCGTCAACACCGCCGCAACGCTGCTTGATCGGCTGCCGCTGGGGATCATCTTCTTCGATGAACATGCGACATGCCTTTCCATGAACGAGAATGCGCGCCGCGCGGTGAACGAGGCCCGGTCGCTGCTGCGTCATATGCAGACCTATATCCTGTCACGCGCCAAAACGGCACGCCTCGCCGGAAAGGGAACGCGGCCCCACGTCTTAAGCCTGCCGCCCAATATGGGCGAACAGCATTATTTTTTGCTGACCTGGGATATATTGGCCGAAGGCCAGGATCGGGTACATACGGTCTTCTTTATTTTGAATCCCGACCAGAAAGTGCAGATCGACGATCAGGCGCTTTGCCGGCTGTTCCGGTTGACCGCCGCGGAAGCCCGGGTCGCGGGGTTGATCGCGAATGGCACACATCTGGACGATATCGCCGAGCAACTCGATGTCAGCCTGAACACCGTGCGCACCCATCTGCGGCATATATTCGAGAAAACCGGCGTCGAACGCCAGGCCGATCTGGTTCACCTGCTGTTGCGCGCCCTCGTCGCCATTCGCGCTCCCTAGAGCCGGATCGTTTTAGACGAAATCGCTTTGCGATTTGCCTAAAACGTGAATCCGTCTCTCCTCAAAGACGATCGCACTCTAGAGATTTACCGGCCCTGAAGGTTCCCTCGCAGACGCGCTGGAAGCGGCTGGCCGCTCTTATCCGCGCAGCGTCAGCGCGGCCGAATTTCATCCCTGCTTCGGCTTCCAGTTCCGCACAAAGGCTTCGGCCTGTCCGTGCAACGTCTTGTCCAGCATCGGCTCCAGCTTGGTCTTTGCGGCCGCAGCGTCTTGATCACCAGCTCTCGCCGCCAGGCTGTACCAGACATAGGCTTGCGCCGGATCCTTCGGCACGCCCTTCCCCGCCTCGAAAAGCTGCGCAAGATTGTACTGCGCATTGCCGATTCCATAATCCGCCGCGGCCCGATAGAGTTCCGCCGCGCGCGCGTAGTTTTGTGGCACGCCCTGGCCAAGTTCATAGAGCGTGCCGAGATTGGTGATGGCGTCGAGCTGTCCCTTTTCCGCGCTCTTTTGGAACCATTGCGCCGCCGCCATCGGATCCTTCTTAATGCCTTGTCCGCCCATGAGCATTATGCCGAGATTGTTCATCGCATTGGCATTGCCTTGCGATGCCAAACTCTCAAAGCCCTTATAAGCGGTGGCATAATCGCCTTTCTGATAGGCTGCGAAGGCATCTTGTGCGATCGCCGGTATCGGCAGAGTCATCAAGCCGATGCTCAATGCGATGACGATCGACTTCATTTCAGTTCTCCGATTTCTTGCCGCATCAACAACAGAAGAATATGCGAACAAGGACGCGACAGCATTAGGAACGATCTCTGCAGCTGCGCAGATGCAGGTCGACAACATCAACACTATGGGATGTGCCGAGCCGAGAAGACGCGAGTTTGGAAATTTTTGTTACCTCATTTGTTTGAGTGATGACGCATCTTTGCGATTGATGGTTTCATACCCGCGTAGTTGAGCCTAAAAGCCGCGTGATCAAAAGCGGCGGCTCACTGCGCGGCCGGCCAGCGTCGTGCCGGCATTCATTCAAAAATTCAGGAGGAGATAATCATGAAGAAGCTTTTAATCGGGGCGTCGGTTCTGGCGCTTGGTGTGTTGGGTGCGTCCGGCGCATGGGCCAACCCGAAAAACGTGTTCTCTGATAACAACACAACGACAGTCAACAGCAGCGCGAACGCCGCTCTCGGCGCGGCCTACAGCGAATCATACAACGTGCAGAACGATGCCGTCTCTTATCAAAGCCTGAGCGCTACCGCTGTCGGTCTCGATCTCGCCGGTCTGGCGATCCCGGTCTTTTCCGGCAACGCGACCACCGGCGATGTCCGCGATAATTCCGGCGTAGCCAATGTCTCCGCGAATTCGGGCACTGCCAGCATTTCGCAGCAGGCGACATCGGTGGCAGCAGTGGGCACAGTCACTATCGGCCAGTAACCAGCAGTCCTGACAATCTAACTCTTCGGAAGTTCCGGCGAGCTGTCGGCAGGTTTCGACCGCCTGTCGACCGAGGTGGGACGATCACGAGATCGATCCCGCAGTGGTACTCATGCATCTGGCTTTCAGGCATCCATCAATGGCATACCCCCAAGGGCCAGGATGCTTAGCCAGTTCATGAGTACCACGTCGCCGGCTTCTTCCTCTTTTTGCGAGGCACGTTATGATCGTCAACGATTCGGTCACGGCGCGCGGGCGTAAGGGGCTGGCCGTTCTTTCGCTGTGCATTGCGGGTTTGATCGCGAGCGGCGCGGTGGCGCAGGCAGAGGATTCCTTTGGAACCTCCCTTGCCGTATCGGATCTGACCACCATTCGCGGCGGCGAAGAACCGGCCGAGCAGGCCCCGACCGACCCGGCGATGTCCAACTCACATAACAATACCAGTACGTCGGCTTCGAACCAGGAATCCAACGCGACGAATCACAATAATTCGATCGGCGGAGATGCTCCAGCCGGCTCGATTACGGTGAGCGCGGGTGCTTTCCAGGACATCCACGGCATGAACAATGTCGTGATGAATTCGGCACCGATGTCCAACGTGCAAGGCATCATGTCGCTGAATGTTGTGCTGCACTGACAACGAGAAGTCGATCGGCGAATAGCCGTCTGGGAGGCGCTGGGCGCGATATGTCGAGGCAGGAGATCGCACCGTACCAATCGAGAACGGTTGGTGCGACCGCACGGGTTTTACCCCGAGACAACCGACTACAATCGGTCGCCGCGTCGATGTATCGACGTCTCGGTAAAGCAATGGCTATTGCGACAATCGCTTCCCTATCGTTGCCGCTTTACGTCTCCGGCACGGCGAATGCGCAGGATGTACAACTGACGTCCGGCGTAGACGGCCGCGTCAGTGTCGGTGTCGTCAGCTACCGGGATATTCCGTTCCGCACCGTCGTGCGGCAGCAATTTGACTTTTCCTGCGGCTCGGCGGCGCTTGCGACGCTTCTGACCTATCACTTCGAGAGACCGACGACGGAGCATGAAGTCTTCGTCTCCATGTATGAAATGGGTGACAAGGAAAAGATCAACCGCGAAGGCTTCTCGCTTTTTGAGATGAAGCAATATCTCGAATCGCTCGGCTATCATGCCGATGGTTTCCGCGTCCCCTTGGACAAGGTGGCACGTGTCGGCGTGCCGGTCATCGTCCTGATCGAATGGCAGAACTACAAGCATTTTGTCGTCCTCAAGGGCATTCAGGACGGCCATGTCCTGATCGGCGATCCCGCGCGGGGTCTGAAGGTAATGGACGAAGATGAATTCATGAAGCAGTGGAAGGATGGAATCATCTTTGCGATCCACAATGCCAATGATGTTGGGCGCCGCCATTACAACCTTAGCGACGAATGGAAAGGCCGCCCCAAATCACCGCTGGGAACGGCTCTCCGGGGCGGAGGCCTGAGCGTCTACAACGTCATGATTCCCGGCGGTGGCGGAACAAACGTTTTTTAGATGGAGGCCGGACATGTCGTCCGTCGGATGCAACGAATTTCAGCATGGCTTCATCGGCAAGCCCCCGCGTCGTTTTTCGCGCCTATCGGCGGCCGCTATCCTGCTCGCCTCAACCGCGGCCCTTGCGCCCGCCGCTTTCGCGGCTTCCGAGAATCTGAGTACGGTCTACGGCAAGGATCTCACAGCCTTGAGCAATGACGAGTTACGAAGACTGCGCGGCGGGGTCCGGGTCGCCGGTGTCGATTTTGACTTCGGCGCCATCGTTCATCTGAATGTCAACGGTGCCCTCGTCGCCGAGACGACATTTTCGATGAACCAGGATGGCTCGTTGAGTCATACGACGACGATCCACGACTCCTCCATCGCCAGCGAGTTTACCGGAGATCCGACACAACTGGCCGGAACGAATATCCAGCTGAACGGGTCAAATGGCGGCATGGGTATCGTCATCAAGGATGGCAGCGGCGTCTCCGTCACCATGAACAAGATCACCGCCGGCGAGATGAATGCCTTGCTGGCCAATGGCGCACCCGACCGCGTGATCAGCCAGACAGTCGAGGGCACGCTGACGATCAACAACTTCAGCCAGCTCAACAACAACATGATGACGGATATCGCAACGGCGCGCGCCATGGCGGCCGCCATCGGCGGCGTCGTCATGGCGCAGTAGGCGCGTCGTGATACGCACCGAATTTTCTGCAGATCGCGGCTGATGGGGCGCGCGCGATCGATACTGACTTTGGGGGCCGTCTTATGAAACATCAGCTCGGGATAATCAGCCTTGCCTGTCTCTCTCAGGTCATCTTTTCCGGCGTCGGGCTGGCTGACGGTAGCATCGCGACGATCGAGCAGCGCCTGCAGGCCCTGGAAAAAGCAGTCCGGGAGCAACAGCAGGTTATCCAGGGGCAGCAGCGCGTCATCGAAGAACAACAGCAGAAACTCGGCATGCTCAGTCCGATGACGCTGCAGGATATTCGCGGCGCCGGCACCACGGCGCCAAGGCCGGGCAATACCGCACAAGCCGGTCCCGGCCGAGCGAGCGTGTCACCGGGCGCGCCGCAGGGAAATGCGGGAAACGCACCATCGGGCGGCGCATCGGACAGTGCCACGCCCGCGGAACCAGTCGGTGTCGCGCCGGAGGAAAAGCGGCCGGAAATTCAGGTGATCTCCGATGTAGGTGGCGTCTTAACCCCGAAGGGGCATCTAGTTGTCGAGCCATCGATCAAATACGCGCATTCTACCAACAACAATCTGACTTTCCGCGGCATCGAATTGCAGGAAACGGTCCTGATCGGCGTCATCGAAGCATCCGATGTCGACCGCGACCTGATTTCGCCGGCCATTACGGCCCGCTACGGCGTCACACGGGATTTTGAGGTCGAGGTAAAAGTTCCCTATGTCTACCGCAAGGACAATCTGACCTTTCTTGTCCCGCAAGCCGGGCAACCGGACCTTCAACGCGAGCGAAAACTCGACGGCAACGACATTGGCGATGTGGAGGTTGCCGCCCATTATCAGATCACCGACCGGCCGCCTTATCTTGTCGGCAATCTGCGCCTGACCATTCCCACCGGCAAGGGGCCGTTCGACATCGATCGCGACGAGCAGGGTGTCGACCAGGAACTGGCGACGGGCTCCGGCTTCTTCAGTCTGGAACCAAGCCTGACCGTGCTTTATCCCACCGACCCGGCGGTGCTGTTCGCGACGCTCAGCTATCAGTGGAACGTCAAGGACGATGTCCATGAAGAGATCGGCGAGGTGGAAGTCGGCGAAGTTGACCCGGGTGATTCGGTCGGCGTAGCGGTCGGCATGGGTTTCGCCGTCAACGACAATTTCTCGTTCAGCCTCGGCTATAAACACAGCCTCATTTTTGGCAGCACGACGGAAATTACAAGTGATCAAGGTACACGGACCGAGAAGTCCAACAAATTGCATCTCGGCTCCCTGCTCTTCGGTATGGGATATCGCCTCACGCCGGATGTCGGCGTGAATCTCGATATGGAATTCGGCGTAACGGAAGACACGCCAGACATGCAGGCAACCATACGGGTGCCGATCTCCTTCGACCTCCTGTGATCACACAATCGTCAGACTGACGCCTTTCGGGCGGTCTCGTTCACGAGCACGTGTCTGCGTGAAACCGCCTTTGCCGGAAAGTGTTTTTCATGTCGAGCGGCCCGAAGGGGCGCGGTGGGTTATCGCACCTGACGGGCTGTCGCACCGTCCTGCGGCTCACACACAATCTGACATGAAGTCGGCACGAGGGAGTTGTTCATGCGCCGCCTGCATTATTTCGATGGGTTGCGCGGCTGGGCGGCACTCGTCGTCGTTCTCCATCATCTCGAATTGACTTTCGCACCGGAATTGCAGGGAAAGAGAGATGCGATCTCGCCTATTCTCGGGCCGTTCTCCTTTCTGGTAGACGGACCACTTGCCGTCGCCATTTTCTTTATCCTTTCAGGTATCGTCCTCGCCGAGGGGCTGCGGAAGGCCGACATTCAGAATCCGATATCCGGCTTGACCAGCCTGATTGTAAAACGCTGGTTGCGCCTCGGCCTGCCGATCGTCGCCGCCGGCATATTGGTTCTGACGCTGTTCGCCTTGCTCGGCGACCGCACCGTCGAAACCGGCCGGCTGACCGGATCGGGCTGGATTCGGGATCTGTTTCCGCCGGGTTATCATCCGAACCTGCTGGAAATTCTGCACGAGGCCATCTTCGGCGCTTTCATCGGTCCCAGCACGCCCTTGCATGATCCGATCCTCTGGACAATACGGGTCGAGTTTCTCGGCTCCATCCTGGTATTCGCCTTGTGCCTGTTCGTGCGCAGTGGCTTCGCCCGGCTCACCGCTTGCGCGCTCTCGGGCGCTGCGTTGATTGCACCGCCGGCTTGGCTGTTGAATTTCTGTGCGCTTTTTGCAATCGGCGTCGCCATCAGCGACCTGCGCCAGCTGTCAACCCGAGATGAGCGCTACCGGATACCGAGCGACATCGCCGGCCTCGGCATGATCTTCCTTGCGACTTGCGTCTATCCTGTCCTGGATCTACATCTGCCGACGCTCATGCAGCGGCTCGGTGAGATCGCCGACCCGGCCGGCCATCTCAGCCAATGGACGGCCCGGTCCTTGCTGATCGTCGGCGGCGTCATCCTGTCCCGCAGCGCGCAGGACTTCCTCGCCCGGCCGATTTCCCTTTATCTGGGCCGCGTCTCCTTCGGGCTTTATCTTCTGCACATTCCGCTTCTTTGGTCGGTCGGCGGCTCGGCCTATATCGCCATGAGCCGATCCTGGCCGCATTGGTTGGCCGCGATCATCGCCGGCCTGCTGGTTCTGGTCGGCTCGATGTTGGCTGCGACGGTCTTTCACCGGCTCGTCGAGCGGCCGGCGATCCGCATTGCCGCCAAGGCCAGCAGCCTGCGCCTTTATCCGATCGGAAAATCGGCCGACCGTCTCAGCTAGGCGGTCGGCGCCCAAAGCCTGTTAGGCGACGCGGATGCGCAGCTCGCCGATGCCATCGACACCACCCAGCAACGTATCGCCGCGCTTCACGGGGCCGACGCCGGCGGGCGTTCCGGAATAGATCAGATCGCCGGCCTGCAGTACGAAGAGACCGGAAAGATAGCTGATCATTTCCGGCACCTTCCAGATCAATTGATTGAGGTCACCTTCCTGCTTAAGGACATCGTTGACCTTCAGCCAGACCTTGCCCTTGCTGGGATGGCCGATCTCGCTGGCCGGAACGATTTCCGAACAGGGCGCCGCCTGTTCGAAAGCCTTGCCGACTTCCCAGGGCCGACCCGCCTTTTTCGCCTCGCCCTGCAGGTCACGCCGAGTCATATCGAGCCCGACGGCATAGCCGAAAACGTGATCGAGCGCCTTCCCGACGGGGATATCCTTTCCGCCGGATTTCAATGCGACCACCATCTCGAGTTCATGGTGAACGTCATTCGATTTATCTGGATAAGGGAAATCGCCGCCAGACAGGACGAGGCTATCCGGGTTCTTCTGGAAGAAGAACGGCGCTTCGCGGTTCGGATCATGCCCCATCTCAATGGCATGCTCCGCATAATTCCGCCCCACGCAATAGATCCGGTGCACCGGAAAGACCTTGCTGGAGCCACGGACCGGCAAGACCGGATTTGCCGGTGGTGCAAAAATATAGTCGACACTGGTAGTCATCACGGTCATTGCCTAACTCCTGCATAATACTCGACGCGTTTTTCAAGCAGCTCCATTCCCTCGGCCAACAGCATCGCAAAAGCGAAGAGCAGAATGGTGAGGGCCCAGAATTCCTCCATCAGGAAATTCCGGGAATAAAGTTCAAACAATTCGCCATAGCCGATGATCGAGACCAGCAGCTGCCCGATCACAACACCTTTGACACCGCGAATCAGGCCGAGCCGGATTCCGGCGAGGATTTCCGGCAAGGCCGCCCAGAGGATGATCTTGGCGTAGATATCGATCCGCTTGCCGCCGAAAGACCGGGCCATCTCGATCAGGGACGGCGTCACATGCTTGACGCCGGCGCGCGTATCCAAGGCGATGATCCAGACGGCGAACAGGAAAACGGCAACGATGATCGTCGCCTCGCCCATGCCGAAGACGATCATCAATACCGGGATCAAGGCGGAAAGCGGCGCACTGACAAAGACATTGACCCACATGCCGATCAGGTTGTCGGCTGCCTTCACGCGCCCCATCAGGACGCCCAGCGTTATCCCTGCCAGGACCGCCAAGGTCATGCCGATGGCAAAACACCTGAGCGTCGTCCAGGTCGCGGTATAGAATTTTCCCGAACTCAGCAAGTCACCCAGGCTGGCCAGGACACCGCTGAACGGCGGCACCAGCATCAGGACGCCTGACCGCCCGATGATTTCCCAGGCGATGCACCAGAGGAGAAGTGACGCCATCATCGGAATGCGAATGCCGAACAGTGTCATCACAGCGCCTCAATCGACATATTGCCGCAGGCCTTGCCAGATCTCTTCGACCGTATCGAGATATTGGCGGTCGCGGCGGATTTCGTCCGGCGTGCCGGAGCGGTCGATCTTCGGCGCGACGATCTGCGACACCCGCCCCGGCCGCGGCGACAGCAGGATGATCTGGTCGGAGACATAGACCGCCTCCTCGATGCTGTGCGTCACGAAGATGAAGGTCTTGTTCTCGATCCCGCGCAGGCGCAGCAGGTCTTCCTGGAACTTTCGCCGGGTCTGTTCGTCGACGGCGGAGAACGGTTCATCCAGCAGCAGGACATCGGCATTGACCGCCAGGGCGCGGGCAAGACCGACCCGCTGACGCATGCCGCCGGAAAGCTCATGCGGGTATTTGTTTTCGAATCCGGTCAGCCCCACTTGCGCGATGTAATCACGGGCGATCTGCTCCCGCTGCCGTTTTGGCATGCCGCGCAGTTCCAGGCCGAAGGCCGCGTTGCGCAATACAGTCGCCCAGGGCATCAAAGCGAAATCCTGGAAGACGAAAGCCCGCTCCGGCCCCGGCCCGGCAACCGCTTCGCCATTGACCCGGATCTCACCGGAAGTCGCGTCCAGCAGGCCGGCGATGATCTTCAGCAAGGTGGTCTTGCCGCAACCGCTGGGCCCCAGCAAGGTGGTCAGGGCGCCGCGCGGGAAGCCGAGATTGATATCCTGCAGCGCCAAGAGCCCGCCGGGATAGATCTTGTTGATCTGCCGCACCTCAACAATGTTGTCCGCGATGATATTACCGGCTTGCGCCATGATCTCTCCCGACCGATCCGGCTGGACCACGCTCATATTTGTTGTCGGCATGCGCCTTGCGGAAACCATGTCACTCCCCTCTCTTTTCCGGCCGGAACAAGGTGGTCTCGATGCGCTGGAGGACAGCGAGCGTCACCGCCGAAAAAACGATGATCGAGGCGATCACGGCATACATATGCGCGTAATTCGCCACCGACCGGTGATAGGTGATGAGATCGCCGACGCCGGTCGGCGTGATCAGCAGTTCAGCGAGGATGACGCCGACGAAGCCGGCGGAAATCCCCAACCGCAAACCGGCGAAGATGACCGGGCTGGCATCGGGAATGATGATCTTCCAGATCTGCTGCGGCCGCGATCCCAGAAAGGAGCGGCACATGGCGACCAGCGACGGATTGACGTTGCTGACCGCCTTGTAACTGTTGAGGGCGATGACCGGCAGCGCCAGGATACAGACGGCGAGGGTCTTAGCCGTCAGACCGATGCCGTAGACGAAGGTGATCATGGGGATCAGCGCCGCAACCGGCGCCGCCTGCAGCACGATGAAAGCTGGTGCGCCGATCCATTCCGCACCCTTGCGCAGACCCATCGCGATGCCGGCCGAGACGCCGATGACGGCCGAGGCGAGAACGCCGATCACCAATGGCTGCAAGGTGGAGAAATAGGCCTTCACCAGCGAGCCGTCCGACAGCATCTCCCAGAAGGCAGCGACGCAATCGGAGAAAGGCGGAAAAGCCAGGTTGATGGGGATTCGCCCGGCGACTTCCCAGGCGCCGCAAAAAAGGGCGATCGAGGCGAGGCGCCACCAGAGCAACGTCCTGCCATGGCCGGTTTCGGCATTGGCAATCGCTGGCGGTGGTGACGCCGCAGCCGTTCCATCAAGCCTGGCTTCCATCGGCGGCAGCCCCCTACTGCCGGCCGAGCTTGTCGAGCGCGCGGTTCAGCGGCTCGAAGGTCCAGAAATCCGCCACCTGAAGGCTGGCCGGATCGCCCTGCAACTGGCCGGCCAGTGCATAGAAGGCGAAATCGTCCTTCACCGATGCCTCGCTGCCGCCATCGCCCGGGAAGGTAGCGGCCGCCACGGACTCCTCATAGAACGGCACGATCTCCGGTTCGAGATCGGCCGGCAGGTCCGCCAGGAGATTATATTGCTTCCGCAGATCGGCGACGCTGGCCGGCTTGGCGTTGATCTCACGCCAGGTCTTCAGCAATTCCTCGACCAGGATGTCGATGGAGGCCGCATTCTTCGCCAGGAAATCGGTATTGGCATAGAGCGCTTCGTCGGTCGCATTGACATCCTCGACCGGCAGGACGGCGAACTTGCCCGGCGCCTTTTCCATGATCATGCGACGCCCGGCGGCATCGACGATCGACGCCTTCACATTGCCCTGCAGCAGCGCCCCGGCGCGCACTTCGGAACCCGGCACGTAGCTGATATTACTGTAGGTGATGCCATTGCGCTGGGCCATCAGCTTCATGATGGCTTCGGTGCCGGAGCCGCGCGAATGCACCGCGACCTCCTGGCCGTCGAGATCCTTCCAGGTCTTATAGTATTCGGTATTGACGATCGGATAGAAGCGCAGGGTGCTCATCTGGAAAAACATCCGGATCGGCGCCTTCACCTTTTGCAGCAAGGCATAGGGCGTCCCCACGCCGACATCTGCCTGCCCGCCAACCACCGCCTGGGCCGCGACATCTTCCGATTTGAAGAAGGTGACCTGCACGTCAAGGCCGCGTGCCTTGGCGCGTTCCAGCGCGACCAGGAAATTGAGCGATTCCACCGTGGCGATGTCGCCAAAGGCCACGCGGACCGGATCGGCCGCAGATGCTTCCTTTACCGCGCCGAGATTGACGGCGCCGAATACCGCTGCCGCCATCGCAAGGGCGAAACAGCAACGCGTGATGCTCCTGACCTGTTTGAACATGTCATCCTCCCCACACGAGTCATCCTTATTGGACTTTTACCTAACCAATTTAGAATTGGTTATATTTGGTTGCAAGGAGAGTCAACCCGGAAACTCAAATATTATCGTTGAATGAGTGCTAGAGATGATAGATAGTCTAAAACCAATCAGGAAATTGGTTGGACCAACATGACATTATCGGCTTCGGAACACGCGACTTCGAGACAGACCATTGGCGAGCATGGCGGCGCCCTGACGCAATTGCGCGCCTATCTCGCACAGTCGCAGCTTCCCCTCGACAGCCGGCTGCCGCCGGAGCGGGAGCTGTGCCAGACCCTGGGCACCAGCCGGGCCGAATTGCGCAAGGCCCTGGCCGTGCTGGAAGCCGAGGGCCAGCTCTGGCGCCATGTCGGCAAGGGGACCTTCATCGGCAGCCGGCCGATCGACACCATGGCCGATATCGCCGCCATCACCCGGCGCACCAATCCGACCGAGGTGATGCGCACGCGGTTGCTCCTGGAACCGGAAGTGACCCGCGTCGCCGCGCTGATGGCGACCTCGGCGCAGATCGCGGAAATGCGCAGTTGCCTCGTCAGGATGAAACAAGCGCAAAGCTGGCGGCAATACGAGGCCTGGGATAATCGCCTGCACCGTATCATCGCCGAGGCGACGCAGAACTCGCTCATGCTGGCCTTGCTCGATACCTTGAATGCGGTCCGCCGGGCCGTTGCCTGGGGCCGCCTGCGGGCGAACAAGGTCAAGCCGGATGCCGATCACCATAGCTTCACCGAACATGCTGCCATCGTTGAAGCGATCGAAGACCGCGACATGGAACGCGCCGCCGCAGCGATGCGGGTGCATCTGGAAAGCGTCGAAAAAAATCTGCTGAAATCGCGCGGCAGCGGGGCCGGGCCGAAACAGCCGGCGACGAACGAGGCTTGATCCCCCGGCAAAAACGGCCGATTCTGGGCCGGCACAAGAGGGGATTCGACATGGCGCTTCCGGCGCAGCCACGGGCAGACCGACGATAGAATGCAAAAACCGCCGAAATTCGTGCTGGATGGCCAGGGGCCTCTGTTCAAGCAGATCGGCCGCGCCGTCACCGAACAGATTTTGAAGGGCCGCTACAAGCAAGGCGAAAGACTGCCATCCGAAGCGGAACTCACCGATATCTTCTCGACCTCGCGCCAGACCGTGAACAAGGCGATCACCGAACTCGCCAAGCACGGCCTGGTGGAGCGTAACCGGCGCGCCGGCACGGTCGTCTCCTGGCAGTTCCAGGAACGCTTCGTCCTTCCGCTTCGGGATGTTGCCGACGAGCTGGAACAAAGCAGCCAGGTCTATGAATACCGCATCCTGGAACGGAAGATCGTCAGGAACGGCAAGAACGGCATCCTCTGGTCGGCCCTCCCGGCCGGCAGCAAGCTGCTCTATCTGCAAACGCTGCATCTGGCCGACGGCCTGCCGATGCAGTTGGAGACCCGCTACATCAACTACGACACCTTTCCCGATATCGAGCAGGAGAGCTTTGCCGATATCCCGCCCAGCAAATGGCTCCTGCTGAACATCCCCTGGTCGGAAGTCGATCACGCGATCCGGGCGACCAATGCGACCGAGGAACTGGCGCAGAAACTCGGGGTCAAACTGGGCACCTCCTGCCTGGTGGTCGATCGCCAGACCTTTCATCGCGGCAAGCCGATCACCTTTGTCCACATGGTCTATCCCGGCGACCGGTTTTCCATCAAAGGCAGGTTCAACCTGGAAACCGGCCAGGACTGGTACTAGGGCTGACCCGGCCCACCCCTCGACTTCCCGCTGATGCCCGCAGCAAGCAGAGCGAGCTTCTGTTAATGACCGCACATTATGTGGCGGCCAGGTAGCCTATTTCCTTATTTTTCGACAAATTAACGAATTTGACTGATCTTTTTGTCTGTACAAAATATCCGATTGCCGATAGCGTCCGGCGGCGAGCTAGAATACGGGGCATGGCGTCGTCGGCGCCGCGACGACCGATGCCCGAAGAAGGCCGCATTAAACGACAAAGCAGCCGGAGAGATGAAAATGGTGGAACTCACCTTGCAGCCAGGATCCGTCACGCTCGCGGAGCTTCGCAGGATCTATCGGGACGCACCGAAGGTGCGGCTCGACCGGGCCGCGCAACAGGCCATCGAAGCCTCATCCCGCCTGGTCCAGCGGGCCGCCAGCGGCGATGCGCCGGTCTATGGCATCAATACCGGTTTCGGCAAGCTCGCCAATAAGCGCATCGCGCCATCGGAAACCGAGCTGCTGCAGCGCAATCTCATCCTCTCCCATTCCTGCGGCGTCGGCGCGCCTTTGCCGGCCCCCATCGTCCGCCTGATGATGGCCCTCAAGCTGATATCGCTCGGTCGCGGCGCGTCCGGCGTGCGCTGGTCGGTGATCACCCTTCTGGAAGACATGCTGGCGCGCGACGTGCTGCCGGTGGTACCGGGCCAGGGCTCGGTCGGCGCCTCGGGCGATCTCGCCCCCTTGGCGCATATGACCGCCGCCATGCTGGGCGAAGGCGAGGCCGTGCATCAAGGCCGCCGCATGGCGAGCCGCGAAGCGCTGTCGGCCGCCGGCCTCAGCCCGATCATTTTGGGGCCGAAGGAAGGCCTGGCGATGATCAACGGCACGCAATGCTCCACCGCCATGGCCTTGGCCGGCCTGTTCGATGCCTGGGACCTCGCCTGCACGGCCCTCGCCACGGGCGCGCTCAGCGTCGATGCCGCCATGGGCTCACTCTCGCCTTTCCGGCCGGAAATTCATGCCTTGCGCGGCCATCGCGGCCAGATCGATGCGGGCGGGACGCTGCTGTCGCTGATCCAGGGCTCGCCCATCAATGACTCGCACCGGATCAACGATACCCGCGTGCAGGATCCTTATTGCCTGCGCTGCCAACCACAGGTGATGGGCGCCTGCCTCGACCTGCTGCGCAATGTTGGCGCGACCTTGCAGATCGAAGCCAATGCCGTGACCGATAATCCGCTGGTCCTGACCAGCGACGGCAGCATCGTCTCAGGCGGGAACTTCCATGCCGAGCCGGTCGCCTTCGCCGCCGACCAGATCGCCCTCGCCGTCGCCGAAATCGGCTCGATCTCGGAACGCCGCATCGCCACCTTGGTCGATCCCGCGCTGAATTACGGCCTGCCGGCCTTCCTGAGCCCGGCTGCCGGCGTCAATTCCGGCTTCATGATCGCCGAGGTCACCGCTGCGGCGCTGATGTCGGAAAACAAGCAGCGCGCCGCCCCTTGCAGCGTCGATTCCACGCCGACCAGCGCCAACCAGGAAGACCATGTCTCCATGGCGGCCCATGCGGCTCGGCGCCTGATCGATATGAACGCCAATCTCTCGGTCATCGTCGGCGTCGAATTGCTGACCGCAGCGCAAGGCGTCGAGTTGCGCGCGCCCTTGCAGACCAGCAAGCCTTTGGCCCAGGTCATCGCCGCCTTGCGCAAAGAGGTGCCGTTCCTGGAGAACGATCGTTACATGGCGCCGAACCTGCAATCGGCCGCAGCTTTGGTGCGGGCGGGTGCGGTTCTCGAAGCAGCAGGCCGCGACCTCTTCCCGCAGCTCAGCCTCGGCAATTAAGGCACAGGCGCGTTCGACGCAAGCGGCCTCGGACGCGCCTTTATCTTCAGCTATTCGCGGCGATAGGAAACACCCAGCATTGCCGGTGCCCGGCTGGCCCGCCGGCGGATCATCAGCGCAACGATCGCGGCGATATAGGGAAGCGCCAGCAGGATCTGATAGGGGATCGCTATGCCGACCCCCTGGATCTGCAATTGCAATGCGTCCAGGAACGAGAAGAACAAGGCGGCCGCCAGGATCCAGCCCGGCCGCCAGCCGCCGGCGATCACGATCACCAAAGCCAGCCAGCCACGGCCATTCACCATATCGGGCACGAAATGCGCCGTCGATGCGATCGTCAAGCAGGCACCGCCCAGCCCGGCCATGGCACCGCCGAAGATGACCGCCGCATATTGCCGGGCAGCGACGCTATGCCCCTTGATATCCAGCGCCTTCGGGTTTTCGCCGATGCAGCGGATCTCCAGGCCGAGGCGGGAGCGGAACAGGAACAGCCAGATCACCGGCACCAGCAAGAAGGCGAGATACGTGAGGGCGCCCTGGTTGAACAGGACCGGCCCGACGACCGGGATATCCGACAGGAACGGTACCGGCCAGGTGCGGAGCACGGTGATGCCCGGCACCTTCTCCATGTTGGAAAAAGCGGCGCGCAGCCAATAGGTCGAGAGCCCCGAGCCCAGCAGGTTGAGCGCGAGGCCGGTCACGATCTGGTCGATCTTGAGGCTGATCACCATGACAGCGAAGATCAGGCTCATCACCGCGCCGGCCAGCAAAGCGGCGGCGAGGCCGATCAGCGAGGAGCCGCTTTCATAGGTCGCCAGCCAGCCGATGAAGGCGCCCATCAGCATGGTGCCTTCGATCCCCATGTTATAGACCCCGGCCCGCTCCGCCGTGACTTCGCCCAAGGCGGAGAACAGGACCGGTGTCGCGATCCGGATGGTGGCGGCAAGCACGCTGACGATGATGCCCAGATTAAGAAGATCACTCCACATGGTGCAGCCTCCGCAGCCGGAACTCGCTGGCGGCCCAGGCGATGAGGAAGAACATCAGGATGATCGCCTCGACCGCATAGATCAGCGCCGAGGGCACGCCGGATTTGATCTGCATCAAGGTCGCTCCGTTGAGCAGGACGCCGAAGACCAAAGCGGCGGCGACCACACCTATCGGCCGGAGCTGTCCGAGGATCGCGATGATGATGCCGGTATAGCCGAGGCCGCCCAGGGTGCCGCTTTTCAGCCGGTGCTGCACGCCATAAACCTCAAACGCGCCAGCAAGGCCGGCGACGGCACCGCTGATCGCCATCACGACGATGATCAGCCGCGTGATCTTCACCCCCTGGAATTCCAGCGCCCGCAGATTGGAACCGGCGGCGCGGATCTCATAGCCGAGCGATGAGCGCAGCAGCATGACGTGAACGACGGCCGCGGCGACGAGGGCGAACAGGAAGCCGAGATGCAGGCGTGTCTTTGCCAGGATGACCGGCAATTGCGCGGCATCCGGCACCATCGCCGTTTGTTCGAAGAAGCTCCCGGCCTCGGTCCAGGGTCCGTTCTGCAGCAACAGCGACAAGGCATAGACGATGATGTAGTTCAGCATCACCGTCGAGATCACCTCATCGACCTGGAACCGCGCTTTCAGGATGCCGGCCAACCCGCCCAGCAAAGCGCCGCCGATCAAGGCGCCGATGACGATCATCGCGATCTGGACGGGGGCCGGCGCATCGCCCAGCGCGCTCTGGCACCAATAGGCGAACATGGCGCCGGCAAAGACCTGCCCCTCCGCGCCGATATTCCACAGCCGGGCGCGGAAGGCGATGGTACAGGCAAGCCCGGTCAAAATAAGCGGCGTCGCCTTGACCATGGTTTCGGCAATGGCGCGCTTGCTGCCGAGGCCGCCTTTGAGCAGGGCCGCGAAAGCCTGCCAGGGATCGGCGCCGGCAGCGATGAAGAGGCCGGCGCAGACCAGCAGCGCACAGGCGCCCGCAAGAACCAGCGCGAGCGCCCAGGCAAAAGGCGACCGGGTTGACCGCCGCTCGATGCGATATCCCATGACCGCTGTTATTGCCATCAGTTGCTCATCCCCCGGTCGCCATTCCTGGCACCATTCCGGTCGCCATCCTGATCGCCGGCTTGCATATCCGTGCCCCCGGCCATCAGCCGCCCGATTTCGGCGATATCGGCCTGCCGGCCCGGCAGCACCGCCAGGATCTCGCCACGGAAGATGACGGCGATGCGGTCGCATAGCGCGATCAGGTCTTCCAGCTCCTCGCTGGCCAGCAGGATCGCTGCGCCCGCATCGCGTTTCTCCAGAATCTGCCGATGGACATATTCGATCACGCCGACATCGAGGCCGCGCGTCGGCTGGTTGCACAGAAGCACGCGCGAGGCCCGTGCCAGTTCTCGGGCTAAAATGACTTTTTGCGCATTGCCGCCCGACAGGCGGCGGACGATTGCTTCGGCGCCATTGCAGGCAATCGAAAAGTTCCTGATCGCCTCATCCGCCGCCTCGCGCAGGCGGCCGGTGGCCAGCACCAGGCCCTGCCGCCAGGGTTTTTCACGGTGATCGCCGAGCACCAGGTTCTCGGCGATGGAGAAATCCGGCACCAGGCCATCTTTGAAGCGGTCTTCCGGCACATGGCCGACACCCATGCGGTAGATCTCATGCGGATTGCGATGATTGAGGCTTTGCCCCTCCAGCATGATCTCGCCGGCATCGATGGGGCGCAGCCCGCAGATCGCCTCGAACAATTCGCGCTGCCCATTGCCGGCGATGCCGGCCAGCCCCAGAATCTCGCCAGCATGGAAATCAAGCGAAACATCGCTCAGCAGCGAGACCCCACGCTCATCGCGCATCGAGACGTTCTTCACGGAGAGAATCGTGGTGCCGTCGTGGCTGCGTTCACCGGCCTCAATCGCCGACAAGGCGCGGCCGACCATCATGGTGGTCAGTTCATGGCGGCTGCTCTCCGCCGTGCGTACCGATCCGACGACATGGCCGCGGCGCAGGACCGTCACGCGGTCGGCCTGCATGACCTCGTTCATTTTATGCGAGATCAGAATGATCGACAGACCGTCGGCGAGCATGTTGCGCAGGCTGGCGAAAAGCAGCGCGGATTCCTGCGGCGTCAGAACCGCGGTCGGCTCGTCGAGGATGAGCAGCCTCGCGCCGAGATAGAGCGCCTTGACGATTTCCACCCATTGCTGCTGTCCGACCGAGAGGTCGCCCACCTCGGCATCGAGATCGAGCGCGAGTGACAAGCGCCGGCAGATTGCCTCGATCTTCGGCCGCGCCTCGGCCGCCGGCAACCGCCAACCCGAACCGGTGCCGACGATGATGTTTTCCAGAACGGTGAAGGTCGGCACCAGGACGAAATGCTGATGCACCATGCCGATGCCGGCGGCGATGGCATCGGCCGGCGAGGCAAAACGCATCTCTTTGCCGTCGACATGAATATCACCCTCATCCGGCCGATAAAGACCGTAAAGGCAGGAAGACAAGGTGGATTTCCCCGCCCCGTTCTCGCCCAGCAGGCAATGCAGCTCGCCGGGCATGACCGTCAGGGAAACCGCATCATTCGCAACCAAGGCGCCGAACCGTTTCGTCAGGCGCTGCACCTGCAAACGCGGTGTGGCGGTATCCGCGTGAGCCGGGGAAACGGGCATGTTCATGCTCCGCCCCCGGCTACACCTATATCCTTCCACGCCGCCAAAGGCTTAGTCAGCTTTCGGCTCTGACAGATCGAGCGGCACTTTCTTGGCGCCGGACCTGATCTCCTCGGCGGCCTTGTCCATCGCCGCCTTGGCATCGGCCGGAATCTTGTCTTGCAGCGCCTTGTTGACGACGATCTCCCCGGCCCCGTCCTTCCAGCCGAACCAGACCGGCTCGGTCGGCGTGTTGAATTTGTCGCCGCTGGTCTTCACCTGCCACCACTGGTCGATCAGCCAGTTGAGATGCGGATCCCATTTGGCAACCACCGAGGCCACGATGGCATCGGGCGCCGCGCTCGAGACATCGATATAGTTGCCATAGCAGCCGACCTTCTTCTGCTGACAAACCTCGAAGGCGCCCGACATCTGGAAGATCTGGTCGGCGCCCGCCGCCACCTGGGCCGTGGTCGCCTCGTTCGATTTCTGCGGATCGAACCAGGACTGGATGAAGGTGATCTTTGCCTTGGTCGCCGGATTGGCTTCCTTGGCGCCGGCGATGAAAGCATTGATCTGGTCGTTGGTGTCTTCCGCCGGGAAGGTGCTGATCACGCCGATCGTGTTGCTTTTCGTCATCTTGCCGGCCAGCACGCCCATGGCATAGGTCGGCTCGTGATTGTGGATGAAGATCCAATAGGCATTGCCGCCGAGGCCGCGATTGCCGGAGCCGGTCATGACGAACATGGTATCGGGAAAATCGCCGCGCACCTTATCGATCGCATCGGCATAGGCGGTGTCGCCGAAGACGATGTCATAATCGCCGGTATCCGCATAGGTGCGGAAGACTTCCTCGGCATTGTCATAGACATTCTCGGTGTAATCGACCGAGATCTCCAGGCCATGCGGCTTGGCGGCGATGATGCGGTTGAAGGAATCGATCAGGGATTTTTCCCAGGGCGCTTCCTTGCCGGCCGATAACACGGCCGCGATGTGCAATTTCGTCGGCGACTCCGCCGAGGCCGTGCCGACCATCGCGCTGACGGCGAAGGCGGCGATACAAGTCGCTATACGTTTCAACATCCTGTCCTCCCAGTCGACTCTTTTGGATCCTAATGTTGGTCGTCTTGATACTCAGAAAGCGGCTTCCACGGGATCGAAGACCTTCAAGGCAAGGCAATCGATCGGTCCGAGATCCGTGATGGCATAATCCGGAATCGCGGTGATCTGCAGCACGAACATATACATGAAGGGCCAGGGCAAGCGGCAACCCAGCGACCGCGCCGCATCATCCAGTTCCTCTTCGATCCGCGCCATCTCGGCGGGTTCGATATCGGCGACCAACCCGCCGATCGGCAACGGCAGGAAGGCAACGACCTTGCCCTTATCGACCACCACCTGGCCGCCATTATTGGCGATGAGATGGTTGATCGCCACCGCCATATCCTCGGCATTGGCGCCGACGCAGACGATATTGTTGTCATCCGGCGCGGTCGAGGTCGCCAGCGCCCCCGATTTCAAGCCGAAACCCGAGACGAAGGCCGTCGGCCGGTTGCGGGTCCGGCCATAGCGTTCGACCACGGTGATGTATTGCACGTCCTGCGAGATATCGGCCTGCACCAGCCCGCCTTGCATCGGCAAAGTCACATCCCGGCGCTTGCGTACGAAAATCTGATCCGGCGTCACCGCCATGGCGAGGACCGGTTGCTGCGCGCCGCTCCCGCGTCCATTGACGGCGATCTCCGCCGGGGTAATGGGATCGACATTGAAGGTCTGGGTCAGATGCGCGGCGCGTGCCGGCGGATTGAGCGGCGCGGTCAGCTTGCCATCGGCTGCAACCAGCCGGCCATTGGTGACGACCCGCTCGATGCGGAACTGCCGCAGATCGTCGACGATCAAGATATCGGCGATACGGCCCGGCGCGATGCAGCCGACCAGATGATCGATGCGATAGGCCTCGGCGGAATTGATGGTCGCCATCTGGATGGCAGTCAAAGGCGAGATCCCCATGGCGATCGCCATGCGCACCATGTTGTCGAGATGGCCGCGCTTCAGGATATCCGCCGCCACCACGTCGTCGGTGCAGAAGCTGATCCGGCGCGTTGCGGAAATGCCCATTTCCGTCACGAGGCGCAGGTTTTCCTCCAGGAAATGCGAGATCGAAGATTCGCGGATCACCACGAACATGCCGTTGCGCAGCTTCTCCAGCATCTCGTCGGCCGTATAGCTCTCATGATCGAGGCGAACCCCGGCATTGAGATAGGAATTGAGCTTGGTGCCGCGCGCCATCGGTGAACAACCGAAGACCGGCATGCGATTCTGCTCGGCGATTTCCAGTGCCTGCAGGGCATCGGGGTCGAGTTCCTGCACGAATTCCCGGACGGTCTCCCAGATGCCGATGCATTCCGGCCAGGTATGGGCGATCCGGTGTTCCTCGGGGCCGAAATAATGGCCGACATTGGAGCGCGGCAGGGTATAGGGCGTCTTGCACGGGGCGCCCCAGAAGACCTTCAGCGGACCGGCCTTCGCCTCGTCGAGGAATTCGCGCGCGCCCTGCAAACCGGCGACGACCAGGATCTGGTCCAGGCCGGAGATGATGGAGGTGGTGCCGATGGGCACGACCGCCTTGGCGAAAGAGGTGATCGACAATTTGGAGCATTCGACATGCAGATGGCCGTCGATCAGTCCGGGACAAAGATACTTGCCGCCGGCATCAACGATCTTCGTTTTTGGGCCGATATAATTGTCCACCTTGCCGGTCGCCACGATCCGGTCGCCGTAAATGGCAATATCCGCGGGATAGATTTCCTCGGAAACCACATTGACCAGCTTGCCGCCCTTGATGACGACATGGGCCTTCAATTCGGCGCGGCCGGCCTTGATCCGCTGCGTTAGATCCATCGACAAAATTCCCCTTCGGAGCGCTTGCCATTGGATGGCAGGCCGCGTCTCGATTGCTTGCTGGTGATACCGCCGCTTAGCCGGCGTAAGCTTTCAATTCGGCGAGATAACGGTCCTTGGACTGGCGCGGTAACCAGGAACCCTCGAAAGCATTCTCCGTGAGCTGGACCAGCTCCGGCTTGCCGATGTCGACATCCTTCCAGACGCGCTTCAGATTCTCGGTCATATAACCCGGGAAATAAGCCGGATCGTCGGAATTCACCGTGACCCGCATGCCGGCTTCCAGCATCGCGGCGATCGCTTGGGATTTCGCGCTGTCGGTCACATAGGCATTGGAGATCGGGCAGACGGTCAGCGCCAGTTGACGGCGCTTGATTTCGTCGCAGAGCTTCTTGTCTTCCAGCGAATTGACGCCGTGATCGATGCGGTCGACGCCGATATCGCGCAGGGTCTGCCAGATATGGCTGACGGAATTGTCCTGATCGACGTCGCAATGCATGGTGAGGAGATAGCCCTCCTCCCGCGCGCGCTTGAAGACCTTGGCGAATTTGATCGGCGGGTTGTTCTTCTCATCGGAATCGAGGCCGACACCGATGATCCACTCCTTGTAGGGCAGCGATTGCAGCAGGGTCGTCATCGCGAATTCCGCGCTCCAGTCACGCAGGAAGCACAGGATCAGCTGCGAATGGATGCCAAGCTCGATCTCCCCTTGGCGCTGCGCCCGGCGGATGCCGCGGATCACCGTATCGAAAGCGACGCCACGCGCCGTATGCGCCTGCGGATCGAAGAACATCTCCGTATAGCGCACGTTCTGCGAGCGTGCTTTCTTGAGATAGGCATAGGTGACATCGAAGAAATCCTGTTCGGTCAGCAGGACGCTCATGCCCTCGTAATAGACCGCCAGGAAGGAAGGCAGGTCGTCGAAATCATAGGCATCCCGGACCGCCTTTTCATTCTTGTAGGGCAGCTTGATATGGTTGCGCTTGGCGAGCTGCAACTTCATTTCCGGTTCAAGCGTCCATTCGATATGCACATGCAATTCGCATTTCGGCATCTCTTCGATGAAGGATTTCAACTTGCTCATCAGGCGTCTCCCTTGATCCGGTGCGATGATTTTCCGTTGGGCCGATAGCGTGCGGCGATTACCGCCGTCTTGCTGCCGGCCGATTCTTCCGCCGGTTTTTCCGGAGCCGGCGGATTGAAGGCCAAATGCAATGGCTGCGACGGCACGATCTCGTCTTCGATGCGATAGCCGCGCGCCACCAGCCGGTAATGCTCATCCAGCAATTGCTGCGCCTTGGCCCATTGGCGGCGGTCGAACAGCGCCACCAGATGTTCATGCTCGTCGCAGAGCTGGCAATGGTCGAAGTCGCAGCGATAAAGCGATTCGAGCAGCCGGGCGCGTCTTTTCAACTGCGCATGCAGTTCGATCAGCACCCGGTTGCGGGTGAGGGAGACGAGAAGATCGTGGAATTCCAGGCCGAATTCGCCGGCCAGTTGTTCATTTCCCTGGCCGAGCGCTGCCTTCTGCCGTTCGATATTGGCGCGCAATTCCGTCAGCAGGCTCATGCGCGGCCGATTGCCGAGCTGGGCGATCACCCCCTGCTCCACCATGGTCAAGGTCTCGAAGACCTCGATGGCCTCAGCCAGGCTTGGCTTGGCGACGAAGGCGCCCCGGTTGCGTTCGACGGTCACCAAGCCATCTTCGGCCAGGCGAATCAGCGCCTGGCGGATGACGATCCGGCTTACCCGGAAAATGTCGGCGAGATCGCGCTCCCCCAGCTTCGCACCGGGTTTCAGCCGATGTCCCAGAATGGCTTCGCAAATGGTCGCCGCTATCTGCTCCGAGCGTCCGCTCACACGCTTTCTCCCCTCGCCTACCCACCCTTCCCAGCGTTTTCCGCCGGTGTCTTGGCATCAGAGCCGTGTCTTGGCGACAGATAGGCTACCTAAAGAAGCAGGATTGGATATCAATTTATTTGGACTCGATATCCAAATGCAAGCGCAAAGGCCGGCTCGCCCGATTGTCCGTGCCACCGTCGAGATTGCATTCCAAGTGGCACGGATCTGGATAACTTACGGAAAAATCCCTCGCTGGCCCGCCGTCCCCGGGATATGTAGGCGTCATGAACAGGACCGACGATTTCGAGATCTTCATCGTAACCTCCCCCGGCCTGGAATCCGTGCTCTGCGCCGAAGCGCAGGAGAAGGGTTTCCGGGAGCCGAGGGCCGTCAAAGGCGGTGTCGCGGTCAAAGGTGGCTGGCCCGACGTCTGGCGGGCAAATCTTGAGTTGCGCGGCGCCGGCCGGGTGCTCGCGCGGATCGGCGAATTCCGGGCGTTTCACCTCGCCCAGCTCGACAAGCGCGCCCGCAAACTGGCCTGGGGCGATTTCCTCCGGCCGGATATGCCCTTCCGCGTCGAGGCCTCCTGCAAGGCTTCCCGGATCTATCACCAGGGCGCCGCGGCACAGCGGATCGAAAAGGCGATCCGCGAGACGCTCGGTGCCCCCGTTTCCCCTGAAGCCGATATCTGCATCAAGGCGCGTATCGAGGACGATCTCTGCACCATCAGCCTCGATACCTCCGGCGACTCCCTGCACAAACGTGGCCATAAGGAGGCCGTCGCCAAGGCGCCGATGCGGGAAACCCTGGCCGCCCTCTTCCTGCGCCGATGCGGCTTCGATGGCACGGTCCCCGTGCTCGATCCGATGTGCGGCTCCGGGACCTTCGTCATTGAAGCGGCGGAGATCGCGGCCGGCCTGAAACCCGGCCGCTCACGGCATTTCGCCTTCGAACAGCTCGCCACCTTCGACAAGAAGGCCTGGCAACGCCTGCGCGAAAAGAAAAGCCCGGCCAAGCCAGACAGTACGGCGCCGGCGAGCCGCTTCTATGGCAGCGACCGCGATGCCGGCGCCATCGAGATGAGCCGCGCCAATGCCGAGCGAGCCGGCGTCGCCGCCACGACCGAGTTCCGCCAGCACGCCATCAGCGATCTCGTCGCACCCGACGGACCGCCTGGCCTCGTCATCGTCAACCCGCCTTACGGCACCCGCATCGGTGACAAGAAGCCGCTCTATGCCCTCTACCAGTCGCTCGGCCAAACACTCCTCACGCGCTTCGCCGGCTGGCGCATCGGCCTGATCACGACCGATGCCTCACTGGCCAAGACCACCGGCCTGCCTTTCGCACCGCCGGCCGGCCCGGTCTCCCATGGCGGCCTGCGCGTGAGCTTGTTCCTGACCGAACCGCTGGAGCCCACCGCGCCCTGAAATTGCGTGAGTCCGGCATGCACGATATGGGCAAGCTATGATAGCCTGCCCATCGGAAGCTGATGGCGACACCAGCAATGTCCAGATCGAATGGATTTCAATGAGCGAGCATCCGTCGCCACAAGAAGCGTATTGGCCGGCCGGCGCGATCTTCACCGTCGGACATTCGACCTTGCCGATCGAGCATTTCATCGCCCTGCTGACAATCTACGGCATCGAGCAGCTCATGGATATTCGCACGGTGCCACGGTCGCGCCACAATCCGCAATTCAACAGCAACGAACTGGCCGGCAGCCTCGCTACAGCGCGCATTGGCTATGTGCCGATGCCAGCCCTGGGCGGCTTGCGCCATGCGCAGAAGGACTCTCCCAATACCGGTTGGCGGAACAAGAGCTTCCGCGGCTACGCCGATTATATGCAGACTGCCGCCTTCCGGGAGGCGCTTGAAACGCTCATTCGGATGAGCCGTCAAAAGCGCACGGCCATCATGTGCGCCGAGGCCGTACCCTGGCGCTGCCACCGGTCCCTCGTTGCGGACGCCCTTGATCTACGCGGCGTACCCGTGGTCGAGATTCTCTCGGAAACCAATTACCGGATGCACCAATTGACGCCTTTCGCGCGGGTCGAGGGGACATCAATCACCTATCCGCCCGATCAAGTCAGTCTGTTCTGATCCTCCCGTACAGCGAATGTTGCCGCGACGAAGATCCCCTCGAAAGGCGACGGATTCGCTTTGGGGCTGGTCGGATCAGCTTCCGACCTTCCTTAAAGCCGAACCCTTATGCAGGGCAATGTGATCCGTCTTGTCGCTCTTGATTTCGTATTGCGGTTCATCCGGGCTGGCGTGGTGCGTATGGCCCTTATAGTCCAAGTCCCGCGTATGGATTTTGATGATTCGACCGCTTACATGCCCGGCCTGGGAATTCCAGGTGACATGATCACCAACCTCGAAGCGCTTACCCATAGCGCCGCTCCCATACCTCGCTGCTGAATCCAGCTTAGCATACGGCAATGTCCGCATCATGATGGAGGTTGTGAAGTAGGGAGCATGGCCGCGGGGGCCGATATTTCAGGCGAAGTCTTCACGCGGCTTGGCAACGAACAGAAGGCGCCATGCAACCAGTACGCCTGGCAGAATGGCGCACCCGACACGATTCGAACGTGTGACCTTTGCCTTCGGAGCAATTTAACCTGCCCTTCGACGCTTTTCGATGGGTTTCGCTCCGATGCGCTATGTTGCTGTAATAACTAAACAAATTGAAATTTCGACTCGTCCGACGTACTCTCGGACACGCTCCGACTTGCGTCCGGCTGCTTACGTGGTGCTTACGCGAGAATGGGAGTTTGGACGGGAGAATTCCCATGGCTAAGCTCACGAAGCGGCTCGTCGACGCCGCCGAATCCCAGGGGAAGGACTACGTCATCTGGGACGACGAACTACCAGGTTTCGGCCTGCGCGTCTTCGCCTCTGGCAAGCGCAGCTATGTCCTTCAATATCGGGCGTTGGGCCGCTCGCGCCGCTACACCATCGGCTTGCATGGCCTCTGGACCGCCGAGAGCGCGCGGCAAGAGGCGAAGGTCCAATTGGGCCGTGTTGCTAAGGGCGACAACCCCGCCGAGGAACGCCAGCTCGACCACAAAGCGATTACCGTCAAGGAGCTCTGCACACTCTACGTCAACGACCTGAACGCAGGGCTCATCCTTGGGAAAGGCGGGCGGCCCAAGAAGCCGACGACCGTCGTGACGGACAACGGACGCATCGAGCGGCACATCATCCCGCTCCTTGGGACGCGACGCGTGAAGGACTTGACCAAGGCCGACATCAACAAGGTCTTGAAGGACATCATGGCCGGCAAGACGCGGGTCTCGGTCAAGACCAACAAACTGCGCGGGAAGGCCATCGTCCGCGGTGGCGCTGGCACGGCCACGCGTACAGTCGGGCTCCTCGGTGGCATTCTCACCTACGCGGTCGAAGCCGGCATCATCGTAGTCAATCCCGCGCACGGGCTACGGAAGCCGAAGGACAATGTCCGCACCCGCCGGCTCACTGAAGCGGAGTATCGGACGCTGGGCGAGATGCTGCGAACGGCAGAGGAAGACGAGAAGTACGCGACGACAGTCGAGATCATTCGTCAGATCGCGCTAACCGGCTGCCGCCGCAGCGAGATGATCGGCCTTATGTGGACCGAGACGGACACCGACGGGAGCTGCCTGCGACTCATCGATAGCAAGGAGGGGACCTCAGTCCGTCCCATCGGGCTGCCAGTCGTTGAGTTCTTTGAAGCGCGTCGGAAAACCGCCTCCGGAACTTATGTTTTCCCCGGACTGGGCGACGACAATGCGTTCGGCAGTTTCCCAAACCATTGGGAGCAGATCTTCAAGGACTCGCCGCTCTCCGACGTTACACCCCACGTCTTGCGCCACAGCTTTGCGAGCGTCGGCAACGACCTCGGCTTCACGGAGGTGACAATCGCCGCGCTGGTAGGCCATTCGAAGGGCTCCGTTACCAGCAAATACATTCACGCGCTCGACACCGCCCTCATCATGGCCGCGGACACGATCGCCGGCTACATTGAGGGCCTTCTCGACGGGAAAGAATTCACGCAGACGGCCTACGCGCTCGACCGGGCTTCCCGAAAGGCGGCGCTCGCTCGCTTCCTCCTCAAGGCCGCTGGCAAGGATGAGCCGGAGAATGGTGAAGAGCAGCTTCTGGCCGCCTAGCTAGTCCCGACCACAAGTTGCCCCGCCCGTTGTCCAGATAGTGTAGACCTCCTGATAGAGACGGCCAGACTCCTCGCACTGGCCAAGCGATTTTGAAGGATATGTTCGTGTGATGCACGCTGACGTCTTCACTGAAGAGGCCAAGACCCGCCCGCTCTTCGAGGAGCTTACCGGGGACCACGCGCGTGAGGACGAATGGTCTGGGCCGCACGGCTTCGCCATCGGCGGTATGATGCAGGCTAACACCGCTTCGCTTGCTGAGGAATACTTCGCGGCCGCCAATGAGCTGGTAGACGCGATCAAGGAGAAGCGCATTGCCGACTATCAGGTCGGCAATGCAGCCCTATTCCTCTATCGGCACTCTTGCGAACTCATTCTCAAAGCCGCACTGCCCGCTCCCAAGCGAACTCACGATTTGACCGGCCTCACCGACGGTTTCGTAGAAATGGTCAAAGAAAAATATGGGCAAGACGTACCTATCTGGATTGTGAGGCGAATGAAGGAGTTGGTTGCCATCGATCCAAATTCGACCGCATTCCGGTATGGCAACTACGGAACGCCGATCGACGCGGGGGACGCACCCATCGAGTTCGAAGCCTATGTCAGCCTGCCGCATCTTAAAGCCGCCATGTTGGCGCTTAACACCGCATTGGTTTCGGCAGTCGCAGAGATCAGGTTGGGTCGTCACGGACCCGCGTCATGACTAAGCCCGCGCGCCCGCTCGCGATGACGCGTGAGCCGGCGGCGATGCTCATCCGTGAGCGGAATGGGGGCGCTCCAGCGCAGTTCGGCGCGCGCTTGCTCGCTGAGCCCAGACGAGAACTCGGGCCTTCCCTCGTCGTCGAACGTCACAAGCGCGCGGTCGAAGGCAGCATCCCACAAAGCCGACAACAGCAGACCGTTGTGTACGTCCAACCGCTCAGCGTCGCTTTCGCAGTCGGCCCACGGAATGATGTGCGAGGCGCGCAGCAGGGCCGCGTCCGAGATCCCCGTCAGGGGACAACGTCGCTGCCAATAATCCATCAGGCGCTCGCGAAAGATGTCCTGCCCTATCCGTTGCACGACCAGCCGCTCGGCTTCCGTCGTCCGTGGTACGTTCGCGATCCGATGCTCGAACTCTATGAGCGGTGCGTCAGGCAGGCTGACGCCGAGTTCATAGACACGGTGCAGCACCCCATAAAGTGTGCCGAGCGTGTTGAAGGCGAAGCGAGCGCGGCCAGGGCCGTCCACATCAGCCGCGGGTATGCCCAGTTCCTCAATGGCGCCATGATGGTCTAGAGCGAGATACCACGGCCCTGACGGCCCTGTTGCGCCCAGATAGATTTGTCCATTCGCCGTGGTCGAGCCGAAGGCCGCCCAGCCAGCCTCTTCCCCTAGAATGCGACGAAAGCCATTCTGTGATGCGGCCTTCTGGCATTCCTCCCGGACGATAAAGGATTGGGGTGCATCGATCGTCATCGTGGTGGGCTCAGATGTCCATGGTGAACAAACGCTGGTCCGCCGGAGTCGAACTCATCTGGAGCCTCACGTAACGATCGCCCTGCAATTCAGGCGGCGGGGCTGTCGTGGTGGTTACGATGTATTGGAAGCATGGAGTCTCTGCCGCTTGCTCCCATTGAAACACAAGCTTGAACAGGCCGGCGTAAAGCTGGCCGTCCAGATCGGCCTCGCGCGGACTATCGTGAATGAGGAAGGCTGGCAGGTCCGCCTTCTCCTCAACGGCCATATGCAGCGCGGCGAGGTCGAAAGCGACAATTTTCAAGGAATCCAAAGCTGCCGTCGAAACTTCGCCGCGCCCAGAGAATTCGGCATCGACCTTCAGGCCGTTGCCGTCTAGCTTGACGGCTCCCGTTATTCCCTCCGGGAGCCAGGTCGCCATGATCCCTTGGTACTTTTCCTCTAAGGTTCTGATGGCTGCCCGCGCCCGTGACCGCCCGGCGTCCAACTGCGCGCGAACCGCCTCCAGCGCCGCTGTCGACGTCGTCGTCGGCTTGGTTGCTACCTCGCTTTCGCGGAGCGATCTTACATCATCAACCGTGCGCCTCGCACGGTAGACATGGTCCTGCACCGCCTTGGCGGCTGCCTGAGCGGCGCGGCCGGCGGCAGTAGCCGTCCTTGCCTCCTCCTCAAGCGTTTGCTTCCTGGGCTCAAGCTGTTGGATTAGGGATCCGATGCGCTTCGCCTCCTGCTCCGCGGCGTTCGCCGCCGAGTCCAGTTCGTCAGCCTTCTTCTGCTTCTCTGCAATAGCGGCCCTGATCGCCGGGAGGTCGCATCGTTCGAGTGAAATCCCACAACCCTTGGCCAGAACCTCGTCCACTTGGACTCGGCAAATTTGGCAGACCCTAATTCGGCCTTGGGTAATATCGATCTCACCAAGGCTTGCTTCCGAACGAAGATGACTGGCTCCGAGGCGCTTAGGCTCGACCTCTTTCTCGAGGGCCTGACGCCTTCCGACCAACTCGTCACGTTCATTATTCAGCGCCTTCAAACGCTCAAAGATCGAACCGACGTCGGGCGACTTCGGCAGATCGGCACGCATGGCGTCGGCCAAGGCCGCCTCGGCCAATGAGATCAATCCTTTCTGATCTATCGTGTCGTCGAAGCCCACGTCGTCGTCGACGCCCAACGCCAGCCTCACAGCTCTCAGGCCATCGGAAAATCGCTGTTGCTGATAGGTGTGGCGACGGCGTTCGTCCTCGACAGCGGCCACCAATTCCCGCTCGCGGGCGGCGGCGGCGCGCTCTTCCGCGTCGAGAGCACGCAAGGCAAGACGCACCATGGTCAGCTTGGCTGTCTCGCCCAACACCTGCGCGCGCGAGCGCGTCTGGGTCTGCGACGAGCGCCACGCGAGAATGTCGGCAAGACGGCACTCCTGGTCGCGCGTCAGCCACGCCCGCAGCACGTCCCACACGTGGTCTCGGCTGATCTCCGGCGGCGTCGCTCCCGCTATCGCCGAGAAGAAGCTGGAGACAATGATGGAGTCGGCCGATGCTTGATCGCCATCACTATGTCCCCGCGCAATCGCGTCTTCGATGGAATCGGCCTGGGCAACGAACTCCCCACCCGACAGCCCCAGGGGGCGGATGGCGACCCAGCACACGCCGTCGATCAGAATCTCGGCAGCGAACAGGCCATTCAGAAGCCGCGTCATGAGCCGCGATCGCTGGTCGTCCGTCGCGTAGGCGGGCTCACCCAAGCACGCCCGGAGCAGGCGACAGAAGGTGGTTTTCCCGCTACCGTGCGCCAGGGCGCGGCTGCCGCTACTCGACATGTCCGGCGTCCAGATGATGTTGAGGCCGGGCTTCAGCAGCACGTTGCGGATGATTGTCTGAGGATCGCGGAAGATGGCGAGCCGGCGGACCCAGAGCCGAGGCCCGGGCCGGCCTTCTGGCGCCTGCGGCGGCTGGATTGCCGGGGAGAAGAGGTCAGCCTGAGCGGCCACTTCCGAACCTCGCCCATATCACATTGTTTTCGGGTGCGGCTGCAGCAGCGGTGAGGCTGTCGACATCCATGCTCCGCACGGCGCGGATCGCGAAGGCGGCGCGCTGCGCATCGGCGGAGGCGGCTTGCAGTCCCGTCGCGCTGAAATGCTGTCCCCTTGTCCACGTCCCGTCGGTACGCTCCTCCAACTGACCTGAAGTCAGCAGCGTCTCGAACATCGATTGCCATGCCGCATTGATGGCGGGGCGAAGCCGCACCGTGCCCTGGGACGGCTGCGCCTCGGAGCCGACGAGCCTGACCCATTGATCCCGGTCGCTGGTGGCGAGCAGAGGCGTCAACAGAACTGGCTCAGCGAGGCAGGCGATGACGAAGCGCATTCGCGCTTCGTCGATCGCGGGATCCATCTGCCAGAGCGCGTACTGTGCCGCGTAGCGGAGACGGTCTCGAGGCTGAACGCTTGCGGGCCAAGCCCATGCGCCATTCAGCAAACCTTCGAGAGGCGGCAGTTCGATAGAAACAGAAAGCGCGTCTAGCTGGGCCGCCGTCTGTCTCCACGCCTCCAGCACCAGACGCTCGGTACGGTATTCGCCGTAGAGGCGATTTTCCTTTTCCTTCAGGACGCGGAAGGTCTCGGAGGGGTAATCGGCACCTTTGACCTTAGCAGGATCAAGCACGTAACGCTGCTCGTCCTCGGTTAAGCCGTATTTTTTGGCAAAGAAGACGTCGAGTTCCGACCGCAATTGCGCGCGCCGGTCCGCATTCCAAGCGAAAGGCTGACCGGAATATCCCAGATCCTCCGCCCAAGGCTTCATGGCATGGCTCGTGTAAGTCAGCTCCAACACGCGCTGGCTGATGAAACCGAGATCGCCGGATGAGAAGGCCGAGGGAGGTAGCGCCGCAAACTGCTTCATATAGTAATATTTCAGTGATGTTCCACCAAACTTCTGTCTTGCAATGAAATCGAAGATCAAAGAGTCAAGCATCGCAAGCATGGCGGCAGTCTGCGCCGGCCCAGTAACCGGATGCATAAGCAGTATTTTGTCACCTGTTCCCATCTTCGGAAACACATCAGCAATCACAGTCCGCTCGTCGGTCGACCGGGAAATGTCCCGCCACCCCAGGAGCCAGCGTGGCTGCTTGGCAGCAATCAAGAGTTCGGCAAGCGCAAGCGCGCTTTTTGGCCCTTCAGCGATAAGAGTAAGATCAGCTGCGATCAGCGGCATCTCACGCTGCATCTCGGCAGCGGCGGCGAGTGTCTTGGGATCGAGCAGAAAGCGTTCGGACGATACTTTCAGCGCGCCACGCCAATCGTGTCCGCGGCCGAGAAGGCGGAAGATGTCGGCTTCTCGCGTTGGCGTTCCTTCAAGAGCAGGAATGGCGCCGGCCAGCCAGGTAACAAGCGCTTTGAGCGCCGCGGAGCTACCGCTTTCCTGTGCATCGATGTTAGCCTTGCGGCGTCCTTTCCCACCTTCACCTCGCGCCAGCCTGACAGCGCTTTTCAATGCCGACGGCACGCGGGCGGCGCGCAAAACGACCTCGTCTTCAGGCACCCAGTAACGCGGCGACGGCTCGAAATCCGGATTCTGCTTTTCGAGTAGGGTACAATCGCGGGCGCCTTCTTCATCGTCATTCGCGCCAGCGCCGTAGGTCGCCCAGCGATGATCGAATTGATGAATCATCTTGGCCTCGTATAGCGGCACTCGTCGTTCGACGCCCGCCGGCGTCTCGCGCTCCCAGTCCGCGCCACCGCGTTGCCAGCCGTCAGCCTCCATCTGCGCCGGCGTGCGGAAGAAGCCGGAGTCGCCGGACATATGGAACATCGCCTGGAAGGTGATGCCCCACGGATTGATGTCGCCGCCTTCCTCCTGTGGCCGTTCCTCGATTAGCGCAGATGCGTGGGAGTAGAGCTTCGCCGTCAGCTCCGCATCGGCACGAGAACGAAAAACGGGAGCAGTCTTAGTATTCGGGTTAATCGCCGCAATCTCTGCAGGGGTCAGGCAAAACCGCCGTTCCGAATCCGCAAGGTCGGCTGTGTGCAACAGCGAGAATGCGAACTCCGCGCCCTGATTGGAACGACCGATTGTCAACAGGCAAAACGAACTCCGGTCATCTGTCGCGAGGAAGACCTTCCGAACCTCGAAGAAGCTGTAAAGCGAGGCAAGACGCGAGGAAGCCACCAACGAAGCAAAAAAGTATTGCGTTGTAGAATCTGTGGCGATGCCAGTTGGCACAATTACGCCGGCTCGCCCAGCCGGCCTGGCAAGGCGAGAGAACAACTCAGCGAACAAAGCGTAAGTGTTGACGTCGCCTCGGCCAGTGAGCGGATAGCGGCCTGACGAGCGAGCGAACTCGCTCGCTGCCTCCGCCGTGCGCTTGGCGAAGACAAAGTCCCGCCACAGCCGGCTGTTCGCGCTCTGGGGATCGGCCTTCTCCAAGTTGCTGATCAGCTTCTGGCGTTCAGCCTTATTGGGCGCGCTGGCGATCGCTGGCGAACGCGCGGCGAAAAACTCCTGCTCCTGAAGCTTGATGCGTTCCCATGGAGGATTGCCGATGACGACATCGAAGCCGCCGTCGCGCTCCATGATCTCGGGAAACTCGATGAACCAGTGAAAGGCACCCACTTTCTCGGAGGTCAACGTCGCCCCCTGGCGTAGATGCTCCGCGGGTGCCTGGCCGCCGGCCGCCTGCCAAACATGCTCAGTGAGCGGCATGGCGTCCGTTTCTGTGGTCCCGACCGATTTCGGCGTGAAGTACGCCGCCATGTAGAAATTGGCTGAGATATAGAGGTCACTAGCTGTTTTCAGGCGCTGCCAATCATCTGATGCCCGGATCGCCTCAAAACCACGCTCCTTCGCCTCGACGCTCGCCAGATCGTCCTGCGCCATATCCTTCAGCTTATGATCGCGCTCGGCCAGGATTCCGGGCGGAGACCAATCCCTGAACAGCTGGGGATGACCCTTCGCCCGATCGCGCTGTTCCTTATTGAGGCGGGCATAGCGACGGGAAAGTTCCTTGTCGTCGCCCGTCAGCGGCTTGTACGCCTCATCCGGCAAACCCTCCCGCAGCATCCCACGGTCGAACACGCCGATTAGACTGTCACCGCAACGGATCTGCGCATCGAAGAAGGCGAGCGGACGCCCCGGCTCCAGAGCCTCGATCCAAAGCGCGACTTTGGTCAGCTCGACCGCCATCGGATTGCGGTCCACACCATAAAGGCAGCGGCAGGCAACCTCGCGCAGCGCATGGCGGAAGTCTGCGGCCGAAGGGATGCCACCAGCGCGATGTCGGGCGACGCGAGTGGCGATGCGCCGCGCCGCCGCGAGCAGGAAATGGCCCGAGCCGCAAGCAGGATCGATGACGGTGAGCTGCAGCAGTTCTTCGGCCGGATCGGCTGCCTGGGCTTCCCGCTCTTCCAGCAGCGGATCGAGCGTGGTGTCGAGCAGGAGCTGCACCAGACTGTCCGGTGTATAGTAGGAGCCGGTCGTCTTGCGCTGGTTGCCCTTCTGCTCGGCAGCTTCCGAGGCGAAGACAAGCGTTTTCCCATCGTCTCCGAGTTGCGGCTGGAGTTCGAGCAGGGATTCGTAGACCGACCCCAGCTCCTCGGTTTCCATCGCACGCCAGTTCACCGCCACCATGCCGGTTTTTCCGGAGAGCCAGGACAGGCGGAACAGCGCCTCCATGAAGGCCCGATTGCGCAGGCGCGCGGTTTCAAGATGCGGCAGCCTGTCGGCGCCGAAAAGACCGCCGAGCGCTGGCAGGCCGAGCGCGTCCTGTCCGCGTGCAAGCGCGCGGAAGACGACCTTGATCCCCTCGTAGCGGTCGTAGTGCTTGTCCCAGGTGGCGGCGCGCGCCGCTTGCGCCCGAAGTGCAGCGAGGCTGTAGCCCTCGGCATAGAGCTTTCGGACCTCCAACCTTGCCGTGTCGGGGTGAAGAAGGTTCCGATCCTCGGCCACCATCAGGAAGATGAGGCGATAGATGAGGCGCAGAAGCTCGTTAAACCACTCGGTGAGATCGACCTCGCCGGATTTCAGCCGGACGGCGAGGTCTGCATTGGCTTCGAGGAACCCCGAGCCGAGTGCTTTGAGAGCGGTTTCGACCTGGGCCGCCAGTCGGTCGCGGGCAGCTTCGCCCTCGCGCGAGCCGGCCTCGCGCCAGCGTTCAAGCGCGCAATCAGTGACAGGCGTGCCGGCGACGCCGAATCGCGTGCGGTGGATCAGGGACCAGAGAACCGCGAAGGAAGCGGCGTCCTCGCTGGTGAAGATCGCGGCAAGATCGGCTTCGATATAGGCTGGACGAGTCAGCGAGGCGTTGTCGCGCATGAGGCGCAGAACTGCGCCATTGGTCACGAGGCCCCAGAGCGCGTCGTCGCTATCGTTGAGATAGTCCTGAAGCGCAAAGGCGGGGGACCGCGAACGGTCGGTCGAAAGTGTCGGGCTGCGCCGATCAAGTTTTTCCTCGGACGGCGGTACAACCACAATAGGGACGCGGTCGCCGGCGAGGAAGGAGATCGCGCTATCGGCGGGGGCGAGGTCATCGAAGCCGAAGGTTTCCGCCAAGAAGGCCCGCACGTAGCGCCGCGTCGCTTCCGCCGATGGATTCTGAAGCTTCGAGAAAGCATCGAAATGGGATTGGCCGACACGGAAGGCGGTCGAGACCTCCTCTCGGATCGTCAGTCCTTTGCGAATCCGGTAGTCCTGCTGGGTCTCTTCGTTGTCTTTCGGCGAGGCGATCTGCGCGACCATAGCTGGCGCGATAAGGTTGCCCTCCAATGTGAGCGAGGGCCAAGCCGACATGTCGGTGACGGGCCTGCGCGCCATGACTCAGGCCTCTCCCGGCATCAACACGAACATGCCAATTACATCCGACGGCAGGGCGGCCTCCACCGTGACGCGCGAAGCAGAGCCTGACGCGGCGCGGAGACGAGCGTGGTCCTGCATAAGTTCTTGCGCGCGTGAGCGGGCGAAGTCCGCGATCGATCCGTTGAGCAGGCTCGGCAAGTCCTCCTTCGCCTTCGCGATGAACCTGTCGCGTGCGACGGGCGCAAGATCGGACGTGGCCGGTGTGTTGAGCCACTCCCGGGCGGTCTCACCTACCGCTACGATCCGGTCGCCCTGGATCGCGACGAGTGCGGCTTCCTCCGCCAGCAGCAATCGCTCTTTGCGGGCATGAACAGTCAGTTTGAACCGGATACGCAGGAGAGCGAGGCGCGTCAGTTGCTGGACGGCGGCGGTCGGCCAGGCGCCGACCCGGCCGATGCCGAGACTCGATAGGGATTCGGGATCGAGCGACGCTTCGATCAGTGACTCAGCGAGAGTGGCCGTCAGAGGATGTGTCCTAGTGAGCAGCGCAGTGCCCGACGGCGCCGGCTCGGTAGTCGCCAGGCGCACCGACCCGATCAGATCATGCTCTTTCAACCGCTCACGCAGGCCGGCGTCGAGGGCATCGATATGCGCGAGGAGTATGGTTTTCCGGGTTTCCAGAGGTACACCGAAGCGGGCCATCGCCCGTTCCACGAAAAGCCTTGCCTCCGCCGGCGAGCCGAGGAGCGTGCGCACCTTCTCCCATTCCGGGGCGACTTCCTGCGGCTTCATCGCATTCTGCGCGAAACGCGCTCGGGACCGTATCTCGTTTTCGGAAGCATCGCGCCACCGCGCCTCCATCACCTTGGCCCCATCGTCGAGGCGAAGATCGAGGGTCAGCTGGTGGGGCACGCCATGGCGCAGCATCATTGACGCCATCAGCGCATCCGTCACCGGCCCGCGCTCCTCGGGAAGCGGCACGGTCACGCCCGTCGCCTTTCGGATCTCCTCGGCCTTGCGAAGAATGACCTCGAGCACCGCGCCGTCGATGGCGCTATCCGAGGAGAACATCATGATCGAACGGACGAGTTCCGCCGGCTGGCCGAAGCGGTCCACCCGCCCTTCACGCTGTTGGTGACGGGTTGGGTTCCACGACAGGTCGTAGTGGACGACGGTATCGAACAGCTGCTGAAGGTTGATGCCTTCCGACAGACAATCGGTGGCGACCAGAATCCGCTGGACCGGCTTTTCGTCATCAGCGGTCGCCATCTCGGCGACACGATCACGCCGCTCGTCCGGCGTAAGAACGCCCGTGACGGCTTCGATGGTCAGTTTCGGGAAGGCCTTGCGTAGGCAATCACGAACATGCTCGGCCGTCGCCAGAAAGCGACAGAAGACGACAGGATTTACGCCCTTCTTGATGAGGGGCGTCAACGCATCGACCAAGGCCGCCAGCTTCGGATCGGGCTTGCCGACCAATTCTTCAGCGCGCTTCACAAGGGCAAGAAGCTCCGGATCGGCATCGAAGGGCGTGCCCGGTTCGAGATCGACGGCGTCCTCGTCGTCGCCGTCATCATCATAAATCTGCGGTTCGAGACGATTGCTCTCGCTCGACATGCGGTTCCGCAACGCGCTCAAGCCCGCCGCTGGCGAAGAGCCAACACAGCGCATTAGGGCCAGCGTGCCCCAAAAGGCCAGGCGCCGCTCCCGCTGGCCAGAGCCTGCCCGGGAGACGATCCCGAAACAGTAATCGAGAACGGCTTCCTGGAACGCCCGATGGGTGTCGGACAGACGATAAGCGAACTCTGTCGTCTCATGCTTCGGGAAGGCGCGGTCTTCATCCCAATCCCCGGAGACGAGATCGATACGACGGCGCTGCACAAAATGCCGCGCTAAGCGCTCGCGATACCGTGTGTCCTCGAACTCCATCGAGGCGAATGACGGGTCGACGAGCGAGAGAAGTCGCGCGAAAGCCTCTTCATCGCCGGAATGCGGCGTCGCGGTCAGAAGGATCATCCGTCGCTCGAGATTCCGAGCTAGCCCGGAAAGAAGCTCGAAGCGTTGCTGCCGACCCTGATGCGTGCCCACGCATGCATGGGCTTCATCGACGATGACGAAATCCGGGCATGCACGAGCGAAACCTTCGCGCCGCTTCTCAGCCTTGATGTAGTCGAGACTGACGACCGTGAAGGGATAGGCGTCGAATAGCGTCTGAGCGAGCGGCAGGCTGCGTTCCAGGCGGCTTGCAGTGCCTGACGTAACTGGGACGGCGTCGATCCCGAAGCGTGCCTTCAGCTCGCCGACCCATTGCTCGACGAGATGTGGCGGGCAGAGCACCGAGAATGCTTCCACCTCACCCCGATCCATTAACTCGCGCAGAATGAGGCCGGCTTCGATCGTCTTGCCGATACCGACATCGTCCGCGATCAGCAGGCGCGGCGCTGATAGACGAAGCGCCATCAGCAAGGGCACGAGCTGGTAGGTCCGGGGTTCGAAGGCGAGTTGGGCGGCGGACCGGAAGGGGCCTGCGCCACGGCGCAGCATCAGGCGCATCGCGTCTGCAAGCAGCGCCGCCTTCGCTTGAACCGTCACCGCAGCGTTCGCAGGAAGGTCGAAGCGGGCAGGCTCGACTGGCAGAAGTTCGAGCATGGGATCGAGGACGATGGTGTCGCTCTCGCCGCCCGAAAGTGGGCGAAGTGCCAGAATGCCGTCCTGCGTCGACGGTAGCGCGACCCATTCGCGCCCGCGGGCCCGAACCAGATCACCGGGGGCAAAATCCAGCGTCATGAGGACGCGCCCCCAAAGATCACGATCATTCCGTCGGGCATGCCCGCAGCAGACGTCTCCGGTAACTCGAATAGCGTCCAGCCCTTAGCGTCAGCTTCCTGGCGCGTTTCCTTGGTCAGCGGAGAGGCGCAGGCGGCGATGAAGTGACTGCGCCAGGTGAAGCTCATCTCCTGACCCGAAAAGCTGACGGGTGAGCTATCCGGAGGCGGAAGCCCCTTGTCCTTGAAGACGTTCGTCCACTCGGCGTCTTCAGCCGGGAGACTCGATGCAACAGCGAGCGCGACCTTGCCCCGTGCGAGATCGATTAGCATCTGCTTTGCTTCAACGCTCGTGCGGTCGATCAGCTCGTGATCGGGCTGGTTAAAATACGAGAGCAGGCAGCGATAGCAGCCGCGAACGCAAGCCTCGCCATCGCGAGTGACGAGCAGCTTCGCGTCGCCCGCTGCGATCGCCTCATCGACCTTCTCGAAGTGCATAAGAACTAGCGCTTCTCGCGCGACCTTGCGAAGGGCCTGCGGATCTTCGACCAAGCGGCTCAGCACCCCGGCGCCACCCTCGGTCGCCTCGTAAGCCAGGATGGCGCGACGGTTATCGCGTGCGGGCAGCGGCTCGCCGAGAATCTCACCTTCTTCCAGTTGGAAAACGACTTCGATTCCGCGCATGAGGGCATGTTGAACCGTAGGGATTGTCTCGGCTGCGTAGGCCGAGGGCTCGCTGAAGCGGAAGAGAAGCGCGTTCTTGTGGTCGCGGACGATAGGAACGATGCGAACCGGCCGCACGACATCCGGCGGCACATCGAGATCCGGGTCTTCGTCTTCGGACTTTGCCCAGTAACCGCTGCGCGGGTCGATATAGAAACCGAACTTGGTCTGCTGGGCGCGCCGTTTCAGTCCTTTGTTGATCCGGCTAATCTCGGCGCTGTTGGCATATTGCAGGGAGAGGATCGAGGTATCTTCGCAGCGGAAGTCGGCCTCGGTGATCTGGATCCGGCCGTCCCGTTTCGGCCACGCAAACACAGTCTGAATCTCGAAACCCTGCCGGACGCGCTCCTCATCATTTGCCGTGATCCGCTCTGCGGGAGCGGCTTCGACATTGTCAATCCGGAGTGTTCTCTGCACGGGAACTTCGCCCGCCATCGGGCTATTGCAGGCGTGGCACCGCTCGACCTCACCGTCGTGGCAGGCGCCGCAGTTCGAGCAGATGAAGATGTCTTTGGTGGCAAGCTCCGACCCGTCTCCGGTCCGGACCTCCGGCGGCAGCTTCGCCTTCATGACCCTGTAGGCGCGACCCTCGTGATAGATCAGGCTGCGCGGCCCAAACTCCGAGATGGCTAGGAAACGAGCGCGTTGCAGGAACGAACCGGTTTTCCCCTCTCCAGGGATGAAGGCATAGAGCGGTAGACGGGGGAAATTATATCCCGGCAGGAATCCCTCGGTCGCGAGATAGCGGTACGAATAGAAGTCCGATCCATTCGAAGCCTTCCCCTGCTCAAGAATCGTGATTTGGTCGCTCGCCTGCATCTGCGCAGCTTTGATTCGACGACGATCCGCGCCCGAGAGGCCCGTGATCTCCGAGCGGGCATTGGCCTCCATCAGTTGCGTCCGAGCCGAGTTATAGAGTTCTCGCCAGCGATCGAAGGCGCGATCGAACTCCTGCGGTGCTCGCTGTGCGACCGCGGTGATGAAATCGTCTGGATCGCTCATCCAGACCGGCTTGCGGCCGTCCACCGAAGCGAGAATCTGATCGAGGACGCGCTTCATCGGCGGATGTGCCGCAATCGCCAACTCAGGCCGGTCGATGACGTCGTGGATTTCTTGCTTCAGCGGATAGCCCGTCTGGGTCAGGTCGAGGACTTCCGGGATGTCCGGAGACAGGGCCAGCTTCGCTTCGGCAAGCCAGACGGCATGCAGATGCGAGCGCACGAGTTCTTCATTGGTGATGTCAAGCGCCGGAGGCCGAACGACACCAGCCACCATCTCATTGCGCCGCTCAAAGAAGTACTGATCGTGCGGTGATTGAGCGGCGCAATAGGTCACTATGACGGCGGCCTGCCCGGAACGACCTGCACGACCCGCACGCTGGGCATAATTCGCCGGCGTCGGCGGCACGTTTCTCAGATAGACGGCATTGAGCGCGGAAATATCGACGCCAAGCTCCATGGTCGGCGAACAGAACAGGGCAGGGAGAAATTGTTCTGACTCACCCGCCGATTTGAGGTCGGCGGCATTCTTCGTGAGACTTTCCCGATCCTCCTTCTCAAATCGGAAGCGCCACTCACGCCATTCGCGCTGTCTCTGGGAGACTTGTGCCGTGTGCTCACGGCCTTCGAGTCCCCAATAACTGCTGCGGCCGATCTTCAAATCGACGGCGATCTCATTGTAGAGATCATGAAAGTAGCGATTGCCCTGCGCTTCGCCGGTGCGGATGGCTTTGCCAGGAACGATACGAACCGCCGAAGGGGACAGACGCCAGCCCTGCAGGTCAGCCTCTATGTCGACGCGCGACACCAGACCCTCATGAGCCAAGAGTTCCATCAGGCCCGTCATCACCGTCAGGTAATCCGTCTTGCCGAGCTTGGTCCCGAATACGCTTTTGCGATTTATGAGCCGGCCGATGCGAGAATTGTGTCCGGCCCGGATGATCGTCTGTTCTTCCCGCAGCCCCACCCGGTCTTTGCCCGGAGCTTGCAGAAACAGCGTCGTGCGGCTCCTTGGTGTCTCCTTCGCGTCGATGGCCCAGGGGGTGCGCAGAAGATTTCGGGACTTTTGAGCGACAGCGTCGAGGACGGTCAGATCAAGCGCTTCCGTTCCAACGGCTAGGCCATCGAGCATGGCACCGAGGAGCAGCTTCAGCATCGCCTTGCGCGCGGGCACGTCGAGCGCCCCGAAATCCGGTAAAATAGCTGTAAGACGCTCTGTATCTTCCGCAATGTCATCGAGTCCGATGAAGGCAACATCGATGAGCTTGAGCACGGAGAGGCTCGGGTTGGTGTAGCGCCACCCACGGCGCAGATCTGTCCAGAGCCGATGGGCGAGAACCTTGGCGAGGGAGCGTTGGGCGTCTTCGCGAACTACGGCTCCAGCCTCGGGATCCAGCATCCAATGGACACGTGCGTCCTTGTTGGCCGCGGTGAACCCAAGCGCCTTCACTACCCGAAGACCAAATTCGTCCTCGGCCATACCGTCGTCACCGGCGTCCAGAACCGCCCGCAGGATCGCGCCGCGCAAGAGGCTGACAAACAGGAAATCGTTGAAGTGACCCGCCTGGAGGGCAGCGTCCTGCCGGTTGTCGGTGAAACCGAGCAACTTCCTTTTCTCTTTGGGAACGCTGCTGTTGCTCCAGTTCATCCATTCTAAAGCGGTCGAAACGAGGAGTGTCGTGGCCGAGCTTCGACCCTCACCGGACAGCCCGGCGAGCTTGGTTCGCTCCCGCATGTTGGGATTCGGTTGGTCGAGACAGCACGGGCAGAAGCCAAACTTCCCCGGCAAGAACCAAAAGCTCTTCCCCGACGTATTGTAGCGTCCACTAGGTGCGACGGTGAGCAGCTCCGGCGCCCTGCGCTTCCTGTTCGCTCTGAGGCGCTCGATGCCGTTTCGCTCCTCGCGCCAATCTTCAGGATACGTGTCGATCTCGCCTGTGAAAGCGTACTCGGGATCGCCGTCGCCCGTTGGAGTCAGATAGCCCGCCGTATCCGCTTCTTGGTCATCGAGTGGCGCATCATCAATGTTCCTTGGCAGGAACAGACTGCCATCCGCATCTTCGGTCTTCGTGACGACGTGGACCTCATGTCCGCATTCGCGGCAGAAACGAGTTGGGTAAAGGCGATCGCCTGGCGCGTTGGGATCTTCGAGCTGGCCTTCGAACAAGACATTTCTGGGTTGCTGAGTCAGCGTGGTGAAAACTTCGCCTGCGCCAGAGATGAACTGATGGAGTTTGAACGCCAGAAATGCGCTCGTCCCTGAGCCACCTCGCTCCGTTTCCGGAAGGCTGACTCGGGTCAGGAACGCCTCGAGACTGGTTCGGCAGGTTTCTATGCCGACGCCGCTATCCTTCGACAGCAGCGCGACGGCATCTTCAAAAGGGATCGGCTTCTTGCGCTTGAGTTCCTGCGCGTCATCCAGGCCGATCGCCAGTTCGGTCCACACCGCAAGTGGGTGCTCCTTCAGAACCTCGTCTGTCAGATCATCTGGAAGGGGAGATGTCAGGATAGACGCAAGCTTCGGCCGCACGTCGTCGAGTTTCAGCAGGTCATCCGTCGCCCGCCGAAGTGACTCATCGATGACCGATTCGGAGCCGATAGATGTGCCGAAAAGGCGCGACGCAACATCCGCTACAGCCTGCGCTCGGTTGGCGTCGGATCCTTCGCTTGCCATGGTGGCCGAAGTTCCGATGCAGATTGGCGCCTTGTCCGGCGTGCAGCGATCGCGAAGACGACGAACAAGAATGGCGACGTCAGCACCTTGGCGACCGCGATAGGTATGCAGTTCATCGAGAACGATGAAATCAAGGCCGCTTGCGTTCTCTATGACTTTGGTGTCGAGGCTGTCCTGCCGCGTCAGAAGCAGCTCGGCCATCATGAAGTTGGTCAGCAGAATGTCTGGCGGTTCATCGGCAATCCGTTGCCGGTCCTCCTGGCTCTCCTGGCCCGTGTAGCGCCGCACGATCGGCTTAATCTCACTGGGCAGGCCAGATTGGGAGATGAACCTTTCGATCTCCTTGATCTGGCTATTGGCCAGTGCGTTCATCGGATAAACGATGACGGCGCTGGTTCTGCGCGGCCTTCCAGCTTTTCGTGCACGGACGATTGCATCGACGACCGGCACAAAGAAGCAGAGCGACTTGCCCGACCCCGTTCCGGTGGTGACCACGTAACTCTGGCCTGCACGAGCCTTTGCGATTGATTGCGCCTGATGGCGATGAAATTGCACGGGCGTCGCGCCAAATCGGAATATTCTCCCGGTCGCTTCGTCAAGATCGCCGGAAGCCACGAGAGCGTCGACGGTCGGGCCCCTAAGATACTGAGGGTTTAGGGAAAGAAGCGCGTCTGGCCAGAAACGCCCCGCATCGTATTGGCGATTGATCTCGGTCTTTAGATCATCAGATCGAATGGTGCTGAACGACCGCGAGAAACGGGCATAGGAATCGATAAGACGATGGTCGAATTCAAACGCCTTCATTGCCTCCCCCAACGCCCTTCTTTTCCACGATTTTGATCTACTCGCGGAAGTTGCTCAACTGAACAGTTTTCGTATATCCGCCATTGGTCGGAACAGCTTCAATGGCTGATCCGGAAACGGCAGGAAGCTCTCCCGCTCGTAAAACTGGCGGGCATTGTCTTTTGCATCGACGATCACTGCGAACGAAGCGATCTCGCTCTGTGCGGCACGGTAAAGAGCATCAGCAAGGAGAAACCGGCCGTAGCCTTTTCCCTGGTGCTGCCGATCCACCGCAAGACGGCCCAGCAGTGTCGCTGGTAGCAGCGGATATCTTGGCAGCTTCCGCACGGTTTGTTCTGGCAGTTCGCCGAGCTGGATCGAGGCCGACGAGAGCGTGTAGTAGCCCCCAATCACCCCGTCCGGCAGCACCAGGACGAAAGGCGCAGCCATGTTCTTCCGCGCATCCTGTCCGGCCTGGGTTCGAAAGTACCTGTCCAGCGGCTCTGCACCGCTCTCAAATTTGGAACGGTCGTGCTGCGAGCCGAGCGCTTCGACCCGAAGCGCTTCTCCGATTGCGCCGCCCACGCGTCAGACGCCGGCTCTCTCGCGATAGCGGCGGACCGTGTCGCGGAGGCGGTCATTGATCGGCTTCGGGCTTAGCAGCGCATCAACGAAGGCCTCGCTGTCTCGAACCGAAAGAGCTAGTTGGCTATGTTCCTCGATCGCGCGCCGGGCAGCATCTTGCACGCTCGTCAGCACGAAATCCGTGAGTGACCGGCCCTGAAGACCTGCTGCCCGTTCAATCAGGCTCTTTTGCTCCGCCGTGACCCGAGCCTCAAGGCGCTCCGCCCTGGCTCGGCCACGAGATGCTCTTGAAGTTGCATTTGCCATTGTCTTCTCCTGCCCCAATGTACGGCCATCTGCCGGCCACTTCAAGGGCCTTATTTTAGCCATTGACGGCATTCCTGTGAACGTTGTAAACAACACGCTGTGAACGATGGTCACAGGAGAAATTGTGGCGGAATTCTCGGAAGACCTCGTGGGAATCAACGAGATCGCAACCATGGCCGATGTCTCGCGACAGGCCGTGGCCAACTGGAGAGTCCGTGCAAGCGATTTCCCGCAGCCGGTCAGCGAACTGGCTTCGGGTCCAATTTTCCGGCGCTCCCAAATTCGCGCCTGGTTGAAGCGCCACAAGAGAAAAGGAAGACCGATGACTCACGTAGTTTCCACGATCAATTTGAAAGGCGGGGTGGCGAAGACAACAACCACCGTCGCCCTCGCCGAGACCTTTTCTGCCAACATGGGCAAGAAGGTGCTCGTGATCGACCTCGACCCTCAGACCAACGCCACGCTGATGCTAATCGGCGAGGACAAATGGTTCGAACTAAACAAAAAGGAACAGACCCTTGCGCGTTTGTTCAAGGACGCAATGGATCCCGACAATCGAAAATTCAATCTTGAGGCCACGCTCCAGAAGCGCGTCTCAGATGTCGGAGCGGCGCGCACCGTCGACCTGCTTCCGTCGAGCCTTGACCTCATCGATGTTCAGGACAAACTCGCCTCGGCGCCGGCGGGCAAGTTCTACGCGGCCAATCCGATCGATCTGCTTTGGCGCGCGGTGAAGGGCAAGCTTGAGGACTACGACATCGTGATCGTCGACTGTCCGCCCAACCTCGGGATCATAACCTTGAACGGGCTTCGAATCTCGGACGGCTATATCATCCCAACAATCCCAGACCATCTTTCGACTTACGGCATCCCGCAGATCATCACTCGCATCAGCGACTTTTCCGAAGCGATCTCCGAGACCATCGAGCCGGTTGGCATCGTAGCAACCAAGTACCAGGCCAATTCGACGGTACACAACAACGTCTTGAAGCAGCTCCGCGAAGATGCCGATCTTCCCGACGTCATGGACACTATCATCCGCCAAGCGAATGCGGTTGCTGCTGCGGCTGAATTTCAGACGTATTCACGGACCCTCAAGCAGAAGTACGGATCGGAGCTGGCCAATCAGTACGATGACCTCGCCAGAGAAATCTGGTCCGCCCTGGAGGCGTGACGATGAATATTCGAAAAGTCCTGACAGCTCTCGTTCGCGAAGTCGCCGATGAGGCCGATCGAAACCCTGCATTCCGGGAGAGCATTGAACAAGCTCTCGGCGTGTTTAGTCCAAGCGGCCAAGTGAAATCTACGCACAAGACAGCACCGAGGACCGAAGAGCCAAAACGCCCCAGCAATCGCCGCGCGCCAGCAGCTCTGGATCCAGTCCAGTTAGCCCGCCAAGGAGAGGACGTGCTGCGCGCAGCGCTGGGCAAGCTAGACATTGAGCAGCTGCGCGATGTCGTCGCTGATTATGGGATGGACACCGGCAAGCTTGTGATCAAGTGGCGGACCCCAGACCGCATTATAGATCGTATTGTCGAGGTCTCCCGTCAGCGCGCGCACAAGGGCAGCGCCTTTCGGGACTCTCCCTCCGACGATCCACAAGACAGGCCAGCGGCGCCAGACGCATCCGAGCCGCGCGACGGTTGATCCGGAGACGACGGTGACAAACTTCGCGAACTTTCAAATCTTGGAGCCTGAGACGAAGGACCTTGTTCTCGAGCTCATGCATAATGCCGACCGGCAGCGGTCCGCGTTCATGTCGTTCGTCAATATTTGGATGGCCTTCAACGGCTGGATGGCAGCGGTCACCGAGCGGGACACTGATGCCGACATGATCCGCGACTTCTCTGCGAACGATCGCCTGGTCGATGCATACGCCGCGCTCAGGCACGACTCGCAGCCGTTCCGTCGTCTTGTTACCGATTTTGCGGCGATGTGGCCGGTTCTAAATGTCCGCGACGTGCGCAGGAAGCTCGGTCGCGACGCCTTCTGGCGGCTCCAGCGCGATGAATTCACTACGGCTTGTGAGGCATCCAACGTCAAGCGCCAGCCTGCAATATGGACTGCCGGCGATATACCCTCATGGGAGCAGTTGTTGCGCACAATCTACCAGGTGCGGTGCAATCTGTTCCACGGTGAAAAATCGCCGCAGAACCTGCGCGACCGCCAGCTTATCCTCAAATCCGATCGCATTTTGCGGATGTTTCTCGCCGAGACCGGCTGCCTCGAGTGGCACGAATGACCGCGGCCACCCTCTCGGTCTGGAACGCCCAGAAGATCGTTCCGCTCACCGGTCACCGTCACCATAGACATGCGCGCCATCCAGTTGCGCCGGACTTCCAGGCGCCAGCGCCTGCTGCTTCCATCTCATTCGGCCCGACGGCCCTAGCCGCAGCTATGGCTCGCACGGCGACTCTCCTGAATGCATCGCCGGAACTTCTCTCACGCCTGAAAGACAGCGCCCTGAACGACGCTGAGATCTTAATCGCCGACGGCCCCGTATTCGCCCTCACGCCTTACATCGAGTCGCTTGCCGATACCGAGCGAACTCACTTCGCCGCACGCATGGGGGCTGGCATTACCGATCTCTACATGAACGGTTTGGGCTATGTTTGGCGCGACAACGCGGTCTGTCTCGCATCAACGCTCAACCCCCATGCCGATTTCCTCTATTCGGGCGGCAGCGCGTGCGGCCACGGGGTAGTGCTGGCAGAGGCTCATGGAACCTTCGCAGCGAGCGTCACTGACGCCAAGGTCGCCGCTCAGGCGCGGAACAAATATCTTCGGCAGGTTCGGCCCTTCGTCACGACGATGTCACCTTATGGCGAGGTGATCCATGGCTATTCGGTCGCGTTTGGATCGAAGCCAGGAACAACGGGCGCCTTCCTCCGGCTTTCAGAAACCCAGCGCGGGAAATCGCGGAAGCGACCGTCGGCGCCGTCCCAACAGCCTGCGGCCACCGGCGGCGCAATTCCCACTCAAATGGCGCTCTCCTCGCACCGATCCAACTTCATCCTCATGGACGCGCTTCCGATCGCCGATTGGATCGACTGGACAAGAGGCTTGCGCGACCTGCCATCTGACACCGAACCGGTCGCGTTCTTCAGATTGGAATATGCGGGCAGGGCCTTTCTCGCCTGCGCGGACTCGCTCTCGCCGTTCCGTGCGCCGTTCGTCTGGATAGATGATCTGGTTGACCATCCGCTGTGGCGACATCGGTGGCGTCGGCACTTCCCAGATAGACTCCCATTTCTAAGATGGTTCGTCATCGAAGAGAACGCTGGCGAACGGTTCTTAAACGCTTTAAGCGCACTGATCCGTCTTGACGATCGGACACTCCCCGCAACTCTGGACCTTCCGAGCGGTGACTTCGTCGGATCGTCTGACGGAGCTGCCTTGATCACAAGGCGAGACGGTGTGCCTTACGACTACGCCTTGTTTCGGGATGGGCTGGCGCTGCTGGGCAGCCCGCCGCCGCGCCGCATCGCTGGCCACCGCATCTGGCATCCGAAGCATGGCCTCGAATAGAGCATCGCGCGCTCGGCTCGGTCTGTCGTGATGGAGCGACGCTGCTCCTCCCATAGCCGAAATTGCACCGACACGGAAAGGCGAACTAAGGGGAATGCCTTCCCCCTGGCCGGCGCCTGGGTCGCCGGCACACCCCCTTCTGCGGGGTGGTCCCCGCAACGCCCCCCAATAGAGTGAGAGTGCAGACCGAATTGCCGTGACGGGTTTAGGGCTGGAGGAGAGGCCTCCGGCGCCCGTCATGGAGTTTCGTCCCATGAATGTGCAGGTTCTCGATGCGCGCCGCGACGTGAGCGGCGGCTACAAGGTCGATGTGCGCCGCGGCGAGCGCGTCGGACGCGTCTCGTCGGAATGGTTCTCGCGGCCCGACGACGAACGCTATCTGTCTCTGTCCGATCTCGCGCGCACGGTCCGCGAGCGCTCCGAACGAAGCCGGACGCGCGTGGTGGAGAGCGCTCTCATCCATGTCGAGGCAAACCGCTCCGACCCCGAGCGGCTGTCGCTTCTCCTGCCGGGCGCAGATGCGCCCGTGGCGCCGACCCATTGGAGCTTCGGCCAGCTCGCGAGCCTGGTCGGCGCGCCAGCAGCCTATCTGCGCCAGCTCCCTGCAGCGCTCGCGGGCATCAACCTGCAATATGGCCTGACCTCGCATCGCGCAGAGCAGGTCAAGACCCTCGAACTCGAAGAGGGCCGCGTCGAGCTGCGCGCCGTCACCGGCCCCGACTACGGCCGCATCCACGACTACGAGCTGGTTGAAGCTGTGCAGCGCATCGCCGGCAACGGCACCGGCGACACCCGCTGGAAAGTGCCGGGCGTGCTCGACTGGTCGACCGGCATCTACAATCCCCGCGTTGACATCACCAAGGATACCACAACGCTCTATGCGTCGGATCGCGACGTGTTCCTCTTTCTCGTCGACGATCTCAATTCGATCGAGGCCGGTCGGCTGCCAGACGGATCGCCTGATCTCTACTTCCGCGGCTTCTATGTCTGGAATTCAGAAGTCGGCGCTCGCACCCTCGGCATGGCCAGCTTCTACCTGCGCGCGGTCTGCCAGAATCGGAATCTATGGGGCGTGGAGGATTTCGAGGAGATCACAATCCGCCATTCCAAATATGCCGCGTCGCGCTTCGCGCATGAGGCGGCTCCGGCGTTGTTGAATTTCGCGAACTCATCGCCGATGCCCTTCGTCAACGGGATCAAGGCGGCCCGTGAGCGGATCGTGGCCAGGACCGACGAGGACCGCACCGACTTCCTGCGCCGGCGCGGTTTCTCCAAGGCCGAAAGCGGCAAGATCATCGATGCCGTGCTCGCCGAAGAAGGCCGTCCGCCCGAGAGCATCTTCGATTTTGTCCAGGGCATCACGGCCGTCGCCCGCGACAAGCCGCACCAGGACGCCCGCCTCGAGATGGAAGGCAAGGCGAAGAAGTTGCTCGACCGCGCGGCCTGACTTCCGTGAAGCCGGGGATGCGGCTTTCCGTATCTCCGGCTCCACGCCTTCGTGTCTTTACGTTCACCGGATCGTGGCGCTGCCCCCTTCAGAGGAAGAGGGCGGCGCTTCGCTTCGTGACGGGTTTCAGCCCGAGAGAGAGGCTTTCGGGGCCCGTCGCGGAGTATATCCCGATGGCTACTGCTGTTCAGAAGATCACCCTGTCGTCCTCGCGCGACATTCCCTTCAACAAGCTGGTCCTGTCCCAGTCCAACGTCCGACGCGTGAAGGCCGGCGTCTCGATTGAGGAGCTGGCCGAGGACATCGGCCGGCGCACCCTTCTTCAGGGCTTGAGCGTCCGGCCGGTCCTCGACGCCGAGGGCGCCGAAACCGGCATGTTCGAGATCCCCGCCGGCGGCAGGCGCTATCGCGCGCTCGAACTGCTGGTGAAGCAGAAGCGCCTGGCCAAGACCGCGCTGATCCCGTGCGTGGTTCGCGACGCGGGCAGCGGCATTCTCGCCGAAGACGACTATCTCGCCGAGAACATCCAGCGTGCCCCGCTGCATCCGTTGGATCAGTTTCGCGCCTTCCAGGCCCTGCGCGAGAAGGGCCGATCCGAGGAGGACATCGCCGCCGCCTTCTTCACCTCCGTCAACGTCGTGAAGCAGCGTCTGCGCCTCGCCTCGGTCTCGCCGGCTTTGCTCGATGTCTATGCCGAAGACGGCATGTCGCTCGAGCAGCTCATGGCCTTCACCGTCACCGGCGACCACGCCCGCCAGGAGCAGGTCTGGCAGGCCGTCTCTGGCTCCTGGCAGAAGGAGCCCTATCAGATCCGCCGCATGCTAACCGAGAAGACGGTGCGCGCCTCCGACCGCCGGGCTGTCTTCGTCGGCCTCGACGCCTATGAGGCCGCGGGCGGTGTGGTGCTGCGCGATCTGTTCCAGTCCGACGACGGCGGTTGGCTCGAAGACGTCGCGTTGCTCGACGGCTTGGTCGCCGAGAAGCTGAAGACCGAGGCGGAAGTTATCGCCGCCGAGGGCTGGAAGTGGATCGAGGTGGCAATCGACTTCCCCTACGGCCACACCCGCGGTCTGCGCGAATTGGAGGGCGTGGCGACCGACCTCACGGCCGAGGAACAGGCGACGATCGAGGCGCTCAACGCCGAATACGCCAAGCTCGAAGCCGAGTATGACGGGGCCGATGAGCTGCCCGACGAGGTGGACCAGCGGCTCGGCGAGATCGAGACCGCGCTGGCCGCCTTCGACGATCGGCCCGTCACCTACCAGCCGGCCGACATTGCCCGCGCCGGTGTGTTCGTCGGCATCGACGCCGAGGGCGCGTTGTCGGTCGATCGCGGCTATGTCCGGCCCGAGGACGAGGCGCCCGTGGTCGAACCGGACCACGGCGTCAATGGCGAGGCCTTCGTCGCGTCCCCCGAAAGCGTGGCCACGGCGGCGCCCGTCATCCAACGCGCCGTCATCACGATCGGCGGACAGGCCGCCGGACCCGACGACGAGGATGACGAGGAGCTGAAGCCGTTGCCGGATCGTCTGGTGACCGAGCTGACGGCCGAACGGACGCTGGCGCTGCAGGACAGGCTCGCCAACATGCCGTCCGTGGCGTTCCAAGCCGTGCTGCACAAGTTCTGCCTCGACGTCTTCTCCCGCTACTTCGCCTACGGCACGGCGATGGAGGTGTCGGTGCGCAGCACCAGCTTCCCGGCGCAGGCCCAGGGGCTGAAGGACACGCCGGCCGCCAAGGCGATCGACGCGCGCCGCAAGGCCTGGGAGGATCGGATGCCGAAGAACAAGGCCGACCTCTGGGACTGGCTCACCGGCCTCACGGGCGATGAGCAGGCGGCGCTCTTCGCGCACTGCGCTTCGTTCGGCGTTAACGCGCTCCACGAGAAGGGCGACCGCTACGGCGGTGGCGTCTCGCCGCACACCGTCGAGCAGCGTATCGCCGATGCCGATCGTATCGCCAGGGCCGTCGATCTCGACATGGTGGACGCCGGCTGGCGCCCGACCGTCGAGAACTACCTCGGCCGCGTCCCGAAGGCGCGCATCATGGAAGCGGTGCGCGAAGGCGCCGGCGAGCGGGCTGCCCAGCTCATCGACCATCTCAAGAAGGGCGACATGGCCAAGGAGGCCGAACGGCTCCTGGCCGAGACGGGCTGGCTGCCCGAGCCGCTCAGGATGGCGGACACGCAGGAAGCGGCGGCAAGCGAAGCCGCAGATGGCGATGTCGACGGCGAGGAGCTGCCGGAATTCCTCACCGAGGACGACGAGGAAGCGGCAGCCGACGAAGCGGATGAGCCGCACATGGACGCCGCTGAGTAGCTTCACCACCAGGCGGGGCGGCTTCGGTCGTCCCGCGCTTCTTTCAGTCCAACCGAACCCACAGCCCGGCCACGCGCCAGGCTTTTCGCATTTCGGAGGCCAGCATGCCGCTCTTCACCATCGAGACGACCTACCGTTTGCCGGTAGACCGGCAACGGACCTACGAAGCCGATGCGCTCGACCAAGCCTGCGATCTCGCCATCGCCGACGAAGGCTGGGACGATGAGAAGTCGGATGTCGAGACTTCCGGCGACACTTACGTCACCGGCGCCTGGGAAGGCCGCGACGCCGCCTATAGCGGTCGCGCGCTAGACGTTTCCTCCTGCTTCGATGAGCAGCTCCAGCGCAAGGCCGCGCATTTCGAGGTCCTGCTTGGTTTGCTCAAGGTCTTCGCCCACGCGCTCAACGGGGAGCCGACCGACGGGCCGTTCTGGCGTCGGCGCTTGGTGGACGCGATCGCCAAAGCCGAGGCGATTATTGCCTGCGCGCCCGATCCTCATACGGATGGAGACGTGTCATGACCGAGCAGCCGACCTCGCGCCGCGTCGTCTTCCAATACCTCGTCCCAGTCCATGTCGAGGTCGAGGATGACGAGGTGTGTCGCGTCACGGTCATCGACGAGACGCCTGTCAGGAATCCGACCGTCGTCGAAGGCGATGCCAGCTACTTAGCGGAAGCGGTCGCCGCCGCGGACGACGGCCAGGCGTGGCCGTCCTGGCAGTTCGGATATTGAGGATCGCCTTGATCTCGGCGCCCCGCCTTCCGGCGGGGCGCCATTTCTTATGCCGGCTACGCCCGCGACATTAAGAGGAAGAGGTCGGCCGGAAGGGGTTTGAGCCGGTGCGGTCGAAGAGAGAGCGCCGGTCGGCTCATCCGTTCCCGCTCTCCCGAGGTTCCCTTCATGAACGACCTTTCCCCGATCTCGGCCGCTCAGGCCGCGCCGATCTCGCCTGCCTGCACCGTCAGCGCCATCATCGGAGCGGCGGAGCGGCTGCTTCCCCATCTCGAACGCGGCCAGCGTGTCAACGCCACGATTGTGCGCACCGCCATGGAGGCGGCTTTCGGCGGGTCCGACGCCTCCGGCGCGTGGGACTGGAAGACGGCCTATGACGCCTGCGAGGTCGCGACCGTCCTCTTCCTGCGCAAATACGGAAAGTCGCTGTTCCGTAAAGCCGCTTCTCCGGCTTCACGCTTCTCAGCCCTCGCGAAGATCACCGGGCTCCTACCGACCCACACGCGCCGTTCGATCGAGAGCGAGGCGCTCCAGCAGTTCTCGACGCCCATCGCGCTCGGGCTGGCCGCGCTGACCGCCGCCGGCATCACCCCGGCAGATCGCGTGCTCGAACCGTCTGCCGGCACGGGCCTGCTCGCCGTCCTGGCCGAGATCGCTGGCGGCGCGCTCGCCCTGAACGAGCTGGCCGAGACCCGGGCAGGATTGCTTTCGTTCCTCTTTCCGGCCATCCCCGTCACGCGCTTCGACGCCGCCCAGATCGACGATCATCTCGATCCCGCGATCGTCCCCAGCGTCGTGCTGATGAACCCGCCATTCTCGGCGATGGCGAACGTGTCGGGCCGTATGGCCGACGCCGCGTATCGCCACATCGCCTCCGCGCTCGCGCGGCTCGCGGAGGGCGGGCGGTTGGTGGCGATCACTGGCGCGAATTTCTCGCCCGAGGCGCCAGCCTGGCGCGACGCCTTCGTGCGCCTGCAGGAACGTGGGCGCGTGGTGTTCACCGCCGCCATCGACGGCGCGGTCTACGCCAAGCACGGCACAACGATCGACACGCGACTGATCGTCATCGACAAGGCGCCCGCCGACGATGCGGATCGGTTCCCGGAATCGCTCGGCACCGCGCCGGACGAGACGACACTGCTCCGCTGGATCGGGGAGCACGTTCCGAGTCGCCTGGCCATCGCATCCGCCAGCGCGCTGCCCGTATCCGCGTCGCCCGCACCTCGCACGGTGCGCGGCTATCTCGCCCGCGCGGCCTCAACCTCGCCCAAGCCATCGGTCGCCGATCCGGAGGCTGTTGACCTCGCTTATGAGACCATCGACTGGACACCGCCCGAGGGCGCGCATCTCAGCGACGCCATCTATGAGGAATACCGTCTCCAATCGATCCAGCTCCCTGCGGCGAAGCCTCATCCCACGAAGTTGGTGCAATCGGCCGCGATGGCCTCGGTCGCGCCGCCGAAGCCGAGCTACCAACCGCGCTTGCCGGCCAATATCGCCAGCGAAGGCATCTTGTCGGACGCCCAGCTCGAAACCGTGATCTATGCCGGCGAGGCCCATGGTGATTATCTCGCCGGCGCCTGGACGGTGGACGAGACCTTCGATCTCGTCACGGCCGCCCGCGACGACGCACCGAACGCCGTCCGCTTCCGCCGCGGCTTCATGCTCGGCGACGGGACCGGCGCCGGAAAGGGTCGCCAGTCTGCCGGCATCATTCTCGACAACTGGCTGCAGGGCCGGCGCAAGGCGGTCTGGATCTCCAAATCCGACAAGCTGTTAGAGGACGCGCAGCGCGACTGGTCGGCCCTCGGCATGGAGCGCCTGCTCGTCACGCCGCTCTCGCGATTTCCTCAAGGGCGACCCATCCGCCTCTCCGAAGGCATCCTATTTTTAACCTACGCTACGCTGCGGTCCGACGACCGCGGCGAGAAGCTTTCCCGCGTCCGCCAGATCGTCGAATGGTTGGGCTCCGACTTCGACGGAGTGATCATTTTCGACGAGAGCCACGCCATGCAGAACGCCGGTGGCGGTAAGGGTGAACGGGGCGATGTCGCGCCCTCCCAGCAGGGCCGTGCGGGCTTGCGCCTCCAGCACGCGCTTCCGAACGCCCGCGTCGTCTATGTCTCGGCTACGGGGGCGACCACCGTCCACAATCTCGCCTATGCCCAGCGGCTCGGCCTGTGGGGCGGCGAAGACTTCCCGTTCGCCACCCGCGCTGAATTTGTGGCGGCGATCGAGGACGGCGGCGTTGCGGCCATGGAGGTGCTGGCCCGCGACCTGCGCGCGCTCGGCCTCTATACCGCACGCTCGCTCTCCTATGACGGCGTCGAATACGAGCTGGTCGAACATCCGCTGACGGAAGAGCAGCGGCGCATTTACGACGCCTATGCCGGCGCATTCGCCATCATCCACAATCATCTCGATGCGGCGATGGAGGCAGCGAACATCACCGGCAGCGAAGGCACGCTGAACCGCCAAGCCAAGTCGGCGGCGCGCTCGGCCTTCGAGAGCGCGAAGCAGCGCTTCTTCGGCCATCTCCTCACGAGCATGAAAACGCCGACGCTGATCCGCTCGATAGAGCAGGACCTGGCCGACGGCCATGCCGCCGTCATCCAGATCGTCTCGACTGGCGAGGCGCTGATGGAGCGCCGGCTCGCGGACATTCCGACCGAGGAATGGAATGACGTCCGCGTCGACATCACGCCGCGCGAGTATGTTCTCGACTACCTCGCCCATTCCTTCCCGGTGCAGCTCTACGAGCCATTCACCGACAGCGAAGGCAATCTTTCATCCCGGCCCGTCTTCCGAGACGGCCAGCCCGTCGAGAGCCGTGAAGCCGTCGCCAGACGCAACGAGCTGATCGAGCGGCTTGCTTCGCTGCCGCCCGTTCCCGGCGCACTCGACCAAATCGTCCAGCGCTTCGGCACGGATCTCGTGGCCGAAGTGACGGGCCGCTCGCGCCGCGTGGTGCGCAAGGGTGACCGCCTCGTCGTCGAGAACCGCGCGGCCTCTGCCAACCTCGCCGAGACCGCCGCCTTCATGGACGACCTGAAGCGCATCCTGGTGTTCTCGGAGGCGGGCGGGACGGGCCGGAGTTACCACGCCGAGCTGTCGGCGCGGAACCGCCGGCTCCGCGTCCACTATCTGCTCGAACCCGGCTGGAAGGCGGACGCCGCGATCCAGGGCCTCGGGCGGACCAACCGCACCAACCAGGCGCAGCCGCCGCTGTTCCGGCCGATCGCGACAGACGTGAAGGCCGAAAAGCGCTTCCTTTCGACCATCGCGCGCCGCCTCGACACGCTCGGAGCCATCACCCGCGGTCAGCGCCAGACCGGCGGTCAAGGGCTCTTCAGGCCCGAAGACAACCTGGAATCGCACTATGCCCGCGACGCGCTGCGGCAGCTCTACATGCTGCTGGTGCGCGGCAAGATCGAAGACTGCTCGCTGCGGATGTTCGAGGCGGCGACGGGCCTCAAGCTCATGGATGCCAACGGCATCAAGGATGAGCTGCCGCCAATCACCACCTTCCTCAATCGCCTTCTTGCGCTCACCATCGACCTGCAGGGCGTGCTGTTCACCGCGTTCGAGCAGCTTCTAAACGCCAAGATCGAAGGCGCGATCGCCAGCGGTGTCTATGACGTCGGGCTGGAGACGCTGCAGGCCGAGAGCTTCATCGTCACCGATCGCCGGGCGATATACACCCATCCCGCGACGGGCGCGGAAACCCGGCTGCTCACCATCACCGAGCGACGCCGCAATCGCCCGGTGACCCTCGACGACGCGCTCGATCATCTCGCTGATCCCGGCGCGATGCTGCTGGTCAACGAGCGCTCGGGCCGGGCCGCCGTACAGATTCCGGCGCCGAGCTTGATGCTCGACGATGGCGAGATCGAACGCCGCGTGCGGCTGATCCGGCCGATGGAGCACCATCACGCCTCTTTGAAGATGATGGACGAGAGCCATTGGCAGGCAGCCGACCGCGAAACCTTCGCCGTCGCATGGGCGCGCGAAGCGTCGGACGTCCCGGAATTCGCTGACAGCACGATCCATATCGTCGCAGGCTTGCTGTTGCCGATCTGGAAGCGCCTGCCGAATGAGTCGACGCGCGTCTATCGGCTCCAGACCGACGCGGGCGAACGCATCATCGGCCGCAGGGTCTCGCCCGCTTGGGCGGCGAACGCCTCCTTGACCGGAGCGACCAGCCTGACACCGGATGCGGCCTTCGCGGCGCTGATCGAAGGCCGCACCGTCCTCGATCTCGCCGAGGGCTTGCAGCTCCATCGGGTGCGCGTCATGGGCGCTCACCGTATCGAGCTGTCTGGTTTCGCCGACACGATGCGCGACCGCCTGCGCACCTACGGACTCTTCAGCGAGATCATCTCCTGGAAGCTGCGCATGTTCGTGCCGACCGATTCGACCGGCGCCGATGTGCTGACGAAAGTGCTCGACCACTATCCGGTCGAGCGCATCGGCGAGCGGGAAGCCGCGTGATGGCCCGCCACGATGCGTCCGAACTGGCCCAACGTCTCGCGCGCGATGCCGAGGCGGTGTGCCGACATTACCTCTCCGCCGGGCGGCGGGAGGGCGGTTACTGGCTGGTGGGCGACGTCCGCAACACAGCAGGCCGCTCGATGTTCGTCCGACTCAAGGAATCGGTCAAAGGGCCCGCCGGCAAATGGACCGACGCCGCCACCGGCGAGCATGGCGACCTGCTCGACGTGATCCGCGAAAGCTGCGGCCTCCTTGACTTCAAAGACGTCGCCGATGAAGCGCGCTCGTTCCTCAGCCTTCCGCGCCCCGAATCGGAGCCCGATCGCCCCCGATTTCGAACCCCCAGCGCTCCAACCGGATCACCGGAAGCGGCGCGGCGACTGTTCGCTATATCGCAGCCGATTTCTCGTACTCTCGTAGAAACGTATCTCCGTAATCGCGGCATTACGGCTTTGCATGGGACCGGAAGCCTGCGCTTCCATCCGCGCTGCTACTATCGGCCGAACGAGCACAGCCCGACCGAGACCTGGCCGGCGATGATCGCTTCCGTGACCGACCTCGCGGGCCATCTGACTGGCGCACACCGCACCTGGCTCGATCCGGGCGGCTTCACCGAGGCGACGCTTGGGAAGGCGCAGATCGATACGCCGAGGCGAGCGATGGGCGATCTTCTCGGTCACGCCGTTCGCTTTGGCGTCGCGGGCGAAGTCATGGTGGCCGGCGAGGGCATCGAGACGATGTTGTCGCTCCGATGCGTTCTTCCCACCATGCCGATGGTCGCGGCGCTCTCGGCCGCGCATCTCTCCGCCATCCTGTTCCCGGACACGTTGCGGCGACTCTACATCGCCCGCGACGACGATACCGCCGGTGACGGGGCGATGGCGACGTTGATCGACCGGGCGCAGGAGGTCGGGATCGAACCGATCGTGATCTCGCCACGGCTTGGCGACTTCAATGAGGATCTCCGGCTGCTCGGGATCGACGCGCTTCGGGCTGCAAGCCGGGTCCAGATCGCGGCGCAGGACGTCGCCCGCTTCATGGAACTGGCGGCATAACCGGAACGGGATGAGAAGCGGTTCACCGTCGTCGTCGCCACAGGGCCGGCGGTCATACTTTCCCTCAGCGTCGGAGAGGACCACGCCCACGGCCTTCTGAGAGGGCGATCGGGCAGCAAGCGGCCCGGGCCGGCAACCTTGTGGGCCGACTATTTTCCGGCGGCGGCCGAGGCCGCCTTTCCATCGCGAGACAAAATAGTCGGCCCCCTTCGGTCCTCCGCCGAGGCTTCGGCCCTCCGCTTCGCTGCGGGTGCAAGTCCGTTCCGCCCGCTGCCTTCGTCGCCATGAAGGCCGCGATGGGCGCGGCCGATCCGACAAGGAAAGCCGCGATGACCACCGACCACGACGACGATTTCGAACCTCACCACAGCTCATCCCCGACCGACCAGGTCCTCCACGAACTCCAGCTCTATGGCTACCGCCCCTTCAACGACGAACCCGACCCCAGGCCGCTTCCCGAAGCGCAGATCCTCGCCGGCAGCATCTCCGACATCTTCGACGCTCTCGTGGTTGCGATGGCCGACACCCGCCTCGAACCCGACCTCGAGGACCTGCTCTGGTCGACGGTGAACGTCTTCCATCGGGCCATCGAACGGATCGAGCGCGAACTCGACGACAACGAGCTGGCGCAGCAGCGCTCGCAACGGGAACAGGATGGCAGCGAGGTCAAGTCCGTCGAGCTGGAACGCCTGACGGCGGAAGGCCAGACGCTGATCGAACGCCGCAACGCCTTCGAGCTGATGCGCGACCAGGCCGCCGACCAATTCGAGCACCACACCCGTTCAACCTGGCGGCCGCGCAACGGGTCGAAGGTCAACCATCGCAACCTGACCTCGGCGATGATCGACAGCCGCGACTTCCTCAACGCCAAGAAGCGCGCCGACAACCAGGTGCTCCTGCCGCCGGGTCCGAAGGTCGCACTCACCGGCGGGCTCGACTTCAACGATCACCGGCTGGTCTGGGCGAAGCTCGACCAGGTCCACGCCAAGCACCCCGACATGGTGTTGCTGCACGGCGGCTCGCCGAAAGGTGCCGAGCTGATCGCCGCCAAATGGGCCGATAACCGCAAGGTTCCACAGATCGCCTTCAAACCCGACTGGACGAAACACGCCAAGGCCGCGCCGTTCAAGCGCAACGACGCCATGGTGGAGACCCTGCCGATCGGGGTGATGCACTTCCCCGGCACCGGCATCCAGGACAACCTCGCCGACAAGGCCAAGAAGCTCGGCATCCCGGTCTGGAAGTTCGGCGGCGCGTGAGCGCCGCCTTACCCTACGTGCGTAATGACGTGAACGCACAAAGGCGGATGAACGGCTTTCCGCAAGACCGCCTTTCAGTCCGGCTCACCCGTCACAGCGATCCGGGCCGCACGCGCATAGTGCGCCAACTCCGTATCATTCTCGATCAGGTCGTCGAGTAGCACCTTCATGTCAGCTTGATCGGATGCCGATTGAAAGGGCCCCGGCTGCCGCTCGATCGCCAGCACCGCAATGGCGAGCGCCTTCTTCACTAGGTGCAGGTCGCGTCCCGTGAATTCCGCCATGCCGCATGCCTCAACCATCATGTCGACTCGTGAGCACACCTTAGCCGATCGGTCAGCGCACCGTGAGGACAACGAGATTCCACACTTTGCCTGCGACAGCCTCTAAGTGGCGGCCCCTGCCGGCGGGCGCCACCCCGCGTCTATCAGCGCTGATCCTTGGTCCGGCCAAGGGCCTGACGCCATCAACCCGTAAAGGGTCGGCTTACGCGAAGCGTGCCGCCGCTGCGTCTTTGCCTTCGCGGTGATCGCGGCCCTCGGCCGAACACATCGGGCGCCTGTCGCGCGGGGATGGCCCCCGCCCTCAGCACAGGAGCCGGATCAATGTCTCAAGCCCTCGCATTCGCCAACGGTTGGAACCTCGCCACCACTCTCATGGTCTGCGTCGTCGTCTTTCATGCTGACGCTGGCAACTTCGGCGTCATGCTGGCCGCCGAATATGACGGCGATCCCGCCGCCGTCATCCACGAATTCGACCCCTCCCAGCGATGAAGGGGCGCATCCCCACGCAAGCTGGACCGCACAGGGCCAGCGGGATTTCCGCTCCCGCTGGCGCCTGTTTGCGGCTATACTCACGGTCGCGCCGTGGCGGTGGTGGAAGGCGCGACCGTCAGACCTTTATCTCACGGAGTACACCGCCGTGATCATCTTCGGACCACTCCTCGTCATCGTCGGCATCGGCTTTATCTGCTGGCTGCTGTTCACCCTCGCTGTCTTTGCGCTGCCGTTTTTCGCCGGTCTGACGATCGGCATCTGGGCCTTTCACACGGGGGCCGGCGTGCTCGGCGGCATTGCAGTGGGTCTTGTAGCCGGCGGCGTCACCTTTGGCCTTGGCCAGCTTGCGCTCGCCGTTGTGCCATGGGCGTGGGCTCGGCTCCTGATCATCCTTCTCTATGTCGCGCCCGCCACCGTCGCTGGCTACAGCGCCACGCATGGAATCGCCCAGATGGCGATGCCTTCACCCACCTGGCAGACGATCTTCGCCGTCATCGGCGCGGTCGCCGTCAGCGTCACGGCGTTCGTCCGCTTCACCGGAATGGCCGCGCCCGGACCAGCCGGACAGGGCTTGGCGCGTGGCTGACATCATCACGTCGACGGCCGTTGGGGCGGGACCAGATCACGCATTCCGTATGCTCGCGATCCTTGTCGTCGAACGCGGAGTGAGGGCCGACTGGCGTCGAAGCTCACCCGATCATCGCAGAGTACCGGGCGTCGTGGCGGGTTGTTGAGGCGACATGGCCGAGGTGGCGACGTCTTACGGATACCGCCAACGAAGCGCGGGACGGGGCGTGCAGCCGGAGCTTGGTCTCCGAAGCAGGAGATCCGTTGGTGGTCAGGATTGGTCCCGCATCGCCGTCGAATTTCCTGGCCGGTCTCCGCGGTGACTCGAAAGTCGCCACGTTCCCCTTGATGTCAGCTCTGTCAGCCCGAGCGCACCGAACGGCCTCTTCGATGGATGGATCTGGCCGAAGGCCGGCTAAAGCCTCGACCGCCTGTGGCGCAACAGCGGCGTCAAAACTTTCTTCCCCTGCCGGCTGCGCCGTCATTCCTCGCGAGACAAGAAAGCCCCTCCTTTGCTGTCGAGCCCCTTCGGGGTGCGCCGTCGATCGCCTCCGGCCCTTCGATCACCATCGAGGCCGCAATGGTGCGGGCTCGGAAGCAGAGATCAAGGAGAACTACCATGGCGACCATCGGCACCTTCAAGAAGACCGGCTCGAACGAATTCACCGGCGAAATCGTCACCCTCTCGGTCCAGGCCAAGAACGTCCGGATCGTCCCCGAAACCACCCGCTCCGGCGACAACAGCCCAAGCCACCGCGTCTATGTCGGCCGAGTCGAGATCGGCGCCGCCTGGGCCAAGCGCTCCAACGAGGGCCGCGACTATCTGGGCCTCAAGCTCGACGATCCGAGCTTCACCGCCCCGATCTTCGCCAACCTCTTCGACGACGAAGAGGGCGAAGGCTACAGCCTGATCTGGTCCCGCCCCAACGGCCGCCGGAGCGACTGACCCCGCCTACAATGCCCCGTCCGGCTGGTCCGGGCGGGGCATCGCCTTATGCTCTAAGGGCGACCGCCAACCTTGAACGGGCGGAATACCTAGTTTACTAGGTGGCAGTATATTAGGTGGCACGGCGATCTCACCGCATGAGCTTGCGGGAGATCGTCGCCACGAATCTGCGAAGACTGAGACATGCCAAAAGCATGTCGCAGGAGGAGCTTGCCGACCGTGCGGGCATCAATCGCAACTACGTTGGGATGCTTGAGCGCGAACAGCATTCCGCAACCGTCGACATGCTTGAAAAGCTCGCCGAGGTCCTTGAGGCGGACCCCGTCGAATTCTTCCGCCGCGAGGCGTGAACGGCCGCCATTTACAGGTTCAAGGCTCTACTGGCGTCTTTTTCCGAGCCTTCGAGACTACCGCCCGCACCAGTTCGGGCGCTTCAACATCGAGCGCCTCTGCGATCCGGCCGAGCACGGTGACGCTGGCCGAGACGTCGGCACGCTCGATCCCTCCGATGTAGCGGGCGCTCAACCCGGCTCTCTCGGCCAATTCCTCTTGCGTCATCTTTTTCGCATGACGCAACCGACGCAGATTGACCGCCATGACCTCCTTGAGATCCATGGCGATGATGGAGCCGATATAGGAACTATCGTTCCAGGAATGATCGTTCCGATTCGTACATGCCTTTGCTATTCATCGACGCTGCGGAGGCCTCGGTTTGCCAATTCCGCGAGCAACGTGATGCGCCCCACGCATCGCGGCGTAAGTATTCGCGGCGCAAATCTTGCAAAAATTCGCGGTAAATGAATGGCTAACACATTGCTTTGATCTCTAGGGGGTAGATCGCAATGACTCAGGTGCCTTTTCAGGACCGGCCGCCGCACACCGACCGCGTGAACGCCTATGACGAGCAGCATCTCGCGATCTATCTTCGATTGCTGATGGCCGAGGAAGAGGGCGCTGACTGGCGCGAAGTCGTCCAGGTGATCTTCGGCCTCAATCCGGCCCAGGAGCCCGCCCGTGCCAAAACGGTTCATGAAAGCCATCTGGCCCGGGCCCGTTGGATGACGGAGGCGGGCTATCAGCACTTGCTTGAACCCAGGATGCAATGAACCGACTCCCCACATTCCCACGGCTCGCAGCCACACGCGATGCAACCTTAAGGACTACTTTTGCCGACGCGTTTTCCGGATCGTGGAAGCCCCCTGAAGGGACAAAACGAGAGGAAACGCCATGCCTACAGAGTATTGGCGCTCGTCGGAGACGATTGACCGCCTGAACCGTCTCGAGCGCCCCGGCTTCGCCGTCGAGTTTCTACGCCGCAACGCCCACTACCGCCGCGATTTCGCGCGCACACAGCGCCAGATCGCGCGCGCCGCCGTCGATGCCGAAACCGCCCGTGTCGGTCTCGCTCGGCGCTGGGGGTTGCGTTTTCGCCCATGACCCAAGTCTTCCCGTTGGGACAGCCCCGGTCACCTGGCTGCCCGAACTATCGCCCGGTACGCTGATCCTCGAAACAGCGCCGGGCGGGTTCGACCAACTCACATCGCTTGATCCCGCGCGGCTGGGATCAGTCGTTGCTGATGACACAGACGACGAGGGCCGTGAGCTTGTTGTCGTCGACGGCTCGGGTGAACTCCACGTTCGTCTGCCCAGCGATCAGACCGGCACACGTTCTGCCATCCTGCTGCCGCCCGACATCTCTTTTGAGCTCCGGCTTGATGTCGCACTGCGCTTCGTGCGCCGTCTTCGTGGCCAGCGCGTCAAACTTCTTCCCGCTGCCCTTCGCTTGACGCTTCAGCAGAAGCGTCGGCTCGTCCAGCTTCTGCACGCCTTCGACGTCCACGAACTTGGGGGTGGCCCACGCGAGGTCGCCGAAATAATCCTCCGCTCCGAACATGCACGATTTCCATCAGTCGAGTGGAAGGATTCACACGCCCGACGCACCGCCAACCGTCTCATTCACGACTCGATTGCGCTGGTCGAGCGCGGCTATCTCAAACTTCTGCGCGGCGGCTGACGCACTCACCGATCCCTCCAGAACACACCCTAGTCCTACGCCCGCCCGCGCTACGCACGCCGCGCGCTGCGCTCCCGTGCGCAGCGGCGCGACCGAGGGGGGGACACACCCCCTCGAAAATCTTTGTCCACCCCCAACGCCTGAACTCTCCGCCACCGTGACCCCGACATGCCGCGACTTGGCCGCGGCGCTTCGAGGCAAGACGGAGGCTTCCCATGCTCGACAGGTCCGCGCAGCTCGCTACGCGCTACGTCCGCACTCACGAGGCCGCGCGCATGCTCGGCATCTCACCGCGCACGCTGGAAAAATACCGCTGCCATGGCAGCGGCCCAACCTTCCGCAAGCTCGGCGGACGCGTCGTCTATGCGGTCGACGATCTCGAAGCCTGGGCCGACAAAGCCGCGTGCAATTCGACGTCGGACCCTCGCTATGTCGAGGCCCGCGCCGCGGGCCACGCGCATCGCTGACGCGGCGCTCCTCGATGTCGTCGCGCCGCCTCATCACCGCCAGCGAGCGAAGCAAGCTCGAACCGTTCGTCGTCGCCACCGGCGATGCCAGCCCACGCGATCAGCGCGACCTGATGGAACGGCCGTTCTTCTCCCTCGCCAAGACCAGACGCACGACGCCGATCCTCTACGAAGCCGCCGGCGTTCGCGTCGAGGTCTACGCCGTGCCCGAGCACGGCATGGCGACCATCTGGGACGCCGACGTGCTGATCTGGGCGGCGAGCCAGATCGTCGAGGCCGAGAACCTCGGGTTCAAGACCTCGCGGTTCCTCCGGTTCACACCCTATCAGCTGCTGACCTCCATTGGCCGCCAGACGGGGGCTCGCGACTACAAACTGCTGAAGGGCGCGCTCGCCCGCCTGCAGTCGACCGTCATCCGCACCACTATCCGCAGCGGCGAGCATTGGCGGCGTCACCAGTTCTCGTGGATCAACGAGTGGGAGGAATGCACGACGCGTGAGGGCCGCGTCGAGGGCATGGAGTTCGTCCTCCCGGATTGGTTCTACCGCGGCGTCATCGACCGCTCGCTCGTTCTCGCTATCGATCCCGCCTACTTCCGGCTGACCGGCGGCATCGAGCGCTGGCTGTATCGCGTCGCTCGCAAGCACGCCGGCCGCCAGCCGAAGGTTTGGCTATTCGAGATCGCGCATCTCCACGAGAAGTCCGGCAGCCTGGTGCGCGTCTCCGATTTCGCGCTCCAGATCCGGCGCATCGCCGCTCGCCAGCCGCTGCCCGGCTATCGCCTGCGCATCGAGTGGCAGGGCCACCGCGAGCTGCTGCGCATCCTGCCGGCCCACTTATCCACAGTCCCTGTGGATGGCGCTGTGGAATCGCTCGGGACTTCGCACGCAAACGGTATCGGGACTCCGCACGCAGCCCTATCGGGACTTCGCACGCACGAACCGCAGCTAACACTTTGGCCGGAAACCGCGATTCCGGACCTTAACTTAGAGTCTAACTCAGAATCAAACTCTTGTAGTGGACCCGCGCGATCTGCGGATAAGCGCGCCACCACCGCTGCGCGGACCTCCGAACCACCAGCACGACAGCCGTCGCTGCCCTTCAGCCGCAAGCCGGGAGGGAAGCGATGATCGTCGCTCTGCTCAACCAGAAGGGCGGCGTCGGCAAGACCACGCTTGCGCTGCACCTCGCCGGCGAGCTGGCGCTGCACGGCAAGCGCGTCACCCTGATCGATGCCGACCCGCAGGGCTCAGCGCTCGATTGGTCGCAGCAGCGGGCGCGGGAGAACGTCTCACGGCTGTTCGGCGTCGTTGGCCTCGCGCGTGACACGCTCCATCGCGAAGCGCCGGAGATCGCGCGCACCGCCGATCATGTCGTCATCGACGGGCCGCCGCGTATCGCTGGCCTGATGCGCTCGGCGCTGCTCGCTGCCGATCTCGTGCTGATCCCCGTGCAGCCGTCGCCGTTCGACGGCTGGGCATCGGCTGAGATGCTGGGCCTGCTGCGCGAGGCGCGCATCTATCGTCCGCAACTCGCTGCGCGCTTCGTGTTGAACCGCTGCGCCGCGCGCACGGTGATCGCCCGCGAAACAGCCGAAACGCTCGCCGATCACGATCCGCCGGTGCTCTCCAGCACCATCGGCCAGCGCGTTATCTTCGCCGACGCCGCACAGTCCGGCCGGCTTGTCTTCGAGCTGGCCGAGCAGAGCGCCGCGGCCCGCGAGATCGCCGCGCTCGCCGCTGAAGTCGCGAGGATCGCGCCATGAGCGAGCGCGCCACCCGACGCGGCTTCGCCGCCCGGCCCAGCGACGCCGAGAGCTGGATCAAGACACCGGAAGCGCCAAGCCGGCACGGCGACGAGCCCTCCGCCTTCACCGCCCGGTTGACGATCGACGTCACGCCAGCGCTGCGCGGCCGCATCAAGGTCGCCGCTTTCCGGCGCGGGATCACCGTCGCCGACATGCTGCGCGACCTCTTCGCGCGCGAATTCCCCGCCGATCCCGGAGAGACCTCATGAACGATAACGAGCCGTCGCCGCGCATCGTGCCGCCATCGCATCGGCGCACCGTCGCACTCACGCATGTCGAGTTGACCTGGATCGAGAAGAAGATCGAGCACTGGCTACGCTTCGGCCGCCGCGCCGAGGAGAAGATCCTCGATCGCCGCCGCAGCATCTCCAGCTTCAAGCCCGGCAGCATCTTCGCGTTCGTGCGCTGGGCGTCGAACGACTACGGCACCGTCGTCTCGCGCATGGACATCGTGCGCGCCGTCGAGCCTGGCGCACGCTTCCAGACGCTGCCTTTCGTGCGCCCCGGTGGCGAAATCCTGCTCCGGGTCGATAACTGGCCGAAGGTCGAGCGCGTGCTGCAGGCGATCGACGCCGTGGAGGCGCTCGACGTCGATCCGGCAGACGCCGCGCCAGAATATTGGCGGCATCTCCACAACCGTCTCGCCGCCGGCCATGAGCCGCGTGCCTACACGCGCGACCAGCATCAGGCTTGGCTCAAGCGTCGGAGCGTCACGGTATGACTCGCTTCGGCTACGTCATGACGACGTATTTCGCCATGCTCGTCTTCATCGGCTTGGCTTTCGTCCATCCGGCGCCGCGCCTGATCTGGAACGCCACGGCGAGCACGCCGACCGGGCTTTATGCGCTCCGCCCGACCGGACAGCTCCACGCGCTCGAGCTGGTCGCCGTGCGCGCGCCCGAACCGATCGCCAGCTACCTGGCCGATGGCGGCTTCCTGCCCAAGGGCGTGCCGCTGCTGAAGCATGTGATGGCGCTGCCTGGGCAGACCGTGTGCCGCGCAGACGACGCCATCACCGTCGATCGCGTCGCCGTCGGCGCGGCACGCGAGCGCGATCACCTCGGCCGCCCGCTGCCGCGCTGGAGCGGCTGCCACACGCTCGGCCCCGGCGAAGTCTTCCTCATGAACCCGACCGTCCCGGACAGCTTGGACGGACGCTATTTCGGCCCGCTCCCCACCACCGCGATCGTCGCCCGCGCGGTCCCCTTGTGGACCGACGAGGCCGGCGACGGCCGCTTCGTGCGGCGCGCCGCCACCGATTGACCCGCTTCTCAACCCGCCAACAACGGAGGTTTCCCATGGCGCAGATTGGTCAGTTCACCCGAGACAAGTCCGGTTTCACTGGGCGAATCCAGACGCTGTTCTTCTACCGTGACCTTTCCCTCGTTCCGGCCGAATCCTCCGATGCCGAGAATGCGCCGGACTACCGCATCCACATGGGCGACGGCGATGGCCCGGAGATCGGCGCGGGCTGGAAGCGGACCGGCGAAAAGGCCGGCGAGTATGTCTCGCTCGTCATCGATGACCCCGCACTCGCACAGCCGATCCGCGCCAATCTCTTCCAGTCGGGCGACGACAAGTCCGCGTGGGTGCTCAACTGGAACCGCCCACCGAAGCGTAGCGAGCGGGGCTGATCGCATGCGGCGCGCGCTTCTTCTGCTCGCCAGCATGACGGCGCTCAGCATGCCCGTTGTCGCCGTCCACGCGCAGGCGGCGCCAATGACGGTGCGGTCGGCGAGCGATTCCTACGCTGACCTGATCGCCGAAGCCGCCGAACGCTTCGCGATTCCGGCGGCATGGATACGGGCGATCATGCGCATTGAGAGCCGCGGCGATCGGCGCGTCGTCTCGGCCAAGGGCGCGATGGGCTTGATGCAGCTCATGCCCGAGACCTGGGCTACGCTTCGCGCCCGCTACGGCCTCGGACGCGACCCGTTCGATCCGCACGACAACATCCTGGCGGGCGCGGCCTTCCTGCGCGAGATGCACGACCGCTACGGATCGCCGGGGTTTCTTGCGGCGTATAATGCCGGGCCTGGGCGATACGAGGACTATCGCGATCGGCATCGTCCGCTGCCGCCGGAAACCGTCGCTTATGTGGCGGCGCTTGTCCCTTTTGTCGGGGACGGCGCGACGGATGGGCCTGTCCTCATGGCGGCCTCCGATCCGTCGTCCTGGACAATGGCGCCGCTTTTCATCGTGCGATCGGCAAGCGCTGAACCTGTTGATCGCGCGGCAGTCAGATCGCCATCGAACGACTCGCCGCCTGCCGTGGCGGTGCGCGACCTGTCGGCCATCGCACCGCAATCCGACGGTCTGTTCGTCCACGTATCCGCAACGGGGCCGAAACCGTGATCGCGCTGCGCCCCCGCCGTCGTGTCGCCATGTCGCCTCGGTCAGCTCGTGCTTTCCCTGTCGGCTCGGCGGCTCCTGACGTCCTCAGCGGCCCCACCGCAGCTACAGGGCGCTATTTCCTAGGCAGGCGCGGCACAGCGTTCTGCCGGGCAGAAGGAAGGGCAGGCAGGGGAGGAGCGCAGAAACCAACCGACCGAGGGCGAGATAAAAGGCCGCAAGGTGCGGCTCGGTCGGTCGGTTGTTTTTATTGGCGTTTTTCAGCCATCCGGCAATGTGCGGCCCTGGGGCGCAAGGTGCGCCGGACCCACAACGCTTTGCCGGAGCTGACTTTTCCGCACATTGCCGGGGCCGGCGATGGCTGAGGAGAACGACTTCCAGCCCCGGCCAGGCCGCATCCGCTCTTCACGCAGTCAGCGGGCCAAGCCTTTCATCGCCCAGGCGCTCGCCGCCGCTCAGCGCGCCGGCGGCGGCATCTCGCGGCAGGGCCTATTCAGAAGTGCCAGCCGCTCGACGTTCGGGCGCGGCCGTGTCGCCGCCGTCCGGGCGAACCATCTGCTCACCGGCCGCTCGCGCCTGGTGACGGTCAAGGCGCGCGTCGTCCGCCACACCGCGCGCTCCGCGCCGCTCGGCGCTCATCTCGGCTACCTCCGGCGCGAGGGCGTCACCCGGGACGGGGAGAAGGCGCGGCTGTTCGGCCCCGAAACCGAGGACGCCGATCCCCAGGCCTTCGCCGAGCGGTGCGAGAAGGATCGCCATCACTTCCGCTTCATCGTCTCGCCCGAGGACGCGCCGGAGATGGCCGACCTCAAGGGTTATGCCCGCGAGTTGGTCGGCCAAATGGAGAAGGACCTCGGTACCAGGCTCGATTGGGTCGCCGTCGATCACTGGAACACGCAGCACCCGCACGTCCACGTCATCGTGCGCGGCGTCGCCGACGACGGCCAGGACCTCGTCATCTCGCGCGACTACATCAAGGAAGGCATGCGCGCCCGCGCCCAGGACCTGGTGACGCAGGAGCTGGGGCTGCGCAGCGATTTCGACATCCGCCGCGCGCTCGAGCGCCAGATCGACGCCGAGCGCTGGACCCAGCTCGACCGGCAGCTCGTCCGCGACGCCGATCGGCACGGCGTCATCGACCTCGCGCCGGATGCGGGACGCCAGCCCGATCCGTTCGAAGCGCTCAAGGTCGGACGATTGCGGCGCCTGGAGGGTCTTGGTCTCGCGCACCAGCTCGGGCCGGGCCAATGGACGATGGACGCCGCCGCCGAGACGACCTTGCGCGAGCTCGGCGAGCGCGGCGACATCATCAAGCGGATCCACCGCAGCCTGACCGAGCGCGGCATCGAGCGGGCCGCGGCGAGTTATGTGCTCGCTGGCGAGAGCCTGGATGTCCCGATCATCGGCCGCCTGGTCGATCGCGGTCTCGACGATGAGCTGAAGGGTACGGCCTACGCTGTCGTCGATGGCGTCGACGGGCGGACCCACCACATCAAGCTTCCCGATCTCGACGCCTCCGGCGACAGCGCGCCGGGCTCGATCGTCGAGCTGCGCAAGTTCGACGACGCGCAAGGCCGACGTCGCGTCGCCATTGCTGTGCGTTCCGACCTCGCCATCGAAGACCAGGTGGCGGCGAGCGGCGCAACCTGGCTCGATCGCCAAGCCGTCGCGCGCGATCCGGTGGCGCTCGGCCAAGCCGGCTTCGGCGCCGAGGTCCGCGAGGCGATGGATCGCCGGGCGGACCAGCTCATCGAGCAGGGCCTTGCCGACAGACAGGCGCGGGGGATCGTGTTCGCCTCCGGCCTGATCGGAACGCTTCGACGGCGGGAGGTGGAGGCGTTGGGCGAGCGGCTCGCCGCCGAAACGGGCCAGCCGTTCAATGGCGCGGCGACCGGCGAGTATGTCGCCGGGACCTATCGGCAGCGCTTCGCGCTCGCCTCCGGCCGCTTCGCCATGATCGATGACGGCCTCGGCTTCCAGCTCGTGCCCTGGACGCCCTCCCTCGAAAAGCAGCTCGGCCGCCACGTCTCCGGCGTCACCCGCGCGGATGGCGGGATCGACTGGGGCTTCGGCCGCAACCGGGGGCTCGGGCTGTGAACGAACCTTCCAATCATCGACCTCAGGAAAGGACGTCTTCTATGTCCGCGACCAAGATTCTCTGGGGCCAGGTCATCACCGTCTTCACAATCGTCCTGCTCGCGATCTGGAGCGCGACGGAGTGGACGGCCTGGCGCCTCGGCTTCCAGCCCCAGCTCGGCCACCCGTGGTTCGAGTTTCTGCATTTCCCGTTCTACCTTCCGCCGGCCTTCTTCTGGTGGTGGTTCGCCTACGACGCCTACGCGCCCAACATCTTCATTCAGGGCGCCTATATCGCCGCCTCGGGCGGCCTCATCGCCGCGGCCGTCGCCATCGGCATGTCGGTCTGGCGTGCCCGTGAGGCGAAGAATGCCGAGACCTACGGCTCGGCGCGCTGGGCGCAGCCGAAGGAGATCGAACGCGCCGGACTGCTGGGGCCCGATGGCGTGGTGCTGGGGCGCTACCAGCGCAGCTATTTGCGTCACGATGGGCCGGAGCATGTGTTGTGCTTTGCGCCGACGCGATCGGGCAAGGGCGTGGGTCTGGTGATCCCGTCGCTCTTGACTTGGCCTGGCTCGGCGATCGTCCACGACATCAAAGGCGAGAACTGGCAGCTCACCGCCGGCTTCCGCGCCCAGCATGGCCGCGTGCTCCTGTTCGATCCGACCAACGCCAAGTCGTCAGCCTACAATCCGTTGCTCGAGGTCCGCCGCGGCGAATGGGAGGTGCGCGACGTCCAGAACATCGCCGACATCCTGGTCGACCCGGAAGGTAGTCTGGAGAAGCGGAACCATTGGGAGAAGACCAGTCACGCGCTTCTGGTCGGCGCCATCCTGCACGTCCTCTATGCGGAGGCTGACAAGACCCTCGCCGGCGTCGCGTCATTTCTCTCCGATCCCAAGCGGCCGATCGAATCCACGCTCGCGGCGATGATGCGCACGCCCCATCTCGGCGAGGCCGGCGTCCATCCCGTCGTCGCCTCCGCCGCGCGCGAGTTGTTGAACAAGTCGGGGAACGAGCGGTCCGGCGTGTTGAGCACGGCCATGTCGTTCCTCGGCCTTTATCGCGATCCGGTGGTCGCCGAGGTGACGCGGCGTTGCGACTGGCGGATCGGCGACATCGTCGCGGGCGAGCGGCCGACGACGCTCTACCTGGTGGTCCCACCCTCGGACATCAACCGCACCAAGCCGCTCATCCGCCTGATCCTCAACCAGATCGGAAGGCGGCTCACGGAGGACCTGCAGGCTGAGGCCGGACGGCGGCGGCTGCTCCTGATGCTCGACGAGTTCCCAGCGCTCGGCCGGCTCGATTTCTTCGAGAGCGCGCTGGCGTTCATGGCCGGCTACGGCATCAAGAGCTTCCTGATCGCCCAGTCGCTGAACCAGATCGAGAAGGCCTACGGGCCGAACAACTCGATCCTCGACAACTGCCATGTGCGGGTCAGCTTCGCCACCAACGACGAGCGCACCGCCAAGCGTATCTCCGAAACACTCGGCACCGCGACTGAGCTACGTGCACAGCGCAACTACGCG
>SSEL01000091.1 GCA_008012315.1 Rhodospirillaceae bacterium
CTCATCGACCCGCCCCTCATCGACCCGCCGCAACCTATCAGCCGAAACCGTTCCTCTCCAGCCACTATCTCGGCAGAGACGTCATGCAGGCAGGTCATGGTGACGATGGGGTGATTACGTCAAGGCTGGTCGCCGGCTTGCTCCAGCACGCGCTTCAGTCCTTGCAGGTCACGCTCGACCCAGGCGGCATCCTCGGCGAATTTTTGATCGGTCATGCCGGGCTGGCGGAACAAGGTGAGGCAGATCTCGCTGCCGCGTCCATTGGCGATGACGCGCATCGGCACATAGATCACCGGCCCCTCCTCCGGCAGCACATAATGATCGACCACGCCGAGATCGTTCGGCGGCGTGAAGCGCACCCGCATCGGGCCGTGCTGCGTCTGCGCCAGCCAGTCATCGCCCATCGCCTCGATCGAGGAACAAAGGCCGGAAGCCCAGACCGGGAATTTCGTCGGTGCGGCGAGAAAGGCGTAAACAATCTGCGGGTCGCAATCCACCCAGACGGAAAGCGTCCGGCATGGCAAGGGGTCTGTCATCTTCTTCACCGTTATCGGCCGAAATCCTACAGCCCGTCGAACCCGCGCGGCCGCTGCGCGATCGCCTGCTGTATCGCCTCTATCATGTTGCCTGGGAAGGCTGGTGGCAAGGCTTGCGCGACCGCCTCTACACCTCCTGGGCAGGGTCAAGCAGCACGCCGTTTAGCGATGCGCCCCGGCAGGCGGAAGCGGCGGCGGCATTTCGCGCAGCCTGACGGATTGGTGATCCTGTACAACCCGGCGATAGACAAACAGCAGCACCGAGATCAACAGCACACCGATGCCGATAAGCAGATCGCGGAAAGTGCCGTAACCGGTAATGTCCGGATTCGTTACACCAAAGAGGATGAAAACCAGGTTTGCCAATGCCAGCAGCGCCGCGATCGGGATCCAAATATTACTGGCGCGGATCGGACGCGGCCAATCCGGGCGATCCCTGCGCAGGAGCAAAAATCCCGTCAGCGCAAAGAAGTGAGCCAGGATATAGCCGAGATTCCCGGCCACCAGGATGCCCAGCGTATTGCCGACAAAAAACACCAGCAGCAGATTGACGAGCATATCGACCGTCATCGCCCGGCTCGGCACGCGGAACTTGTTCAGCTGATAAAGCTCTTTGATCGTCATGTCATCGCGCGCGATGCCGTATAAGGCGCGCGAGCCATCGGCCGTCGCGGTATTCATCGACAGGACCAGACTTGCTGCGAGGAGAAACACCATCAATCCCGAAGCGCCACCCACGATCTGCGTGAAAGCCGGCACATAGAAAGCGACGGGATCCTTCACCGCTGCCTGCTCGCCAATGGTCCCGGTGATGCCGAGCGGCAATAGGGCATAAACGACCAGCGAAAACAGCGCCGCGCTTTTGAGGGCGCGGTTGGTGTCATTCACCGTGTCCTTATTCCGGCGCGAAGGCCGCGCAGGCTTCAACACCATATGATGACCAGCCCATGACATAGAGCCAGACAAGCGCCAGCTTCAGGGTGATATGGCTGTCGCCCATGCCGAAATGCAAATTGGACGCTTGCCACTGCCCCGTGACGAACGGGCCGATGATGAAGACGGCGAGCGGAATGAGCAGCAGCACACCGGTCACGTAACCGAACCAGACCGCAGGCCGGATGCCGAAGATGTTGAAGGCCCAAACCAGCAGGATCAGACAGGCGGCGATGAGATGCGGCAGTCCCACATCAATCGCGCCGTCGAAGAATGTCCATGTCTGGCCGGGAAACCACTGGGACTGAACAAGCGTTCCGACGACGATGCCGAAGATCGACAGCACGGTCGACCAGGCGAACCAGTAGCCAAAGGTGGCGACGACGCCGATCAAGGAAAAATACCGGCGCCAACCTTCATGGGCATAGAGCGCGATGCCACCGGGTTTGTCGGGAAACATCGACGCCATCTCGGCATAGATCCAGTTGGATCCCACACCGATCAACATCGAAATCGACCACAGCAAGGCAGCGCCCCAGCCACCCAGCGCCCCGATGGAATAGCCCAACGACCCGATCAGGAAACCGGGATTCGCGAGCGCCACGACGAAACCGTCATACCACCGGATCCCTTTGAACAACTCGACTTTTTCAGGTACCGCCTGCGCCATGATGCATCCTCCCGTCACTTTCCGGCTCTGAAGGATCAGGCCGGGATTTTTCGGATGGCCGGCAATTGGATGCGGCAAATTCTACCACAGAATCCGATGCAGCGGATGGGCAACAAGGCGGCATAGCGCCGCTGCGGCAAAGCAGTGCGATCAAGGGCTGAAGGGCGGTCGCCTCGCCCGGTTGCCGGCGATGAAGTCTCATCCCTCGCCGCAAATCCGATCTTCGAGGCATTGGGGAAGCGACGGGCTCTTTTCAGATCGCTTTGATGTTGATTTTATATCATCGAAAGATGTATGTTGTTATTTAAGCAATAACGATCTTCTCATCGGAAGCCTTTTTCCGACTAAAAACCGCCGTTAAAGGAGGTTAAGGATATGTCACGCCTGGACTATTGTAAATTTAGCAACGAAGACCTGGAAGAAGCCGGCGCCTGCAGCCGGGAATACCGCCGCCGGCATGGCCTCAGCCGGGCGCAGCTTGCGACCCTGCTGGATACCCAGACCCAGCGCATCACCGATCTGGAAAAGGGCCGTGATCCCGGCTCGGCGCGGCTGGTCGCGGCGATCCAGGACCTGCTGCGGGATAACAGCGAGCCCGAGGAACTGGATTTCGACGAAGCCTGACGCACGGGCCGCATCACAGGAAACCATCACGGCTGAGCATGACCTTCGATCTCGACGCCATCCGCCGCGCCAATCCGCTGGCGGCGACCATCGGCGCGCGTGTGGCGCTGACGCGCAATGGCGGCGAATGGCTCGGCCTGTGTCCGTTCCACCAGGAGAAGACGCCCTCCTTCACGGTGCATGAGGCAAAGGGCTTCTATCACTGCTTCGGCTGCGGCGCCCATGGCGATGTCATCAGCTTCATCGCCGATTACCACAGCCTTGATTTCCGCGCCGCCTGCCGCCTGCTGGGCGGCGAGAGCGAGAACGCCCTCACGCCGCTGCATCGCTCACGGTTGCAAGATCCGATCGCTGCAATACGCGATCCTTACGCCGATCTCGCCGCCGCCGATCCCGGCGCGGAGGAGATCACCGCCGGGCAAGCGGTGCGCTGCTGGAATCCGAAGCGGCCCGAGCGGCCCTGGGTCACCTATCGGCCAAGCCTGGTTTTTGCCTATCGCGATAAGGATAATGCGCTGATCGGCTATGTGCTGCGCATCGATCTCGCCAACGGACGCAAGATTACCGGGCGCAAGATCACGCCGCAGATCCGTTATGCCCGTTTGCCCGACGGCAGCAGCGCCTGGACCCATTGGCCCTTCGACAAGCCGCGTCCACTCTACAACCTGCCGGCACTGACGGCACATCCCGAGCGCCAGGTGCTGGTGGTTGAAGGCGAGAAGGCCGCCGAGGCGGCACGGCGCCTCTTCGCCAACCTGCCGCTGGCGGTGACTTGCTGGCCCGGCGGCGGCAAGGCCGCGCACCATGCCGATTGGTCGGTGCTGCGCGATCGCAGTATCGTGCTGTGGGGCGATGCCGACCGGCCGGGCGAAGAGGCGATGGTGGGCTGGCAGGACCGGCAACAGCTCTGGCATGACGGCGTGGCGCAGCTTTGCCAGGCGGCCGGGGCCAAAACGATCCGCGTCATCCCCTGGGACCGCGACAAGCCGGGCGGCTGGGATGCCGCCGATGCCGAGCTTGCCGGCATGACGGCGGATAAGGTGCTGGCCTGGCTGACGGCACGGGTGCGGAACTGGCAGCCATCGCCCCTCTCCCCGGCTGCGACGATACGGAATGGACCGCCACCCGCCGATGATGCGGAAATTCCCCTGCCACCTTATGACGGGCCGGAGATGCCGCTGCACGATCACGCATCGGACAGCGCGGCCGATGCACCGCCTTTCCGCATCCTCGGCTTCAACAAGGGCCTCTATTACTATTATCCCCGCGCTTCGCAGCAGGTCGTGGCCTTGAGCGCCGCCGCCCATAGCAAGGCGCATCTCCTCACTCTCGCCCCGCTCGCTTACTGGGTGCTGCATCATCCCGGCCGCAACGGCTTCGATCTCGATGCGGCGGCGGATGCACTCATCAATGCGGCCCATCGCATCGGCCTTTTCACCGCCGACCGGCTGCGCGGCCGCGGCGCCTGGCGCGACAGCCATGAAGACGGCCGCGCGCGCATCGTCGTGCATACCGGCCCTGTCGCCTATATCGACGGCCGGGCGCAGGATCCCGCCATCGTCACCGGCGATTACGTCTATGAAGCCTCGCCCGCTTTGACGCTGAAACCGGCGGAGCCGGCCGGCACGGCGGAAGCCAACCGGCTGGTGCAGATCTGCAAGCGGCTCTGCTGGGAGAACAGCCTGAGCGGCGATCTCCTCGCCGGCTGGTGCGTTATCGCCCTCATTTGCGGCGTGCTCGCCTGGCGGCCGCATATCTGGATCACCGGCCCGGCCCAGGCCGGCAAGTCGACCGTGCTGAAGGATATCATCGGCCGCGTCGTCGGCTTCTTCGCTTTATACATGGATGGCAAGACCACCGAGGCCGGCATCCGGCAATTGCTCGGCTCCGATGCCCGGCCGGTGATCCTCGACGAAGCGGAAAGCGAGGACCAGGCGGCGGCGCAGCGCATGCAGCATATCCTCGATCTGGCGCGGGTCAGTTCCAGCGGCGGCACGGTGGTCAAAGGCTCCACCGCCGGCAAGCCCGTCACCTATACCTTGCGCGCCTGTTTCTGCTTTTCCTCGATCAACACCGCCGTCTCGCATTACGCCGATGAGACGCGGATCAGCAAGCTGGTGCTGCGCAAGAACGATGCGCCGGATGCCGACCGGCATTACCGGCAATTGACCGACGATATCGAGAGCTGGTTCACGCCGGATTACGCCGCCCGCATGCTCGCCCGTTCCATCGCCCATATCGAGGTGCTGCTGAAGAACGCGGAGACCTTCAAGGCCGCCGCCGCCCGCATCCTGCATTCACGTCGTGCCGCCGATCAGATCGGCACCATGCTCGCCGGGCTCTATCTCTGCTACAGCGCGAAGGCGATCAGCGTCGAGGATGCAGAGGCCTGGATCAAGGAACGCGACTGGCACGATCACACCGCACTCGGCGCCGTCGGTGACGAGACGCGCTTGCTGGAACGCCTCGCCACCCGCCGCCTGCGCGTGCCGACCGCCGCCGGCATCCGCGAAGTGACGGTGGGCCAGGCGATCATGGCGGTGCATGGCAATCCGGATGCCTATGGCGACTGGGCCGCCGAGCTGGGCGCCAATGGCTTCCGCCTCGACGGCGATCACGTCCTGATCGCCAACAATGCCAGCCCGCTGAAGAAATTGCTGGAAGGAACGCCCTGGGCCGCCGACTGGCTCCGCCCCCTGCGCATGCTGCCCGGCGCCGAAGCCGCCCCCAACACCTATTTCAGCCCCGGCCTCCGCAGCCGCGCGACAAGGCTGCCGGTGAAATTGCTGGGGATGGAGGGAGAAAGCGGAGCCGTGACAGCACCGCATTCCTAATCGGCATTGGTGGAAATCTCGGCGCAATCTGAGCGGAACCTTTCGCCCGCTCCGCCGTTCCTGCAGCAATGCTATCCTTGCTTATGGCGCGTGCTTCAAAATCAGCTGAGCCTATAGGTAGATATCATGAGCAAAGTTAAGAGTTTGCTCGGGAAGGTAGCTCCTCGATATATGGCAAACGAGCCATTCCCGCACATAATTGATCGAGGCAAGGTCGCCACGGTTCCTGCCCTATCGAATGATCCTGCCGAATGACGTCAGTTGCTGTTCGGTCAGCCGATATTCGGCCAATCAATTCGTATGTTTTGTGAATTCGCCATCTTCCGTGCATGGCGTTTCTCGAAGACAGCCCGTAGAGCTGCCGCGCAGATACATCAATCTGGTCGCGGAAGTCCGGTACCATCTTTTCCGATTGCCGCTCATCTCATTACCGGCGCCGCCCGGAATCTAGGCGCGATACGCCGCATTCGACGATCGAAATACGACGTTCAGCATTCGGAAAGTTAAAACCTGAGGACACCCGCCCGGTCACATCGCATTGACGATCAGCGGGGCGATGCCGCCGCCGGCCGAGGCATTCAACTGCGAATTCGGATCGAGCGGTTGGCAAGGGCGCAAACGGGCATCGCAGCCCTCTGAACATCATGCAAGATACATATCAATGTTAGGATTAAAGTAAGATTCTCTCCCGATGATGGGATTGCTTTCTGAAGCTCTTTGGAGAGGGGGAGATGAAGACGACGGACGTATTTGGGTCTGGAGCAACCCTGGCGACTGCAATTTTTACCGCCACGAATGCTTCTACATCGTCGGCTCAGGCGGAAGCTATCCCTGCCAATTCACAATCGACCTTTGCCGCTAAGACAAAGGATATTCTTGACGTCAGCCAATTAGCGTCATCTCTGAATGGTGACGGCCTCACCTTGTTCAATAATTTGTCGACAGACACACGGCAAGGATTGGCCGATCTGGTTTTCACCGGAAAGATGAAGGCGGACCAACTGAATGATGCCTTAAGCGGCTTGCTCAAATCGGCTCGTAAAACCGCCTTCTGGAATGAAGCAGCAAAGGCTCAGAGCCATCTGCCGGATGACGTTAAAGCCGCACAAAGCGCTCTTTCGGGAAACGTAAAACAAAATGCTGAGCGAATTGAGCAAATGGGAAGCGCATCGTCATTTACCCAAACAGGTTATTTGACGGGCGCGGATGCCGAGCGAGCCAGAGCTCAATTCGACAATCTCCGCGCTGCCAAGCCAGATGCGAGCGCTGTTGGCCAAGCACAGACACTGACGCAATATGGCATGAGCTATGACTATGCAGCTTGGAATAGTGTCTCAGAAAGTGAAGCCGCTGCCGCACAGAAGCTGAAAGAGACGGGCTTTTCGTCAAGCGATCTGGATTCCGTCCTTCAGAACTTTGCGCGCGATGCAGTGAATAGATTGATAGAAGGCTGATCTAATTTTACGGCGCAGATAGAACCAGCCACGCGATCACATCGCATTGGCAATCAGGGTGGCGATGCCGCCGGCGGCTGAGGGCTTGCCGACCTTGGCCTGCTGTTCTCGCTTCGCCTGCTCCTGCTGCATCTGCTCTTTGAGATCGGCCGCCATCTGCTTCAGGATTCCCGCGCGCTGATCGGCGGGCATGGCGTTCAGCTCTTCCTGGGTCAGGTTATGCTGCTTTAGCCAGGCATCCACCATGCGCTGGTATGGGGACTTCTTCACGTAATCGAGAAAAGCCTGGGCCGGCTGGCTGAGGCCGCCCTGATCGCCGAGCGTGGTCGTCTGCTTATCGTCGGTTTTGGGGGTGGTGCTGTCGCTGACTTTCTGGATGAGGAGCGAGCTCGCCATCGACGATGAAAAAAGACCTGAAATCTGCACTGGCCCCTCCGTTTTTCTGCGCCGCTGGTTGTTCCGTCGGCGGACAGGCTTCTGTCCGGGAGGAGCAGGTTTCATGCCAGCAAAAACCTTGAAAAACCAAAGCGGCGAAGCGGACGGGAGTGTTGCCAGGCACAATTTACCCGGTAAAATCTGCCGGCCGGAAATATTTTGACGATATGGCTCGCCCCCTTCTTCGGCCGGTTTCCACCCGATTCATCGATTCTCTTTCCACGGTTTGCAACTGCCGGTCGATTGACTCCTGTGGCCGCCGAAGCGCATCTTCTGTAAGAACAAAAAGAGAACAAAAGATCATGCGTTCGACTTACCTGATTGCCCGGTTTCGCGACCTGGAAGAAGGCGACTGGCTCGAAGTGCGTTGTGCCTGCGGGCATGTGGGCAGGCTGCACCAGCCCGATCTGGCGCAGATTCACTACATGACCCTGATCCGCTCTCTCGAGCCGCGCTTCCGCTGCAAAAGGTGCGGGCGCCGGGGCGATGTGGTCGTCACCGTGATCAACCGCTGAGATGATGGCTGAGATGAGCAGAGGGATGTGATGCAGGGCGCCTTTCAACATGTGCGGCTGCGTGAACTCAACCGCCGGGAGATGCTGGTCGCGAGCTGCCATGCCTGCGGCCATCGCAACAACATCCATCCCGCCGATGTGCCGGCGAAGATCAGCCGCGAGATCCAGCTCGCCGCTTTCGAGAAACAGCTGCGCTGCCGCCGCTGCGGCCAGCGCGGCCGCGCTTCCATCACCGTCATGCAAGTGAGAGGATAATGCCATGATCAGCGAGGATGCCGTGCTGCGTCACGCCTGGCAGATGCTGCGCACCAGCGGCACCGAGGCCCAGCGGGAAGCGGCGGATTACGCCCGGTCGCTGGCCGAGAAAGGCGACGAAGCGGGCAGCGAATTGTGGCAGCGCGTCGCCAGTGCCATCGGCCGGCTGCAGCAACCAAATGCCGGCTAGCGCGTTAACCCCCATCGGAGAGCGAGGGAGGCCCGCCATGATCTTCCATAATGATAACGACCTGGCACATGCCGCCTGGGATATGATCAAGAAAGGCTGCGCCGAGCAGGATCTGCTGACCAAAGCGGAGGACATGGCCAATCGCGGCGAAGCGGATGACGCCGATCAGTTACAATGCGTCGTCGACCGCATGATCCGCCTGCGGAGCGATCCGCATAAGCGGCCTTGCTTGATCTGCGGCTATGGCGCCGAGGTGACGAAAGACATCGAGGCCGGTATCGAGCAGCATTGCACGGGCTGCGGCAGTTTCCAGGTCGAGCGGCAATTGTTCGATGACTGGCGCGACCGGCCGGAGCATTATCAGCCACTGCGCCGCGAGATGGTGGCCTATATCAGCCACTGCAATCTGCGCGGCCTGACGCCGCGACTGGATGCGGCGACTTTCGATCATCTCCGACGTTTGCGTTAAGCAAATCCGTTAACGCTATCCCGCGGATAACTTAATCCGCTGGCGAGGCACCATGCATCCTGCGATACTGGCCGCCTGGTAAGACGTGCTCCTGACGAAACCTGCCCTGCTACCGATTGGCAGCCATTGGCGTTTGAGGAGATTGCGATGCCCGGTCGCTACATCTTTACCTCCAGTGCCGAAACGGTGCGGCAATGGTTCCGGCCGCGCAACGAGATCGACCTCGAGCCGCGCTACAACATCGCCCCGACCCAGCAGGTCCCCGTTCTGCGGCAGACAGCCGAAGGCCGCGAGCTCGCCTATATGCGCTGGGGCTTGTTGCCCTTCTGGCTGAAAGAAATGCCGAAAGGCGCGCCGGTGATCAACGCCAGATCGGAGAATGCTGCCGCCTCGCCGATGTTTCGCATGGCGATGACCAAGCGCCGCTGCCTGATGCTGGCCGACGGCTTCTATGAATGGCAGGTTGTCGGCAAGGAAAAGCGGCCCTGGCTGTTCCATCTGAAAGAGGACGGCCCCTTCGCCTTCGCCGCCATCTGGGAAGACTGGACCTCACCCGAAGGCACGAAGATCGAAAGCTGCGCCTTGTTCACCACCGAGGCCAACGGCCTGATCTCGCCGATCCACGAACGCATGCCGGTCATCCTGCCGCCCGATCACTATGACGCCTGGCTGTCGCCGGCAACACCGCTCATGAAAGCCGCCGAGATGATGATGCGCGCTTTTCCATCGGCGCAGATGCAGGCGCATCAGGTCGGCAAGGCGGTGAGCAGCGTGAAGGCAGCCGGTGCCGAACTGATCGCTCCCCTTCACTGACAACGAAAGCAACAGATGACGCGTTCCCGCAAAGCCTTCCTCGTCCCTGCCCTCTCCCTTCTCATCGCCGCCACCGCCATATCCATCAACATTGCACCGGCCAAGGCCGCCTCGACCGAGGCCTGGCAGCAACTGGCCGACAAGATGCGCAAGGCCTGCCTCGCCAAAGCCGAGCTGAAATCGGCGAAACTGACCTGGAGCGATCTTTATTTCGAAAACCAGGCCGTGGCCCTGATCGACGGCAGATGGCCGCAAAAGCACATGAACAACCAGCGCGCCGCCATGCTCTGCCTCTACGACAAGAAAACCGGCAAGGTCGAAGTGCAGGAATTCGATGTCCGGTTGCTGAAATAGCCCAATACATTTCATTGGCATCCGGCCAGCAGGGGATTAGATCCGATGACGCCATCGCCTTCCGATACCCACCATAAGAACAAGACCTTCTTCGGCAAATATCGCGGCACCGTGTCAAACAACATCGACCCGCAAGGCCTTGGCCGGTTGCAGGTGGCTGTACCTTCAGTGTTGGGACCGGCAGCCAATGCCTGGGCCATGCCTTGTCTGCCGATCGCCGGGCCGCAGGCGGGTATCCTGGCCTTGCCGCCAATCGGCGCTTCCGTCTGGGTCGAGTTCGAGGCCGGCGATCCGGGCAGCCCGATCTGGGTCGGCGGCTTCTGGCCGCAGGCCGGCGAGATGCCGCAGATGCAACCGGATCCCGCCAGCGCCGCCCTGATGCTCAGCGCCGGTGGCGCATCACTGGTGATCGACCGGAACGGCATCGCTTTGCGTAGCGGCGGCGGCGCCAGCATCACCCTGCAAGGGCCGGAGGTTTCCGTCAATGCCGGCGCCCTCGTTGTGGTTTAAGGGTTGTGGTTTGAGGTAACGCGATGAGCAAGCCCGTTCTCACGCTCGCCAGCACATTGATTTGCGCACATGGCGGCCAGGCAATGGCAAGCGATCAGGTTTCACGCGTCACCATCGTCGGCACGCCGGTTATCACGCAGGACATGGCCTTGCCCATCGCCGGCTGCCCCCTGCCGGCAAGCACATCCCCGGGCCCTTGCATCAGCGGCAGATTCACGACAGCCGCCAGTCGCGTGACCGTGATGGGGCACCCCGTTTTGCTCGCCGACAGCATTTCGACCTCGACACCGGCCGGTCTGCCGATGCAAGTTCTTGCCGTGCAACAGCGCGTTCGCGCGCTTTAAGCGATGACAATAAATTCCTCGTTCTGATGCGGAGACATCATGCTGAAGCTGTTCTATGCGCCTGGTACCTGCGCCCTCGCCTCCCGGATCGCCCTGGAAGAGGCCGGCGCGCCTTATGAACTCGTGCGGGTGGATTTTTCCAAAGGCGAGCAGCGCGGCGCCGATTATCTCAAGATCAATCCGAAAGGCCGGGTGCCGGCTTTGTCGACCGATCGTGGCGTGCTGACGGAAAACCCGGCGATCCTGGCTTACATCGCGCAAAGCTTCCCGGCGGCAAAACTGGCACCCCTCGACGATGCTTTCGCCTTCGGCCAGGTCCAGGCCTTCAACGCCTATCTCGCCTCCACCGTGCATGTCGCCCATGCTCATGGGCCGCGCGGTTCGCGCTGGGCCGACGATCCCGCCGCCATCGCCGAGATGAAGCGCAAGGTGCCGGAAACCGTGGCCGCCTGTTTCGAGCTGATCGAAGCAGCCTTACCACAAGACGGTGGCTGGGTGATGGGCGCGCAATATACGATCTGCGATCCCTATCTCTTCACCATCGCCTCCTGGCTGGAAAGCGACGGCGTCGATGTGACCCGCTTCCCCAAGGTTCTCGACCACCGCAACCGCATGGCGGAGCGATCGGCGGTGAAGAAGGCCCAGGCTGCGTCATAAGGGGCGGCATCATGAAGGCTGCGTAACCGGCATCACTTACCAAGCACAATGGCAGACAGGCGGGAGAAACCTCTCCCGCCTGTTTTCATTTGCACGCCTTGTTTCCTTGCCGCTAACCCGCCGAGGCGGCCCGTATTTCCTGATCGCCCTCGGCAGAATGCAGCAGGCGGGTGCGTTCGCGCTGGATCAGATCGCGATACGGGCCTTTCTGCTGCATCAGCAGGCTCGGCGGGCCATCCTGGATGACCCGGCCGCTCCGCAGGACGACGATGCGGTCGAAGCCGCGCAGCGTCGAGAGGCGGTGCGCGATGGCGATCACCGTGCGGCCGCGCATGAGCCGGTCCAGCGCCTGGCGGATCTCCTCTTCGGATTCGCTGTCAAGCGAGGAGGTCGCTTCGTCGAGCAGCAGGATCGGCGCGTCCTTCAGCAGCGCGCGGGCGATGGCGATGCGCTGCCGCTGGCCGCCGGACAGTTTCACGCCGCGATCACCGACCACGGTGGCGAAGCCTTCGGGCAAGGCCAGGATGAAATCCAGGCACTTCGCTGCCGTCGCCGCCTCATAGACCTCGTCATCCGACGCATCGGGCCGGCCATAGCGGATATTCTCCATGACCGAGCGATGGAACATCGAGATATCCTGCGGCACGATAGTGATTGCGTCGCGCAGGCTTTCCTGGGTGATCATGGAGATATCGGCGCCGTCGATCAGGATGCGCCCACCCTGGATGTCGTAGAAGCGTTGCAGCAAGGCAAAAAGGGTCGATTTGCCGCTGCCCGATTCGCCGACCAGGCCGATGCGCTGGCCGGTACCGAGATCGATATCGAATTTGTTGAAGACCCGCCGCCCTTTCGGATAGGCGAAATCGACATGTTCGAGCCGCACATGCCCGCGGCGCGGTGCCAGTTCGGCGGCCGCCGGATGATCGTGAATCTCATGCGGCGTCAGCAAGGTCGCGACCGCTTCCGACAGGCGCGCCATGTGCTGCGTGACATCGACCAGGGCCACGGCGAGATCGCGCGAGGCATGCAGGATAGTGAAGCCCAGCGTGCAAACCAGGACGACATCGCCGGTCGTCGCCTGGCCGCGCTCCCACAGCACGATGACCCAGCCCAGCAGGCCCAGCGTCAGGATGATGGTGGCGACCGCGTGGAACAGCCGCAGCTTTTCCAGATAGAACAGGCTGCTTCGGCGCGCCGTCATTTCACGGTCGATGGTCTGGTCGAAGCGGTTGAATTCCCGGCGCAGGCCGCCGAAGGCCCGCACGATCGACATATTGGAGATGATGTCGACCATTTCGCCATCGACCGCCGCCGCCTTGTCGGCGAAACGGTGATGCAGCGGATTGCCGGCCTTCGCCATGCGGAAGATCACGAAAGAGAGAGCGAGCGCCGAACCCATGGCGACCAGCGTCACCGGCACGCTGACGGTGAGCAGGTACATGATCGCGCCGATCGTCGCCACGCAAGGCGGCAGCACGTTCCACGACAGCATATTCTCCATGGTGAAGACGGCATTGGAGGTCGCGGTGATGCGGCTCGACAGCATGCCGGGCAGGCGATCGGCGAAATAGCTGGGCGCGTGTCCTGTTAGATAGCGGAACAGATCGCTGCGTATATCGCCGGTGACGGCGACAAACGTGTAATTCGCGATCCACCCGGCGACACGCCACAATAAGTTGTCGCCGGCGATCAACGAAATCAGCAAGCCGAAGGCCAGCCAGATGCGGCTGTCGTCGCTGGCACCCCGCGACAACGTGTCCACCAGGAACTTCACGCCATATTGAGTGCTGACCGAACAGCCGACGGCGCCCAGCACCGCGGCGAGAATGAAGGCATGTGCGACGGCGCGCCGCCGCACATAAAGCAGGCAAAATGCTAACGGACGTTGTGCATAGCGGGTCAGGCGTCGCATCGGTGATCAAGCTCCAACTGTCTCGTTTACGCGTCTGAACACGCAGGAGACAGCTAACTGCAAGGTGATGAATTGGGAACCTTCGGGGCCTCGGGCTTTTGACGACCCAAGCTCAGAATCTCGATTGAAAGTGGCTTTCACTTGAAAATGGTTTCAGCGGCATGTGGCGAGCCTATCGCAACATCGCAAGCATACTTCGCGCAAGCCCCCTGCTCTTCACTTCCATTTTACCCAGACCGCGCAAGCCTCACTTCCATGTTATTTGCCAGCACGGCATGCGGAGTGGAGGGTGATCGCAATGAACAGCGGCGCGTTTCAAATCGCGCTTCAAATTCGGAAAGTTGGCGAAATAGGGAGTTCACTAGATGCGTATTGCGCAAATCGCTCCGCTCACTGAGGCGGTCCCACCCAGCCTCTATGGCGGTACGGAACGAGTCATTTCATGGCTGACTGAAGCCTTGGTGGATCTCGGCCATGATGTCACCCTTTTCGCCAGCGGCGATTCGGAGACTTCGGCCAAGCTTGAACCGATGTGGCCGCGTGCGGTGCGGCTCGACAACACCGTGCTCGACTCGACGGCCCTGCACATGGTGATGCTGGAGCGCGTGCGGCAGCGCGCGCATGAATTCGATATCCTGCACTTCCATCTCGACTACTATCCGTTCTCGCTGTTCTCGCGGCAGCCGACGCCCTTCGTCACCACCTTGCATGGGCGTTTGGATTTGCCGGAACATCAGCCGGTCTTCTCGACCTTCTCTTCCGCACCGGTGATCTCGATTTCCTATGAGCAACGCCGTCCCCTGCCGCAGGCCGGATGGGTCGGCAATGTCTATCACGGTCTGCCGGAAGACCTGCTGATGCCGCAACCGGGAAAGCTGGCGGGAAAGCCGGGTTATCTCGCTTTCCTCGGCCGCATCGCGCCGGAGAAAGCCGTCGACCGCGCGATTCGCATCGCCACACGCTGCGGCCTGCCGTTGAAGATCGCCGCCAAGGTCGACAAGGTCGATCAGAAATATTTCCAGGAGCAGATCAAGCCGCTCATCGAAACGCATGACAATGTCGAGTTCATCGGCGAGATCAGCGACCGGGAAAAATCGGCCTTCCTCAGCAATGCGATGGGCCTGCTGGTGCCGATCGACTGGCCGGAGCCCTTCGGCCTAGTGATGATCGAAGCCATGGCCTGCGGCACGCCGGTCATCGCCTTCAACCGCGGATCGGTGCCGGAGGTGATCGATAACGGCCTGACGGGATTCGTCGTGAAGAACGAGGATGAAGCCGTCGCCGCCGTCTCGCGCATCGGCGAACTCCCACGGGCGAAGATCCGCAAGCATTTCGAGACACGCTTCACGTCGAAGCGCATGGCCTCGGAATATGTCGCCCTCTACAACGAACTCGCAGGCCGCGCCAAGCCGACCCTGCGCCTGGTCAAGGACGCCGACAGCGCCGAGCCGTTGCAGTCGGTCAGCCGCTGATATCGGACCATCGAAAAGACCGCATGGCAGAGCCCTGTCATGCGGTCTTTTTCGAGTTGCAAAAGCGAGTTATCTGCTCAGTTGCCGCCGGCCATCGCATAGCGCAGACCACGTCTCAATGGTCATCAACTCTGTTGGGATTTGACTTCATCTCTGACCCTAGCATTAGCGATGACGATGATCTTTCGCATGATGGCGCCGATGGCGACGCGAGGTTTTTTGCCGCGTGCGAGGAGAGCTTTATAGGTTTGAGCGAGGTCTGAGTTGCTGCGGGTGACGGCCATGGC
>SSEL01000051.1 GCA_008012315.1 Rhodospirillaceae bacterium
CCTATCGACAGCGCTGGCGGCGGCAAATCCCGATGCGACCCAGCCTTTGGACCGCAACTGGCGCTCGACCCCAGCCATCATGCAATTCGTCAATGCGATGGGGGCTGGCCTCTTTGGGCAGGGCTATAACCCGCTGGCGCCGACCCGCGATGCGGTCGCAGCTCCCGCGATCGAGGTTCTGAACGCTACGCAGGGACGGCGCTCACAAAAGTATTCGCAGCCCCCAGAACACATCGCCGAGCGCATCGCCCGTATCCTGACTGATACTGAGACCATCACCGACCGCCACACGAAGGCCGTCCGGCCGGCGCGGCCTTCGGATATCGCGCTCTTGGTCTGCCGCCACACCACCGCCGCCCGCTATGCCGAGGAATTGCGCGCGCGCGGCGTTCCGGTGCGGATCGCCGAGGATGGCTGGGCGAAAAGCCCGGTGATTGTTGCCGCCCGCGCCGCGCTGGCCTTTGCCGCCAATCCGGCGGATATCCATGCCGGGCTGCTCTTGCGTACGCTTGGCCCGGACCCGCTGCCCTTGCAGGAGGCGCTATCCGCCCAGATCGAAGGGCGGTTGGTGGATGACCCGGTGCTGATGCTGCTGGCCGCGCTCTCGGACATTCTGGCCCGCTCGCCAGTGGGGGCGGGGCTTGATCTGGTGCTGGATGCCGCCGACCTGCGTCTCTGGGCCGAACGTCAGCCCGATGCCGCCCAGTCCCGCGCCGATCTTCTGCGGCTAGAGGCTGAGGCGGGTGAGTTCGAAGCCGCGCATCGCGATCTCAAATCCGCCTCGGGGTTCCACGGCGAGACTGCCAAGGTCTTTCTCGGCTGGCTCGACGCCCGTGGGGGCGAGCGCGATTTCGACCGTCATCCCGATCCTTCCGCCAACAGCGCCGAGGCCGTGGAGATCGTCACCTGGCATGCCTCCAAAGGGCGGGAATGGCCGATCACTGTCGTCGCAGAGTTCGACTATGGTATCGAGGAACGTGCGGGGGCCACTGCGACCCGTTTCGATGCCTTGGACCGCATCGACGATATGGCGGTGGTGCTGGGGTCCGCGAGCCTGATCCACACGCCCGGCTTTGCCGCGCCCGAGGCGACCCGCCGTTTCATCGAAGACCGTCGCGCCGATTTTGAAGCCAATGCGAAAAACCTTCTCTATGTCGCTCTGACCCGTGCCCGTGACCGGCTGGTGCTGGAATGGCCGGGTTTTCTGAAGGACCGCGAAGAAGACGCGCCCGAGGCTACGAACCTGTTTCATATCCTGTCCGATACTTGCGCGCCGCAGATCGGGGCGGGTAGCCTGCGTATCAATGGCGTGGATTGCCCGGCGCTGATCACGCAACTGCCTGAAGAGGCGGGATTTACCGAGTACGCAGGCGGTGCGGCAGCCTCAGCGCTGCGATTCGGTGCCGCTGCGCCGTTGCCCGTGACACCGCTGACGCCCTGGCGGCTGCAGCCCTCGCAAACCCGTAGTGCGGGGGTGCCGCCCGTGTCCCGCCGTATCAACATCGGAGCACCCTGGCCAAAGGCACTGAACGATGCCTACCGCGGCACAGCACTGCATCTGGCGCTGCGCACATACCTGACCCGGCCCGATCTGGCCCCGGCTTTGGCTCTCGCGACCGGGCTTGACGACGCCACTCTTGCGCTAGTGGCCGAGCGCGCCACGGCGCTGAAAGCCTGGCTTGCCGATCAGGGCTATACGGATCTGCGCGCTGAGATTCCGGTGCTTGGCCACACGCCCGAGGGTGCAGAGATCCCCGGTGCCCTCGACCTTCTCGCCATCGGCCCGGCAGGCGCGATGCTGATCGACCATAAATCCGGCGGCGGCGGTGACGGGTTTGGCCCCTATTGGCCACAGCTTTCCAGCTATGCCGGACTGTTGGCCGGACTATACCCGCAGCATCCGCTGCAGGGCGTGGCGGTGTTCTGGGTCGATCACGGTTGGCTGGAACTGGCAGATGAGGGCGCGTCAGCGGGAGCTTGCGCACAGGCCAGAGTTAACTGATGCCCTGGGGAATACTTGCGCCCGATACCGTGGTTTCGCAACGACGCCAGCAGAACCTTGGGCTTGCGGCGGCGGTTCGTCATTTCAATGACCGGGCGGTCCCCGGAATCGGCGGCATGTGGTTTCCCATGCCCATCCTTTGGTCGGTTCTGGCGATCTCTATCGCCGAGGAACTTGGTGTGCCGGCACTGCCTGTCGGCAACGCGGTCGAAGCGCGCGTCATGCTTGAAGTCATCGCGGGCCCGCAGGATCGCCGCGTGCGAGGGGCGAGGAAGATGCAGGGCTTGAAGGATAGCAGTTTCCACAATCTCAGGCGTCGCGGAACTTATGTGGTTCAGCCGATCCGCATGGCGATGGTGCAGCCTCTGGTCGCACTCGGGTTCGTGCAGGGCAGCCGCTACGGCGCGTTCCGCATACATAGCGCTGGCAGAGAGCTGTTGGAGCTGAATGCGATGAAAGAACCGCGCCGTTTGCTTGGTGCCTGGGCGCATGGCAGACAGCCACATGGCCTGAAGGAGGCCCTAGCAGTGCTTTCCCCGGTTGGGGCTGTCCCGGAAGCGGTGCGTAAACTGATCCTTGCCCGATTGCTCGACGGAAATGATCCCGGCTCGACCCGGCGCCGGGAGCTGGCGCGCCTCGGCACGGGCCCCAGTTCCACGCATTTGGACCAGGAAACCGCATTGGCGGGGGTTGCGCCGGATCACTGGTCGGATCTGCGCGCCGGAGCGGCTTTTATGGATATTCGCGATGCCGCGTTGACGGTGTTGGACCAGTTGGAACAGCACCTGCTGAAGCTTCGCGACGATAATCAGCCTGTGCGACTGTCAGAAGCGGAGGCAGCCGAAGTCGCCACCGAGTCGCTGAAACAATTGCGAGATCTGGCCTCGGCAAAAGGCGCGCTCGTCGATCAGGGCAATGAGGAGACTAGCCGCAGATTTATCGCGGCAATCCGACATCTGTCCGATCAGCAGCTGATCCAGAGGCTGGCCGAGCGCGATTCTACCGTGATTTGTCAGCGCGAAGGCCACATTTTTCTCGGGCCGGCTGCGAGCGAGTTGCGGGGCAGCTCGGAGACCCAGGACGAGAACCGGCCCCCTCAGGACGAGGCCTTCGCGCCGCAGCTTTTCCGGCTGCACAATCTTCATTGTCTGGTGACGGAGCTGTCCGGAAAGGTGAACCCGGGCAGCCGTGACGCGGGATCGGAGGCCGTCTGATGCAGAACACGACGCTCTACTCCCTCTTCATGCCGCCCGAAGATTGTTATGGCGACTTTGGCCTTATGTGCGGCTTCACCGCGACGCGGCAGGTCCTGGGGCAGATCCGCCGAACATTCACAGGCGAGATGGCGCGCCCGGTGCTGGCCGCCTTCATCCATCCAACCGTGAATGCGATCTCGGACGTTCCGGGACTTGCCTGGATGTGGATGCGCCTCGTGGGACGCGGCTACAACCTTCTCCATGCCAAGGTGGCGCTTCTGGGTTTTCGCAAGCGCGGCGGAGATGGCTATGTCATTCGCCTCGCTGTCAGCACGGGGAACTGGACACAGGATCCGCTTACTCGCAGCATCGACCTGTTCTGGTCGATCGATCTGGACTCTGCTGTGCCTGACGCACAGGACATTGCCGATATCCGCGCTGCGCATGAGATGTTTGGATGGCTGCGCGAGCGGGCAGATTGCGCCCTGATCGATCGCAGTTTTGACGGGCACCGGCCAGACGCCCTGCTGGAGGCCGCGATCACAGCCTTGCCCACGTCATCCGCGCGTCCCCGCTTCATCGACAGCCGCAATCAGGCGCTGTTTCCTCAGGTGGTCGAGCGCCTGGGTACCAAAAAGAAGGCCGACCGTCTCATCCTCGGGTCTGGCTATTTCGAGAGCGACGGCGATGGTGCTGCTGGCCTGCCAGAGCGACTGCGCCGCGCATTGGTGCAGGAGAAATCCCTGACGAAAACAGCGGCTCTCGACCTGTTTCTCAACCCGTCCTCCTGTCAGGGGCTTGCTGCCCGGGCCGGTGCCTTGATTGATGCAGGCTGGAACTTGCGCCCTCCGCGCTCTGTCTTGCATGGAACTGATGGGTGCCTGCATGCAAAATTTGTGGTGCTGGCGTCGGGCGAGACCGAGGCCTCGGGACGGGCTTATCTTGGATCCGGCAATCTGAGCATGAACGGGTTTGAGCGTGCCGCAAGCGCCGGGGGAAACCTTGAGGCAGGTGTGATCGTCGATCTGCCGGGAGGACTGAAATGGCCGCGACGCAGAGACACGCGGAACGGTATCGCCGCTGTTTTGCCGATCCAGTTCACTGATGTGGTGACGCCCGAGGCCCTGCAGCAAGGGGAAGGCTTTGTGCGCCCCGATGAGCCAGAAACCCAGCCGCCAGTTGCGTGGCTTATATGGCAAGACGGGGTGCTCTCGGCCCCCGAAGACAAATCGGTGATGGTGATTGGTGTCGATGCGGCTCAGGCCCAGACACCTTGTCCATGGCCTGCACCGGCTCCAGCGATTGTGACACTCGCGGAGGGCGGCTGGCGGCTGCCTGTCATTTCTTCCGAAGCACTTGTTGTCGCTCGCCCCTCCGATATGTCGGTCGAAGATATCCTTGCCAGCCTTGGCTCATTTCCCGAGCCAGGTGATGCTGACAGCGAAGATGAGGGTGGGGAAGGCGAAGAGCCGCTCACCGACGCCTCAGATACCACCGAAGCTCCGCCAGCTGCCTATCCCATTCGCAGGATGATGGAACTTCTGGTGCGTCTTTGTGAGACACAGGCAAGGTTGGACCCGCGGGACTGGCAAAGGTGGTGTCGGGAGTTGCAACAGAACCTTTGCGCTATCGCGTCTCGCGAAAAAACGATGCTCGAGTTCTTCCGGAACGCCAGGGCAAATCCTCTGCCTGCTCTGGCAGATCCGCGTATGCGCCCGGAAGGGGTTTCGCCAGACCTATTGAGAGATGCGCTTTTGGCAGTGTCCGTCGCGTGGGAGCTCAGCGCTTACCCATCGCTCTGGGAACGGGAGGCCGCGTGATGGTGGACTGGAACGAGGTCGCGAGCATTCTGGATCGTATCGCAGGGACGTCTGATGATACCCTGCTAGATCATGGCCAGAAGGCGAGTGTCACAGAACTAGCGTGCCGTATCCGGGCGGGCCAACGCTCGGCCCTGTTGGCTGATGAGGTGGGTATGGGCAAGACCCGCATTGCGGCGGCGCTGATCGCAGCGGTGCGGGAGGCGGGCGGACGCAGCGCCATTGTTCTGCCCGCGGGCCTTGGGGCACAATGGCAACAGGAACTGAAACGGTTCAACGCCGACGACAAGACATTGCTGCCGCTGCGCAGCTATGATGGTTTCATCTCCGGTTTTTTGCACGATACCGATGCGGAGGGGAGCGCAAGACGGTTACACAGCCATAAGGAGTGGCTTTCGGATCGCCGCAAGCAGCGTGAGTTGCCGGAGAACGGCTGGGCCGCCGAAGAGATCATAATGATCTCTCATTCCTTCGCGAACATGCAGTTTCCCAATCGTGGAGAAGGCCCCGCTGGAGGCTGGCGCCGGGAACTCTTACCCAACGTCGCCCGCCTGATTGACGGCCGACGGCGCAACTTCATGCGCGAAAATTTCCATTCGGGTGAGGTGGGCTATGTATATGCCAGTCGCCGTGCGGCGCGGCACATTGCCCAAACGATTCTGGACCACGAACTGCCGCGCGATGCCATTAACGGCGATCAGAAATGGCTTTCGGCGGACGATTACAAGAACAGGATCCTGCCGCTGATCGGCTATGGCCTGGGTCAGTTTGATCTCATAGTCGTTGACGAAGCCCACAAGGCGCGCGGCGCAGATTCAAGCCTTTCGCGCATTCTCGGCCCGGTAAGCTGGGAAGCGGATGATCCTTTTCGTCTGGGCATGACCGCAACCCCGGTCGAGCTGGACTCCAGCCAGTGGATCGACACGCTGGAGCGGCTCAATGGTCGCGATGACGATCAGGATATTACTGCGCTCGCAGAGCTGACGGAATGGATCACCGGCTATGTGGATGTTGTTCGTCGGATTCAAACCGAAGAACTGGACGAGACGCTGACCGGGGAATTCGAGACCTCCGCCCGGCAGTTCTACGCAGCATTGCGACCATATGTCCTGCGCCGGGACAAACGCAGTGACCCCGAATTCTGCGTCTTCAAAGACAGTCATGGTGATTATCGTGAGGTCACCGATATCCCGGTTTCACCGGAGGCAGAGGGTTTTACCCGTGACTGGTTGCGCCGCTTTTGTGCGGCTGAGGCGCTGTCGTTACTCCCTCAGGATGATCCGCGTGTGAAACGGGTCAGGCTCGCCGTTGCCCAGGGGTATGGGTTCGGCTTTGGAGAGGATGAGGAAGACAGCCCGTCAGGCATGACAGATGCAAACCTCGTTGGTCCGGCGGGGTTTTGGACGGAAGCTTTCACCGCTGAGAGCAACGACATCTATAGCCACCCTGCGATCCTGGCGGCTGTGAGACAAATCGAGGCCTATACACGGGCCGGCGAGAAAGTGCTCGTCTTCGGCAGGTTCCTGACGCCGATGAATGTGCTGACCAGACTGCTGGACGCGCGTGAGATGCTGCGTCGTTTGCGAGACGGTCAGCACTGGCCTGCCAGTGGGATCGGGGAAAGCAATATAGCAGCCGTCATTGCGGCGATGAGGGATCCTGATCTTGCGGTGGCGGGTGGGGTCGACGAAATCGATGTGATGTTGAAAACCCGCTATCAGGAGTGGGCGAGCGAGCGCCGGGCTGAACTCGCACGGCTTCATCGGGAGTTGGAAGACCTTGCGCTGGAGGGAGGAGCTGCTGCATTTCTGTCAGAGATTCTGCGCCATGAGGACGGCAAACAAGACCTTCAATTCGGGGCTTTGCTCGAGGCACTTGGTGGAAGGCGGGAAGTTGCGGGCGCTTCCTGGACAGGGCGAGAAATGCTCGGGCTGTTCGAAAAACTGCTCCTGGAGCTTGCCGGGGATGATGAAGCAGAGAACAACGATACGCAGAAAGCCCGGCTGGATGCCTGGCTGAGCGACTATTCCGGGCGCGAGGGCAACTTCGCCAGGATGATGTCAGGCGCAACCGCACCGCAAACGCGGCGTATGCTGCAATCTGCATTCAACCGGTCGTCCAGTTGGCCGATGGTGCTCCTCGCGCAATCCCGCGTCGGGCGTGAGGGCCTGAATCTGCATGAGGCCTGTCGCACAGTGATTCTACTGCACGCGGAGTGGAATCCCGGCATTGTCGAGCAGCAGATTGGGCGTGTGGATCGCAAGAACAGTCTTTGGCTTCGCGAATGGCGGAAATGGAGGGATCATGGTGATGGTCTCCCGCCCCGCATTCGGGTTCACCCTGTTGTCGTCAGTGGCACATACGACGATCACAACTGGCAGGTTCTCAAGGCGCGTTGGCTGGAACTGAGGGCGCAGTTGCATGGCGATGTCCTGCGTCCCGTTCCAGGTCGGTCAGAGGTGATAGATGACAGACGAACCTGCGCTGACCGCGTTCGGCGCGCAGTGCCGGATTTTTCGCCGGGAAAACGTGGCGGTTGAGTTGTAGTGTAACCGATACTCACGCTGCTGTTCGGAATAGGACGGAATGAAAGCTGCAATTTTTAGCAACCATTCTCTCCGCGTTGGATTTTGCGTTGATAGGAAAATGGCTGTTAGTAGGTCGCAAGTAATGGTGGTTGCAGCCTCCCGCAACCATCTTTACCGGCGTCGATTGCAAGTTGTGATCGATGCCGGTCCCCGCAACCATCTTTACTTGCTCGGGCAACAAGTGAAGATTAGATCCAGCCCCCGCAACCACTGACAGTGACAGGCCCCGTTCGGAAGAGCGGGGCCTTTTGCCTTTGTGGCTGCTTGATTCATCGAATATTCATACAGGCTTGGTATTGGGTGACGACCAGCCTATCCATCGAAAACGGATCTGAGCCATCTCACATGCAAGCATCCATTGGCCGTTCGCGCTTATCAGCTCTGACTATCCTGGGTGTTATCGCGATGCTGTGTATTGGCTCGCCACTGGCGCGCGCTGCGGAGGATGACGGAACGATCGCAGGCAATCAGGTGGCCGTCACGACTGTACAGGCTACACAGCTTACGCAGCCTGCCGACGCACCGGCCCTGCCGCAGGTTGAAACGGCAAAACTGCGTGCCGGATATCCGCGGAATCATGAGATGTGGCGGTATTGCCCACCCGACAACTCTCACCCTTGCGTGGACCTCGATATTCCCGGTGTGACGGTGCCCGAGCCTGAGAACCCTCCAAAATAGTTCCTCAGCAGAGCGGTCGGAGCGCCGCCTCTATCGTGACGACGCCCTATTGCACGAACGGATCATACTGCGAGGATGCTATCGGCGCCTAAGAAGCGCCCGCAGTGCATGGCACAACATTGTTGCGTCCTCACTTGGAGACTTCCAGCTCTTCTTCAATTCGAGCCTTGCAGAACGCCCCGTATCAGCGGTTGCGGCGGGCGGCCAGGAAGCAATGGCCGGTCCGCCGGTGTGTGCCGACTCAGTGAGGCAGCATTTAAGCCAGATCCTTACGCTGCATATGGCATCTCAGACGTTGTCACGGATCAGAGGTGCCGTCGAGCAGTGCGGCCCACCACCGCCTGAGCATACAAGATCGTAAGGAAGGGTGAGGATATCGACACCGCGCGTGCTCAAGCGGTCGAGCGTATAATTGGAGGCACCTTCGGTCATGATGACGCGGCGAGGCGCCACGGCGAGGCCATTGATGATCCAGGGATTGTCCTGGTGATGGACCTCGACGGTCTCAATACCGAGTTGTTGCAGCTTCTGCAGAAAGGGGAAGGGTAACTGCGCCGGATTCACCAAAGCGAGATCGGGCGCAATCATCAGGAACTGGCCATCGATATGCAGGCGATAGCCGGTGAGATCGATCTGGATGAGTTCGACGCCTTGCGAGCGAAGCACTTCCTCGAGCTGTCGGCCCCCTTCTTCATTGCCGCGCGATGATCGCGAGAAAACCGCGGTCTTCTCGTTGAGCCAGGCGAAGCCGCCGCCTTCAGCGATCGCCGTGCCCGACAGCGTGCGCAGGATCGGACAGCCGAGGCGGGCCAGCGTGCGGGTGGCCTGCAATTCCTCGCCGCGCCGAATGCGCGGACCCATGCGCGTGACGATGGCGCCGCCGCCAACGCCGATGACGACGTCGCGCGTATAGCAGGATTTCATGCGGCCGGGTGCTGCTTCGTCGAGAAAAACGATCTCGACGCCTTCATCCTTGAGAATCTTCACATAGGCATCGTGCTGGCGCTGCATGCCGGGAAGATCGGGTCCCCGCGTGTCGCGCCAATACCAGCCTGCCTGCACATCGCCAAAAGCGCCCATTTCGAGCTGCTTCGATGTGTCCACCACGTTTACTTCGGGACCGGGACGGTGCATAAGCACCACGCGCAGGCGACCGACATCATTGGTGCAGCCCCAGGATCGACCCCACCAGCGCTTTAACAGATCGGGATCTTCGAAAGCGGGCTCCGCCTCCGACGGAAAGATCTTGATCAGTTGATTGTAGCGCCATTCGGCTTCGGTCATTACGCTCATGATGACATTTCCTCTTGCTTGTTGTTTCAGATGCCAACGATTGATAGTTTCACCGTTGGTTCATCCATCCATCCAATCCCCGGAACCGAATGCTCGGCATTGGCAAGGCAGTCCGCAGCGGGAGATGTTTCCCGCCGCGTTCAGTTGCGCATATGGATGCAGTGTCCGCCGACCCAGGTGCTGGCGACGCGAGTATCGACGATGCCCTTCGGATCGATCGTGAAGATATCGTCCTCCAGCATGACGAAGTCGGCCAGCTTGCCGGACGACAAATCGCCCTTCAGGTGCTCTTCCTTGCCGGCATAAGCGCCAAGCACCGTATAGGCGCGGATCGCATCGAAGACATCGACCGCTTCCGATATATCGAGATCCTGCCCGGTTGCCGTGACGCGGTTGACCATGGAATGCAGCGCACGCATCGGATTGGGATGGCAGACTGGCGAATCCGAATGTCCTGGCGCGATGATCCCAGCCTCGTTCATGCTCCGATGCGGCCACATGTGGTGCATGGCTTCGGCCCCGCGGTTCTTGCGATAGGCATCGCCCAGGTCATAAGCAAAACCGGTAGCGGATGAGCAGATGACTTTCAGCCGTTGCAGCCGCTGCAGAATCGAGGGCGTCACGTTGCAGCAATGTTCGACCCGCATCCGGTGATCGTCGGCCGGGTGGTGGGTCAGGGCATGTTCGAACGCATCCAGCACGAAATCGATGCCGCGGTCACCCACGCCATCGGCGCCGACCATCAGTCCTGCCTTATGCGCGCGCAGGACGCGCTGATTGAAGTCTTCGGCCTCGTAAACCAGCATGCCGCGATTGTCGTCGGGCTCGCCCAGGACTTTCTCGCCAATATAGGGTGTGTAATAGGCGGCGGTGCGCCCGCTGGTCGAGCAATCCGGGCACCATTCCACGCCCGTGAGCCGCACCCATTCATCACCGAATCCGGTACGCCAGCCCGCGCGGATGATTGCGTCGATCAACGCGTCTTCGCGGCCGCTGGCCAGAAGGCCGACACGCAACCGGAGCTGGCCCTTCTCGCGCATCTGTTGATACGCCGAGATGCCACCGGTCGAGCACAGCGAATTGTGCACGGATGTGATGCCGTAACTGGCGAAATCCTTGAATACGCGCTGCAAACCGGATTGGAAATTCTCCGTGGAGAAGCGATCCTGCAGATGGTTGACGATGGCATGGGCGGCGGATTCGCGTAAGAGTCCGGTCGGCTTGCCGGTCGCTGGATCCCGGTCAATGCGCCCAAAGGCCGGATCCGGTGAGGTCTCGTCGAAGCCTACTGCTCGTAGCGCGGCGGAATTCGCGACGCCAAGATGGGCGTCGCGGCGATAGAGAAAGACCGGCCGGCCGCCGGCCGCATTGTCCAGTTCGTCGAGGCTTGGATAGCCGCCGAGCCGCAGATCGTCATAGCCGAAACCCACATACCAGCGGTCCTTTGCCGCATCAGCCAGCGTTGCGGCGATTTCGTGCAAGAGCGCCGCCTTGGTCTCCGGTCCTTTGGAAAGCTCCACCCAGCTTCCGAGCCGCGCGCCATGCATATCCGGATGGCAATGACTGTCGATAAAGCCCGGCAGCACGACCCGCCCGTCGCAATCGACCACTGATGCCGAAGGTGCGAGCGCGCGAATCTCGGCAGTGGAGCCAAGCGCCAGAACACGTCCATCCGAGACCGCCATTGCCTCGAAGAACTCCCCGCGCCGGCGCATGGTTGCGATCTTTCCGTTGACCACGATGGTCTCGATGGGGCGAAGTTCCATATCGTTTCCTTCTTAGCGCTAGGGTTTACACAGGCATGATTGAAGATCAGGGAAGAGTCGCGGTCTTCTTCATCTCCGCGATCAGCCAGTTGGAGAAGGCGGTCAGCGAGGTGCTTCGGATTCCGGGTCGCGAAACGAGATAATAGGCACGGCTCTGACGGCGTATCGTTTCCCGGAAGGGGCGTACCAGCCTGCCCGCCACGATATCGGGCGCGGCATTCACATTATCGCCCATCGCGATGCCAAGACCGGCGCGCGCCGCAGCAAGGCAAAGCGTGAAATCCTGAAATCGATAGGGGCGTCGTGCCGCAGAAACATCGAGCCCATAGGCGAGAAAATAATCGCGCCATTGCGTGCCTTCGGGATTGTCGAGCAGCGGGTAATTGAACAGATCCTGGACGCTGTTCAACCCCGGCAGACTGTTCGCCATGCCGGGACTGCACACCGGAAACAGCGTCAATGGCGTCAGTAACCGGACCTGTTTGCCGGGCCAGTCCGGCTGGCCATAAAGCAGATAAAGATCAGCCCTGACCGCATCGACGGCCTTGGCATCCGCAGAATTGGTGGACATCACGACGATGTCGATCTTGGGGTAAAGTGCTGAGAACTGCTCGAGCTTCGGTATCAGCCAGTTGGTGGCGAGCGAGGGCATGCACCCGATGGTGATAGTGCCCTCATGCGCACTCTCGTCGAGGCATTGCACCGCCGCATCGAGTTGACCGAAGGCATGCGTCAATCGATCCATCAACCGCCGGCCTTGGGCGGTTAATTCCACGCCTCGACCCAAGCGTGTGATCAACTGAATGGACAGATGTCCCTCCAGTAACTTGATCTGTTTGCTGATCGCACCATGAGTGACATTCAGTCTCTCGGCGGCGGCGCTCAATGAGCCGCATTGGCCAAGCGCCTCGAAGGCGCGCAGCGCGTTTAATGGAAGCTCTCGCATGGCACTCTCGTCCCCACGTTGAAGGCTTCCAATATGCGAATTTTTTTCCGGTAAATGTCGAGTTTTTTTCATTTGCTTGCCAATTTCTCACAAATTAGCATCACCCCAACGATGAGACAAGATGCAGTTGTGAAAACGCCCAGCTTGCAACACTAAAGCGGGCAGCGTCGCGATGTTGTTTAAACGCGGCCGGGGCTCAACTGCCGGGAGAGGCAAGAAACGATGGGGCCGCGCGTTAGACGCGGCTGTGAACAACATCAGCAGGGGAGGTTTCTGAACAATGAAAATACGTTCTCGTGGCGTGAGCTTGGTGGTGGCGCTGGCCCTGACGGCCTTAACGACAGAGGCTTATGCCGAACAGACTCTCACCATTGCCTCCTGGGGCGGCGCCTACCAGGATGCGCAGCGTGAAGCTTGGTTCAACGTTGTTGCCAAGGAACTCGGAATCACCATCAAGGAAGATACCACCTCCGGCATTGCCGATGTCCGCACCCAGGTCGCCTCGGGCAAGCCGACATGGGACTTGGTGCAGCAGGGCAATTACAGCTGCGCCATCCTCGACAAGGAAGGCCTGGTCGAACCGCTTTCCGACGCGATTCAGAATATGGAAGGCTTCAAGCCCAGCATGAAGGGCAAAGGTTGGATCTCCAATCTGGTCTATGCGAACGTCATCGCCTGGAATGACAAGACCTATCCGGATCAAAAGCCGCAGACCTGGGCGGATTTCTTCGACACCAAGAAATTTCCCGGTAGCCGCAGCATGCGTCGCAGCCCCGTCTACGATCTCGAGGCTGCCCTCCTCGCAGATGGTGTGCCGATGGACAAGCTCTATCCGCTCGATGCCGACCGTGCCTTCGCCAAGCTGAAGACCCTGCAAGATGATGTGGCCGTCTGGTGGAGTTCGGGCGCGCAATCTGCACAGGTCATGCAGGATGGCGAGGTTGATATGAGCAGCGTGTGGAATGGGCGCGCGGAAACCATTGCCAAAGCAGGTGCGCCGGTCAGCATCACCTTTAATCAGCAGATGTTGTTGACGGATTGCTGGGTCGTGCCGAAAGGTGCGCCACACAAGGACCTTGCGATGAAGGCGATTGAGATCATGAGCCGTCCCGAGGTCCAGGCGCGGATCGCGCTCTACATCAATTACGGTCCGGCCAACAGCAAGGCTTTCGATACCGGCGTCATTCCAGAAGAAACCGCGAAAAAGCTGCCGAGCTATCCCGACAATCTCGCGAAGGGTTTCATTCTGGATGCGAACTACTGGGCCGATCATCTGGATGAGTTGACCCAGCGTTTTGACCTGTTCATCCAGCAATAAGGCGAGCCCATGACATCGGGGCCGCTCCGATCTGACGGGGTGGGAAGCGCAGCTGCGCTTCCCATCACGGTCAGCAATATCCGAAAAAATTATGGCAATTACCGAGCGCTGGATGATGTCAGCCTCGACATCCACAGCGGCGAATTCCTGACCCTGCTTGGGCCATCGGGGTCGGGCAAAACCACGCTTCTGATGGTGCTTTCAGGCTTTGTGCGGCCGGATTCGGGATCTGTCCGCTTTGCCGATCGTGAAGTGGTGCTGCTGCCGCCGCATAAGCGCGATATTGGCATGGTGTTCCAGAACTATGCCTTGTTTCCGCATATGACCGTGGCAGGCAACCTGGCCTATCCGTTGAAGCTGCGCCGTGTCGATCGCGCCAAGATCGCCGAGCGAGTCGAAAAGGCGCTGGACCTAGTGCAGCTTGGCGGCCTAGGGGCGCGCAGGGTTGACGAGCTTTCCGGTGGCCAGCGGCAGCGCGTGGCCCTGGCGCGTGCGGTCATCTTTGAGCCGCGCATTCTGCTGATGGACGAGCCGCTGTCGGCGCTGGATAAGAATCTGCGCGAGCAGATGCAACTTGAAGTGCGTAGGCTCCATGACCGGCTGGGAATGACCACCGTTTATGTCACCCATGATCAGCGCGAAGCACTGACCATGTCTGACCGGATTGCCGTGCTCGATAAGGGCCGGATCCAGCAGATTGATCCGCCGCAGGCGCTTTACGACAATCCGAAAACACATTTTGTGGCCGACTTCATCGGCGAATCTTTCTCGCTTCCGGTCACGATATGCGATGGCGGGGCCACCCTTTTCGGTCACCCGCTGCATCTGCCGCACAAAATTACCGGCTCGGCGCCGCATTTTCTCGTATTGCGCCCCGAGAAACTCACGCTGCTGCCCGAGCATCCAACTGACGCCGCCGCCGGCATCAATGAGATCAAGGGGCAGGTGCGCCAGTCTGTGTTCCATGGCGATAGCGTGATGATCTACGTCGCTGTTCGCGATGGACATGAAATAGCGTTGCGCGTTCCCCATCGCGGCAAAGTCACGCTACCGCAGCCTGGGGATCATGTAAGCCTTGGATACGGGGTCGAAGATACGATCGTTGTACCCGCGACAATGCCTGTGGAAGGCGGCATGCGATGAGGGACGCAGAAAGCGGGTTCCGGCTGAATGAGGCTTCCCTGGTAAAGCAGGCCTTTGCAGAGCAACTGAAGCTGTTGTCGCTGTCCTTTCCCGCCCTTCTGCTGGTGGGCTTCATTGTATTGGCGCCCATCGCCTGGCTGTCCTGGCTGTCCTTCGTCGATGCCGATGGCTTCACGCTGGCAAATTATGAGCGCCTGCTGAATCCGTCTTACGGACTGACGCTGAGTACGACTTTCCAACTGGCCTTCCTCGTCACGGCGATCTGCGTGCTCCTGGGTTATCCGTTGGCTTATATAGCTGCACAGCTATCGGCTGGAGCAGCGCGGATTATGCTTCTATGCGTGCTGTTCCCATTCTGGACGTCACTTCTGGTGCGGACTTACGCCTGGCTTGTGCTGCTGCAAAAGCGCGGCCAGATCAATACATGGCTGCAGGATTGGGGGTTCACGGATGCCCCGTTGCGCCTCGTCTATAATTTCACCGGCACCGCCATAGGCATGGTCCATATCATGCTGCCCTTCATGATTCTGCCGCTTTATGCGGCGATGAAAAGCATTGACGAGAATTATATGCGCGCGGCGGCGAATCTCGGCGCTTCGCCAACGCAGGCTTTTTGGCAGATTCATGTGCCGCTATCGCTGCCCGGCCTTGGCGCCGGGGTGATGGTGGTTTTCGTTCTCTCGCTTGGCTTCTATGTCACCCCGGACCTATTGGGTGGCGGGCGCGTCATGATGTGGTCGATGCAGATCGAACGCTCGCTCTCGGTCTATTCCGATTGGGGCGCAGCCAGTGCGCTCGGCGTCGTGCTGCTGGTCATCACGCTTGCCATGTTGTGGTTGTTCTCGCGACTGACGGGAGTCGTCGGCGCCGCAGCGGGAGGGAAATAGATGCTGCGACGGCCTGCAACCTCAACCCAGATCACCCACCTTCAACGGCTTTGGCTCTATATCCTTTGCGGGATCGTCTTGCTGTATCTGATTGTGCCGACGCTTCTAGTGATTCCGATGAGCTTCTCGGGATCGCGCTTCCTGAGCTTCCCGCCGGAAACATGGTCATTACGTTGGTATAAAGCTTATTTTAGTTCTGCCGAATGGCGTGCCGCGACATGGGTTTCGCTGCAGGCTGCCGTCTGCACGACCATCGTCGCAACCATAACCGGGACGCTGGCGGCCTATGGACTGCATTGTTCCAGATTAAGGATCACGAAGCTGCTGTCGGTGCTGCTGGTCCTGCCGATGATCATTCCCGTAATCTTGATCGCCGTTGGCGTCTTCATGTTGTTTGCGCCAATGCAGCTCAACAGTTCACTCACCGGGATCGTGCTGTCGCATTCGGTGCTGGCGATCCCCTTGGTGTTGATCACCGTCACCGCCGGATTGCGCAATTTCGACCTGAACCAGGAACAGGTGGCGCGCAGTCTCGGCGCCTCGCGGCCCAAGGCCTTCCTCACGGTGACCTTGCCGCAGATCAAGAACTCGGTGCTTTCGGCAGCGCTGCTCTCCTTCGTCGTTTCGCTCGACGAGGTGGTGGTGGCGCTTTTGATTGCCGGCGGCGATGTAGCCACCATACCGCGCCGCATGTTCCTTGCGTTACGCGACGAAATCGACCCGACCATCGCCTCGATCTCGACCATTCTCATCCTGCTTTCCATTCTTCTTCTGGGTCTGTCCCAGTTTCTGGATCGCAAGCGATCCAAATAGCCGCATAGGTGCCAGATGCTCCATTTCGACCGATCCGAATTTGACCGCCGCATGAAAGCCGCGCGTGCGCTCATGCGCAAAGAGAAGCTGGATGCGCTGCTGCTCTTTGCCCAGGAGAGCCATTTCTACCTGACCGGTTTCGACACTTCCGGCTTTGTATTCTTTCAATGCGCCTTGCTGACGCCCGATGAAAATACGCCGCCGGTATTGCTGACGCGGCGCCCGGATCTGGAGCAAGCTCGACGGACCTCGACTTTCACCGATATACGGCTGTGGTATGACCGCCCCGGCATGGATCCTTCGCGTGAACTGCTGGAGATCCTTGAGGAGAAAAAGCTCAAAGGCGCCCGCATCGGCATTGAAATGCGGACTTTCGGCTTGACCGCCGACAATTATGCGCTGATCGCGGCGCGGCTCGTGGGCTGGTGTGAATTCGTCGATGCCTCCTGGTTGGTGCGCAGCCTCCGCGTGATCAAGAGCCCGGCAGAAATAGAATATGTTCGCCAGGCGGCCGAACTGGCGGATCAGTCGCTCGAGGCGATGATCGATGCCGCCGGCCCCGGGGTCTTTGAAGGCAAGGTGGCCGCCGCAGGCGCCGTGCCGATTCTGGCCGGCGGGGGCGATCCGGCACCTTCCGGTCCGGTGCTCGGCTCAGGGGATCGCGCGCTTCTGATACGCTCGGCCACCGGCTATCGAACGATGGATGCGGTCGATCAGCTGACAATCGAACATGCAGCCAGCTACCGTCACTATTGCGCCTGTCTGATGCGCACCATTGCGATCGGTACGGCCAGCGCGAAGCATGAACAGATGTTCGATGTGACGCTGGAGGCGATCACCGCCATGACCGATGCAGCACGCTCGGGTGCCTCGATCGGAGGCATTGACGATGCGCATCGCGCGGTTTTTGACCGCCGCGGCTATGGTCATGCGCGGATGTCGGCTTGCGGCTATTCGCTGGGCGCGACCTACCGGCCGAGCTGGATGGATGTGCCGCCAATGATCTATTCCGGGAATGAAATGATCATCGAACCGGGGATGACGCTGTTCCTCCATGCGATCTTGATCGATGCCGAGGCTAACCTGGCAATGTCGCTCGGCTATACGATTCTGACACGCGACGGTGCACCGGAGGTCCTCAGCCGTATCAAGCCGGAATTTGTCGTGAAAGGTTGATGCGAAGGCAGGTGCCGTCGTGGACAACGCTATCTTTGCCCCGGATTTCCGTCCTGCGCCCTATTGGTGGGACGCCGCTCCGCCGGAACCCCCCGTGGACGATCCGCTGCCCGGCCGGGTCGATGTCTGCATCGTCGGTGGCGGCTATACCGGATTGAGCTGTGCCCTCGAACTGGCCCGCAATAGCGTGCGCTGCCTGGTGGTCGATGAAAATTGCATCGGCTGGGGCGCCAGTTCACGCAATGGCGGGCTGGTTGTCGGCGGGCTCAAGATCGCAAACAGTCCGCAGGCGGCGCAATTGCCCGGTGAGGACCGGAACCGGCTGGTTGCTGAAGCGATAGGCACCTTCCGCTTTGTCTGCGACCTGATTGCGCGCGAGAGCATCGACTGCGATCTCGCCGTCACGGGGCGCCTCTCCTGTGCATGGTCGAAAGGTGATTACGACAAGCTCGCCGCGTCGGTCGACGACGTGGCGCGGCTCACCGGGGCGGGGGCTTGGATGGTCCCGCCTGAGCGGCAGCATGAAGAGATCGGCAGCGATCGTTATTGCGGCGGGCAGGTTGCCGAGAGCGCGGGCACGCTGCATCCGGCGAAATATGTCCGAGGCCTCGCGCAGGCAGCAATGCGTGCGGGTGCGCAATTGACCGGCGGCTGCAAGATGACGTCCCTGCGCCGCGAGAAGACGGGCTGGGTCATCTCGACGACCCGAGGTGCCATTGCCGCGACAAATGTCATGCTGGCGACCAATGCCTATACCGGCCCTGAAGCCCCCTGGTTTCGCCGCCGGCTCGTCCCCGTCGCCAGTTTCATGATCGCGACCGAGGAACTGCCGGAGGACCTCATTCGGGAGATTGCGCCGAAGGCACGTGCCATGGCCGATACCCGCAGGGTCCTCAGCTATTTTCGCCTCTCTCCCGATCATCGCCGCGTGTTGTGGGGCGGGCGTGTCGGTACCCGCGACATGGATGCGCGCGAGAGTGCGCGGCGGCTGCACCGGGTGATGACGCAGGTCTGGCCACAATTGGCGAAGACGAAGGTGACGCATTCGTGGAATGGCAATGTCGCATTCACCTTCGACTTCCTCCCCCATCTCGGGACGCATGACGGCGTCTCTTACGCACTTGGCTGTCAAGGCAATGGCGTGGCCATGCAAAGCTGGCTCGGCTTTCAGTCGGCCCGGGCAATGATCTCTGCGCAACCAACCGACAGCATGTTTGCGCGTTTCCCCTTCACAACGAAGCCGCTTTATGCCGGCGATCCCTGGGTTCTGCCAGCCGTTCTTGCCTGGTATCACCTCCGCGATTGGATCGACCGGGCCAAAGGATAGGAGGCAATCATGACCACCACCCGCGACCAGTTGCTCGCATGGCTCGATACCGAGCGCGAAAATATCATCGCCTTGCTGATGGATTTTCTGCGCGCGCGTAGCCCCAATCCGCCCGGTGATACCCGTGACGCGGCGAAAGTCATCGGCAATTACCTGGACAGCCACGGGCTTTCCTACCGTACCATCTCGCCCCATCCCGAGATGCCCAATATCGTTGCCGCTTTCGATGCCGCCAAGCCGGGCCGCCATCTCGTGCTGAACGGCCATATCGATGTTTTCCCGGTGCCTGAGGATCATCATGGCTGGACCTCGGATCCGTGGCAGCCGGAGATGCGCGACGGCAAGATCTATGCACGCGGCGCAGCCGACATGAAGACCGGCACGACCTCCTCCATCGTGACATATGTGGCGCTGAGCAAACTGCGCGAGGCCCTGTTCGGCAAGCTCACCTTGACCTGCGTCTCCGACGAGGAGACCTTCGGTCCATGGGGTGCGCGCTATCTGGTCGAACACCATCCCGAAGTTCTGGGCGATTGCATGCTGAACGGCGAGCCGAGCGGGCCGGAATCGATTCGCTTCGGCGAGCGGGGTCCACTGTGGCTTGAATTCGAGGTGCGGACGGCGGGAGCGCATGGCGCCTATGTCCACGCGACCGAGAGCGCCACGAAGATTGCCATGGCGATCGCCCAGGATCTGGAAGCACTGACCGAGCTCACCGGCAAAGTCTCGGGCAATCTGCAAAGCTATATCGATGCGGGGCGCCCGACGATGGACCGGATGATGGGCGCAGGTGCGGGGGATATCGTCTCGCAGGTCACGCTCAATATCGGCAAGATCGAGGGCGGGGAGAAGGTCAATATGATCCCCTCGCATTGCCGCTTCACCGCCGATTTTCGTCTGCCGGTCGGGATGGGCAAGGAGCATCTCTTGCCGAAGGTCGCCGAAATCCTTGCGCGCTATCCGCAGGCGACCTGGCGCGAGATTGGCGGGGCCGAGCCTTCCTGGTGCGCCCCGGACCATGAAATGGTCGGCATTATCCAGAAGAATGTCGAAGCCTTCGGCCGGCCGCGCCCGGTTCCCATTGTCAGCATCGGCGGCACCGATGCGCGGCTATGGCGCTATGCCAATGTGCCCGCTTATGTCTACGGTCCCTATCCCTATGGCATGGGCTCGCACGACGAGCATGTGGCAATCGAGGAATTCCTCCATGTCGTGCGCACGCATGTCCTTTCGGCGCATGACTATCTGTCGCGGGGGCGCTGAGGTTCTGCGCGACTGGAAGGCGGATGTCCGGAGAGTGTGGCATCTCCAGGCGATTGTCTCCCGGTCGCGAAACCACAGAAGCCTTCTGGGACCGCCTCGCCGATCGCTGCGGCGCAGGACAGATAGCGCACCGGGCCAATCAAGTTTGCCGATCAAATTTCCTGCTCGATCCGGGCGTCCTCGAGCGCGGTGCGGAAGTCTTCCAGGAAATAGTCCATGACAGGTGAGCCACTGAAGCCTTTGCGGGTGGCGATGTAATAAGCCGCGCTCCAGCCAAGAACCTGGGGCAGCAGCGACTTCAGCTCGCCTGTCGCGACCCAGCTATCGCCGAAATGCTTGGGCAGGAAGCCAATGTAAGTGCCGGTGCGGATCAGGAACGCCTTTGCCAGCACGTCATTCACTGTGGCGGAAGCGGTCTCAACCATCAGCCGTGGCAGCTCCGTTTGCATCCACATGCTGCGGGAGACGACGCGGTAATGCGAGAGGTTCTGGATGCTGATCGATTGCGCTTCCTCGTGAAACAGCGGATGGCGCGAACCGCAATAAAGCTCCTGCTTTTCCGAATAGACATAGTCGTAATTGATGCCGCTGATCTTGCGCGGGAAACAGCCGATCACCGCATGCAGCTGTCCTTCCAGTAGCAGCTTCTCCATGGTTTGCAGTTCTTCGACCCGCACGGTGACCCGGGCGTCGTTGTCGCGCTGGTTGAAGCGCCAGATCGCCTCGTGCACCGGGGAGAGCGGATTGGTGATCGCGGAATCGAGCAGGCCGAGATTGAGCGAGCCGCTGAGCTGGCCACGGATGCTTGCCATCTCGCCGGTGAAATCGCCGATCGCCGAGAAGATCCGGCGCGCCGCCTCATAGACCTGCGCGCCGGTATCGGTCAGCTGGAAGCCGATCCGGCCGCGCTGGCAGAGCCGCGTGTCGAGACGCTGTTCCAATTCGGACATGTGATTGCTGATAGTGGAGGCGCCGATATTCATCTCCGCCTGTGCCCCGCCATAGCCGCCACTTTCGACGACCGTCATGAAGACCTTGAGAAGCCGCAGATCCCGCTCGTTGAAAGTAAACATAGCGTATCCAAAAATGAGTGGTGATACTTCACGAAATGGAATGTACGCGAAGTGGCATTCCTAGGCCAGCGACTATCTTAGTTGTCTCAAAAATAAGAAAATACCTCACAAATGGACGATATTGTCTCAAAGTTTCCGCAATGCTGCATTGGACACATTCTTCACGTTATGACCAAGTAAAGTTCCAAACATCGGCATACATAAAAGTTTGATTCCATGAAATGTAAGGAATGCCAGCGGAAATGCCGGCCAAGATTCGCCAGCCAATATTCGACAGGGAGGCTTCAATGAATATTACCGGTCCTAGGGGAAGGTCCTTCATCACGCGGCGGCGCCTTATGCAGGGCGGTGCGGCGGCGTTCGGTCTGGCGGCAACCAGCCGGGCCTGGGCGCAATCCGATGACAAGGTGGTCAGCCTCTTGAGCTGGCCGGGTCATGGCGCGCAGGACGTGATCGGCGATTTCGCGAAGTCGACCGGCCTCAAGGTCCAAGCCAAAGAATATACCGGTGGCGAAGAGATGATGGCGCTGTTGCAATCCTCTCCGCCCGGCACCTATGACGTGGTGCTGAGCGATGCCGAATATGTCAGCCAGCTTCAGGCGGCGGGCCTGATCGACGAGCTGAATCCGAGCGACTACCCGCTCGACGATTACTGGCCGCAGTTCCAGCAATTCCCGGCCAACTTCGTGGACGGCAAACTCCACGGAATCATGGTGAGTTTCGGCTTCCTCGGCCTTGTCTACAACAGCGCTGTGCTGTCGCGCGAAGAGGTCGAGAGTTACGCGATCCTCAGTTCGGAGAAGGTGAAGGGCAAGGTCGGCATGTATGACTGGTATCTGCCGAACATGATGTGCCTCAGCCTCGCCGAGGGCAACCGGCCGCCCCATGATATCGATGCGGCGAAATTCGACACATTGAAGAAGGGGTTGTTTGATCTGGCGCCGCAGATGTCAGGCATCGGCGCCTGGTCGTCGGTCTTCTCGCAACTGACCAACAAGGAGTCGCTGGTCATGCCCGGCGTCGGCGCCTGGGCGGCGTTGCTGCTGGAGCAAGGCGGCGTGCCGATCAAGTCGATCGTGCCCAAGGAAGGCGGTCTGCAGTGGACGGAGATGCTGACCATTGCTGCCAGCTCAAAGCGGAAAGACGCGGCGGTGCGGCTTGTCCAGTATCTGACCTCGCCCGAAGGCCAGATACGTGAGGCCACCAAATCGGCCTATTGGGCTTCCATGCCGAACAAGAAGGCCTGGGCCCTCCTCAACGAGAAGAACCCGAAAGCGGCTGAGCGCCTGGAGCACCAGCTCGACAAGCGCAATGTCATGGACGAATACAAGGATGGCAAGATCTTCGTCCGCGACGTGCCGAAGCAGCAGCCCATCGAAGACTGGAACGAGGCCTGGACCGAGTTCAAGAACATGTAATCCCTGCGGCTGCCGGATCCACGCCGGTGGCCGCGACTGAATGGAATCGATCCCGGCTTGCTTGAGCCGGGATCGATGGAGCCGAAATGGCACAACACGCACAATATTCGGATAAAGAAAGCGTGCCGCCAGCGTCGCGAGGGAAGGCATCGCGACAGGAGGCGTCGCGGGTTTTCGCGCTGGCGATGGCTTTGCCGATGGCGGTCTGGCAATGCGTCTTCTTCGTCGCTGCTCTTGCCTTCCTGGCCGTCATGGCTTTCTGGTCGGTGCAGAATTTCCGCGTCGTGCCGGACTTCACCTTCGCCAACTGGGTGAAGATGTTCTCCGCCGGCTATTTCCAGCAGACCTATCTGCGCACCTTTGGATATGGTGCCATGGCGGCGGCGATTTCGAGCGTGCTCGCTTTCCCATGCGCCTATGGCATTGCCTTCAAGCTGCCGCGTCAGGCGCAGCGCCTGGTGGTCGCCTGCCTGATCATTCCGTATTTCACCAGTTATCTGGTCCGGACCTTTGCCTGGAAGATCCTGCTGACCGATAACGGCGTCATCAACGCGGTGCTTGGCTGGGTGGGACTCGGCCCGTTCAGCATGATGTCGAACCTGTTCGCGGTGATGATCGGCTACCTCACGCTGATCTTTCCGATCGTCATTCTGCTGCAGTATTTCAGCTTGGCGAATATCGATCGCCGACTGATCGAGGCGGCGCATAATCTTCGTTGCGGGGCGTTCAGCACGGTTTTCCGGGTCGTCATTCCCAGCGCCAAAATCGGCCTGATCCTGGCCGCGACCTTCGCCTTCATCCTGTCTTTCGGTGACTTCGTCAGCCCCAGCTTTCTCGGCAACAACAAGCCGCCGACACTCAGCATCCTGATGGTCGATGCGGTGAAGTCCGGCTCGCAATGGCCACGTGCTGCCGTGGTGGCGCTCAGCATGATCGCGACCCTGGTGGCCGTCGCTTTTCTGGCAATGAGCACCGCCTATTCGCGGGAGGGGAGGCGTTGATGCGTGCCGCCGGCCTCGTCACCTGGATCCTCCGGGCCTATGTTTGCCTAGCGCTGCTCTTCGTCTTTGCGCCGATCATCACCAGCTTCATCTATTCCTTTGACGCCTCGCGCTATGCCGCCTTTCCCTGGGGTGGCTTCAGCACCCAATGGTACGGCGAAGCATTGGCCGATCCCGCCGTGGCCAGCAGCTTCCGCAACACGGTCATCGTCGCGTTGCTGAGTGCCAGTCTCGCGACCGCGATCGGCTTTGCCGCCGCTTACACGGACTATCGCTATAAGTTCTTCGGCAAAAATGCTTATCTCGCTTTGGCACTTTTGCCACCCACCATCCCGGCGATCATTCTGGGTCTCGCGATGCTGGTGTTCCTGTCGCGGGTAAGTCTCTCAGGCGGGTTGCATTCCATCATCATTTCGCATGTCGTCTACGCGATCCCCTTTGCGATGGCGCTGGTCCGGCTGCGCCTGAGCCAGATGCCGGCCGACCTGGAGGCGGTTGCCTGGAATCTCGGCGCCGGCCAGTGGTTGACACTGCGCAGCGTCATTCTGCCCTTCACGCTGCCGGCAATCCTCGCCGCGCTGTTTCTGACCATGGCGGTTTCCTTCGACGAATACGCAATCGCCTGGTTCGTTTCCGGTTTCAGCGAGACCCTGCCGGTTCATATTCTCATCCTGTTGCAGCGTGAGGTCAGCCCCAAGGTCAATGTCATCGGCAGTGTTGCCTTCATCATCTCCATGACACTGATCGTCGTTGCCCAGATCATCCTTTTCGCTCGCGCCCCGGCCAAGACGCGCGGGCGCTCGTTCAAGACAGGATCGTGATGTGACTGAACCCCTTCTGGCGCTCGATCGCGTCACCAAGCTCTATGGCGATCAGATCGCCGTGCATCCCCTCGACCTGCAGATCGAGGCGGGTGAGTTCATCGCCATCATGGGCCCTTCCGGCTGTGGCAAGACGACGACCCTGCGCATGATCGCCGGGCTGGAGAAACCGAGCGGCGGGGAGATCCGCTTGCGCGGTGCGCGCATCAACGACAAGGCGCCGTGGGATCGCGACACGCCGCTGGTCTGGCAGAGCCTGGCGCTGTTCCCGTTCCTGAGCGTTGTCAAGAACGTCGAGTTCGGCCTGAAGGCGCGCGGCGTCGAGGCCAAGGAACGGCACAAAAGATCGATGAAATGGCTCGAGCGGATGGGCATCGCGCAATACCACAGCCGCCCGGTCGATGCCCTTTCGGGCGGCGAGCGCCAGCGCGTCGCCTTGGCCCGCGCCCTGGTGACCGAGCCCGAGATATTGCTGCTCGACGAACCGCTCTCCGCACTGGATGCCTATCTCGTCGTGCGCATGCAGGCGGAACTGAAGGAGCTGCAACGGCAGCTCGGCATCACTTTCTGCTATGTGACCCACTCGCAGTCCGAGGCCTTCGCCATGGCCGACCGCGTGGTGATCATGAGTCAAGGCCGAATTCAGCAGGTCGGTCGGCCGCGCGAAATCTACCGCGCCCCGGCCAATCGCTTCGTTGCCAGCTTCATCGGGGCCAACAACATGATAACCGGCTGCGTCCGGGACGTCGGGGACAACAAGGCGGCAATCGAAACCCCGTTTGGCGTTTTCCAGGTCAACCGCTCTCCAGGTCAAACCGTCCGCGCCGGCGATGCCGTCACCCTGGTGATCAGCGCCGATCGCCTGAGCATCGGCCAGGACGATGTGAGCGGGCCGAATTGCCTTCGGGGAACGGTGATCGGCGAGGAATTCGTCGGCGCCGTCATGACCCTTCACATCGATCTGGGCGCGGATACGGTCTTCCGCCTGCAGCTTCAGCAGCATGCACTCGAGCAGCTCGACATAGCGCAGGGGCAGCAGGTGGTGATCGGCTGGAAACCTGAACACGCAGTTCTATTACCCGAATCCTGAGGAGTTGTTATGACGAAATCAGTTCACATTTCCGAGCTGACCTGGGTGGATTACGACGAGAAGGTACGTGACGGATTGACGCCCGTGCTCCTGCCCGTTGGCGCGCTCGAGCAGCACGGCCCGCATTTGCCGATGAATTGCGATACGGTCATTCCGGCCGCTGTCTGCGCGAAGGTCGCTGAACGGATCGGTGCCCTGGTCGCGCCGCCGCTGGAATACGGCTACAAGTCGCAGCCACGCTCAGGCGGTGGCAACCACTTCCCCGGTACGACCAGCCTCGATGCCATGACTCTGATCTCGATCGCCCGCGATATCATCCGCGAACTGGCGCGGCACGGGGTGCGCAAGATCGCCGTTGTCGTCGGGCATACCGAAAATCTGATGTTCACGACCGAGGCCTGCGATCTCGCTTTGCGCGATCTGCGGGCCGACGGCATACACGACATGAAGATCCTGCATATGGGCTATTGGGAGTTCTCCTCCGAGGAAACGTTGCGGAAGGTTTTTCCCGATGGTTTCCCGAGCTGGAATTTGGAGCATGCCGGCGTCATGGAAACATCGGTCATGCTGTATCTGCACAACAACCTCGTGAAGTTCGACAAGGTGCCGACACATCCGCCGGCAGACTTTCCGCCCTATGACATTCACCCGGTCGATCCGTCGCGGATTCCATCTTCGGGTGCGCTGTCATCGGGCAAAACGGCATCCGCTGAAAAAGGGAAATACATGTTCGACGAATATGTCGACAGCATCTCCGCGGCGCTGCGCAAGGAGTTCGCCCTTTAAGCCTTTGCCTTTTATTGCGGCCTCGTCGGATGCTGCTGGGTGTCAGCGCGGCGCTGCGCCGAGCAGCATCGGGCCGTAGCGCAGGCAGAAGAGCAGGAAGCTCAGGATCCAAAACCCGGCGGAAATCGCCAGCAGCAAAGATACCGGTCCGATTGCGAAAGCTGCAACGATCCGGGCGATGGCGGCGGCGTTGACCAGGGCATAGATAACAACGGTCATCCGGTCGGCGACGAGATCGCGGCCGGAATGACCGCGGGTGGCACGGGTCATGACCGCAAGAATCATCGTGCCGATGGCACCGACGGTGAGCGCATGGATGGCGGCCGAGAGCGGCACGGCCCACTGCAGTGTCGCCAGCCCAAGGAATGCGGTGCCGAGCACCAGCCAGAGATAACCGATATGAAGGATGGTCAGTAGGGGCTCCACCAGCGTCGCCGCGCCGCGCCACCGCATTACACGCCAGGCATTGAGGGCGGCCGCAACCAGCAAGGCCACGCCAATCGCTTGCATGTCCGGCAGAAAGACCCAGGCCAGCAAGCTTGTATGGAGGACGGCGAGCGCCAGCTTGTCCGCCTTGCCATGTAAGGCGGGCAGGTTCGTTGCTTGCTGCTTCACCAGCCAGTTTCGGGTGAAGCTCGGTGTGATCCGGCCGGAAATGGCGGAGACCAGCATCAATGTCGCCATCAGCCCGAGGCGCCAGCCGAGACCCGCCGGTATCGCCACGCCCAGGGCCTCGAGATGCATCAGCAGATTGGCAAGGCCCAGCACCGTAACCGGAATCGTCATGACAAGGTTACGCCAGTTGCGTCCGGCGATGATTTCCCGCGCCGCGACGCCAACCAGCACGATCGGAAAGGCGAGGTCGGCGGCGACCGCCAATGCAGGCGGAATCAAGCCGGAGAACAGGCAGGCAAGACGGCCCAGCAGCCATAAGGCGGCGAGCGTCGCGAGAAGGGCGCCGTGGACCGGGGCGCGGCCCGTCCAGTTCGGAATTGCGGTCAGCAGGAAGCCCCCGACAGCCGCCATCACGAAGCCGAACAGCATTTCGTGGATATGCCAGGCCAGGGGATCGAAACGGCTTGGCAGGGTCGTGCCGGCATTCAGCAGATGGATCCAGAGCGCCAGCGCGATGGCTGCCCAGAGGCCGGTGGCAAGGAAGAAGGGTCGGAAGCCTTGGTCGAACAGCGCGGTTCTAGGGCGGTCGGGCTCGGAAACGTCTGCGCTTCTCATGCCGCTATCTCCTGATATGGCTGGCCTGGTGCCACGGCATTGACCAGGATAACCTACGCAATGGCGCCGGCTTCGTCGAGGCTGAAGCACCGCAGGCCCTGCTTGGCGAGCAGCCTCGGTTCTGGCAATCATGATGCGAGGAGCGAGCCGCCAAGTATCGAACTATCAAGTATCGAACTATAGCGTAGAATCGTCGCTTCGCTATGCCGCGCGGTGTCGTGCGACAATTGGCGCCAATATGGACCATGGTGAGCGAAGGCTTGAATCAACCCTTGCCGGCGCGCCCGATGACGGAACCCAATACCTCGTCGATCCGGTTGCGGGCCCGCTCGCAATCCCGATGCGCGCCGGCGAGAAAGACGCGTCCGCTGGCGCCGATCATCTGCACATCGACGATGGTGATGCCGGGTGCGGCTTTTTCCGCTTCATTGGCGGCGACCGTGGCGAAAAGTGCCGGCTCCAATTCATAGAGCAGCAGGGACTGGCCGGGCAGCAGCATGGACGCTTCACGCGTGCGGTTGAGGATGATGGCATGCTGGTCGGCGACATCGTCGATGATGTCGGCATAGAGCGTGCGCGGTTTCAGCTGATCCGCCGCCACGCGGCCGATGCCCTTGAGAATTGCCGCGCCGGCTGCTGTCAGGTAATCCAGATCGCGCGCATGCAGTTCCAGGATGCCATATTGCCGCTCGGTATAAAGCAGTCCCGGTTCCATGTCGGGCGCCGTCTTCATGGCGAGATCGCAGATCCGGTGGATCGCCAAGGCCGGTGCGACCTCGATGATCAGACTGTGTTCGCCCTGGATCGGCGGGTAGCCGCGCGCCCTTGTCGGCGTCGACATATAGGCGGCGAACTGCCGCGCCAGGTTCTCGATCAGCAGATAGACACGCAGCTCGGTCATCACACTTTCTCAGGCGGATCGCCAGGGTGGGGCAGGGCGCAGGGACGGGCATCGCCCGCCGCCGGCCTGCATGCGATCGTTGCGTTTCGCTTACTTCGATGTCGCGGTTGCGAAATGCTTGCCAAGATCGGGATGCGGGCGCGGAATGACATGAACCGAGACCAGCGTGCCGACGCTGTTTGCCGCTTCCGCACCGGCTTCGGTGGCGGCCTTCACGGCACCGACATCGCCATTGATGATGACGGCAACCAGGCCGTCACCAACCTGCTCGCGGCCCACCACCGTGACATTGGCCGCTTTCACCATGGCGTCGGCCGCCGCCAGAGCCGCGACGAAACCCTTGGTCTCGATCATGCCGATTGCGTTGGACATCATTGTTCTCCTTATTGCTCAGATCAGTGTTTGCGGATTCATTTGTTCTTGGGCTTGTCGGCCTTGCCCGGCTCATCCAGCGAGCCGATGATCAAGGCATCGATCGGAATCTTGCCGCCGCCCAGCCAGGAGGCGGCGGTGGAGCCCGTCACCACCAGCACCTCTTCCTCTTCGCCGCAGCCCAGCACATCGAAGGCGATCATGCGTCCGCCGCCCGCCGCTTCGATTTCCAGGAAAGCGCCGGAGGGAATGTGTTCGATGCGCTTGGTGGCCCAGAACCGGCCCACGACCCGACCGCGAATCATTGCCGCGCCCTTTCAATGCTGATGTTGCGGGACTTGGCCTTGTCCCTGGCCAAGGGGGTGATGCTGACTTCCGGCCCCAGCACGAGGCGGCTGGTCCCGGCCGGCAGTTTCAGGATGGTGGTCTCGGTGACCACGCCCTTGTCGAGGCGATGACCGTGCGAGGCAGCCCGCCCGGTTGATTCTGGGCCCGGACCGGATGGCGCGTCGCTGCCCGTCGCCAATTTGAAGGGATGCCGCCCGGCGAGGATCGCCTCCCTGAGAGCGGGTGTTTCGGCCAGATGCAGCACCTGCCTGGCGAAGGCCGCCAGGTCGGCATCGCTGGCGATGCGTATGGGAGGCGTGGCCGCGAGGGGCGGTGCACCGGTTTTTTGTCCGCTCTTGAAGGTTTTCACCTCCTCGGCAATGACCTCGCGGATCAGGCTACGCAATGTGGCGGGATCGATCATTGCGGCCTCGCAAGGTTGGCAAGCGTACGTTCGGCCGCTTCCGCCGCCATGCGGATATCGGATTCCTCGCCCGAGAGATAGACCCGGCCCGTCGCGCCGAACATGCGATAGTCGATCACCTTGATCTCGGCCGCTTTCTCGGCCTCGTTGGTGGCGAGGATCGCGTAGGAGGCGGGCTGCATCTCCAGCACGAACAGCGATTCGCCGGGCAGGATCATCGAGCCGAGCTTGTTGCGGTTGATCAGGAAGGCATGGCTGTCATCGATCCGGGTGATGATCTTGGCCGCCAGCACCTGCGGCTTCAGCGCCTGGGCGGCGGTTGCGCCCAAGACGTCGAGCACCTCGGCGGCGGCCGATTTGACCGCTGCCGTCGAGCGCGCATGAAATTCGAGGTAGCCGAATTGGCGCTCCACCACCAGCATGCCGCCGCTCACTTCGGCATGCTTGAGGGCCGTGTCGGTCAAGGCTTCGATATCGAGGCCGGGCGCCACTTCAATGATCTGCGCCGCCATATTGGTGCGCGGCAGGCGGCCACGCATCGAGCTTGCCATGTAGCAGAGCGTTTGCGGCTGCAACTGATCGATGAAGATGAAGGATCTGATCTCCGCCATGACCTCAGCCCCTGAGCGCGGCGCGCAATTCATCAAGCACGATGCGGCGAATTTCCTCGCGCATCAGGGCGATCTCGTCACTCGCCATGGAGGCCGCCATCGGCGATGCCACGCCGGGCGCGGATGCGAAGGCCGAAGCGGGCGCCTGATCGGCCCCTTCCTGCAGGCGCCCCAGCGAGATCGGGGCCTCACGGCCCAGCGCCACCGGTGGGCCGGCCCAGGGATCGAGACCGCCGAATTCGCCGAACAGCTCCGCCGGTTCGTCGCTATAGGCAATGCGGGTCCAATTGACGAGATGCTGCGGGCCGACATTCTCGCCGATCGCAGAACTGCCGAAGAAGCCGGTGCCGATGGTGAAGGCGGGAGCGAGATGCGTGCCGTAACCGGCAGCGCCCTGGCTGCAGGGGGCATTGACCACCACGCGCAACGCTTTCACCGCCCCACCATAGGCCAGGATATTGGCGGCGGTCCGGCTGTGGATCGCGGCGGAATGGCCCGCCCCAGAGAGGCGAACCAAGGCGCGCGCCTGGGTGATGCCGGCCTGGACATGCGGCACCCTGAGGAAGCCGAGCACCGGGCAGAGCTTTTCCTTCGACAAGGGTTCATCGACGCCGACGCGGTCGATTTCGGTCAGGATGATCTTGGTATTGGCGGGCAGGCGCAGCCCGATCCGGCTGCCGATCTCCGTTGCCGTCTTGCCGAGGACTTCGATGTTGAAGCTGCCTTTGCCGAACAGCAGGTCCCGGAGGGCTGCGGTTTCTTCCGGCTTGGCGGGATAGGCGCCCGCCGCTTTAAGGCTCTGCAGCAATCGGTCGGCGATGCTCTCCACCGCCACCACGACGCTTTCATTGGTGCAAAGGATCGAATTGTCGAAGCTTTTCGAGGCGACGATGCGCTTCGCCGCCTGATCGAGCTCGGCGCTGTCATCCACCAAGGCAGGTGCGTTGCCCGGCCCGACCCCGATGGCCGGATTGCCCGAACTATAAGCCGCCCGCACCATCGGCGTGCCGCCGGTCGCCAGGATCACCCCGACCCGTGGCGACTTCATGATGTGGTCGATGAGCGGCAGGTTCGGTGCCTCAATCACCTGGATGATACCGGCCGGCGCACCGGCCGCCTCCGCGGCCACTGCCATTATTTTGGCGGCCCTGACCGAGCAGGCTTTCGCCATCGGATGGGGCGAGAGGATAATGGCGTTGCGGGTGAACAGCGCCAGCAGGATTTTGTAGAAAATGGTGCAGACCGGATTGGTCGAGGGCGTCAGGGCGAAGACCACGCCGGCTGGACGCGGCAATTCCACCATCTTCACCTGCGGTAGGATGCGGGCCGAGCAGTAATCCGCCGAACGATAGAGCTCGAAGAGGGCGCGCGTGGTCAGCTCGTTCTTGATCTTCTTATGGGCAATGACACCGAAGCCCGTTTCCTGTACGGCAGCTTCGGCCAGCGGTCCGGCTTCGGCGAAACCGGCCTCCGCCGCCGCACGGGCAATCGCCTCGACCGCCGCGCGATCGAAGCGGGCGAAGGCGGCAGCAGCCCATTCGGCGGTCTGCAGCATCAGATCGGCGTTGCCGGTGGCGCGATTTTCGCCAGCCAGCAGCTCTTCGATGATGGCAGTCATCTCAATCCATCCTCACATCACGCGGCATGCCGCGAGGCCCGGCGGCCGCGCCCCAGGCAATCGGCATAAGCGAGCCCCACGGCGCGCTCGACCCGCTCGAGCACTTCCTGGCAGAGATCGGCGGTCATCAGGACGCCCGGCTTGAATTGCAGCACCCGCGGATCCAGCGTCGAGAAAATGGCCCAGACGCCGTTCTCGTAGAGATGCTTCATCACCGGCTTCGCCCCTTCCGGGTAATCGAACTCCAATCCCATCACCAGGCCGCATTGCCGGATGCCGACAAAGAAATCGGGATAAAGCCGCATGATGTCGGCAAGGCCATTGCGGAACGTCTCGGCGATGTAATTCACCATCGGCTTCACCGGCGGACGCTCAAGTATTTCCAGGGTCTTCATGGCGACGAGGCAGCCCAGTTCCGCACCACCCATGGTCGACATATGGGCAAAGCCGTCCTGCTTCAGCCAACCGGCATAGGCTTCACGGACCACGACGCAGGCGATCGGATAGATGCCGCCGGAAATGCCTTTGCCGGTGACCAGAATGTCGGGCTGGATGCCGTAGCGCTGGTAACCCCACATCTCGCCGCAGCGCATCAGCCCCGTCTGCACCTCATCAGCGACATAGAGCGCGCCGTAGCGTTCGCACAATTTCTTTACCTCCTGCAGATAACCGGGCAGGGGCATCGGGAAGCCATAGGTCGCCGGGATCGTCTCCATGATCAGCGCCGCCACATCCTTGCCTTTGAGCGCATCCTCCATGGCATTGAGATCATTGAAGGACACATGGACGAAATCATCCGGCTGCTCGGCCAGAAAGATCTTCTTGAAGCGGTCGGCGCCAGTCGCCACGGCGAGGCCGGTATGACCGTGATAGGCATTGATGATGGAAACGATCTTGCGGCGCTGGGTCGCGTGGCGCGCGGTTTTCAACGCGATATCGATGGCTTCCGCGCCGCCCGATCCGTACATCGTGTAATGCATGTCGCCGCCGCAGATACGCGCTAGCCGTTCGGCCAGCGCCGTGCGCGCCAGAGAGGGGAAATGGTGATTGCCCATATCGAAGCGCTGGGTGCCGCGGTTGAGCACCTCCACCAGCTCCGGATGGCGGTGGCCGATATTGTAGGTGCCGCCATTCAAATGCAGATCGATCAGCCGGCGACCATCCATGTCCCACAGCAGATAGCCCTCGCGCCGATCGATCACCAGGTCGACGCCCATATCCTGCCAGGCCTGGGTTTTGCCCGGATTCCAAAAGGTCTTCGACTTCTCCAGGAATTCCTGCTTTTCAGCGCTGGCCATCCGTCGGTTCCTTCGTCAATTCACGGCCATCTCAGCCGTAACGGGTGAGGTAGCGCTCGGCGAGTTCGCAGGTGCCGGCGCTATAGCCCGGACCTTCGGTACGGGCGAGATCGGTTTCGGCATGGGATCCCATCCAGGCGAACAAGGTCATGCGGCGCAACAGGATGAAGGTCCAAAGCTCATCTTCGTCTTCGGCGCTCAGCGTGCGCTGGCGGCGATAGCCTTCCTTCCAGGCTTCCATCAGTTCCGGCACGTCGGCGCGGTCCTCGAAGAAGCTGACGGCCGTGGCGGCGTCATAGAGAAACCAGCCCAGGCCGCAATCGTCGAAGTCGATCACCCGGACATCGCCCTCATGGACCAGCAGATTGGCGAGGCGAAAATCCGCGTGGATCAGGCCGTAGCGATCCGATCCCTGGCCGAAACGCTGCAGGCGCCGCTGCATCACCGCAACGAGGCGCTGCAGCAGTTCCTCCCGGCCGGGATCGAGATCGGGTCCCGCCTGCCATGTCCCCCAATTGGGACAGGCACCCAGGGAATGATCGAAATCCCAGCACAGCCGTTCGAAGAAAGCGGGCCGCTTCCAGCCCTGGGAATGGTTATGGCAGCGTGCGGCGACTTCCCCGAGCTGGATGAAGGGCGCGATGAGATCGTCCTGTGACGGCTCGCTGCCATCGATGAATTCAAACAACACGCAATTGCGCGGATTATCGAGTGCCGGATGGCTGACGGACTGGATATCCCGGTCATCCCGGCCGGGAATAGCTTGCGGCGTCTTCACGCCGGCTTCCGCCTGCAAGGCGCGCATCCAGGTGAGTTCGCTGCGGATACCGTTCACGCTGTGATAATTTTCCCGATGTACCCGCAGGATGACAGGCGGGGCCGCGTCGCGCGGGGAGACTTTATACGTCCAGTTCTCGGAATGATTAATGAGCTCGAGATTCGCTGCTTCCAGGCCCCAGCGCGGCAGGGCCGAGAGCGCCAGTTCGTCCACGGCGCGGAGCAATTGATCGATCGTGAGCTGGCCGCCCATGCGTACTTCGCTTCTCCCATCCTGCATCATTGCCGGCATCGCGGGTTCTGGCCGCTGGCCCTGCCCGGCCTAGCTTGCCGCCTATCTCAACCTAGGAGCCCGGTCAGCCGGGCGCTTGACAGGTGGCGCGGTGATCTTGACAGCTGGCTCACGGATTGTGGTCTTCACCGGCCGCGCTGCCCCTTGCGGCTTGTTGCCGCCACATGCCATCATGATCGATCAACGACGAGTTGCCGGGGACTGGCCGAATGGCAAGCGTATTGGCGACAGCAAGGGAGGAGGATCATCTGGCGGCCGCGCGCGATGGCGGCGCGCCGATCGTCCTTGCGGCAGCGGCGACGGGCCTCGTCAATTTCATTGAACGTCAGCAGGGCGATGTCGACAGCATCTTCGGCAATTCCGGCATCGCACCGGATATGGCCGGTGCGCCAACGCTCAAGGTGAAGCTCAGCGCTTATTGCCGATTGTTCGAGGAATCGGCCCGGCGGATGAAGGCACCCAATTTCGGCCTGTGGTTCGGCCAGCAATTCCAGCCGCGCGATCTCGGCATGTGGGGCTATGCTGCGGTCTGCTCACCCACTTTGGGGGCGGCGCTCGACAATCTCGTGCGGCTCTTCCACTACCACCAGGAATCCTCCGCGATGCAGTTGCGGCGCGGCAAGGATGGGCTGATCCGCCTCGAGTATCAGATTTATTCGGCCGAGATCGTCGAGCGCCGCCAGGATGCGGAATTGTCGCTTGGCATGTTCGTCAATGTGCTGCGGGAATGCTGCGGCACGAAATGGGCGCCGGTGGAGGTGCATTTCGAGCATCCCCGTCCGGGCGCCTGGAAGGAACATGAGGAGGCCTTCGACGCGCCGGTCTATTTCAGCCAGCCGACGAATGCGCTTCTGTTCCGGCCGGACCTGCTCCACCGGCAGATGCCGGGGCGCGATCTGAAATTGCTGACCATGATGCAGACCTGCCTGGAATCGCTGGGGTCGCATCGCCATGGCGATGAAGGCCTGGTGGACCGGGTGAAAACGGCGATCCGCGTCGATCTGCCGAACGGCTATCCCGGCCTGGATAAGATCGCCCATGAATTACGGGTGACGCCGGCGGCGATCCAGCGCGAATTGTCGGAACAGGGCCTGACCTATAAGGAAGCGGTCGAGCAAATGCGACGCAGCCTGGCGCAGATGTATCTCGACCAGCGGCAATTGCCCCTGACTGAAATCGCCCTGCTGCTGGGCTACTCCGAACTCTCCGCCTTCACCCGTGCTTTCACCCGCTGGACCGGCATCAGCCCGCGCGCCTATCGGCGCGGCAGGCTGTAGCGACCGGCTTGATCACGCCTGCTCGATCCTGCGCCTGTGCGATCACGCCTGCGCCAGTGCATCCAGCGATTCCGGCAGGATCTGTCCGCCGTCAACGATAATGGTCTGGCCGGTGATATAGCCGGCTTCGCGTGAGGCGAAGAACAAGGCGGCATGGCCGATATCCTCGACATCGCCAAGCTTCTTCAGCGGCACCGACGCCGCCATGCTCTGCATATAGTCTTCGCCCAGATCCTTGAGGCCTTCGGTCACCACGTTCCCCGGCATGACCGCGTTCACCGTGATGCCGTATTTGGCGAGCTCGATACAGGCCGTGCGCATGAAGCCGAGCTGGCCGGCCTTGCTTGCACCGTAATGGGTCCAGCCGGGAAAGCCGGTGACCGGTCCGGTGATCGACGAGGTGATGACGACGCGGCCCTCGCCGCTTTTCTTCAGATAGGGAACGCAGGCCTTCACCGAGAGAAAAGTGCCCTTGAGATTGGTGGCCTGGACTTCATCCCATTGCTCCGGTGTCATCTCTTCCAGCTTGGCCGGCGGGAACATGCCGGCATTGGCGCAGAGAATATCGACGCCGCCATGGCGGTCAGTCGCGGCCTTTGCCATCGCTTCCATATCGGCCAGCTTCGTGACATCGGCCGCGAAAGCCGAGGCGGTGAAGCCGGCATCGGTCAATTCCCGGGCGGAAGCTTCGGCGGCCTTCAAATCGCGCCCGACTACCAGGACCTTGCCGCCATGTCGGGCGAAGACCCGCGCGATCCCCTTGCCGATCCCCTTGCTTGCTCCGGTGACGATGACTGATTTTCCCTTGATCGATGCTGCCAGCATGGCATTCCTCCTTCAGACCGTTCTATTCTTCGGTGACGGCGTCGCTGTGGCGCCGGCGCAGGACCAGGATCACCGCATAGCCGATCAGCAGCAACAAGGCGGCACCGAAGGTTGAAACCGTTCCCAGAACCGGCACGCCAGGCGTATAGCCGGCCACCATCTTGGCATAGAGGTATTTAGGAATGGTGTTGTCGGCGCCGGTGGTGAAGAGCGAAAGCGGGAAATTGCCCCAGGAGAGCAGGAAGCTGAAGAGGGCGCCGGAGAAGATGCCGGGAAACAGCACCGGCAATGTAACTTCGCGGAACACCTGCCAGCGTGTGGCGCCGAGGTCGAAGGCGGCCTCTTCCAGTGCCGGATCGAAACTGTAGACCTGGATCGAGATCACCAGGGTTGCGACCGGCACGATCCAGACCAGATGCGCCAGGACGCCGGTGCGCCAGGAAAGCTCAAGGCCAAGCGCGTTGAACCACAGCAGCAGTGCCAGGCCGAGCACCGATTGGGGAAAGAAAATCGGCAGCAGCACGATCTTCTGGTAGATCGACCGGCCGCGCCAATTATACCGCGCGAAGGCCAGGGCGCCGAAAAAGGCGATGACGACGGAGACCGCCGTGACGCAAAGCGCGATCAGGATCGAGGTCTCGAAGAGCTGGCGAATCTCGATCGAATCGAAGGTTTTGTGCCACCAATCGACACCCCAGCGGGTGATCGGAAAGATGAAATAGCGGCTGGAAGTAAGGGAGGCGAGCAGGAGGCAAAGCGCCGGCAGATACATGAAGATGACGATGGCGCAGGTCCAGACGACGACCAAGGCATGACGCCAGCGTTGGGCGGATGAACCGGGCATGCCTATCTCCGCCCTAAAATGGCATCGAGATCGAAGCGCCGCAGCACGAGCAGGACCAGAAAGCCGACCACCAGCATCAGCAACACCGCCAGCGCCGCGCCCAAAGGCCAGTTCTGCGCATAGGTGAAGGCAATTTCGATATCGTGAATGATCGGGATCACGCGTTGCCCGCCCAGCACCTTGGCCTCGGTGATGGCGCCGACGGCCAGGACGAAAGAAAGCAGGAAGCCGATCATGATCCCCGGCATCGACAAGGGAAGCTCAACTTCGCGGAAGACCTGCCAGCGTGTGGCGCCGAGATCGAGTGCCGCTTCCCGGATCTGGTCCGGCACCATGGCGACGCCCAGGGTCATGGGAAACAGCATGAAGGGCAGGTAGACATAGACCATGCCCCAGAGAATGATGCCGGTGGTGAACAGCCAGCTATCCGCTTCGATGCCGAAAACGGATTTCAGCGTGCCGAGCAGGACACCGTTCTTGATGAAGAACAGTACCCAGCCGTAAAGACGCACATTTTCCGACACGAAAAGCGGGATGGTGAAAAGCAGGGTCACCAGCATCGACCATTTGCCGAAAATGCGGGCCATGCCATAGGCGACCGGATAGCAGATGACGGCAAGGATGGCGACGGTCACCGCCGCCAGGGCCAGCGACCACAGGAAGGAGATGTAGCTGGTCGAATCAACGATCTCGATATAATTGACGAGGGTCGGATTGAGGAACAAGCCAAAGGTCCGTGGCGGCATAAAGCTGAAGCCGATCACGGCCAGTAGCGGTGCAGCGAAACCGATCAGCAGGAAGAGGCCGATCGGCAAAGCGCAAAGCGGTCCGGCGGCGAATTTACGCAGCGACATCGTCCAGCCCTATTCCGCCACCAGGATGCTGTCCTTGGCATCCCAGCCGATCAAAACGGCATCGTCGCGCTGGCCGCCGAACGCTTGCTGCCTCAGCTTCTCCACGATGAAGACGTGCTCGCCGACGCGCACCTGATATTGAATGCGCGAGCCCAGGGCATATTCGTTATAGAGACGCCCCTCCAAGCAATTGATCGCACTGTCCGGCCGGTCGAGAAAGCGCAGGAATTCCGGCCGGACCACCAGATGGCCGCTTGTGAAGCCATTGGGCAGGCGCGGCGGGACGAAACTGGTGCCGAATTCCGCCGCATGCAACTGGCCGTCGGCCTGGGTCTGGACGGCGATGACATTGACATCACCGATGAATTCGGAAACGAACTTGCTCCGCGGCGCAGTATAGATTTCATTCGGCGTGCCGACCTGGACCAGATGGCCAGCGCGCATCACGCCGATCCGATCGCTCATCACCATGGCCTCTTCCAGGCTGTGGGTGATGTAGATGAAGGTCTTGCCGGTCTCCCGGTGAATATCTTTCAACTCCTTTTCCAGCGTCTTCCGCAGCTTGTAGTCGATCGCCGAAAGCGGTTCGTCGAAAAACAGGATTTCCGGATTATAGGCGAGCGCCCTGGCCAAGGCGACGCGCTGCCGCTCGCCGCCGGAACATTTGGTGACGTTCTTGCTGTAATAAGTCTCCGGCAGGCGCAACTGCTCCAACAATTGCAGGGCACGCTTCTTGCGCGACGCTGCATCGACGCCACGGATCTTCAGCGGAAACTCGATGTTCTGGCCGACGGTTCGGTGGGGAAACAAAGCCAGCGACTGAAACACCATGCAGGTCGGGCGACGATTGGCCGGCAGATCGTTGATGCGCTCGCCGTGCAGCAGGATATCACCACTGCTCGGCGTTTCCATGCCAGTCAGCATCCGCAGCAGGGTGGTCTTGCCGCTGCCTGACGGTCCGACGATGGTGAAGAATTCCCCTTCGGCGATATCGAGATCGACCCGGTCGACCGCGGTGAAATTGCCGAAGCTCTTGGTCAATTGCCGCAATTGCAGGATGGATTTGCGGCCGGTGGTGCTCTCATCACTCATAGTCCCGGTAATCCGTCATGAACGCCATAGGCAATTTGACTTCATCGGGGCCGCGGCCAAGGCATGCCGGAAAAGGCATGCCTGGTTGCGGCCCCGAGATCGGTTGCAGCTAACATGCCGGCAGCCGCGATTGGTCATCCGCCGGAAGCTTCGCGCTTCGCCGCCGTCATGATGTCGAGCAACTTGTCGTAATCCGGGACGATGTCATATTCGATCGAACGCGACATTTCCTCTTCCAGGCTGTCCCATTGGATGGCGTCGAGCTCTTCCTTGGTGAAGAGATCGAAGCATTCCTTGCTGCCCATCTGGGCGACCGGATTGAAGGTGCCCTCGGCGAAGGCCACGGTATGGGCGATCTTTGGATCCTGGACATATTCCAGGAACTCCGCCGCCAGGGGCGAGACATCCGGGTTGTTGACGATCGAGGTCACCTCGATCCAGGCGATGCCGCCCAGTCCGTCGCGCATCGGTCCCTTCTTCGGCGTGATGCCACGGATATTGGTGGCGCCGTCATGGCGCGCCGGTGAGGCCGAATAGGTGCCGCCGGTCAAATGGAAATCGATCTCACCCGAGATCATCGCCTGATTCATCGTGGCGATATCGCCGACCATCTTGGCGCCCCTGAAGACGCGCTTGGCGGCATCCGTGAATTTCGCCACGTCGGCGTCGTCATGCTGTTTGAACGGATCGAAGCCGGCGATGCAGCAGAGGCCGAAGACATTCCAGTCATCGGATTCCAGAATGCCGTATTTCTTGCTGTTCGCAGGGTCATTCCACAAATCCCAGCCCTGGTCCTCCGCCGCCTCCCGGCTGACTTTGTCGGTATTGACGACGAAACTGTAGGGGCCGAAGCGCTGGCACATGCCGAGCAGTTCCTTGCCGCTGTCATCCATCGCCCATTTGTAAGGCGGCTTGAACATCGGCATCATCTTCTCGAAATAGGGCTCCATCTTGGCCCGGTCCAGCGGCTTGATCAGCTTCTCCGGATACATGATCTTGCGGGCCCAGGGATTGTTGACGTTGATCAAGTCCCAGACGTTGATTTCGCCGGCCCGCAACCGGTTGATCATGGTGGGATCATTGGTAAGCGATTCCGCCTTGACCGTCGCACCCTTCGATTCCCGGAAGGGATCGAGCACCTGGGCCGAATTGTAACCCTCCCAGCAGAGAATATTGAGCTCCTTCGGACGCGCGGCCAAAGCCGATCCCAGGCCTGCAACGCCGCCGGTCGCAAAGGCCGCCGCCGCCGCGGCCGATGTCTGCATGAAGTTACGTCGTGACTGCTTGAACTGCGTCATGTCTCCCTCCCAGGATCGCCCGGCCGTTGCGCCGCATGGCCTCTCAGGCCGCGATCGATTATCCCCCTGCTCCCCTGCAGACGTGTTATGGGCGCCGGCGGGGGCTTACTGCGCCCGGTTATGGTTCCGGCTCTACAAACAATAGAAGAAGCCGGCCGCCTAATCTTGACATTGCGGCCGGCAATCTTGACATCCTGCCACGCCGGTCAAGCGCCTGTCAGGCTAAGCCACTGGCGGATGAGATGGTGGCACAGCCGGCGGTAATCGGCAAAATGTGTTGCGAACTGCCGGTCGAGATCGGTCAGTAGGCGCGGCTCGTCACGGCAAAAGGCGGTGCCGAAAACCCGGATCCAGTCGCGCACGATGTCAATTGTCACCTCGATATGGAATTGCAGGCCGTAAGTGGCCCGGCCAAGGCGGAATGCCTGAACCGGGCAAGCGCCGCCCGCCGCCAATATGACCGCACCGGGTGTCGCGCGGGTTGCTTCGTAATGGTTTTGGAAGACCGGGAATGGCGCATCGACCGAGCGGAACAGCGGATCGGCCCGCCCCGCCGGGGTCAATTCCATCTGATAGAAGCCGGATTCGAATTCGGCCATGCGATAAACCTCACCGCCGAAACTGCGGGCGATGATCTGCGCGCCGAGGCAAATGCCGAGAACGGGCTTGCCGGCGTCGTGGAATCCGACGATGAGGCGCATGGTTTCTTCTAGGAACGAATGCTTTTCAATGTCATTGGCGCTCATCGGGCCGCCCAGCACGATCAGCCCGGCATAACCGCCGGGCTCCCTGGGCAGGCCGGGATAATCCAGCGGCGCATGGCTGGCAAAGCGGCCTTCCGGAAAGACCGCGTCATAGGCAAAGCCGGATTCGATCACAGCCTGTCCCACAAGGCCCGGCGGGGCGACCAGTTCGGGAACGATGACCAGGATACGCTTCATGGCGACGACGTCTTCCAACTCATCACCGGCATCTCAAAAGCGATAGGTGAACAGCCCGCGGCGTTCATAGACCTCGGCAGCCTGTTCGACAAAATCGGCCATGATCGCAGCGCCATATCGCTCGCGCAGCAGGCGGGCCGCGTCTAGCAGCTCGCTTTTGCTCTTGGCGCGGCCTGGGCGCAGCAACTCATAGGTTTGCAGAAGCGTTCCCTGCGGCACCTCGACCAGTTCGGCGGCCCGTTCGAAATTCTTCGCCAGGGTGGGACGGCCCGCGGCTTCGGCGATTTCCGCCTGCAAGCGCAAGGCGCGTGGCGTGATGCGAAAATCCTCCAACGCCACCGCGCCGGCTTCCACCGCTTCCAGCGTCAGATCGGCAAGGTCTTTCTGCCTGGCGGACACCACCAGATCGGGCCGCTTCTCCGCCAGGGGATAATCCGCCACCGAGAGGCCGGTGCGGAATTTTGTCTCATCTTGAGTCATGCCCGGCCTCCAGGAACGCGATCTCGATCTCTTCCGGCTTGGCGCCTTCCGCCGTCAGCGAGGTCTCGATGGCATAGATCAAAGCGACCTGAGCGTGATAACGCGCCCCCATCGCCTCGCCTCCGGTCGGCACCACGACGGGCTCGGGCATATCGCCTCTGGCATAGGTGGCGGCGTTCTCGCCCAGGCGCCGGTAATGCGCCAGTCTGGTGATGGGCGCGTTGGAAAAGAGCTCCAGATTGTGATGCGGCAGGCGACCGGCCTGATGAATGACGGCGGTACCCTTGGCCTGCAAGCCGATGCCGATTCCCGATCCGGCCAATCCGGCGGCGCTGAGGCCGAGGAAAGAGGTATCCGCCGTATGCCGCATCCGCACGATACGCGGCCTGCCGCCTTTTGCGCTGATCCCCTGGACCAAAGCGTGGAGCACCGCCGAGAGCGGATGGCCGGCAAGGCTGCGATAGAGCTTGAGGCCGAAGGCCGGGCTGATGCCGATAACGATTTCATTCTCGGGCCGGCCCGGCTCGGCATGGCCGATGGCCTTGTAGCGGATCCGGCGCTCCTCATCGCGCGCGAAAGTGGCTTCGGTGCGCAAAACCTCCTCGCGGTCGAGCACATCGCGTATGGCCGCCAATTCGTGCCGCCGTTCCGCGCTCAGCCGATAGCCCGTGCCCGGCCCCGCATAATCATTGGGGTCGTTGACCGCACTCAGGACATGCCCGCGACGGATCACCGCCGAGGTCTGCAGATAATCGCCGGAGACCCGCAAGCGCACGACATTCAACAGATTTTCCGCCTCTTCCCGGTAACCGCGCCGGGCCAAAGCGCGGATCACATCGAGGACATTGATGCCACGTGCCTTGATTTCCTCGCTGATCAGGCTGACATCGCGCGGCAGATAACTCGCCGTCTCGTTGGAGCCCGACGCCGTCACCACGCTGGTCTTCATCGCTTCGGTCGGTTGGCTCAGATTCAAGTCGTCCAGCACCGCGCTCAGCGCGTCGACGGCGCGGCGGCGCAAGGCGAGCGCCTCGCTTTCGCCGATCGAGGTCAGCCCGCCATCGGCCTCGAAATCGCGCTGCAGCACCAGGAAATCCTCCATCTCCTCGCCATTGAAGGAGGAGGGGTTGAAGGAATTGTCGTATTTGAGGATCGAGCCGAAACCCGAGCAAATCAGGTCCGATCCGGCGATCAGGATCGGCAGGATCTTGGCGCCGACTCGTATCTCCGATTCCGAATGGCGCGCATCATTGCCGGTCGCACATTCCAGATCGAGCCAGACGGCGATCAGGTTTTCCGCCATCAATTCGCGGACACCGCCCGGCATGGTCGAGGCCAAAGGCGCGCCGTCGATGCCGCCATTTTGTGTGCCTTGCACCCCCATGGCGCGTTGCAGGCACAGGCAGCGAGCCTCGAGATAGAGCAGCGATTTGGCTTCGTGAAAGCCCATCAGCAATTCGGATGCGGCCCCCGAGGTACAGCGCATCTTGATACCGCGCGACGCATAAGCGGCGGCCAGGAAGGCCTTCGACCACGGCGTGTCATCGCCGTCCATGAAGGCCTTTTCCGTACCATAGACCGAGACCGTTTCGGCATAGGACGTGAAGCCGGCCATGCCGATCTGCAATTCCTCCGCTTCCTCGCTGGCGCATTGGAAAAGCGTTCCCCAGCGGCCGACCGCGGCGCCGACGGCGCAGGCCAGGGCATTCGACCAGGCATTGCGGGCAACGCGCATGGTGGTTTCGATCTCGTCGAAGCCGAAGGCGACCGCGGTCGCGGCATCGGCCGCCAATTGCAGCGGATCATCCTTGGCATTGGTGACATGGCCCTGATTGCCCGGCGTCTTGCGCGCGCGCATCTTGGAGAAGGCATAGGCGATTTCGATCGAGGACAGTTGCGCTACGACTTCGGCCAGTTTGGCGGGCGTGAGGCCATGGGCGAGCCGCGTCAGCTCGGTGCGGGGGATGTTGAAATCGACCAGCATGCGGGCGATCTCCGCCGACGGCATGGTCATGGCTTCAGGCGCCAGATCGAGATCGAGATGATGCTCGGCGATAAAAACATCGATCATGTCGAAATCAGCGGCGGCAACGCCGTCCATCCGGGCAACGCAGCCGTTTTCGATGATCAGGCTCGGCGCCGGATCCTTGGCGCCCTTGAAGGCGGCAAAGCCGTTTTTTGGATCTTCCACGGCAAACCGATCGAGCCGTAGCGGCCGCTCGTCCCAATCGGCGAAACGGCGCCAGCGATTGGCACTCTGATGGTCCGGGTCGCTCATGCTTTCCTCCCGCCGGTGGGTGAGCCAGCGTTCCAGGCCCAATCCGCCGCCACCATCATAATCTAGGATGTCATCCGGGTTCGATACTTGACCGGGACCACACCTTGTTTGACAGGCCGCACTCTAAGGCGATGTGTCCTGCCATATCACCCCCGACGACGAATTGATCGGAGCATTAACCTTTTGACGGCGCCAGGTTGGAACACTTGCCGGATTGGCTACCTCACCCAATCGCGCGGCACGGAAGATGCTCCCGAGGCAATGATGGGCGCATGGGCATCACTCCATGGCTATGGCTGTCTGGAATGCCAGTATTTGTCGATAAGTCCGTCAATCGACCATGGCCCGGCGCCGCCAACGACAAGTGCCGCCAGGCAAGCCAGATACAGAAGATCCGTTTCGTAGCCGGGCTGACCGAATTGCGCGCCAGTGGCCGTTACTGCCAGCAGTTTGATGGAGCTGAAGCCATAGGGCAGATGAACGGTGAACATTGCCACCAGAAGAACCACCGCCATGGGGATGCTGACCCAGCTGACGAAGGCGCCCAGGAGCACGGCCAGGCCGCCGAGGATCTCGATCAGGATCGTCGCCCAGGCCATGAGATGCGGTTCGGGTACGCCGATTGCAGCCAGGATATTGACAAAGGAGTCGGCACCTCTTGCCAGTTTGGCAAAGCCATGCTCCATGAACCCGTATCCGACAATCAGACGCAACGGGATGGCCGACCATCGAGGCGCGATATAGCGGCTGAGCGGCCGGACAAAAATCCGGCTCAGCCGGCTTGACTGATCTCTCGTTTCCATCGTTGCCTTATTTGATTTTCACACGAGACGAGGCGACCCCTCCGGTACATGTCGACGCACCGGAGGGCAGCGAGCAGCACGACTCATCGCGGCTAAGAACGCGGCTGAGAATGCTAGCGGGAATACGGACGACAGGGAGGGTATATCAATCCTTGAAGAGATGTGTGGCATGGGTGACTGCGCCGCCGGCGCGGATCGCCGCTGCAACGATGGCGGCCTCCGCTAACTGTGCATCGTTTGCGCCGGCATCCCGGGCCGCTTTGGTGTGCAGGTCGATACAATAGGGGCATTGCGTGGTGAGGGCGACGGCAACCGCAATCAGCTGCTTATACTGGACTGTCAGTGCGCCATCGGCGAAGGCAGCCTTATCAAAAGCCCAAAATGCCTTCATGGCGTCGGGCGCCGAGGTATCCAGTTTCTTCAGCCGCCCAAGATTCTTCACGTCAAACATCTCAGTCTCCTTTTTGCGATGAGGGGCCTTCGCCTAAGCAAGTGAAAAATTGCCCCACGAATGACCATTCGCCGGTGCCCGCTATCGGGTTACGGAGGAGACGTTTTTTTTTAAAAATAAGCGCGCCTGGATAACAAATTCGCCAGCTGGCCGATCTACCATCCCGGAGCCGGGAAAAGGTGGCTCCGGGATGAAGAGGCATTACGACAGCTCATTGAAAGGCTGCCTAGGACGCACATTGAAAGTTGACAGTTCGAGTCCCATCGGTATTGGTGACGATGGTCGCAGTGGTCTGCCGAGCACCCTGGTTGCCGCAATAGATTTCCGCATTGCGGGACGCATTCAGCAATTCCTGATCCGTCCGGTATGTATAGGTGAGATTCGGGTTGGTCGCTGGCAAGGTCGTCGATGGGACAGCTGTCATCGTCGTCGAGGTGGCGGGCGCGGCCATGCAGTCGAATGTCACGGTTTTTTCGCCATTCGACGAATCTCGAATGTCTTGCGTGTGCGGCACGGACCGGTACTGGTTGCAGAACGTCACCGCTTTCTGATTGGCTGCCAGCAATTCATCGTCACCCCGGTACTTATAGGTGACACTTGGGTTTTCTGCCGAGACCTGCCTTGGCGGCGAGCTGGGCGAGGAGCAGCCAACCAGCAATAGCGGCGCCATCATAGCGGGCCAAGCTACCAATATCCGCTTCACTTGAATATGGAGGCTCATAACGTTTCTCCCAATTAATCAGGCGCAAGTTACTGCGCGCCCCGTCTTTTAATTCTCTCCTGAAAAAATCTTCTTAGGCGCCGGTTTGTTCCACATCGGCCTATCACATGCCCGTTAGGCGAAGCGCGCTTTACAGAACGAAACGGACCACGCTGTGCGAAAAAAAACGGCCGGGTTTCCCCGGCCGTTTCGCCGTCTTTCGAACGGATGATGTCAGTTCTTGACGACATCTTCCATGAAGAAGCGGCCCAGAGGGTTCTGGTAGAAGCCGTCGATGTTCTTGCGGGTCACGCCGCGATAGGGGCTGTAATAGAGGTCGATCCAGTTGACGTCATCCTTGGCCGTCTTCTGCAGCTCGACATACATCGCCTCGCGCTTCTTCGGATCCATCTCGACCCGCGCCTGGGCAACCAGCTCCTTGACATGCTCGTTCTTGTAACGGGTCATGTAGTTCATATTGGCATCGTGGCCGAGGACGAAGGTCGTCTTCTGGTCGGGATCGATGATGTCATTGGTCCAGTAATTGACCGCGAGATCGTAATTGCCGTCGACCTCCATCTGCCAGGTCTGGCTGGGGTCGGCTTTCTGGATATTCACCGTGATACCGGCTTTTGCCAATTGCTGCTGGATCAGGACGGCGGTCTGCTCGTCGACTTCATTGCCGGCTTCGACGAGATAGTTCAGGGTCAGATTCTTGACGCCGGCCTTTTCCAGCAATTCCTTCGCTTTCGCCGGGTCATAGGGGCGGCGCAGATTGTCGGCGTAATAATAGAGACTGCCCTTCGGGATATAGGAATTCGCGACGTCACCGATGCCGAAGGTGACGGTATCGACGATCGCTTGCTTGTCGATGGCGTAGTCGATCGCCTGGCGCACTTCCTTCTTGGCGAGGTCGCCGTGCTCGTGATTGATCAGCAAATGGTCTTCGCGGGTGGACGGATCGAGGATGACCTTCAGGTTCGCATCCTTCTTCAGCTCGGCGATGCGCGAAAAGGGAACGAAGATGGCGGCATCGAGCTCGCCGGCCTGCACCTTCAGGATGCGGGTGTTGTCATCGGGGACGGAGATCCATTCCAGCCCATCCAGTTTGACCTTGTCGGCCTGCCAGAAATTGGGATTCTTCTTCAGCACGACCTTGTCGCCGCGGGCCCATTCCTCGACTGTGAAGGCGCCCGAGGTAACATCCGGCTTCTCGCCATAGGCTTCCTCGCCCTGTGCGGTCACGTCCTTTTCCGAGAGGATGGCGGCGCCCGGCATGGCCAACGAGGCGAGGAACGGCGCGGCCGGCTGCTTCAGGGTGATGACGAGTGTCTTGTCGTCCTTGGCCTCGATCGTCTTCATGACCGAATAGGTCTCGATCCAGAGCGATTCCTTGTTGTCGCGAATCCGCGTCAGGGAGAACGCCACGTCCTTGGCGGTGATGGGCGAGCCATCCGAGAATTTCGCGTCCCGCAGATGGAAGGTGTAGACCGTGCCGTCGGGGGAAACATCCCATTTCTCGGCAATGCCGGGTTGCAGCTTGGTGCCCGTCTTGTCGACCCGCACCAGCACGTCATAGAGATTGCCGAAGATCCAGAAATCGACATTCTGCGAGGTCTTGATCGGATCCATCGTGGTGCCGTCTTCGCGCCGGCCGATGGTGAGGATATTATCCGCCAGGGCCTGATCGGTGCCGAGCAGCAGCGAGCCGCCCAAGGTCATGGCCGTCAGCAGGGCGGCGATGCAACCGCTCCTCAATCGTTTCTTACTCATGGTTCCCCTCCTCAGATATTGCCTTGTCCGTTGAAAGACGGTTGGGCGGTTGGATAAAGGTGGCAAGCGACGTCCCGGCCGTCGATCTGGCGGCCGGCCGGAAACGGGTCATGGCGGCATTGCTCCATCACCGCCGGGCAGCGCGGATGAAAAGCGCAGCCCTGCGGCAGATGCAGCGGGCTTGGCGGCTCGCCGCCCAGCGGTTGTTGCGGCAAGGATTGATCCGGATCGATGGCGGGAATCGCGCGGATCAGTGCCGCCGTATAAGGATGCTTCGGCGCCCGGAAAATCTGCTCGACCGGGCCGGTTTCCACGATGCGGCCCAGATACATGACGGCGACCCGGTCGCAAAGCCGGCGCACGACGCCGAGGTCATGGGCAATGAAGATCAACGACAGGTTCATTCGCTGCTTGAGTTCGATCAGCAGGTTGATGATCTGCGCCTGGATCGAGACATCGAGCGCAGCGACGCATTCATCGGCGATCACCAATTGCGGGTCGATCGCCAATGCGCGGGCGATGCCGATGCGCTGGCATTGCCCGCCGCTCAAGGTCGACGGCCTGCGGTTGATGAGGTCCGTACTGAGGCCCACCAGTGTCAGCAATTCGCGCACCCGCTCCGCAATCTTGCCGCCGGGGATCTTTCGCTGCACCCGCAGAACCTCGGCCAAAGTATCGCCGATCGATCGGCGCGGGCTCAGTGAGTTATAAGGATCCTGGAAAATCATCGCCGCAGCGCTGCGGAGCTTCCGGACATCAGCAGACCGTCCTTTCGACATATCGGTGCCGTCGAAAATCACTTTGCCGGCGGTGATGGGATTGAGGTGAAGAATGGCGCGCCCCAGCGTGCTCTTGCCGCATCCGCTTTCGCCGACCAGGCCCAGGGTTTCGCCCCGCGCCAGATCGAAGGAGACGCCATTCACCGCCTTTACCAACCGCTTTGGGGCCCCCGGTAGCGCCAAGCCACCGGCGGGAAAGTGCACTTTCAGATCTTCGACTTGCAGCAGCGCCGGCATCAGAGCGCCTTTCTATCTCGATTGGCGTCGGCATCCGCCCGTAACGGCGCAACCTCTTCGGCGCGATGGCAGGCAGCGAGATGACGCGGGCTCATTTCCCGCATCGGCGGCTGCTCCTGCCGGCAGGTCGCGATGGCAAGGTCGCAGCGGGGATGGAACCGGCATCCGGATGGAAATGCATTCACTGAAGGCGGTTGGCCGGGAATGCTGGGCATCGGGCCGCTGCCGGCCGAGGCGCCGGGCTGGCAGGCGATCAGGCGGGCGGTATAGGGGTGTCTCGGTTCGCGCAGTAATGCGCGTTTCGGCCCGATCTCGGCCAGACGGCCGCCATACATCACGGCGATGCTGTCGCAGGTCTGTGCGACGACGCCGAGATCATGGGTGATCAGGATCATGGCAAGTCCGCGCTGGTCACGCAGGTCGAGAAGCAGGCGCAGGATCTGTGCCTGTACCGTGACATCGAGCGCGGTTGTCGGTTCATCGGCAACCAGGATGCCGGGATTGCAGGCAAGCGCCGTGGCGATCAAGGCGCGCTGGCGCATGCCGCCGGAAAATTCATGGGGGAAATTGTCCACCCGGCTTTGCGGGTCGGGGATGCCGACTTGCCGCAGCAGATCGACTGCCTTGGCTTTTGCCTCACGCCGCGATGCACCTTCATGAAAGCGGATGCTTTCGGCGATCTGCTCGCCGATCCGCATGACGGGGTCGAGATGGCTGGTGGGGTTCTGGAAGATCATGCCGATCTTGCTGCCCCGCAATCGGCACATCCTGTCTTCCGGCAGATGCGTGATGTCCTGGTCCATCAGCCTGATGCTGCCGGACCGGATGCCGAGGCTGGTCGCAGGCAACAGCCGCATCAGCGCCCGACAGGTCACCGTTTTGCCGGAGCCGCTCTCGCCGACCAGCCCGAGGATCTCGCCCTGGTGAAGGTCGAAGGAAACGCCATCGACGATGGTGCGCGGTCCCTGGGGCGTCTTGGCGCTGACGACCAGATCCTGGACGCTGAGAACCGGCGCGCCGGCTGTCGTCCGCGCGGGCATCGGTGCGGTCATTCGCGGACTCCCAGTTTTTCGCCGAGCCCGTCAGCCAGCAGGCTGAAGCCGAAAGCCATGAGCACGAGCGCAAGGCCAGGGAAGGTCGTCATCCACCAGGCCGCGGAGATGAAGTTTTGCCCTTCGGCGATCATGACGCCCCATTCCGCCGTCGGTGGCTGCACGCCGAGCCCGAGGTAACTGATCGAGGATCCGGCCAGCACCACCAGCACCACGTCGGACATCGAAAAGACGATCGAGGCGGTAATGGAATTCGGCAGGATATGCTTGAACATCAGCCGGAGATGGCTGAAACCGAGGCTCTTGCCGGCAATCACGAAATCGCTGTTCTTCAGCACCAAGACCTGTGCCCGGATCAGCCGCGCATAGGAAACCCAGCCGACCAGGGCAATGGCGATATAAAAGCTGACCAGGCCGGGCTGCAGGATCGAGATGATGGAGAGCATCAACACCAGGAAGGGAAAGGCGAGGACCACGTCCAGGATGCGCATGAAGACGGCATCGACCCAGCCGCCGAAATAGCCGGCAAGCGATCCCACGATGGTGCCGATCATGAAGGGAAAAACGACGCCGATGATGCCCATCTGCAAATCGATGCGCGAGGACCACATGATGCGGCTGAGAACGTCGCGTCCGAAATTGTCGGTGCCGAGCAGATGCGCGAGACTGGGCGGTTGCAGGGTTTGCGTCAGATCCTGGATGATCGGATCGTAGGGCGCGATCCAGGGGGTGAGCAGGGCGACGATGACCCAGAAGACGATGATCGTTGCACCGGCGTAAAGCGGGAAGGGGCCGCGCCCGAAACGGGGCAGCCAGTTGAAACGGGACGTGGCGGCGGCGGTATCCGACATGCTCATAGCTTGATCCGCGGATCGATGGCGACACTGAGGATGTCGGAGATGAAGTTGATCGCCACCGTGGCGACGGCGAAAACCAGCGAGACGGCCTGCACCACCATGTAGTCCCGGCTGAAAATCGCCCGGATCAGCAACTGGCCGATGCCGGGGATCGAGAACACCGTTTCGATCACCACCGTGCCGCCGATCAGCCAGCCGATATTGATCGCCAGCAGGTTGATGGTCGGGACGATGGAATTCGGCAGGACGTGGCGCCAGAAGATCGAGGATTCCGGCAGCCCCTTGGCGCGGGCCGCCTGGACGTAATCGGACGCCGCTTCCGCGATCATGCCGGCCCGCAGGCTGCGGATGATGATCGCCGATAAGGCGAGCGCGACCGTCAGGCTGGGAAGAATGAGGTGGTGCAACTGGTCGCTGAAACTGGACCCGTAGCCGGAGACCGGAAGCAGGTCCAATTTGATGCTGAACAGGATGATCAGCATGATTCCCAGCCAAAAGGCCGGAAAGCCCAGGCCGGCTGTCGAGATAAGGCGAATGGTGTGATCGGCGATCCGGCCGCGCTTGGTGGCGGCGATCGCCGCCAGCGGCACCGCGATCAGAAGCGCGAGGATGACGCTGTAGAGGACGAGGTTGAGCGTTGGCATGATGCGGTCGCCGACGAGATGCAGGACCTGGGATTTATACAGGATGGATTTTCCCATCTCGCCGTGCAGCAGGTTCTTGATGAAGTAGACATATTGCAGCC
>SSEL01000067.1 GCA_008012315.1 Rhodospirillaceae bacterium
CAGCGCATCTGCATCGCCCGCGCCCTTGCCCTCAATCCGAAGGTCATCATCGCCGATGAAAGCGTCTCGGCGCTCGATGTCTCGATCCAGGCGCAGATCCTCGACCTGCTGCGCGAATTGCAGGCGGAGTTCGGCCTCTCTTATCTCTTCATCTCGCATGACATGGCGGTCGTTGAAGAGATCAGCCACCGCATCGCGGTGATGTATCTCGGCCAGATCGTCGAGACCGGCCCGACCGCCTCGGTCCTCGGCAATCCGCAACATGGTGCGCCAGCGCCTGGAAGGCGAAGTGCCGAGCCCGTTCCGCCCGGTCGATTTCGTGCCGAGCTATGTCAGCTACCGCGATCTTGGCGGCGGCCATCTGGTGGCGGCGGAATAACGTCGCTCATCCTCGTCAGGCATCCTGCGCAGTCCCTGCAGTGACCCCCGGCGCAAGGCCGGGTGGCATTGAGTTTGGTGCTGGCGGCAAAAGCCGCGCGAGCAGCGTGGATTCTTTGACATGGTTTGACATGGTGGAGAGTCGAACCTGGGATATAGATGGTCGCTTACAGCTTACTCATCCGTTCTTTGCCGCTTTCCTGGCCAGCTTATCGAGCCGAGGCGGCAAATAGCTGACGGGCCGCTGATTTGCAGAACTATGTCTACTTCCATTGGCGGTCAGCGGTCGCTATATTTTCCCCGTATAACCGTTCTAGGGCCGAAACCATGGGCGAACATAATAGCCACGCGGATGTCGCAAAAGTCCGCAAATTTGAACATCCCGGCGGCGGTCGGGAACGGGCGCGCGCCGTGCCGAAAGGCCGTCAGGTCGAACCGCGCGCCAAGGTCGAGATCGAATCCCTGCTCGGCGACCGATCCCGCCAGCGCGATCTGCTGATCGAGCACCTGCATCTGATACAGGACACTTACGGCCAGATCTCCGCCGCGCATCTTGCGGCCCTGGCCGATGAGATGCATCTGGCATTTGCCGAGGTCTTCGAGACGGCGACCTTCTATGCCCATTTCGACGTGGTGAAGGAAGGCGAGCCTGATATCCCGAAACTGACCGTGCGCGTCTGCGACAGCCTGACCTGCTCGATGCTCGGCGCCGAGCAGCTTCTCAAGACGCTGCAGCAGGAGCTGGGTGATGCGGTGCGCGTGGTCCGCGCACCTTGCGTCGGGCTCTGCGATGTCGCGCCGGCAGTCGAAGTGGGCCACCACTTCGTGCATCACGCCGATACCGGCAAGGTCAAATCGGCCGTGGGCCATGGCGACACGCATCCGCATCTGCCCGATTACATCGACTATGACCAGTATGTCGAGGCAGGCGGCTATCAGACCCTGACGAAGCTGCGCGCCGGCGACCTGTCGATCGACGATGTCCTCAAGGTGCTCGACGACAGCTCCCTGCGCGGGCTTGGCGGCGCCGGGTTCCCCACGGGCCGCAAATGGCGTTCCGTTCGCGGCGAGCCCGGCCCGCGCCTGATGGCAGTCAATGGCGATGAAGGCGAGCCGGGTACCTTCAAGGATCAATACTATCTCAACAAGGACCCGCACCGTTTCCTGGAAGGGACGCTGATCGGCGCCCATGTAGTGGAGGCGTCGGACGTCTATATCTACATCCGCGACGAATATCCGATCTCCATCGAGATCCTGCGCCACGAGATCGCGGCCCTGCCGCCCGGCGGGCCGAGGATCCATTTGCGACGCGGTGCCGGCGCCTATATCTGCGGCGAGGAGTCCTCGCTGATCGAAAGCCTGGAAGGAAAGCGCGGCCTGCCCCGGCATAAGCCGCCTTATCCGTTCCAGGTCGGCCTCTTCAACCGGCCCACGCTGATCAACAACATCGAGACCCTGTTCTGGGTCCGCGACCTGATCGAAAAGGGCGCCGATTGGTGGAAAAGCCATGGCCGCAACGGCCGGGTCGGCCTGCGGTCATATTCGGTATCGGGCCGTGTGAAAGAGCCGGGCGTCAAGCTGGCGCCGGCCGGCGTGACGATCAAGGAACTGATCGACGAATTCTGCGGCGGCATGGCCGATGGCCATAGCTTCGCAGCCTATCTTCCCGGCGGCGCGTCGGGCGGCATCCTGCCCGCGTCGATGGACGACATCCCGCTGGATTTCGGCACGCTGGAAAAATACGGCTGCTTCATCGGTTCCGCTGCGGTCATCGTCCTTTCCGACAAGGACGATGTGAAAGCCGCTGCCTTGAACCTGATGCGCTTCTTCGAAGACGAATCCTGCGGTCAATGCACGCCCTGCCGGGTCGGCACACAGAAGGCGGTTGCCTTGATGGAGAACCGGGAATGGGATCTCGACCTCCTGATGGAACTGTCGGCCTGCATGCGTGATGCATCGATCTGCGGCTTGGGTCAGGCGGCCTCCAATCCCCTGACCAGTGTTATCAAATATTTCCCGGACCTGTTCCCGGCCCGTCCGATGGCAGCGGAGTAGAGCCATGAGCACGAATATGAGCAAAAGCGCCGTCGCGGCGAAAGGCAAGGACAGCAATCGTTCCACGCCGCCCGGCATTCAATTCGAAATAGATGGCCGGCCAGTCGAGGCACAACCGGGCGAGACCATCTGGCAGGTCGCCAAGCGGCTGGGTACGCATATCCCGCATCTGTGCCACAAGGATGCCCGCGATTACCGGCCGGACGGCAATTGCCGCGCCTGCATGGTTGAAATCGAAGGCGAGCGCGTCCTGGCCGCATCGTGCAAGCGCAGCCCCGCCGTCGGCATGAAGGTAAAAACCGCCACGGAACGGGCGAGCAAGGCGCGCGCGATGGTCATGGAACTGCTGGTCGCCGACCAGCCGGAACGCGCAACCTCGCATGACCCCAGCTCGCATTTCTGGCAACAGGCGGATTTCGTCGATGTGACCACCAGCCGCTTCCCATCGGCGGCGCGATGGGACGGTGATGCGAGCCATCCGGCGATGCGCGTCAATCTCGATGCCTGCATCCAATGCAATCTTTGTGTCCGCGCCTGCCGCGAAGTCCAGGTCAATGACGTGATCGGCATGGCCTATCGCTCGCACGGCGCCAAGATCGTGTTCGATTTCGACGATCCGATGGGCCAGTCGACCTGCGTGGCCTGCGGCGAATGCGTTCAGGTCTGCCCGACCGGCGCGCTGATGCCGGCGGCCTATCTCGACCAGAACCAGACACGGACCGTATGGCCCGACCGCGAGGTCGATTCCCTCTGCCCCTATTGCGGCGTCGGCTGCCAGGTATCCTACAAGGTCAAGGATGAGCGGATCATCTATGCCGAGGGGATCGACGGCCCGGCCAATCACAATCGGCTTTGTGTGAAGGGGCGTTTCGGCTTCGACTATATCCATCATCCGCATCGGCTGACGGTTCCGCTGGTCCGGCTCGAGAACATGCCGAAGGACGCGAACGACCAGGTCGATCCCGCCAATCCCTGGACGCATTTCCGTGAAGCGACCTGGGACGAGGCCTTGGACCGAGCCGCCGGCGGCTTGAAGAAGATCCGCGATGAGAAGGGCCGGAACGCCCTCGCCGGCTTCGGCTCGGCGAAGGGCTCCAATGAAGAGGCCTATCTGTTCCAGAAGCTGGTCCGCCTCGGCTTCGGCTCGAACAATGTCGACCACTGTACCCGGCTTTGCCATGCCTCGTCGGTGGCGGCGCTGATGGAGGGCCTGAATTCCGGCGCGGTCTCGGCACCCTTTGCCGCCGCCATGGATGCCGAAGTCATCATCGTCATCGGCGCCAATCCGGCGGTCAATCATCCGGTCGCCGCGACCTTCATCAAGAACGCGGTGAAGACGAACGGCGCCAAGCTGATCGTGATGGATCCGCGTCGCCAGGCCTTGTCGCGCCATGCCTATAAGCATCTGCAATTCAAGCCCGGCACTGACGTGTCGATGCTGAACGCGATGCTCAATGTCATCATCACGGAGAAGCTGTACGACGAGCAATATATCGCCGCTTACACCGAGAACTTCGAGGCACTGCGCGAGAACATCAAGGAGTTCACGCCGGAGAAGATGGCGCCGGTCTGCGGCATTTCCGCCGATACGCTGAAGGAAGTTGCGAGACTCTATGCCAAGAGCCAAGGCTCGATCATCTTCTGGGGCATGGGCATCAGCCAGCATGTGCATGGCACGGATAATTCCCGCTGCCTGATCGCGCTGGCGCTTACCACCGGACAGATCGGCCGCAAAGGAACCGGGCTGCATCCGCTGCGCGGCCAGAACAATGTGCAGGGCGCCTCCGATGCCGGCCTCATTCCCATGGTCTATACCGATTACCAGTCGGTCGAAAAGGACGCCGTCCGCGAGCTGTTCGAGGAATTCTGGGGCCAGAAGCTGGACCCGAAGCGTGGCCTGACCGTGGTCGAGATCATGAATGCGATCCATGCCGGCGAGATCAACGGCATGTATATCGAGGGCGAAAACCCGGCGATGTCGGACCCGGACCTCAATCATGCCCGGCAGGCTTTGGCCAAGCTCGATCATCTGGTGGTCCAGGATCTGTTCCTGACGGAAACCGCCTTCCATGCGGATGTGGTGCTGCCGGCTTCCGCCTTCGCCGAGAAATCCGGCACCTTCACCAACACCGACCGTCGCGTGCAGCTCTCGCGCCCGGTGCTGCGGCCGCCGGGAAATGCGCGCCAGGATCTCTGGATCATCCAGGAGATCGGCAAGCGCCTGGGGCTCGACTGGAACTATGGCGGCCCGGCGGATGTCTTCACCGAAATGGCGCGGACCATGCGTTCCTGGGACAACATCACCTGGGAGCGCCTGGAACGCGAGGGCGCCGTCACCTATCCGGTCGATGCGCCCGACCAGCCCGGCAACGAGATCATCTTCTATCAGGGCTTCCCGACGGAGAATGGCCGGGCCAAGATCGTTCCCGCCAATATCCGTCCGCCCGACGAAGTGCCGGATATGGAATATCCCATGATCCTGTCGACCGGCCGCGTGCTGGAGCATTGGCATACCGGTGCGATGACCCGGCGCGCGGATGTGCTGGATTCGCTCGAGCCAGAGGCTGTTGCCTTCATGGCGCCGAAAGAGCTGTTCCGGATGAACCTCAATCCCGGCGATTTCATCCGCCTGGAAACCCGGCGCGGTACGGTGGAGGTCAGGGTTCGCTCCGACCGGGACGTGCCGGTGGGCATGGTCTTCATGCCGTTCTGCTATGCCGAGGCGGCAGCGAATCTGCTGACCAACCCGGCCTTGGATCCGATGGGCAAGATCCCCGAATTCAAGTTCTGCGCGGCGCGCGTTGGACCAGTGACAGCGGTCGCGGCGGCGGAATAAACACCGGAAGCAAACACGAAGAAGGCCGGAAGAGCGATCTTCCGGCCTTTTTTTCTGCCTGAAGCTCTACCAGAAGACACCTCTACCAAAAGACGGCATGCGGGAAGAAATTGATCATGTCGCCGACCGCAACGGCGGTGACATCATCGGCAATCTCGGCGATGCCGTCGCTGGTGGTGAGCGAGGTCAGCAGCGCCGCTCCCTCCTTCGGGAAGCGCCGCGCTTCCAGCACGCCATCGGCCGCCTGGGAAACATTCACGCGCACATATTCGCGCCGGCCGGGGCGTTTCTTCTGCGCGAAGGCCGACCGGACCAGAAGCGGCTCAATCGGATCAAGCACGGCGCCACTGAGATGGGCGATGAGCGGCCGGACGAAATTGACGAAGGTCACATAGACGGCCGCCGGGTTTCCCGGCAAGCCGACCAGCGGCGTGCCATTGACCATGCCCATCGCCAGCGGACGGCCGGGCTTGATCGCCAGGCGCCAGAAGACCAGCTGACCGGTCGCTTCAATGGCGGACCTCACATGGTCTTCCTCGCCAAGCGACACGCCGCCGGAGGTCAGGATGAGGTCATTATCCTCGGCAACCTCGGACAGCCTGGTTTTCAGGACTTTCGCATCGTCCGGCAGAATGCCGAAATTACGGACATGTGCACCGAGACGTCCCAATAAGGCGATGAGCATGACCCGGTTGGAATCATAGATGGTGCCGGGCTTGAGCCGCGAACCGGGCTTGATGAGCTCGTCGCCGGTCGAGAAGACAGCCACCCGCAGCGGCCGCCGGACAGGCAGATATTTGTGGCCCGTAGCAGCGGCAAGCGCGATGTCCTGTGGCCTCAATCGCCGCCCGGCGGGAATGATGCGTTCGAATTCCGCGATGTCCTCGCCCGGCGGCCGCATATTGGCGCCCGCCTTCAAGCCGGCAGGAAGGCATACCGTGCCGCCGTCGACGTGAACGTCCTCCTGCATGAAAACCGTATCCGCATCCCAGGGCATCGGGGCGCCGGTGAAGATCCGCACGGCGCGCTTGGCGGCCGAGATCGTCTCGGTTTCACCCGCCTTCAACCGGCCGGCGATCGGCAGCGTGGTTTCGGCGCCCTCGGCAAGATCCGCATGGCGCACGGCATAGCCATCGACCGCCGAATTGGCGAAAGGCGGCAGGTCGTTGCGGGCAAAGATATCTTCGGCGGCGATACGCCCATCGGCCCGATCGAGCGAAACCGTTTCGATGGCCACCAGCACCGGCAGCCGGCTGGTCGCCAGGGCGATCGCATCCTCGATTGCCATCATCGCCGATGACGAGGCAAAACAGTCGTTAGAGAGCTGTACCATCTTGTTTCATCTACCCATCTTGCCTGAAACGGTGCTTTGATCCTTGATGATAATGCCAGGGTCGCGGCGCGTCGACGCGGTAGATTTAAGCTCGCTGATACGACCGGAGATGCGGAAAAAGACGGCGCAGCGGGCTTAACATCCGCTGCGCCGGCACCTGAAGCGCCGCGGTCAGACCGCAGCGGCGCGGGCGACCTCGGCGGTTTCCGGCTCGACCCAGAAGCCGAAACCGACGGCGAGGCGGTTCCATCCATTGATGATGTTGATCATCAGCGTCAGGTTCACCTGCTCCTGGTCGGTGAAAGGAGCCTTGAGACCCTCGCCGGCATCGGCGTCGCGGTGGAAGCCGGGCGTGATACGAGACAAGACATCCGCCGCAGCCGGCCTCGCCGATAGGCCGGCCCGGCCCCTCAGGCCGTCTGCTTCAAGGCCGTCTGGCCGATCTCGGCGATATCGAAGGGCGTCGTCTGGTAGATCTCGTTGATCCAGTTGGCGATCAGGAGATGCGCATGCGAGCGCCAGAGATTGCGCGGCGGCAAGCTGGCATCGTCGTTCGGGAAATAATTGTGCGGCAGCTTGATCGGCACATTGGCCTTGAGATCGCGGAAATATTCATCCGACAGCGAGGTCGAATCATATTCGAGGTGATCGAGGATATAGAGGCGCCGCTCCCTGGCATCCTCGATGATCGAGGCGCCGTGCTCCTCGCAATAGGTCAGCAGGTTGAGATCGGAAGAGCCGGCGACATCCTCCACCGCGATCTTCGCCCAGCGCGAGACCGGCACGGCGAAGTCGTCGGAGAAGCCGTTGAGATAGGTCGAGGACGGCTTCACGACTTTCTGGCGATAGATGCCGAAAGCCTTTTCCGAAAGCTGGTGCTTCGGCAAACCGTGGAAATGATACAAAGCACCCATCGCGCCCCAGCAGACATTCATCGTCGAATGCACATGGGTGCGCGTCCAATCGAAGATATCCTGCAATTCGCGCCAATAGGTGACATCTTCATAGGGGATCGTCTCGACCGGCGCACCGGTGATGATGAAGCCGTCGAACTTGCGGTGCCGCGCCGTCTCCCAGGATTGGTAGAAATTGAGCAGGTGATCTTCCGCCGTATTCTTCGATTTGTGATTGCCGATGCGGATCAGCGACAGCTCGACCTGGAGCGGCGTCGCGCCGAGCAGGCGCGCCATCTGCAGCTCGGTCTTGATCTTGTTCGGCATCAGGTTGAGGAGCCCGATCTGCAGCGGGCGGATGTCCTGGCGGACCGCCACGGCTTCAGTCATGACGCGCACGCCCTCGGTCACCAGGGCGTTGAAGGCAGGCAATGTATCCGGGATCTTGATGGGCATAACGGTCACCAAAAAACGAAAAATATATCGCCTCTGGTCCGCATGCGGCCCTTTAGCGATTTTTTTAACGTGGCTGCAAGCCGGCCGGCCAAATCACCACGAACTGGGGTTTTTATAGCGAATCCGGCTTGCGGCGTCCAGGGGCACGGCACGCGGTTCCCAGGGGGCAGCCTTGCACCCGGCACCGGGCTCGGGGCCCTGGCTCGCCACTTTTGCCCCTCACCCCACCCTCTCCCCAGAGGGGCGAGGGAGACAGGACGGCACGTACTTTGATGGAGCGTTCTCTATGGTGCCTTCTTCAGCCCCCTCTCCCCGCTGGGGAGAGGGGGGGTGAGGGGCAAAAGGCCCGTCCCCTTACCCCAGCGGATCCAGAAAGGCCCGCAACCGGGCCAGATAGGCGGCCGGCTGTTCGACCGGGGCGAGATGGGAGGCGTCGGGAATCACCGCGACCTCGGCGCCCCGCACCAGCTTGGCGAAATCGCGGCAGGCGGCGGGGGTCGCCTCGTCATATTCGCCGCAGATGACCAGGGTCGGGACGGCGATATCGGGCAGGCGCGGCGTCACGTCGAACTGCCGCAGGCTGCCGGTCGAGGTGAATTCGGCCGGGCCCCACATGGTCTGATAGACGTTCATATTGCCGTTATTCATCGTCGTGGTGACGATCTCCGGCCAGGGATCGAGGCGGCAGAGATGGCGGCGATAGAAGAAATCGACCGCCGCCTGATAGGCCGGATCGTCCAGCGCGGCCTGTCCAAGTAAAAGCGAGGCATGCGGCTCCGGCAGGGCCCGGCAATAGGCGGCATTATCGGCGATCCAGCGGTCTGTATTGATCAGCGGCCCGGCGAGGATGACGCTTTTCAGCCCCTGCGGGCGAAGTGCGGCATATTCCGCCGCCAGGCTGCCGCCCCAGGAATTGCCGTAGAGATGCAGCTCTTCAAGGTCGAGATCAGCGCGGATCGCATCGATTTCCGAGAGATACCGCTCCACCGTCCAGTTGCGCGGATCCTTGGTGCGATCGGACCGGCCGCAATCGAGCTGATCGTAGAAGATCACCCGGCGCGTATCCGCCAAAGCGGTCAGCGGCAGCAGGTAATCATGCTGCATGCCCGGCCCACCATGCACCACCAGCAAGGGCGCTTGGCTGCGATGCGCATCGCCATTGCTGCGATACCAGACACGGCCGCCAGGGACGTCGATCCAGCCGCTGGTTTCCGGCTGCGGATAGTCAGTTGTCATTATGCTCACCTCGTACCGGCTTGCCGCCGCGCAGCGCGTCGAGTGCCGCGCGCTCGCGCAAGGCCTGTTCCTGCTGCTGCGCCAGGCGTGCCTCGAACAGGCGCTGCGCCTCCTCATGGATGAGGCCATAAATCTCGAACCAGAGCTGCGCATCGGTCGCCGGAATGAGGCGCCCGATCTGCCAGGAACTGGGCTCGCCCCGTCCCTCCAGCCAGCTTTCCAATGTCTTCACCGAGACGCCGACGGCGGCGGCCAATGCCTCGCGCTTCAGCTTGCCGACCGGTTCCAGCCGCTTGCGCAAGGCCGCCGCCAGCCGCGCGCGATGGGCATCGCGGCCCTGGATGTCGTGGTCGATCGCCAAGGCAACGCTGCCGGACGCGATATTATTGCCGAGCGCCCCCTCGCTTTGGGCGCTCCGGCGCGGCCCGCCTTCCGCCGCCCGGCCGCCGGCGAAATGCGCCGGAAAGACCGAGGCGAGATAGGTCCGGCAGACGCGTTTCGCTTCGGCCCGGTCGAAGGCCTTGGGATCGATCAGGCAGTCGAACCACAGGCCGTCGATCATGGCATTGAGGCCGACGGCGATCTCGCGCCCCTCGATTTCCTGGTAGCCGCCTTCGGCAATGATGCGGTTGCACAGCGTCTCGGTCTGCTGCAGATAGTCGCCTTCCAGCCGCGAAACCACTTCGTGATAAGCGGGATTGTTGCGCGCCTCGGCCCAGAAGGCGTACCAGATCGACACTTTCTCGAAATTGCAGACCGAGGGATGGAAGTCGGCGTCGATCATCGCGTCGAGTCCGGCAGCCGGCGAGACCTTGCCCCGGTTGATCGCCGCCTGCCACAATGTGGAATATTCCTCGGCGATCTGCTCCAGGGTCGCGACCAGCAATTGTTCCTTGGATTTGAAGTAAAAATTGACGATGCCGGGGGACAGGCCGGCCTCGCTCGCAACCTGCGTCAGGGTCGCATTGGCATAGCCAAAACGGCCGATGGCGCGGATCGTGGCATCGATCAATTGTTTGCGGCGCACCTCTTTCGAGGCTTCAGGTTTCGCCATTTTACCCCTCGTCAAACCCCCATTTTAGCGTCGCGCAATCTATCAGGATTCGCGAGGTAAAACATTGATTAATTTCGTTTTGCTGCGTCTGCGAGATTAAATGATCATTTAATACAGTAGACAAAATCGAGGCGCTCACCTAGGATTTCTATATCGTTATTTAATATGGTTGCTTCCACAGCGACAGCAACCGCGCAAATTTCGACGCAAACTAGGGATGACCTACGGGAGCTTTAAATTATGACGACGATCAAAACCCAGAGACGCAACCTCGCCAAGTCGCAGGCCCATTATCAAGAAGCGCTGAAACATATGCCGCTCGGCGTCAGCTCGAACTTCCGCTATTGGGGCGACGAGCAGACCGTGTTCGTTGATCACGGCAAGGGTGCCCGCCTCTGGGACATTGATGGCAACGAATACATCGATTACCGCCTGGGCTATGGCCCGGCGATCCTCGGCCATTGCCATCCGGATGTCGATGCCGCCGCGCGCGCAGCGCAGCCGGTCGGCACCGTCTATGCGCTGGGGACCGAAAAGGAAGTCACCGTCGCCAAGCTCATCAAGGAGATGATGCCGGCGGCCGAGCTGGTGCGCTTCTCCAATTCCGGCACCGAAGCGGTGATGGCGGCCTTGCGCCTCGCCCGCGGCTATACCGGCAAGGACAATTACGTCACCTTCGAAGGCTCCTATCACGGCCTGTTCGATGCCACCATGTGGACGGCCGATCCCGACGACATGAAGGACCAGAGCAAGGACCCGAAGGTCATCACCTATGGCCAGGGCATCCCCCAGCTCGTCCGCCAGCTCTTCTGGCAGGTGCCGTATAACGACGCCAACCGCCTGGAAGAGGTTCTGAAGAAGAATCACGACACCATCGCGGCGGTGCTGATCGAACCGATCCTCGGCAATTGCTGCGGCATCCCCTCGAAGCCGGAATTCATCAAGGCCGTGCGCGAACTCTGCACCAAGTACAACGTGCTGATGATCGTCGACGAAGTGAAGACCGGCTTCCGGGTCGGCAAGGGCGGCGCCCAGGAGCTTTACGGCATCGAGGCCGATATCTTCACCGTCGCCAAGGCCGTGGCCAACGGCTACCCGATCTCGGCGATCGGCGGCAAGGAAGAGATCATGCGCAAATACGGCAAGGGCGTCGCCCATGGCGGCACCTATACCGCCCAGGCCATGAGCCTCGCCGCCGCCGAAGCGACGCTGAGCATCATGAAGAACACCGATGCGCTGGAGCGCACCGCTGCCTATGGCAAGGCGATGCAGGAAGGCATGGGCAAGGTGCTGTCGAAGCGCGGCATCCCGCACAGCTTCACCGGCCATTACAGCATGTCGGGCCTGTTCTTCAGCGCCGAAGCGCCGACCACCTATCGCAACTGGAAGCTCAGCGACTACACCTTCTACGACACGATGGCGGGCTACCTCATCGACATGGGCGTGATGTGCGAGCCGGATAGCCGCGAACCGTGGTTCATCTCCGCCGCCCACGACCAGAAGTGCCTGGAAGAGACGCTGGGCAAGTTCGAAGAAGCCGTCGACCTGACCCTGGAGGAACTCTCCAAGGGCCGCGATACCGGCGAACAGAAGCTGATGCCCGGTATCAGCGGCTAAGCCGACAGTCTCCTCTCGCTTCCAGCGAGCAACTGAACCGGCGCCCCGGGAAACCAGGGCGCCGGTTTTCTGTTGGGACCCGCCTCGCGCGTCGCCGGCCACCAATACATTTGTCACCCGGCCTTGAGCTCCGGCTTACGGTCGATGCCAGGCGCAATGGTCACCCTGCATTCTCCTATCGGGCCCGAGGGCGACACACTTGTTCCGGCGTACGAGCGCCAACGCAGCAAAGAGGCGCAGCCCGCGCTTGCAAAGCCTTCACCGGCTGCGCAGGATGAGCTATGTCGACCCGCGATACATCACCATCGGACAGTATCCTGCCCTGGCTTGCCGAGGCAGCGCTGGCAGGCAGGCCGGTCGAGGAGGTGCTGGCCGGTTTTGCGCGGCGGTTGAATGCGCGCGGCCTCGGCATCGGCCGCGCCTATCTTGGCATCCGCCTGCTGCATCCGCTGATCAATGCACGCGGCTATATCTACCGGCGCGCCGAGGATGCGGTGCGGGGTGAGGATTATGCCCATGCGCAGATGCCGGATGACTATCAGGAATCACCGATCCAATACATGCTGAGCCGTAAGGTGCATCGTCTTTATCGCGCCCTGCATGGCGCGGCGGCGATGCTCGACTTCCCGCTCCTCGAACTTTTCGCCGCTCAGGGCTATAGCGCCTGGATGGCGCATCTCATCCCCTTCACCCTGGCGGAACCTGCTTTGGCGTCACCCGCCGGTGCGCCGGAGGGCGCAGCAAAACAGAACGAGCCCTTCGGCTTCATCTTCACCCTTTGCTGCGACCGGCCGGAGGGATGGAGCAAAGCCGATCAAGAATTGATCGAAAGCCTGCTGCCATCGCTCAGCGCGGCGATCCAGGGCCGTATCTTCGCGACCTTCGCCCAGGATCTGCTCACCACCTATCTCGGCGGCGATGCGGCGCAGCAGGTGCTGCAAGGTACCATCACCCGTGGCAAACTGCGTCGCCTGCGGGCCGCCATTCTTTATGCAGATCTGCGCGGCTTCACCACACGCGCCGAAGCGATGGAGCCGGTCGAGCTGGTCGGCGCGCTCGACCGTCATTTCGAAGCCTTGGTCGAGCCGATCATGGCGCAAGGGGGCGAGGTACTGAAATTCATCGGCGATGGCCTGCTCGCTGCCTTTCCGGCTGGGGGCGATCATGGCGAGGAGGATGCAACTGCCTGCCGCGCGGCGCTGACGGCAGCGCAGCAGGCCATGACGAATATCGCCTCGCTGGCCCAGTCCGATACAACCGCGATGCCGGTCGATATCGCTTTGCATCTTGGCGATGTGCTTTATGGCAATGTTGGCGGACGGGCACGCCTCGACTTCACGATCATCGGTCCGGCGGTCAACATGGCTGCGCGGATGGAGCAGAAATGCCAGGAACTGGACAGTGCCTTGATCCTGTCCGGTGAGGTCGCCGCCCGCTTGACACAACTGACACAAGGCTTACCGCCGATCGTTTTACGGTCGCTCGGCTGCCATCATCTGCGAGGGATAGCGGGCGAGCGCGAACTGTTCACCTTGGCTTCGCCGCAGCACCCCGAGCGCGCAACGTCTTGAGTTGCGGCTCCGGACACTTTGCCGCAGGCTATGTAAACAACGAGATTTGCACAGCGATTTTGACTTCGACGTTACCGCACACGCGAAGTTGAACGTGACACAGGAGAGAAGCATGCGCAGATTTGTTATAGCCGTCGCTTTATGCGGACTCGCCGCCCGAGCCGCCAGACGCCTTTGCCGTTGCGGCCACGGTCGCCACGGTGTTTGCCATTTGCGGCCGCATCTTCGGCGGCATCGGGTCCGGCGCCGGTTCATCTGATCGGACCGATCATCCGTGGCGAAGAGACCGCAGGTGAAGAACCGCATAAGGCGGCCAACTGTTGACTGATACGGAGAATGATTATGCGTCGCTTTGCACCTCCCCTCCCCCTCATCCAGGGTCGTGAGGATTCAGCGCGGCGGTCCTCTATACTGTCGCGCTCCCTGCTGATGCTGGTGCTCGCCGCGAGCCTTTGCGCCGGCCTGCCGGCCGTCAGCCATGCCCAGGATGTGGGCGACGATCTCAATGCCGCCGGCCAATCCGTAAAGGAAGGCGCCAAGGATACCGGTCATGCAATCGGCGAAGGTGCGCGCGATACCGGTCATGCCATCGGCGAGGGCGCGCATGAAACCGGCCAGGCGATCGGCCAGGGTGCCAAAGATGTGGGCCATGCCATCGGCGAAGGTGCCACCGATGCCGGTCATGCGATCAAGGAAGGCGCCCAGGATACCGGCGACTTTGCCAAGGACAAAACCCAGGAAGCCCGGAGCGGCATCGGCGGTTTCTTCCACCGCATCGGCAACTGGTTCTCAGGCGATAGCGACTGAGGTCGACCGCGCTTCCCCCAAATGAAGGCCCTCGGCGCAATCCGAGGGCTTTTTGTCTTGCGCACCGCTTAATCCTGCAAAGCCAATCCCGGATTCTTCACCTTGGCCCTGATATCGGCCTCATAGAAACGCGCGCTGACGAAACCGAACAAGGTCCAGCCGAGGAAGATACAAAGCCCGCCCAGCATCAGCGCCTCGGTGCCGGAACTCCACAGCGCATAATAGCTGTAGAGGGCGCCGATCAGGGCGATGATATTGGTGAACAGCGCCTTGGGGCGCGGCACCTGCATCACCTTCTGGATGGCGAAGATCGCCGCCATGCACATGACATAGGGCACCAGATTGGTGACCACGGCGAGGTTGACGACACGTTCGAATTGCGCGCTGAGATCCGGGCTGATGGTCATCAGGGCCAGCGCAACCTGGGCCACCAGCAGCACCAGCATGCCGACGATCGGCGTGCCGCTTTTGGTCGCCTTGCCGAAGATCGGCAGGAAATAGCCGACATCGGCGGAGCTCTTGAAGACCTGGGCGACGGTGAACTGCCAGCCGAGCAAGGAGCCGATACAGGCGATCACCATCAGCGCCATGACGATGCTGCCGATCATCGGCGAGAACATATGGGCAAAAGCCAAGCCGAAAGGCGCCGTCGATGCCGCCAGTTCCTGCCCCGGAATGATGCCGGCGATCACATTGGTGGACAGGATATAGATGACGGCGGCGCCCAGTGTGCCGCCCATGACGGCGATCGGCACGTCACGTTCGGGATTTTCCACCGCATCGGCATTGGCGCAGGCGGATTCCAGGCCGAGAAAAGCCCAGAGGGTCAGCGAGATCGAGGCACCGACCGCCGTGCCGAAAGGCAGGTTGTTGGGATTCCACGCAGCGATCCAGGTCGCGCCGCTGAACCAGAACCAGCCGAGGACCGCCACCGCGACCACCGGGATGATGACGCCCCAGACCGTCACCGCGCCGATGCGGCCGGTGATGCGGGCACCGCCGAAATTGGCGACCGTGGTCACGATCAGCAGGACGATCGACCAGATGCAGGTCTGTATTGGCGACAATTCCATATTGAACAGCACGACCAGATAGCCAACGGCGGTGATTGCGATGGCGACATTGGCGATCACCAGCGACAAGCCATATGTATAGTTCGCCATGTAATTGCCGCCCTTGCCGAAGGCATATTCGGCATAGCCGCCCATGCCGCCAGGCTTCTTGCTCAGCATGCCGCAACGCGCGAAGGCATAAGCGAGGGCGATGGAGCCGCCCGCGGTGATAACCCAGGAAATGATCGAGATGGTGCCGACCTGTGCCAGCTTGGTCGGCAGCATGATGATGCCGGAGCCCATCATGTTGACAGCAGTCAGAATCGTGAGCTGCCATACATTCATTTTACTGCCTTGCGCACTCATTCCAACCTCCATCGTGAAGAGCGTGACTCATGAAGAGCGTGACTCATGAAGAGCGTGACTCGTTCTGCACAAATTCATTGTCGGACGTGATGACTCGGCGGCTTTCGGATTTCTCCCCGAGGTACAAATAACGGCAGCCAAATTGAACCCGGAACGTCAGCCGGCTAGTCTCCTGACCCGGCATCGCATAACGCTTTATATCGGTTTCAGCCGATGATCCCCCGAACTGGCCGCTCGCACTGCGTGATCATTTGGGATGTAGCCGACAACAAAAGGCAAGCACTTTCTGTCATCCGAAAAGGGGACAGGATAATATCCGGCCTCGGGGAAGTCGGTCTTACGCAGTTTTGGTGGTTGCCGATATTTTGTGGATGCGTTTTACAGGCTGTCATACGACTCAGGCGCCCCGACAGGCATACATCTGACAGGCATAGGTCTAACAGGCATAGGTCTAACAGGCAGGCGCCTGGCAAGCAGGCACCCGACAAGGAGGAGCGATGAAATCGCTATTGAGCAGTTGGCCGTTCTGGGCGTTCCTGTCGGCAGCCTTCGCGGCATTGACCGCGATCTTCGCCAAGGTCGGCGTCGAGAATATTCAATCGGATTTCGCGACGCTGATCCGCACCGTCGTCATTCTCGGCGTCATCCTCGCCATCGTGCTGGCGAGCGGCCAATGGCAGCCCCTGAGTGACATCGCCGGGCGCACCTATCTGTTCCTGGTTCTGTCCGGGCTTGCCACCGGTGCATCCTGGCTGTGCTATTTCCGTGCGCTCAAACTGGGCCAGGCGGCGCAGGTGGCGCCGATCGACAAATTGAGCGTGGTGCTGGTCGCCCTGTTCGGCGTCACCTTCCTCGGCGAAAGCCTGTCGGTCCTGAGCTGGCTCGGCATCGCGCTGATCGCCGCCGGCGCCGGCATCATCGCCTGGCAGGCATAGGGCCGGATCGTTTTAGACGGAATCGCTTTGCGATTTTGTCTAAAACGTGAAGCCGTCTCTCATTAATAAGATAAAGCAGTACGGGTGAGGCTTAGCCCTTATCTTCGAGACCGGAGGGCGCCAGGCTGGCCAACGCCTTGTCGAGGCCCGAGGGCGCGCAGCCGGCGATCTCGCTGCGGTCCTTGCGTGCCATGGCGCCGCGCACCAGGCAACCGCCGAGATAGCGGAAAGGCTCCGGTGGGAAGCGGCGGACGATGCGGTCCACCATGCCGTTCTCGGTCCAGCGCTCGCGCCGCTCCAGAACAAGGCCGGCGAGGATACGGCCGCCGATACGGCTGGAATTGACGCCATTGCCACTCCAGCCGATGCCATAGGCGATATGCGGCGCATCGCCAAGACGGCCGAGCAGCGGCAAGCTGTCATAGGTGCGATCAATCGGCCCCGACCAGCGGCGTTCCAGCGGCACATCAGCCAGCATGGGATAGACGCGGCGGAAATCCGCTTCCGCCTCGGCGATGCCAATCGGGTCTTGAAAAGCCGTCTCACCCGGCTCGCCGGTGTAATAGAGACGCCCGCCGCCTTTGCCGAAGACCAGCCGGCCGGCCCGGGTGGTGCGGTAATAGGTCACCGTGGTCTGGGAATCGGTGATGCTTTCGCCGCCGGTCCAGCCGATGGCTTCAAGGCGGCCGGGAATCGGCGGGGTCGAGACGATGGCGCTGCCGACACAGACGAATTGCCGGCGCAGTTCGGGCACATTGGCCGCCCAGGCATTGGTGGCGATGACGACACGCTTCGCCGTCACCGTGCCGCGCGGCGTCGCGATGCGTGCCGGGCGCGTACGGTCGATCTTGTTGACGCGGGTCTCTTCATAGATCTCGACACCGAGCTTCGCCGCGATCGTCGCAAGGCCGCGCCCGAGCTTGGCGGGATGAACGGTGGCATTGACCGCCTCGAAGATGCCGGCGATATGCGCAGGCGACCCGGTGCGGCGGGCGATCTCATCGGCCGGCAGTTCCTGGAACACGTCGCCATGTCCCAGGCGTGCGGCGGTGTCGACGCAACCTTGCCAGGCGCCGATATGCGCCGGGGCGGTCGCCGTCCAGAGCCAGCCGGATTGGCGATATTCCGTATCGATGCCGTGCTGCTCGAGATAGGGTCCGAGCGCCATCACCGCCTTGGTGGTTTCCTCGGCCAGCCAAGTGGCGTCATCGGCGCCGCAGATGCCGACCAGGCTGCCGATCTTCGGCCACCAGGACATGACGAAGCCGCCATTGAGCCCCGAGGCGCCGGCGCCGCAACGGCCCTGCTCCAGCACCGCGACCTTGCAGCCGGGCTCAAGCTCCTTCAGGGCGATGGCTGTCCACAGGCCGACGAAACCGCCGCCGATGACCGCGACATCCACCTCGAGGTCGTGCTCCAGGGACCGCACCGGGGGAAGATCACCGGCGATATCGGTGAGCCATTGTGAACTGCTGGGCTGATAACGGTTGCTCATGCCTGCCGTGCCTTCGAAGGGTTGGTTGCATCCGCCTGTTAGCTCAAGCCGCTACTTTGCGATAGGCATCCTTCAGCGTGATGCGGTCATGGGCGACGACGAAATGATCAATGCCCTTGACCGGCGACGTAGCGGTTCCGGCCGATGCAGATCCAGCTGGCGCGGACAGGGTCCAGGTGGCGAAGTAATCCGCCCCTTCGCCCCAGATGCCGGTCACGGCGAAGGCCATGCCTGCGGTCGCTTTGAACATCGGCTCAATCGCGACCCGGATATCCGCCGCACCATGCAGCGTGCGGCCGGGTTCGGGGCCGGTCGAGGCGACGAAAACCGCTTCATCGGCGAAGAGGCCCATCACGCCGTCGACGTCCTGCGCCGCCCAGGCGGCAAGGAATTTCTCGATCAGGTCGATCTTGCTCATTCTTGTTCCCTTCTTTTTGCCGCCAGAACGGCCTCGCCGCTCATCGCACTACCGCCCACAACCGCCCACAACCGCCCCACTTGTCACCCCGGACTTGATCCGGGGTCCATCCGGACGGCTGACGGATCTTGGCCCGCAATGACCCGCACGCCGTAGCGACCGATCTGCCTCAGGCGCCCTTTTCCATCCGCATGGCGATGAGGGAGATCATCTCGAACATCAGGACCATCGCCACCTGGGCGGTGATCTGGTTCGGGCTGTCCTTGGTCGGCATCAGGCAGACGACATCGCCGCCGATAACGTCGAGGCCCTTCAGGCCCTGCAGGATGCCGGTCGCCTCGCGCATCGTCATGCCGCCGAAGCCGGGTTCCAGGTTGGAGACGCCGGGCGCCACCGAGGGGTCGAGGCAATCGAGGTCGAAGGTGACATAGACCGGGCCGTCGCCGACCCGCTCGCGGATCAGTTCCACCGTGCGGGCCACGCCCAGTTCCTCGAATTCCGCCATCTTGATCACGCGGTAGCCGAGGCCATCGCTGGCGCTCCCCACGGTATTGCCATGCATGATGCGGTTCGGATGGCCGCGAATGCCGATCTGCACGCTGCGGGAGGTATCCACCGCCTCTTCCCGCGCCGTATAGGCGGCCCAATGCGCCGCCGAGCGCTTGGCGCCCAGCCAATGCGGCATGTTCTCATAGGAATCGGTATGGGCATCGAAATGAATGAGGGCGCAAGGCTTGCCGCCGGCAAGGCGACGGCCGGGGCCGGCGATCGCCTTGATGATCGGGCCGGTGATGGAATGATCGCCGCCAATGGAGACGGGGCGCGTGCCGGCATCGTCCAGCCGCTTGTAATAGTCTTCGATATCGCGGACGCAGGCTTCGTTGTTCATCGCTTCCGGCAGCGGCACGTCGCCGAGATCATGCACGCGCGCCATTTCGAACGGCGCGATGTTGTGAACGCCATGGGCACGGCGGTAATAGCCGGAGACATGGCGCACGGCCCGGGGGCCGAGATGCTGGTCGCGTTCCGTCGAGCCGTTGCCGGTGCTGTGCGGCACGCCCACCAAGGCGATATCGCAGGCGGCGGGGTCCTCGTTCCAGGGGCAGCGGAACAAGGTGGGCACGCCCCACCAGTACCAGCCTTGCGCGCTCTTCTTCGCTTGCTGCAATTCGCTGTCGTCCATCATTGGCTCCTATCCGATTGGTCAAAGGTGCCCTGCCCGGCGGTACGTTGCCGGCCGGCTGGGCCTGGTTGTCGATGCCGTGCTACGCGGCCGTCAGCCGTGCAGCACTTGCTTGATGAAGGCTTTCGCGCGATCGGTCTTCGGCGACTGGAAGAAGTCCTCCGGCGACGCCGTCTCGACGATGCGGCCGTGATCCACGAAGACCACGCGGTCGGCGACGCGTCGCGCGAAACTCATTTCATGGGTGACGCAGATCATCGTCATGCCCGATTGCGCGAGATCGATCATGACGTCGAGCACCTCGCCGATCATTTCCGGATCGAGCGCCGAGGTCGGCTCGTCGAACAGCATCGCTTTCGGGTTCATGCAGAGCGCCCGGGCGATCGCCACGCGCTGCTGCTGCCCGCCGGAAAGCTGCACCGGATATTTATCCGCCTGGTTGAGGATGCGCACACGGTCGAGATATTTGCGGGCGAGATCGCGGGCATCGGCATCGGACATGCCCAGCGCCTTCTTCGGCGCCAGGATGCAATTCTCGATCGCGGTCAGATGCGGGAAGAGATTGAATTGCTGGAAGACCATGCCGACATCGCGGCGGATCTTGAGCAGGGCCGAGGCCGATTCCGTCAGCTCGATCCCGTTGACCTGGATGCGGCCGCTATCATGCCGTTCGAGGCCGTTGACGCAGCGGATCAGGGTCGATTTGCCGGAACCCGAGGGGCCGCAAACGACGACCCTCTCACCTGCTTCGACCTTCAAGGAGACGTCGGTCAGCGCCTGGAAAGCGCCGAAGCTTTTGCCGACCTGGGAAAATTCGATCATGGACATGGTATCAACCTTGCCTCAACGCTGAACCGGAACGGCAATGGCCGGTGTGTCTTTCGTCGCCGCCGCCCGGTTGGCCCAGGAGAAGGACTTCTCGATCCGCTTCTGCACCGCCATCAGCGCATAGACCATGGCGAGGTAGTAGATCAGGGCCGCCGCATAATGTTCGGTGAACTGGAAGGTCCGGGCGACCGTGACCTGGGTCACCGTCATCAGTTCCTGCAGCGAGATCACCGAGGCAAGCGAGGTGATCTTCAGCAAGGTGATGAATTCATTGACGGTCGGCGCCACGGCGATGCGCGCCGCCTGCGGCAGGACCACATAGCGCAGCACATGGAAGCGGGTCAGGCCGAGCGCCTCGCCGGCCGCCGTCTGGCCGGCATCGACCGCCTGCAGGGCCGAGCGGTTGATCTCCACCTGATAGGCCGCTTCATTGAGCGCGAGCGCGATCCAGGCGGCGAGAAAAGGCGTGAACCAGGCCTGGCGGAAGATCGGAATGAATTGCGGCAGCGCGTTCCAGACGAAGAGCAGCAGCAGCAAGGTGGGGGCTGCCCGGAAGAATCCGATATAGGCCGTGATGCTGCCGCGCAGCAGCGACGGCCGCCCGCGGATCACCACCGCCATCGGCACCGAGATCGCAATGGCGGTCGCATGCGACACGACCGCCAGAGCAAGCGTGATCAAGGCACCCTTGAAAAAGGCCCAGGAAGAGAGAGCCGCCCAAAACACGTCGACATTGAAATTCATCGGCCGCTCCCCGCTTCCTGCAACCTTTTCCCTCTTATTGAATGCCGTCGAGCTGGTTGCGCGACAGCTTCCACTTGTCGACGATGGCCGCGAGCTTGCCCGCCTGGACCAGATCGCTGATCGCCGCGCTGACGCGGACCGTGTCGGATTCGCTCTTGCGCATATAGACCGCGTAAGGCTGGAAGGAATCCTGCGGCACGGTGAAGATGGTTGAGAAGGTGCCCGGCGTCTGCAATTCGCGGAACGCCACTTCGGTATCCTGCGAGACGACGCCCTCGACCCGGCCGACCTGCAACTGCTGGATGGCGTCGGTCTGCTTCGGATATTGCTGAATATCCATCGGCGCCGCGCCCTTGGCCTTCAACTGCCCGTTGATCGCCACGATCCGGTCGTAATAGGTCGTGCCGGACTGCACGGCGATGGCCTTGCCGGCCAGGCCGTCGATATCGTCGATCGGCGCCGTGCCGGCCTTGCCGACCACGACGATGAAGGTATTGAGATAGCCGACGCCGTCAAAGGTCTTCTGCCGGTCTTCGGTCAGCAGCGCGCCGCTGATCACGGCATCGCAACGCTGGGCCGAGAGGCTGGGCAGCAGGCCGTTGAAATCCATCGACGAGAAGCTGACCTTCACACCCCAATATTCGGCCAGCGCCTTGGCGACATCGACATCGACGCCAACCGGCTGGGTATCGCCGGTCTTTTCGTAGAATTCCATCGGCGGGAAGGTCGGATCGACACAGACGTTGAAATCGCCGTCATCGACGAAGGACGGCGCGGCAGCGGCCCGGGCCGTGGACGCATTCATCGCGGCGGTCATGGCCAAGACACTGGCGGCCACGGCGGTAAAACAGGATTTCTTCACAATCGGCATCGCTTCCCCCAGGAACGGTTTAGGTGATGCCGAATGTGCTGTAGAGTTCTGTATAAGTCAACTAAGTTCGATATAACAGAACAATTGACTAAAAACCTACGCGCGGGAACGTCTTGCCAGCCCTTCGTTAAAAAAGAGAAAACTTCCCCGGTGATTCGAACCTCGTGATTCTCCGAATCAGATCAACACAAATGAATGAGACATTCATGCCCAATACCGCCATGCCCCACTCCGCGGTCCAGAAAACCTCCCCGATGATCGGCGCCCTGCTGCGGGCGAGACGGCGCGACCTCGGGCTGACGATCGAACATGTCGCCGTGGAATCGGGCCTGACCAAGGGCTTCCTCTCCGATGTCGAGCGCGACAAGGCCTCGCCTTCCGTCGCCTCGCTGGTGCGGCTCTGCGATGTGCTGAACATGCCGATCGGCAGCCTGTTCTCCTCGGTCGGGTCCGCCGTGATCCGGCAGGACCAGCGGACGCGGATCAATTTCGGCGGCACCGGCATGGAAGACTATCTGCTGACCCCGACCAGCGCCGCCAAGGGCCAGGCCATCCTGTCCGATATCGAACCCGGCGGCACCGGCGGCGAAACGCTCTACAGCCTGCGCTGCGAGGAAGAATTCGTCTTCGTCGTCTCCGGCAGCATCACCATTTCGATCGAGGGCGAGGAAACGGTGCTGCAAGCCCAGGATGCCATGACCTTCGATCCGCGCCGCCTGCACAGCTTCTGGAACAGCTCGAAGACCGAACCGGCCCAGGCACTGTTCATGCTGATGCCGCCGCCCGCCCAGTAACGGCGATCATCAACGCCGATCACCCGCCCCGCCTTCGATACGCGGCACGGCGCGTCGATGCTTTCCCGGGCGGCGCGCTTTTCGATCGTTTCAGCCAGCGGGTCAGCTCCGCCACCATCCGGTGAACCTCGCCATCTGCCGGCTCATGCGGGCGGATGATGGCGTTCCAGGATATGTCGAGGCCGTCATTCAGCGCCGCCCAGGCCAAGTCGCCGCGTTCCAGGCTGGGGGCGACGAGGTCGCGCTGCAGAATGCTGACGCCGGAGCCGGACCGCACCAGTTCGACGATGGCCTCGATCAGTTCCACGGTGATCATGCGGCGCGGCAGGACGCCGGCCGGCGCGAAGAAGCGGTCGTATTCCCAGCCGACGGCGCGTTCGATCGAATAGGTGATGAGGTCGTAAGCTTTGAGGTCCTGCGCCCGGACGTGGCGCTTGCCGGCCAAAGGATGATCCGGCGCCATGATGGCGATGAGGTCGTCCCGGAACAGCGGCACCTTGTCGACGCCGCTCGGCACCATGCCATCGTCGATGATGGAGACATCGATCCGCCCCTGCATCAGCGTGGAATAGATCTCGTCACGCTTCACCGTCGCCAGGGTGATTTCGACATCGCCACGCAGCGTGGCGTAATGCTCGATGAATTTCGGGATCCAGCGGAACGGCCCGTAAGAGGTGACGCCGAGCCGGACGAAAGCCGAGACACCGCTCGCCATGGCGCTCGCCTCGGCCTCGGCCTCATCCAGGATGGCGATGATGTCGCCGGCCGCCCGTTCGAGGCGAATGCCGGCCGGGCTCAGCCGCAGCCTGCCACCGACCCGCTCCGTCAGTGTCACGCCCAAGCGCCGCTCCGCCTCGCGGATGCGATGGCTGACGGCCGAGGGCGTCACGCGCAAACGGTCGGCAACCGCCGTGACCGTGTCGGCACTCGCCAGGGAACGCAGCATGAGAAGGTGGTCCAGGCTCAGCTTCATGATCCGCAAATTGAATTTATTTCACGAAAATCCTGAATATTTTGAGCGTGATTGAATACCGGGCAAAGCATAATCTGCCATCCGCCGGAAAACGCGGTCGAAAGGCGCAGTCGACCGCGTATCGCCGGCTCACGTTACATCCCGACAGGAGATGAGGATGACCATGCGCATGGATGCCCCCGCATCATATCCCGGCGCCCCCACTTCGAGCGTTCCGGCGCTCAACGACATCGTCGACTTGCACTGCTACCCCCTGCTGGAGCGGAGCGGTGCCGCCTATCGCGATCTGGTCGCGCAAGGCCGGGCCTTGCTGGAAGAAACCGGCGCGGTGACCTTCCCCGGCTTCGTGCGGCCCGACGCCGTCGCCGCCATGGCCGAGCAGGCACTTGCCTTGCGCCCGCGCATGTTCCGCTTCCGCGAGATGCACACCGTCTATTTCCGGCCGGCGCAGGATACCGAAGCTCCGTCGCATCCCTTGCGGCGCCTGCTGGAGACCGAGAAGGATACCGTTGCCTATGCCGACATCCCGGAGAGCAATCTGACCAGGCTGCTCTATCGATCGGATGCGGTGCTGGCTTTCGTCAGCGACGTCCTCGATCAGGAGCAGCTCTACCGCCATGCCGATCCGCTGGCCGCGCTCAACCTGCAAGGCTTCTCGGCCGGGCAGCAATTGGGCTGGCATTTCGACCGGTCGGATTTCAGCGTGACACTCGCCATCCAGACGCCGGAAGGCGGCGGCGATTTCGAATATGTCCGCATGCTGCGGCGGGCCGATGATGAATGCTACGACGCGGTCGGCCGGTTCCTGGACGATCCTGCCACGCAGAAGATCCAGATATTGCCCCAGGTGGCGGGAACCCTGACGATGTTTCGCGGCCGCGATTCATTGCATCGTGTGGCGCCGGTGACCGGCCCGCGCTTGCGCATCAATGCGGTATTGGCTTATGTCGATCAACCGAACGCGCAATTCAGCGATTATGCGCAAAAACTGTTTTACGGTCGCACAGCGGCGGCCCCGGTTGCGTGACAGCGATGGACCAAGGAACAGACCAAGCAGGAGACAAACGGCGAAAGGCCCAAGAACGATAAAAGGATCGCTCCAATCAATCGAGGCATCGGCAAGGATGGCCTCTCATTCTGGGAGAAGAGAATGTCGGACTGGCTTAATCTGCAATTGGCTTTGCGGCACGGCGGTGTCGGTCGCCGGGACTTCCTGAAATACGCAACGGCGCTCGGTATCGGCGCCGTGACCGCACAAGCCGTTCTCGCCAAAGCAGGGTATGCGGCCGAGCCGCAATCCGGCGGCGTGCTGAAACTCGGCATGGGGGGTGGCAGCAGCACGGATACGCTCGATCCCCGGACCGTCAACGGCACGGTCGGAATCGTCACCGGTTTCTGCCTGCGCAACAGTCTGGTAGAGATCGATGCTGACGGCACGGCCGTTCCGGAACTGGCGGAAAGCTGGGAAGCGAAGCCGGGCGCCATCGAATGGATTTTCAATATCCGCAAGGATGTCACCTTCTCCAACGGCAAGACGCTGGACGCCGACGACATCATCTATTCGATCAACCTGCATCGCGGTCCCGATACCACCTCTGGCGGCGCTGCGGTCATGAAAGCGATCAAGGACATCAAGAAGCTGTCCGCGCACCAGATCCTGGTGACGATGGACAGCCCCGATGCCGATACGCCGACTATCTTCGCCGATTACCATATGCAGGTCGTGCCGAACGGCTTCACCGACTGGTCGCATCCGGTGGGCACCGGCGCTTTCGTGCTGGAAAACTATCAGCCGGGCATCCGCATCCAGTTCAAGAAACGCGACGGATACTGGAAAGCCGGCCGCGGCCATCTCGACGGCCTCGACCTCACGGTCGTCAATGACACGATGGCGCGGGTGAATGCGCTGGTTTCCGGTTCGGTCGATGCCGTCAACCGGATCGACGGCAAGACCGCACCGCTGATCGAAGGCGCCAATCTGCAGTTGGTGCGCTCACCCGGCGCGCAGCATTATACGGCGCCGATGCTGATCGATCACAAACCGTTCGACAATCCGGATACGCGCTTGGCGCTGAAATATGCGATGGACCGGGAAAAGATCCTGAAGACGGTGTTCGGCGGCTATGGTTCGGTCGGTAATGATCATCCGATCGGCCCGACGGATCCCTTCTGCAATACCAGCCTGCCGCAATATGCTTACGATGCGGACAAGGCGAAATTCCATGCCAAGAAGGCCGGTCTCAGCGACACGGTAATGACCTTGACCTGTTCCGAAGGCGCCTTCCCCGGCGCGGTGGACATGGCGGTGCTTTACCAGGCGGATGCGGCCCGTGCCGGCCTCAATGTGAAGGTCGACCGCCAGCCGGCGGATGGCTATTGGGACAATATCTGGCTGAAGGCGGCCTGGTGCACCTGCTTCTGGGTTGCGCGCGCTTCGGCAACCCAGGTCCTCACCGTCGGCTATCAATCCGACGCCCCGTGGAACGACACGCATTGGCGCGTGCCGGCCTTCGACAAGCTGCTGCTGGAAGCGAAGGCGGAGCTGGACACCGCCAAGCGCAAGGACAAGCTGTGGGAATTGCAGCGCATGCTGCATGATGATGGCGGGCAGATCGTCGCCGTCTTCGCCGATCGACTGGAAGCCTGCACGAACAAGGTCGGCGGCCTGACCGCACATGGGATGGATGAGATGGATAACGGCCGGATCGGCGACAAGGCCTGGCTCATCAGCTGATGCGACCATGACCCCGCCTCGTACCGCGAGGCGGGGTCATTTGCTTGCAGGATTACTTGTCCAGCGCCGTCAGTATCCGGTAGAGCGCCGTTACCCGGGCCGGCGTGGGATAGTTCCGGTTCGCCAGCAGCACGATGCCGATATCCTTGGCCGGCACGAAAGCGACATAGGTGCCGAAGCCGTTCGTCGAGCCGGTCTTGTTGATCAGCACATCCTTGCGCGGCGGTAATGGCGGCGACAGCCGGGTGACCTCATGCGGCTTCAGCACCATGTCGGATGAATTGCCGGCCAGCAGCCGGTCGAGCGTGACCGGATAATCATACATCTCCCAACCGAGGCCCTGGGTCATATCGCCCACCTGGTCATAGCCGGTTTGCGCGACGGCGACCGCGCGGCGGAAGCTGTCATCCAGTTTCCCGCCATTCATATTGGCGTCGAGAAAACGGATCATGTCGGCGGCAGTGGTCTTCACGCCGTAAGCCTCGGAATCGAGAACGCCCGGCCGCACGCGGATCGGCTTGCCGTCTTTCGAATAGCCGTAAGCGTAGCTTGCCATCTTCGCCTGCGGCACATGGATATAGCTATGGGTGAGGCCGAAAGCCGGAAAGACTTTCCGGGCCATCAGATCGTCGAAGGACTGCCCCAGGCTTTGCGCCGCGAGATAGCCGAACAGGCCGATACTGACATTCGAATAAAGCCGATGGGTGCCGGGCGCATAGGCCGGCTGCCAGTTCCTGTAATAGGCGATCATCGTCGCCTGGTCGGTAACGTTGCCGGGAAACTGCAGGGGCAGCCCGCCCGCCGCATAGACGCCAAGATCGAGCAGGCTGATCGTATCGAAGCTGCTGCCGGCAAGCGCCGGCAGGTATTTGCTTGCCTTGTCGGATAGGGCCAAGGCTCCGTTGACCTGGGCATAGCCGGCCAGGGTTGCGGTGAAGGTCTTGCTGACCGAGCCGATCTCGAACAGCGTCTCGTCATCGACCTTCCGCTTGCTCTCCTTCGAGGCGAGGCCGTAATTGAAGACATAGGCCTTGCCGCCGACCGTGATTCCCACGGCCATGCCGGGAACCTTGTTCTCCCGCATCAGCGGGCGGATCGTCTGGTCGACGATGCGCTTGATGTCCGCTTGCCCGGGATGATCGGCTGCCTCGGCCGCAGTACTGCCCAGCAGGAGCGCAGCCGCCAGGATGCCGCGTTTCGGCAGTGAAACTTTCATCATGACGGATGCCCCTTCTGCTTCGTACCGGCTTGCGCGCTGCGCGGCGGTATATGGAATAAACCGGCATAGCACAAACAACGAAATTTTGCGGGAGCCGATAGAAGAATTGGGGCATCCGGCAAGTCAGGCATCAGAGCGTGCTCATGCCGCCATCGATGATCAATTCACTGCCGACGGTGAAGGTCGATTCGTCGGAGGCGAAAAAGACCACGGCCTTGGCGATCTCTGCGGCATCGCCGCGACGGCCCACCGGGATCTGGGCGACCAGGCCCTTGATGGTTTCGTCATCCATGCCGATCTTGCCATGCAGCGGCGTCGCGACCGGGCCGGGGCTGACCGCATTGACGCGGATCCCGCGGCTGATCAATTCGCCCGACAAGGTGCGGGCCATCGACAGCAAGGCGGCCTTGGTGGCGGCATAGATGCTGCTCATCGGCATGCCGATATGCGCATTGATCGAGGTGTTGAGCACGATCGAAGCCGGATTGGCGAACAACGGCAGCAGCGCCTGGATCAAAAAGTACGGCCCCTTCACATTGACCGCGAAGGAGCGGTCGAAACCGGCTTCGTCCCAATTCTCCACTGGCCGGAAATCGCCGATCCCGGCATTGACGAAGAGGATATCGAGGCCGCCGAAGGCTTCCTTCACCTGGCGCGCGATATCCTGCTGTGCGGCAACGTCGCCGGCATCGGCTTGGATCACCAGGACATCCCTGCCCAGCACCTTGCGGGCTTCCTCGATATTCTTGGTGCTGGCGCCGGTGACCGCGACACGGGTACCTTCGGCCAGGAATTCCTTGGCGGTTTCCAGGCCAATGCCGCTGGTGCCGCCGGTGATGAGGGCGCGTTTGCCTTGCAATCTCTTCATGATCTTCTCCTGTCTTTGAGCGTTGTCGGGTTCGGGTTGTCCCGTCGCTCAACAAACTGGCGGATTTTGCCCGTTCCGATTAGACTGAAAATCGGGGAACTGCCTTTCGGAAAAACCGAACAATGAAAATCAGGCAATGAAAATCGAGGGAATTGCGGCTTTTGTCGCCGTGGCCGAGGCCGGATCGATCAGCGAGGCGGCACGGCGGCTCAATCTGTCGAAATCGGTGGTCAGCGAACGCCTGGCGGAGCTGGAACGCAGCCTGGAAAGCCCCCTGCTCCACCGTACCACCCGGAAGCTGTCGCTGACCGAGGATGGTGCCGCCTTCCTGGAACGGGCCTCGGCCATCTTGCGCGATATCGATGCCGCCGTCGCCGATCTGGCCGAGCGGCGCGGCACCCTGTCGGGGCCGCTGCGCCTGTCGGCGCCGGTAACCTTCGGGCGCATGCATCTCGGCCCGGCGCTCTATCCGTTCCTGCGGGACAATCCCCGGATCGAATTGACGCTGGACCTCAATGACCGCCGGGTCGATGCCGCCGCCGACGGTTTCGATGCCGTGATCCGCCACGGCCCGATCTTCGACAGCCGCCTGATGGCCTGGCGGCTGGCGCCGAGCCGCCGCGTCCTGGTGGCGGCGCCCTCTTACCTGGCGGAACATGGCGCGCCGCGATCGCTCGACGACCTCACGGCCCATCGCGCGCTCACCTACACCAATCGCGGCGTCACCGACTGGCAGTTCGCCGGACCGAACGGCGCGATCACCATAAAGGCGCCGGTCGGGCTGCGGGTGAATAATGGCGATATGCTGCGCGACGCCACCCTGGCCGGGCTCGGCATCGCCTTCCTGCCGACCTTCATCATCGGCGACGCGGTGAAAGCCGGCACGCTGAAGGTGATCGATATCGGCTCGCCGGCGCTCGCCGATTTCGTCTATATGGCCCATCCCGAAGGGCGCCAGCCCTCGGCCAAGTTGCGGGCCCTGGCCGGCAGCCTGCGCACGGCTTTCGGCCAGCCGCCTTACTGGGAATGGACCTGATTACTTCTTTTTGACGACCCGCCGGCTCGCCATGGCCACGCCAACCGCCGCAACCGCCATGCCGATCCAGGCCGCCGCCGGCATGGTCTCGCCGATCATCGGCCAGGACAGCAGGGCGGCGAGCGGCGGCACCAGGAAGAACAAGGCGGCGACACGCGAAGCCTCGCCATGGCGGATCATCGCCAGCATCAGGGTGATGGCGATCAGCGAATTGCCGATCACCAGATAAGCCATGACGGCAACGAATTCACCATTCCAGTCGACCCGCGTCGAACCGAAGAGAAAGGCGAAGGGCAAGGTGGTGATGAAACCGACGCCATATTGCACGGCATTGGCGACCAGCGGATGCTGGGTCACGCCGAAGCGCTTCTCATAGAGCGCCGCACCGCTCATGCCGAAAAGGCCGATCACGGTGAGGATGAGCCCGGTGACCGAGGTCACCTCGACGGCCGAGCGGCAGAGGATGACGATCACCGCGCCGGCCAGCCCCAGCCCGAAACCCAGCCACCTTTTCAGGCCGATCACTTCGCCGACCATGGCCGGCGCCGCCAAGGCGACGACGACCGGCTGCAGCGAGACGATCAGCGCCATGGTCCCGGCCGACATGCCGAAGGAGAAGGCGGTATAGCAGAGGCCGAAATAGAGCGTCTGGATCAGAAAGCCGACCACCGCCAGATGCAGCCAGTCGATACGCCGTTCCGGCAGGCGCGGCCGGAACCAGACGATCAGCGGTGCCAGGACAACCAGCACCAGGCCATAGCGCATGGTCAGGATCATGAGGGGATCGGCATGACGGATGCCGATCTTCGCCACCGGAAAACCGAGCGACCACAGCAGCAGGAAGATCGCCGGCCCCGCCTTCAGCCAGAGCGGGGTATGTTCCCGTGACGCGGCCAGACGGTCCGGATTGCCTGGCGCCTCTGCAATATCAGATGTTGTGGCGGGCGCCTCGGAGGTCACGGCTCTCTCTCCTTCATGAGCTGGATCGACCCGCACCATAGAGGGCCGGCCGGACCGCGTCATCACACGGGAAGAGAAGGCAGCTATCGGCCTGGCTCATGCCAGTACCGCTTCCGGCGATTCCTTAGGACCGGTCGGGGCTCAGGCTCGCGCGAACGAAATTCAGGCAATCCTGGATGGCGGCGCGGTGGCTGAAGCGGCCGGGATTGAGAATGGCCTG
>SSEL01000031.1 GCA_008012315.1 Rhodospirillaceae bacterium
AGCCGATATTGATCGCCAGCAGGTTGATGGTCGGGACGATGGAATTCGGCAGGACGTGGCGCCAGAAGATCGAGGATTCCGGCAGCCCCTTGGCGCGGGCCGCCTGGACGTAATCGGACGCCGCTTCCGCGATCATGCCGGCCCGCAGGCTGCGGATGATGATCGCCGACAAGGCGAGCGCGACCGTCAGGCTGGGCAGAATGAGGTGCTGCAACTGGTCGCTGAAGCTGGATCCGTAGCCGGAGACCGGGAGCAGATCCAGTTTGATGCTGAACAGGATGATCAGCATGATCCCCAGCCAGAAGGCCGGAAAGCCCAGACCGGCTGTCGAGATAAGGCGAATGATGTGATCTGCGATCCGGCCGCGCTTGGTGGCGGCGATCGCCGCCAGCGGGACCGCGATCAGCAGCGCGAGGATGACGCTGTAAAGGACCAGGTTGAGCGTCGGCATGATGCGGTCGCCGACGAGATGCAGGACCTGGGATTTATACAGGATGGATTTTCCCATCTCGCCGTGCAGCAGGTTCTTGATGAAGTAGACATATTGCAGCCAGATCGGCTCATCGAGACCGTATTGCTCACGGATGCGCGCGATGGCTTCCGGCGTCGATTTGGTGCCGGGCAGGATTCGCGCCGGATCGCCCGGAATGGCGCGCACGAGAACGAAGGTGATGATGCTGATACCGAACAGCACGGGAATGAGCTGCAGGGGCCGGAACAGAATGAAACGAAAACGATGCATCAGTCGTCAGCTTGATCGAGAATTGTCATCACGGGGCTACGCGCCTCGGTGACGTTTCAGGAAATCGCGCAGGACCGGATAATAGGCCTGCGGTTCCTCATAGAACGGCATATGCGAGCTGTTGGGGAAGCAATGCAATTCGGCATTCGGCAGATGCTGCTTCATGCGCAGCGCGCAAGCCGGGGTCAATTCGTCATGCTGGCCCGTGGTGATCAGCACCGGCAGGGAGAGGCGATGGAGATCGGGGACGCGATTCCAGTCCTTGAGATTGCCGGTATACAGAAACTCATTCGGTCCCTGCATCGCCACATAGGGACCCATGTTCCAATCATCCAGGGATCGCTTCACCGGCGCCGGCCACTCGTCGAGACGACAGACATGGCGGTAATTCAGGAGGGTGATCGCCGCCAGGTAAGCCGGATGCGTGATCGTGCCTTCCGCCTCGTGGCGCTGCATCATCGCCACCGTCTCGGCTCCCAGCGCCGCGCGCAAGCGGTTGAGCTCGCTTACCAGATGCGGCATGTCGGCGACGGTGTCTTCCAGGATCAATGTCCGCAAGGCGTCGGGATGGGTCAGGGCGTATTCAATGGCGAGCCAGCCGCCCCAGGAATGGCCCAGCAGATGAACCTTGCCCAGGTCGAGCTTCCGGCGGATCGTCTCTACCTCCGCCACATAGCGGGTGATGTCCCAGAGTTTCGCGTCGGTCGGGCGGTCCGATTTGCCGGTGCCCAGCTGGTCGAAGGTGACGACACGGAAATCGTCATCGACCATGCAGGAATGGGCTTCGCGCAGATAGTCGCAAGGCAAGCCGGGTCCGCCATTCAGGCAGAGCAGGGTTTCCTTGCCCTTGCCAAAGCTATAGGTAACGACCCGGTACCCGTCGATGGTTACATCGACTTGCGTATCGGGCGTCATTTCCCGCCACATGCTTGCCTCCCATAACGTCGCTTTGGTCTTTTATGCGCAGCGACCTTAAAGCCCGAAGGCCATTTTTTCAATCGCCCCCGTTCCGGGACTGGATGCGGATCGCGGACCGTTCAGTCATGCGCCGCTTTCAGCGCGCGGCGCCAGCGGTGCAGCAACGGCTCGGTATAGCCATTGGGCTGGTCGCGCCCCTTGAAAACCAGCTCCATGGCTGCCTGCCCGGCTTGGGATGTTTCGAAATGAGGTGCCATCGGCCGATAGACGGGATCGCCTGCATTCTGGCGATCGACCACCTCGGCCATGCGACGGAAGCTGGCGCGGATCTGGTTTTCGTCGACGATGCCGTGATGCAGCCAATTGGCGACATGCTGGCTGGAGATGCGCAAGGTGGCGCGGTCCTCCATCAAGCCGACATTGTTGATATCTGGGACTTTGGAGCAGCCGATGCCCTGGTCGATCCAGCGCACCACATAGCCAAGAATGCCTTGAATGTTGTTGTCGAGCTCCTGCTGAACCTCTTCCGGCGACCAATTGGTGTCGGTTGCGACGGGGATACTCAGGAGCTCATCCGTGAGATCGCTTCTTTTTCCTTCCAGCCCGGCCTGCACCGCCGCGACATCGACCTGATGGTAATGCAGGGCATGCAGCGTGGCGGCGGTCGGCGAGGGGACCCAGGCGGTGTTGGCGCCGGCTTCGAGCTGGCTGCCTTTCTGCTGGAGCATTTCCGACATCATATCCGGCATGGCCCACATGCCCTTGCCGATTTGCGCCTTGCCGCGCAGGCCGCAAGCGAGGCCGATTTCGACATTGTTGCGCTCATAGGCGGCGATCCAGCGGGTGGATTTCATCGCCCCCTTGCGCACCATCGGGCCGGCTTCCATCGAGGTGTGGATCTCATCCCCGGTGCGATCGAGGAAGCCCGTATTGATGAAAGCAACGCGGTGCTTCGCCGCCGCAATGCAGGCCTTGAGTGTCAGCGTGGTGCGGCGCTCCTCGTCCATAATGCCCATCTTGATGGTGTATCGCGGTAAAGCGGCGATATCTTCCGCCCGGGCGAACAGCTCATCGGCAAAGGCCACTTCTTCCGGCCCATGCATTTTCGGTTTGACGAAATAGATGCTGCCGGACCGGGAATTGCGGAACGGTCCCGTGCCGTTGAGATCATGCTTGGCGATGACGGCGCCGATCACCGTATCCAGGATGCCTTCGGGAACCTCGCTGCCATCGGCCAGCAATATCGCCGGATTGGTCATGTGATGACCGACCGTGCGCAGGAACATAAGGGCGCGGCCGGGCAGGCTTAGCGTGCCGCCATTCGGCGCCGTATAGACCCGGTCGGGCGCCAGGACCCTGGTGAAGTTCTTGCCATTCTTGGTCACATCCTCGGCCAGGCTGCCTTGCATCAAGCCCAGCCAATGGCGATAGACCAGGACCTTGTCGGCGGCGTCGACGGCGGCAACGGAATCTTCGCAATCGACGATGGTCGTGACGGCGGATTCGAGCACCACATCCTTGATGCCGGCAGGATCGGTCTTACCGATCGGGTGAGTCCGGTCGATCTGGATCTCGACATGCAGGTCCTGATGCGCGAGCAGGATCGCGGCAGGCTGGCCGGGGTCGCCGATAAAACCGCGCAACTGGGATGCTTCTCGCAACGGCGCGACGAGATTGGGCGTCACGGCTTCCAGCGCCCCATTGGCGATCCGATATCCCGTCACCGCTTGATGGGAGACGCCGCTCAATGGCGCGGCATAATCTAGGAAGGCACGCGCATAGGCGATGACCCTTGCGCCGCGTTCCGGATCGTAGCTCCGCGCGGCTCTTGCGGATTTGTCGCGCGGGATCGCATCGGTGCCGTACAGCGCGTCGTAGAGGCTGCCCCAACGCGCATTGACGGCATTCAGGGCGTAGCGTGCATTGCTGATCGGCACGACCAGTTGGGGGCCGGCCTGGACCGCGACTTCGTCATCGATATGGCTGGTCGCGATTTGGAAATCGGCCGGCTCCGGCACCAGATAACCTATCTCTTCCAGAAAGGTACGATAGGCGGCGGGATCGAAATCGGCACGATGGCACCGGTGCCAATCGTCGATCTTTTCCTGCAGGGCATCGCGTTTCGCCAGCAAGGCCCGGTTGGCTGGTGCGAGGTCGTGAATGAGGGCATCGAAACCCGCCCAGAAAGCCTCAATCTCGATGCCGCTGCCGGGCAGGGCCTCGGTTTCCAGGAAGGCGGCAAGCTCCTCTGATACCTGCAGCCGATGGCGGGGAAGGCGTGCGCTCATATGGGTCAACCTACTTCATTCCACGCGGCCTGAAAAGCCGCCCCGCCGCCGGTTGGGCTTCAACGAGATGTCGCAGGCCGCCTGGAAGCTCTTGATGAAGTCGCTGCAATGACGGGGCAGGACGCGCAAATCGCTATAGAGGGCAACGACCTTGAAGCCGATGCCGGGCCTGATGCGAGCAATGCCGACATCCTTGTCCCGGAAGGACATGGCGGTGAAGGCATCGACGATGGCGCCGCCACAGCCCTTCTCCGCCAGGGCACAGGCGATGTAATAGGTCTGGACCTGAATTTTTGGCGAGGCGACCAGGCCTTCATGCCGCAGCTTGCGATCGAGCAGCCGGCCGAGCGGATCGCTTTCCATCAGGCCGATCAGGTCGTCGCGGTCGATTTCATTGAGCTTTGCTTCCGTCTTGTCGAAATCCTTGCGGATGTAAAACAGCTCGGCGGAGCCGAGGCGTTCCGTGCGAATGCCGACCTGCGGCTCGATATCGAAGGTGAAAGCGAGATCCAGCTCCTGCGACATCAATCCTTCGATCAGTTGCGAGGTGTGCTGGGTGCGGACCTCGTACTGGATGTCGGGATGGGTGCGCTGGAATTGCTGGATCGCCTGCGGCACGACGCTCAAGCCCAGGCTGGGGATGCAGCCCAGGCGAATCCGTCCCTGGGCATGGGGGACCAGGTTCTGGCCGAGGCGGCGCAACTGCTCCAGCTGGCGGAAGACCTTCTCGACTTCCGGGGCTAGCATCTCCGCCTCGCGGGTCGGCACCAGCCGGCCCTTGATCCGCTCGAACAGGCGAAAGCCCAATTGCTGCTCGGCATGCTTGATCAATTTGCTGGCGGCAGGCTGGCTGACGCCCAGCAGCCGCGCGGCGCGGGCAATGGCGCCGGTCTGGAAAACCGCGTGGCAGGCTTCGATATGCCTTAACTGCATGTTATAACACCATAAATATATAACCTCTGGTTATATATAGTGCAAACAAAGGAACTTGCTCAAGCCGCCGGTTTGGCAAATTGTCGGTCTTCTATTTGTCACATCGACGGATCGGATATGCGGGTTTGCGTATTGGGGGCGGGGGTCGTCGGCCTCACCACGGCCTATTTCCTGGCCGAGGCGGGGCACCGGGTGACGGTTATCGACCGCAACGGCTTGCCGGGACAGGAGACGAGCTACGCCAATGGCGGCCAGCTCAGCTATTCCTATGTGGCGCCCCTGGCAGCGCCATCGGTGCTGCCTTCCTTGCCGAAATACCTGCTGAACCGTGAGTCGCCGCTGCGTTTCCACTTGCGCGCGGATCCGGCGCAATGGCGCTGGTCGCTGGATTTCCTGCGCGCCTGCACCGGGGCAAGCAATCGCCGGCACACGGCCGAACTGACCTCGCTGGCTTATCTCAGTCGTGATGTTCTCCACGGTCTGCTCAAGCGCGAAACGCTGGATTTCGATTTCAGTCATCAGGGCAAGCTGGTGATCCATCGTGAGGCGGCGGCCTTGGATGAAGCCCGTGCCCTGGTCGACTATCAGCGCAGTCTCGGCGCCGAGCAGGAGGTGCTCGATGCGGAGGCCTGTATCGCGCTGGAACCGGCTTTGGCCGGCTTGCGCGGCCGCCTGGCCGGCGGCATTTATACGGCATCGGAAGATGCCGGTGACTGCCAGAAATTCTGCAGCGAGCTCGACCGGGTGCTGCAGGAACGCCATGGTGTCGAACGGCTTTATCATCACAAGATCGGCGCGCTGAAAGCGGATGGCAAGCGCATCCGCGCGGTGCTGACCGATCGCGGCGAAGTCGATGGCGATCTCTTTGTGCTGACCGCCGGTCTCGCCAGCCGCAACCTTGCGCGGCCGCTCGGCATCCACCTGCCGCTTTGCGCCTTGAAGGGTTACAGCCTGACCGTGCCGGTGACGTCGGAGACGGTGGCGCCGCGGATCAGCGTCACCGACAGCCGCCATAAAATCGTCTATGCCCGGCTCGGCGAAACGGTACGCATTGCCGCCATGGTCGATATCGGCGCGCCGCATGCAGCCATCGATCATGGCCGCATGGAAATGCTGAAACGCCAGGTGATCGACAGCTTTCCGCATCTCGGCAATCTCGACGATGCGCAGCCCTGGGCCGGTCAGCGGCCGGCGACGGCGCAGGGCAAACCGATCATCGGCACGAGCTCGTTTGACAATCTGCTGCTGAATGTCGGCCATGGCGCGCTCGGCTTCACGCTGGCCTGTGGTGCCGGCAAGCTGGTGGCCGAATTGGTGCAAGGCGGCCAGACATCCATCGCCGTCGATCCGTTCCGCCTCGGTAGGGTGCATTGATCATGAAGCGAGGCACGGATGCTTTTACCGAAACCACATTTTACGAAACCACATTTTACGAAACCACATTTCACGAAACCACTGGGAACCTATAAGGGAGGAGCTACCCAATGACGTCGAGTTCGATCAATCACCTGAAAACCGGCCAAGTCTGGCGGCGCGGCTTGTTCGTCGCCACCATTCTCGGCAGCCTGTCGGCACCGCTGCTGGCCATGCCGGCCGATGCCGCAAATCTGCGCGTGGCGATCGCCGAAGACGCGCTCACGCTCGACCCCATCGCCTCCAGCGACAATCCATCGATCTGGACCGAATTGCTGATCTTCGATCAATTGGTGCGCCCGTCGAAGGACGGCACCAAGCTTGAGCCGGGTCTGGCGGAAAAGTGGACGATCTCGCCCGATGGCCTCGATTACACCTTCACCCTGCGCGATGCGAAATTCGCCAATGGCGAGCCGGTGACGGCAGAAGATGTGGTCTATTCGCTGCAGCGCGCGGCGGGCGAGAAGTCCGACTGGGCGCGCTTCTTCAAGCCGGTCACGAAATACACCATCGTCGATCCGAAGACGGTGACCCTGCATCTCGACAAGCCCTTCACGCCGATGCTGAACAACCTCGCTTTGTTCAGCGCCTCGATCCTGCCGAAGAAGGAGGTCGAAGCGAAGGGTGACGAGTTCTTCAAGATGCCGTTCGGTTCCGGCCCCTTCCAGGTGAAGCAATGGACCCATGGCGAAAAGATGGTGCTCGCCAAGAATGCGAATTACTGGCAGAGCGGCAAGCCGGCGGTCGATGAGGCCGAGGTCCAGATCATCAATGAAGACAATGCTCGCGTCCTGAAGCTGAAGGCCGGTGAGGTCGATGCCATCGTCGGCATTCCCTTCAACCAGGTGTCCCAGCTGAAGGCCGATCAGCAGCTCAATGTTGGCGTCGCCGAAGTCTTCCGTACCGATCTCGTCCAGCTCAACACCAAGAAGAAGCCGTTCGACGACCAGCGCGTGCGCCAGGCGCTGAACTACGCCGTCGACAAGGCGGCTCTGGTCAAGGGCGTGCTGCGCGGTAACGGCAAGGAAGCCGTCTCCTCGCTGCCGGTGATGGCCTATCACAACAGCGACCTGAAGCCTTATCCGCATGATGTGGCCAAGGCCAAGGCGCTGCTGGCGGAAGCCGGTTATGAGAAGGGCTTCTCGGCTTCCATGCTCGTGCCGTCGGGCGATGTCACCTATCGCCAGGTCGCCAGCGCCCTGCAGAGCAGCCTGAAGCAGGTCGGTGTCGATCTGAAGCTGCAGAGCATCGAAGGCACGTCGCAATACAGCACCACGAAGGCCGGCAATTACGAGATGTCGCTGAGCTACACGACCAGCGACACGATCGACCCGGACCAGCTGATCGGCTTCACCGCCGTCAATCCGGAGCGGGCCAATGCCTTCCATACCGAATGGAAGGACGACCGGGTGAACGAGCTCTATGAGCTGGAACGCCGCTCCGCCGACGGTCCGGAACGCGAAAAGCAGTTCAAGGAAATGGAAGCCCGTGTGCATGACGGCGCCCCCTTCATCTTCCTCTATCATCAGGGTGTCCCCTATGCTAGCCGGAAGAATATCGAGGGCTTCGAAGTCCTGCCGACCTCGAATTACCGTCTCGAGGATGTGGTCGTAAAGTAAGTGACCGAACGGAAGCCAGGCCGCGACCTTTCTACAGCGCGGCCCGGCTTCCTGCCGGTTATAGGTCGATGCCGTAGATTGGTTGCGCGATGGAGATCTTAAAATTCACCTTCGGCAGGTTGCTGCAGCTGATTCCCGTTTTGCTGGGGATTACGCTGATTGCCTTCCTGCTGCTCCGGGTGCTGCCGGGTGATCCGGCAACGCTCATCCTCGGCAACCGCGGCACGGCCGAGGATATCGCCAGGCTGACCACCCAGCTCGGTCTCGACCGACCACTCTGGCAGCAATATCTCGCCTTTTTGGGCGATATGCTGCGCGGCAGTTTCGGCCAGTCCATCGCCTATCGTTCGGCGGTGGGGCCGCTGATCATGGAACGGCTCTGGGCGACCTTGGCTTTGGTCGGCTTCAGCACGCTGCTGGCTGTCGCCATGACGATCCCGCTGGCTTTGATCGCCGCTTTGCGCAAGAACGGCATCACCGATCATGCGATCAAGATATTCTTCGTCGCGGTGATGTCGATGCCGGCTTTCTGGCTCGGCGTTCTCGTCGTCCTGCTGCTGAGCGTCGTTTATCCGATCTTCCCGGTCTCGGGTTACGGCGATACCTTTGTCGACCGGGTCTATCACCTCTTCCTGCCGGCGCTGATCATCGCGCTCGGGACGGCGGCGCTGACCATCAGGTCCTTGCGCAGCAGCCTGATCGATGTCATGCGGGCGGATTACATCGACACTGCGCGGGCCAAGGGGCTGCGTCAGCGGGTTGTCCTGTTCCGCCATATCCTGCGCAATTCGCTGATCAGCACGATTTCGGTGCTGGGCGTGCATACCAGCTGGGTGATCGGCGGCACGGTGGTGATCGAATCCGTCTTTGCCATTCCCGGCCTCGGCTATCTGCTGGTCTCCTCGATTTCGGCCCGCGACTATCCCATGGTGCAAGGCCTGACGGTTACTTTCGCCGTGCTGGTCGTGGCGATCAATCTCGTCACCGATATCGCCTATGCGATTGCCGATCCCCGGGTGAAGTTGTCATGAATTTGTTTACAGCGGAAACCCGCGCCCGCTTCCGGCGCAACAAATCGCTGCAGGTCGGCCTGCTGCTCCTACTGTTGCTGCTCGCGCTCACCTTCATCGGCCCGTTTCTGCTGAATGCTGATCCGCTGGCGGTCGATTTCGGCCAATCGCTGATTCCGCCGGGCCTCGATCACTGGTTCGGGACCGACGATCTCGGCCGCGATGTCTTCGCCCGCGTGGTGACGGCAGCTGCGGTGGATTTGCAGATTGCCATCATGTGCGTGCTGCTGCCCTTCGTGATCGGCAGCGCCGTCGGCCTCGTCTCCGGCTATATCGGCGGCAAGACCGATATCGTGCTGATGCGCCTGGTGGATATCCTTTGGGCCTTTCCCTTCTATGTGCTGGTGATCGCCATCGTCGGCTCGCTGGGCCCCAGCATCGGCAACATGTATCTTGCCTTCACCCTGGTCGCCTGGATCTCTTTCGCGCGCATCGTGCGGGGCGAGGTGCTGCTGGTGAAACGGATGGAATATGTCCAGGCGGCCAAGGTGCTGGGCTACAGTCATCTGCGCATCATCCTGCGCCATGTCCTGCCCAACGCCATCACGCCGGCCATCGTCTTCATGATGGCCGATGTCGTGCTGACGATCCTGGCCGTCACCGCGCTCGGCTTCCTCGGTCTCGGCATCCAGCCGCCGACACCGGAATGGGGCGTCATGATCTCCGAGGGCCGGAACTTCATCTTCGACGGTTGGTGGGGGTCGCTGTTTCCCGGCCTTGCCATCGTCTATGTCGGCATCACCTTTGCCCTGCTGGGCGATGGGCTCGACGATTTCCTGAGGCCGAAAGCATGAGCGGCACGACGTCACTTCTGCGGGTCGATAATCTGGTCACCCGCTTCAATGGCCACGGCCCGGCAGTCACGGCGGTTGACGGGGTCAGCTTCGACATCCGGCCCGGCGAGATTTTCGGCCTGGTGGGTGAATCCGGCTGCGGCAAGAGCGCGACCTGCCGGTCCTTGATCCGGCTTTTCGGTGGTGCGGCGGCGGAGATCGCCGGCGGCAAGGTCCTGTTCGACGGAACCGACCTGGCGGAGCTCGACGATCGCGGGATGGAGGATGTGCGGGGCGCCCGGATCGCCATGATCTTCCAGGATCCGATGACGGCGCTCAATCCGACCATGCGGATCGGCGACCAGATCATGGAGGGTTTGCGGCGGCATCGCGGCCTCGGCCGCCGTGCGGCACGAGAGGAGGCGGTCCGTCTCCTCGCCAGTGTCGGCGTCACCTCGCCGGAATCGCGGCTTGGCGCTTATCCGCATCATTTCAGCGGTGGCATGCGCCAGCGCGTGCTGATCGCCATTGCGCTTGCCTGCCGCCCGCAATTGCTGATCGCCGACGAGCCGACCACGGCGCTCGACGTGACCATCCAGGACCAGATCCTGAAGCTCATTCTGCGGCTGCGCGACGAGACCGGCATGAGCGTCCTCATGGTAACCCATGATCTCGGCGTCGTCGCCCAGACCTGCGACCGCGTCGCGGTGATGTATGCCGGTCGCATTGCCGAGACGGGCGAGACCCGCCAGATCTTTCGCCGTCCGGCGCACCCCTATACCCGGGCGCTGCTCGACGCCTTGCCGGCCCATGCCGGGCGCGGTGCCAAGCTGAAGCCGATCGGCGGTGAGCCGCCCAATCTGGCCGCCCCGCCACCGGGCTGCCGCTTCCATCCCCGCTGCCCCCATGCGGTGGAGAAGTGCCAGCAGACCTTGCCTGAACTGGAGATGATCGAACCGGGTCACGGTTCGGCCTGTTTGCGTGTCAAGGAGCTGGGACTATGAGTGCCGCGATGACATCGCCGGCCGGGATGCAAGGCGAACCGCTGCTGGATATTCGCAACCTGTCGAAAAGCTTCGGCGAGGATCGCAGCCTGCTGCAGGTGGCGACGGGCAAGCCGGCTCGCGTGCTGCAGGCCGTGCGCAACGTCTCGCTGTCCGTCAAACCCGGCGAGACCCTGGGCGTGGTGGGCGAAAGCGGTTGCGGCAAGAGCACACTCGGCCGCTGCATTGCCGGCCTCTATGACCCCAGCGCCGGCGAGGTGCTGTGGCAGGGTAAGCCGCTCACTGCGATCGGCGACCGCAAGGCCGCCAGCCGGCAGATTCAAATGATCTTCCAGGACCCCTATTCCTCGCTCAATCCGCGCATGACCGTCGAGCAGACGCTGGCGGAGGTGCTGAAGGCGCATGGGCTCGTCGACGGCGGCAAGGCGCGTGCCGAACGCGTGGACGAATTGCTGCTGACGGTCGGGCTGCCGCCGCGCCTGAAGGACCGCCTGCCGCATGCCCTGAGCGGCGGTCAGCGGCAGCGCGTCAGCATCGCCCGCGCTTTGGCGGTACAGCCGCAGTTGATCGTGGCCGACGAGCCGGTCTCCGCATTGGATGCCTCGGTGCAGGCGCAGATCATCAATCTTTTCGAAGAACTGCGCGACAGATTCGGCATCGCCTTCGTTTTCATCGCGCATGACTTGAATGTCGTGCGACATATCAGCCACCGCATCGCCGTCATGTATCTGGGTGAAGTCGTGGAGCTGTCGGAGGCCGACGCCCTGTTCGATGCGCAGCGCCATCCCTATACCAAGGCGTTGCTCTCGGCCATTCCCTGGCCTGATCCCGAACGCCGCACCGCGGCGGCGGGGCTGGAGGGCGAATTGCCGGACCCGCTCAATCCGCCGGCCGGCTGCAGCTTCTCGACGCGCTGCGCCTGGGTGGAGGAAGCCTGCCGTGCCCGGCATCCGGATCTGGATCCGTATAGCAACGGCCATCTGGTGCGCTGCCGGCGCATGCATGAAATCGCCTGATGTTGCGAGATGGGGAGATGAGAATGTTCTACGAAACGACAGCGCAAAGCCGCAAATTAGGCGAGGAACTGGTTGCCTGGTCGCTCGACCGCTTCGGCAAGGAAGGTCTGGCCGCCGATCGTTTCGCGGTCACGTTGCTGCCTTTCGACCAGCCGCTATCGCCGGAACATGCGGCCGGCCGGCCGGTGGGTTTCGGCCATCGAAGCGATCAACCCTTCTATCCCTGCAGCGTGGTGAAGGCTTTCTATCTGGCGGCGGTGGAAGCGCGGCTGGAAGAAGGATTCGTCCAGCCGCATGAGGAACTGGACCGCGCCATGCGCGACATGATCCTGTGGTCCAGCAACACGGCGACGAATTACATCATCGATCTCGTCACGGGCACGACCGGCGATACGCTGCTCAATGATGCGGAGATGCGCGACTGGGTCGAACGGCGCAATTGGGTGAACCGCTATTTCAAATCGCTGAACTGGCCAGAGCTGACGTCGATCAATGTCTGCCAGAAGCTGATGGATGACGATCGGTACGGGCGCGAAAAGCTCTTCGTCCGCCACGGCGGCAACAATCACAACAGCCTGACCTGCGATGCCACGGCGCGGCTGTTCTATGCGATCTTTACGGGGCAATCGGTGACGCCGGCGCGCAGCCGCCATATGGCCGAACTGCTGCACCGGTCGCTGGCGCCGGATTTCGTTACCCGCCCGGCGGCCCAGGTGCAGGGTTATTTCGGCGGCGGCCTGCCGGAAGGCAGCAAATTGTGGTCGAAAGCCGGCTGGACCGGCTGGACCGGCGATGCCGATGCCAGCTATCGTCATCACGATGCTGCTTATGTCGAATTGCCCAATGGCCGTTCCTTCATCCTGGTGACCTTTACCCAAGGCAAGGAAATGTCGGAACGTGAAACCGTCCTGCCGGCCATTGCCGGCAAGGTCTGCGACTTGCTGGCCTGATCGCGGGAGCCGTCAACCATGGTGATGCCGAAGCCCGATCTCGCGCCCGGTGTGCCGCTATCTGCCGTTGACAGCCCGGCTTTGCTGGTCGACCTGACGGCCTTCGAGCGCAACATTGCCACGATGATGGATTTCGTGCGGGCGCAGGGCATCCGCCTGCGGGCTCATGGCAAAAGCCATAAATGCGGTGCGATCGCGCGCTTTCAGCAGGCGGCCGGTGCGGTCGGCCTGTGCTGCCAGAAGGTGTCGGAGGCCGAAGCCTTCGTCGCTGCCGGCATTGGCGATGTGCTGGTGACCAATGAAGTGATCGATCCCGTGAAGCTGCGGCGCCTCGCCCGGCTCAGCGGCCGGGCCCGGATCGGTATCTGCATCGATAGTGCCCTGGGGCTCGAACGCCTGGCGGAGGCGGCGCATGAGGCTGAGGCGCCGATCGATGTCTATGTCGAGATCGATGTCGGTGCTGCGCGCTGCGGCGTGCTGACCACATCCGATGCGCTGTCCTTGATCGACAGGATCGGCAAGGCCGGAACGAAACTGCGCTATGCCGGCATCCAGGCCTATCAAGGCCAGGCACAGCATTTGCGCCAACCGGCGCAGCGCCGCGCAGCCATCGATGTCGCGGTCCGCCGGGTCATCGACTTGCGCGCTGCCATGGCGCAGCGCGGCTTGCCGATCGGCATCGTGACCGGCGCGGGGACGGGAACCTTCTATCTGGAGACCGGAAGCGGCGTCTATGACGAGATCCAGCCCGGCTCCTATATTTTCATGGACCGCGACTACCGCGACAACGAAGCCGCGCCGGATACGCCGCGTTTCGAGCACAGCCTCACCTTGCTGACGACGGTGATGAGCGCGCAGCCGGCGCATGTGGTGGTGGATGCGGGCCATAAGGCGCATGCCGTGGATTCAGGCATGCCCGCGATTTTCGGTTGTCCGGATCTGGTTTACGGCAATCCGTCTGACGAGCATGGCGTGATCCGTCGCAACGGAGACGGGCCTCTGCCACGTCTCGGCGAACGCCTGCGTCTTATTCCCGGCCATTGCGATCCCACGGTCAATCTGCACGACTGGCTGATTGTCCATCGTGGCGATGAGGTGGTCGATATCTGGCCGGTCGAGGCGCGCGGCGCGCTGACCTGACCGGCCGGCCTGGCCCTCGCCTTAGCTGCGAATCCCGCGCAGGCGTTCCGATCGCCGCCGGAGCAATTCAACCGAGAGCAAGAGCAGGATCGAGAGGCAGATCAGCAAGGTCGCCGCCGCGGTGATGGTGGGGCTGATCTGTTCGCGGATGCCGCTGAACATCTGCCGCGGCAGGGTGCGCTGTTCCGGGCTGGCCAGGAACAAGGCCACCACCACTTCGTCCCAGGAAGTCACGAAGGCAAAGAGCGCGCCCGAGGTCACGCCGGGAAGGATGAGCGGCAGGGTCACCTTGAAGAAGGTCCGCGTGCCCGATGCGCCGAGGCTGGCGGCGGCGCGGGTCAGCGACTGGTCGAAGCCGGTCAGCGTCGCCGTCACGGTGATCACGACAAAGGGCGTCGCCAGGGCCGAATGGGCGAGGATGAGGCCGAGATAAGTGTTGGCCAAGCCGATCGTTGCATAGAAGAAATACATGCCGACGGCAGTGATGACGATTGGCACCACCATCGGCGAGATCAGCAGGCTCATGATGGCGCCGCGAAACGGCAGCTTCGTCCGGCTGAGGCCGAGCGCTGCAAGCGTGCCGAGAAATGTCGATAAGGCGGTCGAGGAGACGGCGACGATGATGCTATTCATCACCGCGATCCGCCAGCGATCCGAGGTGAAGAAATCGATGTACCAGCGTAGGGAGAGGCCCGGCAAAGGATAGGTGAAGAACGGTTCGCTGGAAAACGAGAGCGGCGTGATGACCAGGATCGGCGCGATCAGGAACAACAGGATCAGCACGCAAATCGCCAGGAATATCCAGCGCCAGGCACGTTCGATTTTGGAGGCGTAGGTCGGTAAGGCCATGGCGTCACCCGAGCTTTACTTTGTCGATGCCGACAAGGCGGTTATAGACAACATAGAGAATGAGCGTCATCGCCAGCAGCAAACCGCCCAGCGCCGAGGCCATGCCCCAGTTCAATTCGGTATTGGTATAGAGCGCGACGAAATAGCTGATCATCTGGTCTGCCGGACCGCCGACCAGGGCCGGCGTGATGTAATAGCCCAGCGACAGGATGAAGGTCAGCAGGCAGCCGGCGCCGATACCGGGCACGGTCTGCGGAAAATAGATACGCCAGAACGAATAGAACGGCCCGCCGCCCAGGGACCGTGCCGCGCGCATGTAGCTCGGCGAGATCGTTTTCATCACGCTGTAGATCGGCAGGATGGTGAAGGGGAGCTGGATATGCGTCATCGCCAGCACCGTGCCACCCCGATTGAAGATGAGCTGGATGCGATCATGCAGGATGCCGAGCCAGATGAGGGCATCGTTGATGACGCCGTTGGTCTGCAGCAACACGACCCAGGCCGTGGTGCGGACCAGCAGCGAGGTCCAGAAGGGAACAAGGACCAGGATCATCAGCAAGTTGCTGGTACTGGTCGGCAGGGAGGCCAGCAGATAGGCGATCGGATAACCGAGCAGCAAGGTGAAGATCGTCACAAGGAAGGCGATCCACAAGGTGCGGATGAAGATATCAATGAAGATCGCCTGATCCGGCGACGTCTTGACGATATTGCCGTTGCCGTCGAATTGATGGTCGAGGGAGGCCAGGAGGTAATAGCCGGTGAAGGGCTTGGTCTCGCGTTTCAGGATATGCCAGACATCGGGCTGGCCCCAGATACGCTGGTCCTGCTTTATAAATGCTTCCTTGTAGGGGCCGGATTCCAGCTTCGCCACCATCCGGGCGGTGGCGAGAATTTTCGACCGCGTGCCGGACATTTCGTAATTCAGCCGCTTGCCGATCTGGCCCGCCGTCTTGTTTTCTTGCGCCGCTTTCAAATCGGCTGCCAGTGCGGCATAGACCGTTTCGTCAGGAAGTCCCTCACCGTTCCAGGATTGGATGGCTTCGGTGGTTGCCGGCAGATTCCTGCCGAGATCCGGATCGTAAACGGCGCGGAACAGCAGCATGCCGATCGGCGCCGCGAAAGTCAGGACGATGAAGAGAAAAAGCGGGGCGATCAGGGCCAAAGCCCGGAGATTGCGGCTGCGTTCCGCCCGTTTCAGAGCGACTTTCAGCGGCACGCCGTCCTCTGTCCGCATTACCTGATCGTCAAATGTCTTCGCTACCAACGTCTCGCCCCACTTCGCTCGCTCTGGCCCCGTTATGATATTCGGCGGAAGAATGCGGGGGACGGAACGGTCTCCCGCATTCTTCCGTCAGGCGGTACTTACTGCGCGACCCAGGTGTTGAACCGCTTGCGCAGTTCTTCGCCGTTATCGCCCCAGAACTGGGCGTTGCTGACGATCACGTTCTTGGAGTTTTCCGGTGCGGTCGGCAGATCCTTCAGAATATCCGGCGCGATAAGCGGGATGGCGTCTTTCAGGACCGGGCCATAGGGGATGTATTTCGACTGATTGGCCATGACGGCCGGGTCGTTGGCAAAGGCGATGAATTTATAGGACAGGTCCGGATTCTTCGCGTTTTTCGGGATGACCCACATATCGAAATCCTGGATCTGGCCGTCCCAGACGATCTTGAAATGCTTGCCTTCATTCTTGTTGGCGTCATAGATGCGGCCATTCCACACGGTCGTCATTGCGACTTCGCCGGAGGCCAGCAATTGCGGCGGCTGCTGGCCGGCTTCCCACCAGACAATGTCCTTCTTGATGGAATCCAGCTTCTTGAAGGCCCGGTCGATGCCTTCCGGCGTCGACAGCACATCGTAAACGTCTTTTGCCGCAACGCCGTCGCCCATCAAGGCCAGTTCCAGCGTGCTGGAGGGATTCTTCCACAGGCCGCGCTTGCCGGGGAATTTCTTCACGTCGAAGAAATCGGCCACCGTGGTCGGGCCGTCCTTGATGCGGTCGCCGTCATAGGCGATCACCGTCGAATACACCATATTGGCGACGGCGCATTCCTGGGCGGCACGTTCGATATATTTGTCCTGTGGCTGGATGCGGCTGTAATCGAGCTTTTCGAAAATGCCCTCGTCACAACCCTGCTGGCCGGTCTGCGTGTCGACATCGACCACATCCCAGGTCACGCTATTGGCTTCGACCATGGCGCGGATCTTGGCGATTTCGCCGTTATATTCTTCTTCGGTGATCTTCGTGCCGGTCTTGGCCGCGAAAGGCTCGAAATAGGTCTTCCGCTGGCTGGTCTGATAGGCACCACCGAATGATGTGATGGTCATGCTGTCGGCGGCCGACGCGGCACTGATGCCGAGCAGGCCGAGGGCGGCGACGGCCACCGTCCCCAATGCAAGTCTCTTACGCATAATCTTCCTCCCAGTTGCAAATTGCCAATTAAGTCTGAATTTGGATCGTGATGGACGCCATTCGATTGGAGATCCGGCGATATCAAGACGCCAAAACATCAGGATGCCAGGGCCCGGCAATCTTCCAAACGCCAGCCGATTCGCACCGGCTGGCCGGGTTGATAGGCCGGCACGCCTTCCGAATTCGGCACTTTGACGATCAGGTCATCCGCGCCGCAGGCCGCGACACGCACACGGGTGTGGTCGCCGAGATAAATCAATTCGACAACCTCGCCATTGAAGAGGTTGGGCATCGTGCCGTCCTGCGGGTCGAGCTTCAGGCGCTCGGGGCGCAAGGACAAGGTCACGGGACTTCCCTGGCCATCGACATTCACGGGCAAGGCCTGGACGTTGAAACCGGCCGACAGTTCGACGGTACAGCCCTGGCCGTTCAACTGGGCGACCTTGCCATGCAGGCGGTTGTTCTCGCCGATGAACTGCGCCACGAAAGCGTTGCTTGGGCGTTCGTATAATTCGCTGGGCGAGGCCAGTTGATGGATGATGCCGTCATTGAAGACCGCGATGCGGTCCGACATCGTCAGGGCTTCGCTCTGATCGTGGGTTACATAGACGACGGTGATGCCGAGGCTCTGGTGAAGATGGCGGATCTCGATCTGCATATGCTCGCGCAATTGCTTGTCGAGGGCGCCGAGCGGTTCATCCATCAGGACCAGTTCAGGCTCGAAAACCAAGGCACGTGCCAGGGCGACGCGCTGCTGCTGGCCACCGGAAAGCTGGCCCGGCCGGCGATTGGCGAAAGCATCGAGCCGCACCATCTCCAGTGACTTCCGGATGCGCGCCTGGATTTCGGCCTTGTTGTATTTGCGAACTTCGAGCGGGAAGGACAGATTCTCCGCCACCGTCATATGCGGGAACAAGGCATAATTCTGGAACACCATGCCGATATTGCGCTTTTCCGGCGGCATATGGGTGATCGACGAGCCGTTCAGTTCGATCTCACCATGGGTCGGCGTCTCGAATCCGGCCAGCATCATCAGCGTCGTGGTCTTGCCCGAGCCGGAAGGGCCAAGCAGGGTCAGGAACTCACCCTGCCGGATGTCGAGGCTAAGGCGCTTCACCACGAGGGTTTCGCCGTCATAGCTCTTCTGGACGTCCTTGAAGCGGACAAGCGCTTTGCCGTCGCCTCTTTGACCATCGAGTTCCTGGCCGTCGAGTTTGCCGCTTACGGCCTGTCCTTGTGCACTCATCGGTCTATCCAAACTCCTTGCTTCCATTTGGCTGACGCCATGGCGGCAGCCGATTTTCCATAACCACAGGAGATACCCCCGCAACAGGCATTGCGGCGGACCTTCATTGGCGCGCGCATCGTACGGGACATGCCCGGCCATTCGCCCCCCGGCCATCCGCCTATGTCGCTAAATACGGGAAATCATCGCCATGTGGTTAGGTGCCCTCCTGCCATAACCGCCCCGCACCTTTTTGGCCGATCGGAGCCGTTTGTCGCTTCAGACGCGACTTTTATTGGCGGCATGTTGCCACATCGGACTTGCGCCGAACAACGTATTTTTGAAAATACGAAGGAAACTTTATCGATTGGTTGAAAGAAATCCTCAGCCTGATCAAGATGAAGGACACGAAAACGTGCCGGCCGGGTCGATTGGGGACCGGAAACAAGAAGCAGCTTGCATGACAAGCCATACATTCAGGGAAGGAACGACGTGAGCGGCAAGGCTTCAGTCAAAACAGGAAAGTTACGCCAGGTGGCGGGGGAGGATGCTGTAACGGCTGCGGTTACGGCGCCGGAGGCAGAAAATGTGTCCGGGATCGATCCGCGCGCGCGCGATCTCGGGGAGCGCATCCGCACCCTGCGGCGCGCCATGGGGCTGACATTGACGCAACTGGCGGACCGGATCGGCGTGTCAATCGGCACCTTGTCGCAGACGGAACGCGGCCTGGGCTCGCCGTCGGTGCGCATTCTTTATGATCTCGGCGCGGTCTTCGAGGTATCGCCGGCCTGGCTGATCGATCCCGGCAGCAGCCATACGCGCTGTGACGATTCACCCTTCATCGTGCGGGTCGATCAGCGCCAGCTCTTCGTCGACGCCGACGGCTTGCGCAAGCAGCTCATGTCACCGCGCGGCGTCAGTCAGCTCAACGGTTTCTTCGTCGAGATGGAGCCCGGCGCCGGTTCCGGCGACAAGCCCTATACCCATGCGGGAGAGGAGATCGCTTTCGTCACCGCCGGCACCGTCGAGTTGGAAATCGACGGCAAGTGCCATGTGCTGAACGAAGGCGATTGCTTCGGCTTCTCCAGTTCGCTGCCGCATCAATTCCGAAATATCGGCAGCGGCCGTGCCGTGGTTTTCTGGGTGAATACGCGAAGCTAATTTGTGAGCACCTGCGGTGGATCAAAGATGTTCCGATCCCGCCGAGGCTGCGATGTCATCGGGTTGAGGCGCAGCGAGGTCTCGCAAGACGGCCTGCCATTCGGCGCGAACTTCGTCATCGTGTTCGATGGCGAGGTGATCCGCCGCAAGCGTCTCGACGGCGGGACGCGGCAGCAGGCGGGACAATGCCCAGATCGCCGCAACGCGCACCAGCGGCGCTGCATCCAGCAATCTGGCGGTGGCGCTGTCGGCGAGAGCGGGGCATTTGCTGTTGCCGATTGCGATCAGGACATTGCGCAGGAAGCGGTCGCGACCGATCCGCTTGACCGGCGAGGCGGTGAAGAATTGCCGGAAGCCTGCATCGTCCAGTGCGGCAAGGTCGGCCAATCGTGGTGCGGTCAGCTCCGGACGCGGCAGAAAATCCGCCTGCGCCGTCGACCGGGCGAATTTGTTCCAGGGGCAGATCGCCAGACAGTCGTCGCAGCCATAGATGCGGTTGCCCATCAGCGGCCGCAGCTCGCGCGGTATGCTGCCTTTGTGCTCGATCGTCAGATAGGAAATGCAGCGCCGTGCATCGATCCGGTAGGGCGCGGTGAAGGCCTGGGTCGGGCAGATGTCCAGGCAGCGATGGCAGCCGCCGCAATGGTCTTCCTCGGCGCGGCCGTCACCGAGATCGAGTGTGGTGAAAACCTCGCCGAGAAACAGCCAGGAACCGAAATCGCGTGAAACCAGGTTGGTGTGCTTGCCCTGCCAGCCGATGCCGGCTGCCTGGGCAAAGGGCTTTTCCATGACCGGGGCGGTGTCGACGAACACCTTGATGCCGCAGCCATAGCGCTCGGCCATCCAGCGGCCGAGGGCTTTCAGCCGCTTCTTGACCGTGTCGTGATAGTCGCGATGGCGGGCATAGACCGAGATATTGCCGGTTTCCGGCCGCTCCTTGAAATCGAACGGATCATTCTCCGGGCCGTAATTGAGGCCGAGCACGATGACCGTCGCGGCCTCGGGCCAGAGTTCCTGCGGATCGCCGCGCCGGTCAGCCTTCTCGGCCAGCCAGCCCATATCGCCATGCCGGCCCTCGGCGATGAAGGCGGCAAGCTCAGTGCGCGTTGCCGCCGCCAGTCCGGCGCGGGCAAAGCCGATCGCATCGAAGCCGAGCGCCAAAGCCTGGGCGCGAATCTCGGCGCGCAGATCGCCGCTTTCGCGTTGCGTTGCGTCGGTGGCTGCGGCCTTGCCGGTCATTTACTAGCCGCGGCCGCGATAAGGCGGGACGCCCTGATCCGGTACCCAGACGCCCTCCGGCAGGGTGCCGGATTGGAAGAAGACATCGATGGGGATGCCGCCGCGCGGATACCAGTAGCCGCCGATCCGCAGCCAGCGCGGCTGCAGGTTGTCGATCAGCTTCTTGCCGATATCGACGGAGCAGGCTTCATGGAAAGCGCCGTGATTGCGGAAGGAGCCGAGATAGAGCTTCAGCGACTTCGATTCCACCAGCCACTGATCCGGCACGTAGTCGATGACGAAATGGGCGAAATCCGGCTGTCCCGTCATCGGACAGAGCGAGGTGAATTCCGGCGCGGTGAAGCGCACCAGGTAATTCTGGTCGGGATGCGGATTCGGCACGCGCTCGAGAACCGCCGCTTCCGGCGAGGCGGGCAGCTCGGCCTTGTGGCCAAGCTGGGTCAGTCCGGCATAAATGCTGTCGCTCATGATCTTACTCCGGATCGGCTGCTTCTATAACGGCGGCAGGTCGCCGCGCGCCTGGCCGGCTTCGAAATCCATCACGAAATCGGCGAAGGTGCCGGTTTCGATGGCGCGGCGCAGCCCCTGCATCAGCTCCTGATAATAATGCAGGTTATGCCAGGTTAACAGCATGGCGCCGACGATCTCCTTCGCCTTGTTCAGGTGATGGATATAGCCGCGCGAATAGCTGGTGCAAGCCGGGCAGGCGCAATCGGGATCGATCGGCCGCGGATCCGTGGCATGGCGGGCATTGCGGATATTGATTTCACCGAAGCGGGTGAAAGCGGCGCCGGTACGGCCCGCCCGGGTCGGCATCACGCAGTCGAACATGTCGATGCCGCGAGAAACCGCGCCGACGATATCGGCCGGCCGGCCGACCCCCATCAGGTAGCGCGGCCGGTCCTCCGGCAGGAAATCTGGCGCGAAATCGAGGATGCGGAACATTTCGCTCTGGCCCTCGCCGATGGCGAGCCCGCCGATCGCATAGCCTTCGAAGCCGATATCGATCAGGGACTGCGCCGATTCCTGGCGCAGATGCTCATAGATGCCTCCTTGCATGATGCCGAATTGCAGATAGCCGGGCCGGCGGCGGAAGGCATCGCGGCTGCGCGCCGCCCAGCGCATGGAGAGGCGCATCGACTGCGCCGCCTGGTCCGGCGTTGCCGGAAAGGGCGTGCATTCATCGAAGCACATGGTGATATTGGAATCGAGCTGGTCCTGGATCTGCGTGCTGCTCTCGGGGCTCAGCATGTGCTTGCGGCCATCGAGATGCGAGCGGAACTCGACACCTTGCTCGGTGATCTTGCGCAACTCCGACAGGCTCATCACCTGGAACCCGCCGCTATCGGTCAGGATCGGCTTCGGCCAGTTCATGAACTTATGCAGCCCGCCCAAGGCGTCGACACGGTCGGCACCCGGGCGCAGCATCAGGTGATAGGTATTGCCAAGCAGGATCTCGGCGCCGGTTGCCGCGACCGATTCCGGCAGCATCGCCTTCACCGTGCCGGCGGTGCCGACCGGCATGAAAGCCGGCGTGTTGACATCGCCATGGGCGGTACCGACGCGGCCGCGCCGAGCCTTGCCATCCTTGGCCAGTAACGTGAAACAGGATTCGGTCATTCGGAGCGCTCCAACAGGCTGGAATCGCCGTAAGAGAAGAAGCGATAGCCAGTGCGAATGGCATGGTCATAGGCCGCCCGCATGCGGTTCATGCCGGCAAAGGCGCTGACCAGCATGAACAGGGTCGATTTCGGCAGATGGAAATTGGTCATCAGCACATCGACGCAGCGAAAGCGATAGCCGGGCGTGATGAAGATATCAGTATCGTCGGTGAAGGGGCGCACGTGCCCCATCTCATCAGTCGCACTTTCCAGCAGGCGCAGCGAGGTCGTGCCGACACTGACGATCCGCCGGCCCTCGGCGCGAGCCCGGTTGAGTGTGGTGGCGGCGTCCGGCGAGATCTCGCCATATTCCGCATGCATCTTATGCTCGGCGATATTCTCGACCTTGACCGGCAGGAAGGTGCCGGCGCCGACATGCAGGGTCACCATCAGTTTCTCGATGCCGCGCGCGTCCAAAGCCGCGAAAAGCGCCGGCGTGAAATGCAGGCCGGCGGTCGGTGCGGCGACGGCGCCCTCGGCCCTTGCATAGACCGTCTGGTAATCGGCGGCATCCCGCGCCTCCATCGGCCGCAATTTGCGGATATAAGGTGGCAGCGGCATCTGGCCATGGCGATGCAGTGCCGCGAACAGCTCCGCACCGGCGGCGGCGAAACGCAGCACCACTTCACCTTCCGGCGTCTTCTCGATCACATCGGCGGTGAAATCGCCGCCGAAGCGGATCGTGTCGCCAACCTTCAGCCGGCGTCCCGGCTTGGCGAAGGCCCGCCAGCTATCCAGGCTTTCCCGCTTGTGCAGGGTGATCTCGATCTTGGCGGCCTCGCTGCCCGCCACCGCACGGGCCGCGCGCTCGCCGAACAATTGAGCCGGGATCACCTTGGTATCGTTGAAGATCATCAGGTCGCCGGGCTGCAGCAGATCCGGCAGATCCCGCACCAGCCGGTCCGCCAGCCGGTCGCGCCCGACATGCAGCAGCCGCGCCGCATCGCGCGGTGTGACGGGGTGCTGGGCGATCAGCTCTTCCGGCAGCTGGAAATCGAAATCGGCGGTCTGCAGGCTCACGGTCTGTAACTTTACGGCGCTTCGGTGGTGGTTTCGGCTGTGGCTTTCCCGGCATAACCGGATTATATGGCGGCGACAGACGCAAAGCTGGCGTTCAGGTAGCCCGGACCGCCCCGATAGACAACCGATTTCGCGAGATCGTGCAAGATGACGCAGCCCGCCGAAGCCCGCTTTTCATCCTATTTCATTGCGGTGGTTGCGTTTTTCGTCGCCAGCCTGGTGATTTCCAATATCGTCGCGGTGAAACTGACCCTGGTCCAGGGGCTGGTCCTGCCGGCGGCCGTCATCCTCTTTCCGGTCAGTTATATCCTCGGCGACGTCCTGACCGAGGTTTATGGCTACGGCGCCGCCCGGCGGGTGATCTGGCTCGGTTTCCTGTGCAATTTCCTGGCGGTGATCGCCATCTGGCTCGGCGGCCTGCTGCCGGCCGCCCCGTTCTGGGGCGACCAGACCGCCTATGACCGCATCCTCGGCACCACACCCCGCCTGTTGCTGGCCTCGTTCCTGGCCTATCTGGTCGGCGAATTCGCCAATGCCATGATCATGTCGAAACTGAAGGTGGCGATGGCGGGCCGGCATCTCTGGATCCGCACCATCGGCTCGACCCTGGTGGGCGAGGGGCTGGATTCCGCCGTTTTCATCACCATCGCTTTTTTCGATGTGATGCCGCCGGGCGTGCTGACGGCGGCCATCGTCACGCAATGGCTGGTCAAATCGGGCTATGAAGCGCTGGCGACGCCGTTGACCTATCTCGTCGTCAATTTCCTCAAACGGCGCGAAGGTATCGACGTCTATGACCGCCAGATCACATTCAACCCGTTCTCGTCTGGCAAGTAATCACGCGGCGCTCCCGGCGCGCGGCTTTATGCCGCGCATATCATCGCCGGCGGTCCTTGGGAACAACAGCGAGACCGGCGAGGCGAGGAAGGAGATCGCCGTCACCACCAGGATGGCGAGGGAGAAATCCGACAATTGCGCATGGTCGTGGCC
>SSEL01000055.1 GCA_008012315.1 Rhodospirillaceae bacterium
CCCTCGACCGCATCGCCCACGACTACATGGTCGACCACGGCGCCTACCCGTCGACGTTGGGCTACAAAGGCTTTCCCAAGTCGTGCTGCACGTCGCTCAACGAGGTCATCTGCCACGGCATCCCCGACTCGACCGTGATCGCCGACGGCGACATCGTCAACATCGATGTCACCGCCTACATCGACGGTGTCCACGGCGACACCAACGCCACGTTTCTGGCCGGGGACGTCTCCGAGGAGCATCGCCTGCTCGTCGAGCGCACCCGGGAGGCGACGATGCGCGCCATCAAGGCGGTCAAACCCGGGCGGGCGCTCTCGGTGATCGGTCGGGTCATCGAGGCGTATGCGACCCGATTCGGCTACAACGTGGTCCGTGACTTCACCGGGCATGGCATCGGAACGACGTTCCACAACGGGCTGGTGGTCCTGCATTACGACCAGCCCGAGGTCGACACCATCATCGAGCCCGGGATGACGTTCACCATCGAGCCGATGATCAACCTCGGGAGCCTGGACTACGAGATCTGGGACGACGACTGGACGGTGGTCACCAGCGACGGGCGGTGGAGCGCCCAGTTCGAGCACACGCTGGTCGTCACCGAGGACGGCGCCGAGATTCTCACACTGGTGTGATTTCCGCGCCGGTTGCCGTTGATGTGCTGGCCTGTGAAAACGGCCGATGCGCCCCGACGCGGCCCTGCTGGCTGTAGCGTTGCGGAGATGCCTGGCACGATGATGACCATCGACGGGTTTCCGATCCCGGTCGATATCGCCGGCCCGCACACCGGGCCCGTCGTCGTCCTGCTCGCAGCCGCCCAGCATCCGCTCACCTCGTATGACGCGGTCTGTCAGCGGCTGCACACCGCGTCCTTGCGCACCATCGTTATCGGCGCGGACGCGCGGCTGACGCCTAAGTCCGTGGTCGGAATCCTCGATTCGCTGGGAGTCCAGTGCGGCGTGCTCGTGGGGGACCGGACCGGCGCTGACAATGCCTGGGAGCTGGCGGCCACCCGCCCGGACCGGTTCACCGGCTTGGTGGTACTCGACCGGGGCCATCCGCAAGCACCGGATCTGAACGGGACGATCCGCGACGAGCGGTGCCCCCCGGTGGAGATCAACACGACCGTTCTGGTCAGTAACCGGGCGTCGGCCTCGGTGGCCAACGCCAGCCAGCGGTTCGTCTACGGCGAACACCGTCTGGTAATACTTCCGGGGCGCCGCAGCGCCCAGGAGTTCACCGCGCAACTCGCGATGGAGATCGTGTTGCGGGCCAGCACCTGGTAGGGGTTGGCGGGGAGAGTATTTTCGCTATGGCCGGGCGTCATCGGGGGCGCCGGCTTCAAAAATCGAATACGCATCCTGGGGGTAGAAGTGAAGTCGTGGGGACAGTCAATACACCGGCACTGCTGCGTGAACGCGCTGAGCAGTGGCCGGACCGGGCGGCGTTCACCTTTCTCGACTACGAGGTCGATCAGGCCGGCTACGCCGACACCCTGACCTGGTCGCAGATCCTCGGGCGCACCGAATCCGTCGCCGTGGAGGTGGCCGCGGTGGCCTCACCGGGCGACCGCGTCGCGCTGCTGGCCCCGCAGGGCCTCGAGTACATCGCCGGTTTCTTCGGTGCGATGGAGGCCGGCTGCATCGTGGTGCCGTTGCCGGTACCGGCGTTCGGCAGCCACGACGAGCGGGTCACGGCGGCGCTGAAGGACTGTGCGCCGACGGCGGTGCTCACCACGTCGGCCGTGGTCGGGGACATCCAGGCGTGCATCAATGCCCTCGGGGGGAATCCGCCGGCGATCATCGAGGTGGATCTGCTCGACCTGGACTCACCGGCCGGATGGAACGGGACCGGCGCGCTGACGACGAAGACTGCGCTGCTGCAGTACACGTCCGGCTCCACCGGCTCGCCCAGGGGCGTCGTCGTTTCGCACCGAAACGTGTTCGCCAACATCGAGCAGGTGATGCAGGATTACTTCGGCCAAGACGGCGGGGCCCCGCCGGAGGACACCACGCTGGTGTCGTGGCTGCCGTTCTACCACGACATGGGCCTGTTGCTCGGCGTCATGGGTGCCGTCACGCTGGGCCGTCCTTCGGTGGTGATGAGCCCGATCGGCTTCCTGCAGAAGCCCGCCCGCTGGATACAGCAGCTGGCCATCAACCCGTCCTCGTTCACGGCCGGGCCGAACTTCTCATTCGAGTTGGCCGCACGCCGGACCACCGACGAGGACATGGCCGGTCTTGACCTCGGTGGCGTGCACACCATCCTGTCCGGCAGCGAGCGCATCCACGCCGCGACGATCCGCCGGTTCAGCGAGCGGTTCGCCCGTTTCAACCTGCCGGCCAATGCGTTGTCACCGTCGTACGGGCTGGCCGAAGCGATGGTCTACGTGGCGTCGGCGCCGCGCGCGAACCGACCGGTGACCGTCCGGCTCAACTACGAGAAGCTGGTGGCCGGCACCGCAGAAGCCGACCCCGCCGGTGCCGACCTGGTCAGCATCGGCGCCCCGCGCGCCTGCACGGTGCGGATCGTCGACCCGGAGACGCGTACCGAGTGCCCGGACGGCCGGGTCGGGGAGATCTGGATACACGGGCCCAATGTCGCCAGCGGGTACTGGCACAACCCGGAGGCGACCGAGCGCACGTTTGGCGGGCGGCTGGATGCTCCGACCCCGGGCACACCGGCGCAGCCGTGGTTGCGCACCGGGGACCTGGGCGTCATCCACGACGGCGAGATGCTGGTCGTCGGCCGCATCAAGGACCTGTTGATCGTCGACGGCCGAAACCACTACCCGGACGACATCGAGGCCACCGTGCAGGAGCTCACCGGGGGTCGCGTCGCTGCGGTCCCGGTCACCGGCGACGGTCGCGAGCAGCTCGTCGTCATCGCCGAACTCAAGACGCGGGGCACCCCGCAGCAGCAGGCGCAGCGCATCCTGACGCTGAAACGGGATGTGGCCGCGGCGGTTTCGCGCTCACACGGGGTGCGAGTGGCCGACCTGATGCTGGTGGCGCCCGGTTCGCTGCCGATCACCACCAGCGGCAAGATCCGCCGGTCGACATGCGCCGACTGCTACCGGTCGGAGCAATTCCGGCGACTGGAGCCCATCGGCTGACGGCGGGCGGGTAGCCTGGCAGCACTCAAAATGTCAGGGAGATCGTCGTCGGCGAAGGAGCGCAATGGCCCGGTCCGCGATGCTGTCCCAGGCCGAACTGCAGCAACTGGTCACCGCCGGCGAGGTCGATACCGTCGTGGTCGCGTTCACCGACATGCAGGGCAGGCTGGTCGGCAAGCGAGTGGCCGCCGAACACTTTCTCGACGAGGTCGCCCGCCACGGCGTGGAGTGCTGCAGCTACCTGCTGGCCGTCGACGTCGAGATGAACACCGTTGCCGGCTACCCGATCGCCGACTGGGGCACCGGTTACGGCGACCTGGTGCTGCGACCCGACTTCGCCACGCTGCGTCGCATCCCGTGGCTGCCCGGCACCGCCCACGTGCTGGCCGACGCCCACTGGCCCGACGGCAGCCCGGTCACGGTGTCGCCCCGTCAGATCCTGGCCGCCCAGATCGCCCGACTGACCGAACGCGGGCTGGTCGCTTACGCCGCAACCGAACTCGAGTTCCTGGTCTTCGACGCCAGCTACCGGCAGGCCTGGGCCGGCGGCTACCGCAACCTCACGCCCGGGACGGACTACAACGCCGACTACGGTCTGATGGCCGGCACCCGGCTGGAACCGCTGCTGCGGGACATCCGGCTGGGGATGACCGGTGCGGGCATGCGCTGCGAGGGCGTCAAGGGGGAGTGCCACACCGGCCAGCAGGAGATCACCTTCCGCTACGACGAGGCGCTGACCGCCTGCGACAACCACAGCGTCTACAAGAGCGGCGCCAAGGAGATCGCCGACCAGCACGGCAAGAGCCTGACGTTCATGGCGAAGTTCGACGAACGCGAAGGCAACAGCTGCCATGTGCACCTGTCGCTGCGCAGCGCCGAAGGTGCGACGGTGTTCGCCGATCCGGCGGGGCCGCATGGCATGTCGGCGTTGTTTCGCAACTTCCTGGCGGGCCAGCTGGCCACGCTGTCCGAGCTGACGCTGTGCTACGCGCCCAACATCAACTCCTACAAGCGGTTCGTCGGCGGCAGTTTCGCCCCCACCGTCATCGGATGGGGCCTGGACAACCGCACCTGCGCGCTGCGGGTGCTCGGCAGCGGCGACTCGTTGCGGGTGGAGTGCCGGGTGCCCGGCGGCGACGTGAACCCGTATCTGGCGGTGGCGGCGCTGATCGCGGCGGGCCTGCACGGTATCGACAACGACCTGCAACTGCCCGACCCGATCGTCGGCGACGCTTACCAGGCCGGGCTGCCACACCTGCCGGTCACGCTCGCCGACGCCGCGGCGGCATTCGCCGAATCCACCGTGGCGCGCAAGGCGTTCGGCGACGACGTCGTCGAGCACTATCTGCACGGCGCGCGGGTGGAGCTGGACGCGTTCAACACCGCGGTGACCGACTGGGAAAGGGTTCGCGGCTTTGAACGGTTCTGAGCCCTATGAACCAGCAGGCCCGGTGGTCGGCCTGACGACATACCTGGACCGGGCGCAGACCGGGGTCTGGGATGTGCGCGCGGGCCTGCTGCCCGCCGCCTACCTCGAGGGCATCACCGCCGCCGGCGGCATCGCGGTGCTGCTGCCGCCGCAGCCGGTGACCGCCGAGGTCGCCGCGCGCGTGCTCGACGGCGTCGCCGGCCTGGTGATCACCGGCGGCCGCGATCTGGACCCCGCCGGCTACGGCCAGGCCGCGCACGACGAGACCGATCAACCCGACACCACCCGCGACGCGTGGGAGTTCGCGCTGCTGGCCGAGGCGTTGCGGCGCGGGCTGCCGGTGCTGGGGATCTGCCGCGGTGCCCAGGTCCTCAACGTCGCCTTCGGCGGGACACTGCACCAGCATCTGCCCGATGTGATCGGCGACTGCAGCCATCGGGCCGGCGGCGGTGTGTTCACCCCGATGCCGGTGCGCACCGTTGCCGGCACCCGGCTGGCGGAGCTGGTCGGCGAGACCTGCGAGGTGCAGTGCTACCACCACCAGGCGATCGCCGAGGTGGGGCGGAACCTGGTGGTCAGCGCCCGCGACGACGACGGGATCATCGAGGCGATCGAGCTTCCCGGCCAGGACTTCGTGCTGGCGGTGCAGTGGCATCCGGAGGCGTCGCTGGATGATCTGCGGTTGTTCACCGCGGTTGTGGATGCGGCGCGCGAGTATTCGCTACGGCGGGTGAACCGGTGACCCACGAGCTTCTCAACCCGGCGACCGGGGCGGTGTTCGCCACCGTGGAGCACGTCGACGACGCCGCCGTCGACGATGCGGTGCGCCGGGCGCAGGCGGCCCAGCGGCGGTGGGCCAGCCGGGCCCCGGCCGAGCGGGCGGCGGCACTGCGGGCGTTCGCTGCCGTCGTCGACGCCCACATCGACGAGCTGGCCGCACTGGAGGTGAGCAACTCCGGGCATCCGGTGTCGGCTGCCGAATGGGAGGCCGGACACGTCCGCGATGTGTTGCAGTTCTACGCGGGGAGCCCGGAACGGCTGTCCGGGCAGCAGATTCCGGTGGCCGGCGGACTGGACGTCACCTTCCACGAACCGCTGGGAGTGGTCGGGATCATCACGCCGTGGAACTTCCCGATGCCGATCGCCGCGTGGGGTTTCGCGCCGGCGCTGGCGGCCGGGAACGCGGTATTGATCAAGCCGGCCGAATGGACGCCGCTGACCACCATCCGGCTGGGCGAGCTGGCTCTCGAATCGGGTTTGGAGCCGGGACTTTTGCAGGTGCTGCCCGGCCGCGGCGCGGTGGTGGGGGAACGGCTGGTCGCCCACCCGGATGTGGCCAAGATCGTGTTCACCGGCTCCACCGCCACCGGCACCCGGGTGCTGCGAAACGCGGCCGCCGGCGTGAAACGGGTCACGCTGGAACTCGGCGGCAAAAGCGCCAATATCGTGTTCGCCGACTGCGACCTGCAGCTCGCGGCGGCCACCGCGCCCTACGGGGTGTTCGACAACGCCGGCCAGGACTGCTGCGCCCGCAGCCGGATCCTGGTGCAGCGCAGTGTTTATGACCGTTTCATGGAGTTGCTCGAGCCCGCGGTGAGCGGTGTCGTGGTCGGTGACCCGGCTTCGCGGGACACCGAGATGGGGCCGCTGGTGTCGCGCCCGCACTGGGAGAAGGTGGCCTCCTACGTGCCCGACGACGCGCCGGTCGCCTTCCGTGGCCGGGCGCCGGACGGCCCGGGGTTCTGGTTCCCTCCGACGGTGCTGACCCCGCCGCCAACCGACCGCTGCGTCACCGAGGAGATCTTCGGCCCGGTGGTGACGGTGTTGCCGTTCGAGGAGGAAGCCGATGCGGTCGTGCTGGCCAACGACACCGTCTACGGGCTGTCGGGTTCGATCTGGACCGACGACCTGTCGCGGGCGCTGCGGGTGTCGCGGGCGGTGGAAGCCGGGAATCTGTCGGTGAATTCGCATTCCTCGGTGCGTTTCAACACCCCGTTCGGGGGTTTCAAGCAGTCCGGGTTGGGCCGGGAATTGGGCGCGGACGCGCCGCTGGCGTTCACCGAAACCAAGAACGTGTTCATCGCAGTGAAGGAGGCGCAGTGACCGATCTGACCCAACGGCTGGCCGGGCGGGTCGCGGTGGTGACCGGCGCGGGCGGCGGCATCGGCTTGGCGGCCGCCCGGCGGATGCGGTCCGAGGGTGCGCGCATCGTCGTCGGTGATCTCGACCCGGTGGCCGGCGGCGCGGTCGCCGACGAGCTGGACGGCCTGTTCGTGGCGGTGGATGTCTCCGACCAGGAGCAGGTCGACGGGTTGTTCGACACCGCGGCGCAGACGTTCGGCGCGGTCGACATCGCCTTCAACAACGCCGGCATCTCACCGCCCGACGACGACCTGATCGAACACACCGAACTGCCGGCGTGGCAACGGGTTCAAGACGTCAACCTGAAATCGGTCTACCTGTGCTGCCGGGCGGCGCTGCGCCACATGGCGCCGGCCGGGCGCGGCTCGATCATCAACACCGCCTCGTTCGTGGCGGTGATGGGTTCGGCGACCTCCCAGATCTCCTACACCGCCTCCAAGGGCGGTGTGCTGGCCATGTCGCGCGAACTGGGGGTGCAGTATGCCCGGCAGGGTATCCGGGTGAACGCGCTGTGCCCCGGGCCGGTGAACACCCCACTGCTGCAGGAGCTGTTCGCCGCCGACCCTGAGCGCGCGGCGCGGCGGCTGGTGCATGTCCCGCTGGGCCGGTTCGCCGAGCCGGAGGAGATCGC
>SSEL01000032.1 GCA_008012315.1 Rhodospirillaceae bacterium
ACTTGTACCAGCATTCCTCGGCCTGGACCACGCGGAAGCCCTGGGCGCGGGGCCAATCGAAGTCTTCCGCTTCATAGCCGGTGCCGCGCAGGCCGATCTGCACCACGCGCTTGCCATTGAGCAGGCCTTCTTCCACGGCGCGGCGGAAGGGGGTGCCATGGGCGATCTTCTCGCCGAACATGGTGTCGTTGACATCGGCATGGGCATCGACGTGAACCAGGCCGACCGGACCGTGCTTGCGCGCCATGGCGCGCAGGATCGGCAGGACGATCGTGTGGTCGCCGCCCATGGTCAGCGGAATGCAATTGTGGCTGAGGATCTCGTCATAGGCCGCTTCGATCAGACCGATGCTCTTCTGCAGGTTGAAGGTGTTGATCGCGACATCGCCGATATCCGCCACCTGCAGGCTGTCGAACGGTGCGGCCCGGGTTGCCATGTTATAGGGGCGCAACAGGCAGGATTCAGCACGGATCTGGCGCGGACCAAAGCGGGCGCCCGAGCGGTTGGACGTGCCTGTATCCAGCGGCACGCCGACGAAACAGGCGTTGAGCCCTTCCGCCGTCGACTGGGAGGGAAGGCGCATCATGGTGGCCGGCCCGCCGAAGCGGGGCATCTTGTTGCCGCCGAGGGGTTGGTTCAAATCTTTGGACATCGCGATACTCACTAGGTTAACGAGGTTCGGAAGATTCCTGCCCCGGATATAGCTGTCCTGGCAGGCTAAAGCTATGTTTGTTCACCAAAGCCCGTCCGCGCATTGCGAGGCTTGACCAAGCCCCTGATAATACCGCAAATTCGCGCTCGGATAGTTATTGCACGTTTGTGCAATAAGTGGTGATCAAGGAACAGGCTCAAATCATGCGGTATTCACCTTTTTGCGACCGGATCAGCGGCGAGGGCGTGGCGGCCTGGGATATCCACCAGCGCGCCGTGCAGGATCAGCGCGCCGGCCGGGACGTGATCATCCTCTCGATCGGTGATCCGGATTTCGATACGCCTGCCGCCATTTCCGAAACGGCGATGGCCTCCCTGAAGCGGGGAGACACGCATTACTCCGACATTCTCGGTTATCCGGACCTGCGCGCAGCGATTGCGGCGCATCACAAGCGCCTGTCGGGGCAGGATGTGACGGCGGCCAATGTATCCGCCGTCGCCGGCTGCCAGCCCGGCCTCTTCGCCGCCTCGATGTGCCTGTTGGCGCCGGGCGATGAAGTGGTGGTCCTGGAGCCGATGTATCTCACCTATGAAGCCACCATCCGCGCCAGCGGCGCCACGCTGAAGCGTGTTTCGCAGCGGCCGGAAAATGACTTCCATCTCGACCCGGCGGATCTGGAAAAGGCGATCACGCCGAAGACCAAGGCGCTGTTCTTTGCGACGCCGAGCAATCCGACGGGCGCGATGATGTCGGCCGAGGTGGCCAAGGCGGTGGCCGATATCGCCATCCGGCACGATCTCTGGGTGGTTGCCGACGAGGTCTATGCCGGCCTGACCTTCGGCAAGACGCATGTCAGCATCGCCGGCCTGCCCGGCATGGGCGAGCGTACGGTGACGGTGAGCAGCTTGTCGAAATCCCATGCCATGACCGGCTGGCGCATCGGCTGGATGGTCGGCCCCGAGGAACTGATCCATCACGTACATAATCTGGGTCTCTGCAATCAATACGGCATGCCGCCTTTCATCCAGCATGCGGCTACCTATGCGCTGACCCATGACGTGCCGGAAGTCGAGGCGATGCGGCAGGCTTATCAGCGCCGCCGCGACACGGCGATCGCACGTCTCAACCAGGTGCCGGGCCTGTCCTGTCATGTGCCGGAAGCCGGCATGTTCATGATGCTGGATGTGCGCAAGACCGGGCTTTCCGCCTATGATTTCGCTTGGGGTCTCTATAACGAAACCGGCGTTTCGGTCCTGGATGCCAGCCCTTTCGGCCCCAGCGCCGAGGGTCATGTCCGGGTTTCTTTCGTCATCGACGAAAAGAGCCTGGATGAGGCTTGCAGCCGCATCGCGCGCTACACCAACAAGCTGAGCGGCATGAAGGCTTAGCGCAGGCCGCGTCTCAACGATCATGTTCGGCGAGAAAGGTGCGGGCGATTTCGTGCATGCGCGCGCCGCCGAAACTGTCGAAATGGCCGCCATGGACCTGGGTCACTTGCAGATCCAGGATACGTCGCATGCTGCGCACATAATCGGCCATGTCGGTGTGATAGACCTCATAGGCGAGAGGACCGTCATAGATGACGTCGCCGGCGAAGAGGATGCCGGTTGCCGTCTCATGGAGAGCGATCGATCCCGGTGAATGGCCGGGCAGATGCAGGACCTCAAAATTGCGATCACCGAGATCGACGCGGTCGCCTTCATCGACCAGCCAGGTGGCGGGAGCCGGTTGCACGTTGTATCGCCCGGCTTGCCAGTCACCCGGCGGCAAGGCGGTGAAGATGTCATCGGTGACGTAGTCATCGGCCACGGTGTTGTAGCGATCGGGACGCACCATGATATGCGCCTCGGCCAGATGGACGGCCCGTTCTGGAAATTCGTGATGCGCGCCGACGTGATCGAAATGGGTATGCGTCGCCACCGCCAGTAACGGCCGCTCGGCAAGCAGTTGGACCTGCTCCCGCAAGCTGACCACGCCCATCCCGGAATCGATCAGGAGATCGCGGTCCCGCCCACGGATATGCCAGATATTGCAGCGGTAATAGGGCTTGATATGCGGTTCCCATATCCAGGTGATCCCGTCACCGACCGATTTGGTTTGATACCAAGTTTCCGCTGTCGCAATTTCCATCTCGTCCCGCCCCTTATTTCCGTCGCGTGCTGCCGCTATTCTTGCCCTGCAGCCCGGCGAAAACCAGCACGATCTGCTCCGCCATGCGCCGTTTCAACTGCTCCATCGGCATGGCTTCCTGGGTCACGAAGACGACGAACAGGCTGTTGCAGATCTCAAACAGCACGTTGCCGGCAACGCGGGCATCGATCTCCCGGTCGATCAGCGCCTGTTCCTGAAGACAGGCGACCAGATCGCCGACCTGGTTTGCCAGTTTCCGATCCAATGCCGCATAGCCCAATCCGAATGGCGAGTCTGGCTGGGTGAGGGCGGTCGCGATGGCATTGCGCCAGAGCTCTTTCGTCAGATGAACCAGCGAGTGATCGACATAGGATTCCAGCAGGTTCTGCACGGCGGAGAAAGCATCGGCATGCGGCTCGGCGATCATCTCGCTGCCGATGCTGCGCACTTCCTCGCCATCGAGCGCAACCAGGGCCAGCAGCAGGTCGCCCTTGGATTGGAAGTAATTATAGACCGTGCCCGGCGCGACCTCGGCCCGCTCGGCGATCGCCTCGATGCTGGTATCGGCATAGCCGGCGCGCCGGAACAGCGTTCCGGCCGCTTCCAGGATGTCGCGATGCCGCGTGGCTTTCTGCCGTTCTCTCAAGCCTGCCATTGGGGCCCCATGATGCGGCTTGGCCGCGGAAAATGAATTGACTTAATTTTGTAGTTCATTCATTTTTCGTCAAGCGCAAATAAGCGAAGCGGCAGATTGGCCGGTAAAACGCGAGCGGAATTGTTAGGCTGGGAGAAGAAGTTCGTGTTCGCACATGCCTGCCACGATTGATCGCAGCCATTTGCCGTCCGTCATGAAGCACGACATCAGCAGGGGGTATAAATGACCATGACATCTCGGAAGACGTATAAACTGAATGCCCGTTTGACGCTGGCGCTGCTTGCATCAGGCATCAGCTTCTGGTCGCTGACGACGACTGCCGTCGCGGCGGACAATCTCAATGTGCTGACCTGGTGCGATCACGAAGATCCAGCGCTGCTGGAGCCCTTCGAGAAGGCCAATAACGTCAAGATCAACTTCAAGGATATCGACAGCACGGCAGCAGCTTTGGCGGTGTTGGGGCAGTCGAAGCCGGGCGATTGGGACGTGCTTGTGGTCGATCAGACCGATACGGGCCGCCTTGTGCAGATGAAGATCCTGGCGCCGCTGAACGCCAAGGATTTCCCCTTTGCCGATATTCCGGCCGAGATCGCGGATGCGAAGCTGAGCTCGGTCGATGGCACGCTCTACACGGTGCCTGAGAAATTCGGCTACAACACGGTGGCCTTCAACAAGGCGGCGGTCGATCCCAAAGCCATGGAGGATATCAATGCGATCTGGGACCCGAAATATAAGGGTCGGATCGCCATCTATGACTATTATGTGCCGGTGATCGAATATGTCGCCATCGCCCTTGGCAAAAAGCCCGCCGATCTGAATTCAGCGGACCTGCCGGCGATCAAGGAGAAGCTGATCGCGCTGAAGGCCAATGCGGCGATGGTGGGCGATGTGACGACGGTGCAGCAGGCGCTGGCGACCGGCGCGGTCGATATCCTGGTCGGTGGCGGCGAATGGGTGACCGCCGGCATGGCCAAGGACAATCCCGATCTGGACTATGTCATTCCCACACAGGGCGGTGTCCGCTGGCAGCAGGGCCTGGGTGTCTTTGCCGCTTCCAACAACAAGGATCTGGCGACCAAGTTCGTGCAATATATCGTCAGCCCCGAAGCGCAAGGCAAGCTGGCGACGTCCTCCTGCTACTGGGGCATGCCGGCCAACAGCAAGGCTGTGCTGAACGATGAACAAAAGAAAATCCTGCGCTGGGCTGACCAGCCGGGCTACATCAAGGTCTCGCATCCCTATCTGCAAATGACCAGCGACTTCGACAAGGAGCTGCAGGCCTTGTGGGCGCAGGTGTTGCAGAGCAACTGACCTTTCCGATCCGGCCGGATTTTGCATGTTGTCAGCGAAATCCGGCCGGATCATGTCGACGATAGCAGGTAAGAGAATGGCGCAGTCGGTTGACGTGCAGTCGACGGAGGCCCGGGCGGCACGCCGAGGGCGCCTTGCCGGATTTGCTTTCACGCTGCCGGCGGTCGCCTGGATATTGCTGTTCTTTGCAGCACCCATCGTGATCATGGCGGTCTATAGCCTGATGCCCCTGGCGCCGGATGGATCGCTGTCGTCATTCAGCCTGCAGAATTACCAGCGCTTCTTCGGCGAGGCGGCTTACGTTCAGGCGATCTGGAATTCCGTGGTTACGACAGCGGTTGTCGTGGTGATCAGCCTGATCCTGGCTTATCCATTCGCCTATATCATTGCCTATAAAATACCGAAGCGTTGGCAACGCTTGGCGCTGGCCTTCGCCATCCTGCCGTTCTGGACCTCCTATGTCGTGCGCTCCTATGCATGGCTTCTGGTGCTGGCGCCAACCGGCGTGATCAACTGGGCGCTGCGCGCGCTGCATCTGAGCGATAAGCCGATTATTCTCGCTTATAATGCCGGTGCGACGACCCTCGGCTTCGTGCATTTCTTCATCATGCTGAATGCGCTGACGATCTATGCCAATCTGGTGCAGATCAATCCGCGCTATGTACTGGCGGCACAGGATCTCGGCGCATCGGCCTTCCGTAGTTTCCTGGCGGTTACCCTGCCGCTCAGCGTGCCGGGCATGGCGGTGGGCGCTTTTCTGACCGTGGTGCTGTGCATCGGCGATTTTATCACACCACAGATTCTCGGCGGGATGAAGGAACTGCTGTTGCCGCAGGTGATCATGATGCAGCTCCAGCGCCAGCTTGATCTGCCGATGGCATCGGCGATGTCGCTGGTCCTGACCTTGATCGTCGCCATCGTCTATCTGGCCTTGCAACGCCAGCTCCGCATGTCGAGGCTTTGATCATGCGCGGGAAGGCTTGGCTCGGAACCCTGCTGTCCTATTTCTACCTGGCGGCATGCTATGTGTTCATCCTGCTGCCGGTCGCCATGCTGATCTTGTTCTCGTTCCAGGATGGGCGTTTGCCGGTGCCGCCGTTCAACGGGCCGACCTTGCGGTGGTATGAGACGGCCATGGCGAATGACCGCATGATGGCCGCCCTCGGTCATTCGCTGATGGTGGGCGTCGTTTCGTCCGCTCTATCAGTCGTCATCGGCTTCCTGGCTGCCTATGGCATTTCCCGCTACGAATTTCGCGGGCGGCGGGCTATCCAGGGGCTCATCATTCTGCCGCTGGCGGTTTGCTATCTTTTGGTCGGCATGGGGTTGCTGGTGGCTTTGTCCGCCGTCGGGCTGGGGCCGTCGCTGGGAATTGTCATCGTCGGCCATGTGGTCATCAACATGCCCTTGGCCTTTGCCATCTGCCTGGCGCAGCTCGGTGAACATCAGCGCAAGATCGAATGGGCGGCGCGGGATCTCGGCGCCTCGACCTGGCATGTGCTGACGGCGGTCACCATGCCGATGATCGCGCCGGCATTGATCGCGGCTTTCTGCCTGTGCTTCACGCTGTCCTGGGACGAATTCATCATCGCCTTCTTGACGACCCGTTTCGACGTCACCTTGCCGGTCGTCATCTGGTCGCTCTTGCGCGGTGGCCTCAATCCTCAAACCAATGCGGTCGGCTCCTTCATCTTCATCTGCTCGATCCTGCTTTTCGTCACCGTCGAAGTCCTGTTGTTCAGAAAGCGTCGTCCATGACCAGCCAGCCTCATCTCGATATCGATGCCGTCCGCAAGGTCTATGGCGATGTGGTGGCCCTGGATGAAGTGACTTTGGAGGTGGAAAAGGGCGCCTATGTCGTGCTGCTGGGGCCGTCCGGCAGCGGCAAGACGACGCTGCTGTCTCTCATCGGCGGCTTCATCGTGCCGAGCTCCGGCCGCATCGGTATTGCCGGCCGCGACGTGACGGCGCTGAGCCCGGCGCAGCGCCCGACCACGACCCTGTTCCAGGATTATGCGCTCTTCCCGCATATGTCGGTTGCCAACAATATCGGCTTCGGCCTGAAGATGCGGCGTGTTCCGGCCGCGGGTCGCCGCCAGCGGATCGCCGCCGCCCTGGAGCTGGTCGGCCTCGGTGATTACGGCGGGCGCGGCATTCACGAATTGTCGGGTGGCCAGCGCCAACGCGTTGCCTTGGCCAGGGCCCTGGTGGTCGAGCCGGAGATCCTGTTGCTGGACGAACCATTGGGCGCCCTCGATCTCAATCTGCGGCGCCAGATGCAGGATGAATTGCTGGCTCTGCAGCGGCGCACCGGCCGCAGCTTCGTTCATGTCACCCACGACCAGGAAGAAGCCATGGCCCTGGCATCCCTGATCGTCGTCATGAACAAGGGGCGGATCGAGGATATGGGAACGCCGAAGCGTATTTATGAGCGCCCGGCGACGCGTTTCACCGCCACCTTCATGGGCGAAAGCACGCAGATTGCCGGTAAGGTGACGAACGCCGATGGCGCTTCCTCGATGCATGTCCAGACGGCGATTGGCAGGTTGCAGCTTTCGGACACGATGCCAGCCGGCGCCAGCATCACGATCATCATTCGTCCAGAAAACCTCCAGACCGGCGATGCGGGCGAAATCAGCTTGGGAACCGCGCGGATACGCGAGGCGACCTTCCAGGGAGCCCATTACCGCGTGCTTGCCAGCAGCGAGACGACCGGCCAGGATTTCGTGTTGCGGCTGCCGCCGGACCGTCAGGTCGAGCAGGGCATGTCGCTGGCACTTAGCTGCCGCGCCGAACATCTGGTACCGGTAGAGCGTTGAGCCGGATTGACGCTGCCTCGTGAGCCGGATTGGTGCTTCCAGGGGCTCTTGATTCCTCGGCCCGCATCGGTAGAGTGCGCAGCATCATGCTGACGGGAATGAACGAATTCGGAAGGCTGAAACGGCTGGCCATGCGGCGGCCGCAGGAAGCCATGCGCAATCAGGCAAAGGTCGATGCGGAATGGCGCGACCTCAATTATCACACCCGCCCGGATTTCGATCTGGCGGTGCGTGAACACGATCGCTTCGCCGAGGTGATCAAAAGTGTCGGGGCGGAGATCGTTTATCTGCCGGATCACGACAGCTTGACGATGGACAGCCTTTATGTGCGCGATGCCGCGGCATTGTGCCCCAAGGGCGTCATCCTCTGCAACATGGGCAAGCCGGCGCGGCGTGGCGAGCCGGCGATCCACGGCCAGGCGTTCGAAAGGGCCGGCATTCCGGTTCTCGGCGCGATCACCGGTGAAGGCAGCATCGAAGGCGGCGACCTGATCTGGCTGGATGAGAAGACCGTTGCGATCGGGCGCACCTACCGCACCAATGACGAAGGCATCCGTCAGTTCAAGAACCTGGTGGGACCCGATGTGCATGTCGAGGTTTCGGCGATGCCGCATTACAAGGGGCCGTCCGATGTCTTCCATCTGATGTCGATCATCAGCCCGCTCGATAAGGACCTGCAGCTTGTCTATTCGCCGCTGATGCCGATCCCGGTCCGGGAATGGCTGCTGGCGAAGGGCATGACTCTGGTCGAGGTGCCGGACAGTGAGTTCGCCAGCATGGGCTGCAACGTCCTCGCGATCGCACCCCGCGAAGTCGTCATGGTCAAGGGGAATCCCGAGACCAGGAAGCGGATGGAAGCCGCCGGCTGCAAAGTTCACGTCATCGAGGCGGATGCCATTTCGGTGCCGGGTGAGGGTGGTCCGACCTGCCTGACCCGCCCGCTGATGCGCGGCTAGTTTTATTGCATATGAAACGAAAAGGCCGGGTTCAACCCGGCCTTTTCCGTTTAAGCACCTTCCGCGCCCATCAATTGGCGTCGGGCGTAATGCAGATGGCTGGTCACCATGGCCATGGCGCCTTCCACATCCCGGCTGCGGATCGCGGCATAGAGGGCGCGATGCTGATGATTGTATTCGGTGATGCGTTCATTGGTGAGGATCTTGTCGCGCATCGCCGCCCATTGCGTATGAGCGCGAATTTCGCTCACCTGCTGATAGAGCCAGAGCATCAGCGGATTATGCGCAGCCTCGGCGATCCGGACGTGGAAGGTGGTATCCCAATCGGTGAATTTTGCCGGATCGTTACCGGCGCTTTCAGCATGACGGCAGGCTTCTTCCAGTTTCTCCAGGTCGCGTGACGTCGCGTTCAACACCGCCAGGCGCGTCATGTAAGGCTCGATCGCCAGACGCACTTCGATCAGTTCCAAAGGGCTGGTGATTTCGGCGATGGAAGCTGTCTCTGCCGCCGCGCGATAGGAGACGAAGGTGCCGCTGCCAACCCGGCGCGCGAGCAGCTTCTCGGTTTCCAGTTGATCCAGTGCCAGGCGCACCGTGGTTCGCGATGCGCCGTAGACTTCGGCAAGCTGGCGTTCGGCCGGCAGCTTCTCCCCGTACTTATACATCCCATCGAGAATGGCCTGGCGAAGCTGCCCGGCAATCCAGGGCGAGCCCTTGCCGTTATCGATCGGCGCGATCGGTTCTCCCGCGTGAAAAGCGCGGGTCGGTTCGGAGCTCTCAGCACCAATTTTAGCCATTTGCGTGCCTTTATAAAAAATTGGTTGGCATGAGCGGCGGCTTGTGCTTCGATTATGCAGACGACCGGCCGATCTGGTCAATAAAAACTATACCAATACAGCACCAAATTGGCGTCCGATCGCACTGATCCGGCATTCGAGCCGGACAAGACAGCGATGGAGGAAGGGAGATGTCCAAGTTATTACTTGGCGTTACTCAGTTCTTTGGTATCGGGACCGATAACATGGAATTGGGCCCAATTCTGTACCATGTCTTTCGGCCGCTTTTGCCCGGCCAAGTCCGCATGATCCCGGCCATGCGTCGTCAGCGATCATCCTGAAACTATCGGGAGCGGCCGAGCCGCGTCCCGGCATCATTATCACGATCACCCGAAAACAGATGGAGGTGGTGAAAACCGCCAAGCGTAGGAAACAGGTGGCATGAAGCCACCGCCAATTGGGAGGAATGAAATGACCGACCTCGAGGCGCATGTAACGTCCAAAGCACGCTCAAGCGGAACAAGCAGCACGAAGGCTCCCGTCATTGCACGGGGCGGAACAACCGATCTCGACGCGCATGTCGCGCAAAAGGGTCGCAAGGAACTGGTCAAGCAAGTGCGGTCCAAGATCAACGAGCTTGGCATCAAATACATCTACTACCAGTTCGTCTCGGTGACCGGCCGCATCGTCGGCAAGGGCATTCCGGCGGATCATTGGGAATCGATCGCCGAACGCGGCTTCCAGCTCGTCTATGGCTCGACCGCCAACCTCTATATCGACCGCCATCGCAGCTATATCGGCTATGGGCCGGAAGCATCCGAACTGGTCGGCATTCCCGACCCGGAAACTTTCGTGCAATTGCCCTGGGATAAGCGCGTCGCACGGGTTTTCTGTACCTGCTTCCGCAATCGCGAGGAGCGGAAGAATCCCGGTGGCCATCTGACATCCGATTGCCGCGGCAATTTGCGCCTGATCCACCAGGAATTCCAGAAGAAGCACAAAGGCCTGCATCTGCGCCACGGCTGCGAACCGGAAATGATGTGGCTGAAGAAAGGCGAGAACGGATTGCCTTCCGGCGGCTTTTCGAAGCCGAATTGCTATCACATCGATCAGTTCGAAAGCCTGCGTCCGGTCTTCATGCGGGTCATCGAATATGCAACGGCAATGGGCCTCGACATGATCCAGGGCGATCATGAAGACGCGCCGGGCCAGCTCGAATTGAACTTCATGTTCGATGACTGCCTGCGGACGGCCGATCGCCTGACGACCTATCGCCAGATCTGCGCCCAAGTCGCGCGTGAATTCAATCTCATCGCTTGCTTTATGCCGAAACCCTTCATGGGTGTCTCGGCATCCGGCTGCCACCACAACCTGTCGCTCTGGCGTGGCGGCGAAGATGAGATGAAGGATCTGCATAACAAGCCGCTGCCGGGACTGAAGGACACCTTTTCCTATCGGAAGGGAGGCGAGAACACCTTCCTCCCACTGAAGGGCGAACACAAGCCGGGTCCGATCGGTTTGAACTGCATCGGTGGCGTCATCAAACATCTCGGCGCCTTGACGGCCATCGGCTCATCGACGGTCAATTCTTACCGGCGCCTATGGGATACCGGCTTCTGGGCGCCCGTTTTCGCCGATTGGGGCTATCAGAACCGCACCTGCGCCTTGCGTATCTCGGCGCCTGGGCGCTTCGAATACCGCTCGGTCGATGCGGCCGTGAATCCCTATCTGATGGCCGCCACGCTCCTGAAAGCCTTCGATGATGGCATCACCAACAAATACGATCCGGGCGAGCCGGAAGAGCGCAACATCTACGAAGCGATGTCTGCCGGCAAGAAAGTGAAGAAGCTGCCGCTGTCCCTGGGCGATGCCTTGAGCGAGCTGGAGAAGGACGAGGTCATTAGATCAGCCATGCCGGACGAAATGTACCGGGTCTTCATGCACTATAAGCGCGATGAATGGGAGCGCTTCATGTCGACGGTGACCGAATGGGATCTGGAGACCTACTGGGATTGCCTGCCCTGAGAACCGGCAGTTCAGTGGAATAGAATAGGGAGAACGACAATGTGCGGCATTGCGGGACTCATCCATCGCGGCAAGACCGGTAACATCGGCAAGGAGATGACCTCGATGCTTCAATCGCTGAAGCATCGAGGGCCGGATTCCACCGGATTTGCGCTTTACGGATCGCCGAAGGGAAACACCCTGGTCATGCGATTCAAGGTGGCCGAACAGGATGAAATGAAAACCGGCTTCCACATTCATGATCAGGTGAAGGAACGCCGGAAGGAGGTCGACCGCCGATTGAAGGAACTGGGCGCGACCATCGTGAGCGAAGACGAGGCGACGGAATATGCTTTCCGCTACACGATCGATTATGGCGGCGATAAGCGGAAGCTGGCCGACTATATCGAGGATATCGATGGCGCCGAGATTCTTTCCCTTGGTTACGGTCTGGAACTGGTCAAGGATCTTGGTGATGCGACGCGGGTATCAGGCCAGTATCAGCTGAATGGCTTCACGGGTAGTCACGGTCTCGGTCATACCCGGATGGCGACGGAATCGGATGTCGATATCCGATCCGCCCATCCTTACTGGGCCTATCCGTTCGCCGATGTTTCCGTCGTCCATAACGGCCAGTTGACCAATTACTGGACCGGACGGCGGACTTTGGAGCGGCGCGGCCATCGCTTCATGTCGAATTGCGATTCCGAACTGATCGCCGTCTATCTTGCCGACAAGATGCAGCAGGGCGCCGAACTGGAAGACGCCATGAAGGACTCGATCGACGAGTTGGACGGCGTCTTCACATACCTCGTCGCGACATCGGATTCACTCGGCATGGCCAAGGATGTCATGGCCGCGAAACCGATGGTTCTCTATGAGAGCGACGAATTCATCGCTCTGGCCTCGGAAGAGGTCGCCATCCGCAGCGTCTTCCCACATGAGATCGATACCTTCGATCCTTATGAAGGCGAAGTCCGGGTCTGGAAGCGATAGGGAAGGGAGCCGACAACATGGCACTTCGCACGAAATCACATGACATGGGGATGCATACGGAAAAGCTTTCCGGGCGCACCCAGCAACGCTTCTTCTCGCCCGAAGAGGAAGAGAATTTCACATATCCGGGCGCTTACGACGTCGATTTCAACAAACGGGCGGAATTCGATGCCGCGAATCTCAGCACATCGGAAATCAATCTGAAGCTGCGTGAGCTGATGAAGGCCGGCAACGGCACCATCGTGATGAAGAATCCGGGCGCCAAGCATGCACTCGCCGTCGGCATTCTCAATCGCCTCCATCTGCATGTCGAGGGCAGCCTCGGTTATTTCGGCTGCGGCCTGATCGACGGACCGAATATTCACATCAAGGGTCGTGTCGGCTGGTCCTGTGGCGAGAACATGCTGGCCGGCACGGTCGTCATCGAAAAGAACGCCGGCTCCACTTTCGGGGCGGCGATTCGTGGTGGCGATCTGGTCTGCAAAGGCGATGTCGGCGCCCGCATGGGCATCGACATGAAAGGCGGCACCATCCTCGTCGGCGGCCGATGCGGCGCGTTTTGCGGCTTCATGATGCAGCGTGGACGCATGGTGGTGCTGGGCGATGCCGGCAAGAATCTCGGCGATTCCATGTATGACGGGACGATCTATGTCGGCGGCAAGATCGAAGGGCTGGGCGTGGATGCGGTTCCCGGCGAGATGACCGATCTCGACTGCCACTGGCTGGAACGCAAGCTGAAGCAATACGACATGAAAGCGCCGAATGGCGTCAAGAACATGACCAAGATCGTGGCGGGCAAACAGCTCTGGAACTACGACAATCTCGAACCCAGCGAAAAGAAGCTCATTCTGTAATCGCGCGATAGAGGGAGATGACGATGGCAAAAGAAAGAAAATCTCCGAAGGCCGATCCGAAGCTGAAAAAGAAGCCGCTGGCGCGCGATACGCATCGCTTGGGCAACAGCTTTATTTTTCCACCTGCGGTCATCGACGACATCCACATCAAATCCGAGCTTGGCCGCTACCGTATGCGCGGCTTCTCTTTGTTCAAGAAAATCCCCACCTGGGACGATCTGACATTCCTGCCGGGGACGCTGACGCGGTTTGTCATCGAGGGATATCGCGAGAAATGCGATACCAAGACGGTGATCGGGCCACGCGCCAAGCGGCCGCTGGTGCTGGATGTGCCGGTCTATATCACCGGCATGAGTTTCGGGGCGCTGAGCTTCGAAGCTAAGATCGCCTTGGCGCGGGGTGCCACCATGGCCGGCACCGCAACCTGTTCCGGTGAAGGCGGCATGATCCCCGATGAGCGGCGCTATAGCTCGAAATGGTTCTATCAATGCATCCAGTCGCGCTATGGCTTCAATCCGCATCACCTGCAATTGGCCGATGCCTGCGAGTTTTTCATCGGCCAAGGCTGCAAGGTCGGTCTCGGCGGCCATCTGATGGGCCAGAAGGTGACCGATCAGGTGGCGGAGATGCGCTCCTTGCCGGCCGGTATCGATCAGCGCTCACCGGCACGCCATCCCGACTGGCTGGGGCCGGATGATCTCGCCCTGAAGATCCAGGAAATCCGCGAGGCGACCAATTGGGAAATCCCCATCCAGTTGAAGCTGGGGGCGGCGCGTGTCTATGACGATGTCCGCATGGCGGCGAAGACGGACCCGGATTCCATCTATATCGATGGGATGGAAGGTGGGACGGGCGCCGGCCCGCATATCGCCACGGAAGAGACCGGCGTGCCCGGTATCGCGGCGATCCGCCAGGCCCGCAAAGCCCTGGACGATGTCGGCAAGTCCGGTGAAATCAGCCTGGTCTATGCCGGCGGCATCCGCAATGGCGGCGATGTGGCGAAAGCCTTGGCGCTCGGTGCCGATGCCGTCGCCATCGGTCACTCGGCCTTGATGGCGTTGAACTGCAACAAGGATATTCCGGAAGCCGATTACGAGCGCGAGATCGGGGTAGAACCCGGCTATTGCTATCACTGCCATACCGGCCGTTGCCCGGTCGGTGTGACGACGCAGGATCCTGTTCTGCGCAAGCGGCTGGATCCGGATGAGGCAGCCGAGCGGGTCTATAACTTCCTGCATTGCCTGACCATCGAAGCGCAGATGATGGCCCGTGCTTGCGGCAAGACCAATGTGCATTCCCTGGAGCCGGAAGATCTGGCGGCGCTGACGATGGAGGCATCGGCGCTGGCGCAGGTGCCGCTGGCCGGCTCGCAGCACACGGTCGGCCGTCCCGACATGACCCGTTATTGAGGGAGTGTGACATGGCGCAGAAGAAAGAGGATGTCGACAAGTTCCTCAAGGAATCCGGTCTCGATACGGCGCGCGAGAAGGAAATCGGACAACATATCGGCTATCGCTATGATGTGAATCTGGTGCCCGATTACGGCCGCGTCACGCCCTTTCTCAAAAAGTATATGGAGATCATGGGCTGGGACGATCTCAATTGGCTGGAGGATGTTCATATGGGTTACGAAGAGGGCAGGGCCGCCGTCTTCGACCGGAACATCAATGGCTGGGTGACCGTACCGCCCAATATCAAGCTGCCGGACAACCAGCAGGACAGGGACATGATCGCGCGTGAACTGCTGATCAAGTTCCAGATGTCCAAGAAACATCCGATGGTCGATTTGAACAAGGCCTATCGGAAGTTCTAACGGGCTCGAGGCCGTCCCCGTCGCCGGATGATCCGGCGCGGGGACTTTTTTTATCGGCGATGCAGAGGCGACCGGCAGGATCGCAGGCGGGCGAGGGCGGCTGCCTATTCCATTTCTTCCTCGGTGATGACCGAGGCATGCGACCAGTCGGGGTGGAAAGCGAGAATGCGGATACCGGCCGGCAGGTTGGGGTTGAACAGCCGGTTATGCCAGTAGGTGTTCTGGAAAATGACATCGCTTTCCGCCAGTTCCTCGACCGCGCAAGGCAGGCGATAGCGGCGGCTGAACTCATAGAATTCCAGGACGACATGACGGTGATTGAGCAGACGATCAGGCAGGCCGGGTCCGGGACCGAACAAAGCGGTCAGGGTATCGCTGAATTCGCGGTGCCGCTGGAAATAGGCGGCGGCCAGGTGGTCGACGGCTTTTTCCCATCTTTCGACCGGATCCTGGGTCTTCAAAACCTGGTGCCGGAACAAGGCCGTGCTGTCTTCGCTATCAGCCTTGTGGATCAGCACCACGATCCCCGGCGACAGCTCCTCGCCCTGCCTGGTTTCCACCTTGGGCCGCATGCCGCGGCTCGGGCGGCCTGCCTGTTCGCGCATCGCCATCTGGCGCAACCGGCATTGCCAGTGGAGAAATTCGTCACGCAGTTCCTCGGCGGCTTCGCCGATCAGGACAACATTGTCGCTGCTCATGCCGTCTCCCTTCGCACTTGCCCCGGCTTGTTCCCCATTCCCGGGCCTCACCGCATTCTGAGCTTTCGTCGGCGCGTTGTAAAAAACTGGCGAAAAATTGGAGGTTGCCGGCCCCCCGTCACCTATCCTGTATCGGAATCGACAAAAGCGATGCCGATTATAGGGTATTATTTTATGCAGGGGAAAATTCGTTGAACCGCAGGAAACATTGCGCTAGCCTCCATATACCCGAGTCAGGAGCGGTGATCTGATCATGTTGCCAGCCTTCGTCCCATCCGGCCTATTTAGGTACGGGTTCTCAAAAAAATATCCGGCGCGGCGCCATTTTCCAGCGCCCAAGGACCTGAAATCGACCTATGACGTGGTCATTATCGGCGGTGGCGGCCATGCCCTTGCCTGCGCCTATTATCTCTCCCGGTATCACGGCATCACCAATGTCTGCGTGCTGGAGAAGGGCTATCTGGCCGGGGGCAATACGGCGCGGAACACGGCGATTGTCCGCTCGAACTACCTGACGCCGGAAGGTGTCGCCTTCTACGACAAGTCGGTGCAGCTCTATCAGGAGTTGAGCCAGGAAACCGACTACAACATCTTGTATTCGGAACGCGGCCATTTCACGCTCGCCCATACCGATGCGGCGATGCGGACCAGCCGCTGGCGCGCCGAAGTGAACAAGCAGCTCGGCGTCAATTCCGAACTGATCTATCCGGAAGATATCGCCAAGCTGTGCCCGTCGCTCAATCTGTCGGACAAGGTCCGCTATCCCATCCTGGGCGCGCTCTATCATCCGCCGGGATCGATCGCCCGCCACGATGCCGTTGCCTGGGGCTATGCCCGTGGCGCCGCCGAGGCCGGTGTCGAAATCCATCAGCAGACGGCGGTGACCGGGGTCATCGTCGAGAATGGCGTGGTCAAGGGGGTGCAGACGACCCGCGGGACGGTTTATGCCAATAAGGTCATGCAGGCGACGGCGGGCTCGTCCTCCCTGGTCGCGAAGATGGCCGGCTTCCGCCTGCCGATCCGCACCATCCCGCTGCAGGCTTGCGTTTCCGTGCCGGTGAAGCCCTTCCTCGACCAGATCATCGTGTCGGGCAGCCTGCATGTCTATGTCTCGCAATCCTCGCGCGGCGAATTGGTGATGGGCGGCTCGACCGACCCGTATTCGCTCTATTCGACGCGGTCGACCTTGGACTTCAAGGAAGGCCTGCTCGGCCACATGCTGGAACTGCTGCCGATGCTGGGCGAATTGAAGGTCCTGCGGCAATGGGCCGGCATGGCCGATATGACGCCCGATTTCAGTCCGATCATGGGCAAGACGCCGGTCGAGAATTACTACATTGATAGCGGTTGGGGCACCTGGGGCTTCAAGGCGACGCCGGTTTGCGGCCTCACCATGGCCCATACCATTGCGACCGGCGAACCGCACGACCTGATCAAGCCGTTCAACCTGGAACGTTTCGTCAATTTCGCCCAGGTGGGCGAAAAGGGCGCGGCTTCGGTCGGCCATTGAGGGGAGGGCGGTTATGAAAATCATGAATTGCCCGCTGAACGGACCGCGCAATATCAGCGAATTCGTCTGGGGCGGCGAAGTCAGCATCATGCCGGATCCCAAGTCGGTCAGTGACCTGGAATGGGGCGAGTATTGCTTCATCGAAAACAATACGGCTGGCGTGGTGCGCGAATGGTGGTGCCATGTGCCGACCTCGTATTGGTTCATCGCCGAGCGCAATACCGTGACGGACGAGATCGTCCGCACCTATCCGGCCGGCGAGATCTTCAATAAGCGCGTCGAATTTGCCAAGCAGAGTGAGGACAAGAAATGACGGCGTCCAATCAAATGGGGGGGATCAACCGTCTGCCCGCGCCGCGTGGCTTGCTGATTGATCGCAGCAAACAGATCACCTTCACCTTCGAAGGCCACAGCTTCACCGGCTATGCCGGCGATACCGTTGCCAGCGCCCTGGCGGCGAACGATGCCTGGATGATTTCGCGGTCGTTCAAGTATCACCGTCCGCGCGGTGTGCTGACCATGATCGGCCAGGACGCCAATACGCTGGTGCAGATCGGCGATGAGCCGAATTGCCTGGCGGACAAGCGCGCCATTGAACCGGACATGGCGATCGAAGGTCAGAACTATATCGGCACCTTGGAAGCCGATCGCGGCCGCATGGTGGAACTGGTCAAGAAGTTCCTGCCGGTCGGGTTCTACTACAAGACCTTCCACGAGAAACGTGACTCCTGGCGCTTCTGGGAGCCGATCGTCCGGGCCATGGCCGGCCTCGGCAAGATCGACCTCAAGGCCGATTTCCATCACAGCTATTATGACAAGAAGTATCTCTTCGCCGATGTCGCCGTGATCGGCGGGGGCCCGGCCGGTTTGGCGGCGGCCTTGCAGGCGGCGGAAACCGGCGCCGAGGTGATCCTGGTCGAGGAGAGCCCGCAGCTTGGCGGCAGCCTCAATTACGCGCGTTTCGATGAGACCGGCGATGGCGGCAGCCGCACCAGCGGTGAACTGGCGAGCCGGGTCCGGCTGCAGCCGAATATCACCGTCATGACGAATGCCATCTGCTCCGGCTGGTTTGCCGATAATTGGCTGCCGGTCATCCAGGGCAATCGCTTCCATAAATTGCGTGTCAAGGCGGTGGTCCTCGCCACGGGCTCGATCGAGCAGCCGGCGGTGTTCCGCAACAACGACCTGCCCGGCATCATGATGGGCTCGGCCGCGCAGCGCCTGATTCATCTCTATGGCGTGCGGCCCGGCAAGCGGGCGGTGATCCTGACGGCAAACCGCGACGGTTACGGTCAGGCGCTCGATCTGCTCGAGGCTGGCATCGAGGTTGCCGCCGTTATCGATCTCCGGCCCACACCGCCGCAGGATACGATGACCAAGGCCGTGCAACGCGCCGGTATCGAAATCCGCACCGGCCATGCCATCGCCGAAGCCATGCATATCGGCCAGAAGAAGCATGTGAGCGGCGTCTCCGTGGCGCCGATCATTGGCGAAGGCGAGCTCGGCAAGGCCGTCGCCGAATATGCTTGCGACACGGTGTTGATGTCGGTCGGCTACAGCCCGGCCGGTCAATTGCTGCATCATGCCGGCACCAAGTTCGGCTATGACACGCGCTCGCATATGTTCAAGCCGGAAGCCGTGCCGGCCCATGTATTCGCGGCCGGTTCGGTCAACAACACCTTCGATCTCTCCGCTGTACTCGCGGATGGCCGCTATGCCGGTTGGGCTGCCGCCAAGGATGCCGGCTTCGAACGGGGCAGCGAGCTGGCCCCGCCGGTGGAGCGCGGCGCCGAGGAGCAGACCCATCCCTGGCCGATCTTCCCCCATGCCAAGGGAATGGAATTTGTCGATTTCGATGAAGACCTGAAGATCGAAGATCTCATCAACGGCATCCATGACGGCTATGACAGCGTCGAATTGCTGAAGCGCTATTCGACCGTCGGCATGGGCCCAAGCCAGGGCAAGCATTCGGCGGTGGCTGCTGTCCGCATCGTATCACGGGAAACCGGGATGGATCTGCGCAATATGAGCGTGACCACCCAGCGCCCGCCTTATACGCCGGAGAAGTTCGGCCATCTCGCCGGCCGGATTTTCGATCCGGAACGCCGTACCGCCATGCATCATCGGCACCTCGAACTGGGCGCCCAGATGATGCCCGCTGGTCTGTGGTGGCGCCCGGGTTATTATGGCGCCAAGGCGGATCGCGACCAGATCATCCGCGATGAGGTGAACAACGTCCGCAACAATGTCGGCCTGATCGATGTGTCGACCTTGGGCGGGCTGGATGTCCGTGGTCCGGATGCCGCGGAATTCCTGAACCGGATGTACACCTTCACCTATACGAAGCTTCAGGTCGGCCGGTCGCGCTATCTGTTGATGACCGATCAGACAGGTGTCATCACCGATGACGGCGTTGCCTGCCGGTTCCATGACGAGCACTTCTACGTCACGGCGACCACCAGCGGTGTCGATGGTGTCTATCGGCAGATGCTGCAATGGAATGCCCAGTGGCGGCTCGATGTCGACGTTGCCAACGTCACCGCGGCTTATGCAGGTGTTAATATCGCCGGACCGAAGTCGCGCGAAGTCCTGGCGCGGGTCTGCCATGACATCGATCTGTCGCCGGAAGGTTTCCCCTATCTCGGCGTTCGGATGGGCACGGTGGCCGGTATTCCGGCAAGGCTGATGCGCGTCGGTTTCGTCGGTGAACTCGGCTACGAAATCCACGTCCCGGCCAGCTATGGTGAAGCCTTGTGGGATGCGCTCATGGCGGCCGGCGGCTTGAACGGCATTCGTCCTTTCGGCGTCGAAGCACAGCGCGTGCTGCGTCTTGAGAAGGGGCATATTATCGTCAGCCAGGATACCGACGGTCTGACCAATGCCTATGAAGCCGACATGCCCTGGGCGGTTGCAAAGAGCAAGCCGTTCCATGTGGGCGGCCGGTCGGCGGAAATTCAATTGAAGAACGGCCTGACGCGCAAGCTGGTCGGCTTCACCTTGAAGAATGCCGATGATCCTTGTCCGGAAGAATGCCATCTGGTCCTGAAGGGATCGGCCATCGTCGGCCGCGTCACCTCGGCCGTGCATTCGCCGAGCCTGAAGAAGGTTGTGGGCCTGGCCTATGTGCATCCGGACGATGCGCAGCCCGGCAGTACCTTCGATATCAAGGTTCATGGCGGCCGCATCATTCAGGGAACGGTGGTGCCGATTCCCTTCTTCGATCCTGAGAACAAGCGGCAGGAGATGTAAGCGATGAACGCTTTGCCGAAAACCGTTCCCAATGGCCTGCAGCGTCGCAGCTTCCTGTATCGGCAGTTGCAGCAGGCCGGCGCGGAGTTTGCCGAAGTGAATGGCGGCGCCGTTGCCATTCGCTATGGCAATAATGAAGCCGTCGAACTGGACCGTGCCAAGGCTATGGGCATTGCCGATCTGTCGGTGTTGCCGCGAACCGGTTTCAAGGGAACCGGAACCGTGGAATGGCTGCAGACGCAGGGATTGACCATCGGTCAGGAGAGCAATGTCGCCTATCGCCAATCGGGCGGGGAATGGGCAGCACGGCTGGCGCCGACGGAGATTTTCCTGGTCGACAGCCTCGCCGGATCCGGACAGTTGATCGACCGTTTGAATCAGAGCTGGGCCTGGGGCAGCGAAAAGCCGCGCAAGGCGATCGGTTATCCGACGCCGCGCCAGGACAGCCATGCCTGGTTCATGGTCACCGGGCAGCATGCGCCCGATATGTTTGCCAAGATCTGCGGCATCGATTTCCGGCTGCATAAATTCGCCGTCGGCCAGATCGCCCAGACATCGATTGCCAAGATGAGCGGAATCATCATCCGCACCGATCTTGGAACGACGCCGGCCTATCACCTGCTGGCGGATATTGCCTCGGCCGATTACCTCTGGCCGGCGGTTCAGGATGCAATGAAGGAGTTTAACGGCGGGCCGGTCGGCTTGAACGCGCTGCGCCGACTAGAAGGATAGTTCGTTAGGAAAATTTCGGGAGGGCCGGGCCATGTTAGTGTTGGATGTTCGGCGTCAGGAAACACGCCGGGATTTACCCCTGAAACAGTCGCAGACTGTTGCAGCCGATCGACGCAGTGATTTTCTCGAGGCCCGCCCAACCGGCGCTCCGGCCTTCCATGTCGGCCTGTTCCTGGTGCCTGGTTTCGCCCTGATGTCCTTTGCATCGGTGATCGAACCGGCACGGGGTGCCAACCGGATGTCCGGCAAGACGCTCTACGACTGGACCTTGTTCTCGTCGCAGGGCGGTGAGGTGCTGTCGAATAGCGGTATCGGCCTGCAGACACAGCCGCTGACCGATATTCGCCTCGATAATCTCGACATGCTGATTGTTTGCGCCGGCACCCAGGGCGAACAATATCGCGACCTGGAGGTCGAGGCGGTTCTCCGCCGGCTGCGCCGTCATGGCGCGGCGGTGGGCGCTGTCAGTACGGGCAGCTTCATCCTGGCCCGCGCCGGATTGCTGCAGGGGCGCCGCTGTACGGTTCATTGGGACTATCTGGATTCCTTCCAGGAAGCCTTCCCCGAACATGAATTGTGCCACGATCTTTTCGTCATCGACGATGGTGTCGTGACCTGTGCCGGGGCGACCTCGGCGCTCGATCTCATGTTGCAGACCATCCGCAATCATCATGGCCCGGAACTGGCACGGTCGATTGCCGAACAGTTCCTGCACGGTGCCATTCGCGCCCCGGCCGATGATCAGCGCAATATGCGTCACCGCATGGGCGTGGCCAATCCCGTGGTGCTCCGTGCCATCGAGCTGATGGAGCAGACGGTGGAGGAGCCGGTGCCGCCGCATCATCTGGCCAGCCAGGTCGGTGTTTCGCAGCGTCAACTGGAACGGCTTTGCAAACGGCATCTGGGTTGCACCCCGGCACGCTATCACATGCGCCTGCGCCTGGAGCGTGCGCGCCGCATGCTGCGCCAAACCAGCTTGTCTGTGGCGGAAGTCGCCGTCGCTTGCGGTTTCGTGGCGCTGTCGCATTTCGCCAAAGCCTATCGCCATAATTTCGGTTGCCGGCCGCGCGACGATCGACGACCGCAATAGCGGCGCGCGTAATAGCTGAGAATGTGGCGACTCGTGACGATTTGCTGAATCGGCTGGAAGGGCGTATTTTCCCTGTAACGGACGTAAAGTGGTTACGGTTACGGCAGCGCGTGCCGGTTTAGGGAGTTTTTGATTTGGCCCGACAGGCAACGAAGAAAACATCAACAAAAACGCAGAATTCGGATCAGGCCAGCAAAAAGGCGATACCAGAAGAAGTAGAAACAGAGGCTGCCCCGGTCCTGGAATTCCAGGATCCGCATAAAGCCGCCAATCGTGACGGCGGCTTGGAGAAATCCATCGGCCATGAAGTGCGCGAATTTCGCCGCCAGCTCAATATGACGGTGGCGGAACTGGCGGCGGCTGCCAATCTCTCCGCCGGCATGTTGTCGAAGATCGAGAACGGCCAGACATCTCCTTCACTGGCGACATTGCAGGAGTTGTCGCGGGCATTGCACGTGCCGGTCACGGCCTTGTTCCGCAAATTCGAGGAAGAGCGCAACGCGACCTTCGTCAAAGCCGGGCAGGGCCTCACCATCGAACGCCGGGGCACTCGTGCCGGACATCAGTATCAACTGCTCGGCCATTCCTTGAGCCGCAGCCTGGCGGTCGAACCTTATCTCATTACGCTGACCCAGGATTCCGATGTCTTTCCCGTGTTCCAGCATGACGGCATCGAATTCATTTATATGCTGGAAGGCGAGGTCGGGTATCGGCACGGCGACAAGACTTACCTGCTGGGCCCCGGCGACAGCCTTTTCTTCGATTCAGACGCCCCGCATGGGCCTGAAGAATTACGAAAATTGCCCGCCAAGTATATCTCGGTCATCACTTATTCGCGCACCCCGAGCGACACCGACTGACCGCCTTTGCTGGTCCTCTCACGGAAAAAATCGGCGTTTCCTGAGAGGAAAATTTGTTTACTGTACTTGAATTCCCCGTTGGACTCGACTAGGCTTTTCAACAGGCCGATCTGGCCGTCAAAAGCCAACTATCGTCGAGGAAACCAACATGTGCGGAATTGTCGGGTTGTTTCTGAAGAACCCCAGTCTGCGCTCCAAGCTGGGAGCCCATCTCGAAACTATGCTGATCGGCATGACCGAGCGTGGCCCGGACAGCGCAGGCATCGCCGTCTATCACAGTCCGGTCGCTGACGACCGCTGCAAGTTGACACTCTTCAACCCGGATACCGCCTATCCGTGGCGCAATCTCGCGGTTGATCTTGGCAAGGCGCTCAACGCCAAGACGGAAGCCACGCAGAAGGGCAATCACGCTCTGCTGGTGGCACAGGCCGATGAAGAAAAAGTGCTGCCCTGGATCCGCAGCGAACATCCCGATGTCCGCATCATGGGCTATGGCCAGCTCATGGAAGTCTACAAGGATATGGGCTTGCCGGCCGAGGTGGCGGCGCGCTACGGCCTGAAGAACATGGAAGGCAGCCATGCCATCGGCCATACTCGCATGGCGACCGAAAGCGCCGTGACGACCGAAGGCTCGCATCCCTTCACCCCGGCGGCCGATATGTGCCTGGTGCACAACGGCTCGCTCAGCAATCACAACAACCTGCGGAAGTGGCTGCGCAAGAACGGCCAGGAATTCGAAACGGACAACGATTCCGAAGTCGCGGCACGCTACTTCGCCTATCGCCTGTCGGAAGGCGCCACGTTGAAGGAAGCCATGGAAGCGGGTCTGAAGGACCTCGATGGTTTCTTCACCTTCACCATGGGCACCAAGGACGGTTTTGCCGTCGTGCGCGACGGCATTGCCTGCAAGCCGGCAGTGATGGCGGAGAATGACGACTGGGTCGCGATGGCGTCGGAATTCCGCAGCCTTGCTTATTTGCCCAATGTCGAGAAGGCAAAAATCTGGGAGCCCGCTCCTTCCACAGTTTACACCTGGAGCCTGCAGTAAACGCCATGAACGTAATCGACCTTACGAAGACGCCGCTGCGCGAAGTCAATCAGCGGCTTCAATCGCTTTCCGCCGACAGCAATGAGCGTCTGTGGAAGTTGACCAACCTTCATGGCGAGCATGCCTGCGCCGTGGGACTGACCCAACCGATCGAGGTGCATGTCGACGGTCATATCGGCTATTACTGCGCCGGCATGAACCAGGAAGCGACCGTCGTCGTTCATGGCCAATGCGGCATGGGTGTCGCGGAAAATATGATGTCGGGCGAAGTCCGCGTGAAGGGCAATGCCAGTTCCGCTGCCGGTGCGACGGGCCAGGGCGGCTTGCTCGTCATCGAAGGTGATGCCGGCACGCGTTGCGGCATTTCCATGAAGGGCATCGATATCGTGGTCGGCGGTTCGGTCGGAGCGATGAGCGGCTTCATGGCGCAGAGCGGCAGCCTGGTCGTCTGTGGCGATGCCGGGTCAAGCCTCGGTGATTCGATCTATGAAGCCCGTCTCTATGTTCAGGGGAAGGTCGAAAGCCTCGGTTCGGATTGCGTCGAAAAGCAAATGACGCCGCACCATCTGGCCAAGCTGGAACGTCTGCTGAAGAAAGCCGGCATCGACGCCGATCCGAAGAAGTTCAAGCGCTACGGCTCTGCCCGGAAGCTCTACAACTTCCATGTCGACAACGCTTCTTCCTATTGATGAAAGAGTCCGATATGAGCGCTCCGACCAATACCCCTTTCTATACACCGCCGCGCTTCTCGGCGACTTTCGATCAGCATTCCATTGCGGAAATTCAACGCGCCGCGGCGACCGGCATCTATGATATCCGTGGTGCCGGCACCAAGCGTCGCGTCCCGCATTTCGACGACCTGCTGTTTCTCGGTGCGTCGATCTCGCGTTACCCGCTGGAAGGTTATCGCGAAAAGTGCGGCACCAATGTCGTGTTGGGCACCCGCTTTGCGAAGAAGCCAATCGAGCTCAAGATTCCGGTGACCATTGCCGGCATGAGCTTCGGCGCCCTATCGGGTCCGGCGAAGGAAGCCCTGGGCCGTGGCGCAACCGCCATGGGCACCAGCACGACGACCGGTGACGGTGGCATGACGCCGGAAGAACGTGGCCATTCGCAGATCCTGGTCTATCAATATCTGCCGTCGCGTTACGGCATGAATCCGAATGACCTGCGCAAGGCCGATGCCATCGAAGTCGTGGTCGGCCAGGGTGCCAAGCCGGGCGGCGGCGGCATGCTGCTGGGCCAGAAGATTTCCGATCGCGTCGCCAAGATGCGTAACCTGCCGAAGGGCATCGACCAGCGCAGCGCTTGCCGCCACCCCGACTGGACCGGCCCGGACGATCTCACCATCAAGATTCAGGAATTGCGTGAGATCACCAATTGGGAAAAGCCGATCTATGTGAAGGTTGGTGCCACCCGCCCATATTACGATACCGCTTTGGCGGTAAAGTCCGGCGCCGATGTCGTGGTGCTCGATGGCATGCAGGGCGGTACGGCGGCGACGCAGGACGTCTTCATCGAACATGTCGGCTTGCCGATCCTCGCGGCGATCCGCCCGGCGGTGAAGGCGCTCCAGGACCTCGACATGCATCGCAAGGTGCAGTTGATCGTCTCCGGCGGCATCCGTAATGGCGCCGATGTGGCGAAGGCGCTGGCACTTGGTGCCGATGCCGTTGCCATTGGCACGGCGGCGCTGATCGCGCTCGGCGACAATGACCCGAAGTGGGAAGAAGAATATAAGAAACTTGGCACCACGGCGGGCGCTTACGACGATTGGCATGAAGGCCGCGATCCGGCCGGTATCACGACGCAGGACCCGGAATTGGCCGCGCGTCTCGACCCGGTCAAGGCGGGCCATCGACTGGCGAATTATCTTGCCGTGCTGACCATGGAAGCGCAAATCATTGCCCGTGCCTGCGGCAAGAGTCATTTGCACAACCTCGAGCCGGAAGACTTGGTCGCCTTGACGGTTGAATCGGCCGCCATGGCGGGCGTACCTCTGGCCGGGACCAGTTGGATCCCGGGACAGGGCGGCGGCTACTGACGGTATGGGAGGTTGCCGGCGGTGGTAAGCCGCCGGCTTGCGAAATTTAAATGGCGGCGACGCCAAGTGTTAGGGGAATACCATGAGCATCGATCTCGGTAAGGTGGCGAAAGAGCGCCAAATCAAATTCTTCCTGATCAGCTATGTCGATCTGTTCGGCCATCTGCGATCCAAGCTGGTCCCGGCCCAGGCCATTGGTGACATGCAAAAGAACGGTGCGGGTTTTGCCGGCTTTGCGACCTGGCTGGACATGACGCCGGCGCATCCGGATCTTTTTGCGAAGCCCGATCCGGAAAGCCTCATTCAATTGCCGTGGAAGCCGGAAGTAGGCTGGCTTGCCAGCGATCTGTGGATGGACGGCAAGCCGGTGGAAAATTCGCCGCGTGTCCTGCTTCGTCGCAAGATCGAAGAAGCCCGCAAGAATGGCTGGATGATGAAGAGCGGCGTCGAATGCGAGTTCTTTCTGATCAGCCAGGACGGCAAGGCGCTGGGCGACGGCCTCGATACCGCCGACAAGCCCTGCTATGACCAGCAGGCCCTGATGCGGCGCTATGATCTGATCACGGAAATCTGCGACAGCATGCTGTCGCTCGGTTGGCAGCCCTACCAGAACGATCACGAGGATGCCAACGGTCAGTTCGAAATGAACTGGGAATATGACGAAGCGCTGAAGACCGCCGACCGCCATGTCTTCTTCAAGTACATGACCAGGGCGCTGGCCGAAAAGCATGGCCTGCGGGCGACCTTCATGCCGAAGCCTTTCTCGAACCTGACGGGCAATGGCTGCCATGCTCACGTCTCCCTGTGGGACGAGGCTGGCAAGAAGAACCTGTTCAGCGATCCGAGCGGCGAACTGGGCCTGTCCAAGCTGGCTTATCAGTTCCTTGGCGGCATCATGAATTGCGCCGATGAAATGTGCGCCATCTTCAACCCGACGGTGAACAGCTATAAGCGCATCAACGCGCCGCGCACCACCTCGGGCGCGACCTGGGCGCCGAATACCATCACCTATACCGGCAATAACCGCACCCACATGGTCCGTATCCCTGATGCGGGACGGTTCGAATTGCGGCTGATGGACGGCGCTGCCAATCCGTATCTGCTCCAGGCCGGCATCCTGTCCGCCGGGCTTGACGGCATCGCCAACCAGCGCGATCCGGGCGAGCGTCTCGACATCAACATGTACACCGAGGGCCATACTGTTAAGGGTGGCAAGAAATTGCCCCTGAACCTGTTGGACGCCATCCGGCTGATGAGCCAGAGCAAGACGATCCGGGCGGAGTTCGGTGACACTTTCGTGGACGCCTATTGCCGGATGAAAACCGAGGAATGGAACAGCTTCACGAAGCACCTGACCGACTGGGAGCGGCACAACACACTGGACTGCTGATAGCCGCAAAAACGACAGTAACCCGTCGCCAGCAGGCGGAAATCCGAACTGGAAAGTCCGTAATCTCCGCCTGTCGGCGATAGTGGCCCAACCATGGAGATTGGGCCATGAATACGCCGAAACGGTTTTCTATTGGTCTAGCTAATAGTTCGTGCTTGGGAGCAGAAGCCATGACAAAGAAGGTCGGGAGCGATATCGAGATCGCCCGCGAAGCAAAAATGAAGCCGATCCGCGAGGTTGCGGCGAAGCTGGGTATTAAGGAAGAGCATCTGCTGCCCTTCGGTCATACCAAGGCCAAAATCTCGATGGATTACATCAAGTCGCTGAAGGGCCAGAAGGACGGCAAGCTGATCCTGGTCACGGCGATCAGCCCGACTCCGGCGGGCGAAGGCAAGACCACGACGACGGTCGGCCTGGGCGATGGCCTGAACCGTATCGGCAAGAAGGCGATCATCTGCCTGCGCGAGCCTAGCCTCGGGCCTTGCTTTGGCGTGAAGGGCGGCGCGGCCGGCGGTGGCTACGCTCAGGTCGTGCCGATGGAAGACATCAACATGCACTTTACCGGCGACTTCCATGCCATCGGTACGGCGCATAATCTGCTGTCGGCCCTGATCGACAATCATATCTACTGGGGCAACGAGCTCGGCTTCGACAGCCGCCGCATCACCTGGCGCCGCGTGATGGATATGAACGACCGCGCCCTGCGTCAGATCAACAATTCGCTCGGCGGCGTTTCCAACGGCTTCCCGCGCGAAGACGGCTTCGACATCACCGTCGCGTCGGAAGTCATGGCGATCTTCTGCCTGTCGACCAATCTGGCCGATCTGACCAAGCGTCTCGGCAACATCATCGTCGGCTATACCCGCGACAAGAAGGCGATCTATGCCCGCGACCTGAAGGCGGACGGTGCGATGACCGTGCTGCTGAAGGACGCGGTGGCGCCAAACCTCGTGCAGACGCTGGAAAACAACCCGGCCTTCATCCATGGCGGCCCGTTCGCCAATATCGCCCATGGCTGCAACTCGGTGATCGCGACCACGACGGCGCTTAAGCTCGCCGATTACGTGGTGACGGAAGCCGGTTTCGGTGCCGATCTGGGCGCCGAGAAGTTCTTCGACATCAAGTGCCGCAAGGCTGGCCTGAAGCCCGCCGCGGCCGTCATCGTCGCCACCATCCGTGCGCTGAAGATGCATGGCGGCGTGGCCAAGGAAGATCTCGGCAAGGAGAATGTCGAGGCGGTGAAGAAAGGCGGCGCCAATCTGGCCCGTCACATCGAGAATGTCGGCAAGTTCGGCGTTCCGGCGGTGGTTGCCATCAACCGCTTCGTCGCCGATACCGATGCCGAACTGGCGGCGGTGCGTCAGCTTTGCGCCGAGCTGGGCAGCGAGGCGATCGAATGCAACCATTGGGCCAATGGCTCGGCCGGTGTTGAAGAACTCGCCAATGCCGTCGTGAAGCTGGCCGATAAGGGCAGTGACTTCAAGCCGCTCTATCCGGACGATATGCCGCTCTGGGACAAGGTGCGGACCATTGCCCAGAACCTGTACGGTGCCCAGGGCATCATCGCCGACAAGGCGGTGCGCGATCGCTTTGCCGAATTCGAGAAGGCCGGTTTCGGTCATTTCCCGGTTTGCATGGCGAAGACGCAGTACAGCTTCTCCACCGACCCGAACCTCAAGGGCGCGCCGTCGAACCACGTGGTGCCGATCCGCGAGATCCGTCTCTCGGCCGGTGCGGAATTCGTCGTGGTGATCTGCGGTGAGATCATGACCATGCCGGGCCTGCCGCGCGTGCCGTCGGCGAACCACATCCGCCTCAATGATAAGCTGGAAGTGGAAGGGCTGTTCTAAGTCCTCCATTTTTGTTCAAGACAGCGAAGGCCGGCTCCAGGAGCCGGCCTTTTGCTTTGGAAGGATTGTGCCGTGTCGCAAAGAAAGCGGCCGGACCTGGCGAGGTCCGGCCGTTCAGTGCTCGCCGCTGAGAGGCGAAGTTAGGCTTTTACCGCCAGTTCCCAGGCGAAGATGCAAGCGGTGGGATGCATCTTAAAGCCCTGGACTTTCGGCGAATAAGCAGCTGTGACCTTGCGCCAGACCGGCTGGACGATCGGGCCGTCATCCTGCATGAGCTTCTCGATCTTGCCCATAATGACGCGGCGCTTCTCGACATCCAGCGTGCCTTCGGCCTCATCCATCAGTTTGTCGAATTCCGCGTTGGAGTAACCACTCTCATTCCAGGGCACACCCGTACGATAGGCGAGGGCGAGGGTCATGGTGCCGAGCGGGCGATGGGTCCAGGTGGTGAAGCCGAACGGCACCTTGGTCCAGACTTCCCAATACTGGGCCGCCGGCATGACATTGATCTTCACCTTGACGCCGATCTCTTTCCACATCGCCGCCATGACCTGGACGCCGATCGGTTCCCAATCGGGGTCGGGCTTGCAGAAGATCTCGGTTTCGAAGCCGTCGGGATAGCCGGCATCGGCCAGCAATTTCTTGGCCTTGGCGATATCCTGCTTGATCGGCGGGATATCGGCATATTCGGGATGCACCTGGCAGACATGGTGATGGGCACCAGTGACGCCCACGCCGCTCAATGCCGCAGCCAGGACCTTGTCCGGGTCGATGGCATAGCGCATTGCCTGGCGCACGCGTGGATCGTTGAAAGGTTTTTCACTGACCTTGAAGCGTGCGACGGCCGTCAGCGCGGTTGGCGTATCATAGAGGGTGTGCTTGTTCACCTTTTTCACCGCCGGGATCATCTTTTCCGGCAGCGAGTAGCAGCCATCGACGACACCCGAGGCAAGGGCGTTGAACAGGGCCGCCGTATTGTCGCCGAGATCGACGAATTCCAGGCTGTCGATATTGGCCGGCGTACCCCAATAGCCTTCCTTGCGCGCCTTGTATTTAGCCGTCTTGCCGGTCTGCAGCTCCAGCAATTCGAAAGGTCCGGTGCCGTTGCAGCCGGGCTTGAAAGTGCCGCCATCGGCCGGATCGAGGATCAGCATGGGATAATGGAACATATGTTCCGGCACGGCCAATTGCGGCATTTTGCAATTCAGCCGGATCGTGTGGTCATCGAGCTTCTCGAGGGCCTTCTCCGTCCACCACTTGGTGGTCATGACCGGCTTGCCGTCCTTGTCCTTCTTGCCGGTATCGACGTCTTCCAGGAGATAGCTTTTCACCAGGCCGACCATGGAGGAACCGGTAGCCGGATCCAGCGCGCGGGTCAGGTTCCACATCACATCATCGGCGACGAAATCCCGGCCGTTATGCCATTTGACGCCTTTGCGCAGATGGAAGGTCCAGGTCTTCAGGTCGTCGCTGGCTTCCCAGCTTTCGGCGAGGCAAGGGCGGGTCACGTTATCCTGACCGGTGATGGTCAGATATTCCACCACTTGCCGGGCGATATTGCTGCTTTCGACCCAGGAATAGATATGGGGCGAATTGCTGTCGGGGATGCGCATCGCGATGCGGATCTTGCCGCCCCTCGGCAGCTCGGCCGCCTGTGCCGCGTTGATCGCTTCATCGCCGCTCAAATGGCCGGCAAAGGCATAGGCCGCCGTTGCCGAAACGCCGAGCAGGGTGGCGGTCCGCAGGAATTCGCGCCGATCGACGCGGCCTTCGGTGAATTGCCGCTTCAATTTGGCGATGTAGGAATGTTCGCGCTGATTACCCATTCGTCTCCCCCGAAAAATTGAACCCGGAAAATTGAATCCAGGCGCCGCCACGTTCCCGGCGGCAGGCGCTATTAGGTCCTATCTGTACGCGGCAAGTCATCGGCGAAATATCATCGAATGATGAAAAATTAGTCTTGCGCCCATGAGTTATCGACATAATGCGGCTCGGGGCGCTTGTGGAGATCCTCATAATGCACAAGCGCCGGTTCGGCGCCGAGCGGGCAGGGGACGCCATCCCGGAATGCCCATTCACCGCGATCGGTATTTGCCGCTGTGGCATAGCCGTTGATATAAATGCGGCGGTCGATCTGACTGGTATTGGCGCCCGAACCGTGCACCGTCAATGGATGCCAGAGCGTGACATCGCCCGGCTCCATCAGGACATCGACGACCTTGGCCGGGTCCAAATTCGCCGTCGACAAGGTCCCGGCCTCGGGATTGCCCTTCATCAGATAGCCGGCCTCGGACAGTCCCAGATAGCCGAGCTTATGACTGCCCGGGAAAATCTTCAGGGCGCCGTTATCGACGCGATGCGGGTCGATGGCGAGGCCGGTCTGGACGAAGGAGTCGTTCAGCTTGCGGAACGCCTCCGGCGGGGTGCGGAAGCGTGCATCCTGGTGATAGCGAAAACCGACCATCCTGGCCCCCGGCCGCTTCCAGTGGATCTGGTTACCGAGCTGTTTCAGGTTATTGCCGATCATCGGTTCGAGGATCTCCAGGATCCGCTTGTCGCGCCGCACCGCTTCGAGGGCAGGGCTGCACCAGGAGACCCATTGCACCTGCCGCACGATCGTGCCGCCGGCCTTGTCGTCGATCACTTCGAAATAAAGGTTCTTATGCCGCCAACTCTGCTTCAGGCGCAAACCTTCCTGGTAGACTTCTTCGGCTGCCGCCGCCATATCGGCGATTTCCTGCTTCGAGAAAACATTACGGATGATGGCGTAGCCCTCATCACGATACTGTTGAATGTAGTCGCTCATCATCAATCCTTTCGTCGCGCGGCCTTGCCGCTCGCTTGTATCGATCGGGTTTCATCGGGAATGAGCAGGGCGCGGATCGCTTCCAAACGCGGAACCAGCGCGTCGATCACGCGCTCAACCGGCCATTGGGCCGAATTGACTGTGACACCGATCGCATAAGGCGCTTCGCCTTTCTTGCAGAGCGATATCGCGCAGGAGGTCCATCCCCTGACCAGTTCGTCCTGGACGACGGCATAGCCCAGGCTGGCGGCGCGCTGCACCGCCTGGCGGAGCTGCTTCTTGTTGGTGAGTGTATGTTCCGTGGCAGGAGCGAGCGGCACGGCGAGGCAGGCATCGAGATCGCCGGCGCCTTCCGCCAGCAGGACTCGGCCGAGTGCCGAGAGCAAAGCCGGCAATCGTTCGCCAACCTCGATCCTGATCGGTGTCGCGGTGAATTTATCCATCGACGCGAAAGCCCGGCCAACCATGACGATCTCGATATTATCGAGCCTGGCCAAATTCACCGTGACGCCGAACTCGTCAGCCAAGGCATCCATATAGGGTTCGGCAAGCTTGGGGAATGCCATGCTGACCAGAGCAGCATGGCCGAGTTCGAAGACCAGTGGCGTCAGGCGATAGATCTTGGTTTCGGGATCGAGTGCGACATAGCCTTCCTCCTCCAGCGTCCGGAGGTAGCGCAAGGTGGTCGGCTTCGCCATCCCGGTCGCCTCCGCGAGATGCCGCAGGCTGGGATTGCGCAGTCGGCTGAAGGCACGCAGCAGATCAAGACCCCGCCGGAGAGATTCGTTCAGGATGACCATGCCTGCTCCTGTCGTTTCATTGAATGAAACGGTATTTCATTCAGGAGTCAAGTGCGTTTCGGCTGCTTCAGGCCCATTTCTCGTCGGCGGTAAAGGTGATGGTCAGCCATCGTTGCCGGCTCGCCTGGCCCAGCGCATCGGCGATTTCCTGGCGAATCCGGTCCAGATCGGCGACGCCGCCGGTACCGAAATCGGGCGGTGTCACGATGCTGATTTCGATCAGATCGGCACGGCCCGTCTTGGCAACATAGCTGCGATACTTGGCAAATCCGTACCGGGCGGCGATCTCTTCCATGACGTCGCGGGTATGCCGGTCGAGATCGGCAGGCGCCACCAGAAAGACTTCGCGCACGGCGCGCCAGATGATGCCGATCGGCAGCGGGATCAAGAGCAGCGACAGAGCCGTCAGGACCGTGGGATCGACATAGGCCGTCAAGGGATCGAGGCCGGTCCCGGTGATCAATGCCGCCGCCAGGAAACTGATGCACAAGGCGCCGCTGAGGGTGCCGCCCATCAGCCAGCCATGTGCATCGACGCGCAGCAGTTCCGATTTCAGCGCGCGGTTCTGCCGGCGCACATAAAGACACATCGCAAAGCAAATGCTGCTGCCGAAAGCAGCATAGAGAATCGCCAATTCGAAATTCACGCGATGGCCGCCTTTGCGCAGGCCGTCAACACCGTTGATGAAGGCATAGGTGCAGATGAGCGCCATGATGGCGCCGTTAAATCCGGCAACCAGAGGTTCGAGATGCCAGAAGCCGTATTGAAAGCGCTGGCTGCCTTCACGTGTCACCAGCTTCGACACGATCAGCGCGACGACGGTCATCATGCTGTCGATGAGGGAGAAGAAGCCGTCAAAGATGATGGATTGCGAGCCGGCCCAAAGGCCGAAAACAATGCCGATGCCGGCAACGAAAGCGGTCATGGCGATCGAGAGCTTGAGGAGAGATTGCTCCCGGTCGTTATCCATTTGTGCGCACTCCCCGCATTGCGTTTATGAACAGGGCAACCGGCCACAGGATAGTGCAGATCAGGTGCGTGTCACGAGGACGAAGTGACGATTACAGGCGGAAGCGGACGTAGAGCAGGCCGGGTTTGCCCCCATAGGGAAAATCGCATTCCAATCTCAGCCCGGCTTTTTCCAGCACCCGGCGCGAGGCAAGATTGGTCGGCCGCACGAGGCCGATGACCTTCTTTGCGGCCAGGTCCCGAAAACCGATGACCACGGCCGAGACGGCGAATTCGCTGGCCAGGCCCTGGCCCCAGACATCGGGATGCAAATGGTAGCTGAGATTGAGCCCGGTGAAGCCGGGCCGATAGGTCAAACCGCCAAATCCGACGATCCTGCCATTCCGGTCCAGGACCCAGCGGCCGAAACCGTGCTTGCGCCAATGGTCGATATCGTGCTGGAGGCGAGATATGCGGGACCCGCCGAAAATGGCCGATACCGCCTGCTCGTCATCCTCCACCGGCGGTCTCAAAATCAGGCGTTCCGTGCGAAATTCCATCCCTGAACTCGGGGAGAAAAACTTACCAATAGGCGGAGATTGGCATTTTAGGCCTAGGCGGGCAAGCCGGCCAGGTAGCCTTGCTTGCATGTAATATCATGTATATACAAGTGATCGAGAGCTTTGGAAGGGGCATCGCATGGGCAGCGCAGTCACCACGACCGGCAACGGTTCCACATCGGTTATCGAGCGCGGCGAAGCGCCATTCACCTATCGGCAACTGGTGGCAATCGCCAATGGCGCATCGGTTGCGATCAGCCCTGCGGTTCAAGCCAATGTGGCAAATGCCCGGCGGATCATCGAGCGGATCATCGCCAAAGGAGAACGGGCCTATGGCATCAGCACCGGACTTGGCGCGCTTTGCAATGTGCTGCTGTCCGGTGCGGAGCAGGCGGAACTCTCCCGTAATACGCTGCTGAGCCATGCCTGCGGCGTCGGCGTGCCGCTGCCGGTACCGGCGGCGCGCGCCATCATGGCGTCTCTGCTGAACGATCTGTGCCATGCCAAATCCGGCGCCAGCCCCGCCGTGCCGGCACAGTTGGCTGCCTTGCTGAATGCGGACATCACCCCGCTGGTGCCGAGCCAGGGTTCGGTCGGCTACATCACCCATGGCGCCCATGTCGGTCTCGCCTTGATCGGCATCGGCGATGTCGTGATGAAGGGCCGGCAGATGCCGGCCGAGGAGGCGCTCGCCGCCGCCGGATTGAAGCCGATCACCCTTGCGGCCAAGGACGGCCTATGCCTCGTCAATGGAACGCGATGCCTGACCGGTCTTGCTTGTCTTGCTTTGGCCGAGGCTGAACACGTCACGGATTGGGCGGATGTCACGGGGGCGCTCAGTTTCGAAGCCTTGAAAGGACAAATCGACGCTTTCGATCCGCAGGTGCTGGCGCTGAAGCCGCATCCCGGTTTGCTGTGGGTGGGCGAGCGGCTTCGGGCATTGCTGAGCGGCAGCGAGATCATCGCCAGACATCGTGGTATCCGCACCCAGGATGCCCTGTCGCTGCGCTCGATCCCGCAAATTCACGGGGCGACGCGCGACCAGATCGATCATGCGCGGCGGCAGATCGAGATCGAGCTCGGCTCGGCAACCGACAATCCGCTGGTGATCGGTACGGAAGACGATTATCGCGTGATCTCCAATGCGCATCCCCATGGCCAGAGCCTGGCGATGGCGGTGGATTTGCTGAGTATCGCCATCGCTGAATTGGGATCGGTGGCGGAGCGGCGGCTGGACCGGCTGATCAATCCGGCGGTGAGCGATCTGCCGGCATTCCTGGTGCAGAATGGCGGCGTCAATTCCGGCATGATGATCACGCAGTACGTGGCGGCATCGCTGGCCGCTGAGAATAAGCTGCTGGCGCAGCCCTTGGTGACCGACAACTACATCACCTCGGCGCAGCAGGAGGATCATCTCAGCCTCGGGACGCCCGGCGCGCTGAAATGCCTGCAGGTCGTCGCCAATACGCGCAAGATCCTGGCGATCGAATACTTGCTGGCGGCGCAGGCGATGGAGTTTTATCCGGGACTGAAGCGTGGTATCGGCACCGAGGCTGCCTATGCCGTTCTTCGGCAGCGCATCCCCTCATATGCGCAGGACCGTTTCCTGGCGCCCGATATCGCCGCCGTCGATGCGGCGATGGCGGGACCTGATTGGCTCGCCCGGATCCTGGCGGCAATCGGTGCTGCCTGATCGGCGGCACCAGCCGGCGGCCTTCGCGATGTCAGTTGTTCTTGAAGCGGCCGGTGAGGCGATAGCGGCTGCCGGGATAGATCAGGCGTGCCCAACTGACCTTCCGGTTGCCGGACCAGGTCGTGCGCTGCAACTGGATGCAGGGTTCATGGCCATCGACTTTCAGCAGCTTGCGCTCGCGCGGGGCGGGCAGCACGGCTTCGATGATATGTTCGGCTTCGGAGATCGGCGCGGACGCGCTCAGATAGACGAAGGGCGTGATGCTGGTGAAGTCCTGCTGCAAATAATCGGGCGCCGTTTGCGGATCGACATAACGATCTTCCAGCTGGACCGGAATGCCGTTCTCGTAGTGAACCAGAACCGAATGAAAGATCTCGGCGCCGAGCGGCAGATCGAGCGAGGCGATGATCTCCTGCGTGACCGCCAAGGGCTCGAGCGCCACGACCTTGGCCATATGGTCGTGGCCGCGTTCGGTGATCTCTTCGGCGATGTTGCGGATCTCGATCAGCGGCGACTGCATCTTCGCTTCGGCAACGAATGTACCGACACCCTGGACCCGGACCAGGCGTCCTTCCAAGGTCAATTCGCGCAGCGCACGATTGATGGTCATCCGGCTGACGCCAAGATCCCGTACCAGCTCGGATTCGGAGGGGATTCGATATTTCGCCGGCCAATCACCAGCCTCGATCCGATCCAGGATCATCCGCTTCACTTGAGAATAGCGGGGCAGCAGCGCTGTATCCAAAATGCCTCCGGTCATCGAACCACCCGTGCCCAACAGCCTGATCGCCGTTTTCGTCGAGTCGGCGCGACGCGTCAATTTCACTCATCAGGGCATCGGACTATAGTATAGCCGGTGGCCCCAACCAAGTCCGCCAAGAAGAAGGTCAGTCAAAATGAAGTCTTATATTGCCGAACGAGCCTTGCTGCCCCAGGGTTGGGCCGAAAATGTGCTCATTTCCCTCGATGACAAGGGCTTTATCGCCGAGGTATCGGCAGGTGCGCCGCACGGGCAGGTGGCAGGGGCTGAGCGGCTTGCCGGCCCGGTCTTGCCTGGTATGCCAAACCTCCATTCTCACGCCTTTCAGCGCGCCATGGCGGGGCTGACTGAAAGCGCGCTCAACCCGGAGGATAGTTTCTGGACCTGGCGCGATCTCATGTATCGACTCGTCGGCCGGCTCAATCCCGACCAGGTCGAAGCGATCGCCAGCTATCTCTACATCGATATGTTGAAGGGCGGCTACACCTCGGTCGCGGAATTTCACTACCTTCATCACAATATCGATGGCCGGCCCTATGCCGATCGGGCGGAAATGGCGAAGCGCGCGTTGGCCGCGGCGGAGCGGACGGGCATCGGCATTACGCTGCTGCCGGTCATGTATGCGCATGGCGGTTTCGGCGGGAAGGAGCCGGCCGCCGGACAGCGTCGCTTCCTGCACCGGACCGAGGATTATCTGAAGCTGCTGCAGACTCTGGCTTCGGATTGCGATCATCGCTTGCGACGGTTGGGCGCCTGCTTTCATTCGTTGCGAGCAGTGACGCCTGATGAAATGAAGGCCGTCCTCGCAGCAACGGATGACGGCCGGCCGGTGCATATTCATATCGCCGAGCAGCAGAAAGAGGTCGATGACTGCCTGGCCTGGTCCGGCAGGCGGCCGATCCAATGGCTTTACGACGAATTCGCCGTGGATCATCGCTGGTGCCTCATTCATGCCACCCATGCCGACGATGAGGAAGTGACGCGGATGGCGAAGAGCGGTGCCGTGGTCGGCATCTGCCCGACGACGGAAGCCAATCTCGGCGACGGCCTGTTCCCGGCCATCGATTATGCCCGGCAAGGCGGGCGCTTCGGTGTCGGTTCCGACAGCCATGTCTCCTTGAGCGTGGTCGAGGAACTGCGCTGGCTGGAATATGGACAGCGGCTCAAGCACGAACGCCGCAATCGCCTCTACAGCGCCGCGCGGCCGAATATCGGTGCGTTCCTTTACGACGCTTGCGTCGCCGGTGGTGCCCAGGCGCTGGGCCAGCCGGTTGGACGTATCGCCACCGGGCAGCGCGCCGATCTGGTCGTTCTGGACGGCGCGCATCCCCTGATGGCGCATATCAGCGGCGATGACATCCTGTCGCGCTGGCTGTTCGGCGGTACCGATCGGTTGGTGAAGGATGTCATGGTCGGCGGTGCCTGGACGGTGCAGGACGGGCGTCACGCGGAAGAAGAGGCGGCCGGCCGCCGGTTCGCCGATGTGATCAAGGCAGCTTTCAGCGAGTAGCTCCTTTGACGGCACTGCTTTGACCTTGTGACTGACAGGGTCAAAGCAGTCTGCCGAAATGGCCGATTTGGAAAACGTCAAGCCAATTACTGAAGCGAAACAGGTAGGGCTCGTTCGGCAAGGCATGCAGTAATTTCATGCCGAAGTCGACACGGCTTTCGGCATGATTCCCTCATTGCCCAACCGCCGCGTGAGCTACAAATGTCGCAATCTTGCTTGGCAGCCAATGCCGAAGCACCCCGCTTTCGTCATAACGCATTTCTGGCAATTCTGGCACTTTGCGGCGGCGTCTTTGTCTTTTCGCTGCAGGATGTCGTGATCAAGCTGCTGAGCGGCGCCTATCCGGTTCACGAGGTCATCGTGATCCGTTGCTTCTCGGCGCTGCCCATTCTGCTTTTCATGATCCACCGGCAGGCCGGGTTGCATGCGATCATCGCCGGGCCGTTGAGCTGGCTGTTCATTCGCGGCCTGCTCCTGGTGGTTTCCTATACGACGTATTATCTCGCTTTTCCGGTCATGCCGCTGGCGGATATCGTCGCGCTGTATTTCACCGTGCCGATTTTCGTCACTGCCTTGGCGGGGCCTTTCCTGGGCGAGAAGATCGGCTGGTCACGCTGGCTGGCAACCGGCGTGGGGTTCTGCGGCGTAGTCGTCATGCTGCGGCCCGGCAGCGGTGTCTTGAATCTGGTCGCCTTATTGCCGCTGGTCGCTGCCTGCAGCTATGGTTCGGCGCAGTTGATGACGCGCCGCTACAGCACCAATGCGCCGGCCCTCGTCATGTCCTTCTACCAAAACCTGATGTTCCTGGCGGCGGCCGGTCTGATGGCATTGGTGATGCTCGCCTTTTTCGGCGGCGGCATCGTGCCGCGTGACAACGGTGCCCTGGATTTCCTGCTGCGCCCCTGGACGATGCCGAGCTTCCGCGACTTGTTGCTGCTGGCCGCCTGCGGCCCGATTTCAGCGATTGCCATGACCCTGCTCAGTCAAGCCTACCGGTTGACCGAGGCGAATTTCGTCACGCCTTTCGAATATAGCGGGCTGATCTGGGCCGCCCTCTGGGGCTATGCGATCTTCGGCGAAACGCCCGACATGACGATGTGGTTCGGCGCGGCGCTGATCGTTGGCGCCGGTCTTTACATGCTCTATGGCGGCGCACGCCGGCAGGCCTAAACCTCCCTGAGCTGATTCAATGCGATACGGTCGGTGCCGTGACCTCATGGCCGCTGCTCACATCTTTCGGCCGATGGTCGCTTGCCAGGAAGGTATAGATCACCGGTAGCACGAAGAGTGTGAAGAGGGTGCCGATGCTGATACCGGCAACGATCACGATGGCCATCGAAAAACGGCTGGAGGCCCCGGCGCCAGTGGCGAAAAGCAGGGGAATGAGGCCGGTGACCATTGCCGCCGTCGTCATCAGGATGGGTCGCAGCCGCAAACCGGCCGCCACTTTCACGGCCTCAAGCCGGGTCAGGCCGTAATACATCTGTTGTTCCTTGGCGACTTCGCAGATCAGGATACCATGCTTGGTGATCAGGCCAATCAGGGTAACCAGGCCAACCTGGCTGTAAATGTTCATGCTGGCACCGGTGATGACATTGGCGCCAAGGGCAAGGGGAATAAGCGCGCCGCAGATCGAGAGCGGCACGCTGACCAGAATGACCAACGGATCGCGCAGGCTTTCGAATTGCGCGGCGAGGACCAGGAAAATCACCGCCAAAGCGAAAATGAAGGTGAGGTAAAGCGCGCTGCCTTCCTGGATATATTGCCGCGACTGACCCGAGAAGTCGTAGGAAAAGCCGTCGGGAAGAACTTCACGCGCCGCCTGTTCCAGGAAGGTGATGGCGGTGCCGAGTGTGACGCCGGGTGTCAGCACGCCCGAAAGCGTGGCGGCATTCTGCTGGTTGAACTGGTTCAAATCCACCGGCTGCACTTCTTCGCGCAGCGTGACCAGGCTGGAAAGCGGGATGGCATTGCCGTCGATCGTCTTGACGTAAAACTCTCCCAGCTTGTCGGGATCCAGTCGGTCGATTCGCGCCACCTGGGGAATCACCTGGTAACTGCGGTTATAGAGATTCATCAAATTGATGTAGTCGCCGCCTGTCAGGATCGACAGCGTGCTGGCAATGTCCTGCATACGGACGCCATAAGCGGCTGCCTTGTCACGATCGATCTCGACAATCGTCTGCGGCTTCTGGAATTTCAGGTCGAGGTCATTATAGACGAACAGGCCGCTTTGCTGTGCTTTCTCCAGGAAGCGCTGCGATACTTCGTTCAGGGAACGGTAATCCGCCGTGGTGGTGATGACGAATTGCAGGGGCAAGCCGGTGGCACCGGGCAGCGGGGCATCGCTGAAGACACCGCCTTGCAGGCCGGTCACCTTGGCAAAGCGGGTGGTCATGTCCTGGACGATTTCCTTCTGCGACCGATCACGTTCATCCCAAGGCTTGAAGACAGGGAAGGCGATGCCATCGTTGACATTGGTCGTGCCATTGATGGTGAAGAAACTCTCCATCTCCGGGATGTCGTGGAATGCCTTTGTCATTTCATCGGCAAAGCGGTTCATATAGTCGATATTCGCGCTGGGCGGGCCGCTATAGAAAATCAATGCATAGCCCTGGTCCTCTTCCGGCGCCAATTCATTGGGGATGGCTTTGAACAGAAAATAGAGCGATCCGGAGACGATCAACGCGAAAATCACCGTGGCCAGGCGATCATGCAGGGAGGCGTTCAGCCAACGCAGATAGATATGCTGCACCTTGTCGAACAGGGTATCGAGCCGAGCCGCCAAGCCGCGCTTGTTGTCGTCATGCGTCAGCACCTTGGAGCACATCATCGGCGACAGAGTGAGGGCAATGACGCCGGAGACGATGACCGCGCCGGCCAAGGTGAGGGCAAATTCCCGGAAGAGCGCACCGGTCAAGCCGGACATGAAAGCGATCGGCGCATAGACGGCGGCGAGGGTGATGGTCATGGAAATCACCGGCGTGGCGATCTCCCTTGTGCCGACGATGGCGGCCTCGAAGGGCGAACGGCCCTCCTCGATATGTCGATGCACATTCTCGACAACCACGATCGCATCATCGACGACCAGCCCGATGGCCAGGACCATGGCCAATAATGTCAGCAGGTTGATGGAGAACCCCAGGATTAACAGGAACAAACAGACGCCGATCAGGGAGAGGGGAATCGTCACCAGGGGGATGAGGACCGATCGGAACGATCCCATGAACAGGAAAATCACCACCATGACGATGACTGCCGCTTCGCCGATGGTGGTCAGCACTTCCTGGATGGCGGCACGGACGAATGTCGTCTGGTCATAAGCGATGGTCAACCGCATGCCGGGCGGCAGATCGGCCTCCAGCTTCGGCAGCATTTTGCGGACGTCATCGACGACGGTCAGCGGATTGGCCGTTGGCGTCGTCTTGATGCCGATGAAGACCGCCTTCTCGCCATTGACATAGACGGAGGAGTCCGAGCTTTCCGGTCCGAGGGCGACCGTCGCGACATCGCGCAGCCGGACCAGCCTGGTTCCATCGTTGCGGATGACGAGCTCGCGGAATCCCTCCTCATCGCGCAGGTCGGTCCTTGCCGTTGTGCCAACGACATCATAGACCCCTTTGGCGCTGCCGGCGGTGGCCTGGAAGTTATTCGCTTCCAAAGCGAGGCGGATATCGTCGGTGGAGAGGTCGAATTGCGCCAGCTTCGTGGGGTCAAGCCAGATACGCATGGCGAATTTCTGGCTGCCGAGGATCTCCGGATTGGCGACGCCGGCAACGGTGGACAGATTCGGCTGGATCACCCGCATCATGTAATCGGTGATCTGGCTTGGATTCATCACCGTGCTCGAGAAGGCGAGATACATCACATCCGTATCGTCGCCCGTGGTTTTCTCGATCATCGGATCGTTGATGCCGCGCGGCAGCAGGGAGCGTGTTTCGTTGACCTTGGAGATCACCTCCGTCATCGCGACATTGGGATCTTCGTTCAAGCGCACATGTACCTCGACCACGCTGACGCCGAAGGCGGAGCGTGAGGTCAGATAGTCGATCCCATCGGCGGTCGCGACCGCCTTTTGAATGGGGTCGGTGATGAAGCCCTGCATCAGATCGGCATCGGCGCCGGGATAGGTGGTCGTTACCGTGATGACGGTATTGAACAATTCGGGGAACTGCCGGATCTGCAGGGAGGCGAGGGCTTTCAAGCCCAGCAGCAGGATCAGCAGGCTGACGACGGTGGCGAGAATGGGCCGCTTGATGAAGATATCGAACATCTGGGCGGCCTATTCCAACGGCAGGGTTTGCGGCGGTGTCAGAACCTCATCCGCCGTCACCGTGACATGGGCGCCATTGGTCAATTTAAGCTGACCCGAGGTGACGATCTCATCACCCGGCGAAATGCCTTTGGTGATGATGACCCAATTGCCGCGGCGCGTGCCGGTTTCCACCATCGCGCGCTCGACGGTTGAAGTCTCTTCACCTTTGTCGTTCTTGCCGCGCTTGATCATATAGACGGCATTGCCATAGAGGCTGTAGCTGATGGCCGTTTGCGGCACGATCGTCGTCTGCTGTATATCGGGCAGGACGATGTCCAGGCGCGCATACATGCCGGGGCGCAGGGCGCCGTCGGCGTTTTCGAACCGACCCTGGATCGCCACCATGCCGGTCTTGTCGTCGATCAACGGCGCGATCGTGGTGACCTTGCCGTCGAAAATCCGGCCCGGATAGGAGTCCGTCGCCATGCGGATCGGCTGGCCGACATGAAGATCCGACAATACTTTCTGCGACACGCCAAAATTGACCAGCATCGCGCTGAGATCCTGGAGATTGACGATCGGCGTGCCGGGATCCAGGTATTGGCCGAGATTGATCCGGCGGATGCCGAGTATGCCGTCGAAAGGTGCGACGATGGTTTTCTTGGCGATGACAGCGGTCAGGCGGCCGACGGCCGCCGCGGCCACCTTGGCGTCGGATTCGGCTTTATCGAGCGCGGAGATCGAAATCGTCTTGTTGGGCGCGAGGGCGCGGGCGCGGCGCACATCGTTCTGCGCCAGGTCAAGCTGGGCCTGGACACTGCGCAATTCGGCCTGTTCGACCTCGGCATCCAATTGCACGAGCAGGTCACCCTTGCCGACCCGGGTGCCGGATTCAAAGAGGATGGTTTGAACGGTGCCGGCGACCTCGGTGCTGACATCGACGCCGTGTTGGGCCTCCATCACACCGATGGCGGGCACGGTCCGTGGCCAGTTCTGCTGTGTTGCCTTTGTCGCGGTGACGGGAATGGCCGGGATCGGCATATTGGCCATGTATTCGGCCGCCATCTTATTTTTATAGGCCAAAAAGCCAAAAATGCCGCCGAAAACGATGGCACAGCCAAGCAACACGAAAACCAGCTTTTTCATCTCACCCTCATTATCCGCGCCGGATCTCAATTGTCTGGCGGCGGCTCATGACCTGCACCGAGGTCCGACCTGATTCGCGGGTCAGGTGTCAGCTCTTCGACCATCGGACAGGTTGGGAGAGCAGGCGGACGCAAGCGTGAGCGAAAATAGGGTAATTTAGGAAAAAGCGCCAGACTCCTTACAATCTGGGCCGTTACAGCCCGGCGGGGCAGCGAAACGAGGAAAACAGCCGGCAACAGGACGTGGCCGTTGCCGGCTGACAGGCTTCAGATGATCGGTCGGCAGTTATTCGCTGACGACGTGCCAGACGTCATTCTTCTTGTCGCCCGTCACATCGCCGGGCTTGGCATCGTGCTTGAAGGTATAAAGCGGCTTGCCGTCATCGGCCCATTGCAGGGTCCCGTCCTTGCGTTTGATGATGGTCAGATCGCCCGTCGGCTTATCATTGGCGCTGGCCATGGCCGGCGGCCAGTTTTCGGCGCATGTGTCGTAGCAGTTGGATGTGCCCGCCGTGTCCTTGTCAAAGGTGTACAGGGTCATGCCCTTGGCATCGACCAGCACCTTTCCAAGAGATGTCTTCATTTCCTTGAACGGGCCATAGTCATCGGCCGAGGCGCTGGCTGCCAAACCTGCCAGGCCCAGAGCCAGTGCGCTGCATAGGCAAACAGTCTTTATCCGACTCATCACATCCTCCACGCGTTGCATCAGGGGAATACCCTGTCGCAGACGCCGGCGGTTGAGCGGATATTCCACGCAGACGGCGGGCGGCGTGAAAAGTGATGACGATCCCAAGTCCGTCACAGTCCGGCCGGCTGACCTCAACTAGGGCCGGAAGTCGAGCAGCTGCTGGACGAACCGCTTGAGAACCGGCCGGACCTTGTCCGCCGTTTCAGGCAGATAATCGAAAGGTGCTGCTTCCCGCATATAGGTCCGCTGGGCGAGCTCGAGCTGAACGGCATAGACCGCTTGCGCCGGCTGGCCGTAATGACGCGTGATATGGCCGCCTTTGAAGCGGCCATTGACCACATGGCGGTAGCCTCCGGTATTGCAGATCGCCGCCAGACCGTTGGACAGGCTCTCCGGGCAGGACGCCCCGCTATTGGTGCCGATATTGAAATCGGGCAACAGGCCCTCGAACAAGCGGGGGATCTCCCCCTTGATCGAATGGGCATCGAACAGCACGGCGTAGCCGAATTTCGCCTTCAGGCGGGCGAGTTCGCTGGCGATGCGGTCATGATATGGCTGCCAGATCTGTTCCAGGTAAGTCCGCCGCGCTGCGGCATCCGGCGTCTTGCCCGGTTGGAAGAGCGGCGTGCCTTCGAACAGGACATCGGGGTAAAGGCCGGTGGTTGCCGTCTGATACAGCGGCTTATCGTCCGAGGAGCGGTTGAGGTCGATGGCAAAGCGGGAATAACGGGCCGCCAGCAGGCTGGCGCCCATCTCGCCGGCGAAATCATAAAGGCGCGGCAAATGCCAGTCAGTGTCGCGCAGGTCCAGGGCCTCGGGGATCAAGCCGTCACGGACGGCTTGCGGCAATTCTGTCCCGACATGCGGCATGCTGATCAGGAGCGGCGTATCGCCTTGCGTAAAATCATAAGGCTGGGAAATATCATGGCTCACGAGCGATATCCTTCTTCGGGGTCGGCGGCACTATAAGGCGGACGACTTATCGAGGCTCCAGGTAAATTGCCGCGAGGATCGAGGCGTGACCAGCTCTTAGCCAGCCATCCGGCGCATTTTCAAGGTGAAGCGTATCGCCGCACTTGAGGTCGTGTTGAATGCCATCGACCTGCAAGCTGACGCTGCCGGCGAAAACATGCAGCAACGTAACGGGTGCAACGTCGATTTCGCATTCATCGCCGGCGGCGGGGCGCAGAATGGTTATGGTGCTGTAGCCCCAGTTCCGGGCGACCATCAGATTGAAGTCGCGCAGCGGCCCATCAATCAGAGTGCAATCCGTCTGCCAGCCGCCATCGAAGGGCAGGGGCTGGAACGGTTGATCGATGCGCCGTTCCATGATGCCGTTGAAATTCAGGACCATGCCGGCGCCTTCGATCAGGGTAATGAACCGGTCATAACCGCTAAAATCCGAAAACGGACCGGACTGGCCCACCTCGGCGATGCTGAGGCGCCAATTGAAAGCCCCACCTTCGGCGCCAGGCGAGGCGATCAGCTCCGTCGTCGACCCCTGGCCGTTCTTCCACGGCATGCGCTTGTAATCGGCTGAGGTGAGATGACGGAGCTTCATGATGGTCAATAGCTCCGCCGGGACCAGTAACCGCTTTTCATCACGGCGGTGCAGGGATTGGAGCCAATCCAGTAGCTGAGTTCCGCCGGCTGTTCGATATCCCAGACCGCCAGATCCGCTATCTTGCCGGCTTCGAGCGAGCCGTGGCTATCGCTGATGCCCAAGGCCTTTGCGGCATTTATCGTGATGCCGCGCAAGGCTTCCTGGGGTGTCAGGCGGAAGAAGGTGCAAGCCATGCTGAGCATCAGGCGCAGCGATAAGGCAGGTGAGGTGCCGGGATTATGATCGGTCGAGAGCGCGATCTTCACGCCGTGACGGCGGAAGAGGTCGATCGGCGGCAATTTGGTTTCCCGCAGGCAATAGAAGGCACCGGGCAGCAGCACCGCGACCGTGCCGGCCGCTGCCATGGCGTTAACGCCGTCTTCTGCGATGTATTCGATATGATCCGCCGACAGCGCATTGTATTTCGCCGCGAGGACCGCACCCTTCTGGTCGGAAAGCTGTTCGGCATGCAGCTTCACCGGCACGCCGAGCTGCTGCGCCGTTTGGAAAACGCGCTCGATTTCCGCCGTGGTGAAGGCGATCTTCTCGCAGAAAGCATCGACCGCATCGACCAGGCCTTCCTTGGCCAAGGTCGGCAGAATGGTCTCGCAAACCAGATCGATATAATCGCTTTGCCGGCCGGCGTATTCGGGCGGCAAGGCATGCGCAGCGAGGCAGGTGCTGAGGACGGAGACCGGGTAATCCTCCATCAACTGCCGGGCCGCCTGCAGCATCCGGCGTTCGGTATCGAGATCAAGGCCATAGCCGGATTTGATTTCGATCGTGGTGACGCCTTCTTCGATCAGGCTTTCGAGCCGGCGTCCGGCATCGGCGGCGAGATCCTCGACGCTGGCCGCCCGGGTTGCCTTGACGGTGGAAATGATGCCGCCGCCCGCCTTGGCGATTTCTTCATAGCTGGCGCCGTTGAGGCGCATTTCGAATTCATTGGCGCGTTGCCCGCCATAGACCAGATGCGTGTGGCAGTCGATCAGGCCAGGCGTCACCCAATCGCCGTTCAGTGTTACCTCATCCAGTGGCTCCACCGCAGGCTCCGGCAGATCGGCCGCGCGACCGATCCAGGCAATCCGGCCATCCTGTACGGCAATGGCCGCGTCGCGAATTTCACCATAGCCGTCCTCGCCGGCCATGCTGGCGACATGGCAATCGGTGATCAGGCAATCCCAGGCTTTGTCGGCGGAAGATTTTTGACGCGGCATAGCTACTCGGCTCCTTGAAGATCGCGCAATCTAGCACCGGAACAACTGTGCCGTCACCACGGACAACCTTGAAACAAGGCTGCCAATGATGACGGCATCCGGTTTGTGCGATTACTTCTGCAGCATCGGCAAATTGAGGCCCTGTTCCCTGGCGCAATCGATGGCGATCTCATAACCGGCATCGGCATGACGCATGACGCCGGTGCCGGGGTCGTTCGTCAGTACCCGTTCGATGCGTCGCGCGGCGTCATCGGTGCCGTCGCAGCAGATCACCATGCCGGAATGCTGCGAGAAGCCCATGCCGACGCCGCCGCCATGATGCAGGCTGACCCATGTGGCGCCCGACGCGCAGTTCAGCAAGGCGTTCAGCAACGGCCAGTCGGAGACGGCGTCAGAACCGTCCTTCATGGCTTCCGTCTCGCGGTTGGGGCTGGCGACGGAACCGGAATCCAGGTGATCGCGCCCGATCACGACCGGCGCCTTCAATTCGCCCTTGGCCACCATTTCATTGAAGGCGAGGCCGAGCTTCGCGCGCTCACCGAGGCCGACCCAGCAAATACGGGCGGGCAGGCCCTGGAAGCTGATGCGTTGGCGCGCCATGTCGAGCCAGTTATGCAGGTGCGGATTGTTGGGGATCAGCTCCTTCACCTTGGCGTCGGTCTTATAGATGTCTTCCGGATCGCCGCTGAGGGCTGCCCAACGGAACGGACCGATGCCGCGGCAGAACAGCGGACGGATATAGGCCGGCACGAAGCCGGGGAAGTCGAAGGCATTCTCGACGCCTTCTTCCTTGGCCATCTGCCGGATGTTGTTGCCGTAATCGAGGACCGGGATACCCTGCTTGTGGAAATCGAGCATGGCGCGAACCTGCACCGCCATCGATTGCTTGGCCGCCTTCACGACCGCATCGGGATCCTTCTGGCGCATATCGACAGCTTTTTCCAAGCTCCAGCCGGCCGGCAGGTAGCCGTTCAGCGGATCATGCGCGCTGGTCTGGTCGGTCACCATGTCCGGGCGGAGGCCGCGCTTGACGATCTCAGGGAAGATCTCGGCTGCATTGCCAAGCAGGCCGACGGAAACGGCCTTACCGTCCTTCTTCGCCTTTTCGATAATCGCCAGCGCTTCATCCAGCGTGGCGGCCTTAATGTCGAGATAACGGGTTTCCAGGCGGCGTTCGATCCGCGAAGGCTCGCATTCCACTGCCAGCATGGAAGCGCCGGCCATGGTGGCGGCGAGGGGCTGGGCGCCGCCCATGCCGCCGAGGCCGCCGGTCAGAATCCAACGGCCTTTGAGATCGCCGCCGTAATGCTGGCGACCGGCTTCAACGAAGGTTTCATAGGTGCCCTGAACGATGCCCTGGCTGCCGATATAGATCCATGAACCGGCCGTCATCTGGCCGTACATCATCAGGCCCTTGGCATCCAGCTCGCGGAAATGTTCCCAGGTCGCCCAATGGGGAACGAGATTGGAATTCGCCAGCAGCACGCGCGGCGCATCCTTATGGGTCCGGAAAACGCCGACCGGCTTGCCGGACTGGATCAGCAGGGTCTCGTCCTCATTCAAGGTTTTCAGCGTTTCGACGATCCGGTCAAAGCATTCCCAGTTCCGCGCCGCCCGGCCGATGCCGCCATAAACCACCAGCTCGTTGGGATTCTCGGCATTATCGGGATCGAGATTGTTCATCAGCATGCGCAGCGGCGCTTCGGTCAGCCAGCTCTTGGCATTGAGCTCGGTACCGCGCGGGGCTCGGATGACACGGGCGTTGTAACGGGTGGCACTCACCGGATTATCCTCCGTTAACTTGTATATACATGTATAACCAATACGGGATCGCTGCTTTCTTGGCAAGGAGTTTCCCGGTTTCATTGCGGCTCAAAACGGGCCGGGACCTGGAAGTCCTATTTTCTGCATTGCCGCAGGATGGCCAAAAGCCGATTCAGACTAATAACGGTCGCTTCCAGGTAGCTTCCCGGTCACGTGCTGCGAAATGCGCGATTACGTTATGCGTTTTGACCGCTGGTGGCAAAGCGGACCGAGTTTTATCCTTGCTCTCAACGACACTTCTGTCCTGGGGGGCGAGCGTGCAGCGCGAAGCGGTCAAAGCGGGTTTTTTCCTGATGGCGTTCATTCGCCACTAGAGATCAAGCCGCTTCCTTTTCCCTGACGTTCAGGCACCCCCATGACATTCTCTTCCGGGCTTCGGTTGGCCGGCTCCGCGCGTAACGCCTATATGCGCGGGCTCGTCCTCGTCACGTTGGCCATGCTGTTTTCCAGCACCAGCGGCCTTTTCGTCCGATCCTTACCGGATCTCGACCCCTGGACCATCAATGCATATCGCGGCGGCTTCATGTCGCTATCGCTTCTGATCTATCTGCTGGCGATCTATCGCCGGGCGATGCCGGCCTTGTTCATGCCGTCGCAGCCGGTTGCCTTCCTGTTATCGGCCACGGCTTTCGGCGCGGCGACGACATGCTACGTGGTCGCGATCTCGCTGGCGAGCAGCGTGGCTTCCGTCGCGGCACTCAGCGCCACCGCGCCGATCTTCGCCGCATTGCTGGCCTGGCTGGTCCTGCGGGAGCGGACATCCGCCGTCGTGCTTGGCGCGGCCGTCCTGGCCTTCATCGGCATCCTGGCGATTGCCCGATCGGAAGATGGCAATTCAGGCGCCGGCAACGGCCTGCTGGTGACGGTGCTGGGGCTGGGCGTGCCGCTCTTCATGGCCTTGCAGACCGTCGTGCTGAAACGCTTTGCCCAGATCGATATGACGCCGGCTTTGGTCATCGGCGGTTTGGCGGTCGCGGTGCTCGTCTGGCTGCTACATGGCATTCCATTGCTGACGCCAAAGCAATTTCTCATCCTGGCGTTGATGGGCCTGCTGCAGCTGGCGGTTTCGCTGGTTTGCTTCCTGCGTGGCGCACCACATGTACCGGCGGTGCAGACGATGTTGATCGCCATGGGCGATGTGCTCTGCAATCCGCTCTGGCCCTGGCTGGTCTATGGGGAACGCGTACCGTTCAAGGTGTTCGTCGGCGGCGGGCTGATCTTCATCGCTATTCTCGTCGCGACGTTATGGCCGCAACTGAGGCGGCGACATGAGCAGATGAACCGCATCGGTCATCAAAAGCGCCAGAAGGCCTGACCGGCTTCTGCATCTATATCGTCGCGGGTCAGACCGATATCCTTGAGCTGCTGGTCATCCAGGCGCCGCAACGCGCGTCTTTGCCGCGATCGTTCCCCGGCCGATATCAGCCAGTCCGCCACGATGCGGCAATATCTGACAAAGCCCGTATTCCGGAAATGTAGCGTATCGATCAACCGTGCCATGGCATTCCATCCTTTCCTGTCGTTCTGAAAGGATGGCAACCCGGAGCGCGGCCGTCATGTAGAACCGCTTCGGTCTCGATCGAAGTATATCCGCTTGTCTTTTAGAACCTTGTCGTCTTTTAGAACATGGCGAGGAAGGCTGTTCGGGTCATTGCGGCAGCGTGAGATCGACATTGCCTGGATCATCGAGATCTCGAGCAGCCGCACGCGACCGGAAGGCAAATACATCACATTGCCTGACGCCCCGATTCCGCGAAGGCGGCCGATAACTGACGGTTTGACGGTGAACGACTTGAAATTCCGGTCATCGGCGCAGCGCTTGTACAGACCCAAGCACAGATGACGCAGCATCTGTGCCGTGGATCGTCGATCCGGTCGGCCTCGGGGAACGACCTGTTATTAATAATTTAGCGCTGCGTGTATTGGGCGCTGCCAAACAGGACATTGCGTTCCTCGGCGCTTATCGGCTTGGCTGAATCGGGCTTCGAGAGAACTGCGAGGCCGCGTTGCACGGCAGGCCGGGACGCAATTTCCTCATTCCAGCGCATCAGGTGCTGGAAGGTCGACACGTCGATCCCCTGGCGCACCGCGTAGCTGATCCACGGCCAGGTGGCGATATCGGCAATGCTGTAATCGTCGCCAGCCAGGAACCGCGTTTCGGCAAGGCGCTTATCCATCACGCCCGACAGCCGCAGCACCTCGTTGGTATAGCGCTCGATCGCATAGGGGATTTTCTCCGGTGCAAAGGTGCGGAAATGATTGGCTTGGCCGAACATCGGCCCGACACCGCCCATCTGGAACATCAGCCATTGCAGCACGCTATAGCGGCCGGCGCCCGATGCCGGCATCAGCCGGCCGGTTTTCTCAGCGAGATAAATGAGAATGGCGCCGGATTCGAAAACCGAGATCGGCTTTCCATCCGGCCCCTGCGGATCGATCAATGCGGGGATCTTGTTGTTGGGACTGATTTTGAGGAAGTCCGGTGTGAATTGGTCGCCTTTGCCGATATCGATGCCGTGGGCGCGGTAGGGCAGCCCGAATTCCTCCACAGCAATATGGACTTTACGGCCATTGGGCGTCGGCCAGGAATACAACTCAATCGTGTCGCCAGGCATCATGTGCTCCGTGAATCAGATAATTCGTTGCGTACAGCATCCTGTCGATGAGCGCAGGAGGAAAGGACCAAAAATAGGGAATTTCCATGGACCACGCCAGGATATTGGCGGGGACGGGGCGGAAACTTCGGTGGTTGCCGAAGTATTCTTCCTTGTGGGGTTTTCTGGCGGTTTCTAAGATCGTCCCATGATGTGGACAGCCAATATGGCGGAGATCGCCGCTTTGATCGGCGATACGGCCCGCGCAAACATGCTGACAGCGCTGATGGATGGGCGAGCGCTCACCGCCGGCGAGCTGGCATATATCGCCGGTGTTTCCGCCTCGACCGCCAGCGGCCATCTCGCCAAGCTGGCCGATGCGAATTTGCTCAGTTTGGTCAAGCAGGGGCGGCACCGGTATTTTCGTCTCGCGTCACCTCTCGTTGGCAATATGTTGGAAAGCCTGATGGCCGTGGCGGCCATCGAGGGACCGAGGCGCTATCGGCCGGCATCGCCCCGCGACGCCGCCTTGCGCCGGGCGCGGACCTGCTACAATCATCTGGCGGGACGGCTCGGCGTTGCCATTGCCGATGCCATGATCGCCCAACAATACATCATGCTGGATGACGATGCCGGTGTGCTGACGGAAAGCGGCACGGCCATGCTCGATGCTTGGGGGATGAATCTCGCTGCCTTGCAGCAGCAACGCCGGATCTTCTGCAAACCCTGCCTGGATTGGAGCGAAAGGCGGCCTCATCTGGGTGGCGCGGTGGGGGCCGGGATTGCGGCACATTGCTTCGATCTTGGCTGGATCGATCGCGTTCGCGACAGTCGCGCGATCTGTATTACGCCGGAAGGCGATGCCGGTCTGAAAGCGCGGTTCGGCATCTGCCTGGACCAACCATTCGATCCTTCGGGATAGCGTCGGATGTCATGCCAAGCCCGCATGGAGGGTCTGATACAAGCGCGACCGAGGCTGCAATACAACTGTCATCATTTTTGATATTTCATATTTCCGTGATCCGGCTGCCTCGAACGCAGGGAATGGCCAGATGACATGTTAAGACTGTTAGGCTGGTCAGACTCGATCCGGCAATTCACGGGACAACTTGGGACAAGCGACCGATGTTCATCGACGGGCGCAATGTGCCTGACGGCACGGTTATCGAAACTGATCTGGCAATCATCGGCGCTGGCGCGGCCGGTATCACCATTGCCCGGGAGATGCGGAACAGCGGCTTCAAGGTGACGCTGATCGAAAGTGGCGGGCTGGATTTCGAGGCCGATACCCAGGCGCTTTACCAGGGCGAGAACAAGGGCGTCGATTACCCGCTTGACGGTGCCCGGCTGCGTTACTTCGGCGGCAGTACCAATCACTGGGGTGGCTGGTGCCGTCCGCTTGCGGATATCGATTTCGAAGAGCGCGATTGGCTGCCGCATTCCGGCTGGCCGATTACCCGCAGTGACCTGAATCCTTTCTACGAGCGGGCGCAGGATCTTTGCCAGCTTGGCTCCACAGACTTCGATGATCATGAAGGCTGGCGGCGGCAGGCCAATCTGCAGCCCATTCCCCTGGCGGGCGAGGATGTTGTCACCCGTTATTTCATTTTCAGCCAGCCGACGCGTTTCGGCGAGGTTTACCGCAGCGATATCCGCCAGGCGCAAAATGTCAGCACCTATCTCCACAGCAATGTGACGGAGATCATGCCGGATGCGACGGCCAGCAAGGTCGACCGGCTGGATGTTGCGACACTGGCCGGCAATCGCTTCACCATCCGTCCGAAGCTTTGCGTCCTGGCGACGGGCGGGATTGAGAACGCGCGGATGCTGCTGCTGTCGAACAGCATCCAAAGGGCTGGCCTGGGCAATGGCCATGACCTGGTCGGCCGGTACTTCATGGAACATGTGCATGTACCGGGGCAGGTCGCCTATATCGCCATTCGCGATCACAAGCTGATCCCCGACCATTATCATGCGGCGACGCAGATCGGGTCCGTTTCGATGCGCGCCGTCCTGATGCTGTCCGATGACTTTCTCCGCCGGGAGAAATTGATGGGCACCAATATGGCGCTTTATCCGATGCGTGCACCGCTCAGCGACCGGCAAGACGGCGATGACAGCCCGGACGCGCTGGAACCTGGCGTGCTGCAATTGCTGCGCAGCGCCGATATCGATGATGATGACCAGGAGTCGGCGGCGCAGAGCAGCCAGGAAATGATTTTCGGTATCAGCTGCGCGACGGAACAGGCGCCGCTACCCGATAGCCGGGTGACCTTGTCTCATCAGCGGGATGCACTTGGCTTGCAACGAACCAGCCTCAGCTGGCGGCCTTCATCGATCGATCATCATCATCTCAGCCGTAACCTGGCGGCCGTTGCGCGGGCGTTCGGTGCCTGGGGCAAAGCCGATGTGCGCATCCTGTTCAGCCATGAAGGTGTCTGGCAGGAGGCCGAAACCGGTTGGGGATGTCACCACATGGGGACGACGCGGATGTCCGTTAATCCCAAGCACGGGGTGGTCGATGCCGATTGCAAGGTGCACGGTCTTGCCAATCTCTATGTGGCCGGAAGCTCGGTTTTCACCACGGGTGGTGCGGTTAATCCGACCTTGACGGTCGTTGCGCTGGCGTTGCGGCTGTCGGACCACCTGAAGTCACTTACGCTGAACGGTTAGGAAAAATTCATGCTCTCGCGGCGATATGCCCTGAAATTCTTCGGCTTTGGTGGTGTCGCATCCGCCGGGCTGTTCGCTTACGGCCTGACATCCTCCGTTCTTCAGTCGCGCAATGAAGCCTTGCAGGAAGCCTTGCTGCAAAGCTTGACGAATCGTCATCATGCGGCGGAAATCGGTAAAGCCTGGGTGCAGCAATATCGCCTTGGCTTCGTGCCGCCGAAACTTGTCGCCGACCGTCTGTCGCAACGGCTGAGCACCTATGGCTGGCACGAGAATGTGGAGATGCGGGGATTACGTCGTGCCATTGCCGCCGCGGTCAGGCAGGATTTCCTCGACGGCAGTATCATCGATGTGCGTGGCTGGCAGATTGCCAGGACCCAGGCCGAGCTCTGCGTGCTTGCACATCTCAATTCGAAGCGGGCTTGATCGCAGTCGGATTTGGCCTTGATCGGCCTTCGTCCCGGCGGGAACCGATCAGGCCGTATTTGCGCATCAGGTTCCGCAACTGGTGATATTCCAATCCCAGAAATGCGGCCGTCCGCTTCTGTTGATGTTGATTGTGTTCCAGCGCTTCGATCAGCAGGCGCTTTTCCGTTTCAGCCATATGCGCCATGAAATTATAAGGGCCGCTCGGTTCGGCAATCGGCTGCGTGGGCGGGGCCGATTGATCGGCACCGGGGCGCCAAGGTGAAGCGAACGGATCGAAGCGGATATCGCTGACCGGCTTGTCCGGATCGGCGGCGGCAACGGCACGCTCCACCACGTTCTTCAATTCACGGACATTGCCGGGCCATGCATAGGCCAGTAGGGCCTTCTCGGCCGCCTTGGTGAAGCCGGCGAAATAGGGCCGCTTCATCACCGTGGACATCGCCAACCCGAAGTGCCGCGCGAGTACCAGGATGTCCTCCTGACGCGCCCGGAGAGGCGGAACCGTCACCACGGCGAAAGCCAGCCGGTCGAGCAGATCGGCCCGGAACTTGCCGGCGGCCGCCATGGCGGGCAGATCGACATTGGTTGCCGCGACAAGACGGATATCGGCATGCAGGGTTTCACTGGCGCCCAGGCGTTCGTATTCGCCGTATTCGATGACGCGCAATAGCTTCTCCTGCACGGCGAGGGACGCGGCGGCGATTTCATCGAGGAAAAGCGTGCCGCCATCGGCCCGTTCAAAGCGGCCGGGCCGGCGCTTGACCGCGCCGGTAAATGCGCCGGCCTCATGACCGAACAATTCGCTGTCGAGCAGGCTTTCACCCAGGGCGGCGCAATTGACCTTGATCAGCGGCCGCTCCCAACGCGGCGAGAGATAATGCAGGCGCTCAGCGATCAGCTCCTTGCCGGTGCCGCGTTCGCCGACCAGCAACACCGTGCGGTCCAATTGCGCCAGCACGGAGACCTCACCAAGAAGCATCGTGAAGGGCAGGCTTTCGCCAAGCGGTGTCTCGTTCATGCCAATTGAATATCATATTATGCTATTTTTTAGCAAAAAACGTGATTCTACATTATCGAGACTCTATTCACTTTAAACGAATTCAATGGCTTAGAAGTTGGCACAGCCATTGCTCTTTGCCTTGCTATCAACCACAGGAGAGGCAAATGGGTATTTTCTCGCGGCTTGCCGACATCGTGAATTCCAACATCGTTTCCTTGCTAGAGCGTGCCGAGGATCCGCAAAAGATCATCCGCCTGATCATTCAGGAAATGGAGGACACGCTGGTTGAGGTGCGTTCCTCGACCGTGAAGACCATTGCCGACCGCAAGGAACTGGAGCGCAAGGTTGCGGCGCTGACCCGTGACCGGGATGCCTGGCAGGCCAAGGCCGAACTGGCGATCGAGAAGGGGCGGGAGGATTTGGCCAAGGGTGCCTTACTGCGAAAGAACGAGGCGATCTCGCTCATTGCCTCGGTCGAGACGCAACTCAGCGATACCGAGAAATACCTGGCGCAGCAGAATGACGACATCGCCAAGCTTCAGGCCAAACTGGATGACGCCAAGCAGCGCGAAGCGACGATGCTGGCGCGGGCCAAGACGGCGCAGGCACGCCTCAAAACCCGTGGCATGCTCTACGATCCGCGGGTCGACGATGCGCTGATGCGCATGGAGGTTGCCGAGCGGGCCCTGGATGAACTCGACGGCCGGGTCGAGGCCTATGACCTCGGCCGCAAGGGCAAGGAACCCAGTTTTGACGAGGAGCTGACAAATCTGGAAAGCAACGCAAAGATCGATGCCGAATTGGCGGAGCTCAAGGCCCGATTGAGCAACCGGACACCGGCGAAAGGCTGAGCCGATGATAGGCGTCGCTCTTATGGCGATCACCGGCATGCTGGTGATCTTCGTGATCTGCCCGCTTATTATCTTTCATTATCTGACGAAATTGTGGAAGTCGCGCAGCCTGTCATCCGACGATGAACAGGTTCTGCAGCAGCTCTTTCAAACCGCTCAGAAGCTGGAAGAACGGCTGATCAATCTCGAACGCGTGCTTGATATCGACGGGAATGCTCGGAAATGACTGGCTTCAATCATACATTACCGCCGGATCCCAAACGGCTCTATCGGAACAAGCGGCACGGCGTCGTCGGCGGTGTTTGTGCCGGCATCGCGGATTATCTCGGTTGGGACCGAACGCTGCTTCGGCTGGCTGTCATCGTGACGCTGTTCATCGCCGCGCCGTTGACGGTTCTGACCTACATCATCCTGTGGATCATCATGCCTGAGCAGCCGATGGGCTTGTTTGCCGATGAGCGCGAGAAACGCTTCTGGCAATCGGTCAATCTGCATCCATCCCGGACGGTCGGCGATCTGGCGCGCAAGTTCCATGACATCGACCGGCGGTTGGCCGAGATGGAACGCAAAGTGTCCTCGCCCGATTATGATCTGGATCGAAAGTTCCGCGATCTGGGTGCCTGAAACTTGCCGGCGCATGAGCACAGGTCTTGATTGAGGAACCTGACGGTCCCAGTTAAGCAGGATTGGCTGTTGAGGGGCTGCAATGCCGCAACGACTGATCCAGCTCATGCGTGCCATCTGCGTCATCCTGCCGGCGGCGGTCATTGCCGCACCGGTCCTGGCGGCAAGCCTGCCGGATGAGCAAGTGCCTGGCACGCGCATCGCGGTCGATCCGGCGAGACTGCCACCGCCTTATGCCACGGATAGTCCGGGCAACAGCCCCGATGAAATCAGCCTGCCGGCATCGCCGCCGTTCCGCGTGCCGAAAGGCTTCACGGTAAATGCTTTTGCGACCGGGCTGGAACATGCCCGCTGGATGACGGTGGCGCCGAATGGCGATGTGTTTCTCGCCGAACCGCAAGCGGGCCGCGTGACCTTGTTGCGTGATGCCGACGGTGACGGCAAGGCGGAGCTGGTAGAGACTTTCGCCGCCGGCTTCAGGCGCCCGCACGGCTTGGCGATCCAGGGAAATTTCCTGTACGTCGCGGATACGGAAGCGGTCTGGCGATTGCCCTGGAAAGCCGGCCAAACCAAAGCCGAGGGCGAAAAGCAACGGGTGACACCGAAAGGGGCGATCGGCAGCGGATCCGGCCATTCCTCGCGCAACATCATCTTCAATCGTGACGGTTCGCGCTTCTACGTCGCGATCGGCTCATCCGGGAACATCGATCGTGAACCGTCGCCACGCGCCACGGTGCAGTCTTTCGCCGCGGACGGATCGGACCAGAAGACCTATGCCTCGGGCCTGCGCAATCCCGTTGGCATCTCCCTTTATCCTGGGACGGACGATGTCTATGTCGTGGTGAATGAGCGTGACGGCCTGGGCGACGATCTGGTGCCGGACTATCTGACCAAACTGAAGCCCGGTGGCTTTTACGGCTGGCCCGATGCCTATATCGGACAGCACAAGCAACCGGACTTCGACAGCCGGCCGGATCAGATCGCGAAGAGCATTGTCCCCGATCTGCTGTTCCAGTCGCATTCGGCGCCGCTCGGCCTGGCTTTTTATGAGGCTAAGCAGTTTCCGGAACGCTATCGTGGCGGCGCCTTTGTCGCCTTGCACGGTTCCTGGAACCGCAACAAGCCGACCGGCTACAAGGTGGTCTTCGTGCCGTTCAAGAACGGCAAGACCGAAGGGTTCTACGAAACCTTCCTGAGCGGTTTCTGGCAGCAGGGCGAGAACACGGCCGAGGTTTGGGGACGGCCGGTCGGCATCGCCGTCGCGGCGGATGGCAGCCTGCTGGTCGCCGACGACGTTGCCAATACGGTCTGGCGGGTTCGCTATCGCCAATAGAAAGAAGAGGAGAGGAGCGTTACGCCACTCAGGCGCAACGCTCTCCATCGCTGAGCAAAGATGATCAGACCGGCGCGCCGCCACTGGGAATTGTCGGTGTCGGCATCGGCATTGTGGTTTCGCTGGTTTCTTCGACAATGAGCCGGCGATAGATCCAGGCGCCGATCACCGCACCTACGACCGGGGCAAGCCAGAAAAGCCACAGCTGACCCAACGCGCCGGCACCATGGCCGGTCATGGCTTCCAGCAAGGCCGGGCCCGTGCTCCGGGCCGGATTGACCGAGGTATTGGTGACGGGGATGCTGATCAAATGAATGAGGGTCAGGCAGAGGCCGATGGCGATCGGCGCAAAGCCTTTGGGCGCTCTTTTATCGGTCGAGCCCATGATGACGATCAGAAAGAAAGCGGTCATCACGACTTCGGTCACCAGGGCTGATAGCAACGAATATTTGCCGGGTGATAAATCGCCATAGCCGTTCGAAGCGAGGCCACCGGCATAGTCGGCCTTGCCGGTGGCGATCAGATACAGAACCGCCGCGGCTGCGATGGCGCCCAATACCTGGGCAACGATGTAGCCGAGCGCTTCGTTGGCCGGATGCCGTCCACCGGCTACGAGGCCTAGGGTGACCGCCGGATTGAAATGGCCGCCGGAGATATGCCCGACGGCAAAGGCCATGGTGAGGACGGTCAGGCCGAAAGCCAAGGCAACGCCGTGCAATCCTATTCCGACATCGGGAAACGCGGCGGCGAGGATGGCGCTGCCGCAACCGCCAAGTACAAGCCAGAACGTACCGAAGAATTCCGCAGCAAATTTCTTACCCATGGTCATCACCCCCTTTTTCCAAGAACGGCATCAGTACCGGGCATGGCACCATGCCTTGAACCGTTAAGCGATTCTGGAGTCGTCTTGATGACATCTGGCTTCGAAAGCCCGGGAGAGCATACCTCAACTCAATGGAGGCGGGGAGATAAGGCGTAAAACCTTCGCAAAACCGCGGTGCCGAATGGTGGCCGAAAAAAGATTAACACGGGCGCTCGTTATTGTGTTGACACGACACTGCTGCCTTTAGTACATGACCGCCACCGCAACGCGGTTGGTTGCGCGGGTGTAGCTCAGTTGGTTAGAGCGCCGGCCTGTCACGCCGGAGGCCGCGGGTTCAAGTCCCGTCACTCGCGCCATTTGCCTTTTCCAGGCCTCCAAAAAAATCTTTCAAAACCAAGTAGTACGTGGATTTTGTTGAGATTAATTCTCAGCTCCGAATCGGCTTTTTTACCCTTTCGCAGTGCACAGTCGGGCACTATAGTAGCCGCGCGTCGCAGCGGGGCCGATAACGGCCGCGTTGCGGCAATTACTGCTGGCTGGACTGGAAGATCGGGGAATGCTTTCGGCTTGGCCGGCCGTCCTTATGGGATGATGAAGGATGAGCGAACTCTTACGTGAATACCTGCCGATCCTGATCTTCATCGTGATCGCAACGGGCTTGGCTGGCGCCATGGTGGTGGCCTCTCTGGTGATCGGCCACCAGAAACCGGATTCGGAGAAGCTGTCGCCGTATGAATGCGGTTTCGACGCCTTCGACGATGCCCGGCGCCAATTCGACGTTCGTTTTTATCTGGTTTCCATCCTTTTCATCATCTTCGATCTCGAAGTGGCCTTCCTGTTTCCCTGGGCGGTGACGCTGGGCAAGATCGGCATGTTCGGCTTCTGGTCGATGATGATCTTCCTTGGCGTGCTGACCGTCGGCTTCATATATGAATGGAAGAAGGGGGCCTTGGAATGGGAGTGAGCGGAGACATGTCCGTAACCCAACCGATCGGTGGGCTTCCCCAGCAGGGATTACCACCGGGTCCGGCGCAGGACCGCATCCTGCGCTCCGTGAACCAGGAACTGACCGATAAGGGCTTTGTCGTCGCCCAGATGGACAAGCTCGTGAACTGGGCGCGCACCGGTTCGCTCTGGCCGATGACCTTCGGCCTGGCCTGCTGCGCCGTCGAGATGATGCATGCCTATATGGCGCGTTACGATCTCGACCGTTTCGGCGTCGTGCCGCGCGGCAGTCCGCGTCAATCCGATGTCATGATCGTTGCCGGCACGCTGACCAACAAGATGGCCCCGGCTTTGCGCAAGGTCTATGACCAGATGGCCGAACCGCGCTGGGTCATCTCCATGGGCTCCTGCGCCAATGGCGGCGGCTACTATCACTATTCCTATGCAGTAGTCCGCGGCTGCGACCGTATCGTGCCGGTTGATATCTATGTGCCCGGTTGCCCTCCGACCGCGGAAGCCTTGGTCTACGGCATTCTGCAATTGCAGAAGAAGATCAAGCGGACGGCGACGATTGCGCGCTGAGCCAGGGTGCAATTGGGCCAGGTGCAATACGCCTACCGGTAAGGGATCCATCTGATGAGTGACGTTTATCGCGAGCTTGCCGATTATATCACTGCGTCCCTAGGGGGAGCTTCCCAAGGGACGGGTGCGGTGCAGGGCAGCGAGGTGCGCCTTGGCGAGCTGATGATCACGGTGGATGCATCGCAGATCGTGCAGGTCATGAAGTTCCTGCGCGATGACAGCAATTGCCTGTTCAAGATGCTGATCGACATCTGTGGTGTTGATTTCCCCGATCGCGAGCCGCGTTTCGACGTGGTCTATCATTTGCTCAGCCTGAAGCATAACTACCGGATCCGCGTAAAAATTCCCGTGGCCGAAGATGCGGCCGTGCCGTCGGTTGTCGGTGTCTATTCGGTGGCCGGCTGGTTCGAGCGCGAAGCCTACGACATGTTCGGTGTCTTCTTCGACGGCAATCCGGATCTGCGCCGTATCCTCACCGATTACGGCTTCGAAGGGCATCCGTTCCGCAAGGATTTCCCGCTGACCGGTTATGTCGAGGTCCGGTACGACGAGGCGCAGAAGCGCGTCGTCTATGAGCCGGTCAAGCTGGCGCAAGAATTCCGCTCATTTGATTTTCTCAGCCCCTGGGAAGGCATGCTGCAGCCGCGCGTCCTGCCGGGTGACGAGAAAGCTGGAAAGGCAGAGTGATGGCCGAAACCCAGATTAAACCGCTCACCATGAATTTCGGTCCGCAACATCCTGCGGCCCATGGTGTGTTGCGCATGGTCATGGAGATGGATGGCGAGGTCGTCCGTCGCATCGATCCGCATATCGGCCTGCTGCATCGCGGCACCGAGAAGCTGATCGAGAACAAGACCTATATTCAGGCGATCCCGTATTTCGACCGCCTCGATTACGTCTCGCCGATGTGCCAGGAGCATGCTTTCGTCCTGGCGGTGGAAAAGCTGCTGGGTTTGGAAGTGCCGGCGCGCGGCCAGTATATCCGCGTCATGTTCGACGAGGTCACGCGCATCCTCAACCACCTGCTGAACATTCCCGCTTATGCGATGGATGTCGGCGCCATCACGCCGTTCCTGTGGGCGTTCGAAGAGCGCGAATTGCTGCTGGAATTCTATGAGCGCGCCAGCGGTGCGCGGTTCCATGCGGCTTATTATCGGCCGGGCGGCGTGCATCAGGATATTCCGGCCGGCCTGACCGACGATATCGGTGCCTGGGCGGAGAAATTCCCCCGCGTGATCGACGATCTCGAGGGCTTGCTGACCGAGAACCGCATCTTCAAGCAGCGTCTGGTCGATGTCGGCGGCGTCTCGGCGGAAGATGCGATGGATTGGGGCTTTACCGGCCCGATGCTGCGCGCCTCAGGTGTTCCCTGGGATCTGCGCAAGGCACAGCCTTATCTCGTCTATGACAAGATGGAATTCGACATTCCCATCGGCAAGAACGGCGATTGCTACGACCGTTACCTGGTGCGGGTCGAAGAGATGCGGCAGTCGCTGCGGATCATCCAGCAATGCGTCGCGCAGATGCCCGGCGGCCCGGCGACCTCGGTTGACCGCAAGGTCACGCCGCCGCCGCGCAGCGAGATGAAGCGCTCGATGGAAGCGCTCATCCATCACTTCAAGCTGTACACCGAAGGTTTCCACGTGCCGGAAGGCGAGACCTATTGCGCCGTGGAAGCGCCAAAGGGCGAATTCGGTGTCTATCTGGTTTCCGATGGCAGCAATAAGCCCTATCGCTGCAAGATCCGCGCGCCAGGCTTCGCGCATCTGCAGGCGATGGAATTCTGCAGCAAGGGTTACATGCTGGCGGATTCCGTCGCCATCCTTGGCTCTATGGATATCGTGTTCGGCGAGATCGATCGATGAGTGCTACCGATAATAACGACGTGGTTCAGCCGGCCAATTTCGCCTTTACGGCGGAGAACCGGGCCAAGGCGGACAAGATCATTGCCAGATATCCGGTGGGCCGTCAGGCCAGCGCCGTTCTGCCTTTGTTGGACATGGCCCAGCGTCAGGCTGGCGGCTGGCTGCCGCGCGCGGCGATGGATCACGTTGCCCAAATTCTCGACATGGCGGCGATCCGGGTTTACGAAGTCGCCACCTTCTACACCATGTTCAACCTGAAGCCGGTCGGTAAGTACCTGCTGCAGGTCTGCCGGACCACGCCGTGCTGGTTGCGCGGTGCGGATAGCATGACGGAAACCTGCAAGAAGAAGCTCGGCATCGGCCTCAAGGAAACCACCGCAGACGGTCTGTTCACGTTGGTTGAGGTGGAGTGCTTGGGCGCCTGTGTCAATGCCCCGGTTGTGCAAATCAATGACGATTTCTACGAAGACCTCGACGCGGCCAGGTTCGAGCAACTGCTTGACGACTTGAAGGTCGGCAAGAAGCCGGCGCATGGCCCGCAGATCGACCGGCTCAATTCGGCGCCGGTGGGCGGGGCGACGACATTGAAGGATGTCGCTGCGAAACCGGCGACTGGAGAGTGAGATCATGCTGAAGGATCAGGATCGCATCTTCCGCAATCTCTATGGCCAGGACGATTGGCGTCTGGCCGGCGCGAAGCGTCGCGGCATCTGGGACAACACCAAGGCGCTACTCGATCTGGGCCAGGACAACATCATCGAAGAGGTCAAGAAGTCGGAACTGCGCGGCCGCGGTGGTGCGGGCTTCCCGACCGGTATGAAGTGGTCCTTCATGCCGAAACAATCGGATGGCCGGCCGTCTTATCTCGTGGTCAATTCCGATGAATCCGAGCCCGGCACCTGCAAGGATCGCGAGATCTGCCGTTTCGATCCGCATATGCTGCTGGAAGGCTGCTTGATCGCCGGCTTCGCGATGCGCGCCTCGGCCTGCTACATCTATATCCGGGGCGAGTTCTATAACGAGGCCTCGAACATCCAAGTCGCCATTGACGAGGCCTATGAAGCCGGTTTGATCGGCAAGAATGCCTGCGGCTCGGGCTACGACTACGACATCTATCTGCATCGCGGTGCCGGCGCCTATATCTGCGGCGAAGAATCCGCGCTGATCGAAAGCCTGGAAGGCAAGAAGGGCCAGCCGCGCCTGAAGCCGCCTTTCCCGGCGGCCTGCGGCCTCTATGGCTGCCCCACCACCGTCAACAATGTGGAATCGATCGCGGTGACGCCGACCATTCTGCGTCGCGGCGCCGCCTGGTTCGCCGGTCTCGGCCGGCCGAAGAATACCGGCACCAAGCTTTTCTGCATCTCGGGGCATGTCAACAAGCCCTGCAATGTGGAAGAAGAGATGGGCATTCCGCTGAAGGAATTGATCGAAAAGCATGCCGGCGGCGTGCGTGGCGGCTGGGACAACCTGCTGGCCATCATTCCCGGCGGCTCGTCGGTGCCGATGCTGCCGAAATCGATCTGCGACGACGTGCTGATGGATTTCGATTCATTGCGCGCGGTGCAGTCGGGCCTCGGCACGGCAGCGGTGATCGTGATGGATAAATCGACCGACGTGGTCGAGGCGATCGCCCGGTTGTCGCATTTCTACATGCATGAAAGCTGCGGTCAGTGCACGCCGTGCCGCGAAGGCACCGGCTGGATGTACCGCATCATGCAGCGCCTGGTGCGAGGCCAGGCGGAACTGAGCGAGATCGACTTGTTGCTGGATGTGACCAAGCAGATCGAAGGACATACGATTTGCGCCCTGGGTGATGCGGCTGCCTGGCCGATTCAGGGTCTGATGCGTCACTTCCGGCCTGAGGTCGAACGGCGGATCAATGAGTATCGCGGCCTCAAGGCGGCGGAATAAGCATAACGGCTGCGGAAATCGGGTGAGTTCGGAACCATGCCCAAGCTGACGATTGACGGAACAGAGATCGAGGTGCCGGCCGGCATCACGGTATTGCAGGCCTGCGAATTGGCCGGCAAGGAGATCCCGCGCTTCTGTTACCATGAACGCCTGTCGGTCGCCGGCAACTGCCGGATGTGCCTGGTCGAACAGGAAAAGGCGCCGAAGCCGGTGGCGAGCTGCGCCATGCCGGTTGCCGATGGCATGGTAATCAAGACCGATAGCCCGCTGGTCAAGAAGGCCCGCGAAGGGGTGATGGAATTCCTGCTGATCAACCATCCGCTGGATTGCCCGATCTGCGACCAGGGCGGGGAATGCGATCTGCAGGACCAGGCAATGGCCTTCGGCAAGCATTCCTCGCGCTACAAGGAAGGCAAGCGCGCCGTCTCCGACAAGAATTTCGGCCCGCTGGTGAAGACCATCATGACGCGCTGCATCCAATGCACGCGTTGCGTCCGTTTCGCCACCGAAGTTGCCGGTGTCGAGACCTTGGGCGCCACCGGTCGCGGCGAGCATCTGGAAATCGGCACCTATGTCGAGAAGACGCTGTCTTCCGAACTGAGCGGCAATATCATCGATCTGTGCCCGGTCGGCGCGCTGACGTCGAAGCCCTATGCTTTCACGGCGCGGCCCTGGGAATTGAGCAAGACCGAATCCATCGATATTCTCGATGCCGTCGGCACCAATATTCGCATCGATGTGCGCGGCCGCGAAGTGCTGCGCATCCTGCCGCGCGTGCATGAAGACGTGAACGAGGAATGGCTGGCGGATAAAGGCCGCTTTGCCTGTGACGGCCTGATCCGTCAGCGTCTCGACCGTCCATATGTGCGCGTCGGCGGCAAGTTGCAGCCGGCGACTTGGCAGCAGGCTTTCGACGCCATCGCCGCCAAGGTGAAGGATGTCGATGGCAGCAAGATCGCTGCCATTGCCGGCGATCTCTGCGACGCGGAATCGATGCTGGCGCTGAAGGATCTGGTACAGTCGCTGGGCTCCGCCAATCTCGATTGCCGCCAGGATGGCGCCGCAATCGATCCGACGGCACGGGCCGGCTATCTCTTCAATTCGGGCATCGCCGGCATCGACAAGGCCGATGCCATCCTGATCGTCGGCAGCAATCCGCGTTGGGAAGCGCCGGTGATCAATGCGCGGATTCGCAAGCGCTATCTGAAGGGCGGCTTGAAGACGGGCGTCATCGGTCCGGCCGTCGATCTGACCTATCCGCATGAGCATCTGGGGCAGGGGGCGGATGTCCTGCAGCAGATCGCCAATGGCGCGCATCCGTTTGCCGAGGTGCTGAAGAACGCCAAGGCGCCGATGCTGATCCTGGGCGTGGGCGCCCTGACGCGCGGCGATGGCGGCGCGGTGCTGGGCCTGGCGCGCAAGGTCGCCGAGAATACCAACATGATCCGAGCCGATTGGAACGGTTTCAACCTGCTGCACAATGCTGCCGCGCGTGTCGGCGGTCTGGAACTCGGCTTTGTGCCGGGCCAGAACGGCCGCGACGTCCAGGGCATCCTCGACGGCGCGCAGAAGGGCGATATCGAGGTCGTCTTCCTGCTCGGTGCCGATGAGATCGATACCAATCGCCTCGGCAAGGCCTTCGTCGTCTATCAGGGGCATCATGGCGATGCCGGCGCGCACCGCGCCGATGTCATCCTGCCGGGTGCCGCCTATACCGAAAAGGACGGCACCTATATGAACACCGAGGGCCGTGCTCAGCTGGCGCTGAAGGCGATCTTCCCGCCGGGGGAAGCCCGTGAGGATTGGGCCATCCTGCGTGCGCTTTCCGCCGTGCTCGGCAAGCCGCTGCCCTATGACAATCTGGGCCAGTTGCGCCAGCGCCTCTATCAGGTCAATGCACGCTTCCAGCGCCTGAACACCATCGAACCGGGCGCCTGGCAGAAGTTCGGCAATGACGCGCCGGTCGATACCAAGCCCTTCACGCCGGCAATCGCCAATTATTACATGACTGACCCGATCAGCCGGGCATCCGAAACCATGGCCAAATGCACTGAGGCCTTTGTTCAGCCGGCTGCGGAGAAGACGGGTACCCATGGTTGATTTCTTTACATCCTATTTCGGGCTCTATCTCGGCACCGCGATCTTCACGGTGCTGATGGTTCTCGTAATCGTCGTGCCCCTGTTATTGGCTGTGGCCTATCTCACCTATGCCGAGCGCAAGGTGCTGGCGGCGATGCAGCTGCGCATGGGCCCCAATGTCGTCGGACCCTTCGGCCTGCTGCAGCCGATCGCCGATGGCCTGAAGCTGTTCTTCAAGGAAACGATCATCCCCTCTGGCGCCAGCCGGGTGGCCTTCCTGGTCGCGCCGATGATCACCTTTTCCTTGAGCTTGATCGCCTGGGCGGTGATTCCGATCAGCGATGGCGTGGTTCTGGCCAATATCAATGTCGGCATCCTCTACCTGTTCGCGATCTCGTCGCTGGGGGTTTATGGCATCGTTCTGGCTGGCTGGTCCTCGAACTCGAAATATCCATTTCTCGGCGCCTTGCGCTCGGCAGCGCAGATGGTCTCCTACGAAGTCTCGATCGGTTTCGTCATGGTCACCGTCCTGCTTTGCGCCGGCTCTTTGAATATCAATGAAATCGTCAAGGCGCAGCGGACCGTCTGGTACTGCCTGCCGCTGTTGCCAATGTTCGCGATCTTCTTCATTTCGGCGCTGGCCGAAACCAATCGCCCGCCCTTCGATTTGCCGGAAGCGGAATCCGAGCTGGTCGCCGGTTACTTTTCGGAATATTCGGCCATGACCTTCGCCCTGTTCTTCCTGGGCGAATACGCGAATATCTGGCTGATGAGCGCGATGACCAGCATCCTGTTCCTGGGTGGTTGGCTGCCGCCGTTCAATATCGAGCCTTTTGCCGATGGTGGCGCCTGGCAGGTTGCCTGGCATGGCTTTTGGCTGGCCTCGAAGATCGCCTTTGTCGCTTTCTGCTTCCTGTGGGTACGCGCCACCTTCCCGCGTTATCGCTATGACCAGTTGATGCGTCTTGGTTGGAAGGTGTTCCTGCCGTTCTCGCTGTTTTTCGTGGTTCTGACCGCCGGCGTCCTGTTGGCGACCGGCTGGCTGCCGGGCATGTGATCCGGCTGGAAGAGGTAACTGATTATGGCAACCATCGCCCGGACAGCTAAAAGCTTTCTGCTGAAGGAATTGCTGATCGGCATGAAGCTGACCTTCGGCTATTTGTTCAAGCCGAGGGTCACCATCAACTATCCCTATCAGAAGGGGCCGTTGAGTCCGCGTTTCCGCGGCGAGCATGCCTTGCGGCGCTATCCCAACGGGGAAGAACGCTGCATTGCCTGCAAGCTGTGCGAAGCGGTCTGTCCGGCCCAGGCCATCACCATCGAGGCGGAACCGCGCGAGGATGGCAGCCGCCGGACCACGCGCTACGACATCGACATGACGAAATGCATCTATTGCGGTCTGTGCCAGGAGGCCTGCCCGGTGGATGCGATCGTTGAGGGGCCGAATTTCGAATTCGCCACCGAAACCCATGAAGAGCTGCTCTACAACAAGGCCAAGCTGCTGGCCAATGGCGATCGCTGGGAGCCGGAGATTGCGGCAAACCTGCAGGCCGATGCGCCGTATCGCTGAGGCCGGGGTAGGGGAAACGATATGATCGTTCAGACGATTGCTTTTTATCTTTTCGCCGTGGTCGCGATTCTGTCCGCCACCCTGGTGGTCGCCAATCGCAACCCGGTCTATTCGGTGTTGTTCCTGATCCTGACCTTCTTCAACGCGGCCGGCTTGTTCGTGCTGCTGGGCGCCGAATTGCTGGCGATGATATTGGTCGTGGTCTATGTCGGCGCCGTGGCGGTGCTGTTCCTGTTCGTCGTGATGATGCTCGATATCAATTTCGTCGAGCTGCGGCAGGGATTCGTGCGCTACCTGCCGATCGGGCTGGTGGTTGGCCTCGTCCTGGTGGCCGAACTGGTTCTGGTTCTCGGCAGCGGCGCGATCGTTCCGGAGCTCGGCCAGCATATCGCGTCGCCGACGCCGCCGCTGGATCAGGTCGGCAATGTCCAGGCCTTGGGCGAAATTCTTTACACCAAGTATTTCTATCTCTTCCAGGCGGCCGGCTTCGTGCTGCTGGTGGCGATGATCGGCGCCATCGTGCTGACGCATCGTGAGCGGGAAGGGGTGAAGCGGCAGAAGATTGCGGCGCAGGTGGCGCGCGGCCGGGAATCGGTCGAAGTCGTCAAGGTGCCGACCGGCAGCGGCGTCTGAGCGGTCGAGGGAGAAGAAGATCATGGAAATCGGCTTGGGGCACTATCTCACCGTTGCGGCCATCCTCTTTACGCTGGGCGTGTTCGGGATCTTCCTGAACCGTAAGAACGTCATCATCATCCTGATGTCGGTCGAATTGCTGCTGCTCTCGGTGGACATCAATCTGGTGGCGTTTTCCCATTTCCTCGGCGATCTGGTCGGGCAGGTCTTCACCTTCATGATCTTGACCGTGGCTGCTGCCGAAGCGGCGATCGGCCTAGCCATTCTGGTGATTTACTTCCGCAACCGCGGCTCGATCGCGGTTGAGGATCTCAATGTGATGAAGGGTTGAACGAGATGGAAGTCGCGATTGTCGCCCTCCCGCTGTTGGGTGCGCTGATAGCCGGTCTCGGCAACCGCCGAATTGGGGATCACGCCGCGCAGTTCATTACTGCCGGTTTGATGCTGATCTCCTGTGTGCTGGCCTGGATCGTCTTTGTCGACGTTACCTATGGTGCGAGCCCTCGTACCCTTCGCCTGTTTACCTGGTTTGCAACCGGCACGCTGCAAGTCGATTGGGCCTTGCGGGTCGACCAGCTTTCCGCGGTCATGCTGATCGTGGTGACCACGGTTTCCGCCATGGTCCATGTCTATTCCGTCGGCTACATGCACCACGACAAGTCGGTGCCGCGCTTCATGGCCTATCTCAGCCTGTTCACCTTCGCGATGCTGATGCTGGTGACGGCGGATAACTTCATGCAGATGTTCTTCGGTTGGGAAGGGGTCGGCCTTTGCTCCTACCTGCTGATCGGCTTCTGGTTCGACCGACCCAGCGCCAATGCCGCCGCCATCAAGGCCTTCGTGGTCAACCGGGTCGGCGATTTCGGCTTTGCTTTGGGGATCATGGGCGTCTTCATGATCTTCGGCTCGGTCGGCTTCGATACCGTCTTTGCCGCCACGCCGGATAAGGTCGGCCAGAGCTTTCATTTCCTGAGCTGGAATGTCGATATCCTGACGACGCTGTGTCTGCTGCTTTTCGTCGGTGCGATGGGCAAGTCGGCGCAGCTCGGCCTGCACACCTGGCTGCCGGATGCAATGGAAGGCCCGACACCGGTTTCCGCGCTCATTCATGCCGCGACGATGGTCACGGCCGGCGTCTTCATGGTGTGCCGCCTGTCGCCGATGTTCGAATATGCGCCAATCGCCAAGGATGTGGTCGCCGTGGTCGGCGCCAGCACCTGTTTCTTTGCCGCGACGATCGGCCTGACCCAGTTCGACATCAAGCGCGTGATCGCTTACTCGACCTGCTCGCAGCTCGGCTACATGTTCTTCGCGGCGGGCGTCGGCGCTTATGGCGCGGCGATGTTCCACCTCTTCACGCATGCCTTCTTCAAGGCGCTGCTGTTCCTCGGCTCGGGCTCGGTCATCCATGCGATGTCCGGTGAGCAGGACATGCGGAAGATGGGCGGCATCTGGAAGCTGATCCCCATGACCTATGCCTTGATGTGGATCGGCAACCTGGCGCTGGCCGGCATTCCGTTCTTTGCCGGCTATTATTCCAAGGACTCCATCCTGGAATCTGCTTTCGCGGCGCATAGCGGCGTTGGCCAGTATGCCTTCTGGCTCGGCATCATCGCCGCGCTGATGACCGCCTTCTATTCCTGGCGCCTGCTGTTCCTGACATTCCATGGCAAGCCGCGCTGCGATGAGAAGGTCTATGCCCATGTGCATGAAAGCCCCTGGGTGATGCTGGCGCCGCTCGTCGTCCTGGCGATCGGTGCTTTGCTCAGCGGAGCCGTCTTCTTCAACGATTTCGTTGGCGAACATGCCCATGAGTTCTTCGGGAAGTCGATCTTCTACGGCCCCGAGAACGAGATCCTGCATCAAGCCCATGAAGTGCCGGGCTGGGTGAAGATCCTGCCGCTGATCATGGGGGTGGTGGGTATTGCCTGGGCCTTCCTCTTCTACATGAAGAGAACCGATCTGCCGGCCAAGCTGGCCTCGGCGCTGGGCGGTCTCTATGCCTTCGTTTTCAACAAATGGTATTTCGACGAGCTCTATGACCTCATCTTCGTCCGTGCCGCCAAGGTCCTCGGTTTCGGCCTGTGGAAGGGCGGCGACGGTGCCGTCATCGACGGTCTCGGGCCGGATGGCGTGGCGAGCGTCACGCAGGTGCTGTCGCGCCGGGTTGCCAAATTGCAAACCGGTTACGTCTACCACTATGCCTTTGCCATGCTGATCGGCGTCGTCGCGCTTGTCACCTGGTACCTGATCGGCGACAAGTTGTGAGTTCGGCGATGTCCAACGAGTTTAACTACCCCATCCTGTCGCTGGTCACCTTCCTGCCGTTGATCGGTGCGCTCTTCATCATCTTCATCCGGGGAGAGGCTGAGGCCGCCGCCCGCAATGCCCGCTGGGTGGCGCTGTGGACCTCCCTGGTGACCTTCGCACTGTCGCTGGTCATCTGGTTCGGCTTCGATCGCGGATCGGCGGACTTCCAGTTCGTCGAGAAGCGCGACTGGATCCCGGCCCTGAACATTTCCTATCACATGGGCGTCGACGGCATCTCGATGGCCTTTGTCGTCCTGTCGACGCTGCTGACGCCGATCTGTATCCTGGCGAGCTGGGATGCGATTCAGAACCGCGTCAAGGAATACATGATCGCGTTCCTGGTGCTGGAAACGCTCATGGTCGGCACCTTCTGTGCCCTTGATCTCGTCGTCTTCTACGTCTTCTTCGAAGGCGTGCTGCTGCCGATGTTCCTGATCATCGGTATTTGGGGCGGTGCCCGGCGCGTCTATTCGGCATTCAAGTTCTTCCTCTATACGCTGCTTGGCTCGGTCCTGATGCTGCTCGCCATCCTGGCGATCTACTTCTCGACCGGCACCACCGATGTGCCGACACTGATGCAGCATGGTATCAACCCGGCTTGGCAGAAGTGGCTGTGGCTGGCTTTCTTCGCGTCTTTCGCGGTCAAGGTGCCGATGTGGCCGGTTCATACCTGGTTGCCGGATGCCCACGTGGAAGCACCGACGGCCGGTTCGGTCATCCTGGCCGGCGTGTTGCTGAAGATGGGCGGATACGGCTTCCTGCGGTTCTCGCTGCCGCTCCTGCCACTGGCCTCGGCTTACTTCACGCCGCTGGTTTTCGCCCTGAGCGCCATCGCCGTCATCTACACTTCGCTGGTGGCTTTGGCCCAGGCCGATATGAAAAAGCTGATCGCCTATTCATCGGTCGCCCATATGGGCTTCGTCACCTGCGGCATCTTCACCTTCAACCAGCAGGGCCTGGAAGGCGCGATCTTCCAGATGCTGAGCCACGGTATCGTTTCCGGCGCGCTTTTCCTCTGCGTCGGTGTGGTCTATGACCGGCTGCATACCCGGGAGATCGCCCGTTATGGCGGCCTCGTGAACAACATGCCGCGTTACGCCTTCGCCTTCATGGTCATGACCATGGCATCGGTTGGTCTGCCGGGCACCAGCGGGTTCGTCGGCGAATTCCTGATCATGCTGGGGACGTTCCAGGCCAATACCTGGGTCGCTGCCCTGATCACCACCGGCATCATCCTGGGGGCTGCTTATATGCTCTGGCTGTATCGCCGGGTGATCTTCGGCAAGCTGGAAAAGGAAGATCTGAAGCACCTGCTGGATCTCAGCCCGCGTGAAGTGGCGATCTTCGTGCCGTTGCTCCTGATTGTGCTGTGGATGGGCATTTATCCGTTGTCCTTCACCAGCATCATGGGGCCGTCGGTGCAAAAGCTGGTGCAGAATTATCAGGCAGCGACGCAGCAAACAGCCGATGCCGGCAGCAATGCCGCCATGACGGCGGCGAGCGCGATTGCCACGACGACCGCTGGGGAATGAGCAAGCGATGATCGAAATGAACTATCTTGCCGCTTTGCCGGAAATCTGGATGGCCGTCGCCGGCATGGCGCTGCTGTTGATCGGCGTCTTCCGCGGCGACGGTTTCACCCGAGGGATCGGCCTGGCTGCGATGACGGTGCTGATCGTCTTCCTCATCCTCACCGTGACCGGCGGTGGCGTGCCCAGCCGGGCGCTTGCCTTCGGCGGCCTGTTCACCGTCGATAGCTTCGCGATCTACGCCAAGGCGCTGGTGCTGGTGGCGGCGGCGATCTCGATCTTCATGACGCTGGGCTACAGCGAGCGGGAAAGCATGGCGCGGTTCGAAATTCCGCTGCTGATGCTGTTCGCCACCCTCGGCATGCTGATGATGATCTCGGCCAATGATCTCATTTCGCTCTATGTCGGCCTGGAATTGCAAAGCCTGGCGCTTTATGTGGTTGCCGCCGTGCGCCGCGATACGCTGCGCTCGACGGAAGCGGGCCTGAAGTATTTCGTGCTCGGCGCGCTCAGCTCCGGCATGCTGCTCTATGGCGCCTCGCTGATTTACGGTTTCACCGGGGCCACCGGCTTCGATGCGATCGCGACAGCGATCCAGGCGAAAGGTGCCGAACCGGGTCTCGGCCTGATCATCGGCATGGTCTTCCTCTGCGCCGGCCTGGCGTTCAAGATCTCGGCTGTGCCGTTCCATATGTGGACGCCGGACGTCTATGAAGGCGCACCGACGCCGATCACGGCTTTCTTCGCCGCCGCGCCGAAGGTGGCGGCCATCGCGCTCTTCACCCGCGTCCTGATCGGTCCGTTCAGCGATATGACCGAGGAATGGCGCCAGATCATCTGGTTCATTTCCGTCACCTCGATGCTGCTCGGCAGTTTCGCGGCGATCTTCCAGACCAATATCAAGCGCCTGATGGCCTATAGCTCGATCGGCAATGTCGGCTATGCGCTAGTTGGCCTGGCCGCCGGCAATCAGGCCGGCGTCAGCGGCCTGCTGATCTATATGGCGATCTATATCGTCATGACGCTCGGCACCTTCGCCGTGATCCTGGCGATGCGCCAGAAGGGGCAGATGGTGGAGAAGATCGCCGATCTCGCCGGTCTGTCGCGCAGCCAGCCGCTGCTTGCCTATGCCATGGCGATCTTTATGTTCTCCATGGCCGGCATTCCGCCGCTCGGTGGCTTCTTCGGCAAGTTCTTCGTCTTCCGGGCGGCGATCGAGGCCGGCGGCACCGACGGCTCGCTCTATGCGCTGGCGATCATCGGCGTGCTGACCAGCGTGGTTTCGGCCTTCTATTACATCCGCATCGTCAAGGTGATGTTCTTCGAAGAACCGGCCGGCGGTTTCGACCCCGTCGACGGTTCCCTGCGGCTGGTGCTGTGGGTGACGGTCGCCTTGATCCTGTTTACCGTCATTCCGCCGCTGCTGGTGCCGCTGACCGGTAATGCCGGCATCGCCGCCGCCAGCCTGTTCGCTGGATGAGCATCGGTTTCCAGGTCGAGCATCACGATCGCGTCGGAAGCACCAACGACCTGGCTCGCGAGCGCGCCTTGGCCGGCGCGCCTGAAGGGCTGGTGGTTCGGGCTGATCAACAGGTAGCTGGACGCGGCCGGCGGGGTCGCGCCTGGGCCTCGCCGCAGGGCAATCTCTATTGTTCGCTGTTGTTGCGTCCCGATTGTCCGCCGGCCATGGCGGCGACCCTCAGCTTTGCCACCGTCATCGCGTTGGGCGATGTCCTGAGCCGCCTGTTGCCGGACAGCAAGATCCAGCACAAATGGCCGAATGATCTGCTGATTGGCGGCAAGAAGATATCCGGCATTCTGCTGGAGGCGGGTGGGGCAGCCGGCAACAAATTGGACTGGTTGGTCATCGGGCTCGGCGTCAATATCATCAGCCATCCGGAACAGGCCCTCTATCCGGTCACCGACCTGCAGGCCGAGGGGCTTGCCGGGATGCTGCCGGCGGATTTGCTGGCACTCTTCCTGGAGCGTTTCGACCCGCATTATGCTGCCTGGAAGGATGGCGGATTTTCCGCCTTGCTGCCGGCCTGGAAATCACGCGCCGTCGGGCTTGGGCGCGATATCCAGGTGCGGTTGGAAAAGCAGGTGCTGGAGGGCCGTTTCATCGATCTGGACGCCGATGGCACGCTGATGCTCAAATTGGCAGATGGCAACATCCGGCGGGTCACAGCCGGGGATGTTTTCCTGCCGACGTCATCTGCGAATTGAGGATCACCATGTTGCTGGCAGTCGATTGCGGCAATACGAATATCGTTTTCGCGCTGTATGACGGCGAAACCCAATGTGGTGCCTGGCGCATCTCCACCGATCATCGACGGACGGCGGATGAATATGGCGTTTGGTTGACGCAGCTCATGGAATTGGAAGGCCTGGAGCGGAAGGCCGTGACCGGGGCCATTATCGCTTCCGTGGTGCCCGATGTCATTTTCGAACTGAAGACATTGATCCGGCGCTACTTCGGTTGCGATCCGCTCCTGATCGGCCATAACGGCCTCAAGCTGACGATCCCCATCCGGATGGATCGCCCTGAGGAAGTCGGTGCCGACCGCCTGGTCAATGCGGTCGCCGCGCATCATCTTTATGGTGGGCCGCTGATCGTGATTGATTTCGGCACGGCAACGACCTTCGATGTGGTCGATGCCGATGGCGGCTATATCGGCGGCGTCATTTGCCCTGGCATCAATCTCTCCCTGGAAGCGCTTTATATGGCCGCATCCAAGCTGCCCGGCATCGCCATTACCCGGCCGCAGCAGGTCATTGGCCGCAGCACCGTGCCGGCCATGCAATCCGGCATCTTTTGGGGCTATATAGGCCTGATCGAAGGATTGGTGCAGCGGATCCGCGACGAATTCGGCAAGCCGATGAAGGTCATCGGAACCGGCGGCTTGGCGCCTTTGTTCAAGGAAGCTACCTCGGCCATCGAGATCGTCGATGGCGATCTGACCTTGCGGGGTCTGGCCATGATCTATGCGGCAAACAGTAAATCGTGATTCAGTTGTAAGAGAGCCCATGACCGACGATTTTCGCCCTTCTTCTCAAGAGTTATGGTTCCTGCCTCTCGGCGGCGCGGGCGAAATCGGCATGAATCTCAACCTCTACGGCTATGCCGGCAAGTGGTTGATGGTCGATCTCGGGGTGACCTTCGGGGATGAATCGACCCCCGGCATCGACGTCATCATGCCCGATCCGGCTTTCATTACGGAGCGTGTGAGCGATCTCGCCGGCGTCGTCCTCACTCATGCTCATGAGGATCATATCGGCGCCGTGCCTTATCTCTGGTCGCGCCTGAAATGCCCGCTCTATGCGACGCCTTTCACCGCCTCGGTGCTGCGCCGGAAGCTGGAAGAGGTGGGGTTGCAGCATGAGGCCCGCATCACCGAAATCCCGATGTCGGGAAAATTCTCCGTCGATCCTTTCGAGATCGAGCTGATCACGCTGACGCATTCGATCCCGGAACCGAATGCGGTCGTCATTCGAACACCTTTGGGTGCGGTGCTGCATACCGGCGACTGGAAGCTCGATCCCCAGCCGCTGGTCGGCGAGGCGACCGACGAGGCCGCTTTGCGCAAGCTTGGCAATGGCGGCGTTCTCGCGATGATCTGCGATTCCACCAATGTCTTCGTTGACGGCACCTCGGGTTCGGAAGCGGATGTCCGCGATTCCTTGATAGAGGTCGTCGGCCGATTGAAGGGCAGGGTGGCGATCGGCTGCTTTGCCAGTAATATTGCCCGTATCGAGACCATCGCCCGCGTTGCTGCGGCCTATGATCGCCGCGTAGCGCTGATCGGCCGCTCGCTGTGGCGCATGCTGCAGGCGGCGCGGGAGAACGGCTATCTGACCGACCTCGAGGACTTCGTCACCGAGCACGATGTCGGCTACTTCCCGCCGGACAAGATCCTGATGATTTGCACCGGCAGCCAGGGCGAACCGCGCTCGGCCCTGGCCCGCATCGCGCGTGAGGAACATCCGCAGGTAAAGCTTGAAGCCGGCGATACGGTGATCTTCTCGTCCCGGGTCATTCCCGGCAATGAGAAATCGATTGCCCGGCTGCAGAACGATCTGACCAAGCTCGGCGCGGAGATCATCACCGATCACGATGAGGACATACATGTCTCCGGTCATCCGGCGCGGGATGAACTGGCGGAGATGTATCAATGGGTTCGGCCCCAGATTGCCGTGCCGGTTCATGGCGAGGCGAGGCATATCAAGGAACATGTCGCCTGGGCCAAAGCCTGCCAAGTGCCGGAGGCGATCGAGCCGACCAATGGCTCTTTGATCCGTTTGGCGCCAGGACCGGCGGCGGTCTTGAGCCATGTCACCTCGGGGCGCCTGGGGCTCGACGGCAACAGCCTGGTTTCCATGGATAGCGACGCGGTCCGCCACCGTCATCGTCTCAGCTTCAACGGCGTGATCATGGTCTCGGTCGTGGTCGGTCGTGACGGCAACCTGCTGGCCGATCCGCAGGTGACGCTGGAAGGCTTGCTGGATGGCGAGCCGGCGGCGATGGCGATTGCCGCCATTGCTGCCGCCACACGGGAAGCGATCGGCAATCTGTCCAAGCCGCAGCGCCAGGAGACTGACGCGATATCCGAAGCGGCTCGCCTGGCGGCCCGGCGGTGGTTCAACAAGACACATGATAAAAAGCCGATCACCAAAGTGCATGTGATCCGCCTTTAGCGGCCGGCATCTTCATGCTAGATTGCGGGCATGGCTAGCAAGCTTCTCGCCTTTACCGTGCTGACGGTTCTTGCCGCCGGCTGGGCTGTCCCGGCTGGGGCGGATGTAGCGATCTCACGCCGGGACTGTCAGTATCTCGTCAACCATCAGCCGGCGCCGGACGTCGCCTATCAGCCGGGTGTCGATGCCCATGGCCGAGCGGTGGTTCCGGCCGACCTCAACAGTGGCAATCAGATCCAATTGCCCGATACGATCTATATCCCGATCGAGGTGAATCTCGGCCGCCGCTTCCATATCCCGCCGAATTCCCGTCTTTGGCAGTCCACTGCCGAAGTCGGCGTCGTCACGGTGACCGGTGATCAGGTCAGTTTCAATGGCCAGCCCTTGACGCCGCAGGATAATTCGGCCCTGGCGGCGCTGTGCCGGGAACACGGCGTAACCCGCTGAAATTTCGCCCGATCCGGCCGGGAAACGGGCGGTTCCCCGCATTGGGCCGTGGACAGACCCCGGCGGTTTGCCTAAAGTCCCGCAACAATTCGATTTATCGCCAAAGTGAGGCTCTATGCGTTCCTCCCAGTTCTTCATGCCGACATTGCGGGAAAACCCCGCCGAGGCACAGATCGTTTCCCATCGGCTGATGCTGCGCGCCGGCATGATCCGCCAGGCCAGCGCCGGAATCTATTCATGGCTGCCGCTGGGTTTCAAGGTGCTGAAGAACATCGAGCGGATCGTGCAGGAGGAGCAGGACGCGGCCGGCTGCCAGGAACTGCTCATGCCGACCATCCAGTCGGCCGATCTGTGGCGGGAATCCGGGCGCTATGACGATTACGGCAAGGAGATGCTGCGCATCACCGACCGCCATGATCGCGAGATGCTCTATGGCCCGACCAATGAGGAACTGATCACCGACATCTTCCGCAATTCGGTGAAGAGCTATCGTGACCTGCCGAAGCTCCTGTATCACATCCAATGGAAATTCCGTGACGAGGTGCGTCCGCGTTTCGGTGTGATGCGCGGCCGCGAATTCCTGATGAAGGATGCCTATTCTTTCGACCTCGATTACGCGGGCGCCAAGAAGGCCTATAACAAGATGTTCGTCTCCTATCTGCGGACCTATGCGCGGATGGGGCTGAAGGCGATTCCGATGGCAGCCGATACCGGCCCGATCGGCGGCGATCTCAGCCATGAATTCATCATCCTCGCGGATACGGGCGAAAGCCAGGTCTTCTGCCACAAGAATTTCGTCGAGCGCGACGTGCTGTCGATGGATATCGATTTCGACGGCGATCTGGAGCCGATCGTCCAGGCCTGGACCAGCGATTACGCCGCCACCGAAGAGAAGCACGACAAGTCGGCATTCGAAGCCATCGCAGCGGATCGTCGCCTGGAAGCGCGCGGCATCGAGGTCGGCCATATCTTCTATTTCGGTACGAAGTATTCCGAACCGCTGAAGGCCCAGGTGCAGGACAAGGACGGCAAACCCGTCTCGCTCCATATGGGCTCCTATGGCATCGGCGTTTCGCGGCTGGTCGGTGCCATCATTGAGGCGAGCCATGACGAGAACGGCATCATCTGGCCGGAATCCGTGGCGCCGTTCAAGGTCGGCCTGATCAATCTCAAGGTCACGGACCAGCCGACCACCAAGGTTGCCGAGGATATCTACGGCAAGCTGAAGACGGCCGGCATCGAGGTGCTTTACGACGATCGTGACGAGCGGGCCGGCGCCAAGTTTGCCGAGATGGATCTGATCGGCCTGCCGTGGCAATTGACGGTCGGTCCACGCGGCGCCGCCAAGGGCGAGGTTGAATTGAAGAACCGCGCCACCGGCGAAAAGCAGGAACTCACCATCGAAGCGGCGCTGAACCGGATCGGCCATAAATGATTTTCAATGCCTTTGAACGCCTCGTGGCGATGCGCTATCTGCGCGCCCGCCGCGAGGAGGGCTTCATCTCGGTCATCGCCGGTTTCTCGCTCCTGGGCATCGCCCTGGGCGTTGCGACGCTGATCGTCGTCATGTCGGTCATGAACGGCTTCCGGGCCGAATTGATGAAGCGCATTCTGGGCATCAACGGCCATGTCGCCGTCAGCTCCGTTCAAGGGCCGATTCCGAATTACGACGATCTCGTCGTCAAGCTGCGCCAGGTCAAGGGCGTTGTCTCGGCCACGCCGATCGTCGAAGGGCAGGTCTTCGTTACAGCGGCCAATGGCGGCAGCGGCGCCGTCGTACGCGGCATGCGTGTCGATGATCTGAAACAGCGCAAATTGCTGGCTGACAATATCCGCATGGGCTCGATCGATGCGTTGAACGAAGAAGATACCGCCATGATCGGTATCCGCATGGCAGAGCAGATGGGGCTCACCATCGGCAGCGAAATCACCCTGATCTCGCCGCAGACCACGGTCACCATCGGCGGCACCTTTCCACGGATGAAGACCTATACGGTCGGCGCCATTTTCGATATTGGCATGTACCAGTATGACAGCGGATATGTCTTCATCCCGCTGGATGCGGCGCAGCTCTATTTCAGGGTGCCAAAGGCTGTGACCGCCATCGAGGTGATGGCGACAAGCCCGGACAATATGGGTGTCGTTCTGGATGGCTTGGATAAGGCACTTGGGCCCGGATACCGCCTGACGGATTGGCAGCGGGCGCATGCCGAATTCTTCAATGCGGTTGAGGTCGAGCGTAACGTGATGTTCCTCATCCTGACGCTGATCATCGTCGTTGCCGCCTTCAACATCATTTCCGGCCAGATCATGATGGTGAAGGATAAGGGGCGGAACATCGCTATCATGCGCACCATGGGTGCGTCGCGCGGCACCATCTTGCGGATCTTCCTGTTGTCGGGCGCCAGTATCGGCATTGTCGGCACGGCAGCCGGCTGCCTCCTCGGCGTCGCCTTCGCCTACAATATCGAAACCATCCGCCGGTTTCTCGAAGGCATTACCGGTACCAATCTGTTCGACCAGACGATCTATTTCCTCTCCAAGCTGCCGGCCATCGTCGATAAATGGGAAGTGGCGCTGATCGTCTGCATGTCGCTCGTCCTCACGCTCCTGGCATCGATCTATCCGGCCTGGCGCGCGGCCCGGCTCGATCCGGTGGAGGCGCTGCGTTATGAGTAACAGGATGATTGATGGGCAGCCGGTGCTCGAACTGCGCGGCGTCAAGCAAAGCTTCAAGCAGGCCGCTGGAAAATTGGACGTGATCGCCACGGCGGATCTGCGGGTCTATCCGGGCGAGATGGTGGCATTGATCGGCCCGTCGGGGGCGGGCAAATCGACCTTGCTGCATATCACCGGCCTGTTGGAACATGCGCTGGGTGGCGATGTCGTTATCGGCGGCCAGTCGACCAGCACCATGAGCGATCGCGAACGGACGGCATTGCGCCGGACGCGGATGGGCTTCGTTTATCAATATCATCACCTGCTGCCGGAATTCTCCGCCTTGGAGAATGTGGTGCTGCCGCAGATGATCGCCGGCCGCAGCCGCAGGGCCGCCAGGCCGCGTGCCGCCGAATTGCTGACCCGCGTGGGATTGGGCCAGCGTCTCGACCACCGGCCGGCCAAACTGTCCGGCGGTGAGCAGCAGCGCGTCGCTATCGCCCGCGCTCTGGCCAATCAGCCCTCGATCCTGCTGGCCGACGAACCGACCGGCAACCTGGATATTCACACCTCGGAAGATGTCTTTGCGCTCTTGCTGTCATTGGTCCGCGATACCGGCGTCGCGGCGATGATCGCCACGCATAATCTTGAGATTGCAAAGAAGATGGATCGGATCGTGACGATCCGGGAAGGCGTGCTCGAGCCGTACTGATGACGTGCTTGTGGCGCATGAATATCGTGATGTTGCCGGTCGTGCCAGATGTTCGGTCGCACATCCCGCTTGTCACCCCGGTCTTGATCCCGGGGGTCCACAATAGCAACCGCATTGGCCTTACCCATGGACCCCGGATCAAGTCCGGGGATGACAAGCTGGCTCGCCGTTGCCGTCCTGTGCGACTGGTGACAGCTTAAACCACACAGCAGTGGCTTCGGCTCGGAGCTACAATTCAGCGCCTCATACGCGGCTAGGTAAAACGGCCTTCTACAATTGCTGAGTTTCAGTGGAGGCGGGGAACGAAAAGCAATAATAACTACTTTTAAGGGAATATATATACAATTACTATAATTCGCATGTAGATATGGTGATTCGAGGGCGAGATGGATCAGGCGACACTCGATAATTTCTTAAAACACTACCGGCAGATGACGCCGGAGGATCTGTCGGCACTGGACCAACGCCGCGAGGAACTGGTCCCTGAGGCGATCGCAGCTTTGGAGATTGTCCTGAAAGATGCGGCAACTCAAGAACAAGTGGCTAAAGTTGCTCCGCACATCGCTAAGATCATTGCTCCGAAGCCACTCACGCGGGGTATCTGGCTTAACCTTCTGATCTTCTGCCTGTTCGCCTACGGACCGGTTACGATTATCTCGTCCTATCTCTTCTTTATCCAAAGTGAGCCGGATTTCCCGACTATGACCTCGCGGAGCGATTGGCGACTCTTTAAGCTGGTGTATTGGGCCGTTATCGGTGTGCAAACGCTGTTTAGTCTCTATGCTGCTGCTAAGCTTTGTCGGTCACGACAGCCGCGCGGTGTCCAAACAAGGACTGTCCGTGCAGGAACAATTCGCAATGTCGTCTTATCGCTATGGCTGGGTGGTCCGATCGTTACTTTGCTCTGGCCAGCGTTATTAAAATTGACTCTCGGATCAGCGACAATGGTTACATCGTTGACGGGTGGCACTTGGTTTTATGAGATGGCGAAGTCCCTTTTCCTGGCTACCCTCTGGACTTTATATCTTCTTAAATCAAAGAGGGTAAAAGCATTATATGCGGCGACCCACAACGAGGCAGGCCATAGCCTATAGTAGAGCGGACGCAGAATCTGAATATGGGAAGCTGGTGAAAATCCTTGATCGCGTCGTAACGACTGTTGGTACCTGTTCTATTAAAGCTATCGTGGCGACCTCATCTTCTGCCAATTGTTCGCACAACGACTACCACGTCTCATCCTGAATTAAGTCCAAGATGACAAGTGAATGTGTGATCAAACATCCCGTGAGGTTGACGACATCGCTAGACAGAAGCGCAATAAGCACTCCAACACATGCCTTCAATTTAAATAACGTAACAGCGGCTGAAATCCAGCATACCATCATCGATCCGACATTTTCCTGAAATGGAGCTGTCTTCCGGTACCGATAGCATCCCATCCTTCGTCCAGGGATAGGTGAAGCATCCCGGATACCGGCAGGCTCTCCTCTCACGCGCCGGGATACGCATGATGGACCAAGCCCCTCGTTCGCCCATCGGACGAGGGGTTTTGCCTTCTGCTAGCTGCTCTGGCGGCGTGTCACGACGCGGGCAACAAAGCGGGCGATCATTGGGCCAAGCAGCAGGACCAGCAGAAAACGCATGGTTTGCAGGGCCATGACGAAGGACAGATCGACCTTGGTGGAGGCGGCGATGATGGCAATCGAATCCATGCCGCCGGGACTGGTCGCCAGATAGGCGCTCAGGGGATCGATACCGAGCAGTCGGGTCAGCAGGAAGGCGAGGGCGCCGCAAAATCCCATCAGGATCGCGACGGATAGCAGGATCTGCGGCAGGCCGCGCATCGCGTGCAATAAAACCGGCTTGGTGAACCCGAGCCCGATATGCCAGCCCAGCAGCGCATAGGCCGGTGCCAGCAGCCATTCCGGCAATTGGATATCGATCAATCCCGTCAGATGCAAAACTGCGCCGATCGCCATCGGCACCAGCATGGGACCGGCGGGCAGGCGCGACCGGTGGCCGATATAGGCGCCAATCAGCACCAGGACCAGGGTGGCGGCGAAAGCTGCCGGCTGAATTTGGGGAAACCAGATGATGCCGGTCTCGGTTGCCGTGCCGGCATCGATTTGTCCGGGCTCGATCTCGGGCGGCATCGGCATCAGGAAACGGGCGATCAACGAAGCCACCACGGCGACGCAGACAACACGCACATACTGCATGAAGGCAACCAGCCGCGCGTCGGCGCCAAAGGCTTCGGCCATCACCACCATCGCGGTGGCGGCGCCGGGTGAGGATCCCCAGACGCCGGTCGTTCCCGGCAGGACGCGCCAGCGGCTCATCATCCAGCCGAGCACACTGCTCGCAGCCAGTGTCGCCAGGACGACGCCGCCGAAGAGTGGCCAATCCGCGACCAGGCTGCTGAGAATCGTCGATGTGATGGCCGAGGCAATCAGGCATCCGATGACTGCCTGGGCGCCCCGATAGGGTATTCGCGGAACGCGGATCGTCGCCCCGCCAATGCCCATGCAGATCGCCGCGACCATTGGACCCAGCAGCAGCGCCGCCGGCAGTTTGACAGCCTGCAATCCGAGTATCAGGGCGATCGACAGGATCACCATCAGGCCCCATTGCCAGAATGTTTGAAGACGGGGCGAACCGACGGCGGCGGTCTGGCTCTGGCCGTCCTGCCCGCGACGGTGTTCCGGCGGTTCTCTCTTCAGGTGTCGAAAGTTCATATATGGCTCCGGTCGACCCATGCGATGGCCCTATCTTACCCGGCAAAATGGAAATCGACACAGTGGCAAGGCAGTGGCAAAGCGGTCGCCGCGCACCGGCCGAGTGCCTGCGGGTCTGGGGTTTTTATTCGGCGGGCGACTCGTTAAACTGCTGGCCACCTCAAAAGCCGGATCACAGATCAATGCCTTATGCCGATTTCGTCCATCTGCGCGTCCACTCCGCCTATTCGCTCTCCGAAGGGGCGGTGAAGAACAAGCAACTGGTCGAGCTCGCCAAGCGTCATGACATGCCGGCGGTGGCCGTCACCGATACCGGCGCCCTGTTCGGCATCATGGAATTCGCCGGTTATGCGAAGGATGCGGGCATCCAGCCGATCATCGGCTGCCAGCTCGGCGTGACGCGGGTTGATGTCGAACAGCAACGCGGGACGCAGCCGCCGCCGGATCCGCTGGTGGTCCTGGTGCAAAGCGATGCCGGTTATCAGAATTTGATGAAGCTGGTGAGCCATGCTTTCCTGGAAACCGAGCCCGGATTGGCGCCGCAGGTCAGCCTGGACCTGCTCGCCGCACATGCGGACGGATTGCTGGCTTTGACCGGCGGGCCGGCTGGCCAGATGGGGCGGCTGTTGCTGGAAGGCCAGCAGGCCGCCGCGGAAGACGCGCTGAAGCGCCTTGCCGGGATTTTTCCCGGTCGGCTTTACGTCGAAATCATGCGTCATGGCATGCCGGCGGAACAGAAAACCGAAGATGCTTTCATCGATCTTGCCTATGCGCTCGATCTGCCCTTGGTCGCGACCAACGAAGTCTTCTTTTCGGATGAGGGCATGTATGCCGCACATGATGCCTTGCTCTGCATTGCCGGCAGTACTTATGTGGGGGAAAAGGACCGCCGGCGCGTCACGCGCGCCCATGGCTTCAAATCCGCCAGGGAAATGCGCGAGCTCTTTGCCGATCTGCCCGAGGCAGTCGACAATACCCTAGTGATCGCCCAGCGTTGCGCCTTCATGCCACCGGCACGCAAGCCGATCCTGCCGGCTTTCTCGGTCGAAATCGCCGAAGCCGACGTGCTCAGGCAGAAGGCGATCGAAGGTCTCGATGCGCGCATGAACGCCGCCAATATCGAGGGCGATGCGCGCAAGCCTTATGACGAGCGCTTGGAATTCGAGCTGAACACCATCATCCAGATGGGTTTTCCTGGCTACTTCCTCATCGTCGCCGATTTCATTCAATGGGCAAAGAAGAACGGCATCCCGGTAGGGCCGGGGCGTGGTTCGGGTGCCGGTTCGGTTGTCGCCTGGGCGCTGACGATTACCGATCTCGATCCGCTGCGCTGGGGACTGCTTTTCGAGCGCTTCCTTAATCCGGAACGCGTATCCATGCCCGACTTCGACGTCGATTTCTGCCAGGACCGGCGCGATGAGGTCATCCGCTATGTGCAGGAGCGCTACGGGCGCGACCGCGTGGCGCAGATCATCACCTTCGGTAAATTGCAGGCGCGTGCGGCAGTTCGTGACGTCGGCCGGGTTCTGCAGATGCCGTATGGCCAGATCGATAAAATATCCAAGCTGATCCCGAACAATCCCGCCAATCCGATCTCGCTGAAAGACGCAATCGCCAGCGAGCCGCAATTGCGGCAGGTGCAGGAAGATGACCCGATGGTCAAGCGCCTGATGGAGATCGCGCAGAAGATCGAAGGGCTGTATCGGCATGCCTCGACCCATGCCGCGGGCGTGGTGATCGGCGACCGTCCGCTCGACGAGCTTGTGCCGCTCTATCGCGACCCGCGCTCCGACATGCCGGTGACGCAGTTCAACATGAAGGATGTCGAAAAAGCCGGGCTGGTGAAATTCGACTTCCTCGGGCTGAAGACGCTGACCGTGCTGGTGACGGCGGTGAAGCATCTCGCCAAGCGCGGGATCGAGGTCGATCTCAACCACCTGCCGCTGGATGACCGGAAGACCTATGAAATGCTGGGGCAGGGCGATTCGACCGGCGTGTTCCAGCTTGAAAGTTCCGGCATGCGGGACGTGCTGAAAAAGCTGAAGCCCGACCGTTTCGAGGACATCATCGCCGTCGTGGCGCTCTATCGCCCCGGTCCGATGGACAATATTCCGCGCTACATCAATTGCAAGCATGGCCGTGAGGAGCCGGATTATCTCTATCCGAGCCTGGAGGGAATCCTGAAGGAAACCTTCGGGATCATGATCTACCAGGAACAGGTCATGCAGATTGCCCAGGTCCTGTCGGGTTACAGCCTCGGCGGCGCCGATCTGCTGCGCCGCGCCATGGGCAAGAAGATCAAGGAGGAGATGGAGGCCCAGCGAAAGCTGTTCGTCGACGGCGCGGTCGAACGCGGCGTGCCCGAGGAAAAAGCCGGGCAGATTTTCGATCAGGTGAACAAATTCGCCGGCTACGGCTTCAACAAGAGCCATGCCGCGGCTTATGCGCTGGTTTCCTATCAGACCGCCTGGTTGAAGGCGAATTACCCGGTCGAGTTCTTCGCCGCCTCCATGACCTACGATATGGGGAATACGGAGAAGCTGAACATTTTCCGGCAGGAGCTCAACCGGATCGGCGTCAAGCTTCTGCCACCCGACGTGAACAAATCGATGCCGACCTTCGCGGTCGAGAAACAGGCAGATGATAGCTGGGCCGTGCGCTATGCGCTGGCGGCGGTGAAGAATGTCGGCATGGGCGCCATGGAACAGATGGTCGCCAATCGCGAGGAGAACGGCCCCTTCAAGAGCCTCGCCGATTTTTGCGAGCGGATCGATCCGAAGGCCATCAATAAGCGGCAGCTTGAAAACCTGGTCGTGGCCGGGGCTTTCGAGAGCCTCAACCCAAACCGCCGGCAGGTCTATGAAGCGGTCGAACAGATGCTGCGCCAGGCCGGCGCCGCGCAGGAAGCCCGCACCAGCAATCAGAACAGCCTCTTCGGCGATGCGGCGAAAGTAACGCTGACACTGCCGCCGACGCCGGACTGGCCATCGATGGAAAAGCTGCAGCACGAGTTCGGCGCGATCGGCTTCTATTTGTCGGCGCACCCGCTGGATTCCTATGGCGCCAGTTTGAAGCGGCTGGAGGCCGTGCCTTATGTAGAACTGCCGGCCTATATGCGGGCGAGGGGAACGGCGCGCGCCAAGGTCGCCGGCCTCCTGGTTGGGAAGCAGGAGCGCACCTCGGCCAAGGGCAATCGTTTCGCCTTTGTCCAATTGACCGATCCCAGCGGCCTCTTCGAGGCGACGATCTTCAGCGAACGCTTGAATGAAGCGCGCGATCTGCTTGAGCCGGGCCGGGCCTTGCTGCTGACCGTCGATTTACGGATGGAGGAGGATTCGCTCCGTCTGCTGATCCATTCCGTTGAGGCTTTGGATCAGGCGGCCTCCAATACCGGCGCCGGCCTGCGCGTTTTCTTGCGCGAGCCAAGTCCGATCGATAGCCTGAAGCAAATTCTGACCCGGGCGGGTCGCGGCAAGGGCAAGGTCGAGCTGTTGCTCGATCTCGCTGAAGAGCAGCGCGAGGTCGCGATTGCGTTGCCCGGCCGTTTCGCGATCTCGCCGGTGGTTCGCGGCGCCATCAAGGCCGTGCCGGGAATTGTCGATATCGTGGATACGTGATGAGCCTGAACCTTAATTAAATCTACTAATGCTTTGATTTTAAAATATAAGCGACAAAATTATCATAATAGAATTTTTGCCGCGTCGAGCTGGTGCCATCTTGAATTCACGAATGGAATCAGTTCGTTAAGGTTATGACAAAGGTCGCTGGTGGCAACTTTTCCCTTGCGCCGGGGACTGGGGCACGGTAGGTAAGCGGCGCTTGAAAACCGCATGCGGGCTTGCGCTGTTTCGGGGAGAAATCCCGAACGGACGCTCCGGTGCCGGATCCTTGGGTCCGGTCACATCCCGCAGAGGCTTAACCGGAAAAGGATATTACACATGGCGATGCCATCCTTCACCATGCGTCAGCTCCTGGAAGCTGGCGTGCATTTTGGTCACCACACCCGCCGTTGGAATCCGAAGATGGCTTCGTACCTCTTCGGCGTCCGTAACGGCATTCACATCATCGATCTGGAACAGACCGTGCCGATGCTGGATCAGGCGATCCGCGCGGTTCGTGACGTTGCCGCTTCGGGTGGCCGCGTTCTCTTCGTCGGCACCAAGCGCGCCGCCTCGGACAAGGTTGCCGATGCCGCCAAGCGCTGTGGCCAGTATTACGTCAATCACCGCTGGCTGGGCGGCATGCTGTCGAACTGGAAGACGATTTCCCAGTCGATCAAGCGCCTGCGCGAGGTTGACGAGCGCCTGTCGACCAACACGTCCGGCCTGACCAAGAAAGAACTCCTGATGATGACCCGCGACCGCGACAAGCTAGAGCGTGCGCTGGGTGGTATTAAGGACATGGGCGGCCAGCCGGATATCCTGGTCGTCATCGACACCCTGAAGGAACAGATTGCTATTCAGGAAGCCAATAAGCTGGGCATCCCGGTCGTGGCGATCGTCGACAGCAACTCCAACCCCGACGGCGTGACCTATCGTGTCCCGGGCAATGACGACGCGACCCGTGCGATTTCGCTTTATTGCGACCTCTTTGCCGGTGCCGTGCTCGACGGCCTGCAGCAGGAAGCGATCAGCTCGGGCAAGGATATCGGTGAGTCGGATGAATTGCCGGCCGAGATCCTGCCGGTCGAAGGTGGTGAAGCCGGTCAGACGGCTTCGGCGTAACAGTCTGAATTCGGTGCAGTGGGGTGACCGGGCGGAAACGCGCGGCGCCCCATTGACACATCGGCGGCCCGGTGCTGGCCGGCCGCCCGGAACATGTAAGATATTTGCAGGAAGGAATTGAAAATGGCGGAGATTACGGCTGCGCTGGTCAAGGAACTGCGCGAGAAGTCGGGCGCCGGCATGATGGATTGCAAGAAGGCGCTGACTGAAACCAGTGGCGATCTTGAGGCGGCGATCGATTGGCTGCGCAAGAAGGGTCTTGCCGCAGCCGCCAAGAAAGCCGGCCGTGTGGCTTCCGAGGGCCTGGTCGGCGTGGCCGCCGAAGGCACCAAGGGCGCCCTGGTCGAGGTCAATTCGGAAACCGATTTCGTGGCCCGGAACGAGAGCTTCCAGAGCTTCGTGACTGCCGTGACCAAGCTGGCCCTGACGGCCGGTGACATCGAATCGCTGAAGGTCGCCAAGCTGCCGGAAGGCATCACGGTTACCGAAAAGCTGACACAATTGGTTGCCACCATTGGTGAGAATATGAGCCTGCGCCGGGTGGCGACGGTGAGCGTCAACAGCGGTGTGGTGGCGAGCTATATGCACAACGCGGCGGCAGCCGGCATCGGTAAGATTGGTGTCCTGGTCGGCCTGGAATCGACCGGCGACGCAGCCAAGCTGGCTGCCCTGGGCAAGCAGATCGCCATGCATATCGCCGCGGCCAATCCGCAGGCCCTGGATATCGGCGCGGTCAATCCCGCCGACCTCGAGCGCGAGCGCGACGTCCTGGCCGAACAGGCCCGGGCTTCGGGCAAGCCGGAGGAAATTATCGCAAAGATGGTCGAAGGCCGCCTGAGAAAGTATTATGAAGATGTGGTGCTGCTGGAACAGCTCTATGTCATCGATGGCGAGAGCCGGGTGAAGCAGGTGGTTGAAAAGGCTGCCAAAGAAATTGGCGCCCCGGTCAAGGTGACCGGCTTCGTCCGCATGGCCCTTGGCGAAGGCATCGAGAAGGAACAGAAGGACTTCGCAGCGGAAGTCGCTGCGCAGCTCGGAAACTAAATGGCGAGCCCGGCGTTATAGCCGGGCAATCGTGAGTAACGGATGGGGCTGCCGGCCCCATCCGGTTAAAATACAGAACGCACGCGCAGGAGGCGGCAGAGTGAGCAACGCAGCGACACAAGGCCTGTTGTACAAGCGCGTTTTGCTCAAGATTTCCGGCGAAGCCCTCATGGGCCAGCGGGAGTTCGGTCTCGATCCCGTGACGGTCAACCGCGTGGCTGCGGAAGTGAAGCAGGTCCACGAACTGGGCGTCGAATGCTGTCTGGTGATCGGCGGCGGGAACATCTTCCGCGGCATCGCCGGCGCGAGCCAGGGGATGCAACGTGCCTCGGCCGATTACATGGGCATGCTGGCGACCGTCATGAACGCCCTCGCCATGCAGAATGCCCTGGAGCAGGCCGGCGTCGATACGCGCGTTCAATCCGCCATCCCGATGCAATCGATCTGCGAGCCCTATATCCGCCGGCGCGCCGTGCGCCATCTGGAAAAGGGCCGGGTGGTGATCTTCGCCGCAGGCACCGGCAACCCGTATTTCACGACCGATACGGCGGCGGCTTTGCGGGCTTCCGAAATGAAGTGCGAAGCCCTGCTGAAGGGCACGAAAGTCGATGGCGTATACAGCGCCGATCCGAAACTGCATCCGGATGCCGAACGCTATACGCATCTCACCCATCACGACGTGTTGTCGCGGGATCTCAAGGTGATGGATGCGGCGGCGATCTCGCTCGCGCGTGAAAACGGCATTCCCATCATCGTCTTTTCCATTCATACGCCGGGTAATTTCGCCCAGGTCATGCTGGGCACCGGCAAGTACACAGTGATCGGCAATGCGCCGGTCCAGGCTGCGAAGTAAGGTTGGGGGGTACTAGGTTATGACTGATGCTCGATTGGCTGAATTCGGCCGCCGCATGGACGGAGCTGTCGAGGCATTGCGCAAGGAATTCGCCGGTCTGCGGACCGGCCGCGCATCGGCACATCTTCTCGATCAGGTGATGGTAAACGCCTATGGCAGCAACATGCCGATCAACCAGGTCGGTACGGTGAGCGTGCCGGAACCGCGCATGATCACGGTCCAGGTTTGGGATCGTGGCATGGTATCGGCGGTCGAGAAGGGAATTCGCGATGCCGGTCTCGGCCTCAACCCGGCCAGTGACGGCCAATTGGTGCGCGTGCCGGTTCCCGAATTGAGCCAGGAACGTCGTGCAGAACTGGCGAAGGTCGCCCATAAATATGCAGAGCAGGCGCGTGTCGCGGTGCGTAATGTGCGCCGTGATGGCATGGATATGCTGAAGAAGTCGGAGAAGGATGGCGATATCTCGCAGGATGAACATCGCGGGCTGTCCGATCAGATGCAAAAGCTGACCGACGAACATATCAAGCGGGTCGACGAGGCGCTGGCCGCCAAAGAAAAAGAAATTATGCAGGTCTAGAACGAAGGAGACTCCGCGTGACGGCATTGCGACCAGCGATACAGGCGTTCGGCGGCGATGGTGTTGTGGCGCCTCGCCACGTGGCGATCATCATGGACGGCAATGGCCGCTGGGCAAAGGCGCGCGGCCTGCCACGAACGGCCGGGCATTACCAGGGCGCGGAAACCGTCCGCCAGGTTGTCGAAGCCTCGATTCAGAACGACGTCACGCATCTCACGTTGTTCGGCTTTTCCTCGGAAAACTGGAAGCGGCCGGCGGCGGAGATCAATGATCTGATGGGACTTCTGCGGCTCTATCTGCGGCGCGAGATCGCGCGGCTGCATGATAATGGGGTGCGCCTGTCCATTATCGGCGAGCGTCACCGCCTGTCGCCGGACATCGTGGAACTGATCGAGGCCGCTGAACGGCAGACGCGGGACAACAACCGTCTGCGCCTCACCATCGCGCTCAGCTATGGCGGACGGATGGATATCGTCAATGCGGCACGGCAATTGGCGCAACGTGTCGCCCGGGGCGAGCTGCGCGCGGAAGATATCGATGAGGCCATGTTTGCCGGCAATTTGTCGACCGCCGATATGCCCGATCCCGATCTGGTCATCCGTACCAGCGGCGAAATGCGGATCAGCAACTTCCTGCTCTGGCAGTTCGCTTATACGGAAATGGTTTTTGTCGACAAACATTGGCCGGAATTTAGCGCCGCGGATTTTTCTGCTGCCCTAGCCGAGTATCAGGGGCGGAACCGCAGATATGGCGCCGCCGGCTGAAACACCGCATGAACGTCAACGACATGAACGGCGGGGCCAAGGAAGCGCACCAAAGGGCGGGGGCGCATCAAACGGCGCCAGGCCCGATTCGGCAAAACCGCTGACAAGTTTTCAGCAGCGCGTTGCGTCGTCAGCCGTCCTCTTGCCGGTGGCGTTGCTGGCACTTTGGTTCGGGGGCCTGGCTTGGGCCGTCCTGATCGCCGTTTTCGGCGCCATCATGGCCTGGGAATGGAGCGCCATTTGCGCCGAACGCCGGCCGGTCCAGGTTGCTTATCCCGTGGGCCGCCTGTCGGCCATCAATCTTGCCATGCTGACGGTCGTTATACTGTCCCTGGCAGTCGCGGTGTTCTCGCCGCCGCTTACCCTGCCCTTGTGGCTGGTGCCGCTGGTTGGGGCGGTGGTGGTCCTGTTGCTGGCTTGGCCGCAGCGCGGTGCCGGGACCCTCTGGCTGCTGCTCGGCATCGTTTATGTCGTACCGGCGGCGCTGGCGATGATTAAGATCCGCAACTGGTCGACGGACGGCTTTGCCACTGAAATCTGGATCGTCGCCCTCGTTGTGGTCGCCGATACCGGTGCCTATATGGCCGGCCGCTCCATCGGCGGGCCAAAGCTTGCCCCGCGTATCAGTCCCAGCAAGACCTGGGCGGGATTGGCCGGCGCCATCCTGGCGGCCGCTTTGGTCGGTGCGATTGCCGCGACTCTGGCCGAGCGGCCGACAATCTGGCCGATGGTGCTTGCCAGCGGCCTGCTTGCCGTGGTCGAACAGGCCGGTGACCTGTTTGAGTCGTTTTTCAAGCGGCATTTCGGGGTCAAGGATAGTGGGCGTATAATTCCCGGCCATGGGGGCGTCCTGGACCGGGTTGACGGCCTGATGGCGGTGGTCCTGGCGGTCGCCGTTTTGGAATATGTGATTGGTGGAGGAATCCTCGAATGGCTGTGATCGAGCCGAAAATGGCAGCGGCAGCGCCGCGCCGGGTGACCATTCTGGGATCGACCGGTTCGGTTGGCTGCAACACGGTGGATATCGTCCGCCGTGATCCATCGGCGTTCCAGGTTGAGGCGCTGACGGCCCACAACAACGTCGAGTTGCTGATCGAGCAGGCGCTGGCCTTGCGTCCGCGCCTCGCCGTGGTGGGGGTCGAGGCCAAGTATGGCCGCTTGAAAGAGGCATTGGCCGGGACCGGCATCGAAGCGGCTGCCGGACGGGCGGCCGTGATCGAAGCCGCGGCGCGGCCGGCTGACTGGGTCATGGCGGCGATCGTCGGTGCGGCCGGCCTGGAGCCGACTTTGGCGGCGGTTCGACGTGGCGCGATGATCGGCCTTGCCAATAAGGAGACGCTGGTTTGTGCCGGCGATCTGATGATGGCCGAAGTGGCGCGGCATAACGCGGTCATGCTGCCGGTCGATTCCGAGCACAGCGCGATTTTTCAGGTCTTCGATCCGGAGCAGATAGAGGCTATCGAAAGGATCATCTTGACCGCTTCCGGCGGCCCGTTCCGGACGCGCAGCTACGAGGAAATGCGCTCAATGACGCCGGAACAGGCGGTCGCGCATCCCAATTGGAGCATGGGAGCGAAGATCTCGGTCGATTCCGCCAGCATGATGAACAAGGGACTGGAACTGATCGAGGCCCATCATCTGTTCCGCTTGCCCGAAAGCCAGATCGATATCCTGGTGCATCCGCAATCGATCATCCACAGCATGGTCGCCTATCGCGACGGATCGGTCCTGGCCCAATTGGGCAGTCCGGATATGCGGACGCCGATCGCTTATGCGCTGGGCTGGCCGAAGCGAATCACGGCACCCGCCGACCGACTCGATTTTGCGAAGATGCGGGATTTGACCTTCGAAAGTCCCGATCCGATGCGCTTTCCGGCCTTGCGCCTGGCGCGCGAGGCTTTGCGGACAGGCGGCCAGGCGCCGACCATCCTCAATGCAGCCAATGAGATTGCCGTGGCTGCTTTCCTCGACCGCAAAATTGCCTTCACCGACATTGCAGCGGTGGTGGAATCGGTCTTGTCCGAGATGGGGACTCGGGCATTGAGCTCGATTGCCGATGTCCTGGAAACCGATTTGGCGGCCCGCCAGGTCGCGCAACGTCAGGTCGTCGCAAGATTAACCAACGCCTGATCCCAAAACTGGGGTTAACCCAAGGAAATCGTTCTGTTTTAGTGTGCTGGCACGATAAAGTGTGCTAGACAATCGGACGTGGCTGCGGCCACCATGCGGCGCCAGGGGACGAGAACGGCGCCGGCTTGGGAGTGGGCAGAATCTCCGTATCAAAGACGGTGAGAACCGCCCTCGTCCAAATTGGGGCTCTGCGGCACGGAAGGTAATCTAGGACGATGGAAATATTGGCAGCGATACCGCATTACGGCTTCTGGTTCCTGCTTCTCCTGACGGTACTCGTCTTCGTTCACGAGATGGGACATTTCCTGGTTGCGCGCTGGTGTCGCGTCCGGGTGGAGGTTTTTTCCATCGGCTTCGGTCCGGAGCTGTTCGGTTTTACCGATCGTTTGGGCACGCGCTGGAAATTCAGCGCAATTCCGCTCGGCGGCTATGTCCGCATGTTCGGCCAGGATGGCAATGCGCTGGAAGGGCAGGCGGCAACGCCCATGTCGGAAGAGGATGCCGCCGTCGCCTTCAATAAGAAAACCGTCGGCCAGCGCGCGGCGATTGTCGCGGCGGGGCCGCTTGCCAATTACGTCTTCGCCATCGTGGTTCTTGCCGGTCTCTACCTGGTCTATGGCAAGACGCTGCAATCGACTGAAATCGCCGAGGTGATGCCGAATTCGATCGCCAGCGAGGCAGGGTTGAAGGCCGGCGATAAGATCGTCACGCTCAATGGCAGCCCGTTGGAAGGTTTCGAAGACCTGGCGATGCAGGTGCGCCTGCATCTCGATGAACCGCTTAAATTGGGCATCGACCGGGCGGGGCAGAAACTGGATTTCTCGCTGAAGCCGCGAATCGTCGAAGAGGAAGATACGTTCGGCAACAAGCAGCGCGTCGGCCGGCTGGGTATCCGCAGCAGCGGCAACGGCAATGTTCGTAAGCTGGGCGTCGGTCAGTCGGTCGTCGAAGCGACTCATCAAGTTTATCAGATGACCACGGGCATGCTGACCGGCATCGGTCAGATGATCACAGGAAAGCGCTCGGCCGACGAAGTGGGGGGCGCTCTGCGTATCGCCAAGATGTCGGGTGATATGGCCGAGATCGGTTTTGCGTCGCTGATCAGCCTCGCGGTGTTGCTCTCGGTCAATCTCGGCCTGATCAACCTGTTTCCTATTCCGATGCTCGATGGCGGCCATCTGATGTTCTATGCCGCCGAGGCCTTGCGCGGCCGGCCGTTGGGGGCGCGGGCGCATGAATGGGGGCTACGACTTGGCGTTGCGTTTGTGCTGTCGCTGATGGTGTTTGCCACTTGGAACGACTTGGTTTATCTGAAAGTTGTCGATTATATCAAATCCCTGTTTACTTGACCGGAAGATGCGTAAAATGGCCATCGTAAAGCGGCTTGTCCTGACCCTGGCAGTAACATTAAGCATTTTCGGTCTGACAGGTGTTTTTTCAACATCTTATGCACAAAACATTTCCAGCGGCGATCCGATCCAGGAGATTCGGGTAGAAGGCAATCAGCGTATCGAGCCTGAGACGATTCGCTCCTATATGCAGATCAACCCGGGCGACAGTTTCGATGCGCAGAAGGTCGACCAAGCATTGAAAAACCTCTTTGCCACCGGTCTTTTCGCCGACGTCAATCTGCGCCGCGAAGGCGATGCGCTGGTGGTCTCAGTCAAGGAAAACCCGATCATCAACAAGCTGGCCTTCGAAGGAAACAAGCGTATCGAGGACGATGCGCTGCAGGCCGAAGTCCAGTTGCGTCCGCGTGTGGTCTATACCCAGACCCGCGTGCAACAGGACGTGAAGCGCATCCTGGATCTTTACCGTCGCAGCGGTCGCTTCGCCGCCACGGTCGAGCCGAAGATCATCAAATTGGATCAGAATCGCGTCAACCTGGTGTTCGAAATCCATGAAGGCGATATCACCGAAGTGCGCCGCATCGATTTCATCGGCAACAAGGTGTTCAGCGATAGTGAGCTGCGCGATGAAATCCTGACCCGCGTCAGCCATTGGTACCTGTTCCTCACCAATGCCGACACCTATGACCCCGACCGGTTGACCGTGGATAAGGAACAGCTTCGGCGGTTCTATCTGTCGGAGGGTTACGCCGATTTCCGCGTGGTTTCCGCCGTCGCCGAATTGTCGCCCGATCAGGAAGCCTTCTTCATCACCTTCACCGTGGAGGAGGGGGAGCGCTACAAGTTCGGCAAGATCGATGTCAAGACGACGCTGAAGGGCCTCGATCCCAATTCCCTGAAGGGTGATCTCGATACCAGCGAAGGCGATTGGTATGACGCGTCGCGGGTTGAGGACACCGTGCAAAAACTGAGCGACCGGCTAGGCAATCTCGGTTACGCCTTTGTCGATGTGCGTCCCCGCATTGACCGCGATGCGAAGAACAGGGTCCTCAATCTGACCTATGATATCCAGGAAGGCCCGAAGGTTTATGTTGAGCGCATCGACATTTCCGGCAACGTGCGCACCCAGGACAAGGTGATCCGCCGCGAATTCCGGCTGGCGGAAGGCGATGCCTTCAGCACGGAGAAATTGAAGCGGACCGAACAGCGGTTGAAGAATCTCGACTTCTTCGAATCCGTCGATATTTCCCAGGCGGCGGGCAGTACGCCGGACAAGACCATTATCAAGGTCAAGGTGCAGGAGAAATCGACCGGTGAACTGAGTTTCGGCGCGGGCTTCTCGACGGCCGACGGTCCGCTGGGGACGGTCGGCCTGCGTGAACGAAATCTGCTGGGTAAGGGGCAGGATCTGTCGGCCCAGGTCGGTATCTCGGGCAAGCGGTCGTCGGGTGCGATCAACTTCACCGATCCTTATTTCCTCGACAAGGAAATGTCGGCCACTTTTGGCATCTTCCATACACGATATCGTGCGCGGCATGACCGCTATCGCCAGATGTCCAGCGGTTTCAATACGGCGCTCGGCTACGATATTTCGGAATATACCCGCCATACGCTGGGCTACACCTTCTCGGCAGACGAAATCTATCATATCGATGATGACGCGTCGCAGGTCATCAAGGACGACGACGGGTATGAATTCCGATCAACGTTGAAGTCGAACCTGCTCTATGACCGCCGCGATTCTAAGCTTGATCCGCGCGATGGTTACTATGTTAACCTTGAAACCGATTATACCGGCGTCGGCGGCTCGGTTTACGCGGTGAAAGGTGTCCTGAGCGGTGGCTACTTCATTCCCTTCAATCGCAGCAAATCGATCTCATTGGGACTCTCCGCTGAAACCGGTTATATCCAGCCGCTGTTCGGGGATTACCTGCACTTTGCCGATGCGTTCCAATTGGGCGGACAATCGTTGCGAGGTTTTGCCGATCGCGGCGTGGGGCCACGTGACGAGGATGCGAAGAAAAAAGACGGTTCCATTGGCGGCCAGTTCCTGTTCGATGGTACAATCAGCCTTGGTTTCCCTCTTGGGTTGCCTGATGAGTATCAGATCCGTGGCCGTGTCTTCTCGGATTTCGGCACGGTGACGGGCACGGATCCGGATAGCAACGTCGATGTTGACGATTCCGGCATGATCCGTGCCTCCGCTGGCTTCGGTCTGACCTGGGTATCACCCTTCGGTCCTTTGGCAGTGGACCTTGCCCTGCCGCTGCGTAAAGATTCGGACGACGAGACTGAATTGTTCAGTTTCAGTGTCGGCACCCAGTTCTAACTTCTTCTATTTGGAGTATCGATCGTGCGTATGTTCGGTAAATATTTTTACACTTTGACCTTGATGGCGGCCCTCGCTGGGGGCGCTGCAATTGGTATGAGCATTGCCCCTGTCGAAGCTCAAGCGCAGACCGCAAGCAACACGCCGGTTGTCATCGCGGTGATCGACCGGGAGAAAATCATGTCGCAATCCACCGCCGGCAAGGGATTGCGGGCGGCCGTCGATCAGCGTCGTCAGCAAGTCCAGGGCGATATCCAGAAGCGACAGGAGACCTTGATCAAGCAGCGTCAGCAGCTCGAGCAGCAGCGCGCTTCGATCACCCCGCAGGATTATCAGAGCAAGGTTGCGGCGATGAACAAGCAGGGTGAGGCCCTGCGGGTGGAGGTCCAGAATAGGGGACGCAGCCTTGATCAATCCGTGCAGAAGGCTCTCGGCCAGCTTCAGGACACAGCCTTCGTCATCGTGAAGCAGATCGCCGCGCAGAAGAAGATCTCGCTGGTATTGTACCGGGATACGGTGGCTTGGGCGCCGGGTGCCGTGGATATCACCAACGATGTCGTCGCCCAGCTTAATGCGAAGCTGCCGTCCGTGAAGTTCTGAGCATAACCTGGTTGGTGTGCAGATGAGCGAAGCAGAAGTGCAGCAGGGAATATCGGTGGATGCCAAGGGGATCATGCGGATGATCCCCCATCGTTTCCCGTTCCTGATGATCGATCGCGTCGAGGATATGGTCGCCGATGTCGGCGCCGTCGGTATCAAAAATGTGTCGATGAATGAAGCCGTGTTCCAGGGGCATTTCCCGACGGACCCGGTCATGCCTGGCGTGCTGATTATCGAAGCCATGGCGCAGACGGCAGCCGTTCTCGTCGTCTATACTTTGGGCGCAGCCTTCGAAGGCAAGCTGGTCTATTTCATGAGCGTCGACAATGCGCGGTTCCGGCGTCCCGTCCTGCCGGGTGATCAGGTCCGCATTCATGTCCGCAAAGACCGCAATCGTGGTCCCGTGTGGAAGTTCATTGGCGAGGCGAAAGTCAATGACCAGGTCGTGGCGGAAGCAACCTTCGCCGCGATGATCCGGGACTGATCCGCATAAGGAGAGGCCGATGTCAGAAGCAGCAACATCGAAAGGCACAGGCGCTTTTCGGCTGGCCCATACGATGATCCGCGTCTTCGATCTAGACAAGTCGATCGATTTTTATACCCGCCTGCTCGGCATGAGGCTGATGCGCCGCAAGGATTATCCGAGCGGCGAATTCACTTTGGCCTTTGTCGGTTATGGCAATGAAGACGACAACGCGGTGATTGAGCTCACGCATAACTGGGGCCAGAAAGAGCCGTATCAATTGGGCACCGCTTTTGGCCATATGGCGATTCACGTGCCCGATATTTATGGCGTGTGTCGTCAGTTGGAGAAAGAGGGCGTCAAGATCCCGCGCGCGCCCGGACCGATGAAGCACGGCGGTTCGGTCATCGCATTCATCGAAGACCCCGATGGCTACAAGATCGAACTGATCGAAGCCTCGCATTAAAAAGGCACCAAAAAACCCCCGCTGATTTCAGCGGGGGTTTTCTTATGCCGGTATCGGTGTTCCAGCGCGCCACGAATTGATTATCACGGACGCGCCGGACGCGAGGTGCTATTTCCGCTTGTTGAGCGGCACGAATGGACGCTCGCCATAGCCGGTATAAAGCTGGCGCGGGCGGCCGATCCGCTGTGTCGGATCTTCGATCATTTCCTGCCACTGCGCGACCCAGCCGACCGTGCGGGCGACGGCGAACAGCACGGTGAACATCGAGGTCGGGAAACCGATCGCCTGCAGGATGATCCCCGAATAGAAGTCGACATTGGGGAACAGCTTGTGGGAGACGAAATAGTCGTCTTCCAAGGCGATGCGTTCGAGTTCCATGGCAAGGGCCAGGAGCGGCTCATTGCGCTTGCCGAGCGCGTCCAGGACTTCGTGGCAGGATTCGCGCATGACGGTGGCACGCGGATCGTAGTTCTTGTAGACGCGATGGCCGAAGCCCATCAGGCGGAAATTGTCGTCCTTTGACTTCGCGCGCTTGATGTATTCCGGAATGCGGTCGACCGAGCCGATTTCATGCAGCATCGACAGTACGGCCTCGTTGGCGCCGCCATGGGCGGGGCCCCAGAGGCAGGCGATACCGGCTGCGATACAAGCGAAGGGATTGGCGCCTGACGAACCGGCGATGCGGACCGTCGAGGTCGATGCATTCTGCTCGTGATCGGCATGAAGAATGAAGATGCGGTCCATCGCCTTCGCGACCACCGGATCGATCTTATACTCCTCGGCAGGCACGGCGAAGGTCATGCGCAGGAAGTTTTCCGCGTAGTTGAGGTCATTGCGCGGGTAAACGAAAGGCTGACCGATGGAATATTTGTACGCCATCGCGGCTATGGTCGGGACCTTGGCGATCAAGCGATAGGACGCGATCATCCGTTGATGCGGATCATGAATATCGGTGCTGTCGTGATAGAAGGCGGAGAGCGCGCCGACCACGCCGACCATCACGGCCATGGGATGCGCGTCACGGCGGAAGCCGCGATAGAAGGCCGCGATCTGCTCATGCAGCATCGTGTGATAAGTGATCTGATGCTGGAACTCGGTCTTCTGCTTTGCATTCGGCAATTCGCCTTCCAGCAGGAGATAGCAGACTTCCATGAAATCGCTGTTCTTCGCCAGTTCCTCGATCCGGTAACCGCGATGCATCAGGATGCCTTCTTCGCCATCGATATAGGTGATGGCCGAGGCGGTCGACCCGGTGGAGCCATAGCCAGGGTCGTAGGTGAAGACGCCATGCTCCGTATAAAGCTTGCGAACGTCGATGACGTCGGGACCCAGCGTCCCCTTGAGCACCGGCAGTTCCCAGTTCGGGCCTTTGCCATCCTTTACCGCGATCGTTGCATAACTTTGCGGCGCCGACGGTTTGATACCGGAATCAACAACGCGAACCGGCTTGGCTGCAGCGGATGCTTTTGCCGATTGCTTCGACTTGGCGGATTTAACGGTCTTGCCGGACTTCGCCGCACCAGATTTGCCTGTGCCGGATTTACGCTGCGCCATGAGATCCTCATCACTTATGGTGAACTGGCCCGAGCGGGCCTTGAGATAAAAGTTCGTTTTTTTCTTACCCTGAGCCTCTAGGCTAGCACGGGGAAGGTTAACGCGTCATGACCCATTTTTCGCACCGCAATAAGATCGTCAATCGTCATGGAACGGTCAAAATATATCCGATAGGCGGCCCAGACATTCCTCTTTTCCCAGCACTTCCATGACCTCGAACATACCGGGAGACGTCGTCGAGCCGGTAAGGGCTGCACGTAACGGCTGGGCGACCTGTCCCAATTTGACGCCATTGGTTTCGACGAATTTCCGCACCGCAGCTTCGATTGCCGCCGCCGTCCAGTCATCGAGTTGCGCGAGTTCGCCATGGAGCTTTGTCAGCAAGTCGACAGCTTCCGTTGTCAGCAGCGCCTTTGCCTTATCAGCCATCGGCAGCGGCCGTTCGGCGACATAGAAGGCGGCATTCTCGGCCAGCTCCTTCAATGTCTTGGCACGAGCCTTCAGGCCCGACATGCCCTTGACCAGACGCTCGGTGGCTGCCTCATCGCCGGCGACGCCGAGACGCGCCGCGACATCGACCGCGAGTTCCCGGTCGTCGGTTTCACGCAGATAATGCGCATTGAGATTGTCGAGCTTCGCGTAATCGAAGCGCGAGGCTGACCGGCCCACGGCCGGCAGGTCAAACCAGTCGATCGCTTGCTGGGTCGAAATGATTTCGTCATCACCATGGGACCAGCCAAGGCGCATCAGATAATTCCGCAAGGCAGCCGGCAGATAGCCGAGATCGCGATAAGCATCGACGCCCAGCGCGCCATGACGCTTCGACAGCTTTGCCCCATCGGGACCGTGGATCAATGGGATATGGGCAAAGCTCGGGCAGCCCCAATCCATCGACTGATAGATCTGCATCTGCCGGAACGTGTTGGTGAGGTGATCGTCGCCACGAATCACATGGGTGATGCCCATGTCGTGATCGTCCACGACAACCGAGAGCATGTAAGTCGGCGTTCCATCGCCGCGCAGCAACACCATGTCGTCGAGCTGCTCATTGGCGACGCGCACCTCTCCCTGGACCTGGTCGGTCAGGACGGTTTCCCCGGTCGTTGGGGCTTTTAGGCGGACTACCGGCTTGACGCCGGCCGGCGCATCCTTGGGATCGCGATCCCGCCAGCGTCCGTCGTAACGGATCGGCTTGCCGGCAGCGCGCGCGGCTTCGCGCATCTGCTCCAGCTCTTCCGGCGTGCAATAGCAGTAATAGGCTTTGCCGGCGGCCAGCATCTGATGCGCGACCTCAGCGTGACGGCCGGCGCGGGCAAACTGGAGTACCGTTTCATCGTCCCAATTGAGGCCGAGCCATTTCAATCCGTCGATGATCGCTTCGATGGCAGCTTCGGTCGATCGCACGCGATCGGTATCTTCGATCCGCAAGCGGAAGATGCCGCCGTGATGCCGGGCGTAAAGCCAGTTGAAGAGGGCCGTGCGGGCGCCACCGATATGCAGGAAACCGGTGGGCGAGGGGGCGAAACGGGTAACGACGGTCATGGCCTCGGATCGTGCTTTGTCATGTCAATGATTGCCGGTCTTAGCATATTTTTGCCTGGGCGTGGCAACTGGCTGTGGCGAGGCGGGAGCAGATTTGCTACAGCTTTCGCGGGAGGATTTCTGCCATTACGCGCGTGGTCTCATTGCTGGCGGTGGCCCATGACCAGATCATCGCTCAGCGCGAAAACTGGCCGTGCTGGTTGGCCGTCATCCTCGGCTGCGGGATCACCTGCTATTTTTCCCTGCCGGTTGAACCGCCGCTCTGGCTGCCCGCGCTTCTTTGCGCCGCCAGTTTCAGCGGCGCCATCTTTTTCGGCCTGTCGGGACGAGGCCGTATCCTGTTCTGGCCGGCGCTGTTTTTCGGGGTGTTCTGCCTCGGCTTTACCGGCATGACTTACCGCACCTTATCGGCGACGCCGCATATGCTCACGGACGATCTCCCTGGCGCCTATGTCAGTGGCCGTGTCGCCAGGACCGAGCCGCTGCCGAATGGATTGCGTCTGACATTGTCGCCGGCTTTTCTCGGTCGTTATACGGAAAATGGCCGCGGAGAGCCGCTTTCACTTCGGATCACGGTTCTGCGTCCCGTTGGCGACATCGTGCCGGGCGACTGGGTCCGGTTGCGCGCCGATTTGCGGCCGCCATCCCCGCCGTCGGCGCCGGGCAGTTACGACTTTCGGCGACAGGCCTTCTTCGATGGCCTGGACGGCACCGGCTTTGCGTTCCGAGCCTTCAAGCAGGACACTGCCGAGGACCGGCAGGCGACGAGCTTTCGCGACTCCTATGACGATTGGGCGGATACGCTGCGCCAGAGAATTGGCGACCGCATCTCGGCTGTCCTGCCCGGACCGCCCGGTGCGTTGGCGATCGCCCTGGTGGTCGGCAATCAGACCGCGTTGCGAAAAGCGGATATGGATGCGATGCGCGATTCCGGCCTGGCGCATCTGCTGTCGATTTCCGGCCTGCATATCAGCCTGGCGGCTGGCTTGATGTTCTTTTCGGTCCGGTTTCTGTTGGCGTTTTTCCCTTGGCTCGCTTTGCGCGCACCGATCAAGAAATGGGCGGCGGTCATGGCGCTCGGTGGCGCCTTCTTCTATGCGATTTTGGCCGGCGCGACCGTACCGACGCAGCGCTCCGTCATCATGACAGGCATCGTTTTCGGCGGCATCCTGCTGGACCGGTCGCCAATTTCTCTGCGCCTGGTTGCCTGGTCGGCGATCGCCTTGATGCTTTGGCAACCCGACAGTCTGATGGGCCCAAGCTTCCAGATGTCTTATGCCGCGGTGCTGGCCCTGGTCGCCGCGTTCGATGGGTTGCGGCAGCCGCTCTTGTCAATGCGCCGAAGCCTGACCGCGCCACCGGCCGATATCGGCGGCCGGGTGCTGTCTTATGGCGGACAGGCGATATTTTGGCTGACGACCATGGTGCTGAGCAGCCTTGCGGCCAGTCTCGCGACAGCGCCGTTCGGCCTCTATCATTTCAACCGCCTGCAATTCTACGGCATTGCCGCCAATATGCTGGCGGTGCCGATCACCGGCTTCGCGATCATGCCGGCGGCGGTCATCGCTCTCTTGCTCATGCCGCTGGGCCTTGATGAGCCGGCCCTCCATGTCCTCGGCTGGGGATGCGAGGCGGTCCTCTGGGTAGCGCATACGGTGCAGGATTGGCCGCAGGCGGTCATGGCAATCCCGGCCATGCCGGCCTGGGGCCTCATTGCCGCCGCCGCTGGTTTCCTGTGGCTCTGTCTCGGCAAGGGCAAGATCCGTGCGCTGGGTCTGGTTGGCGTTGTCTTGATGGTCGTTTCCATCGTCATCCAGCCCGTGCCGGACGTCTTTGTTTCTGCATCGGGCCGGCTGCTGGCGATGAGGGGACCCGATGGGCAGTGGGCCGTTTCCAGCAATCGCAGCGAAAGGCTGGTCCGGGAGACTTGGCTGCGGCGTGTCGGGCAGGGCAAGAGCCCGACCTTCGACAAGCTGGCCGCAACACAAAGCTGGATTAGCTGCACCTACCCCGATATGTGCCTCGCCAAGATCGCGGGCCAGCGCATTTTCTTCGATCTGGGGCGCGTTCCAAGTCCGATCGATTGTGCCTCGGCCGATCTCATCATCGTGCCGCAGCGCTGGATACGCTGTCCGGCGGATAGCAGGGCGATGATCATCGACCGGCGCATGTCACGAAGTGCCGGTGCGATGACACTCAGGATCGCGAACAGGACAGTGCAAATCGATAGTGTTGCGGCGTCGCTCGGCAACCGTCCCTGGTCCGCCTATCGAGAGACTGCATATCCGACAATCGACGCCGATAAGAAGGGGCAAGCGTCCGCATCAGACAGTGTGTCTTCAGAAGAAGACACATCTAGCGACGACGTCAGCGACTAATGGCTGGATGGATAATGACGAGGCCGCCTAGCCTGACGGCAACCCTTATCATTCAATAACGGCGCATCAGGCCGATCAGACGACCCTGGATGCGGACACGGTCCGGCCCGAAGATGCGTATCTTATGCGACTGGTTGGCCGGTTCCAGGGCGATCGAATCACCTTTGCGGCGCAGACGCTTCAGGGTCACTTCATTATTATCGATCAAGGCCACCACGATGGTGCCGTTCTCCGCCGTCTCGCAGCGTTCGATCACCACCGTATCGCCATCCTGGATCCCCGCATCGACCATCGAATCGCCTTCGACAGTCAGGGCGTAATGTTCGCCACGGCCGAGCAGGGCGGGCGGCACATCGATACCGGCGGCATTGTCACGCAGGGCCTCGATCGGCGTGCCGGCCGCGATCTTGCCGTAGAGCGGCAATTGCACCGTCTGGCTGGCCGAGGCGACGACCGCGCCGGAGATCGAGGGGGTGAAATCGCCATGAATGACATTGGGAGCAAAGCCGCGCCGGTCGTCCTTCACGCGTTCCTCTTTGGCCGGCTTGGCGACGGGTGTCTTCCGCTGGTCTTCGGCCAGCCGCATGATTTCCAGAGCGCGGGCGCGGTGCGGCAAACGCCGGATGAAGCCGCGTTCCTCCAGGCCGGTGATCAACCGGTGAACGCCGGATTTCGACTTGAGACCAAGCGCCTCCTTCATTTCATCGAAAGAAGGCGAAATCCCGGTATCGGCCAGCCGCTCCTGAATGAACTGCAGCAGTTCCCGCTGTTTGCGCGTCAGCATTCGAGCTCCCTCTGTCAGTCCTTGTCCCATTTATTCTCTTGATCGCTTCGTTCTGTCTGTCTCCACGACTCTGAGAACAAAGCAACAACATATGGTATGTTCTAGTTTAGTTCCGGGGAAAGGTCAAGGCCGGGTTGGAAGCGGAACTAGAGACTGACGGCGCCGCCATTGAGACGGATGAATTCAACCTGGCTGCCGGCGGCGGCGGCCGGCGCATGAGGCGGGCGGATCACCAGCACATCGGCCTTGGCCAGCAGGCTGATCACTGAACTGTCCTGGAGATTGAAAGGCGTGGCGATCAGGCGGCCGCCATCCCGGGTCAGGCTGGCGCGCAGATAATCCTGCCGCAGGTCATTGGCCGGCAGGTCGCGGCCAAGCTCGGCATAGTCAATGATCGTATCGTCATTCTGCCCCAGCATGCGGGCGATGATGGGCCGCACAAAAATATGCCCCGTCACCACGGACGAGGTCGGATTACCCGGCAGGCCGATGACCTTCAGATCGCCGAGCTGGCCGAACATCACCGGCTTGCCGGGACGCATGGCGATCTTCCAGAAATCGAGCCGGATGCCTTTTTCCTGCAGGATGCGTTGGACCAGGTCGTAGTCCCCGACCGACGCGCCGCCCGTCGTCACCAGCAGATCACAGCCACGCGCGCCATCGATCATTGCCGACAGGCGCTCCGGCTGGTCCGGGGCATTGCCCAGATTGATCACCTGGGCGCCGCTGGCGACGGCGAGGGCGGAGAGCATGAAGCCGTTCGAGGCGACGATCTTGCCCGGTGACAAGGCTTCGCCGGGATTCACCAATTCATCGCCGGTCGAGAGAATGGCGATGCGTGGCCGGCGCGTGACGGTGAGCCAGGGCCAATTCATCGCCGCCGCCAAACCGATATCGCGAGCCGTGAGACACTGGCCAGACGACAGGCCGATATCGCCCAAGGTGAAATCGAGGCCACTTTTGCGGACATGCTGGCCATTGCGGAAACGCGGATCGGTCAGCGCAACATGGTCGCCATTCCGCGCGGCGTTTTCCTGGATGACGATGCTGTCCGATCCATCCGGCAGCATGGCACCGGTAAAGATACGGGCGGCTTCGCCAAGGCCAAGCGTCTGCTTCGGCGCATGGCCGGCCGGGATCTCCATGACGACGCGCAGCGAGACCGTTTCGGCGCCTATATCGGCGCTGCGCACGGCATAGCCGTCCATCGCCGAAACAGCCTTGGCCGGCTGTGTCAGGCGGGCCGTCACCGGTTCGGCGAGCACGCGGCCAAGCGCGTTTTCCAACCCCACCTGCTCGGTGCCGAGACGCTCGAAGGCGGAGAGGATGCGGCTTCTGGCTTCGGCGACCGACAGCATCACGCAGCCTCGAAGGTGCCGGATTTTCCGCCGCTTTTATGGGTCAGGCGGATATCGGCGATGGTCATGCCGCGATCGACCGCCTTGCACATATCATAGACCGTCAGCGCAGCGATGGAGACCGCGGTGAGCGCTTCCATTTCGACGCCGGTGCGTCCGACCAGCTTGCATGTGGCCGTGATATCGACGGCATTATGGCTTTCATCGAGTGCCAGATCGACCTTGACCGAACTGAGGGCAAGGGGATGGCACAGAGGGATGAGGTCAGGCGTTCTTTTTGCACCCATGATGCCGGCAAGACGGGCGACCGAGAGCACGTCGCCTTTCTTGACGCCGCCCTCGCGGATCAGCGCCACGGTTTCCGGCTGCATCAGGATGCGGCCCTTGGCCGTGGCGACGCGTTCCGTTTCGGCCTTGTCGGAGACATCGACCATACGGGCTTTGCCCTCGGCGTCGAAATGAGTGAAACCAGTCATCAATTCAGCTCAATCGAATCCCGGCTCAGGCCGCACGCGGCGCATGCGTGCCGAGCAGCACCCGGGTCGCCTCGGTCACATCGGCTTGGCGCATCAGGGATTCGCCGACGAGGAATGCGCGTGCGCCGACCTTGGCCATGCGTTCGAGATCGGTGGTCGCATAAAGGCCGCTCTCCGCCACCAGCAAGCGATCGCCGGGCACCATGCGGGCAAGTTCCTCGGTGGTGGCAAGGTCGACGGTGAGCGTTTTCAGATTGCGATTGTTGACGCCGATCAGCGGCGATTTCAACTTCAGCGCCCGCTCCATCTCGCTGGCGTCATGCACCTCGACCAGCACATCCATCCCCAGCTCGAAAGCCGCGGCTTCAAGCTCTGCTGCCTGGGCGTCGCTCAAGGCTGCCATGATCAGCAGGATGCAATCCGCGCCAATCGCCCGGGCTTCGGCGATCTGATAGGGATCGAGCATGAAATCCTTACGCAAGGCGGGCAGGGGCGCTACTTTGCGGGCTGCATCCACATAGCTGTCATCGCCCTGGAAATAGGGCTTGTCGGTCAGGATCGACAGGCAAGTGGCGCCACCGGCAAGATAAGCGAGGGCGAGCTTCGGCGGGTCGAAATCTGCCCGGATGAGACCTTTGGACGGCGAGGCTTTCTTGATTTCGGCGATCAAGGCGAAGGCCCCGGCCTCGGCGTTGCGCCGCAGCGCCTTGGCGAAGCCGCGCGGCGGATCGAGCCGATTGCGTTCGGCCGCTGCCGCCGTCACCGTGGCCAGCGATCGTTCCCGCCGGCGAGCCTCGATATGCGCGCGCTTATCGGCGCAAATTTTTGCCAGGATGTCACTCATGCTTTGTCTCCGAGTGTGTTTGTCACTTGGACGAGATGGTCAAGTACCTTGCGTGCCTTGCCAGTATCGATGGCCTCCGCCGCCAGGCGGACGCCGGCCGCCAAGTCGGTCACCACACCGGCGACGATGAAAGCGGCGGCGGCATTCATCAGCACGATATCACGATATGGGCCGATCTTGCCGCCAAGCAAGGCCGTGATCGCTTCGGCATTGACGCTGGGATCGCCACCTTTGATGTCTTCCGCCTTTGCCAATGGCAAGCCGATATCCTGCGGCGATACCTGGAAACGCCGGATGACGCCATTCTTCAACTCGCAGACATCGGTCGGCCCGGTGACGGTGATCTCGTCCAATCCGTCGCTGCCGGTGACGATCCAGGCATGCTCGGTGCCGAGATTCTTCAGCACATGCGCAAGCGGCTCCTGCCATTGCGCGGAGAAGACGCCAATCAATTGCCGGGTGACGCCGGCCGGATTGGAAATCGGCCCCATCAGATTGAAGACGGTGCGGGTGCCTAGTTCGACCCGGGCCGGGCCGACATGGCGCATGGCGCTGTGATGCCGCTGCGCCCAGAGAAAAGTCGTGCCTACTTCCCAAAGCGCCCGCTGCACGACGGTCATATCGGCATCGATATTGACGCCGAGCGCGACCAGGACGTCGGCAGCGCCGCTTTTCGACGAGGCAGCGCGATTGCCATGTTTGGCGACCTTCACGCCGCAAGCGGCGCAGATGAAGGCGACGGCGGTCGAAATGTTCAACGTACCGGCGCCATCGCCGCCGGTGCCGCAGACATCGATGGCGCCGGCCGGCGCCTCGATCCTTGTCATCTTGTCGCGCATCACCGTTACGGCGCCGGTGATCTCATCGACGGTTTCACCACGGACGCGCAGGGCCATCAGCAGCGCGCCGATCTGTGCCGGCGTCGCTTCGCCGGACATCATGATGTTGAAAGCCTCTTCGGCCTGGGCGCGGCTCAGCGATTTGCCTTGCGCGGCAATGCCGATGACGCCCTTCAAATCGGTTCCAGCCATGCGATCACGCAGCCTTGCCTGGCGATGTGGGGATCCGGGCCGGATCAATGTTCAAGCCGCAATCCTGCAAGAAATTCGCCAGCAGTTTATGGCCATGTTCCGACGCGATGCTTTCCGGATGAAACTGGACGCCGGCCATGGGCAGGCTGCGATGCTGCAGGCCCATGATCAAGCCGTCTTCCGTTTCGGCGGTGACTTCAAGCTCCGCCGGAAGGCTGTCGCGCGCCACCAGCAGGGAATGATACCGCGTCGCGGTGAAGTCGTTTGGCAGATCGCGGAACACGCTCTTATTGCCGTGGCGCACCGTGCTGAGCTTGCCATGCATCGGCTTCGGTGCCCTGACGACCTTGCCGCCGAAAGCTTGGCCAATTGCCTGGTGACCGAGGCAGACACCCAAAATCGGCGCAGCTTTCGGACCCAGGTCCTTGGCGGAAGCGATGAGGTCGAGGCAAATACCGGCGCGATCCGGGTCACAGGGGCCGGGCGACAACACGATACCTTGCGGCTGCTTGCGCCACACCTCGGCGACACTGATCTGGTCATTGCGATGCACCTCGATGGTGGCACCCAACGCCCTGAGATAGTGGTAAAGGTTGTAGGTGAAGCTGTCGTAGTTGTCGATTAGGATAAACATGACGTCAAATACCGTTGTCCTCCATGCCGTTGGCCCCGAGCCGCCGGCTGGGCCGGAGTGTAACAGGCCGTTTATGGCAATGAAAGTGATCCGAACCGGGCAAAAAAACGCTTTTCGAGGAGGAGATACCAATAGCCCGGCGGTTTGGCTGGCTCCTCTCGCTTGCCCAGATTATCCCCGAATCTAACATGTCGGACGTGATGCCGGTCACACCTGCTGTCGCTTCGGCCAACGGATCCTCCCTCCGCATCGAGCCGCTCTGCGTGATCGCCCGGTCCGGCGAGGTGGTGCAGGGAAGCTCGGAAGTGGACGAGACCGCGGTTACCGGTTCCGTTCTGCCGGTTCTGAAAAGGCCGGGGGACCGGGTCCTGGCCGGTAGCCGGAATGGGGCTACGCCGCTGGAAATCTCACAGGAAGCCGACCAGCCGGGAATGACGGACCAGGCACAGCTATTTGGTCCAAGGGAACAACAGGCCGCCGATGACCCGCTTGATCGGTTTTTCGGACCGTTTCTGCGTTTTTGGATCCGCAAGCTGTTCATTTGCGCTGTGGCCGGTATTCTCGCCGGCCTGACCTGGATGATCATGCAGGGCCGGCCGATATCAGCTTCGGGGATCTTCTGTCTGTTGATCGGTCTGCTGTCCCCCGGTCTGCTGTTCGTCTGGCCCAGCCAATGGCTGGTCGCCCGCCGGTGGCTCAAGCAACACGGAATGATCTGCCGCGATCCCACCCAGCTGATGCGGTTGCGTTATGCCGCCGGCTTTCTGTTCGGCCGTGCCGGCACATTGAGCCATGGCCAGCTCCGGATCGTCAGCCTGCAGCCCGCCGGCAAGACCTTGCCGGCGGATTTCGTGACGCTCGCCGCCTCGGCCTATCAGACCGTGGAGGATATCTGGGGACGGGCGATCCTCGCTTTCGGCATCTCCCATCGCATTCGCCTCCGGCCATCCGAGGATGTCGTCGTCGAACCCGGCGCCGGCCTCTCGGCGACGGTGGATGGCCGACGGGTCATCGTCGGCCGACAGCATTGGGTTGAGCAGCACGGCATCGACACAACATTGCTGGCCGATGCGATCCAGGAACATGTCCGCCTCGGGCGCCAGATGTTGATCGCCGCCGTCATGTCACCGGAACCGGATTGTCTGGGAGTTCTCGCTTTGGCGGATCCGCCGAAACCCGGCGCCGTTGACTTGGTCCGTCTGTGCAAAAGCTCAGGCATCGAAACCATCCTGATCGCCAATCCGGCAGAGAAGGCAGCGACGGTCCTCTCGGGCCTGCTTGGTGTCAACCGGGTTGTCGATCCGGCCGCTGCCCTGACCGACCTCGATCCCAAGCGAATTGTCGCCATTGGCCGCAGCAATGACCGCAAGCTGCTTGCACGCTTCGAACGATCGATTACTTTCGGCGATGCGGCAGTGATGCAGAACCCGGACCACGCTTTTGGCCTAAGGCGTGAAGATCCCCGGCATGTCCTGGATTTCGTCATTTTATCGCAAGCATTGGCGCGGCGGCTGCCCTTGGCCTTGCTGGTCGTTTGGCTGACCGGCTGGCCAGTGGCGGCGGCGGGGCTCGGCTTGATCCGGATGCCGCCGCAACTCGTTGCCATTTGCATCGGTGCCGGTATTGTGATCGCCATTCTACAGGCGCTGCTCTTGCGGCTGCTTGGCTCCCTGGTTAATGACGAGGCCGCAGATTGAAGGTCGGTTGGAATCAGGATCGACCGATTGATAATTTGGGGAATGCCGCGTAGCCGGCATCGCCTCGCAATCAGGACAATTGGGACGTGGCCAAGGCAAAACGACAGACGAAAGCGCGGCGTTCGGGTAAGACGGCGCGCAAGGGCGGTCGTCGTAAGCCGCGTCGCAGTAAATTTTCCTGGCCGGCGATCAAGCGCCGTTTGCTGGGATGGCTGGATCACAGCGCTTCCCGCTTCAGCCTGGGCATCGGTATCGGCTTGGCGATCGGCCTGCTCCTGGTCGTGCTGTTCGGTCATTTCGGGCATTGGCTCGGCATCCATCGACAGCCGGTAGATGAGATTGCCGGCCTCATCAACAATTCGCCGGTACCGCCAAGATTGTCGGAAACGCCGAAGGGGACGCTACAACCGGAGGCTCCTAAGCCGGCCGTGAAAACCGCCCCGGCGATTAAGCAGAAGCCTGCTGCTAACCCACCAGCTCCGCAGACTGCGCCACAGGGCAATCAGGCCGGAGATGTGCCCGAGAACATGTCGGAGATCACCGAACAGGAACTGGTGCCGCAGCTCACCCAGCCGCCGGCGATCCTGAACACGCCGACGCCACCCACCGCTCAGCTATCGGCCGCGCCGGGCAGCAAGGCTGCGCAACGGCCGATCGATAGCGGCACGAAGCCAAACGATCAGCCGGCCTGGCTGCGCAATTCGGTGGCGATGCGCGCACCCGCCAATGGCCCGATGATCGCCATCGTGCTGGACGATGTCGGTGTGGCCAAGGCCCATGCGGAAATGGCCATCGATCTGCCGGCGCCGATCACCTTGTCGATGATGACCTATGCTGATGGCGTGGCTGAGATGGCGGCGCAAGCACGCGCCAAGGGGCATGAATTAATGCTGCATGTGCCGATGCAGCCGGTGAACCCGAAGGTCAATCCCGGCCCGCATGCCTTGATGGTCGGTCTATCGCCGGCCGAATTGAAGCAGCGGCTGGATTGGGGGCTCGACCGTTTCAAGGGCTTCATCGGCATCAACAACCATATGGGCAGCCGTTTCACGCAGGATGATGCCGGCATGCGTATCGTCATGGAGGAATTGCGGGCTCGCGGCCTGCTGTTCCTGGATTCGAAAACCATCGCCAATAGTGTCGGTGACAAGCTTGCCCGCGAAATGGGCGTGGCGCATGTCGCGCGCGACGTCTTCCTCGATGACGACATGTCGCCGGCTGCCGTGGCCCGGCAATTGGCCATTACCGAGCGCGTGGCGCGGAAGCAGGGCTATGCGATTGCCATCGGCCATCCGCATCCGGCGACGATTGCGGTCCTGAAAAAGTGGCTCGTCGAAGCCAAGCAGCGCGGCTTCGTGCTGGTGCCGCTCAGCGCCATCGCCCGGCGGGAAAACGGACTGCCCGGCTGAGCGACCGGCGATCGTCAATCCTCGGTGGCGGCAACCTGGGACAGGACTTCGCCTTTGCCGCGTACCCGCATGACCAGCGGCACGACAAGGGCCAAGGTGGCCAAAGCCAATAGCGTGATCGAAATCGGTGAATGTACGAGGACGGTGAGATCTCCCTGGCTGATGGCGAGAGCCCGGCGCAATTGCTGTTCCGCCAGCGGACCGAGGATCAGACCGACGACGACGGGAGCGATCGGATAGCCGAAGCGGCGCAGCACATAGCCGAGCAGGCCGAAGGCAAGTAACAAGCCAAGCTCGACGACCGATGGATTGGCGCCGATCGTGCCCAGGGTCGCGAAAAGAAGAATGCCGGCATAAAGCCAGTGCCGGGGGATCGACAGCAGCTTCACCCATAACCCGACCATCGGCAGATTGAGAATGAGCAGCATGAAATTGGCCACCAGGAGGCTGGCGATCAGGCCCCAGACCAATTGCGGATTGCTGGTGAAGAGCAGCGGGCCCGGTTGCAGGCCGTATTGCTGAAAGCCGGCGAGCATGATCGCCGCCGTGGCGGTGGTGGGAAGGCCAAGCGTCAGCAGCGGCACCAGGGTTCCCGCTGCGGAGGCATTGTTGGCGGCTTCAGGACCGGCAACGCCTTCGATTGCCCCGCTGCCGAATTGCTCCTTGTGCTTTGAAAATCGCTTTTCCGTGGCATAGGACAAGAAGGTGCCGATCTCGGCGCCACCCGCCGGCATGGCCCCGATGGGAAAACCGATCACCGTGCCCCGCAGCCAGGACATCCAGGACCGCTTCCAATCCTCGCGATTCATCCAGACCGAGCCTTTGATCGGTTCGATCGCTTCATGATCGCCGTTCTTGGTTGCGGCGACAGACAAGGTTTCACCCACGGCGAACAAAGCGACGGCAAGCGTGGTCACTTCGATGCCGTCCAGCAAGTCGGGGATGCCGAAGACGAGCCGTGCCTGGCCGGTTTGCAGATCGATGCCGATCAGGCCAAGGGTCAGGCCGATGAAGAGCGCGGTCAGTCCTCGCAAGGTGGAATCGCCGAAAGCGGCCGACACGGTGACGAAAGCGAGGATCATGAGGGCGAAATATTCGGCCGGTCCGAAGGAGAGGGCGAACCTCACGACCCAGGGAGCGATGCAAGCGAGGGCGATGGTCGCAATCAGGCCAGCGACAAAGGAACCGATGGCCGCGGTTGCCAAAGCTGGCCCACCGCGGCCGGCCCGCGCCATCTTATTGCCTTCAAGGGCAGTGACGATCGATGCACTTTCGCCGGGCGTATTGAGCAGAATCGACGTGGTCGAGCCGCCATACATGCCGCCGTAATAGATGCCCGCAAACATGATGAGAGAGCCGGCGGGATCGAGCTTGAAGGTGACGGGGAGGAGCAGGGCCACGGTCAGGGCCGGGCCGATCCCGGGAAGCACGCCGACCGCCGTGCCGAGCGTGACGCCGATCAAGGCAAAGAGCAAATTGCTGGGCTCGATCGCGACACTGAGGCCTTGCAAAAGGAGGCTGAAAGTATCCACGAGTTGCTCCCTATCAGAACAGCTGCTGGATGAAATGCTCGGGTGGCCCGGCGGGCAGGGAAAGCTGCAGAACCTTGGCGAAGAACAGCCAGGCGGCGAATGACAGAACGATGCCGATGGGAATGGTCATCCACAGCGGCCCGCGCCCGAAGCTGCGGGCGATCGCTGCGAACATGAGGCCGGTAGCAATCGAGAAACCGGCGATCTTGAGCAGCAGCATCTGCGCGGCAAGCCCGCCGACGATCCAGATAATGGGCGCGATGTTATCCGCTTCCCGTTTGGGGAAGCCACCGCGCCAAGCCGTGACGGCCGTGGCAATGGCGAGGATCAGCAGCCCTGCTGCAATGGCATAGGGGAATGCAGCCGGGCCGATGCGCGCATAGCTCGCTGCAGCACCGATATGACGCGTATCCCAAAGGATCAAGGCTGCGACGCCGGCGAGAATGACGGCGATGACGAGCGCCGCCTTGTCGGGGCGCCGCCGCGTCTCGGCCTTCAATCCCGGCGCTTTCTCCTGGCTCATTTTACCAGGCCGACTTCTTTCAGGATGGCGTTGGTTGCGGTGATGTCGCTGGCGAGCTGTTGCTTGAAGGCGTCGCCGGCAAGATAGGTGTCCTGCCACTCCTTGGCTTTCAAAGCCTCCTGCCAGGATTTCGATTTCACCATCTTTTCGATATCGGCCGTGATGGCGGCCTTCTGATCGTCGGTGATGCCGGGAGCAGCGGCGACCATGCGCCAGTTTTCAACGGCGACATTGACGCCGGCTTCGGTGAAGGTCGGCGCATCGACGCCCTCGATCCGCTTGCTGCCGGAGACTGCAAGGAGGCGCAAGGTGCCGTCCTTGATCTGGCCGCTGAATTCGCCATAGCCGGAGATGCCGGCGGTCACCTGGCCGCCGAGGATCGCCGCCAACGCTTCGCCGCCACCGGAATAAGCGATGTAGTTGATCTTGGTCGGATCGACGCCGGCCGCTTTGGCGAAGAGGCCGGTGGTGATGTGGTCGGTGCCGCCGGCGGACCCGCCGGCCCAGGAAACAGCGCCGGGATCGGCCTTCAGGGCCTTGACCAGATCGGCCAGCGACTTGATCGGCGAGGCGGCCGGGACGACGATGACTTCCTGTTCACCGGTCAACCGGGCGATCGGCGTCACCTGATCGAGGGTCACCGGCGAGCCATTGGTCAAGATGGCGCCGACCATGACATAGCCGCCGATGATCAAGGCGCTCGGATCGCCATTGTATTGATTGACGAATTGCGCCAGGCCGATCGTTCCGCCGGCACCCGGCACATTGGTCACCTGTACGCTGGAGGCGATTTTCTCATCCTGCAGCGCGGCCTGCATCGTCCGGGCGGTCTGGTCCCAGCCGCCGCCAGGGGCGGCGGGGGCGATAATCTTGTAATCGGCCGCATTTGCGCTTGCCGAGACAGCCATCAATCCGACAGCCATCAATCCGCCGGCAATAAGCTCGAGTAAGGATCTCTTCATCTTCCCTTCCCTCACAGATTTTCATTATGGCATGAGCCTTGTCGCTCGGCCTGGGGACGAGCCTGTCATTATCCTGTCCTTCATCGGACTTCGTAATGACGGTAAATGCAAGACTAGACTTTTGCCGGTCTTCGGATGCGTTATCGCGCCGGACTCGGGGGCCGGGCCTATGCGTGGTGCGGTCCTGTTGCCGGGCACAAATCAGCGGAAATAGCGAAAATGGCCGGTAATGTCATAGGCGAAGAGGATCTTTTCTTCCTGCGTGCCACGGCCGATATTGTGGATGATCAAGGGCGTGCCGGTTTGTGCATCGCGGCGGTCCGACACGATGCCGATATGCGGTTGGCCGCCCGGTAATCGCCAGGTGACGATATCGCCGGCGACATAATCCCCGGATCGCCGGCTGACGGCGATGGCCTTGCCCTGGCGCTTGAGCCAGGTGGCCAGGTTTAGTACACGGCGATGATCGATATTCGGATCAGGATGCTTGAGGCCCCAGTTCGCCGGATAGGCGCTGAAATGAGCGGCCATGTCATCATGCACCATGAGCTGAAGGTCCAGGGCCTTGTTGGCGGAAGGCACGGATGACGACATCGCTGCAGACGCCGCGTGACAACGGGACGTCGCCACCAGGGAAGGTGATGGGGCATAGCGCGGAAGGTTACCCCGATCTGACCGCGCGGCATCGACCAGCTTCTCGGCTCCATCCTGCGCCTTGGCGACTTGCGAGACGCCGAAAATCAGCAGGCTGAGAAGGATCGTCAGATGAGTGCCACGCATCACATGCACTCCGGTCGGAAATTGTCGCAGGCGACATTTCGCCGGAAAGGACGGCGAAATTACGGTGATTTGGCAGCCGAGTTGCAGCGACAATTTGTCATCGGGCGCTGGGATTGCCTTAAAGAGGTATTGATAGTACCTCTTTAAGGCAATCGGCAATGACTGGCCGAAGCAGGTCAGCAACAGGAGGTAGTGAATTATGTTGGATAAGGCGACCCGGGACTTGGTGAATGGAACTGTTCCGGTTCTGAGGGAACACGGCGTAGCGCTTACCCGTCACTTCTATACGCGTATGTTTGCGCACAATCCGGAACTGAAACATGTCTTCAATCAGGCGCATCAGGTAAACGGGCAACAGCAGCAGGCGCTGGCGATGGCGGTGCTGGCCTATGCAGAGAATATCGACGACCCGTCGGTTCTTGCGCCCGTCCTGCAGCGCATCACGCACAAGCACGCAAGCCTTGGTATCCGCGCCGAGCATTATCCAATCGTCGGCAAGCATCTTCTGGCCTCAATTCAGGAAGTGCTCGGCGACGCAGCAAGTGAAGAACTGATTGCCGCTTGGGCCGCTGCCTATGGCCAGCTCGCGGATATCCTCATCGGAGCGGAATCGGCCTTGTATCGTGACGCGGCAACCACGGCCGGCGGCTGGTCGGGATGGCGTCCTTTCAAGATCGGCAAGAAAGTCCGCGAAAGCGACGAGATCACCTCTTTCTATCTGTATCCGGTTGAAGATGCGCCGTTACCGGCTTTCAAGCCCGGACAATTCGTCAGCATCCGTGGTCGTGCCGCGGATGGACAGATGATCCAGCCGCGGCAATACAGCCTCTCCGATGCGCCGAACGGCGATTATCTGCGGCTGTCGATCAAGCGTGAAGCCGGTCTGGAAGAGCGGCCGGACGGCATGATTTCGAATTGGATGCATGATCGGATCGAGGAAGGCGCCGTGGTCGAATTGTCGCCGCCTTTCGGTGATTTCTTCCTCCACACGGATCGCGAGACGCCGGTCGTTCTGATCAGCGGCGGTGTCGGCCTCACGCCGATGATGGCGATGCTCAATCATCTGGTGCGGGAGCAACCGGAGCGGCGTGTCGTCTTCGTACATGGTGCCCGGCATCGCGGCGTGCATGCCTTGAACGGTCATGTTCGCGACCTGGCGGAACGCTATCCGCAGGTTTCGGTCAAGGTCTTCTATGAGAAGGTCGGCAATGACGATCGCGCCGGTGTCGATTACGACCTGTCCGGCCGCATCGATCTTACCGCGATCAAGGATGAAACCATCCTGCCGGAAGCGGATTACTACATCTGCGGCCCGGTGCCGTTCATGAAGGCGAAACTGACGGCGCTCAATGACCTGGGCGTGTCGAACGACCGTATTCACTACGAGGTCTTCGGCTCGCATACGCTGTCGGCGGCGTAAGTAAGGGAGGAACCGGCGGACGCGGTTGATCCTTGGAACCGGATCGTCTTTGATGGAAGCGAAATGTTTCCGCCAAAGATGATCGCCCTCTATCGGTTGCCGCGTCCGGCGGCGAAACGGACGGCTTCCTGGGCTGCGCGAACCAGGGCGCGTGCTTTGTTATGGCATTCCTGGTTCTCGCTTTCCGGCACGCTGTCATGCACGATACCGGCGCCGGCCTGCACATACATGACGCCGTCCTTCACCACGGTGGTGCGCAAGGCGATGCAGGTATCCATCGTGCCGTTGGCCGCGAAGTATCCGACGGCGCCGGCATAGATGCCGCGCTTTTCCGGCTCCAGTTCTTCGATGATTTCCATCGCGCGCACTTTCGGCGCACCGGAAACCGTTCCGGCTGGAAAGCCGGCCCGGAGCGCGTCCATCGCGTCATATTTCGCGTCGATATGCCCCTCGACATTCGACACGATATGCATGACGTGGGAATAGTTTTCGATGGTGAACTGATCCGTCACCTTCACCGTGCCGATCTGCGCGACACGGCCGACATCGTTGCGGCCGAGATCCAGCAGCATGAGATGTTCCGCCAGTTCCTTCTGATCGGCCAGCAGGTCGGCGGCCAAGGCCCGGTCTTCCTCCGGTGTGGCGCCACGCTTGCGTGTCCCGGCGATAGGACGGATGGTCACCGTTTCGTCGCGCAGCCGAACCAGGATTTCGGGGCTGGAACCGACGATCGAGAAACCGCCCAGATCCAGGAAGAACAGGAAGGGCGAGGGGTTCACCCGGCGCAGCGACCGATAGAGCGCGAAGGGGGGCAGGGTGAATGGCAGGCTGAAACGCTGCGACAGCACCACCTGGAAGATATCGCCGGCCAGGATGTAATCCTTGGCCTTCTGAACCATGGCATGGAACTGTGCATCGGTCAGATTTGATGCCGGTTCGGGCAGATCGGGCAGCGGTTCGCCACCGCCGCGCTGTTGCGGCAAGCTGCGGTCCAGATCGGCCACGATGTCGTTCAGCCGTTCCAGCGCCTGGTTATAGGCGGCGCGGGCGGAAACACCTTCGCGCGGCCAGATCGGCGTAACGACGGTGATCATGTCCTCGACATTGTCGAAGATGGCGACCACGGTCGGGCGCAGGAACATGCTGTCCGGCAAGGGCAGGTTGTTCGGCGTCAGGTCGGGCAGGACCTCCATCTGCCGAACCATGTCATAGCCGAGATAACCGAACAGACCCGAGGCCATGGGCGGCAGGCCGGCAGGGAGCTCGATCCGGCTTTCGGCAATCAGGTCGCGCAAGGAGGCGAGAGCGGGCTTGTCGATCGCCTCGAATTCATCGGGCTGAAACCGGGCCTGCCGGTTGATCTCCGCCTTTTCGCCCCGGCAGCGCCAGATCAGATCGGGCTTGAGGCCGATGAGCGAATAGCGGCCACGGACAGCACCACCTTCGACCGATTCGAACAGGAAGGAATTGGCGCGTCCATCCGAGAGCTTGAGCATGACGGAGACAGGCGTCTCCAAGTCCGCGACAAGCTTGGTCCAGACGACTTGCGGCTTGCCGTCCTCATAGGCGGCAGCGAAGGCGCTGAAATTCGGCTCGACCTTCATTCTTCCGCCATGACCTTGTCGATCAGCTGATCGTTGCGCTTGACCGGAATCCGCTGCTGCAGGGCTCCGGCAAATTGCGTGCTCAATTCGTTGCGAATGTCTTCCATCAGCTTGTCGCTGACGATCTTGGCTTCGTCCTTGTGATCGGCGGCAACAGCCGGGGTGATTGCGGTCAATCGCGCGACGACCGGACCGTCCGCAGCCTGGCCTTCTGCATAGTCCCCGATCTTTGCGGCGAAGAGCTTCTTGGCAAGATCGACGTCGATGCCGTTATCGGTATCGCCGACATCGCGCGTGAAGGAGGCGCTCGACTTGACGTCCAGCTTCATGGCTTTGGCCTCAGCCGCCAGATCACCACCGTTACGCAGCTTTTCGACGAGGGCCTTCGCTTTTTCGGTCGCGAGGCTGCGCTGCTTATCGGCGATCCAATCCTGCGTGACCTGGTCCTTGATCTCGGCCAAGGGCTTCAGTTCAGGCGCAGTGATACCGGTCACCTGAACGACGGCATAGCCGCCATCCGGCATGGCTGTGAGCTGGCTGGTGCTGCCGCTTTGGGTTTGCTGGATCAAACCCAGCACTTCCGGCCGCAGGCCCAGTTCCTTGCCATCGCGGTCCGTTCCCAGCGAATCGACCGCCGGCAGGGTCGTCACTTTCAGCTTCAGCTTCTCGGCGGCTTCGGAGACGCTCGCACCACCGGCCAGCGCATCTTCCAGCTGGTTGACGATGGAAACCATGGAATCGCTGGCGCGGGAGAGCGCGATCGTATCCCGCAACTGATTCTTGACCTGGTCCAGGCTCTGGGTGCTGGCAGCCGTGATGCTCTTCACATGCACCAGGTGCAGACCGAAGGGGCTCTTGATCGGCGCCGAGACGCCATCTGCCGCGAGCGCAAAGACGGGATCCTGCAACTCCTTCGGCTGCAGTTTGTCCTTGGTCACCGTGCCGAGATCGACCGGCCCGCCGTTGGTTACTTCCTTGACCGCTTCGGCAAAAGCCTTGCCCGATTTCATGGCATCGAGAATCTTGTCGATCGATGCCTGGTCCTGAACCACGACCTGCTCGACGTCACGCAATTCCGGGGTACGGAACTCGGCTTCGCGATTCTTGTATTCCTGCCGGATATCCTCATCCGAAACGGTGATGTCCTTTGCAAAATCAGCCGGCGAGAGCTGCAGCACCGTGGCGGCGCGATATTCGGGCCGCATATATTGTTGAGCGTGATCCTTGTGGAATTGCGTCAGCGCGGCGTCATCGGGTGTGCCGGCATCGGTGATCGAGGCCGAGGGAATGACCAGGACATCAGCCGTGCGAGTTTCCGCCTGATAGCTATAGATTTCATCCACCAGGATCGGCGGTAGCACGATGTTGCTGAACAGGGCACGATAAAGCTGCTGGTCCTGCAGTTCATCGCGGACCCGCTGATAGAAACTCGCTTCGTCATATCCTTCTTGGCGGATGGTCGCGAGGAACTGGTTGCGGTTGAACTTGCCGTCGATGCCCTGGAAGCTTTGCTGCGCCTGGATGGTCTGAACCACCAGCGTATCCGGGACGGTCAATCCCAATTGGCGGGTATAGACCTGCATCAGATTGCGGTTGATGCGCTGATCGACCAACTTCTGCGGGACGCCGGCTTGCCGAATTTGCTCCGGTGTCAATTGCACGCCTTGCCGCTGATATCCCTGGACCAGCGTTTGCAGATCGCGATGCAGGTCGGCTTGGCTATATTCCAGCTTGCCGACCGTCGCCACCGGCTCGCTTTTGCCGCTGTTTCGGAAGATATCGCCTACGCCCCAGGCGGCAAAAGCAACGATCAGGATCACGAACAGGATTTTTGCCACCAGCGAGGTGGTCTTATGCCGGATGGTGCTGAGCATCTTGATCTACCAGTTGAAAATCGGCCGGCATCATAGGGATAGCGGCAGGCTGCGGCAAGCGTTCCAGACTTGAAAATGTAATCTATCCGTCTGGCCCGATTGGGCGGGGCTGTGTTAGGAAGGCCGCCGCCACTGGAAAAAGGATGGATCGAACCATGTCGACGCCGAATGTACGGCCGCTGGCGGCCGGCAATTGGAAGATGAATGGCAGCAGCGAAATGGCCTTGTCCCTGCTGAAAGGGTTGACCGAACGGCGGCAATCGGCCGGCGGGAATTTGGCTGCCGAAGTTCTGGTTTGCCCGCCTTTTCCTTATTTGGCGGCGGCCATCGCTTTGGTCGGCAAGGATATTGCCGTCGGCGGACAGGATTGCCATCCCAAGGTTTCCGGTGCCCATACCGGCGATGTGGCGGCGGCGATGCTGGCGGATATTGGCTGTCGGTATGTCATTCTGGGGCATTCCGAACGACGGACCGATCATGGCGAATCCAGTGCGGATGTCGCTGCGAAGGCCGCGGCGGCCCTTGCGGCGAAGCTGACGGCTATCATCTGCGTCGGCGAAACCGAAGCCGAACGGGATCGTGGCGATACGCTGAAAGTCGTTGAAAAACAGGTCGTTGAATCGCTTCCCGCAGGCGGTTCCTCAGCCAATCTGGTGGTTGCCTATGAACCGGTTTGGGCGATCGGCACGGGACGCACCCCGACAACCGATGATGTGGCGGCCGTGCATGGCCATATCCGTAAGCTCTTGCAAGGCAAATTGGCCGATGGTGGCCAGGTTCGTATCCTCTATGGCGGCTCGGTCAAGCCGACCAATGCGGCGGAGCTGATGGCGATTCCCGATGTAAACGGGGCGCTGGTCGGCGGTGCCAGCCTCAAGGTCGAGGATTTCTGGGCAATTACCGAGGCTTGCCGCTGACACTGCGGATAGCTGTCCCAAGGTGTTTAATGTTTCGCTGGCCAAGCGGCTGTAAAACCGCTAGAACGCCGGCAAATTGACGTGAATTCAAAGGATTGGTGCGATGATTATCGTACTGGTATTGCATATTGTGATCGCCGTCTTCCTGATCGGCCTGATTCTGGTGCAGAAGAATGAAGGCGGTCTCGGTGGGCTGGGCGGCGGCGGCGGGTCCGGCGCCGGCGGTATGGGCGGTTTCCTGGCCGGCCGGACCCAGGCCAATCTGTTGACCCGGATGACCGGCGGTCTGGCGGCGGCGTTTTTTGTCACCAGCCTGATCCTGGCGATCATGTCGACGCATGGCGGTCAGAACCAGCTCGTGCCGGACCTGACGGCGCCGGCCGGTAACGCACCTGCCGCGCCGGCAACGCCATCGCCTGCGGCGCCGGCCGATTCCGGGTCGCTGAACCTGGAGAAGGGCAGCACGACGACTCCGACAGTACCGCAGCCGGCAGCGCCGCAACCGGCGACACCGCAACCGGCCGCGCCGGCGGGTCAGTAAGCCACAATCCTGAGTCGCGGCTTAACCCGCGATTCTCGTCAAGAAGTAAGTTGAACCGGGGCAGCGATTGTTCGCTTGCCCCCTTACCCTGTTTCATTTCATAAAGTCTGTCCATGACTCGCTTTATATTTATCACCGGCGGCGTGGTTTCCTCTTTAGGAAAAGGCCTGTCGTCGGCGGCTCTTGGCGCGCTGTTGCAAGCCCGGGGCTTCAAAGTCCGTCTCCGAAAATTAGATCCGTATTTGAACGTTGATCCGGGCACGATGAGCCCGTATCAGCACGGCGAGGTCTACGTGACGGATGACGGTGCGGAAACCGACCTCGATCTCGGCCATTACGAGCGCTTCACCGGGATATCCTCCCGGCGCAGCGACAGCGTGACCACCGGCCGGATCTATTCCGATGTCCTGGCCAAGGAGCGGCGCGGCGACTATCTCGGCGCCACCATCCAGGTCATTCCCCATGTGACCGACGCTATCAAGGACTGGATCAAGGCCGACGTCTCCGACGAGGATTTCGTGTTGTGCGAAATCGGCGGCACGGTGGGCGATATCGAGAGCCTGCCGTTCCTGGAAGCGATCCGCCAGTTCGCCAATGAAGTCGGCCGCGAACGTGCCATGTTCGTGCATCTGACCTTGGTGCCCTGGATTCCGGCGGCCGGCGAGTTGAAGACCAAGCCGACCCAGCATTCCGTCAAGGAACTGCAATCGGTCGGCATCCAGCCGGACATCCTGCTTTGCCGCTGCGATCGTGAAATTCCCGCGGATAGCCGGCGCAAGATTGCGCAGTTCTGCAATCTCCGTCCGTCAGCCGTGATCCAGGCCTTGGATGTCGACACCATCTATGCGGTGCCGCTGGCCTATCATGCCGAAGGCTATGACCGCGAAGTCTGCCGCCATTTCGGTATCGATGCGCGCGAACCGGATCTCGGCCGCTGGCAGCAGGTGGCCGATCGCATCCGCTCGCCGGAAGGCGAGGTGACCATCGCCGTGGTCGGGAAATACACCTCGTTGCTCGATGCCTATAAATCATTGGCCGAATCCCTGCGGCATGGCGGCATCGCCAACAATGTGAAGGTCAATCTCAACTGGATCGATTCCGAGGTCTTCGAGCGCGACGATGCCGTGCAGCATCTGGAAAATGTGCATGGCATCCTGGTGCCAGGCGGTTTCGGCGAGCGCGGATCGGAAGGCAAGATCGCCTCGGCGCGTTTTGCCCGCGAGCGCAAGATCCCCTATTTCGGCATTTGCTTCGGCATGCAGATGGCGGTGATCGAAGCGGCGCGTCACCTGGCCGGGATCAGCAAGGCCGGATCAACCGAATTCGGTCCCTGCGACGAGCCGGTCGTCGGTCTCATGACCGAATGGGTACGCGGCAATAGCCTGGAGAAGCGGGTGGCCGGCGGTGATCTCGGCGGCACCATGCGGCTCGGCGCCTATGACTGCAATCTGGCGGTAGGAAGCCAGGTCGCGGAGATCTATGGCGCCCAGGCGATCAGCGAACGGCACCGCCATCGCTACGAGGTCAATATCAACTACAAGGATCGGCTGGAGAAGGTAGGCTTGCGGTTCTCGGGCATGTCGCCGGACGGTGTCTTGCCGGAAATCGTCGAAATCCCCGACCATCCATGGTTCATCGGCGTACAATTCCATCCGGAACTGAAATCGCGTCTGTTCGAGCCGCATCCGTTGTTTTCGTCATTCATCGCAGCGGCCGTGACACAATCGCGTCTGGTGTAACCAGCGCCGCGAGCGGCACGGTCCATGGGATCAGGCATCAGATGAGCACTATTCGGGTTGCAAATATCGATATCGCCAATCATGCACCCATGGTGATGATTGGCGGCATGAATGTCCTGGAGGAGCGCGATACGGTCTTCCAGGTGGCGGAAGCTTTTTGCAAGGCCACGCAGCGCATCGGCATGCCCTATATTTTCAAGGCGTCTTTCGACAAGGCGAACCGTTCGTCGATCCACTCGTTTCGCGGGCCCGGCCTCGACGAAGGCTTGAAGCTGCTTGGCGAGGTCAAGTCGCGGTTCGGCGTCTCGATCCTGACCGATGTGCATACACCGGAACAGGCAGCGCCGGCTGCGGAAGTCTGCGACATCATCCAGGTGCCGGCTTTCCTTGCCCGGCAGACCGATCTGATTGCAGCCATGGCGGCGACGAAAGCGGCGATCAATGTCAAGAAGCCGCAATTCATGAGCCCGCCGCAGATCAAGAATATCGTCGAGAAGATCCGCGAAGGCGGCAACGAGCGGATTCTGCTGTGCGAGCGCGGTTCCTGCTTCGGCTACGACAATCTGGTCGTCGATATGCTGGGCTTCCGCACCATGAAGGCCGTCAGCGGCGATCTGCCGATCATCTTCGATGCGACGCATGCCTTGCAGATGCGCGATCCGGCGGCGGAAAAATCCGGTGGCCGACGGGCCCAGATCGCCGAGCTTGCGCGCGCCGGACTGGCGATCGGCATTGCCGGGCTGTTTATCGAAGCGCATCCCGATCCGGACAAGGCGAAGTGCGACGGGCCTTGCGCCTTGCCCCTTGCCAAGTTGCCTGCTTTCCTGGAGCAGATGAAAACCTTGGACGACCTCGTCAAAAGTTTCCGCCCGCTCGATATCGACGGTACGGGACAGGCTTGAGTCAAAAGCCGGAGCAGATGGCAGCTAATGCTGCCCGATCGTCATTGCCACGGACAGCCGAGCGATCCAGAGTCATCGGATGAACATACCGAGGGAGGTATCCGATGGCGCTCGAAATGCGACCGGCTTGCGAGAAATGCGGCGATAGCCTGCCGCAGGATGGCGAAGCCTATATCTGCTCCTATGAATGCAGCTTCTGCGCCGATTGTACGCAGGAGATGTCGGGCATTTGCCCCAATTGCAGCGGCGAATTGCTACGCCGGCCCAAGCGCCAGTTAAAGGCGACGGCTTAAGCTTCACGAATACTTGCTTTACCGATGCGGGACCTGCGATTGACCCGCTTCCTTTCGCCTTCTACCCTGGCGGGAAATCGGGCGAGGGGAGCGGATGAGGAAGGCGCAGGAAACCGTTGCGATCAGCAAGTCCATGGCCCGCCAGGCTCCGGGCCTGGTTTTTTACGTCTGCCAGCGTTTCATCCAGGATTCATGCCCGTCGATCGCGGCGGCGCTGAGCTATAACTCTTTGCTTGCCCTGGTGCCTTTGCTGGCGATCGGTCTGGCCATGTTTGCCGCTTTTCCGGCTTTCAGCTCCATTCGCGAAGACATGCTGCAGGCGATATTCGACAATCTGGCGCCCTCGATCGGCGACAGCGTCAAGCAGTATCTGCAGACTTTCGTCGAGAATGCCGGCAAGACAACGGGCGCCGGCGTCGTCGGTCTGGGCGTGACCTCAATCCTGCTGTTCAATACGATCCAGACGGCTTTCGACCGTATCTGGGGCGTGACCCGCAGCCGGACCAATCTCAATCGCCTGATCATTTACTGGGCATTGATCACGCTGGGCCCGATCCTGTTCGGTGCCAGTTTTTCGATTTCCGGCTATGTCTTCGCGACGGTCAAATCCGTTGGGGTTTACGGGATTTCCACGGGGATGCGCGTCTTAAGCACGCTGATGCCGTTTCTGCTTGAGACCATCGGATTTGCCGTCTTCTTCAGGCTCATCCCGTCGCGCTACGTTCGGCTTGGCGATGCCGTGACCGGCGCCTTCATCACGGCGCTTCTGTTCGAGATCCTGAAGCAGAGCTTCGCGCTCTATCTCTATTACGTGCCAACCTATCAGGCTGTTTACGGCGCGATCGCCACCTTGCCGGTCTTTCTGCTCTGGATGTATCTGGTCTGGCTGATCATCCTGGTCGGCGCCGAAATCACGGCGGCCTTGCCGGAATGGCGTGCCGGCCGGCGAAGTGTCGGCGGCACCGTCCGGCGATCCGACACCTTTGCCTTGGCCCTGGGCGTCTTGAGAGTCCTGAGGGGGGCGGCGCAACACGGGACGGGCTTGCGCCTGGTGCAATTGCAGTCCGATCTGCAGGCCGACCCCAATCGGTTGCTGGCAATCCTCGACAATTTGAAAGATGCCAATATCCTGACCCGCGGCGAAAACGACCGCTGGCATATCAGCCGCGATCTGCGGAGTCTCACCCTGTTCGATCTCTGCCGTCATCTCGGCCTCATCCTCAGCGATCCCTCCGACAGCCCAACCAAACTTGCTCCCTTGGTGGCGCATCTGAATGAAGCCGAGCGGGGGATGCTCGGCCAATCGGTCGATGACAGTTTGACGTCGCTCGATCGTGGTTCGGGCTCCAAATCGGGATAGTAGCGGCCAACCGACCTCGCTATAAAAGTCAGCCTAACCGTAATCGGCATCCTTCCCTGAAGAGGCTAGAGACATGAGCGCCATCATCGACATCAATGCCCGTCAAATCCTGGACAGTCGCGGCAATCCGACCGTGGAAGTCGACGTCGTGTTGGACAGCGGTGCCTCGGGACGAGCGGCGGTGCCGTCCGGTGCCTCGACCGGTGCGCATGAAGCTGTCGAATTGCGCGATGGCGACAAGAAGCTTTATCTCGGCAAAGGCGTCCTCAATGCCGTGGCGGCGGCCAATGGCGAGATTTTCGATGCCATTGGCGGTCTCGACGCCGATGACCAGGTGAAGATCGACCAGACGATGATCGAGTTGGATGGGACGCCGAACAAGGCGCGCCTCGGCGCCAATGCTATTCTTGGCGTCAGCCTCGCAGTTGCCAAGGCTGCGGCGGAGGAGGCGGGGCTGCCGCTTTATCGCTATGTCGGCGGCACCCAGGCAAGGATCCTGCCGGTTCCGATGATGAATATCATCAACGGCGGCGCTCATGCCGACAACCCGATCGACTTCCAGGAATTCATGGTGCTTCCGGTGGCGGCACCGAGCGGCAGCGAGGCGATTCGCTGGGGCGCCGAGATTTTTCATGCCTTGAAGGCGCAGTTGAAGGCGGCCGGGCATAACACCAATGTCGGTGATGAAGGTGGCTTCGCCCCGAATCTGGCCAGCGCCGAAAAGGCCCTGGACTTCATCATGCAGGCAATCGAAAAGGCCGGCTTCAAGCCGGGCAAGGATGTCGCCTTGGGACTGGATGCCGCGTCCACGGAATTCTTCAAGGACGGCAAGTATCACCTGGACGGCGAAGGCAAGGTACTGGATGCCGGCGGGATGGTCGACTTCTACGCCAAGCTGGCCGCTGCCTATCCCATCGTCAGCATCGAAGACGGCATGGCCGAAGATGACTGGGCCGGCTGGAAGGCGCTGACGGACAAGCTGGGCGACAAGGTGCAGTTGGTCGGCGATGATTTGTTCGTCACCAATCCGGCGCGCCTGGCAGACGGCATCAAGCGTGGCGTCGCCAATGCGATCCTGATCAAGGTCAACCAGATCGGGACGCTGACGGAGACGCTCGAGGCGGTGGAGATGGCCCACAAGGCCGGCTATCGGGCGGTGATGTCGCATCGTTCCGGTGAAACCGAGGATGCCACCATCGCCGATCTCGCGGTCGCGACGAATTGTGGGCAGATCAAGACAGGATCCCTATCGCGTTCTGATCGTATCGCCAAATACAACCAGCTCATCCGCATCGAAGAACAGCTGGGTTCGGCGGCGCGTTATGGCGGTTACGCCGCACTGGCTCGCTAAAAAATCACTCGATCAACACGATTTTACGTGCCCGATTCGCTTTTGAGTTGACGCCTGGAATCGAGATGTGATTCCGTATTTTTCATGGATCTACGTCGCGAATTCAGGCGCCGCTCGCGCCAAGTGCTCTGTCAGCTGCTTGGTGCATGCATAGCGGGGTATTTTGTCTATCACGCGGTACAAGGCGACCGCGGGGTAATTGCCTGGATTCAAGTCAATCAACGTCTGGCGCAGGCGCAGGCCGATCTCGATCGCACCAACGAAGAGCGCGGGGCGCTGGAGCAGCGCGTCGCTCTCTTGAGCAACAGCAGCCTCGATCTCGACATGCTGGAAGAACGGGCCCGGGTGATGCTCAATTTCAGTCATCCGGATGACCTGGTGATTTTCCTCAATGACCCGGCAAACAAGGCGTCCCAGGCGCCCAAATCAGTAAATTAACGCATATCAAGTTAATCGAAACAAAATCCTTTTGTTTCAGTTTTTTAACCGTCCTTGATTTTACGGTCTACCTACCCATAATACAGATGCAATCGATCGATGGGATGCAAAGTCCCAGTTCGATCATGCATCTAAAAAGACCGCGTCGATAGACCACCGCAATTCGTTTCGCAGACCACCATCATCATTTCGAAGGGGAGGTTCATGGCAAAGGCAACTCAAGCTAAGGCCGGTGCAACGCGCGCCGCCCGCGGCAAGGATTCGTCGGCCACCTCGGAAGAGCTCATCGCCTATTATCGTGACATGTTGTTGATCCGCCGCTTTGAGGAGAAGGCGGGCCAATTGTATGGCATGGGTCTGATCGGTGGTTTCTGCCATCTCTATATCGGCCAGGAGGCCGTCGTCGTCGGCATGCAGGCGGTGGCCGAGGAAGGCGACAGCATCATCACCAGCTATCGCGACCACGGCCATATGCTGGCTTGCGGGATGGACCCGAAGGGGGTCATGGCGGAACTGACCGGCCGGCGCGGCGGCTATTCCAAGGGCAAGGGCGGCTCGATGCATATGTTCAGCCGCGAAAAGGGTTTCTTCGGCGGCCACGGGATCGTCGGCGCCCAGGTGCCTCTGGGAACGGGCCTGGCTTTCGGCCATCATTATCGCGGCGACGGGAAGGTTTGCATGACCTATCTCGGCGACGGCGCGGTCAACCAGGGGCAGGTCTATGAGGCTTTCAATATCGCCTCGCTGTGGAAGCTGCCCGTCGTCTACATCATCGAAAACAACAAATACGCCATGGGCACCAGCCAGCAGCGCTCCTCAGCCGGCACCGAATTGTGCAAGCGCGGCGTGGCCTATGACATCCCCGGCGTCCAGGTGGACGGAATGGATGTGCTCAAGGTGCGTGAAGCCGGCGAGATGGCCATCGCCCATGCCCGCGCCGGCAACGGGCCCTACATCCTGGAAATGATGACCTATCGCTATCGCGGCCATTCGATGTCCGATCCGGCCAAGTATCGCAGCAAGGAAGAAGTTGCGAAGATGCGCCAGGAACATGATCCGATCGATCATCTGCGGGACCGTCTCCTGACAGGCAACCATACCGATGAAGCTGCCTTGAAGAGTATCGACAAGGAGATCAAGGAGGTCGTCTCCACCGCCACCGAATTCGCCCAGAGCAGCCAGGAGCCAGATCCGGCCGAGCTCTACACCGATGTTCTGATCGAGGCCTGAGAGGGATACATATCATGGCGATCGATATTTTGATGCCCGCTCTCTCCCCGACCATGACCGAAGGCAAATTGGCCAAATGGCTGAAATCGCCCGGCGATCAGGTCAAAGCCGGCGACATCCTGGCGGAGATCGAAACCGATAAGGCCACCATGGAAGTGGAGGCCGTGGATGAAGGCGTTCTCGACCGCATCCTGGTCGATGCCGGTACCGATAATGTCGCGGTCAATAGCGTGATCGCTGTTCTGCGCGGTGAAGACGAGGCGGCCGGCGCTGAGCCCGCGAAGAAGACGGATGGTGCTGCGGCGCCAGCACCGCAGGCACAGGCAGAAGCGCAAGAAGCAAAGGCGCCCGAAACAAAAGCGCCGGAACCCAAGCCTGCCGAACCGAAAGCAGTTGCGCCGAAGGCGGCACCGATCCCCATGGAAGCGGATTACACAGGGCCGACCGTGACGCAGACGGTTCGCGAAGCCCTGCGGGACGCCATGGCGGAGGAAATGCGCCGTGATGAAAACGTCTTCCTGATGGGCGAGGAAGTCGCCGAATATCAAGGGGCCTATAAAGTCAGCCAGGGCCTGCTGGAGGAATTCGGCTCGCGCCGTGTCATCGATACGCCGATCACCGAGCATGGCTTTACCGGTATTGGCGTCGGTGCTGCTTTCAGTGGATTGCGCCCGATCGTCGAATTCATGACCTTCAACTTCGCCATGCAGGCGATCGACCAGATCATCAATTCGGCGTCCAAGACGCTTTACATGTCCGGCGGCCAGCTCGGCTGCCCGATCGTCTTCCGCGGCCCCAACGGTGCCGCGGCGCGCGTGGCCGCGCAGCATTCACAATGCTATGCCAGCTGGTATGCCCATTGCCCCGGTCTGAAGGTTGTGGCGCCCTGGTCCGCGGCGGATGCAAAGGGTCTGTTGAAATCGGCGATCCGCGATCCCAATCCGGTGGTCTTCCTGGAAAACGAGATCATGTATGGCCAGAGTTTCGAAGTGCCGAGCGATCCCAACTGGATCGTGCCAATCGGCAAGGCCAGGGTCGTGCGCCCGGGCAAGGATGTGACGATCACCGCTTTTTCCCGCATGGTCAGCGTTGCCTTGACGGCGGCGGAAGATCTGGCGAAGGAAGGCATCGAGGCGGAAGTCATCGATTTGCGGACCATCCGCCCATTGGATGTGGAAACCATCGTCGCGTCAGTCCAGAAGACCAACCGTTTGGTCACGCTGGAAGAAGGATGGCCTTTCGCCGGTATCGGGTCGGAGCTGTCGGCGGTGATGATGGAAAGCGCTTTCGATTGGCTGGACGCGCCGGTGGCGCGTGTCGCCGGTATCGACGTTCCCATGCCCTATGCCGCCAATCTGGAAAAGATGGCGCTGCCGCAGCCGCAAACGGTGGTCGAAGCAGCTAAACGCGTCTGTTATCGCTGAACAAGCGGACAATAGGAGGAGGCTATATCATGCCGATCAATATCCTGATGCCCGCTCTGTCGCCGACGATGACGGAAGGTAATCTGGCCAAATGGTTGAAGAACGAAGGCGATGAGGTCAAGGCCGGCGACGTGATCGCCGAGATCGAGACCGACAAGGCGACGATGGAAGTCGAAGCGGCCGATGAAGGCCGCATTGGCAAAATCCTGGTGCCGGCCGGCTCCGAAGGCGTCAAGGTGAATGACGTCATCGCCGTTCTGCTGGAAGAAGGCGAAGACGCCGGCACCATCGGCAAGGATGCACCGGCGCCGAAGCCGGCGGAACAACCGAAGATCGAAGCAAAGCCGGCGGAGCCAAAGGCCGAAAGCACACCGGCCCCTCAAGCAGCGCCTGCACCGATGCCACCGGCACCCAAGGCGCCGGCAAAAACCGAGAGCGCTGCAAAGGGTGAGCGTATCTTTGCGAGTCCGCTGGCCCGGCGCATCGCGGCGGAAAAGGGGATCGATCTCGCGGGCATCGCCGGATCGGGGCCGCATGGCCGCATCATCCGGCATGATGTCGAAGAAGCTGTTGGCAAAGGTGGCGCCGCAAAACCGGCAGCAGGCGCCGCTGCCGGGGCGAAGGCACCGGCCATTCCCGGCACACAGGGTTTCGGCGAAGGGGCTTTCGATCTCGTTCCGCACACCAATATGCGCAAGACGATCGCGCGGCGCTTGCAGGAATCCAAGCAATTCGTGCCGCATTTCTATCTGACGGTGGATTGCGAGATCGATCGCCTGCTGGAACTGCGCGAAGAGATCAATGCGGCATCGCCGGCCGAAGGCGAGGGCGCCTATAAGCTGTCGGTCAACGATTTCTTGATCAAGGCCTGCGCTGTTGCCTTGAAGAAAGTGCCGGCCGCCAATGCGTCTTGGAGCGATGACGGCCTCAAGATGTACAAGACGGCGGATATCTCCGTGGCGGTCGCCATTCCCGGCGGACTTGTGACGCCGATTATCCGCGAGGCCGAAAGCAAAAGCCTGACGGAGATTTCGTCGGAAATGAAGTCCCTGGCGAAGAAAGCCAAGGACGGCAAGCTGAAACCGGAAGATTACACCGGCGGCAGCTTCTCGCTGTCCAATCTCGGCATGTATGGCATCAAGGAGTTCAGTGCCATCATCAATCCGCCGCAGGCTTGCATTTTGTCGGTCGGCGCCGGCGAGGAACGCCCCGTTGTTCGCGATGGTAAGATCGCCATTGCGACGGTCATGAGCATCACGCTATCGGTCGATCACCGGGCCGTGGATGGCGCGCTTGGCGCCGAATATATGGCAGCGTTGAAGCGGTTGATCGAAAAACCGCTCGGCATGCTGGTTTGAGATGACGCTGCGGGGCGTTTCGATTAGGCAAATGTCAGCCGGAGGGCAGCGATGACGCGGCGTGGTTGGACCTTGCTGATCGTCGCGCTCGTCGCCGTCGGCCTCGTGGCGATTTATCTTTTGTCGATGCAGCGGCAGGCTGCCGTTGATCCTGCGCGCTTCAAGGATGTCTTCGTTGAAAACTGCCTGAAGCAGGCGAATGACGCTGCCCAGCAGCAGAACAAGCCGTTCAACGAAGAGCAAAAGCAGATGCTGCAGCAGGTCTGTAATTGCGGCGCGACGCGGAGTTCGTCCGTCTTGACGGCGGCCGATCACAACGCCTTCCTGGCCAATCCGGCCGACCCGGCGATGCTCGACAAGATCAAGCCTATCCTTGAGGCCTGTGCCAAGGACCCTCAGGGATCGGGTACGGCACCGTGACCGGCTGAGCGGATCTCGGGCGATGCGCAGATTCTTTCTCGTCCTCATAGCAGTCATCGTCGTGACGGCGGCGATCGTCATCGGCGCGATCATCTGGACGATTGGCCAGCTAGACGATCCGGCGAGCCGCCCCAGCCTGGCCTTCAAGGCGCGTTTTGCCGAAGGTTGCGTGAAGACCGCGACGGAAAGCGGGCAGGCGGGTGGCAATCAACTGAGCGATCAACAGCGCAACGACTTGGCATCGGTCTGCGATTGCGCGGCGGAATATGTGCGCCAGGACATTGCCGAAACCGGCGTGACTGGCACCTTGCATATGCTGATGATTGAAGGCCCGAAGGCGAAATTGCTGCGCGCCTTGGATAGTTGCCAAACCACCCCTTCTGCGCCCTGAGGCGCGACGATAGAACCCGCAAGTCTTTGACGGGAAGGAGTTGATGATGAGCGAGAATGCTTTCGATCTGGTTGTCGTCGGTGGTGGCCCCGGCGGTTATGTCGCCGCCATCCGCAGCGCCCAGCTTGGCTTGAAGACGGCCTTGATCGAGCGTGAGCATCTCGGCGGCATCTGCCTCAACTGGGGCTGTATCCCCACCAAGGCGCTGCTGCGGTCTTCGGAGATTGCCCATCTCATTCGGCATGCGGGCGATTATGGGTTCTCGGTTAGCGGCTTTACCATCGATCTGCCGAAGATCGTCGACCGGTCGCGCAAAGTGGCGGCGCAGCTTTCGGCCGGCGTCAAGCATCTCCTCAAGAAGAACAAGGTGACGGTCTTTGACGGTCATGGCCGATTGAACGGTGCCAGCAAATTGGTCGTTGAGAAGGACGGCAAGAAGCTGGCGGACCTGACCGCGAAGAACATCATTCTGGCGACCGGCGCCCGCGCGCGGTCCTTGCCGGGTTTGGAACCCGACGGCAAGCTGGTCTGGACCTATAAGGAAGCCATGGTGCCGAAAGAGATGCCGAAAAAGCTGCTGGTGGTCGGCAGCGGAGCGATCGGTATCGAATTCGCCAGCTTCTATCGCGGCCTTGGTGTCGAGGTGACGGTGGTCGAGGTGGTCGATCGCATCCTGCCGGTGGAGGATGCGGAAATCTCCGCCTTCGCCCATAAATCCTTTGAGAAGCAGGGCATGAAGATCATCACCGGCGCCGCAGTGAAGGCGCTGAAGAAAACCGACAATAGTGTGACCGCCACGATAGAAAGCGGCGGCAAGTCCCAGGACATTACGGTCGACCGGGTCGTTCTCGCTCTCGGCATCGTCGGCAATGTGGAAAACCTGGGCCTCGAATGGACTAAAATCAAAGTCGAGAAAACCCATATCGTGGTGGATGAGTATTGCCGCACCGGCGAGCCCGGCGTTTATGCGATCGGCGACCTGGTCGGCCCGCCCTGGCTGGCGCATAAGGCCAGCCATGAAGGCGTGATCTGCGTGGAGAAGATCGCCGGGGTCAAGGACGTTCATCCGCTGAATGTCCGCAACATCCCTGGATGCACCTATTGCTCGCCGCAGATCGCCAGCGTCGGCCTGACCGAACAGGCGGCCAAGGACAAGGGCTATGAGACCAAGATCGGTCGCTTCCCCTTTATCGGCAATGGCAAGGCGATCGCCTTGGGCGAGCCGGAAGGCATGGTCAAGACGGTGTTCGACGCCAAGACCGGCGAATTGCTGGGGGCTCATATGATCGGCGCCGAGGTGACGGAACTGATCCAGGGCTATACAATTGCCAAGACATTGGAGACCACCGAGGCGGAACTGATGCATACCGTCTTCCCGCATCCGACCCTGTCGGAAATGATGCATGAAGCGGTCTTGGCAGCCTATGGCCGGGCCATCCATTACTGAGGAATTCGCGTATGAGCGAGAAGTCAGCAGCAGCCCTGCGACACCCGGAAAAGGCCAACCGGCCGGATACGCCGATCCAGCGTAAGCCGGATTGGATCCGGGTCAAGGCGCCGGTCAGCATTGAGTATGCCGAGACCAAGGCGCTGATGCGGCGGCTCAATCTGAATACCGTCTGCGAGGAAGCGGCCTGCCCGAATATCGGCGAATGCTGGAAGCAGAAACATGCGACGGTAATGATCCTGGGATCGGTCTGCACCCGCGCCTGTGCATTCTGCAACGTGGCGACGGGCCGGCCGGATCTGCTCGATCCGCATGAGCCGGCGCATGTTGCCGAGGCGGTCGGGCAGCTTGGCCTCAATCATATCGTGATCACCTCCGTTGATCGCGACGATCTCGATGACGGTGGCGCCGCCCATTTCGCCGAAACCATCCGGCGGATTCGCGATGCCTCGCCTGAGACGACGATCGAAGTTCTCACACCCGATTTCCAGAAGAAGCCGGGTGCGTTGGAAACGGTGATCGATGCACGGCCGGATGTCTTCAATCACAACCTGGAAACGGTGCCGCGGCTCTATCGCAATGTGCGCCCGGGTGCGCGTTACTATGCCTCGCTGCGCCTGCTGCAGAAGGCGAAGGACGTCGATCCGACGATGTTCACCAAATCCGGCTTGATGGTCGGCTTGGGTGAAAGCTTCGATGAAGTCTGCCAGGTGATGGACGACATGCGCGCCGCCGATGTCGATTTCCTGACCATCGGCCAATATCTGCAGCCGACCCGCAAGCACCATCCGGTGGACCGCTTCGTACCGCCCGAGGAATTCGACCAGTTGAAGCGCCAGGGGCAGGGGCGGGGCTTCCTGCTGGTTGCCGCGTCGCCGCTGACGCGCTCGTCACATCATGCGGGTGAGGACTTCAAACAATTGCAGGCTGCGCGTGCCGCTCAGCAGAAAACGGTTCCGGCGGTGCGATGAAAGTCCATTCAGAACAGCGCAATCTGCCCTATCGGGCAGAGCAGATGTTCGATCTGGTGGCCGATGTTGGCCGTTATCCCGAATTCCTGCCCTGGTGTGTCGGCGCCCGCGTCCGGGAAAAGCGCGAAGACCTTGTCGTTGCCGATCTGATGATCGGCTTCAAGATGGTGCGTGAGCGTTTCACCAGCCGGGTTCATCTCAATCGGCCGGATCTGCGCATCGATGTCGAATATATCGATGGCCCGTTCAAATATCTGAAGAACCATTGGACCTTCGCCGATATCGGCAACGGACATTGCCGCGTCGACTTCCATCTGGAATTCGAGTTCAGTTCGGCCGTGCTGCAGAAATTGATCGGCGTCCTGTTTCATGAAGCCGTGCGTCGCATGGTCCATGCATTCGAGATGCGGGCCGCGCAGCTTTACGGATAGGCTGTCTCGATCTATCGCCGCAATTCGAAGAAGACGCGACCTTCCAGTCTTTCCAGACGATCCGCCTTGTGCCGGAAATCGGCGCGGGTCGTGGCAACGGCACCGATCACGGCATCGAGCGCATCGCCACCGATATTGTCGAGCAGCTTCTGGCGCAAAGCGCGCCGGGGTGCCGCCAGCAGATCGAGGTCGATCAGGCAATCGAGAATGCGTTGTCGTGCCCGGCGATGCCAGGCCGTGCGTCCTTTGTAGGATGGATAGCAGTCGAGGTGCTTGAGGCTGCAGGCGGCGCAGACCTCCATGATCGTCGGTTTACCAAGCCGACTCGGCATCTGCGGAATGACGATCGCCTTCTTGCCGACGACCAGCGGATGCAGCAGATGCGCCATGCCCCACCAAGCCTGGCGATAGAGCCGCAGGTTATATGAGTTAAACGGCGTTCCGGCCAATCGGTCGGTCTGGCGCTTGATCTCGATCAGATTGGTGCGCGTGCGATTGAGCAGGCGGTAGGTGTCGTGATCCGGGAACCGAGCCGGGAAGCCGATGATGAAATCGGTCCAGCGCGTTGCATCGACCAGTTCGGCGGGCAGGCTGAAGGGAAAGTCGCAGCCGGCCACGGTGTGCGGCATCGCGGCAATATGGCGGGCCAGAGCCGGCAAGGCCAATTGTGGAGAGACGCCTGAATTCGGCAGCTCCATCGCCGGAAAACAGCGATCGATGATCAGTGGTGCATCCTTGGCGGCAGGATCATGCTGGGCTTCGGCAATCCAGATCTTGCGGCCCGCATCGCTGGCACCGCTGAAATCGATGCCGAGGATGCGCCTCATTTAGCCGCGTCGGATAACAGCTCAAGCGCGCGCACGACGCTTTGCAGCCTGACCTCGTGTCGCCGGCCTTCAAAGACATGGCGCTCGACCTTGGCATGGGGATCGCCTTGCTTGGCGATGCCGAGATAGACGAGGCCGACCGGCTTCTCCGCCGATCCACCGCCGGGACCGGCGATCCCGGTGACGGCGACGGCTACCTGCGCCCTCGACCGGGCAACGGCGCCCAGGGCCATCGCCGCCGCGACCGGATCGCTGACGGCACCATATTGCTCGATCAGTGCCGCCGGCACGCCCAGCAGATCGGCTTTCGCTTCATTCGAATAAGTGACGAAGCCACGATCAACCACATCCGAGGAGCCGGCGATTTCCGTCAGTGTCGCGGCAATCAGGCCGCCGGTGCAGGATTCCGCCGTTGCGATCATCCAGCCACGCTGGCGGTAAAGGTCCAACAGGGCCGGAATATCCATCGCATTTCTCCGTGTTTGTTGGTCTATCTCTCTGGGGTCTACCCGATCGGCAGGGCAACGGTGGCGGTCGCCTGGGCGGCAACACCTTCACCGCGGCCGGTGAAGCCGAGCTTCTCGGTGGTCGTCGCCTTTACGCTGACCCGGTCGCGTTCGACGCCGAGGATTTCGGCGACCCGCGTCACCATCGCGTCGCGATGCGGACCGATCTTCGGTTTCTCGCAGATGATGGTGATGTCGCAATGGGTGATGCTGCCGCCCCGCTGCTGTACCAGCTTGTTGGCATGGGCCAGGAATTTCCAGGACTCGGCCCCCTTCCATTGCGGATCGCTCGGCGGGAAATGGGCGCCGATATCCTTGGCTGAAATCGCGCCAAGCACGGCGTCTGTCAGGGCGTGCAAAGCCACGTCGGCATCGGAATGGCCTTCCAGGCGCCACTCGCAGGGGATCTTGATGCCGCACATATGCACGCCATCGCCCTCGATCAAACGATGGACGTCGAAGCCATTGCCGGTGCGATATTCGAAAGCCTGACTCATTTTGGGATTCAGCATCCTTTCAGCGCGGGCCAGATCGGCCGGCGTGGTGATCTTGAAGTTATCTTCATGCCCCAGCACCAGGGCGACATCAATACCGGCAGCCTCGGCGACGCCGGCATCATCGGTCATTTCGGTGTCTCGGCCCATCGCGGCGTGGTGCGCCGACAGGATGGCGCCGTAGTGGAAACCCTGTGGTGTCTGGGCGCGCCACAGGCCGTTGCGGTCGACGGTCAGGCCGCTGAAGGTGCCGGCGGCCCGCTTGAGCGTATCCACCACCGGCACGGCGACCAGGGCGGCCGGATGTCCGGCCAGCGTTTCCAATGTGCGGTCGATTGTCGCGGCATCCAGGAAGGGACGGGCGGCATCGTGAATCAACACCAGATCGGGTGACTGATCAGCCAGGCTCTCCAAGCCGAGACGGACGGAATCCTGCCGGGTCTGGCCGCCATGCACCGGCGGCAGCAAATCCAACCCGCCCGTCGCCGACTCATACAGCGCCTGATAGGTGGGATTGATCACGACCCGGACGCCGGCAATGCGCGGATGCGACAGGAAGGTTTCCAGGCAATAGCGCAGGAGCGGTTTGCCGGCCAGGGTCAAAAACTGTTTGGGTATTTCGCCGCCGACCCGCAGGCCGCTACCGGCGGCCACGACCAGGGCTATTGCTTTTGTCATTTCTCACCAGAGTCATCTTTATTGGCGGTGTCTCGATAGGCCGTCGGACGCCGTTTGCCAAGGCGGCGCAGTTTAATGATAATGCGCGCCATGTCGACCATCGGACTTCCTGAAATCATTGCCGTCATTGGCCTCATTCCGCTCAGCATCGCCGCCCTGCGGGGACAGCTCGGGCGACCGTCGCTATTCTGGCTGCTGTTGCTGATCGCGGCAATTCCGCCGGTCAGCCTGGTCTGGCAGACCGTGCATAACGGCTGGCAGGCCGGTCTGGCGGCAACCTTGTGGGTCAGCATCGCCGCCATTCTGGTGCTCTATGCCGTCGTCACGGCCTTCAACCGCATGGCGATCGGCCTCAGCGCCCTGTTGGCGCCTTATCTGCTTCTGCTGGCGGTCCTGGCAACCTTGGCGCAATGGTTCGCCCGGTCCGAAGCGGTCAACCTTGCCTCGGTCCCCTGGTTTGCCGTGCATATCCTGCTGGCGGTGGGGAGCTATGCGCTGCTCACCATCACGGCGGTCGCCGCCTTCGCTATCGTATTGCAGGAGCGGGCGATGAAGCGGCGGCAGCAGGGCTGGGCCTCGGCGACCTTGCCGCCGGTGGCCGAAACCGAGCAGCTGCAACAGCATCTGCTCTGGGCTGCGGCCGTGGCCATGGGTGCGGCCCTGGCGACGGGGGCGGCCAATGAATTCCTGGAAACCGGCCAGTTCCTCTTGATGACACACAAGATCCTGCTGTCCTGCCTCGCCTTCGCCGTGATCGTGATCTTCCTGATCCTGCATCAGGCGACAGGCTTGCGGGGCCGCCTTGCGGCGCGCTGGCTCATGGCGGGCTATCTCCTGCTGACCCTGGCCTATCCGGGGGTCAAGTTTGTGCAGGATATACTCCTAAGTTAGTCGATTTCGCAGGTGCGAAATCTATTGCATTTCTGCCTTAGTAGCGTAGAAATCGCCTATAAAATAGGCAGCTTATATTGGTGCTGAAAAAATGAGCATCCAGATCGGTCCGGTCGAAATTGCGGACCCCGTCATTCTCGCGCCGATGTCCGGCGTCACCGACATGCCCTTCCGACGCCTGGTCAAGAGGTGCGGGGCGGGGCTTGTCGTCTCGGAAATGATCGCCAGCGAGGCGATGATCCGGCACACCCGGCAGTCGATGAAAATGTCGACCAATTGCGCCGAGGAATTTCCCATGTCGGTCCAGCTTGCCGGCTGCGAGCCGCAGGTGATGGCGGAAGCGGCGAAGCTCAACCAGGATCGCGGGGCGGCGATCATCGACATCAATTTCGGCTGCCCGGTGAAGAAGGTGGTCAACGGCCATGCCGGCTCGGCTTTGATGCGCGATGAACCGACGGCGGCGAAAATCCTGGAAGCGACGGTGAAAGCCGTCGATCTGCCGGTGACCTTGAAGATGCGCATGGGCTGGGATCATAGCAGCCTCAATGCGCCGAGCTTGGCGCGCATCGCCGAATCCGTCGGCATCCGGATGATCACGATTCACGGCCGCACACGCTGCCAGCTCTATAACGGTTCCGCCGACTGGGCCTTCGTGCGCAGTGTCAAAGAAGCTGTTTCTATCCCCGTCATCGTCAATGGCGACATCATCACCCTGGAAGATGCCAAGACCGCGCTGGAACTGTCCGGCGCCGATGGTGTGATGATCGGCCGCGGCGCCTATGGCAAGCCCTGGTTCCTGTCACAGGTCATGGCCTATCTCAAAACCGGTGAAAGACTGCCGGATCCGCCGCTGCAGCAGCAACTGGATATCCTGCTGGAGCATTACGAGACGATGCTGGAGCATTACGGCATCGGCGGCGGCCTGAAAATCGCGCGCAAGCATGTCGCCTGGTATTCCAAGGGGCTGTTCGGTTCGGCGGAATTCCGGACGCGAATCAACCAGATCGACGATCCCAAGCAGGTTACAGCCGCTATCAGGGACTTCTACCTGCCGCAGATCGATCGACTGGCGGCGTGACCGTGTCGCGCGGCGGCCAGGCAATGCGTGTCGCCCCACTGACCGGTCAACCTGGATCGCCCGGTCAGCCGGTAAACGCAGAGGCGGCGACGGACATGTCCGGTCGCGGGTCGATTCTCGAAACCCTGCCGATTGCCGTCATCACGCTTGATGCGGCAAATGTTGTCGTCGATGCCAATGCGGCCGCCGAGAGTCTGCTGGGACAAAGCCGTGCTTTGCTCCGCATCACGCCGTTGCGTGAGATCATTGCTGCCGATAACCCGCTATTCGGTCTGATCGCCACAGCCCGCAATCAGCAGATTTCCGTGGTTGAATACGACCTGTCTTTAGGCGGTCCGCGGCTCGATGCGGCGCATATGGCGGTCGAGATCGCTCCAATGGTGGAACGGCCCGATCATGTCGTCGTGGCTTTGCTCAATCGCGGCATCGAGCACCGGATTTCCCAGCAGCAGATGGGCCGCGACGCGGCGCGATCGGTTCGCGCCATGGCGGGAATGCTGGCGCATGAGGTCAAGAACCCGCTTTCCGGCATTCGCGGCGCCGCGCAGCTTCTCGAAGCGAAGCTGAAAGGCCCGGATCTGCAACTGGCCGAGTTGATCCGCGAAGAGACCGATCGCATCGTCGCGCTCATCAACCGCATGGAAATGTTCACCGACGACCGGGCCCCGCGACTGGAGGCGGTAAATATTCACGAAGTCCTCGATCGTGTGCGGCGACTGGCACAGCATGGGGTCGCCGCGAAGATCGATTTCCAGATGCATTTCGATCCGTCCTTGCCGCCGGTCAACGGCAATCGCGATATGCTGATCCAGGCTTTCTTCAATCTGGTGCGCAATGCGGCAGAAGCCTGCCCGACGGAAGGTGGGATGATCACCCTGACCACCAGCTACCAGACCGGCTTGCGGCTGGGCAACCGGACCGGGTCCTGGCGCTATAACCGGTGCGTCACGGTGACCGTTGAAGACAATGGCAGCGGCATACCGGCTCATCTGCGCGCCAGCCTGTTCGACCCCTTCGTCAGCGAAAAGCCCGGCGGCAAGGGGCTCGGCCTCGCGCTCGTTGCGAAGATCATCCAGGATCATGCCGGTATCATCGAATTCACCAGCGAACTCGGCAAGACCCGGTTCTCCGTCATGCTGCCGCTCTATGAGGAGCAGCGCTCCAGAAAATCTGGAGGTGCCGGATGACGTCAACCATTCTGGTGGCGGATGACGATCGCGCCATTCGCCTGGTTCTGAGCCAGGCGCTCTCCCAATTGGGCCATGATGTCCGCGCGGCCAGCGATGCCGCAACGCTCTGGAACTGGGTCGAGCGGGGTGAGGGCGATGTGGTGATCACCGATGTGATCATGCCGGATGAAAACGGCCTGGATCTCATTCCGCGCATCAAGGCCCAACGGCCGGATTTGCCGATCATCGTCATGAGCGCGCAGAACACGTTGCTGACGGCGATCCGGGCAACCGAAAGAGGCGCTTTCGAATATCTGCCGAAGCCATTCGATCTGCGGGCGCTGATCGGCGCGGTCGAACGGGCACTGACCCAGGCGGGGCAGCCGGCACCGGAAACCGAGGCGGGTGACGGCGAGGTCTTGCCGCTGATCGGCCGATCGCCGGCGATGCAGGAAATCTACCGGGTTCTGGCGCGGCTGGTGAATACAGATATGACCACGCTGATTCACGGTGAGTCCGGGACGGGCAAGGAACTGGTGGCTCGGGTTCTGCATGATTTCGGCCGCCGCAAGGAAATGCCCTTTGTCGCCATCAACATGGCAGCCATTCCCCGCGACCTCATCGAAAGCGAATTGTTCGGCCATGAAAAAGGCGCCTTCACCGGTGCCGTGGCCCGCGGCAGCGGGCGGTTCGAGCAGGCCAATGGCGGCACCCTGTTCCTCGACGAAATCGGCGATATGCCGCTCGAGGCGCAAACCCGTCTGTTGCGGGTTTTGCAAACCAGCGAATTCACGCCGGTCGGCGGCCGTCAAACGATCAAGGCAGATGTCCGGGTCATTGCCGCGACCCATCGCGACCTGCGGCAGATGATCAAACAGGGGAGTTTCCGCGAAGATCTGTTCTATCGCCTGAACGTCGTGCCGCTGAAACTACCGCCACTGCGAGAGCGGCTGGAGGATATTGCGGATCTGGCACGCCATTTTCTGCATCGGGCGGAACAGGAAGGCATGCCAGCCAAGCATCTGGATGCGAATGCGATTGCCGAACTGAAACGGCATGACTGGCCGGGCAATGTCCGGGAGCTGGAAAACCTGATGCAGCGGATCGCCGTGCTTTATAGCGAGACGCTGATTGACGGCCGGATCATCGCTTCGGCATTGGCGGATCAGGATCTCGGCGTTACGGCGGCATCGCCTGCGGAAATCGACCAGCCGGTGGAGCCGCATATGTCCAGCGAAGAGACATTGGGGCAGTCGGTCGAGCGGCATTTGCGGGCTTACTTTCTGGCGCATGAAGGTCGCTTGCCGGCTGCTGGCCTCTATGACAGGGTGTTGCAGGAAGTCGAGCGCCCCTTGATCTCCCTGTCGCTGGATGCGACACGCGGGAACCAGATCAAGGCAGCCGATTTGCTCGGCCTGAACCGAAACACTTTGCGCAAGAAACTGCGTGAACTCGATATCCAGCCATCCCGCGGTAAATAAGGTGATGCAAATGACGGCGGCGCGAAGGATGGCGGCAGGCAGATGACGACGACGATGGCGGGGCCGGAGAAACATCAGCGACAAAAATTGCTCCACCGCTTGGTTGATTGGGCGGACCGGATCAATCTGGAGCGCAACGTCGCTTATCTGTTGATGGTGATAGGGCTCGCTTGCGGGATCGCAACCTATCTCATCATGGCCGATTACTGGCGCACGCAAAGCCCCGCCAGGGCCATTTCCTATCTACTGATGGGCGATCTGGTGGTCGTGCTGTGTCTCGGCACGATCATCGCCCGGCGGGTGGTGCAGCTTTGGTTGTCGCATCGACGCGGCCTGGTCGGTGCGAAGCTCCATTCGCGCCTCGTCCTGTTGTTTGGCCTGGTGGCACTGACGCCGACCATCATCGTTTCGGTCTTTTCCACGACATTCCTGAATTACGGCCTGAATGTCTGGTTCGGCGACCGGGTACGGAGTGCCGTCGAAAGCTCGCAGAACGTGACGCAATCCTATCTGCTTGAGCAACAGCAGCGGATTTCCAACGATGCCTTGTCGATGGCCAACGAAATCCGCCTGCAGGATTTCCTGAATATTATCGATCCCGACCGGGGGCAGCTCTTCCTCGACCGCCAGATCGATCTGCGCGATATTTCCGAAGCCGTCATTGTCACCAGTTCCCGCCGTATCGTGGCCCGTAGCAGCCTCAGCCTGATGATGGAATTCGACCTCGGCATACCCGACGGCGCCTTTATGCGCGCCAGGAACGGCAAGCCGATTATCCTACCCGCCGAAGAGGGGGACAGGATCCGCGCTTTGGTGCAGATCGATCCGACATCGGATCTCTTTCTCTATGTCGGGCGCCTGATCGACGATCGCGTCTTATCCAGCGTGCGCCGAAACGAAGATGCGGTACAGCTCTATAACCAGCTGGAACGCGCCAGGTCGCAATGGCAAATCACCGTGCCGCTGATTTTCGGCATCATGGCATTGCTGCTGCTAACCGGCGCCGTCTGGGTCGCGATTCTTTCCGCCAGCCAGCTCGTTCGGCCGATTACCCGCCTGGTCGTGGCGGCGCAGAAGATCGGCGACGGCGATCTCGCGGCCCGCGTCAAGGTGGGCAAGCGGGACGATGAATTGAATTCGCTCAGCCGAACGTTCAACGTGATGGCAATCCAGTTGCAGACCCAGCAACAGGCGCTGATTGCCGCCAATCGTCAGGCGGAGGACCGCCGGCAATTTACCGAACTGGTCCTGTCGGGCGTGTCCGCCGGCGTGATCGGGCTGAATGAGCAGGGCGAGATCGACCTGCCGAACCGTTCCGCGTCGGAATTGCTCGGAATTAATCTGCTGGATTATCGCGGTCGGGACCTGGGTGACGTCGTTCCGGAAATGGCGGAGATCGTCGATCAGGCGCGGTTGCGGCAAAGCGGTTCGGCCGAAGGCCAGATCAATCTCGCCGTAGATACCACGACGCGCACCTTCCATGTCCGGGTCATTTCCGAAGAAGGGGGGGATGGCCATACCCGGCTTGTCGTCACGTTCGACGATGTATCTGAATTGCTATCGGCGCAGCGCAAGGCAGCCTGGGCGGATATCGCGCGGCGCATCGCGCATGAGATCAAAAATCCGTTAACGCCCATTCAGTTGTCGGCTGAGCGCCTGAAGCGGAAGTATCTGAAGCAAATTACGCAAGACCCGGAAACCTTTACGGTTTGCACCGATACCATCGTTCGGCAGGTCGGCGATATCGGCCGGATGGTCGATGAATTCTCGGCCTTTGCCCGCATGCCGGCCCCGGTTCTGCGGGCCGAAAATATCATCGATCTGTCGCGCCAGGCGTTGTTTCTACAGCAGAATGCCAACCCGGCGATCAGCTATACCAGCGACTTGCCGAACCTCCCGGTGGTCCAGAATTGTGACAGCGCCCAGTTTAATCGTGCCTTGACGAATCTGCTGCAGAATGCGGCCGATGCGATTGAAGGTCGTCTGGAAGAACAGCGTCAGGCGATCGCCGATGGTCAATTGGACGTATCGCCGCCGGGCCATATCCATCTCTGGATACGGGACACCGGGAGTGGTATTGCTGTCGGTGTCGAAGATAATGGGCGCGGCCTGCCGAAGCAGGGGCGGGAGCGTCTGACAGAGCCTTATGTGACCACGCGCACCAAGGGAACCGGTTTGGGGCTAGCGATCGTGAAGAAGATTATGGAGGATCACGGCGGTAAGCTGATCCTTGCCGACCGGGATGGTAACGGGGCCTCGGTACAATTGCTGTTTCCGAGCGATACCACCGTGAGCGACCGGACGGTTCGTGCGGTACAGGCGTAAGAGTAAGATAAATGTCAGCTGGTGCGGCAGGTCTCATTTGGTATCGCAGGAACTTCACCAATCGAATGGTAGCGGCCATGCTATGCAGCCCGAGCATTCAGCTTGTGTTTTGCACAAGAGACCGGACAGGGTAAATCAGGACCATGGCGCGCGACATTCTGATTGTCGATGATGAGGCCGATATCCGGCTGCTGATCGCCGGGATCCTCGGCGACGAAGGCTATCAGACCCGGGAAGCGGCGGAGAGCGATACTGCGCTCGACCTGCTGCGCCAGCGGCAACCGAGCCTCATCATCCTGGATATCTGGCTGCAGAACAGCACGCTGGACGGCATGGCGCTGTTGAACGTCGTCAAGGCCGATTGGCCCGACGTGCCGGTCATCATGATCAGCGGTCACGGCAATATCGAAACCGCCGTGAACGCGATCAAGCATGGCGCCTATGATTTCATCGAAAAGCCGTTCAAGGCGGACCGGCTTCTGGTCATCATCGAGCGCGCTTTGGAAGCGGCCCGGCTGCGACGGGAAAATCAGGAATTACGCGTCCGCGCCGGGGGCGATCTCGAATTGATTGGCAATTCGGCGGCGATGCAGCAATTGCGCCAGGCGATCGAACGTGTGGCGCCGACCGGCAGCCGGGTGCTGTTCTCCGGCCCTCCGGGCAGCGGCAAGGAGGTTGCGGCCAGGTTGCTGCACCGGCGATCGAAGCGGGCCAATTCCCCCTTCGTTGTCGTCAATTGCGCGGCGATGCATCCCGATCGCCTGGAAATCGAACTGTTCGGCGTGGAAAAGGGCAGCGACGGGGCGGATGGCGCTGGCAAGGTCGGTTTCCTGGAACAGGCCCATGGCGGCACCTTGCTGCTGGATGAGGTGGCGGATATGCCGCTGGAGACCCAGGGCAAGATCGTCCGGGCCTTGCAGGACCAGACCTTCGAACGGGTCGGGGGCAAGACCAAGGTCGAAGTCGATGTGCGCGTCATTGCCTCGACCAGCAAGGATCTCCAGGCGGAAATGGCGGCCGGAAGATTCCGCCAGGATCTCTTCTACCGCCTGAATGTGGTGCCCATGCGCCTGCCGCCGCTGAAGGAGCGGCGCGACGATATCGGCAATTTGCTGGAGCATTTCATGGCGCAGGCCGCCGAGGTGTCTGGCCTGCCGCCACGCAGCCTGGGTGACGATGCCAGGGCGATCCTGCAAGCTTACGATTGGCCGGGAAATGTGCGGCAATTGCGCAATGTGATCGACTGGCTGCTGATCATGGCGCCGGGTGAATCCAACGAGCAGATCCGCAGCGATATGCTGCCACCGGATATCGGCGCGATGTCACTCTCGCCCATGGCGCTGAACGACAGCAGCGAAGTCATGTCGCTGCCATTGCGTGAAGCACGCGAGATCTTCGAGCGGCGCTACCTGGAATCACAGGTGACGCGGTTCGGCGGCAATATTTCGCGAACCGCCAGCTTCGTTGGCATGGAACGTTCCGCTCTCCATCGCAAATTGCGCTCCCTCGGCATAACGACATCCGAACGCGGGGATAAGCCCGAGGGCCAATAGGATGAAAGTTGTCATCTGCGGTGCTGGCCAAGTTGGTTCCAGCATCGCGAAATACCTCGCCCATGAGCGCAATGACGTCACCATCGTCGATTCCGATCAGGCGCTGATCCGTGAAATCGCCGACCAATTGGACGTCCAGAGCATTGTCGGCCATGCCTCGCATCCGACGGTTCTGGACCAGGCGGGATTGCGCGATGCCGATCTGCTGATTGCGGTCACGGCGTCGGATGAAGTCAACATGATGGCTTGCCTGATCGCTCACAGCATTTTCGATGTCCCGACCAAGATCGCCCGGGTACGGGAGCAAAGCTATCTGGAAACGAAATGGTCCTCGATCTTCAATCCCGATCATCTGGGGATCGATGCGGTCATCTCGCCCGAGATCGAGGTTGCCGAGGCCATCCATCGTCGCCTGGAGGTCCCCGGCGCTTTCGATGCCGTGCCCCTGGCCGACAATCTGGTCACATTGGTCGGTGTCCGCTGCACGGCAACCTGTCCGATCATCAATACGCCGCTGCGTCATCTGACGACCTTGTTTCCCGATCTGCATGTCTCGGTGATCGGCATTCTGCGCAACGATGTGAAAATCATTCCCAACGACAACGAGATGATGTTGCCGGGGGACGATGTCTATTTCATTGCTGACTCGGCGCATCTGAAACGCGCTTTGGCTGCCTTCGGTCACGAGGAGGCGGAAGCGCGGCGCTTGGTCATCGTCGGCGGCGGCAATATCGGCCTTTGCCTGGCTGAGCTGCTGGCGGAGCGCAATCACGGCACGGAAGTCAAGATCATCGAATTGAACAAGGACCGGGCCGCTTTGGTCGCCGGCCGCTTGCCGAACCAGGTGGTGATCCAGGGCGATGCGCTGGATCCGCGAATCTTGCAGGAAGCCAATATCGAAGGCAGTGAGACGATCGTCGCGGTGAGCAATGATGATGAGGTCAATATCCTCGCCTCGCTCCTTGCCAAACGTGCCGGCTGTCAACGTTCGGTCACGCTGATCAATACCTCTAATTACGCGCCGCTGGTTGGGTCGCTGGGGATCGACGCGGTCGTCAGCCCACGCGCGACGACGGTGTCGATTATTCTCCAGCATGTGCGGCGTGGGCGGATTCGTGGTGTGCATTCGCTGGGCGATGATTTCGGCGAGCTGATCGAGATCGAGGTGCTGGAGGCGTCACGTTTGGCCGGCACATCGATCCGGGCGGCGAAATTGCCCAAGGACGTGATCATCGGTGCCCTTGTGCGCGGCAAGACCGTCATTATCGCGTCCGGCGATACGGTGATCGAGCCGGATGACCGTGTTATTCTCTTCGCCGCACCGCAGGCCGTGCGCCATGTCGAGCGCATGTTTGCGGTGCGCCTGGAATTCTTCTGATAACTGATTGCCTCGGTTGGTGCTGTATGTCTCGTTTCTGCTATGTCAATGGTCGCTATCTGCCGCATGCCGATGGCATGGTTCATATCGAGGATCGCGGCTATCAGCTCGCCGACGGCATCTATGAAGTCGTGCCGATTTATCATGGCAAACTGGTTGATATGGAGCCGCATCTCGATCGGTTAGCTTATTCCTTGGGTGAGCTGCGGATCGCAGCACCGATGGAGCGGAACGCCTTGCGGCTGGTGATGCGTGAGCTGATTGCGCGCAACGGCGTCACCAATGGCCTCATCTATCTCCAGGTGACGCGGGGTGTGGCGCCACGCGAGCACAAATTTCCGAAGAAGACAAAAAGCTCTCTGGTCATGACGACCAAGAAGACCAAGCCGGTGGCGCCGGAACTGCTGGAAAAGGGTGCTGCCATCATCACGCAACGCGATCTCCGTTGGTTGCGGCGGGATATCAAGTCCATCGCTCTCTTGCCGAATGTGCTGGCGAAGCAGGCCGCATCGGAGCAGGGCGCTTTCGAGGCCTGGCTGGTGGATGATGCCGGCTACGTTACCGAGGGAAGTTCCACCAATGCCTGGATCGTCACGGCCGGACCGGACGGCAAGGCGCGTGAGCTCATTACCCGGCCGCTGGGACATGACATCCTTGGCGGCATCACGCGGCGCGGTGTCGTCGATTTGGCGAAAGAGCAGGGGCTTAATCTGGTCCAGCGGCCTTTTTCGCTGGAGGAGGCCCTGTCCGCCGCCGAGGCTTTCCAGACCAGCAGCAGCGCTTTTGTGCTGCCGGTGACATCGATCGACGGCAAAGTCATCGGCAACGGCAAACCCGGTCCGATGACCATGCGCTTGCGGAAGATCTACTGCCGTTATGCGGAGCAGGGAAAATGACCGTGGCGTTGCTTCCCAAGCCGCGCGCGGTTCTGTTCGATTGGGATAATACCCTGGTGGATAGCTGGGCGGTGATTCACGCGGCGATGAATCACACACTCGAAGCTTTGGACCATCCGCTCTGGACGCAAGCGGAAACCGAAGCCCGCGCCCGCAACTCGCTTCGAGATAGTTTTCCTAAACTGTTCGGCGACGACTGGCCGAAGGCGGAGAAGCTTTTCTACGATCATTTCAGCGCCATTCACCTCAGCCATCTGCATCCCCTGCCGGGAGCGGAAAGCTTGCTGCAGGCTTTCCACCAGGCTGGTATCTATCTGGCCGTGGTCAGCAATAAGCGGGGCGCCTTTCTGCGTACCGAGGCGCAGCATCTCGGCTGGGATCGGTACTTCTCCGTCCTGGCCGGCGCCGGCGATGCGGCCCGGGATAAGCCAGCCAGGGAACATGTCGACTTGGCGCTGCAGGGCTCCGGCATTGAAGCAGGGCCGGATGTCTGGTTCGTCGGTGACACCGACATCGATCTGCAATGTGCCGGCTTTGCCGGTTGTGTACCGATTTTGTCGCGTGCAACCCCACCTGCTATGGGGGAATTCGGTGATCATCCACCCGTTTTGCATGTGCCCGGTTGTCAGGCGTTAACGGAATACCTGAGTCAACTTTAACACTTGCCCTTTGGGTTTCTTCCCCGGGGAACTTATGTTAGTCGTAGTTTCGGTGGGTTCATCGAGCCGACCGCAACTAATGATGTCGCCTTTTCTGGGTGCATCGGGCCGAACCGGCCCCAAAAATAAGGAATAGAAAAATGGCAAACGAAAAATCTCAAAGCGTCCAGGACGTATTTCTGAACAGCATCCGCAAGAGCAAGATGCCGGTCACGATCTTCCTGGTGAACGGTGTCAAACTGCAAGGTATCGTAACTTGGTTTGATAATTTTTCCGTTCTGTTGCGGCGCGATGCGCATTCCCAATTGGTTTATAAGCATGCGATCTCGACGATCATGCCGGCTGGCCCGTTGCAGCTGTTCGACGGCGCCAAGGAAAGTGACGAAGGTTGAGATCATGAAACGGTTCGGCGCGGTCACGGGCCGCGCCGAACGGAGGATAGGAAATAGGTGAGTAAAAACGATCGCCCGGCGACTGCGACCGGTCAGCTGGATATTGATGGCGTACGCCATGGCGATCGGGCATTGGTCATTCATCCGGATCTGCGGCAGGCGTCACGGCCTGCGAGCGGGCCGGGCCGATCCCCTGAAGCGCGGCTGGCTGAAGCCTGTGGCCTGTCGCTCGCCATCGACCTCAATATCGTTGCGGCGGAAGTTATCCGTCTGAACGCCGTCAAGCCGGCCACGCTGATCGGTGGCGGCGCGGTGGAACGCTTGCGCGACTTGATCGAGGCGGAAGAAATCTCCGTCGTCATCATCGATGGCGCGGTCACGCCGATCCAGCAGCGCAATCTGGAAAAGGCCTGGAATGCCAAGGTCATCGACCGCACCGGCCTGATCCTGGAAATCTTCGGCGAGCGGGCGCGCACGCGTGAGGGCCAGTTGCAGGTCGAATTGGCGGCCTTGTCCTATCAGCGCAGCCGCCTGGTCCGCTCCTGGACCCACTTGGAACGGCAGCGCGGCGGCTTCGGCTTCCTCGGCGGTCCCGGTGAATCCCAGTTGGAAATCGACCGTCGCTTGATCGATGAGCGCATGGTGCGGATCAAGCGCGATCTCGACGATGTCCGGCGCACGCGCGGCCTGCATCGCCGGGCGCGAAAGCGCGTGCCTTATCCCGTCGTCGCGCTGGTCGGCTATACTAATGCCGGCAAATCGACACTGTTCAATCGCCTGACCCGCTCAGACGTCTTTGCCAAGGACCTGCTCTTCGCGACGCTTGATCCGACCATGCGCCGGGTGCAGCTGCCGTCGGGCCGGGACATCATCCTCTCGGATACGGTCGGCTTCATTTCCGACCTGCCGACCGAACTGGTCGCGGCCTTCCGCGCCACTTTGGAAGAGGTGCTGGAAGCGGATCTCCTGTTGCATGTCCGGGATGTGTCCCATCCGGAGACCGAAGCGCAGAAAGCTGATGTCGAACAGGTGTTGAGTGGCCTTGGCATCGAAATGGCCACGGGCGATGACGGGGTTTTGCCGTCAACCGGCCGGACCATCCTGGAAGTCTTGAACAAGATCGATCTGATGGAAGCTGATCAGCGGCAAAACCTGTTGGATCAGGCGAAGCGCGATCCGCGCCTCGTGCCGATTTCGGCGGTGACCGGTGAGGGATGCGACGCCTTGCTGGCCGAGATCGAGCGGCAGCTCGCGGCAAACCGCCTGGTGGTGACCTATCATCTGGGGCATGACCAAGGCAGCGCGGTCTCGTGGCTCTATCAGCATGGCGAAGTGCTGGAGCGTGCCGATAGTGATGAAAGTGCGGAACTGACGGTGCGCTTATCGCCGACCGATGTCGAACGGTTCGAGCGATTGCATGGCCGCGACATGAGGAATGGTATGACGGTGAGTGGCGGGGAACATCTGTCGTGAAAGTGTATGACATCGAAATTCCCGATCCGCGCAAAATCGCCGAGCTGATTGCCGAGATCGCTCAAGCCCAGATCCTGCCGCGCTTCCGCTGTTTGGCGGAGGGCGAGTGGCGGGAAAAAGGTCCTGGCGATATCGTGACTGTCGCGGATGAAGAGGCCGAAGCGGCCCTGACTCCGCGCCTGCAGTCCTTGCTGCCGGGTTCCGTTGTGCTGGGTGAGGAAGCGGCTGCTGCCGATCCGTCACTGATGGATCTGCTTCGCAAGCATCAGCCGGTCTGGATTATCGATCCGGTCGACGGCACCGCCAATTTTGCCGCCGGCAAATCCGACTTCTGCTCGATGCTGGCTTTGGTCAGCGGTGACCGGCTGCTGGCCGGGTGGATTCATGAGCCGATCACCGGCCGGACCACCATGGCGGTCGTGGGGCAGGGCGTTGAAATCCTGGGCGGCCCCCTGGACAGGACCTTGCCTGACCCAATCGATGGCAAGTTACGCGGCGTCGTTGCCGTCGGCCATCGCGGCAAGGAGGATCTGGCGCGGCGGGCAACCGCCGTACGGGCCAAGATCGATCAGGTCCGATCGTTGCGTTGCGCCGGGCTGGATTATCTGCGCCTGGCTGCGGGCGATCTCGATTTCCTGTTGTTCTCGGGCGTGATGCCCTGGGATCACGCCGCCGGTGCGCTGATCACACATGAATCCGGCGGCCTGGCCGGCTATCTTGGCAATGACGGCGATTATATCGCCAGTGCCGCCATCACGGCGGAGGGTGTCTTGGCGGCGACTAGGCCGGAGGTCTGGCATCACGTCGCGGCGACGCTGGCCGGCGGCAGCACCGAAGCGGCAATGGCATAAACGGATAGAAACAGGGGTTTGCAGATGAAAGTGGCTTTTCTCGGACTGGGCGTCATGGGTTATCCGATGGCAGGGCATCTGGCCAAGGCCGGCCACCAAGTGACGGTCTATAACCGCACCGGCAGCAAAGCCGAGAAATGGAGCAAGGAGCATGGCGGCAAGGCCATGCCCACGCCGAAAGCCGCGGCGGCGGATGCGGAGATTGTTTTCGCCTGCGTTGGCAACGACGACGATCTGCGGAGCGTGACGGTCGGTGCGGATGGTGCCTTCGCCGGCATGGCGAAGGGCAGCCTGTTTGTCGATCACACCACGGCCTCGGCTGATGTCGCCCGTGAATTGGGTGGCATCGCGGCCGGCAAGGGGGTGCAGTTCCTCGACGCACCGGTTTCCGGCGGGCAGGCAGGGGCGGAAAACGGCAAGCTCACCGTCATGGTCGGCGGCGAACAGCCGGCTTTCGACCGGGCCAAGCCGGTGATCGATTGCTATGCCAAGGCTTGCGTTCTGATGGGTCCGGTCGGCAGCGGCCAGCTCACCAAGATGGTGAATCAGATCTGCATTGCCGGTCTGGTCCAGGGCTTGTCCGAGGCGGTCAATTTCGGCCAGAAGGCGGGCCTCGATATCGCCAAGGTGGTCGAGGTGATCTCGAAAGGGGCGGCGCAATCCTGGCAGATGGAAAACCGGGCCCTGACCATGGCCGACGGCAAATTCGAGTTCGGCTTCGCCGTTGACTGGATGCGCAAGGACCTCGGCATTTGCTTGAGCGAGGCGACACGGAACGGCGCTCGGCTGCCGGTAACGGCGCTGGTCGATCAGTTCTATGCTCAGATCCAGGCTCGCGGAGGACAACGCTGGGATACGTCGAGCCTCGTCCATCTTCTGCAGAATCCCTGATCATTTCGATTCTGCTGACGTCAGAGCAGCCTGCTCTTTTGCGGGGTGCTTTTTTGTTTAACTAAATAATCTAATGATATGTTTCTAAAATAGAAAAATTGATCTGGCCCATTAAGTCTAGGCCTGGGCAATATATGCTGGGAGAATTCAGCGCGTGTCGCGGCCCGCAGATCCATGTGGAAGCCTTGCCCATGGATCGCTGTTCACTTCGAGCTTTGGGAGGCTTTCCGGCTAGGTTGAGCTCTTCCTAACTCAGCGCCGTTCTTCAGCTTTGGCCTGTTGCCAGGCAGCTTCCATCCGATCGAGGTCGGCTTTTTCGGGCGAGCTGCCTTCCGCGGCCAGGATCGATTCAATACGTCGGAAGCGGCGTTCGAACTTGCCATTTGCTTGACGCAACGCGGCTTCGGGGTCGACTTTCAGGTGCCGGGCGAAATTGACGCAGACGAAAAGCAGGTCGCCGACCTCATCGACGAGGCGTTCGGCTGCGCCTCCGGTTTTTATTTCCGCCTCAACCTCTTCCAGCTCTTCCCTTACCTTGTCCAGGACCTGCACGGTTTCCGGCCAGTCGAAGCCGACGCGGGCCGCACGCTTCTGCAGTTTTTCGGCACGCATCAAGGCGGGCAGGCCGAGCGCGACGCCGTCCAGGGTGCTGGGCTGCCGGCCATTGGCTTTGGCAAGACGTGCCCGTTCTTCCGCTTTACGCTGTTCCCAGGCCATGGTCTGGGCCGCCGAAGTTTCTATTTTTTCATCAGAAAATACATGAGGATGACGTTCTATCATTTTGTTATTAATAGATTGAATAACATCCTCCATGGCAAAATCGCCGGCTTCTCGCGCCATCTGGGCATAGAAAACCACCTGAAACAGCAGATCCCCCAACTCGCCTTTGAGGCCCCGCATATCGTTTTGCGCGATCGCATCCGCCACCTCATAGGCTTCCTCGATCGTGTGCGGGGCGATGGTGGCGAAGCTCTGTTCGAGGTCCCAGGGGCAGCCATTCTGGGGATCACGCAAGCGGGCCATGATGTCGAGCAACCGGTCCAGGGCGGCAGCGGCAGGGCTGGGTGTGGTCATGTCTGGTGAGCCTTCGAATGCTGGTCGCGAATGGGCCGACTATAGCCGCGAGATCCCGCTGATGAAATGTTCGATCGGGATGACGCCCCGCCTGCAATCTATTAAGACGGAACGATAGATACGTTCCGATCAGGAAGTCCGCATCATGACCAAGCGTTCCAGGGTCCGCGATCTGTCGATTTCGCCGGGCCATCTACCGGTCGGCCCCTTGAATGCCATTACCGATGTCGCCGGCCTGCAAGTCGGCCATGTCACCTTGCATGAAGGCGACAGGGTGAGGACGGGGGCAACAGCCATCCGGCCCCATGGCGGCAATCTGTTCCAGGACAAGGTGCCGGCCGGCCTGGCCGTGCTCAACGGCTATGGCAAGCTCGCGGGCGCGACGCAGCTCATGGAACTGGGCGAGCTGGAGACGCCGATCATCCTGACCAATACGCTCGCCGTCGGCCGCGCCATCGAGGCCGTCAACCGCTGGACGCTGGCACAACCCGGCAATGAGGCGGTGACCTCGGTCAATGCTGTCATCGGTGAAACCAATGACGGCCGGCTCAACGATATCCGCGGTGGTTATCCGACCGTCGAACAGATCATGGAGGCGATCGACAAGGCCTCGGACGGGTCGGTCGCCGAGGGCTCGGTCGGGGCAGGGACGGGGACGGTCGCTTTCGGTTTCAAGGGCGGTATCGGCACTTCGTCGCGCCGGCTGCCCGGCAAGCAGGGCGGCTACACGCTCGGCGTCCTGGTGCAATCGAACTATGGCGGCGACCTGCGGATCGATGGCCGTCGATATGCGGAGCTGACGAAGATCGAAGCCGATACCGATGGATCGATCATGATCGTGCTGGCGACCGATGCGCCGCTCTCGGACCGCAACTTGCGTCGGCTGGCGGAGCGCGGCTTTGCCGGCCTCGCGCGAACCGGATCGGCCCTCAGCAACGGCTCCGGCGATTATGCCATTGCCTTCTCGACGGCCGAGACGGTCCGGCGTTCGCCGGCACGGCGCGCTGCGGCTACTGAGGTGGCCGACCTGTCCAATGACCGGATCTCGCCATTGTTCCAGGCGGCGATCGAAGCGACCGAAGAGGCGATCCTGAATTCCCTCTTCCTGGCTGAGACAACCGATGGCTATGACGCAGCTCGCCGCAAAGCCTCACGCATTGAGGCTTTGCCCTTGGAGCCGATTGTCCGCGCGGTCGATAAGGAGTGAGGCGGCAGATGCCGGATGTTCAACCTCTGACTCAAGCCTTCTTCGCACGTCCGGTGGTGACCGTGGCGAAGGAATTGATCGGATGCAAAGTGCTTTTCGATGGCTGCGGCGGGATCATCGTCGAGACCGAAGCCTATGATCACGAGGATCCGGCGTCACACTGCTATGGTGGGCGGACGTCGCGCAACGCCTCGATGTTCGGACCGCCGGGCCATGCTTATGTCTATCGCTCTTACGGCATTCATTGGTGCCTGAATTTCGTCTGCGGCCGCCTTCCTAAACACGGCGAGATGGCGAGCGGTGTGCTCATCCGCGCCATCGAGCCAACGGACGGCCTGGCCTTGATTGAAGAGCGCCGGGGTACAAGGGAGCGACGCAAGCTATGTTCGGGACCAGGCCGCGTGTGCCAGGCGCTGAACATCACCAAGGCGCAGGATGGTCATCCGCTCGATCAGCCACCGTTTTCGGTTCTGCGTCGCATCAAGCGACACGAGATCGCGATCGGTCCGCGTATCGGCATCTCGCGTGCCGTTGAAACGCCATGGCGCTTCGGCATGGCAGGTTCGGGATTTGTCAGCCGGCCCTTCGCTTGAACTTCGATTGCCGGCAAAGCGAATCAATTTCCGCTGAGATAGCAGCGCGCCTATTGGTTCTTCGCTGTCAGTAAAATCATCAGAAAGCTGTCTGATTGCTGACAATCCATAGATTGGTGCGTCAGGAAACTTGCTGATAAAGCCTCATTCTGCGCTGCCGATAGCGTCAGTGTGCGAATGATGAACTGATTCTGAAGTTAAGACAGAACCGTCAAAAAAGGGTAACAGGGTTTGGACTATGTGAGAGCTCCCACCGCAAAGCCATTCGTTTCGAATTGGGAGACTTTTACAGATGAAATATTCGAAGATGATTACGCATACCGTCGCAGCGACGCTGTGTGGGATCGCGTTGATTGGAACTGCCAGCGCTGCCGAAATCACGGGTGCCGGCTCTACTTTTGTTTATCCCATCCTTTCCAAGTGGTCCGCTGACTACAGCACGACCACCGGCAACAAAGTGAACTATCAGTCGATTGGCTCCGGCGGCGGCATTGCGCAGATTAAAGCTGCAACCGTTGATTTCGGTGCGTCCGATATGCCGATGAAGCCTGACGAGCTGGATCAGCTCGGCCTCGGCCAGTTTCCCTCGGTTATCGGTGGCGTTGTTCCGGTCGTCAATCTGCCTGGCATCGCTGCCGGCAAGCTCAAGCTGTCGGGCTCGGTTCTGGCCGATATCTATCTCGGCAAGGTGCAGACCTGGAATGATCCGGAAATCGCCAAGCTCAATTCCGGCCTGAAGCTTCCGGCCACCAAGATCACCGTCGTCCATCGTTCCGATGGATCGGGTACGACTTTCAACTTCGTCAATTATCTGTCGAAGGAAAGTGCCGACTGGCAGTCGAAAATCGGCGAAGGTACCTCTGTCTCCTGGCCGACCGGCGTGGGCGGTAAGGGCAATGAAGGCGTGGCCGCTTACGTGAATCGTATTAAGGGTTCGATCGGCTATGTCGAATACGCCTATGTCCTGCAGAACAAGATGACCTATGCCCTGATGCAGAACAAGTCGGGCAAGTTCATCGCCCCGAATGCGAAGAGCTTCCAGGCTGCCGCGGCCACCGCCGATTGGACCAATGCGAAGGACTTCTATCTGGTCATGACCGATGCGCCGGGTGATGCGGCCTATCCGATCACCGCGACCACTTTCGTGCTGATGTACAAGCAGCCGAAGGATGCCGAGCGCTCGAAGCAGGCTTTCGATTTCTTCAAGTGGGCACTGGAAAACGGTCAGAAGCAGGCCGCCGCGCTCGACTACGTGCCGCTTCCCAAAGAGCTGGTGAGCCAGATCGAAACCTATTGGAAGGCAGATTTCAAGTAATTGAATCTGTCTGGCGTCTAAGCGTCTCGTCACGAGACGTTTCATACGGGCGAAGCGGGAAGCATTCCAGGATTGCGATGCTCCCGCTTCGTCGCATGATGTCGGAAAGCAATATTCATGACCAATAATCATCTTGCCGCCGACCTTCCCGTCTCCCGTCAGCAGGATGCTGCGGGACCGACAGCCAAGCATTCCTGGAAGGATGTGGCAGCCGATAAGGCCTTCAACTGGTCGATTGCGGCGGCCGCCTTTTTCGTGTTGATCTCACTGAGCGGCGCGGCGCTGTCGATGCTATGGGGCGGGCGTCTTGCTTTCGAGACATTTGGTTGGCGCTTCTTCTACGGAACCGAATGGGACGCCGTCGGCAAGAAATTCGCGGCTCTGGTTCCGATTTACGGCACCCTGGTGACGTCATTCATCGCCATCCTGATCGCCGTCCCGGTCAGCTTCGGCATTGCTTTCTTTTTGACGGAAGTCGCGCCGCGCTGGATGCGTGGCCCGGTTGCCTCGGCGATCGAACTCCTGGCCGGTATCCCGAGCATCATCTATGGCATGTGGGGCCTGTTCGTTTTCGTTCCCTTCATGTCGGATCATATCGAGCCCTGGCTTGACAGCAATCTTGGCCCGTTGCCGGTTATCGGATCCCTGTTCCAGGGTGCGCCCATGGGAATCGGCATGCTGACGGCTGGCATCATCCTCGGCATCATGATCATCCCCTTCATTTCCTCGGTCATGCGCGACGTCTTCACGCTCGTCCCCGTGACGCTGAAACATTCGGCCTATGCGCTCGGCTGCACGACCTGGGAAGTGGTTTGGGATGTGGTCCTGCCTTATACCCGCACGGCTGTGGTCGGCGGCATCATGCTGGGCTTGGGCCGTGCACTCGGCGAAACCATGGCCGTGACCTTCGTGCTCGGCAACGCGCATAACCTCAGCATCTCGTTGCTGGAGCCCGGCAATTCCATTGCCGCGGCGATCGCCAATGAATTCACCGAAGCGGATTCCGATATTTATCTCTCGTCGCTGATCGCGCTCGGCTTCCTGCTGTTCATTGTCACTTTCGTTGTTCTCGCCGCGGCGAAGCTGCTGCTGCGGCGCCTCGAGCGCCAGAAGGGAGCGTGAGATGCGAGCTGTCAGTCAATCCCGTTTCCGCTGGCGTCATGCCAAGAACAGGATCGCCATGGGTCTTTCTACGCTTGCGGCGCTCTTCGGCCTGTTCTGGCTGGCCTGGATCCTGCTGACGACATTCATCAACGGTGCGAGTGCCATCAACTTCAAACTCTTCACTGAAATGACGCCACCGCCGGGGGATGAGGGTGGCCTGCTCAACGCCATCTTTGGTAGCCTCGTGATGGTGGGCGTCGGCATCATCCTTGGCACGCCGATCGGCATCGCCGCCGGCACGTTCCTTGCCGAACGCGCCCGGAGAAGCAAGCTCGGCGAGACCATCCGCTTCGTGAACGATATTCTGCTCAGCGCACCGTCGATCGTGATCGGTCTCTTCGTCTATACGCTGATCGTGCGTCAGACCGGGCATTTCTCCGGGTGGGCAGGGGGCATTGCCTTGGCTTTCATTCTGCTGCCGGTCGTCGTGCGCACCACCGATGAAATGCTGCAGCTCGTACCGAACTCAATGCGTGAGGCGGCCCTGGCGCTTGGCCTGCCGCAATGGAAGCTGACGACCCAGATTCTCTATCGTGCGGCCAGTGCCGGCATGGTCACCGGTGTCCTGCTGGCGATTGCCCGGATCAGCGGTGAGACGGCGCCTTTGCTGTTCACCGCGCTCAATAACCAGTTCTGGACAGACAATCCCGCCAACCCGATGGCGAATATCCCGGTGGTCATCTTCCAGTACGCGTTGAGCCCTTATGATAGCTGGCATTCCCTGGCCTGGGCCGGTGCGCTCATCGTGACGATCTTCGTTCTTTTCATCAGCATTACATCGCGTGCGTTGTTGGCGCGCCGGAGGCATGGAAATGATTAATCAACGTGCAGCAACCGGCAGTGCCGCTTTTCATCCTCTGGCCGGTCTGCGGGCGACGGCTCAGGCCGCCAGCTTGACATCGACCTCGCGGGACAACGAGGTCATCAAGATCGAAGCGCAGGGGCTGAATTTCTTCTATGGAAAGAGCCAGCAACTGCGCAATGTCAGCCTGTCGATCCCGCAGGAACGGCTGACGGCGATCATCGGTCCGTCCGGTTGCGGCAAATCCACATTGCTGCGGATGTTCAATCGCATGTATTCGATCTATCCGGATCAGACGGCGACCGGCAGCTTGATACTGGACGGACAGAATGTGCTGGATCCCGGTTATCCATTGAGTCGCCTGCGCAATGCGATCGGCATGGTGTTCCAGAAGCCCAATCCGTTCCCGATGTCGATCTACAACAATGTAGCCTATGCGCTGCAGCATCATGAGAGGTTGTCGCGCCAGGATCTCAATGACCGGGTCGAAGAGGCGTTGCGCCAGGCCGCGCTCTGGGACGAGGTCAAGGATAAGCTCAAGGATAGCGGTCTCAGCCTTTCCGGTGGTCAACAGCAGCGTCTCTGTATCGCGCGCGCCGTCGCTCTGCGGCCGGAAGTCATTCTCTTTGACGAGCCGACATCGGCCCTGGATCCGATTGCGACCAGCAAAATCGAGCAGCTTTTCTATGAGTTGAAAAGCCAGTTCACGCTCGTCGTCGTGACCCACAGCATGCAGCAGGCGGCCCGCGTCTCCGATTACATCGCCTTCATGTATATGGGCGAGTTGGTTGAGTTCGGAAACACCGTGCAGATTTTCGAGCGGCCGCAAGACGAGCGGACCTCGGCCTATATCACTGGCCGGTTAGGATGAAAGAAGGTGGGATAAAAGGAGGAGAGGGGAGGAACACTGTCTTTTCCCCTCGACTTACTTTCCTCTAAGCCCCTCTGCGTCGAAAATTTCCAGCATCTCGTCGAGCGTGGGCCGGCGCGAGGGGATCGGCGTTTCGACGATGGTGCCGATGCTGATGAAGCCGAGCAGGTGGTCGGTTTCTTCGGCGCCGAAAGCCCGCCGTACCTCAGGGTCAGCGCAACGCGATCCACTGAGAATGATGGCGCCATAACCCAGACCATAGGCGGCCAGGAGCATGCTCTGCATGGCCGCGCCGGCGCAGGCGATCTGTTCCGCTTCCGTGATCTCGGGCTTGGTCATTTTCGGCTTCGCCAGGATGGCTAGCAGGACCGGCGGCCGCAGGGCCTTATCACGCTCCCTCGCCAACTCCGCTTCCGTTGCATCGGGTCTTGACCGCCGCTTGGCTGCGATGAAGAGGTCCGCCAGTCTTTCGCGCCCATCATCGGTGCATTGCACGATACGCCAGGGTCGCATCGCGCCATGATCCGGCGCTGTCAATCCAGCCGACAGGATCTGGCCAAGCTCGGTCTCGCTCGGTGCCGGCATCCCCAGGCGCTTGACGGCGGCCGATCGCCGGGTGAGGAGCCAGGAAATATCATGCTTCTGGGCGCTTGCTGGCATGGGTGCAATCCGTTCAGATTTATGTCTATTGTCTTTCCATTAAGTGGGGGATTCTCGCGGGAAAGTGAAGTCAAATGAGCAAACCGAAACTGGTTCCGGAACTGCTTGTCTCGGATTTCGACAAGAGTTTGCGATTCTATGTGGAGATTATCGGCTGCTGCATCCGGTATGACCGCCCCGCGCAACGTTTCGCTTATCTCGATCTGGACGGCGTCCATCTGATGATCGAGCAGGAGAGCGATTTCTGGAAAACCGGCGCGCGGGAATATCCCTATGGCCGGGGCATCAGCCTGCAAATCGAAGTAGGAGATCTCGATAACCTGCTACGGCGCATCGAGGCGGCAGGCCTCCCGTTGTTCCGGCCGGTGGAGGATGCCTGGTACAGGACAGGGGATGTCTATGGGGGCAATCGCCAGTTCCTGATCCAGGACCCGGATGGCTACCTGCTTCGTTTTTTCCAGGACCTTGGCACCACCGCCACGCCGACGTCGGGCCGCATTGAAGGCTGAAACCGGCCCTGGATCGTAATTCCAAACAGCCTCGATCATTTGTGAGACGAGGCGCGATCCAGCAGATCCGTTTGGCCCTGCCGGACAATGTTCTTGCTCGACCGTCGGCGGAGATATTTGCGCCACCAGAAAAAAGGCCAGAACGTGATGAAAATGATGGTCAGGGTGAAGACCAAAACGGCGATCGCCATCTTGATGACTGGAAAACTAGGGATATCTGGGTCCCAGAACCAGCCCCCAATCATGGCGCCGATCGATAAAAGCGTCGCAACGACGAAATCCATCATTTGCCCCTCCGACACCGATCGTTGATGCTCACCTCGAATGCGATTTACTGATCGATAAATATCAAGACTCTGGTGGCTTCCCTCGGCGTAACGCTCGACGAGATACCGCACGCCGCCACCGGGGTTCCGGGCTGGGCCAAGCCCGCATTGATGCTTACGGTTGGGCGTATCATGACTCGAAGCGGTCCTAGTGGCTAGATGGAAGTCCCGGTGATGACGGTCATGCAGGGCCTCGCGATATCGCAAAATATCAGGTCGGTCCTGTGCCGCCGCTGCAATCGCCGCAACGCATAAGCCATTGATTACGATTGATTATATTCCGACGGGCGCGTGTCTCGGTGCCAAGCATTGCGTCGCCCGGAAAACTGCAACATAAGGGTGGTCCTTTCGGCTCAGAAGACGGATTGAAGACGTGTCTACCGGCGCCTCTGCCTCGACCACCCGGACCGATTACGATGTGATCATTATCGGTGCGGGCATTATCGGTGTCGCAATCGCTTGCTACCTGCAGGAAAGCGGGCAATCCGTTGCTCTGATCGACAAAAAAGGCATTGGCCTGGAAACCAGCAGGGGCAATGCGGGGGCGTTTGCCTTTTCGGATATCATGCCGCTGGCATCGCCCGGGATCATCCTCAAGGCGCCTAAGTGGCTGTTCGATCCCTTGGGGCCGCTGACCATTCCGCCGCCATATCTGCTGAAAATCCTGCCATGGCTCATCCGCTTCGGTTGGGCCAGCCGCAGCAGCACGTTCAAAATGAATTCCGCCGTGCAGGCGCAGCTCATGCAGCTGTCCGCCCGCGAGGCCAGGTCGCTGATGACCGCACGCGGCGCGCTGTCGATGTTGCGCTCCGATGGCGCCTTGGAGCTCTATGAGACCGAGCACGAATTCCGGGCATCCTTGCCGGGATGGAAGCTGAGGGAAGAGCAGGGGATTGAGTTCCGGCATGTGTGGGGCGCCGATCTGGCCGAGCTTCAGCCCGGCCTCAATCCGGGCTTCATTTGCGGTACCTTCTCGCCGAAATGGCAGACGGTTTCCGATCCTTATCTGGTGACCAGGCATCTCGGCGACTCCGTTCTCCGGACGGGCGCCGAGCTGATCGTTGCCGAGGTGCGAAGGCTGCAGCCGGCCGCTGAGGGCGTGGAGATCATTCTGAGCGACGGCCGTAGCTTGCGGTCGCGTCATGCAATCGTGGCCTCCGGTGCCTGGTCGAAGAGATTTGCCGCCGATCTTGGTGATCGGGTTCCGCTTGAAACGGAACGTGGCTATAACACGACGCTGCCGGTCTCGGCTTTCGCCTTAAAGCGCCAGTTGATCTTCGGTGGCCATGGCTTTGTCATCACGCCGTTGAGCACCGGCATCCGCGTCGGCGGTGCCGTCGAGCTTGGCGGCCTGGACCTGCCGCCAAACTTCCGCCGATCCGAGGTCATGCTACAAAAGGCCGCCAAATTCCTGCCCGGCTTGAAGACCGAAGGCGGTACGCAATGGATGGGCTATCGGCCCTCGCTGCCGGATTCCCTGCCGGTGATTGGTCCGTCGACCGCCAGCGGACAGATCATCTACGCCTTCGGCCACGGGCATCTGGGGCTGACGCAATGCGCTGCGACAGCCAGATTGGTGACGGATCTGGTGCTCAAGCGGACACCGGCGTTGCCGCTCGAGCCGTTCGCGGCCAGCCGGTTTTGACTTGCCGGTTTTAGGATCTGATTTACAGAGGTGGCGTGTGGCCGGCTAGTTGAATTTACCGCCGGATAACGTCAAATTGCCCTAGAGGAGTGGGGGCAGCATGGCACAATTCACCAAAGGCATTTACAAGATCACGCAGGTCCCGGCGCTGCACAAGGTGATCCAAAAATCACTTGCGCGCAGCGGCAGCATCGAGCGCTTAGTCAACGAAATCATTCTGCCGAAAGGCGGGGAAGCCGTCCTGGACCTGGGATGCGGGGCGGGAGGCATCATGCCGCTCTTGAGGTCGAGCCGGTACATTGGCGTTGACCTCAATCCTGCGCATGTGGCCGCCGCCAAAGCGAATTTTCCCGAAGCCGAGTTTCATGCCGGCGATGCTATCGCGTATCTGGAGACTTCAAGTAACAAATTCGACCTCATCACGATGATCGGCCTCCTGCATCACCTGGACGATGCCCAGGTGCTCCGCATCATGGCAGGAGCAAAGCGGGCGCTTAATCCCGGTGGCCGTGTTGTCGCATTCGATTGCGGTTTCGAAGACGGGCAGAATCCGATCGCTTATCTCATGTCGAAACTGGATTCGGGCCGGAACGTCCGGACGCTCGACGGATATCTGGATCTTGAGCGGCGGGTTTTCCCGCAAGCCAGCGGCTATCTGCGGCATGATCTGCTGCGGGTTCCGTATACTCACGTCATTACGATTTGCCCGCAAGCCGCCGCCAATTAGATACGCGCACCGGCGAAGTAAGGAGCGGTGCCTTATGAGCCGGCCGGTCCCAAGGGGCTATCTGTTTGTCGCATAATATATATTATGGAAAATAAATGCATTCCCCAATGCGTCCCCACAGATCGCTCATCTGGTGAGCGTGACCGTCAGATAGACGATATATAGAAGAATATTGATGAACGGCACCCAGACTGGCAGGCCACCCCGACCTGAGGCCATCAGGCGCAGCCAGGCAGTCGCGACCAGGGTAACCAGCACGCCCATCAGGACCTCGATACGCGGCTGCCAGGGCGTCAGCAGAATACCGATGGCCGGCAGCACGGTTCCCTGGAACACCAAGGCGCCGGTGATATTGCCGAAGGCCAGCGTATCCTTGCCGCGGCGGATCCAGAGAATGCTGTTGATCTTCTCCGGCAGCTCCGTCGCCACCGGAATGATCAGCAATGACAGCAACAAGGCTGAAAGGCCCAGATGGGCGGAAACGCCTTCGACGCCGAAAATGAAGCCCTTGGCGCCGCCGACCAGTAAAGCCAGGCCGATGACGAGCTGCAGGACGATCGTCGCCCAAGTCGTCGGCAAGCCGAGCCGGCTGATCAGCAGTTTGTTTTCTGCTTCCGTCTTATGACCGTGCTCAACCAGCCGGTCCGAAGCCCGCAAGGTGAACAGCAGATAGGCGAAATAAGTGAAAGCCAAGCATGCGCTCAGGATGCCGCGGATGTATCGCGGCTCCTGCGGTACGAACATCGCAATCGTCGTCAAGACGAAGGCGAAGAGAAAGAAATTGAGGTCACGCGTAAGCCCGCCATGTTCGGGGCGAAGCCGGCCCCTCACCCCGCGTCGCCCCAGCACGGCGAAAGCCATCAGGCCGATCGACAAGGTCGACAGCATCAGCGGTGCACCAAGGATGGCGCCGACACCGATCTCTTCGTTGACATTGACATCCGTTGTGCCGGCAAAAAGAGCCAGAAACGGCACCGTCGTCTCAGGCAAGGCCGTGCCGACGGCGGCGAAGAGCGATCCGGTGACGCCTTCCGACAGGGTCAGCCGGGCGCCCAGATGTTCGAGCCCGTTGGTGAAAAATTCAGCGGCGACAAGGATCACCACCAGCGACAGCAGCAATTCGGTGACGGCGATTGGCATGCCGTTAAACGATATGATCCGGCGCCAAGCGGCACTTGTCGCCATCGAGTTCGACTTGGAGCGTCGCGTGGCCGATACCGAATTTTTGGCTCAGCTCATCGGCGATGCGATCGATGACCTGATCGCCAGGATGGCCTGATGGCATGACCAGATGAGCCGTCAAAGCCGTCTCGGTGGTGCTCAGCGACCAGATGTGCAGGTCGTGTATGGCGGCGACACCGGCTTGCGCCGAAAGGTATTGTCGAACTTCGGTCGGGTCGATGGCGTCCGGAACGGCGCCGAAGGTCATGCAGACTGAATCCCGCAGCAGTCCCCAGGTGCCATAGACAATCAGGACCGACACGACGAGGCTGACCACCGGGTCCACGACATTCCAACCGGTGAAATAGATCACGGCGCCGGACAGAACGACACCGGCAGAAATCGCGGCATCAGCAATCATATGGAGATAAGCACCCCGGATATTGAGATCGCCCTTGCGGCCCTGCATGAAAAGCATCGCCGTGCCGGCATTGATGAGAACGCCGATCGCGGCGACCACCATCATGGTCGTGCCGGCAACGGCCGGCGGCTCGGCCAGGCGGCGCAACGCCTCCCAGGCAATACCGCCAATGACCAGCAGCAGGAACAAGGCGTTAAACAGCGCCGCGAGGATCGAGGAGCTGCGCAGCCCATAGGTGAAGCGTACCGTCGGCTGCCGTTGCGACAGCGACATCGCGATCCAGGCGACGATCAAGCTCAGAACGTCGCTCAGATTGTGGCCGGCATCGGCCAGCAGCGCCATGGAATCGCTGATGATGCCATAGGCCGCTTCGACGATGACGAAAGCCAGATTGAGGACCGTGCCGATGGCGAAGGCCCGCCCGAAACTGGCGGGTGCATGGCTATGGCCGTGATGCCCGTGGCCATGGTTATGGGCATGAGCATCGTGAGAATGGCCATGATGATGATCATTGGCGGTCGTCATCCGGTTCACGCCCCCTCGCCTTGGGCTTTCATCAGTATCTCCTGACCGTCAGGCGGAAATCTCGATCGTCAATCCGTCATAGGCCGGTTCGACACCGGGTGGACAGCGATCGCGGATCACATCGTAATCGACCAGATGATTGAGATGCGTCAGCACGGCATGTTTCGGCTTCACGCGGGCAATCCATTCCAGTGCCTTGTCGAAATGCGCATGCGTTTCATGCGGCTCGAAGCGCAGGCAATCAACGATCCACAGATCGAGGCCTTGCAGCAAGTCGAAGGCGTATTCGGGAATGTTCACCGCGTCGGTTGAATAGGCCATGCTGCCGATGCGGTAGCCGGTGGTCACGCTGCCGAAGCCATGCTCCTGCTCGAAGGCATCGATCTCGATATCGTTGATCCGGAAGTGCGACGGAATGCGGATCGGATGCGGTGTCAGGAACGGCTTGTAAAGATGGCCGGAGCCTTTGGTTTCCTGTCGGAAGATGTAATTGAAGCGCTGGCTGAGGCTGCCCAGCGTTTCTTCCGAGGCATAGACATCGATCGTGGCACCTGACGAGGCTTTCAGGAAACGGACGTCGTCGATGCCCTGCGTATGATCGGCATGATCATGGGTATAGAGAATGGCATCGATCTTGCCGACACCGGCATCCAGCATCTGCATGCGCAGATCGGGCGAGGTATCGAGCAGGATCTTGGCGCGCGGATGTTCGACCAAGACCGAAACCCGGCGCCTGCGGTTCTTGGGATTGTCCGGATTGCATTTGCCCCAATTGGGCCCGATCATGGGCACGCCGCCGGATCCGCCGCAGCCCAGCACGGTGACTTTTGCCATCGCCGTCATGCGGCGCCTCCATCCTGCGGCACTTTCCGGAACAGGCGATGGAAATTCGCCGTCGTCTGGGCAGCGAAATCAGCCAGTGGCAGGCCCAGCATGTCGGCGACGAAACTTGCCGTGTGCCGGACGAAAGACGGCTCGTTGCGTTTGCCGCGCTGGGGAATCGGCGCCAGATAGGGCGAATCCGTTTCGACCAGCAGCCGGTTATGCGGCACGGTGCGGGCCACCTGACGCAGGGCTTCGGCATTCTTGAAGGTGACGATACCGGAAAGCGAGATGTAGAAACCCATCTCCAGCGCCGCATCGGCGAGATATTGCGTCGAGGTGAAGCAATGGATGACGCCGGTCAGGCCGCCCTTCCCGGCACCTTCCTGCAACAGGCGCACGGTATCCGCATCGGCCTCGCGCGAATGCACGATCAACGGCAAGCCACTTTCACGGGCGGCTTCGATATGGGTCGCGAAAACCGCTTGCTGGCGGTTGCGGTCGCTCTTGTCATAGAAGTAATCCAACCCTGCTTCGCCAATCCCCACCACCTTGGGATGCCGGGCTAATTCCACCAGCTTTACGACATCCACCTCGGGATGATGATCGGCTTCATGCGGGTGAATGCCGACGGAACAGCTCAGGACATCATGCGCTTCCGCCAGTTTCAGTACGCGGTCGAATTCCGTCACCTTCGTACAGATGGTGACCATGCGCCGCACACCCTGTGCGGCGGCGCGGTCCAGTACCTGGTCGATCTCGCCGGAGAAATCGGTGAAATCGAGGTGGCAGTGGCTATCGACCAGCCGGACGGATTCCAGGGATGCATTCATGATGCGGCTTCAGGTTCGACAAAACGCGGGAAGACACCTTCCGGCTTCGGCAAGGCCGTGCCCGGCTTCAACGCATGATCGCGCCCATAGGCGGCGAAGGTGCGGGCCTCCGGTGAAAGAACAAGCTGATCGAGCAGTCGTTCCGCCGATTGCGGCATGAAGGGTTGAAGCAGCAAGCCGAGCCGGCGGATCGTTTCGGCAAGCACATAGAGCACCGTGTTCATGCGGGCCGGATCGGTTTTGCGCAACGCCCAGGGAGCTTGTTCATCGACATAGCGGTCGGCCTCACCGATCACTTGCCAGATCGTCTCCAGGGCCTTGTGGAAGCCCTGCTCGCGAATGAAATCCCGCACCTTTGGCAAAGCTTCTTCGGCAGCATTGATGAGGCGTTCATCCGCCTCGTTGAAATCCCCCGGCTGTGGCACGGCGGCGTCGCAGTTCTTGTTGATCATCGAGAGCGAGCGCTGTGCCAGGTTGCCGATGCCATTGGCGAGATCGCTGTTCATGCGCTGGACCATGGCGCGATGCGAGAAGTCGCCGTCATTGCCGAATGGAATTTCCCGCAGCAGGAAATAGCGTGTCTGGTCGAGGCCGTATTTCTCGACCAGATGCAGGGGCGCGATCACATTGCCGAGCGACTTCGATATCTTCTGGCCTTCATTGGTCCACCAGCCATGGGCGAAGACGCGGCGCGGCGGTTCCAGGTCGGCCGCCATCAGGAAGGCCGGCCAGTAGATGGCATGGAAGCGCAGGATGTCCTTGCCGACCATATGCAGATCGGCCGGCCAGAACTTCTTGTACATGGCCGACTGATCATCGGGGAAACCGACCGCGGTAATGTAGTTGGTCAAGGCATCGAGCCAGACATACATGATATGATCCGGATCGTCCGGCACCTGGACGCCCCAGTTGAAGGTAGTGCGTGAGATCGACAGGTCCTTCAGACCGGATTTGACGAAGCTGATCACTTCGTTGCGGCGACTTTCCGGCGCGATGAAATCCGGATTGGCGTCGTAGAATGCCAGCAGCTTGTCGCCCCATTCGGAGAGCTTGAAGAAATAGCTCGGCTCTTCGACCCATTCGACCTCGGCGCCGCTGGGCGCGATCTTCTTGCCGTTCGGCCCCACGGTCAATTCGTCTTCGCCATAATAGGCTTCGTCGCGCACCGCATACCAGCCGGCATAGGAGCCGAGATAGATCTCACCGCGATCCTTCAGCCGGCGCCAGATTTCCTGGCAGGCCTTCTTGTGCCGCTCTTCGGTGGTGCGGATGAAATCGTCATTGCTGTAATTCATCGCCTTGGCGAGATCGCGGAAATTCTGCGACACCTTGTCGGTGAAGGCTTGCGGATCGACACCGGCTGCCTTTGCCGATTTTTCCACCTTCTGGCCATGTTCGTCGGTGCCGGTCAGGAAATGCACGTCATAGCCGTCCAGCCGCATGAACCGCGCCAGGGCGTCACAGGCCAGGGTCGTGTAAGCATGGCCGATATGGGGCGCGTCATTGACGTAATAGATCGGCGTTGTAACGTAATAACGTTTGGCCTCGGCCATTGATCGAACTCCTTCATTGGACAGCTCCACCGGCAGCGGCAATCGGCGCCGCCCGTCGCTGCTTTCCGCCTGCTTAGCACAGGACGCGGCCGGATGACATTAGAGCCGGATCGTTTCAAGCAGAATTGCTTTGCCATGCGGCCTGAAACGTGACTCCGTCTCTCATCAATAAGATAAAGCGCGATCGGGAAAAGCTGGAAGGCTTGGGATCGTGGTCCGATCTGGCAGATGACCGCGCCATCTTGCCGGCGGTGCGGCCCCTATCTTACCGGCCCTATCTCACCGGCTGAGCGACTGAATGGCCAGGCAACCGGCGATCCAGGCTTGCTTGCGGTCGAGATTGACGGTGACGACCCGCTCAAACAGACGATTGAGTTTTTCCCATAGCTCGATCCAGCGATCAAGGCTGGCAGCCCGATGGCAACGGGCGATCAATTCCCTTTCACCGTCGAACAATTCCGGCTCCACGTCATGGTCCGGTCCTTGCTGACTCAGCGCCATTTTCCGGCACAGCCGCTTCAGCCACCAATCCAGCGCCTCGACGGCGATTTCGAATTCGCCCTCATTGCCGCGGCTGGCGAGGCGGTCGGCCAATTGATGCTGCGCCGTCATGTTCAGATTGGGCCAGTTCGCCATGCCGGCAAGAACCGCGCGAAAGACCGGCAGGCCATTCTGTTCCAACAGGGCAATCCCCTGTCCCAGGCTGCCGGCGGCAATCGCCATGGCGGCGTCGCGATCGGCCGGATCGGCGTTCGCGCACCGGTCGGCCAAAGCTCGTTTCAGCACTTCCGCCGGCAGCGGCGCCAAAGCGAGGCGCCGGCAACGCGACCTAATGGTTGGCAACAGGCTACCGGGCGCATGGCTGATCAGGATCAGGACGGTCCGCGCCGCCGGTTCTTCCAGCATCTTCAGAATGGCATTGGCGGCATTGCGGTTGAGATCGTCGGCTGCGTCGACGAGAACGACGCGCCAATAGCTCTCGGCCGGTTTCAGATGCAGGAAGTCGATGACGTCGCGGACATCCTCGATCAGGATTTCGCTGCGCAGCTTGCCTGTCTTCTCGTTCACTTTGCGTTGCAGGATCCGTAGATCGGGATGGGATTGCGCGACGATGCGGCGAAACACCGGATGGTCCGGCGGCATGTCGAGGCTGTCTGCCGGCAATGCCTGCTGCGCCGGAGCGGCAGCAGGAAGCGCATCGCCGAACAGGCCGATTCCCGCCTCTGCTTCCAGCTCGGCGACGACCGGCGCTTCGCTCAGCAGCCGGCGCGCCATGCGATAGGCCAGCGTCGCCTTGCCGACCCCGCGCGGCCCGGTAATCAGCCAGGCATGCGGCATGCGCCCACGGGCCAGGGCTTTCAGAAAGCTTTGTTCGGCCGCTTCATGGCCGATCAGGCCGGTGCTGACCACCGGGCCGGTTGGTTCGTCGATCGCTGCTGCGGCTGTGGGCTTGCGGGCCATGGGAGATCAGCCCCGGCTTGATGGTGCCGATGCCGGCGCCGGAAGCGTCAGGCCGAAATGCCGCGACACGATTTCGCGCAAGGCCTCAGCAACTTCGGCGACCGGGCGATCCGCCGGCAGGATTTGGTAGCGGTCCGGCGCCGCTTTGGCCATTGCCAAAAAACCGTCGCGCAGGCGCTGATGGAATGTCCGGTCCATCCGTTCATAGCGATCTTCTGCCGATGCACCCGCCGGGAGCCGAGCAGCGGCGCGTGCCAGGCCGGTCTCGACCGGCAGATCGAAAATCACCGTCAATCCGGGTTCCGTTGCGCCGACGATCTGCCGCCGGAGCGCGTCCAGCCAGGCGAGATCGAGACCGTGGCCGTAACCCTGATAGGCAATCGTGGAATCGGCGAAGCGGTCGCACAGCACCCACTTGCCCTCAGCCAAGGCCGGCCGGATGACCTTATCGAGATGATCGGCCCGTGCCGCGAAATGCAGCAGCACCTCGGTTTCCGGCGTCCAGCGGCCCGGTAATCCTTCGACCAGCAATTTGCGGATCTCTTCCGCGCCGGGCGAACCGCCGGGCTCGCGGGTCAGCACGACCGGCTCGCCTGTTGCGCGCAACGCTTCGGCCAGAAGGCGGATCTGGGTCGATTTCCCCGCCCCCTCACCGCCTTCGAAGGTTATGAAACGGTTTGGTCTGCCGCAATCCCGTCCGTCGCGATTCCGTTGGACCGGCGCAGAGCCCATCTTAGCTCCCGCCGAAAACCAGATATTGCAGCTTGGCGAACATGCGGCCCGGCAGGCTTTGACGCGGGACATCGGCGCCGGCGACCAGCGGTGCTTGGAAATCCGGCTGGCCGGGAACGCTGATCACCAAATTGCCGATCTGTGTACCGGCAGCCACCGGCGCTTCGACTGGACCGTTGAAGACCGCTTTCGCCGCCACTTTCTGGCGTGCCGACCGGGGCAAGGTCGCGATCAGGTCCTTATCGACGGTGAGCGGCACGGTCTTGGCATCGCCCATCCAGACGGGAGCTTCGGCAAGAACGGCGCCCTTGCTGGCAATGGTGTAATTTGCGGTCTCGCGGAAGGCCCAGTCGATCAGCGCGCCGCCGCTATCGGCACGATTCTGCATGCTGGTCGTCCCCTGCATCACGGCGATGATGCGGCGATTATCGCGCACGGCGGAGGCGACCAGGCCAAAGCCGGCTTCCTCGGTGTGGCCGGTCTTCAGACCGTCGACGCCGCTACCCTGACGGTAGAGCAAGGGGTTGCGGTTGCCCTGCTTGATGCCGTGCCAGGTGAATTCCTTCTCCGAGAAGTAATGGTAATATTGGGGGAAATCGTTGATCAGGCGCTTTGCCAGGATAGCGAGGTCACGCGCGGTCATATACTGCTCGGGATCGGGCAAGCCCGACGCATCGACGAAATGACTGCCGGTCAGGCCGATTTCCTTGGCCTTGGTCGTCATCCGTTCGGCAAAAGCCTCTTCCGTGCCGGCAAGCCCTTCCGCCACCACCACGCAAGCATCATTGCCCGACTGGATGATGATGCCGCGAATCAGATCCTCGACCGAGATATTCGAATCAAGCTCCACGAACATCTTCGAGCCTTGGGTCGACCAGGCTTTCTTGCTGACATGGAACGTGTCGGTCAGCTTCACATCACCCCGCTTCAAGGCATCGAACAGCAGGTAAATGGTCATCAGCTTGCTCATCGATGCCGGCGGCAGGCGCTCGTCACCTTTCTTATCCAGGAGGACCGCGCCGGTCTGGTAATCGAGGATATAGGCCCGTTGGGCATCCGTTTCGATCGGCTCTGCCACCGCCATGCTGAGCGGGATCGCCCCCATCAGCAAGCCAACCATCAGAAGTGCGACGGGTCGCGCTGCATGTCGAGCGGAGAGAATCATGGAACCACCTGAGTCGTAAGGCAAATTTCGATTATCGTCTGTGCCGCAAGCTGCGGCAAATCAGGCCGCACGTCAAGCGGTTCGACGCGTTCCCGCAGGAAATTTCCCCATCGCATCAACGGGCTGGGCAGTGGACTCGCCTGCCGGCTTAGTCGACGACGATCCTGGCTTCCGTTTGGCCCGACTGGATGACCTGCTGCAATACCTGATCCGCTTGGCTCACATTGGCGAGCGGGCCGAGGCGGACGCGGTAAAAGAGCTGGTTATTGACATAGATCGGCGTCGTCCGCACCTGCCCGAAACGCGACAATTTCGCCGTCAGGGTCTGGGCATTGGACTGGCGGGTGAAGGCGCCGGCCTGGATGAAGATATTCGTTGCCCGGACGGGCTGCAGGGAAACCTGGCCATCGGGCTCCGGTTCGGTCGCCTGACCCAGGACGGTCTTGCCCGGCGTCGCCTGTGCCGTCGGCGCCGGGGTTGCCGGTGGCGTCGCCTGTGCCGTTGATGTCGCGCCGACCGGCGGCAAAGGCGTTGCCGTGACCGTGCCGGCGGGAGCGGCAGCCGGCTTGGGGCCGAAACCTTCGGCACCCTTGGCTGACGCCGCAGCGGCCAAGGCCTGGCTTTCCTCCGACAGGACCTGGACCCGGACCCGTGCCGTGCCCGGGCCGATGAAACCCAATAACTGGGCGCCGCGACGCGTCATGTCGATGATGCGGCCATTGGAAAACGGCCCGCGGTCATTGACCCTGACGACGATGGAGCGGCCGTTTTCCAGATTGGTGACGCGGACCATGGTGGGCAGCGGCAGGGTCTTGTGGGCCGCCGTCAGGGCGTTCTGGTCATAAATCTCGCCATTGGCGGTATATTTGCCGTGGAAACCCGGGCCGTACCAGGAGGCAATGCCGGTTTCATCGTAACTGTAATCGACCTTGGGGTAGTACCAGACGCCGGCGACCTGATAGGGGTTGCCGACCTTATAAGGCTGCGCCTGGGCCTGCGGCAATGTACGCGCTGTCGGGCTTGCCACTTTGGTTTCGCCGCAGCCAGTCAGCACAATCATGGCCAGCGCGCCCCGCCACAAGGGGAAAACGCCGAATCATACGCATCATTTTGTATCCGAAGGGCCCCAGTTAATCAGGATGTTGTAACGTAAACGGAGCTTCGGCGCGATGCAACAATGCCAGCCAACAGTTTGACGATGGTCACGGTTTTATTTCAGGGTGCGCGTCGGCTCGTCATCGGCGGTGCCAGGGATGCCGATGCCAAGCCCCCCTCCACTCCCACCACGCCACCTCCACCGCCACGAGACGTCTCGTTTGCGCCTTTGCGCCCGCCGGTGCCGGACGGCCGCGCCGGCCCCTGCATGGGGATTGCGAGATCGCCCGGTATGGGGCGAGGTCGAGCGCCTGGCGGATAAAATTGCGCAGGGAAATGACCAACTCTCCGGTATGAATCGGACCGCCCGCGACCAGTTCGGTCACGGCACGGCTGGCAAGTCGCACCTGCTCCTCTGTGCCGAGCAGGATGACATCCGACAAGGCCGTCTCCACGGCATCGAGGATGCGGCGCAGGCGGTCTGAGGTCGGCAGGCTATCCGAGATTGGCAAGCTATTCGAGATCGGGGGGCCGATTGGCTCGTCCTCCCCGTCTTCCGCGTCGGATTGGCTGCGTTGACGCAACTCTTTCAAATGGGTCGGATCGACGCTCAGCGTACCGGTGAACGAATAGCCGAACTTGCCGATCGGGGCTCCCCCTTTGCAAGTTCGGCCTATTGGATGAGCGCCGGATGAATGTGAGCGTGCGGGCCTGCGTTGTCGCACCGTGGCGTTGGGGGGACTGGCTTGAACCTATCGATTCTTCCTGTCTCAGTGATGACGTCGTGTTCCCAGCCGACCGCGAAGAGGCAGCAGACCCACGATGGTCAGCGCCGCGAAAGCGGCGCCGGCGAGGAAAGTTCCCTGCGGTCCGGTCGCATCCCAAAGCGCTCCGGCGATGACGCTGGCGGCAAGCAGGGCCAGACCGCAAATCAGATTGAACATGCCAAAAGCGGTGCCCCGCAGCTCCGCGGGCGCAGCCTCGGCAACGAGCGTTGTCAGCAGGCCCTGGGTAAAGCCCATATGCAGTCCCCAGAATACAACGCCAATACCAACGACGAGAATGCCGGTGGCAAAGGCCAGCACCAGATCCGCCGCGACCAGCAGAGCCAACCCGACGACCAGAATGGTCACCCTATCCATGCGATCGGACAGGATGCCGATGGGATAAGCCGACAGCGAATAAACGAGACTCATAAGGACCAGCACGGTTGGCACGAGTGCCAGAGACAAGCCAATGGATTGCGCGCGAAGGATCAGAAATGCCTCGCTGAACCGGGCAAGCGTGAAGATCGCGGCAACCGCCACAATCCACCAGTAAGCGGCGTCCAAGCGGCGCAGCTCCTCGCGACGCAGCGGCATGCGAACCTTGCGGAGCTGTTTCGGTCGTTCGGGCTCCTTGACCGCGGCCAACAGAAGCGCGACGGCAAGAAAGGCCGGAATGGCGGCGACCCAGAAGACCGTCTGGAAGTGATCCATGGTCAGCCACATCAGGCCGATGGCAAGGATTGGGCCGACAAAGGCACCAATCGTATCGAGCGATTGGCGCAGGCCGAAGCTGGCGCCGCGCAGGTCGGCCGGCGCGATGTCGGCAACGAGCGCATCGCGTGGTGCGCCCCGTATTCCTTTGCCCACACGATCGATGAAACGGGCGGCGACCAGCCAATTCAAGGATGCGGCCAGTGGAAAGATCGGCTTCGTGAAAGCGGCGAGGCCATAGCCAAGCACTGCGAGAAACTTGCGTTTGCCGAGCCAGTCGCTGAGGGCGCCGGAAAAGACCTTGGTGATCGATGCCGTCGCCTCGGCGATGCCCTCGATGATGCCGACGGCGAGCGTTGATGTGCCCAGTACTGTTACCATGTAGACAGGCAGCAGCGCGTGGATCATCTCCGAGGAGATATCCATCAGCATTGACACGAAGCCGAGCGCCCAGATTCCCGCAGGAATGCGCTTTCGCGTTTCAGATGGCGCTGCGTTCACTTTGTTGACCGTCGGCGCGCCGACTTGGTTGCACGGCTCAACGGTTCTCGGCATGCGCGTCAAAAACCCGTTGGGCGTAGCCATCGAGAAGCTCCCCGCAGGCCCGGAGGCGCGCGGTGGCTTCCTCAGCGAGCGGCGCGCCGTAGAAATCGAGCTTTTTGATCTTTTCCAGCCAACCCTGGAGCTTTCTCAAGTCAGTGTCTTCCTCTTCGAGTTCGGCATAGGTGAATTTGTTGATCGCGATTTCCTTGGCGATTTCTTTCTCGAAATCCGCGCATCGGCCAATGAATTCCTTGTACTGCTCGTTACGGTCGGCCTTGAAGCGCGCGATGACTTTGTCATCCTGGGCTCGATCGAGCGCGACCGTTTCCAGAATCACTGCTTCGCCGCCCATTTCGGCAATGTCATTTTCGATCATCTTCAGCCGACGGACATGATCGTCGGTCTTTGGCACAAGGCAAACACCGTTCTGCAGATAGACGGCGCCTAAGCCTTTCACCCGCCGCCAGAGCGCCACACGCTTGGTCGCGGGTTCGGGTGGGACCTTATAGGTAAGTAAGAGCCATGATGAAGCAACCATGTCACTCATTTTAATGTTACGATCGTTATAAATCAAACGTAATGATTTAGATTGATCCGACGTGAAAAGCCGTCGCGCAACATGGCTTTCCCCGGCGGGCGGAACAAACGTTAGAAGGAGTACCAGTGTGACGGAGCGCGGCAGGAAAGCGCTTGTATTGGTAACAAATTGAAAAATAACGCTCTTTTGAGGCGCTACCGCTGGTCACCGGCACTGTAAGGGCAAATGGCGGATGGGGTGAGATTCGAACTCACGGAGAGCTTGCACCCTCGGCGGTTTTCAAGACCGCTGCCTTAAACCACTCGGCCACCCATCCGGAATGTCGGTGGCAATTACGCGCCGACCGATACGGGGGCTCTGATTAGCCGCTGAGCCGCCGATGGTCAATGCATGGCTTCAGTGAAATCGCCTCGCCCGCTCTTCGCCTGCGCCCTCGCCGATAGTCTGCACAGGCTCGCCGACCTGATTTATCCTGTTTGCATCGCGCCAGCGGATCTTGCGGTCGGAGGGTTGTTTTGGCGGCAACCGGCATGATCATTTGGTTTGGCTCTTTTGTGGTGCTGGTCGGGATCGCTTTGTTTGTCATCGATCAGTATGGCAAGACGTCTGAACCGCATCGCATTTTCTCGAGGATGACGATCTCGGCTTCGCCGATCATCATCCTTCTGGCCGGATGCGCGTTGCTTGCCTATGGCGTCGGCCAGCAATCGTTCCTCAGCGTTCCGCCGCCCGTCAAGCGGCCGATACCCATCTCGTTCGAGGATGCGCGCCGGGCGGCGGGCGATAGGATGCTGACGGGGAGCATTTTCTTCAGCTTCGGTGGCGCTCATCTTGTCGAAGGAGAGACCCGCCTGCTCGACAATGCCGCCATGGTCATGAAGCATCACCCGACCGCCCTCATGACGGTGCGATCGCGGCTCTATTTGGGAGGCGCGGAAGAAGATCTGATCAGCATGATCGACGAAAGAGCCGCCGCCATCAGAAGCCATATGAGGGCAGCCGGTATCGCATCGGATCGGCTACTCTATGATGAAGCGGGTACCGTTACGGAACGCCTGACGCCGGACGATTACCGCCGCGCCTATTCTGCCATCGATTTCATCGTCTGGTGGGATTGATCGGCAGCGCTTGTCCCGGGTGGCGATCGGCGGCGTCGGGACGCTGCTGGTCGTCATTGCCTGGATGTGCCTTTTCCCCGATCTGTTCCGGCGCGATACCCTGCTCCACGAAGCGCCGCACGCCGCCTCTGCCACGGCGGATGTCACGGTGAAGGAAGGGAGCCGCAGCGTTCCGACTGCGGCTCCCTGACAAGCCTGCCTATTCGGTTGCAGGTGGTGTGGCCGGTGCTGCCGGCTGCGTCGATGGCGGCGGCGGCACGGTAACGGGCGGTACCTGCTCGCCTTGCTCGACATTCGGCTTGATCGCCCGTTCATGCAGCAGATCCGCAGATTTCCGGCCGACCGAAACCCAATACATCGCGATCAAGGCGATGATCGTGATCGCCAGGGAAACGTGGCGGATCCAATGCGGCGTCCGCCCGCCCGGATGCTGGCCGGTCTCCTCGATATGGCGCTGGCGGCTGATCGCGGCCGAATAGAAGACGATCGTGGTGATCACGAAAATCAGTGACCAGCGGGTCTGTGCACCATCGGAACCGATCATGGCCCACAGGCTGTAAACCGCGGCTATGACGCCGATTACCGTATAGAGGACATACTGATTGTGCTCCATCTGCTTGTAGCCGATGACCTTCATCGAAATCGATGAATAGATATACGGCAGCAGGGTCATGATGACGGCGATGGAAGCAATCTTGCCGAATTGCTCGCTGGCGGTCGGCGACATGGTGGCGAGCACCTGCACCGTCATGATGCCGGCAACGATCATCAACCCGGCTGCAGGCACGCCGCGCGAATTCACCCGGGCGAAGATGGCGCCGAACAGACCGTCATCGGCGGCCGCCTTGGCAGTCTGGCCGACCAGCAGGGTCCAGCCTGCCAGCGAGCCGAGGCAACCGATCGCGGCGCAGATCGCTACGATATTCGCGGCAACATCGCCTAAAGCGATGCGGGCGGCATCGGCGAAAGGCGCATTGGAGACAATCAGTTCCTTATTGGGAATCATGCCCATAATGACCGAGGAACTGAGGATGTAGCAGACACCTGCCAGCAGCACGCCGACCACGGTGGCGATGGGCACATTGCGCGACGGATTGCGGACGACCGCTGCCGAGACGGAGGCGCTCTCCACGCCGATGAAGGCCCAGAGCGTATAGTTCAAGGTGGAATTGACGGCGTCGAAACTGCTCTTGCCCGAGACGTTCCAGGCATCGCCGAATGTCTGCGCGTTGAACCAGAACCAGCCGAAGATCGCCATGCCGATGATCGGGACGAGGGCAAAGCTGGTCGTCAGCGACTGGATCTTGCCGACGATATTCGGTCCCAGGATATTGGCATAGGTGAAGAACCAGATGACGACGATCTGCGCCAAGGCGAAGACCAGCACGTCATTGAGCATCGGGAAGAAGTGCCGGAGATAAGCGAGACCAGCGACGGCCAGGCCGACATTGCCGACAACATTGGCGAGCCAGTAGACCAGATTGGTCTGGTAGCCCATGTAATTGCCGAAGGCCTTCCGGGTATAGGCATAGGGGCCGCCGGCTGCCGGGTCGATCGCTGCCAGCTTGGCGAAAACCAGGGCCAGCGCCACCGACCCTACCATGGTGATGAGCCAACCGATCAACGAGATACTGCCGGCCGTCGCGAGATTGGCGGGCAGCATGAAGACGCCTGACCCCATCATATTGCCGGCGACCATCAATGTCGCCGCCGTCAGACCGATTTTATTGTCGGAATTTTCAGTCGCCATGATCATCTTCCCCCGAAGCCAGTGTCGAAGGCAGGCAGATGCAGCAAATAGGGACTCGTAAGATGACCGATTGTAGCAAATCAACCGCAGGCAGCTACTAAAATTTGCCGCTCCGGCTATTTGGCCCGACTATTTCGATGCCGAAAATGCGGTCATCGGGAAGACTTGCCAGCCAGTTTGAGACGGCACAATATGTCTCCAATTATATCTATTATTATACTTTTCATGGCTGAACGCGCCGCCCCTGAAAGCGGCACCCTCATGTGGCGATATGATGCAGCTCGACATTTTTTCCGACACGATCTGTCCCTGGTGCTATATCGGCAAACGTCGCCTGGAACGTACGCTGCAGGCACGGCCGCAGTCTGACCTGCGGCTGCGCTGGCGGGCTTTCCAGCTCAATCCCGGCATGCCGGCCGGCGGCATGGAACGCCAGCAATATATGACGGCCAAATTCGGCAGCGTGGAGCGCGCCGGCCGCCTATATGACACCGTTAGCCGCATCGGCGCCGCCGAGGGCATTGCGTTCCGCTTCGATCTGATCTTGCGGACGCCGAATACCCTGCTGTCGCATCGGCTTTGCTACGTCGCGGCGACGGCGGACCTGCAGGATGCCATGCTCGATCGTCTGTATCTCGCTTATTTCCAGGAAGGGCTGGATATCGGCGACGTCACGGTCCTGGCGTCCCTGGCCCGTGACGTCGGCGTGCCGCCGGATCTCGCCGCCGAGGCACTGGCCGGCACGGCCCGGATCGATACCGCGCTTGCCAGCGATTTTCAGGCCCGCCGCCAGGGCATCAATGGCGTTCCCTATTTCATCTTCAACGGTCGCTTCGGCCTTTCCGGCGCGCAAGAGCCGGAAGCTCTTTTCCATATGTTCGATCTCGCCCGCGAGGACGACGCGCTGCAGCGCTCGGCCTGAACTGGCCGGTCACGCCACCAGCGTGACAAGGTTCTGCAATAGCTTCCTGACCCCGCCTACCCTTGCCTTCTGATCGTCCCATTCCTGGCGGTAGACCAGGCGGTGATCGGGCCGCATGGCGATGATGGTCGACCGTTTGGTGATGAACTCGATCAGCTTGGCCGGTTGGTCGAAGCGGTTCTGGTGGAAGGTCAGCACCGCGCCCTTTGGTCCCGCTTCCACCTTCTCGATATTGGCTTGGCGGCACATCTTCTTGATGGCGACGATCTGCAGCAGGTTCTCGACCTCTTCCGGCAGTTTGCCGAAACGGTCGATCAATTCGGCCGCGAAGGCATCGATTTCTGCCTGATTGTCGAGACCGGCGATGCGGCGATAAAGGCCGAGACGGATATTGAGATCGGTCACGTAATCCTCGGGGATCAGGACCGACATGCCGATATTGATCTGCGGCGTCCATTCCTGTGCCCTGGCCGCCGTCACGTCGCCGCGCGCTTCCCGCACCGCTTCTTCCAGCAATTGCTGATAAAGCTCGACGCCGACCTCACGGACATGGCCGGATTGTTCGTCGCCCAGCAGATTACCGGCGCCCCGGATATCGAGATCGTGGCTGGCCAGGGTGAAACCCGCGCCGAGCTGGTCCAGGCTCTGCATCACCTCCAGGCGGCGCTGGGCTGAATCGGTAAGTTTCTTGCCCGGCGGCGTCGTCAGATAGGCATAGCCGCGCAGCTTCGCCCGCCCGACCCGGCCGCGCAATTGATAGAGCTGCGCCAGGCCGAACATATCGGCGCGGTGCATGATGATGGTATTGGCGGTCGGGATGTCGAGGCCGGATTCGATGATATTGGTTGCCAGCAGCATTTCGTAGCTGCCGTCATAGAAGGCATTCATCGCCTTTTCCAACTGCGTCGGCGTCATGCGGCCATGAGCGACGACGAATTTGATCTCCGGCACCAGATTGCGCAGCCTTTCGGCAAGCGTATCAAGATCCTCGATGCGGGGACAGACATAGAAAATCTGCCCGCCGCGGAAGTGCTCGCGCATGATCGCCTCGCGGATCACCACCGGATCATAGGGCAGCACGAAGCTGCGCACCGCCAGGCGATCAACCGGCGCCGTGGTGATCAGGCTCATCTCGCGGATGCCGGTCAGCGCCAGCTGCAACGTGCGCGGGATCGGCGTTGCCGTCAGCGTCAGGACATGCACATCGCCGCGCAGTTCCTTCAAGCGTTCCTTCTGCGTCACGCCGAAATGCTGTTCCTCATCGACGATCAGCAGGCCGAGATTGGCAAACTCGATGGATTTCGCCAGCAAGGCATGGGTTCCGACGACGATATCGACGGTGCCCTCCTTGACTTCCCTCTTGATTTCGCTTGCTTCCTTGGTGCCGACGAGGCGCGAGAGCTGCCGCACCTTCACCGGCAGGCCGGCGAAACGCTCGGCGAAAGTCCGGGCATGCTGCCGGCACAGCAAGGTGGTCGGCGTTACGACGGCCACTTGCTTGCCACTCAAGGCGGCGACGAAGGCCGCACGCAAGGCAACTTCCGTCTTGCCGAAGCCGACATCGCCGCAGACCAGGCGATCCATTGGCTTGCCGCTGGCCATGTCTTCCAGCACCTCTTCGATCGCCCGCAACTGGTCTTCCGTCTCGGCATAGCGGAAACGGGCGCAGAATTCATCGAACAACCCTTCCGGCGCCAGCATCGGCTCGGCCTGTTTCACGGCGCGCTGGGCGGCCGTCTTCATCAGCTGATCGGCGATATCGCGAATCCGCTGTTTGACGCGCGCCTTCCGTGCCTGCCAGGCAGCACCGCCCAGCTTGTCGAGCTGGACGATGGCATCCTCGCCGCCATAGCGGCTGATGACATCGATATTCTCGACCGGCACATAGAGCTTGTCGCCGCCGTCATAGAAGACGCGCAGGCAGTCATGGGGGGCACCGCCGACATCCAGCGTTTCCAGTCCGTCATAGCGGCCGATACCGTGATCGACATGAACGACATAATCGCCGGCCTGGAAATTCGCCAGCTCCGCCAGGAAGGTCTCGTTCTTGCGTTTCTTGGTGATCGGCCGGGTCAGGCGATCGCCGAGAATATCCTGTTCGGTCAGGAAGAGCAGTTGATCGGTGGCGAAGCCGGTTTCCAGCACCAGCACGGCCCGGCCCAAGATTTCCTTGCCATCGGTCAGGGCCGATTCCAGGGCCTGCTGCCAATTGCCGGTGGCTTCCTGTTGCTTGATGCCGTGCTCGGCCAGCAGATGCGACAGCCGCTCCAGGGCGCCATTGCTGGCGGCCGTCAAAACTACCTTGCGACCTTCGCTATGTTCGGTCCGGATGGCGCGGGCCACCGCCTCGTAGAGATTGACGTCGGGATTGGTGCGTGCCTCGACGAAATTGCGGCCAGGCCTGGCCGGACCTTTCAGCCAGTTGGAACCGGGCGGCGCCAGGAACGGATTGCAGGCTAGGGTGACCCGCTCCCGCTCCATCTTGTCCCAGCCATTGCCGGTCAGATAAAGCCGGCTCGGCGGCAGCGGCCGGTAAATCGGTGCGCCGCTATCCTTCTCGGCCCGCTGCAGATCGGTGCGCGCTTGATAGAAATCGGCGACCATATCCAGGCGGGCTTTCTTCGCCTCCTCCGCCTGATGGTCGAGCGTGACCACGGCCTCCGGCATGTAGTGATCGAAGGGAACCAGCGTGGTGCCGAAGAGCGGTAGCCAATGCTCCATGCCCGGATAGTGCCGGCCGGCGCTGATCGCCTCATAAAGCGGATCGTCGCTGCCCGATGTGCCGAATTCGCTGCGGTAGCCGGTGCGGAAGCTTTCGATCGCGGCCGGCGTGAGGCTGATCTCGTTGATTGGGTTGAGCGCGAAGCGGTCGAGCCGGTCGCGGCTGCGCTGGGTCATCGGATCGAAGAAGCGCAGATCCTCGATATCGTCGCCGAAGAAATCGACGCGCAAAGGCTGGCTGGTTCCAGGCGGGAAAAGATCGACGATGCCACCGCGCACGGCGAACTCGCCCGCCTCGACCACGGCGCCGCTGCGCAGATAGCCCTTGCGCAGCAGGAATTCCACCAGCCCGTCAGGCCCTCGCTTGCCGCCGAAATCCAGGATCCGGCCACGTTTCAGCTCCAGTGAGGATTCGGCGAAACTGAACGGCTCCGGCACACGCTGCAGAATGGCGGCGATAGTGGTGATGACGACCGGCCAGGCCCGCTTGTCGCGATGAATGGCGGCCAGTTGCGACAGCGTGTCGATCCGGCGGGCCAGGATATCGCGATGCGGCGAGGCGCGGTCATAAGGCAGACAGTCCCAGGCGGGAAATGTCAGCACCTGGAGGTCCGGCGCGAAGAAGCGCAGGGTCTCGGCCAGCCGCGTCATGTGCAGATCGTCGATCGCCACATGAATGACGCCGCCCCGTTGATGGCGCGCCAGAGCGGCGATCAGCAGGGCCTCGCTGCCATCGGGAACGCCGCCGACATCGTGGCGGCCGGGGGCCGGAAGAGTAAAAGGTAGATCGATCACGTTATGTGGCCAGTCGGACAAGGATTTCAGACAAGGATTGGTGGGGCGGAACCGGGTTCAGCCGCGATCGGGAAAATGATGGCGGATGAGACGTTGAAGGACGGTGCTGTTGCTGGCTTGCGGCACATCGGCCCGTGCGCAAAGCCAGTCGTATATATCCGGGTCGCTTTCCTCAAGCAACTTGGCGTAATCCGCCAGTTCGCTTTCGCTCATATCCGGCACGGCGATATCGGCGAAGCGGCCCATGATCAAATCCATCTCGCGGGTGCCCCGGTGCCAACTGCGGAAAATCAGCCTTTTCCGCAGGCTGGTGACGCTATCGACCGGGTTTTGGCCCGTATTTTCGCCAGGCTGTTCACCGGGGGCATCCTTTGCCGCGCCCATCGAAACTCCTTCCCTGTCATCCGCACTGAGGGTAGAACAAAACGGAGCCAAAATAGTCGACAACCACGCATAAGAAAACCCGTGCGACCGCAGATCCTCTTCCCGCTTTTTGCAGCCCTCGACAAGCTGCCCGGCCTCGGCCCGCGCCTCTCCAAGCTGGCGGCCAAGCTCTGCGGCGAGCATGTGGTGGACCTGCTCTGGCATCTGCCGGTCAGCGTGATCGACCGGCGGGCCAGCCCGAGCCTGGCCTTGGCGGAAAACGGGGCGATCGTCACCTTGAAGGTCAAAGTGGAGTGGCACCAGAAGCCCGGCCACCGGCGCCAGCCCTATCGCGTGCGCTGTTCGGATGGCAGCGGCTTCATCGACCTGGTGTTCTTCAATGCGCGTGACGAATGGCTGGAGAAGAACCTGCCCGTTGGCGACTGGCGGGCGATCAGCGGCAGGGTCGAGCGGTTTGGCGGCGAGCTGAACATGGTGCATCCGGATCACATCGTGCCGGCCGAGGAACTGGAAAGCCTGCAGCGCCTGGAGCCGGTCTATCCGCTGACGGCGGGCCTGCCCGCCAAGACTTTACGCAAAGCCATCGATGCGGCCTTGACCCGGTTGCCGGATCTGCCCGAATGGATCGATCCCTCGCTCATGCAACGTGATGGCTGGCCATCCTGGCGTGAGGCGTTGTCCTCTTTGCACCATCCTGAAGCCGCCGAGGGTTTTTCGCTGCAATCGAAGGCGCGGCGGCGCCTCGCCTATGATGAATTGCTGGCCAATCAGCTTGCGTTGGCTTTGGTGCGACAGCAGAACCGGTCGCTGGCCGGACGGCCGAGCCAGGGTGACGGCCGCTTGAGGGAAAAGGTTCTGGCCTCCCTGCCCTATCAGTTGACCGGCAGCCAGCAACAGGCGATGCGCGAGATCGCCGAGGACATGGCCCAGGCCAACCGGATGCTACGACTGCTACAGGGCGATGTCGGCAGCGGCAAGACGGTGGTGGCCTTGCTGGCCATGCTGATCGCCGTGGAGGCCGGCGGCCAGGCGGCTTTGCTGGCGCCCACCGATATTCTCGCCCGCCAGCATTTCGCCAGTCTGCAGCCTTTGGCCCAGGCCGCCGGCCTGGAGATCGCGTTGTTCACCGGGCGTGACAAGGGCAAGGCCCGGGAGGCTTTGCTGGCGCGCCTCGCGGCCGGCGACATCAAGCTCATCGTGGGAACGCATGCCCTGGTGCAGGATGATGTCGCCTTCGAGGATCTGCGGCTGGCGGTGGTCGACGAGCAGCATCGTTTCGGCGTGCAGCAGCGTGTCGCCCTGGCCGGCAAGGGCCGTGGCGTCGATCTGCTGGTGATGACGGCAACGCCGATCCCGCGCACGCTGATGCTGACCGGCTATGGCGATATCGATGTCTCGCGCCTGACCGAGAAGCCGCCCGGACGCCAGCCGATCGATACCCGCACCTTGCCGATCGAGCGCCTGGACGATGTCGTCGAAGGTCTGCGGCGCGCCATCACTGGCGGCGCCCGCATCTACTGGGTCTGCCCGCTGGTGGATGAGTCAGAGGTGATCGATCTCGCCGCTGCCAGCGAACGACATCGTCACCTGACCCAGGTTTTCGGCGATCGCATCGGTTTGGTGCATGGCAAGCAGAAAGCTGCCGAACGGGATCAGACCATGGCTGCTTTCACCGCCGGCGACCTCGATATCCTCGTTGCCACCACGGTCATCGAGGTCGGGGTCAATGTTCCCGAAGCCACGGTCATGGTGATCGAACATGCCGAACGCTTCGGCCTCGCCCAGTTGCACCAGTTGCGCGGCCGGGTCGGCCGGGGTACCGGCAAATCGAGTTGCCTCCTGCTCTATCAGACGCCCTTGGGCGAGACCGCGAAGGCGCGCCTCTCGATCTTGCGCGAAAGCGAGGATGGTTTCCGCATCGCCGAGGAAGATCTGCGTCTACGCGGTGGCGGCGAGCTGCTGGGGACGCGACAGAGCGGCCTGCCGGAATTTCGCCTCGCCGATCTCGCGGCTCATGACGATCTCCTGACCATGGCGCGTGACGATGCGCATCTGATCATCGAGCGCGACAACAACCTGCTATCATCGCGCGGCGAGGCATTGCGCATCCTGCTCTATCTCTTCCAGCGCGATGCGATGATCAAGACCCTGCGCTCGGGATGAGGTGACGGGCTATTTGGTTGAAACGCCGTTCGCGGTTTTTTCAGCCGGCGTGATGATGCCGCCGGAAATGACCAATTTGAGGCCGTCTTCCACCGACATCTTCAACCGCTTGACTTGTGCCATCGGTACGAAGATCAGGAACCCTGATGTGGGATTGGGTGTCGTTGGTACGAAGATGTTGATCAGATCGTCTTGCAGAAGCTCTTTGACCTCACCTTGCGTGGTGCCGGTGATGAAACCGATGGTCCAGCAATCGCGGCGCGGATATTCGACCAGAACCACCTCGCGGAAGGCCGCTGATTTGGTGGCGAAGACCGTTTCCACGATTTGCTTGATGGCGCTGTAGATGCTGCGGATGACCGGCAGCCGGTTGAGGATTCCCTCGATCAGGCGGCGGAAGAAGCGCCCCAGGAATCCGGCGGTAATGGCGCCGATGAAGGTCAGGGTCACGACGGCAACGATCAGGCCGATCCCCGGCACGCCGAAAGGCAGATAGGTTTCAGGGTTGTATTCCGGCGGCAGGACGCTGAAGACGCGCTGGTCGACGAAGGTGATGACCAGCCAGGTCAGATAGATGGTCAGGCCAATCGGCGCCGTGATCAGGATTCCGGCCAGAAAGTAAGTCCGCAACCTTGCACCTAAGGTAAATTGAATGCCCCGGCGACGCGGTTCCGTCGGTGTTTCACCCGTATTCTCAGACATATCCGCCCTTTCGCCATTCATCCCGCGCCGTTCATTCCGGCAGGCTGCCCCATTTCTCAACATAGCCATCGAAAGCTGGCGCATTTACGGACAGGGCGTCAAGCCGGTGATCGTCGCCGGAGTGCCTTGCAGCTAGGCGCCAGTTATTGCAAGGTGCAGCGAAATCCCCTTCGCGTGGCGTGGAGACCGCAAAGTTGACGAATCGCATCTATCCGGCGGCCCTGAAAGTTGCCCTGGCTTTGGCAGGTTTGGGCTTGCTTGGCGTGGCAACCGTCGCGTCGCCTGCTTGGGCGCAATCGGCTGGTTCGACAACCGCGCAGGCCTCGCCGAATGAAGCGGCCAGCCGGGCCTTCAATTTGGGCGATTACCAGACCGCCCGGCAGCTCTGGGAGCAACAGGCAGCAGCCAACGACCCCGAGGCGATCAACAATCTCGGCATTCTCTATCAGAAGGGCATTGGCGTCGAACAGGATGTCGAGAAGGCGCAGAGCCTTTATCTGCGTGCAGCGAATCTCGGTTTCACCAATGCCCAGGTCAATCTGGGGAATCTCTATTTCAACAGCGAAGGCGTTGATGAAAATCTGAAGGAGGCGGCGCGCTGGTATACGGCGGCGGCGCGGGGTGGACATCTCCGGGCGCAATATTATCTGGCGCAGATGTATGATCATGGCGACGGCGTCGACGAAGATCATAGCACGGCGCTGAAATGGTATGTCAGTGCCGCCGATGGCGGTCTACCGGAGGCGAAATATGTCGTCGGCCGGATGTTGCTGACCGGCGATGGCCTGAAGCAGGACCAGGCGAAGTCGCTGCCCTATCTGCTGGACGCCGCGACGGCCGGTGTGGCACAGGCGCGTGCCTTGCTCGGCCAGGCTTATGCAGATGGGCTCGGCACCGAACCCAATCCGATCCAGGCCTATATCTGGCTAAGTCTCGCACTCGATAATTTGCCACCCGGCCAGGCACAGCAGAAAGCCTTCAAAACCCTGCGCAGGGTCGAGGCGGATATGTCGCAGGATGAGACGGCTGCGGCCAAGCGGCTGCTGGCGCGCAAGGAAGCAAGAAGCAATCAGGCGGCACAGCCGCAGTGAACGGCCGAGGGCACTGCCGCTAATAAGTGGCGCTGCCCCATTTCGTCTGCATGCGGCTGATCGTGCCAGGGATGGAGATCAGGCCCTCGGTATCGGCATTGAAGGTCTTGCTGTAGAGAACATAGAGCCGGATGACCGCCCTCGCCTGGGCTGACTTGCTGGTGCCATGATAGCCATAAAATCCCCAAGGCCCGTAATAGGGGCGATAGAAGCCGTGATAACCATAGGGGCGATAGGCATAGATCGGGGCTGGATAATAAACCGGCCGGTTGGTTACCTGAATATCGCTGTCGCGCTGTTCCTGCTCGACTTTGAACGCCGCATAACCTTGTTCCTGGCCAATCTGCGCCGCACGCCAAAGCGCAAAATCATAGGTCTTGTCGAGTTCCCCCTGCAGCCGGCTATCATCGCGGGGATTATTGCTGCTCACATAACGATAGGGGCCGGTATAGGTAACCGTCGTGCGGTTTTCGACGATCGGTCGCTCGCTGTAGCCAAAAGGCCCATTGGCCCCTAGAGGAGCCATTGCCGGCTTGGGCGGTGCCGAAGCACAGCCGGCGATCAAGAGAACAAGTGCGGTGACAATAAGACGGATACCGATCATGGCATGTCACATAGGATATGTCGCATAGGTCGGACGACCGTAAAGGCTGCGGCGATAAGTTATTCTATCATAAGAGAGCTTGGGTTGCTCCAGGCCGGATCAAGGCGATGCCCGATCAAGATCATGTGACGGTGACGTCGGCGCCGGCTCCCACCCATGAGACTAAGATAGAGGGCGATTCACGTCTTTGACGAAGCGAAATACTTCCATCGAAGACGATCGCGCTCTAGCGCCAAACGGCTTGCGGGTTTTTGAGAACCTGCGGGCTGAGCGCGAGGCAATAGGCGTTGTTTTCCCACATGGCCTTGCAGGCCCTGCCCGCATCAGCTTGCCCCAGGCCAACGAGAAGCGCGCTGTACCGGGATGTCCCCTCATAGTCACGGCGGATGATGGCCGGCTTGCCCTTTTTCGCCAAAGCGGCTGGCAGATTCTTGCGGGCGGTGGTCACGGCAGCCTGAGCTCTTTTCTGATCGTTGAAAGAGCCGAACACGATGCCCCAGCCGCTGACCCGTGGAACGGTCGTCGTCGATGTGCCGCCGGCGATGATCGCCTGATCGCAGTCGCCGCCCTTCAGCCGGACTGGCGGCGGTGCGTCGGCAGTGTCGAACTTCAGAGAGATATCCTGCAGCATGGGCAGGCTGCTCGTGGGCAGATCATTCATGGCCAGGGCAAATCCCTTGTTCAGCAAGGCAACCATCTGGCTGGCCCGTTCGCCGCGATTGCCGCCACCGAGCAGGACGCCGACCAAGCGGCGATCCCCCTGCCGGGCGGAAGCCACGAGGTTGTAGCCGGAGCCGCAGGTAAAGCCGGTTTTCAGGCCATCGGCGCCGCGGTAACTGACCAGGATGCCGTTCACGGTCGGCAATGTGCGGCCGGCGATGCTGACGCTTTTATCGCCGAAGAAGTGGTATTGGTCCGGGAAGTCATGAATCAGGGCCAGGGCCAGCCGTGCCATATCGGCGGCGGTCGTCACCTGCTCATTGTCGGGCAAGCCGGTCGCATTGCGAAAGATGGTGCGGCTCATGCCCAAATTCCGCGCCATTTCCGTCATGCGTTGCGCAAAAGCAGCTTCGGTGCCGGCAATCTGCTCGGCGATTGCGGCGGCGGCGTCATTGGCCGAGGCGACGATGGCGGCGGAAATGGCCTGGCTCAACGTGATTTTCTGGCCCTTCCGAAAACCGAATTTGACTGGTGAGTGGCCGGCCGCTGTGGCGGAAATCGTCACCGGCTCTTCCAGTTGATGACGGCCCGCCTTGATCTCGGAAAAGGCGATATAGATGGTCATCATCTTGGTTAAGGAGGCCGGATACCACAGCGCATTCGGCGAGTCGGCCTCGAGTACCTGCCCGGTATCGGCATCGACCACCAGGCTGACACTACTTGCGGCATACCCCGGTAACGGCGTTAAAATAGCGAGAATCAGTGCGGCCATGAAAATGGCCGGGGGAAGAAGCCCGGACCTAAGCGGAACAGTGCAAAAATGGCGCAAAAGCCTGGGGTTCATGCTAGCCTCGGGTTTCAACCATAAGCCATCTTGCGTATGGCCGCTATGGGGGGATGCAAAATCATTCATCTATTTCCCTTAATAGGGATATGACCGATATCGCATTTTGAGAGGAAGAGCGTGAAGATTGTTTATCGGGCAGCGCTGCTCACGTTTTTGACCGCTTGCGCCGCAAGCCCGGCTTGGGCGGGTTTCCAGGAAGGCGCCAATGCCTATAACCAGGGCGATTATCAGACTGCCCTGAACGAATGGCTGGCGGCCGCCAATGCCGGGGACCCCCAGGCGCAAAACGCGATCGGCGCCCTTTATGATCATGGCCTGGGTGTCCTGGAAGACACAGCGGAGGCTTTCCGCTGGTACTCCATGGCCGCCCAGCAGAATTATCCCCTGGCCATGCGCAATCTTGGCAGCATGTATGCCGCCGGCCGCGGCGTGCCCTATAGCCTGCAACAGGCGCAGCTCTGGCTTTGGCAAAGCGGCCGCGGCCGGCGATCAGGTCGCCGTCTCGCGCTTGTCGGCTTTACCGCCCGCCTCGAACGCCCCGGTCGATCCGGTGAAGACACCTCTATTCGCGGGTCAGGCGGCAACCACCCCGAAAGCCACGACGGCGGCTGACGGTTTTGGTTCGAATGCCGGTTCGGCCAATTTGTTATCGGCGCTGGACAGCAAGGCTGTCGCTGCTGCGGCTGCGGCCAACCAATCCCCCACGGCAGATCAATCCGCTGCATCGGCATCGTCCGATACAGCGGTCGCCGAAATGGCCTCCGCGCCCGAAGCGGCCCCTGCTCCCGCCGCCGCGCCGGTCCCTGCTGTGCAAAGCACGGAAGAAAGCCAGCCCGCCGCCCCGGCCGCCAGTGAGGCGGCGTCATCCAATCAGGCGAAGCCACTGGTTTTCCCGCCGGCAGAGTCGTCGACCGAGGCGGCGTCTACCGCCGAAACCGTTCCCGCGCCCGCGACGTTGCAGCAGGCATCCGTTGCATCACCTGCCGAGGCGAAGACCGGAAATTGGTTGCTCGGACAGTGGCAGGGCCCCTCTCTCGGCTGCCCGCCGGATGGTGGCATGGAGTTTCTCGCCGGCGAAACGCGGAGCTATTTGAACGGCCGCATCGCCGTGACGTTGAAGGCGACCTATGTGTTGCAAGGCGACCGGATCATTGTCAGCAATCCCGGCGCCGAGGGAAGCTACACCTACCGCTTGATCAGCGCCGACAGCTTCAGCATCGAATCGGCGCCGCCGATCATGCCGGCATCGATCATCGGTGCTATCTACAAGCGTTGCGGCGCGGCACCGGCGGACACGCCGTCCGCGCAGGCTGTGCCCGCTCCCGCTACTCAGTCGGTTCCTGCATCGACGACACTGGGGAACACGACGTCGGCCAGCACGACGCCGGATGTGTCCGAAACAGCCAAGGCTGACGATGCCTCGGCCGCAGACGTGAAGTCCGGGTGGGATGCTTTCGAGAAAGGCGATTACAAGGGAGCACTGGCCGTCTGGGAGCCCCAGGCGAAAAAAGGCGATGCAAACCTCCAGCTTCTGGTTGGTTCCATGTACGACTATGGGCAGGGTGTGACCAAGGATAAGAAAGAGGCGCTCAAGTGGTACCTCATGGCCGCCCAGCAAGGTTCAGGTCGCGGGCAATATGCTGCCGGCACATTGCTTGGCCGGGGCGGCGATGGCATCCAGCCCAATCGGGTCGAGGCCTATAAGTGGCTGACCTTGGCCAGCCGCTCACTCGCCGCCCAGCCGGGCCAGGTGACGCCGACCCATGCCTTGCAAATGCGCAATGAAATCGCGCGGCAGATGAGCAAGGCCGATATCGCCAAGGCGGAAACACTGGCCGGCGACTTCCACACCCAGGGTTAAAAAAGCAACCGGCAGGAGCGGGTGAAACGACGTTCCTGCCGGTTGCCGCCCTCTATTGCAGCCAGACCGAAGCGCTGGCGCTGTTCCCTTCCCGATCGATCACGGTAACTCGCACCGCGCCATTGCCATCTGGCTGCCATTCCGTCTGCCGGCGATAGGGCAAGGCTTCCACCGGATGGCCGTTGACCAGCCAGCGTAACGGCATGGCGCCACCACTGGCGCGCAAGACAAGCGGCGGCGTTTTTCCGTTGTCACGCTGCATCTCGACGGTGGCGCCGTCGACCGGGAATTGCAGCTTGAGATCCGATTGATGTTCCCGCGCGGCGGCAGCCAATTGCGCAGCACTTTGGTAACGCCGGAGATTTGCCGGCAAGCCCAGCGTGTCGCTCAGGATGGTGCCGGGCGGTGCGATATGCGGCAGAGCACTGGGGGCCGCCGGTAGCTGATCAAAGGTCTCGAACAGAATTGGCGCTGCCGTGTCGCGCCCCATGCGGTCGGGTGAGAAACTGCCGTCCGGCCGGCCCACCCAGATGCCGATCGTATATCGCGCATTGTAGCCAACCGCCCAGGCATCACGATAGCCGTATGATGTTCCGGTCTTATAGGCGACGCGGGTGGCATCGCGACGATTGCTGCCGGCCAGCCAGCTTGGAGGCGGCGGCGTATCGTTCAGGATTTGCGTGAGGTAGTAAGCCGCCACCGGCGAGAACAACGTTTCACCGCTGTCGCTCGTCATCGTTATCGTCGGCTGGAATCGCAATGGCTTGACCTGGCCCTGGTTTGCCAGACCGGTATAAAGCGTGACGAGATTCTCCAGCGAAATGCCGACACCGCCCAAGGCGATCGGCAGTCCTGGCCTACTCGCCTCGGGTGGAAGCTGCAAGGTGACGCCGACATCCTGCAGCCGCTGCATGAAACGCATTGGCCCGATCCGGTCCAAAAGTGCCACGGCCGGCAGGTTTCGCGAACTCTGCAATGCTTCCCGGGCGGTCAGGTCGCCGCGGAACAGATTGTCGAAATTCTGCGGCGCATAATCGCCGAAGCGCATAGGGATGTCCTGCATCACCGTTTCCGGATGGACCAGCAGGTCGTCAAAGCCCATGCCATAAATGAACGGCTTGAGTGCCGATCCCGGCGAGCGGATGGCTGTCACCATGTCGTTCTGCCCGAAGCGCTGATCGGCGAAGAAATCGCTCGAACCGATATAGGCCCGGACCTTTCGCGTCTCGTTCTCGACGACCAGGACAGCGATCGAGGCCGCGGGTTCCAGCAGGCGTTGATGCCGGGCGACGAGCAATTGCAGCCGGCGCTGGAGATCGGCGTCGAGCGTCGTTTCGATCGTGCCGCCTGTCTGCAGGCGATCCTGCCCGATCAATCGCTGTGCCAGATGCGGTGCATCGATCGGTGCCGGCTGACGTTGGGCTGGGATCGCTTCAGCAAGTGCCGCCCCGTAAGCCGGCTCGTCGATGACACCGGCTGACAGGAGCCGCTGCAAGATCTTGTCACGGCCATGCCGCGCCGCCACCAGATTGCGGTCGGGCCGTTGACGCCCCGGCGATTGCGGCAGAGCCACCAGCAGCGCTGCTTCGGCATCGGTCAGATGTTTCGGTTCCTTGCCGAAATAAGCCAGGCTCGCTGCGCGTATGCCTTCCAGGTTGCCGCCATAGGGTGCGAGGCTCATATAGAAACCGAGAATTTCGTCCGGCTGGTAATGCCATTGCAGTTGCAGGGCGCGGGCCATCTCGATCAATTTTGCCGGCACCGTGCGCGGCCGTGGCTCCAGCAGCCGGGCGACCTGCATGGTCAGTGTCGATGCACCGGAGACGACATGGCCGGCTTGCAGCGCCTGGCCGACCGCCCGGAACAGTGCCAGCGGATCGACACCGGGATGATGGCCGAAGCGGCGGTCTTCATAGGCGAGCAGGAAACGGCGAAACTTCGGATCGACCTTGTCCGGCTCGACCGGATAGCGCCAGATGCCGTCCGGCGTCGTAAAAGCCCGCAGCACGGTGCCGTCTTCGGCTTCCACCACGGTCGATTGCCTGGACAGGCGTGACAGATCCGGCGGATAGATCCGGTCCAACAAGACGGCAGCCAGCAGAAGCAGGCAGGCAGATCCGAAAAGGATCCACCCCGCCCGCTTCAAGGCTGTCCTGCCGCGCATCACGGCGCCATAATCTCCATCCGGCCAACGGTGCCTTGCGCCCGGAATTCCGGCTTGTACATGTCTTCGACCGCGACCGGCGGCACCTTGTACTTGCCCGGCGATACGACGCGGGTGAGATAAGCAAAGGTAAAGCCGCGATCATTCGTGCTGGAATGATCGGTATCGGCCATGTCGAAAGCAGCGACATAGCGGTCGTCGCGATATTCCTCATAGTCCGGGGTGCTCAAGCTTGGCAGCCAGGCATATTCAGCCGTCTGCCGCCGGTCGGCGAGCCGGGCATTCTCGATCTCCAGACCTGCTGGCAGCAGATCGATCACCATCGACTGGTGATTGGCGCTGTCGGTGACCTGCCCCTTGATCACGACGATCAGCAGATCGTTCTGCTTCAGGTGAGCGAGGTCGGCTGGCGTGCCGTCCGGCAGGAAATAGCCGCGCTCGATCGAATAGCCATTGCTGCTGGCCGGCTGATCCTTCTGCAGGATGCCGGTCGATGTCGCACGGGCATAGATGACGCCCTGCCCCGCATTGGCAACGGCAAAACCCTGTTGCAGATTGTCTGCATTGAGCAGCCGCGTATACGGCCTGTCCTGCTGCACCGTTTCTGCATCGCCGATCTTCAGATCGACCTGCTGTGGGCCGCTGCTGGCCATGCTGGCGGCAAGCAACAGCCACGCCTCTTCCTGCGTGCTGAGATATTTGCGACCGTTCTGCAAGGCCGCCAGCCGGTCGAGCAACGCAGCGGGCTGCTGGTCTGCCGGCATCTGGTTGGCCATGCCGCTTTCCGTCAGCAGCGAAATGATCGCCGCCAGGTCGCGCAGCGGCGAGCCGTAATCCCACCAGACATCGCTGCGCTTGCCGATCTGGCCAAGGGCGATCTTGAAGCCCTCGATGGCACGGCCCTGATCGCCGGTCACGGCCAGCGCCGCGGAAAGCTGGGTGATGGGCAGGATCGGCGCGCTGTCCTTATAGGTGTCGAAGACATACCGCAGATCGCTGAGATTGGCCTGCTTCGCTGCCGTCAGCACATAGAGCGCATAGGCCTTGGACGGCATGCTGACGGTGTAGCGTTGCCAGGCATCGCCGATATCCTGGCGCACGATCTGCCGCAGGCCGTTCAGGCCGTTGGCATAGGCGCTGTCCGGCACCCTGAAGCCTTTGGCCCGGGCCCGGGTGAGGAAATCCATCGCATAGGCCGATAGCCAGGGTTCCGCCGGCCCGCTGCTGCTCCAGAGCGAGAACTGCCCGTCGAAACGCTGCCGGTCGATGACGCGGGCGATCGCTCGCTGCACCTGGTCGGCATCGATTTTTTCGTAGCGGTTTTCCAGACCCCAGGCCTTGGCGACCTCGCTGGTGAAGAGCAGCGGAAAAGCGATGCTGGTCGTCTGTTCCAGGCAGCCATAAGGGTAATGCTCCAATGACTGCAGCACCGTCTGTACATCCAGATTGGGTGTGGTGCTGAACGATGTGCGGATCAAACCGGTGCCCGGCAGGAAGCCGTCCAATGCCGCCGCCGGTACATCCAGCCGCTCGCCCGGTTTCAATGTCGCGACACGGCTTTCGGTGATCGGCGGCTGTGCCGGACGGACCGGAACGGAGACTTTGCGTTCCAGATGATAGCCGTCGGGCCCGTTGATTGTCAGGGTGATCTCGCCGCTGCCGACACGGTTGCCGAGCATGGCGATGCGACGCGATGTGGTCGCGCCTTTCGCCAGATCGGTCGTGAAGGATGCGCCGTCGGCAGCCAGCTGGACATCGTTCTCGGCGTGCAGGGTGACCGAATATTGCCCGGCGGCACCGTCGAGATTCTGCAAGGAGAGCGACAAGGCGCTCTGGTCGCCGGGTGCGAGGAAGCGCGGCGTCGAGATCTCCGCCACGATCGGATCACGCACCACGAGACCGGCTTCGGCCGAACCGATATTCCGTTCGTCATAGGCCACCGCCATCAGGCGCAGGCGGCCGTTATAGTCCGGTATGTCGAGGCCGATCACGGCCTTGCCGTCCTTATCGACCGTGACCGGACCGGAGAACAGCGCGACCAGCTTGATTTCCGGCGGTGCGCCGCGCTGGCGCATATCGCCGTCGCCACCTTCGCGGATCTGTCCGCGCCGGCCGACCTTGCCGTCGATCAACTGCCCGTAGAGATCGCGCACCTCCAGCCCGAGCCGTCGCTTGCCGAGATAGAAGGTCACGGGGTCTGGCGTCGCGAAATCGGTCAGTTGCAGAATGCCTTCATCAACCGCCGCCAGGGTCAGCATGGCGGTGCCGCCGGAGATATTGCCGATCGTGATTGGCAGCTCGATATGCTGGCGCGGCAGGATCTTGTCCGGCACGGTCATGGAGATCTGCAATTGCCGCGGCTTCGGATCGATGCCGAGCCAGGTCACGCCGATCGCCCGGCCGGGGCCGCGCTCGGCTTTTTCACCCGGCCGGAAGGCGCTGGCGAGCACATAGGCGCCGGCACCCCATTCGCCGTTGACCGGCAGACGGACGGACTTGCCCTCCTTCGGGACGGTGACGATCCGCTTTTCGATGACACGGTCGGTCGCGATGGTGAGCAGCACCTCGCCGTCAAAGGGTGGCCGGATCATGACCTCCGCCGTCTCGCCCGGTTGATAGGCCGGTTTGTCGGCCGTCAGCGTCAATTTGTCCGGCGTCTCGGCGGTTCCCGGTTTCGCGCTCCAGCCGGCATGAAAGCGGACGGATGCCGCACTGCCGCTGGCCGGGTCGAAGACTTCCAGCCGGTAATTGCCCCAATCGACGGCCTCCTCCACGGTTCCCGGCTTGTCGGCGGGCACTGTCACCGAGCCGGTGGTGACCGAGCCATCACTGACGGTCACGGCATAGTCCCAACTGCCATTGGTGAAATACCAGTTGTAGTCCCAGTTCTCTTTGACGAGGCGATATTGCAGATCGGGCTTGGCGATGGTCTTGCCGTCCTTGTCCAGTGCGATCACCTCGAAACCGGCGGTGCTGCCTTCCGCCGCTTCGTTATCGGCGAAACCCGGCTTGATGCCGAGCGTCATGCCGTCGCGACGGATCGGCAGGGATACGCTCTCGATGACCGGGCGGCCACCGAACTCGTAGACCTCGACGCGCAGATTGGCCGCTAGCGGCGACTGCACATCGGGCAGATCCGCCAATTGGATCGGCAGGCGGATATGGCCTCCCGCATCGGTCTGCTGATCCGCCAAGGCAATTCTTTTGGCTTCGACTTCTTCATCCGCCAGGCCGAACTGGTAGCCGGGATAGGCTGGAAACGGCTTGGGATCCCGGCCGACCAGGATATCGGCCTTGGTGACGAGATCGGCGGCCGGGGCGCCATAGAGGAATTTCGCCGTCACATCGATGGCGCTGTTCTGTCCGGGCGTCAGCGCATCGCTCTCCGGCTTGCTGTCGACTTCGATCCGCGCCGGCACGACATCCTCGACCAGGAATGTCGTGGTGGCGACCGGCTGCCCCTTGGGATCGATATAGGCTTCCACCGTCCAGGAGCCGGTACGCGCCGTGTCGGCGATTTCCATGTCCTGCTGGAAGCCGCCCATCTTGTCCTTCAGATTCTCATAGCGCCGCGCCTCGACACCATCCGGCCGCAGCAACCGCAGGGAGATGGGCAGGCCAGTGATGGCCTTGGCCGTGGAATCGCGCAGCAAGGCCGAGAGATGCACGGTTTCGCCGGGACGATAGACACCCCGGTCGGTATAGAAGAAGACATCCGCGTCGCTGGGTGCCGTGCGTCCGCTGACACCGCGATCGCTAAGGTCATAAGCCGCGCGCGTAAGGTCGAGGAAACTGAAATCGCTGTCCTTGGTCCGCAGTGCCATCACCGCCGTCGCGGTCCGCCCGCCCTCCCCGCGCAGCAAACCCGGATCGAAATGCGCAAAGCCACTGCGATCCGTCTCAGTCTTGGCGAGAATTTCATTGTTGCGGGCCAGGAGGCGCACCTCGACCCGGTCGATGGGCGTGGCATCGGCCAAAGAGCGAACGAAGACGGAGAGGCCGTCACCGCCGGAAAATGTCGTCAGGCCGAGATCGGACACGACCAGCCATTGCGTGGCATAGGCATCCCAATAGGATTGACCATCCTGATCCTGCTCGTCCTCTTCACCGCCGCGATATGGACGCGCCATGAGAACATAGATGCCGGGTTGCGGCTTGGAGACCAGATCACTGATCGGAACCGATGTCGCCTGACGGGTATTCTTCTCCATGGCGATATCCATGGAGCCGCGCCAGACCTCCTCACCGCTTTCATCGGCGATACGCCTGCCGTCATATTCATAGAGATTGGTCAGGAAGCGCCGTTCGTTCAGCGTCTCGACCAGGTTGCGGTCATTGATGCGCAGCAGCTTGAGTTTCACACGGTCAACATTGACGGTGTAAAGCGGAACGCCCGTTGAGCCGACACGCGGCAGGACATAGGCTTGATTGCGGAAGCCGACGGAAGGCTCGCGGTCACCGATGGAAAGATCGATTTTCTGATCGCTGTCTATTTGCCCGCTGATACTGGCAGGCAAGCCCTTGAGGATGCTGATCTGATAGGATTGGCTATAGGCAAGGCCATCGATGCATAAAGTATCGCCTTGCACTTGGAAGGACAGTGGCGCTTCAGGCGTCACGCGCACATAGTCCTCATAGCGCAGTTGCGTGGGACTCCGCAGCGACCGGTCGAACTCGACACAGGCACGTGCGCGATCACCGCCGCCCGCTGTCGAATTCCCGACGATATGAAATGCCAGTCGTTCGCTGAGCCGGCGAAGGCCATCGCTCGCTTCGGGATCGGCGCTCAAGGCGGCGGCCTGTTCATAGGCCGTCAGCGCCTCGGCATCGTGATCGGCCTTCTCGAGATTCCGCGCGACGCGCAGCAACTGGCTGCCCCGTTGTTGCGGTGTAACGGCTTGCTGGCTCGCGATCATGGCGGCATAGGCGGAGTCCAAATCCTTGCCCAGATGCTCATTCGCAACCGCAAGCGACTCCCAAATCTCGTAGCTATATTCACCAAGATTGATCAGCCGCCGGGCGGTATCGGCGACCGCGGTCCAATTCTCCTGGTCCATAGACGCCGACAAGCTCGCCAGCAATTTCTGCGGATCGCGTTCTCCGTCGGGCTGGCGTTCGCTGACAATCGCGTCACGATATTCGCCTGCGGCTCCCTCGAATGCCGAAAGATCCGTCGCTCGCGCCGCAAAGGAGAATATGCAGCAACAGAGAAGAACTAGAACTCGCACGAATACAATCATGATCGCTAAGCCCGATTGGAAGATAACGGTTTAATTGTGTTCGGGTACAGATAGACGACTATTGGTCTGCATGCATATTGTCGTTAAGTTGCGAGAGAGTCACACAAAAATTCGGCAAAGTTGTGGCGCTTGTCATATTTATGTTATTTGACGCCTCGGCATCGATTGACCTCTCCCGGCTCATACCCCAATTACATACCGGGAATGAATTGGGCTTCATTATGTTCTCCCCATGTCACAACGATGAATTGGTAAAGGGATGCGAGAAGGTGAATCGCTTATAGCAGAAGGAGAATATCTGGTGTCGAGGTTACCAGACGTTTCTTCTCTATCTGCGATCCCACGCGTATGGCTGCTCCTGGGTGAGCGTTATGGCCACAATGCTCAATTGCTCGCGCTGGGTGAAACTTTGCGTCAAGACTTCGGTTGGCCAATTGAGATCAAGCAGATTTTTTTCGATGCGAGCTGCGATGTTTCGTTTCGCGATCGCGGTGCATCTTTAATCGGTGTAGATGCGAGCCGCACCGAGCCCCTCACCCCACCTTGGCCGGATATCGTCATCGCGATTGGAAAATCAGCCGCATCGGTGGTGCGATGGATTAAAGAACAGACCGGAGATCGTGCCATCACTGTTCAACTCGGTCGGCCGCGTACAGCCTATCATCACTTTGACCTTCTGGTGACGACTCCTCAATTCAGCATGCCGCCGGGTGACAATGTAATCCGCCTGTCGATGCCGATTACATTGCATGATGAAACGAAACTGGTTGTGGAAGCTGAAAATTGGCGCTCGCATCTTGCGCATTTGCCTCGGCCTTGGACGGCTGTGCTCGTTGGCGGCGATACCACACAGCTAAGTTTTGACCAGGAGGACGCGCAAATCCTGATCGATCAGATGGCTGAATATCGACAGGAGGTTGGCGGTTCACTATTGATAACAACCAGCCCTCGTACACCGGCGAACATCGCCGACATGCTTCAAGCCCAGATGCCTCAGCCTCACTTCTTTTTCCGTTGGGCAAAGGACGTTCCAAATCCCTATTACGGCTTTCTCGCCTTGGCCGATAATTTCATCATCACCAATGACAGCGTGACGATGATCGCGGAGGCAGCGGATCGGGCAAAACCCACTTATATATATACTTTGCCGCGCCGCGAGTTGGGGACAACCAACTGGCTCAATGCTGTTGGGCGACGGCTGCGGCGACGTCGTGAGCGTCGGAAAAATGCTGGTCGCCGCCGCGATCTGATCGATCGCCTGTTCGATTCAATGACGGAAGGTGGCATCCTCCGGCCGCGGAATAATGTCGACTGGTTCGAAGCGACGCTTTACGGGCAAGGAATTGCCCGACCTTTGGGCGGCGAGACCTTTAGGCCTTGGACGACGGAGCGCGTCACGGAAATCGAGCGGCGGATCGTGACTGATCGAATCAAGGCTTTGTGGGAGCAACGTATCCTGTCATCTGCGCTAACTGCGGATTGACAGCGCTGGCGTTTCAGTAGCGCTCCTCACAGCCATCGGACTTGACTTCCGACCTATACAAAACTCGCTGCCACCGATTGAGCTGCTGCGGCTGGAAAGCTTCAATCGGTAATTCCGCAATGAAATTGATATAGCGCCGCGGCGTCGCCGTGATGCCGCGAGGACTAACGCCGTGAATGGCCTTCGCCGAATTTACGAAACAGAGATACGTATTCGGCGCGTAATGGATCGTCTTTGCCAACTCGATATCTCGGCTCATGGTGCGATGTTTTATGAACCGAGGCGATCGTTTCCACGCATACATTTGCAGGTCACCGCCCTCGGTCGTGTCGGCCGGATCACGGAAATAAAACAGCCCGCTGAAAATTTTGTCGCAGAGGTCGACATGCGGGTTCTTGACGCTGCTCACATGCGTTACAGGCGTGTTCATGACGAATTGACAGTCAAGACGCACTTCAGCTTCGCCGCTGAACCCCCGGGGAATGACCCGCCAATCTTCGAACCGGCGCCCCAAGCGCGTTTCGAGCCCGGGGAATTCCTGGCGGAAGAAGTCTCCGAACAAGCGGGTTACGCTTCGCCAATAGTCAATCGAGGTATGATATTCGAAAAAGCTGCGCCACAGCGGCGAAATGCGGTGATCGCCGAGTACCTGCTTAGCACTCATACGGACTGCTTCGTTATTGCCGTAGCTCGTCCGCCCGTTCAGCACCATTGCCAAGTCGGGGAATTCCCGGTCCAACCTGTGATAGATGTCTTCCGGGAGGGCATTTTGCTTCGAAAAATGCGGGTATGGCGACGCGGAAATCTGATCGGACGTCACGTTAGCAAGCAGCTGTGGCGCCGACATTCCCGTGGCTGCGGTTGCCGCGACCATTTACTCCTCCACCATACGAACCTTCAATGACGTTACTCAGGTCGGTTTACTTCAGCCTATGCTGCTTGACGATGACATAACTGCATCGCGTCATGCCGAATGTGGTTCGACGCCATTTCCCGCTGCAGCATCTCTTCTGTGACAATGCCCTGCTCCAGGCATTCGGACAACAGATCGAAAAAGAGCTGTTCCTGTTTCGGGTCCGGATGGGGTCGATATATCTTCGGCTTGTCGCGATTGAACCACTGTTTGACCGATTTGACGACGGAGGCCGGAAATTTTTTCGCTTTAACACGAACCGTAAAATCGATCGGCAAGCCAGTCTTCCAAGGCTGGGTCCGACGGTACGTGTTATGCAAAATCCTGGTCTGTGGGGTCAGGCGGTCGAAGTCGTTCCACTCGTCCTCCAGGATGCCCACGGTCTCGCCCGGTTCGTATTCGAGCTTTATCCATTGCATGTAATCTTTTTTGAACTCGAAAAGCTCATTGAACGTCTTTTCGGCATCCCAGTGGCGCAACTTCGCATTGTCCAGCAACATGACCGATGAGGCGCGATATTCCGCCAGGTCCTTGAGAGCTGGCCGGATGCGGCACATCAGGGCCTTGCCCTGCATGTCACGGGTCAGCAGGTCCCAAATGTCAGCTATGGCAAAACAGTCCGGATCGATGACAACGGCGCGGCCCTCGTAATTCATCAGTTTCGGTGGGGCGAACCGCAAGGGCGTGAAGGATTGCAGGTCATCGTGCTCCCAAACACGATGTTCCCGTCCACGCAGAAATTTTTGGCCGACTTTGGCTTCCAACCAGGGAAAGTCCTTGTAGTGCATGATTTCGACATCGAACTTGTCGGCATGCTTGCTGTTCCGCTTTAACGCGTGAGCGGCTACCAGGGCCCCCAGGTATTGCTCGTCATTGGTCTGAATGAAGACCTTGTATTGCACCGACAGCTCCTTCATGCCCAGCTATGGGCTATTCCCATCTTTCCCGTGGACCACATAATCTTCCCCGTGGACCACATTGCTCAGCCATAGCGAGCGGTCAATCAGCCCGCATCGGCAGCCGTTATTATTTTATCCACAGCTTAAAGCCAAGTGTAGCAATAATAGTTATTTTTGCGGCATTCTGCAATTAACTATCTGACAATGTGCGGTTTTGCCGCAAATTCTAAGCGTGTGACCGGGCCGCAAATAGGCCTGGGCCGTCCACTTCAGAGGTGATGACACGGATCTGTTTTAGAGGCTCCGGGATTGTCAAATTGACAATTGCTTTCGCGATGCTATCAAGGCCCAAACGTACCGATTGAACTGCCTTACGCCCTTTTGCGACGGATTCGACCTTTCGATTCCATCAACGGCCGGCGGCCGGCGATACCGACAGAAAGCTTATGCAGTCGACCAATACGCCTAGCGACTCCTCACTTGGCAATGTTTATCGCGTCCTGCGCAAGCATGGCATTTGGCGACAGATTCCGATCGTCACCGGCCTTCTGGTGACCGGCGTTCTCGACGGCATCAGCCTGACGACCCTGCTCCCGATGATCAGCATGCTGACCGGCAATGTCGATGGCAAAACCGGCCCGTTGCAGCGCTATATACAAGAAATTTTCCAAGCCCTGCACTTACCGCTCAATCTCGGTTTTCTGTGCTCTGTCGTGATCGGATGTCTTGTCGTCAAGGCCGTGATCACGTTGCAGATCAATAAATATGTCAACGTCGTCGTCGCTGAAATCTGTCGGGAGCTGCGCCAGACGCTGATCAGCAGATTGTTGGAAGCCCGGTGGTCTTATTTTACCGTCAACCCTGTAGGGCGCTTCGTCGCGACGATGATACCCGAAGCAAACTGGGCAGGTTATGCCTATCGGGCGGCGCTCAATGTGTCGATGCAGGTTGTCAGGGCCATTATCCTGGCGCTGGTCGCGCTGATTTTCGGTTGGCGCACGGCGGCGGTCGCCGTGGCACTTGGCCTCCTCATGGGGCTGGCATTGCGATTCCTGACCCGTACATCGCGAACCGCAGCCAAGGCATTTCGAACCTCATTGTCCGGTCTCGTCGCAGATCTCACTGACTTGATCATCGGCTACAAACCGCTGAAGGCCATGGGGCGGGAAAGCATTCTAATTGCCAGGCTGCGCTCGGAGACCAAAGCGATCCGCCGATCGATGTATGATTTGGTCATGATGCAGCAATTGTCGGGCGCTTTGCCCGACTTCCTTATCGGCTGCACCTTGGCGTTCGGTATCTATGTCGTAAATCTATTCTTCGGCATTACGATCGAACCCCTTTTGGCCTTTGGCATCGCGACATACGGCCTCATGAATTCGGTTTCGAAAATCCAGAAATCGATGCAGGAACTGGCCCAGTCGGACAATATGTACTGGGCGGTCCAGGCAACCATTGCGGAAGTCGAAGAGGCCGGGGAACCGCATCGTGGTACTGCCAAGCCGGCCCTTACACAGGACTGCCGATTGGAAAATGTTTCGTTCTCCTATGGGCGCGGCGCTGTATTGAACGATGTCTCCATTGAAATCCCGGCCGGCGGCATCACCACGCTGATAGGTGAATCCGGATCGGGCAAGACAACGGTCGCGGATTTGCTGCTCGGCCTGTTCCTGCCGGAATCAGGTCGCATTCTGATCGACGGGGTCGATCTGAAAGAAATCGACATACGCCAGTGGCGTTCGATGATCGGCTATGTTCCTCAGGAAGTGTTGATGTTCAATGACACGATCCTGGCAAACATTGCTTTGGGCGATCCGTCCATCACCGAAGTCGAAGTGATCGAGGCGTTGAAGGTCGCCGGCGTATACGACTTCATCATGAGTTTGCCCGGCGGGCTGCAAACGCTGGTCGGCGAACGCGGCATGATGATTTCCGGCGGCCAGCGCCAGCGCATCGCGCTTGCCCGCGCGCTTGTCCATCGGCCGCAATTGCTGATTTTGGATGAAGCGACAAGCGCCCTTGATCCGCAGACCGAAGCGGAGATCTGTGCGGCGGTGCGGCGGCAGGCCGGACAAATCACCGTCCTGGCGATCACCCATCAACCGTCTTGGGTCGATGCCGCCGACCGGATCTATCTGATCGACAGAGGCCGGGCTCATCTCCGTGATCGCCGGGCCGATGGCGGATCCGACGAACGTTTCAGGACGAATGTTTCGCGGCCAGCGTAACTGAACCGTTTTCCATCTCGTAAATGCGGTCCGCCGCATCGATCCACAGCGATTGATGCGTGATGGCGAGGATTGTTCGTTGGCCGGCCAGGCTGCGGACGCTGCCGCAGATCTCGAGGGCGGTCTCATGATCCAATGCACTGGTCGCCTCGTCGAGGATCAGCAGGCTGGGATCGTTGATCAGTGCGCGGGCAATGGAAAGCCGCTGCCGTTGTCCGCCGGAAAGAAGATTTCCACGCACGCCCACGACTTCATCGAGGCCTGCGGGCAATTTGGAAACGAATTGCCAGGCACCGGCCAGTTTCAGCGCGGCTTCAATGCGTGCGTTGTCGATCGTGGCATCCCCCAGCGTGACATTGTGGGCAACAGTGTCATTGAACAGGATATTGTCCTGGGGGATATAGCCGATGCGATTTCTCCATTGCTTCAGGTCGGCGTCTTTCAACGAAGCGCCGTCGATCAGAACTTGGCCGCTGCGCGGCTGATGAAGCCCAACCAGCAGATCGGCGATCGTCGTCTTGCCGGAACCGGACGGGCCGATGATGGTCGTAACCTTTCCGGCCTCGATCGCAATATTGATATCCTTCATCACATCGCGGCTGGGATAGGCGAAGCTGACATCGGCGAAACGGGCTTCATTCTGCAAAGTGAGCGAACTGCCCTTTTGCATTTGCTCAGCTTCGCCCTCGGTTTCCTTGATCAAGGCGACTGTCGACCAGAAAGCGGAAGAGTCGATGAACATACCCTGCATGCCGGCACGGATTTCACCGATTTTCGCCGCAATTCGGCGTAGCAGCCAGATGGTCGCAACCAAGGCCTCGAAAGGCATATCGAAATAGTTGTAGCCGAAATAAATACCGGTCACGAGGAACCCGGCGAGCAAGGGGTCCTGAAGTGCGACGACTGCAGCATTGCTGTCGTTTTCCCGCCGCAATGCACGGCTTAGCTTATCGATATCGGTATCGAACACTGCGGCAATGTGGCCGTGACGGTTCATCGCCTTCAATGCTTTGATATTCGTCAGGACCTCGGTAACGGCGCCGGCCAGTCGCTGGTTGTATTTGGTTTTTCCCTGGCCTGCGCGTTTCGCCATTCGCATATAGCGAGATACAGCGAACCACAGGAACACGCAAAGAACCACAGCCGCGACGGAGAATTGCCAGGAAATGAAAAGCGCGCCGACGAAATAAACCAGAATCTCCACAAATTTCGCGAAGATGAGGCCGGCTTGCTTGAAGGCTGTCGCCGAGCGATCCGAATCTGTACTGATGGCAGCCGTGAAACGCCCAGTCGGTTGCGACGTGAAGAAGCTCCAGCGAGCCCTCATGATCCCATCGATGAGCCGAAGGCGCAGCCGCGTACTGAGATTGGCGACTTCCTGTCCCACGAAGACCAGGCCAGCCATGCTGAGCACGAATTTCGCGAACATCATAACGATCATGAAAGCCAGAAGGGTGCCCAATGTGATCGGCAGATTGAAATAGGCAAGGATGTCGGTAACGATCCGCTCGACCAGCTTGTCCGATTTCTGGACATTGTTGGTCGCCATGGAAATGATCGGCCAAAGCGTGGCGATGCTGAGATTCTCGGCAAGGCTGCCGAGAAGCAGCGCGCCGATCATCAGGAACTGCCGCTGATATCCGGTATAGAAAAAGATACGAAAAATACTAAGCATGAAATTTGACGATCTGTTCGATTTGTCGGCGGGCCGGCGCAGCATGCGGCTGCAGCACATCTAACCCGATTGCGGTTTCCGCCACCTGCCCTCAATATCCCCAAAGGTGCTGCAGCCCAACGGCACCTTGCGGTGACAGGCCAAGCACATGCGCCGTGACGTCAGCATCCGCGGATTTGACCTGAAGCGTGCCGACGCCGCTTTCGCCGAGATGGGCTTGCAGCGTTGGCAGGACATCGTCAAGCCAGGTGATCTCCGCCCCGAATGCAGGCAGTGTGAGGAAGTGGCTGAGGCGGTGGCCAGTGTGATTGATCACGGCGACTTCGCAACGCGCCCGCATGCGGTAATTCAGATTGCCGCTGGCATTGGCGATGAAAACCCCGGTCCGGTATCCATCCCGGCAACGCACCCGGCCGATCAGATTGCTGCGGCCTATCACGGCAATGGAAGGGTGCAGCCAATGCGGCAAGGTCGGAACCTGCGTTCCCAGGTTGCGCCATGAAGACTGGAATTCCGTCGCGTCCTGATCGCCGGTTTCCAGATGCCGCACGATCAGATCCGCCGTCGTGACGAGGCGCTGCGGCGCCAGGTCGATCTTCAGATGATCTGGCGTCACAAGAGCCATGACGGCCCGCTCGCGCGCCGCTTCGGGTGCTTCGGCCAGAACATCTTCGATGAAGGCAGGCCCAATGAAACCCTTATGGTAGCGCAAATCGCCGACACATTGCCCGGCGGCATCGTAAAAGCGCAGCCAGTAATCCTCGAAAGGCGGGTTCGAGGCATCAAAATTGAACCCGAAGCTCAGCTTCTGCGCGCCCCGCAAAACCGGCAGGCAACAGGGCTGGATCATGAAACCGGCTTTCACCGCCGCCTCGACGAGCTGGCGTTCCTCCGGCTTGAAGGCCGTATCGCCGCGGTTATCGACACCGACCTTGCAAAGATGGTTTCCGGACAGGCTGGCGATTTTGCCGGGGCGATCCGAAAAGCCTTCTTCCATCGCATACCAGAAGGACGTGCCATAGCCGCGGTAGGATGCGGCGTAGTAATGGCGTTCGGTGCTGGCGCGGTCGAGATAGGGGAAATGCACCTCTTCCACCGGCCGTTTGCGCTGGCGAGTCTGCCGTGTCCTCTCATTGCCAAGCTCAACGACCACGGCATCGTCGCTGCCCATATCGAGATCGTAATTGGGCACCGTCATGACCACATGGCCCCGCCGCAGAACACTGTCGATCAGGCGGAATTCCTGCGTTTTGTTCGGGCTTTTGAAAAACTGGTGCGACCCGTGAACAATGGTGAAGGAATCCTTCCAGAACACATCGGCACAGGGCCTGAAACGATAATGCCGGCCGCGGGTCAGGGTCGGATGGGTAATCCAGATCTTCAGACAAATGGCGCCGTGCCGTGTACCCGCGAGATCATTCAGGTTGAGATTGATCGATTCATTCGGGCCGAGAATGAGATAGCGACGTTTCACCTCGTCTTCGGCGATGACCTCGAAGCGGAATTGCAGCGGATCCTTGATGCCGAAGAATTCTTCGAAATGGTTGAAAACCAGGGCATCGACATCATCGATCTCAGCGGGCACGGCGAGCGTTCCGCCGCAAAATTCCCAGTTTTCCGCAACCCAGTGCACAGGCTTGCTCGGTGCGAACTGATGCATTTCCCGCAGCACGAGCCGGAAATTGGTCGCGGCATCCCGTCCACCGACGACCACGGCATCCCGGTCCGATAGCGCTTCCGGTGTGATCGGGCGGGCACCATTCGGCTGATCGGCAAGAAAGTCGTTGGATAACCAGACGCAATCACGGCCGGGCGCTTGGCTGGAGAATGTCTGGAAGAAATTGGCATCGCCATAAACGGCAACGCGCTGTGCACCGTCGCGCTGCAATATGGCCAGGACATCGGGGATCGACTGGCTGGTTCGGGTTTTTTCACCGCCGCCGGCCGCTGCCGGGCCGCCTTTGAACCTTGACTGCTTCTTGCGGCCGACTAGCCGCTCCAGGCCAAGGAAGGAAGTTAATTTACGGCTGGCGTTTTTCCGCGACCCCAACTCGACATCTGCCGTCTTCATACCAGATTGCTCAAATTATCTACGAAAAATTGTAGTCTCTGGAGACTACCGTCGAACTTGCTGATTCGCCCGACTTTTGCTAATGACCGGCAAATCCTAGGGGCAGGCTTTGCCCTTCGCAATCAATCTTTTATGCGACCCAGGCTCTGATGACTGAACGCCTTACACCGACAACCAGCCCGGGGCTGCCTTTTCGCTGCGCCGAATTCGAGACGATGTGCCAAGCGCTCGATTACGCGGCCCAGGGCGACACAGGGTACAATTTTTTCAATGCCAAGGGTGAGTTACAGCGCAGCCTGCCCTATCGGGAATTGCGCGATCAAGCGCGTTCATTCGCGCGGCATTTGCTCGGCCTGGGCCTTGAACCGGGCGACCGCGTGATCCTGGTTGCAGATACCGATGCCGATTTCATGATCGCCTTCATGGGGTGTCAGTATGCCGCGGTCCTGCCGGTTCCGGTCGCCATTCCCACCAGTCTGGGCGGAAAAGACGCCTATATTGCCCAATTGCGTCACCAGATCGAGGGATGCGACGCCAAAGCCGTGATGGCGCCGGAATCGCTGGGCGCCATCCTGCAGCAGGCGGCAGTCGGTCTGCCGCTCAAGCTGGCGGGTTCGCCGAAGGACTTCTGGGCGGCCCCCGCTTCCACTCAGGATCCCCGCCCCGCTGGGGCGGATGGCTTGAGCTATCTTCAATATTCGTCGGGCAGCACGCGTTTCCCCAAGGGCATTCAGATCACGCATCGGGTTTTCATGGCGAATGCCTATGCGATCGCTCAGGACGGATTGCGCGTCAATTCGGGGGATCGCTGCACCTCCTGGCTGCCGCTCTATCACGATATGGGGCTGGTCGGCTTCATGCTGGTGCCCATGACGACCCAGATGTCGGTGGACTATATCCCGACCCGTGATTTCGCGCGGCGATCCCTGACCTGGCTGAAGTTGATCTCCGACCATGGCGGTACACTCTCCTATTCGCCGAGCTTCGGTTATGATCTCTGTACGCGCCGGATGCGCGACGATGGCGACAAGTTCGACCTGAGCTCCTGGCGCGCGGCTGGGATCGGCGGCGACATGGTGCAGCATGAAACGCTGCAGCGTTTTTCAACGACATTCGGTCCGCACGGCTTTCGCAAGACGGCCTTCGTGCCGAGCTATGGGATGGCGGAAACCACCCTGGCAATGAGTTTCGCGCCGCTCGACCGGGAATACCGGGTGGATTATGTCGATCGGCAAGAGCTTGCCCACCATCATCGGGCTGTGCCGGCAGAGCCGGGACCGGCCGCCCGGGGCTTTGTCGCCTGCGGTCGTGCCTTGATCGGCCATGCTTTCGAAATCCGCGACGCCAATGGCAAGCTTTGCCCGGACCGGCAAGTGGGCAAGATTTTCTTCAAAGGCCCCAGTGTGACGACGGGGTATTTCCAGGAACCGGCATTGACCCAGGACGCCTTGTCGGCGGATGGCTGGCTCGATACCGGCGATCTCGGCTATATGCTGGATGGCCAGATCGTTATCACCGGCCGGGCGAAAGACCTGATCATCATTGCCGGCCGCAATGTCTGGCCGCAGGACCTGGAATGGGCTGCCGAGGAATTGCCGGAATTGCGCCGCGGTGATGCCGCCGCCTTTTCCATTGAGGACGGTGAAAGCGAGGCGATTGTCGTGCTGGTGCAATGCCGCGTGACGGAACCGGAGGCGAAGGCCAAGCTGGCCAAGGATATTGCGGCGGTGCTGCAGAAATCGGCCGGTGTCGAAGCGCGGATCGTCTTCATTCCGCCCCATGGCCTGCCCCAGACCTCATCGGGGAAACTGAGCCGGGCCAAGGCCAAGGCTAATTATCTTAGCGGTGTCTACGACGCCGATACCGGAACCAAGTAGTGTCCGGTCACAAGGTCGTCGCGGTGACCGGGGCGACCGGCTTTATCGGCCAGGCTCTGGTCAGATCTTTGGCCGATTCGGCATTGCGGCCGCGCCTGCTGGTCCGGCGGTTCCCGCGCGGTGCGCTGCCGGCGGCGCAGCCGGTTGAAATCGTCCTTGGCGATCTCGATGAGCCGTCCAGTCTCGAAAAGCTGCTGAACGGGGCGGATGCCGTCATCCATCTGGCGGGGCTGATCAAGGCGCCGAATGCGGCCGCTTTCTTCGCCGCCAATGTCGAGGGGACGGAGCGGCTTCTATCGGCGGCCGGCAAGGTCAATCCCGAAGCGGCATTTCTGCATGTTTCCTCCCTGGCGGCCCGGGAACCCTCGCTTTCGCCCTATGCGGCCAGCAAGCGTGCCGGTGAAGACAAGGTGGCCGCCGCGGCGGGAGGCCGCCCGTGGCTGATCCTGCGCCCGCCCGCCGTTTATGGCCCGGGCGACCCGGCCACCTTGCCCCTTTTTCAGGCGGCCAGCCTGGGAGTCGTTCCGTATCCGGCGGCGCCTCAAGCCCGGGTCTCGCTCATTCATGTCGCGGATCTTGCCGAGGCGATTACCTGCCTTACCCGCGCATTGCTGTCGGGGCAAGGGGTGTCGGGCAGATCTTTTGAAATCGATGACGGTCATGCCGGCGGATATCAATGGGCACAGCTCATCGCGGCCTTGCGGGCGGCCACAGGGCGTCAGGTTCGCGGCTGCCGGTTGCCGCGCTGGCTCATGGCCATGGTCGCGCAGGTCAATGCCGGCAAAGTCCGTCTGACCGGCCGGGCGGAAGTGCTCATGCCCCATAAAGTCGCCGAACTATACCATGGCAATTGGGTCGCCGAGGGCGGCTCCCTGCCCCCGGATCTCTGCTGGCGCCCCGAATTCAATCTTACAAATGGTTTTCAAGACACGTTGGACTGGTACCGACTGAACTCATGGGTCGGATAAGTTTCTCCTTCCAACACCTTGAAACAATGCGTTTGTTACATTTCGAAACAATTTGTCATTTAACGCTGGGATCGAAATCTACGAAAAGCTTCTTAGCTGGATCGAGGTTGTCGATTCACGGCTAACGTGTTGGCGGGGGCCAAGGAAATCCCTGCTTGGGCAGATTGAGTGGAAATGGAAATGTTGCAGGCGTCTCAGCCCCTATCGCTGGAGAATGTATTCACGGAAGTCGCCCAGTTGATGGATCGCTTCCGCAAAGGGGACGCTCCGATCACCATGGATACGGATATTGCCCAGGATTTGAACATGGATTCGCTGGCTGTCATGGACCTCATGATGGAACTGGAAGACAAGTTCGACGTCTCGATCCCGCTCAACATGGTGCCGGAGATCGTGAGCGTGGGACAGCTCGCCCAGACCATCCTCGACAGCAAGAAGGGGGCTTAATTATGGGTTTGTTCGATCGCTTCAAGTCGGTGCGCGACGCGCATGGCGCACTGAAAGCCTGCGGCGGTGATCCGTTCGGCGTCCAAATGGAACGCGTTCTGTCGACCACCGAGGCGATGATCGAAGGGCGGCGGACGATCCTGTGCGGCACCAACAATTATCTCGGCCTGACCTTCGATCCGGACAGTGTCGCCGCAGCCCAGCAGGCAATTGCCGATTTCGGCACCGGCACGACCGGTTCGCGGATCGCCAACGGCTCCTATAGCGGCCACCAGGCGCTGGAGCAGGACCTGGCCGATTTCTACGGCAAGAAGCACTGCATGGTCTTCACCACCGGCTATCAGGCCAATCTGGGCGCCATCTCCACCCTGGCCGGCCCCAACGACTTCCTGATCATCGATGCCGACAGCCATGCCAGCATCTACGATGCTTGCCGCCTGGGCAGCGCCACGGTGATCCGCTTCAAGCACAACGACCCGGCCGATCTCGACCGGCGTCTGGCCCGTATCGCCAACGAGCCGGGCAACAAGATCATCGTCGTCGAAGGCATCTATTCGATGCTGGGCGACCATGCCCCGCTGAAGGAATTCGTCGAGGTCAAGAAGAAGCACGGCGCTTATTTGCTGGTCGATGAGGCCCATTCGATGGGGGTCATGGGTGCGACTGGCCGCGGCCTGCTGGAAGCCGAAGGCGTGGACGACGATGTCGATTTCATCACCGGCACCTTCTCGAAGAGCATGGGCGCAATCGGTGGCTTCCTGATCTCCGATCATCCGGAATTCGACATCCTGCGCGTCGCCTGCCGGCCCTACATGTTCACGGCCTCGCTGCCGCCCTCCATCATCGCCTCAGTGCGCCAGTCGCTGGCGGTGTTGCGGGCGAAGCCGGAGCTGATGCGCAAGCTGTGGCAGAATGTCGACACGCTCTATAACGGCCTGCGGGCTGCCGGCTTCAAGCTGGGTGCCCAGAAGGGCCCGGTCGTCGCCGTTCACCTCACCGATCCGGTGCTGGCCGGCGTGGCCTGGAACGCCCTGCTGAAGCGCGGCGTCTATGTGAACCTGGCTCTGCCGCCGGCCACGCCGAGCGGCACTGCCCTGCTCCGCTGCTCCGTCTGCGCGGCCCACAGCACCGAGCAGTTGGAACGTGTCGTGGAAGTCCTGATCGAAGTCGGCGAAGAACTCGGCCTGCTGCCGCAGCCGGCGCTGCGCATCGCCGCCGCCGAATAAGCGGATTGATAAGGGGATGAAGGGGCCGGTCTTCGGACTGGCCCTTTTTCATTGCCCGGCTTCCTCGGGCGATCAGGGACTCTTTGCGAAGCGCAGCGTGCCCACGACCGAAGCTTCAGGTCGTCAGCGGAAAGCGCCACGGCGATAGAGCCGCCAGGCCAGGAATGGCGCTGACAAGAGCGGATGGCGGCGCTGCCAGTCAGTGACCTCGATGCTCACCCCGCTATGGCGCTTCAGCTTCCAGAGGATGTAGTCGAGGCCGCCATCGAAGGTGAAGGCCGCTTTCAACAGGCGCGCGATATTCAGCAGCTTGCCGATCCGCCGCCGGCTTTCCCAGGAATGGCGTGCGTTCCGTCCCTGCCCTTCACGCTGCCGCAGGGCCTGCAAGGCCTGTGGGGTGACGGCTTCATATCTGGTCCGGTCGCTCTCATAGATATGGCGTGCCCGATCGCTTCCCTCGGGACGCAGCTCAGCCCGGTAGGTTGCCTGGAAGGCCGCAACCCAGAGACTTTCGGGATCTTCCGTCCCAGGCTGTTGCGGCCGGATCGCACCCAACATCGTCAGGACCGCTTCGGTGCAAGCTTCGGCGACGGCCGCCGCAATGGCCGGATCGCGGCTCCAGATCAACCGCGCCGGTTGCGAAAACCTTGCCCATAGCGAGACATTGGCCGCCGCCGCGCCGGTGCCGCGGCGAAACTGCTCCAGGCTGATGACGGCATATTTGGTCCGCAGCTTATCGGCGCCGAAGGGTATCTCGAGATAGAAGACATTCGGCGGCAGGAGCCTGTTGGCGATGGCAAGCCAGGGCCTGTCGTAAGCCGCCTTGTAGTCGTCGACGAGCACATAGAAATCGAGCAACGATTCCGCGAGTTGCGTTTCCGGCTGGCGCAGGCAGGACCCGTAGAACAGGACGGCGATCGCGGCGGAACCATGACGACAACGGACGGCTTCCGCCATGTCGCGGGCCGCCTGGGCCACCGGTTGGGCCAGTTCGGCGGCGATCAGGCCGGTCAGTGTCTGCTTCGGATCCGGCTGCGCTGACATACCAACCGTTGCCGACATACCCGACCTCAGAACCGGTGGAAGCGGATCGCCGGCCCGGCGGAAATCTGCAGGCCATGCATCTGGTTCGGCGTGAACAATTCGCCATCCATCACAAAGGGCGTGCTGAGCGTCAGCGCCAGGTGATCGAGCGATCCGCTGTGATAGCCGGCCGCATCGAACCAGGGGCGCGCCTTGCCGCGCAACATCGGCCAGACAGCGCAAAGAAAACGCTGCGGCGGGTGATCCATCAAGGTGTATCGAATCGTCTTGCAGGCATCGCCCCAGAACGGCATGACACCCGGCAACAGGCGATGCAAGGTCGTCAGGAGCAGCAGAAGAACATCCTGTTCACAGGGCTCGCCATTATCCCTGGTCATGGTGATGCGCTCGCCATGGAAACCCGACCGCGCCCCCGGCCCATACCACAGCACGCGCAGGAGCGAGAGCAGGATCGTTGGATTGGCGGTCAGGCTGCGGCCCTCGTCGCCGTTATGCCGGCCTTTCTGGCTGAGCATGGTGCCCTGGTAGAAGCTAACTGCGCCGCCGAAGAAGCCATAGGTCTGGGTGGTCCCGCCATCCAGGCTGAGCGCGATCAGCTTGCGGTCCAGGCAGGTCCCCGTATCGCCGGCCTTCACCCGTTCGATCATCTGCTTCAGCGCCTTTGCCGGCTTGCCGGGCATGCCGACATCAAGGGCGATGACATTCGTCATGCCGCCGGAAATCAGGCTGAGCTTGGGCATCTCGGCAAAGGGCTTGTCCTTGATGAGGTGATTGACCGCCGCCTGAACTGTACCGTCGCCACCGCTGATCGCCAGATGGGTCACCGATTGCGCCGCCATCTCGTCAAGCGCGTCGGAAAGTTCCGTGATGTTATGAAACACCAGATGCATCACATCCTGATGCGCCTCAAGCACGTCGTGAACATCGGCCATCGAGGCCAGGTTCCGTGTACTTCGGGCATTACTGATGAGACCGATCCGGGTCATGGCACGCCAGGTCCCCGCAAGCCGGATCCGGCACGGCTGTCCGATCCCGAAGGTGCGGCCGTTGCCAGAGGTTCGGTCAGCCAGGAATAGGGCCGATGTCCCGTCATCCGCTGCCAACCGGCCTGGGCGATGCGCCAGCAATGGAACAGGAAGGAAATGATGGTCCAGGCGGCAACGGCGAGGAAGCCTTCCGCCGGATGGCCGATGAGGGCGGCAATGCTCAGGATGAAGAGATTGGGATTGCGGCGTGCGGTGATCAGCCGGAACCACGAATCAATCGGGCGCCAGGTGTGGATTTCGATCCGGTAGAGCCAGATGAACAGGCCTTCCTGTCCGCGACCAAGGACATAGCCGGCAATGATGATCCACAGCGCTGCGGTTTGCAGGGCGTCCTGTCCCGGACTGCCCAGGACCGCGCCCTGCCCCACGAACCACGCGTAGTACCAGAAAGGCGGATGGAGGAGATCGATACCGTGATCGAAGACATCGCCGAATTTGGTCGAGGTCAGGGTCACGCGCGCCAGCTTTCCATCGACGGTATCGAGAAAGCACATCATCCAGGCAGCGACTAGGCCGGGCAGGAACTGGCCCTGCCAGAACAGCCACATGGCGGCCAGGACGCAAAGGAAACTGACCGTTGTCACCATATTCGGCGAAATGCCGCGCCGGGCGCACCAGCGCGTTACCGCCATTGCCGGGACCGGCCACACATATTTGGTGACGAAATCGGTGACGCCCTTATAGGCACCGTGGAACATGCGATGTTCGATCGCCGGTACGGTTTCCGCAGTCAACGGCAGCACATAGGGACGTGCACGCTTGCGCAAGGCATGGTTATAGGTGCTGGCCAGTGCCGCCGGATCGACGACGATGTCCAGGCCCGTCGGCAAGGCGCCGGATGAAACCGCGTCTCCCGATTGCAGGAGGACGGCGGCCGCATCGATATCGCCGCCTGCCGCGACATGCGCCGCCACGGGCGTTCCGGCCTCCGTTACCAGCAGTTGAGAGGGGCTGCGAATCAGGGCGCGGACGACACTTTCCTCATAGACGTGGTCCGCGCGGATCAACAACGTCGTCCGTTTGGTGCTGTCGATGCCGGCAACGGATTGCCCGGTTTCGGCGATCCCGGCGCGTTTCAAGGCGCGGCGCAGCCGATCTTGGCTGTCGATTCCCCAAAGGGTTATGGGGCTGATGCCGATCAAGACGATATTTGGTGTTTCGGAGGTCACGGGGCAGAATCTTCTGTCGATATCTCGTGGCACCGGAGGAATAGCGGCGGCAAGCCGGGCCGTCTACGAGAAATCGCTGTATCCCGGATCGGCGTTATCTTGAAGAGGGATAAGGCGCGGATCATGTGACATTGGTCGAAGTCTGTGCCGGTGGTCACAATCGGGCGTTGTCCGGTGCCGGTGCCGTTTTCCGAAGCTTGACGGCGTCCGGGTTTAGAGACAGAACGAAGATTAGCACAAAGGTTCGATAAATGTTCACGCTTGCTCATATTTCCGACCCCCATCTTGCCGGCTGGTCGGTCGACAATCCCCTGGCCCTGTTCAGCAAGCGAATCACCGGATTTCTGTCCTGGCGGCTGAAGCGGGTCAAGGTTCACCGCCCCGAGGTGCTGGACCTGATCGTGGCCGATCTGCAGGCGGCCAGACCGGATCATATCGCCGTCACCGGCGATCTGACCAATATCTCGCTCTTGGGCGAATTTGCCGCGGCGGCGATCTGGCTGCGCCGGCTTGGCCCCTCGCCGGCCGTCACGGTCGTGCCGGGGAACCATGACGCCTATGTCGGCCTGCCTTGGGAGAAATCGACCGGCTTATGGGGGGACAATATGACCGGGCTGATGCCTGGCGAGGCGTTAACCCCGGGGGCGCCTGAACGTGCCGTCACGGGGGCTGACGACTTCCCGTTCGTGCGGCAGCGGGGGCCGGTCGCCCTCATCGGGACCTCGACCGCCATTCCGACGATGCCCTTCTCGGCCGCCGGCGAGCTGGGGCGAAGTCAGTTGCAGCGCTTGGCCGATATCCTGGAGCGCTTGGGCGCAGCCGGTTTGTGCCGGGTGTTGCTGATCCATCACCCGCCCTTCATTGAAGGCGGGGGGCGTCGAAAATCATTAAGGGATTACAAAGCGTTATGTGATGTCTTGCAGCACAAGGGCGTCGAGCTGATCCTGCATGGCCATACCCATGTCGCCGGTTTGGGCCGCGTCGCCACGCCCGACGGCATCGCACCGGTTTTCGGCGCTCCGTCTGCTTCCGCTTTGCCATGGCATCGAAAGGATTCGGCCGGCTATAATCTGTACCGGATCGAGCGGGCCGGCGATTCCTGGAACATCAAGGTGGAGTTGAAAACCCTGGCGAAAAACGCGAAGGCCGTGGTACCTGCCGGACAAATGCTGTTAACGGTTCCTTGAATTCGTTAACGAATCCCGTAAATGGTCGTCTATTGCCGGGCAATGTGGTAGAGAACGGGCCCCGAGCGGTAAACTCTATCGGCCGATTGAAGAGTAGTTCCCATGACCACAGCAGCGCCCAACGCAACGGCGATGAAGTTCGGCTATCCGGAAAGCCTGGTGGCCGATTACCGGCATTGGCTGGTGCTGGCGCGGCCGCAACAGCCGACGCTCGGCTCGCTGGTGCTTTTATGCACCGACCCCGCCCGCACGTTCTCGCAGATCTCGCCGGCGGCCTTTGCCGAGCTTGGGCAAGCGACGGCGGATATCGAGGTCGCATTGAAGGCGACGTTCCAGCCGGACAAGCTGAACTATGTGATGCTCATGATGGTCGATCCGGACGTGCATTTTCATGTCCTGCCCAGATATGAGCAGCCGCGCCAGTTCAACGGCCGCGATTTCAGCGACGGCTTCTGGCCGAAGCCGGTCGACCTAACGCAGCCCGCGATGAACGAGGCGACAATGCTGGCGGAGATCGGCGAACATCTGCGGCGGCATTGGCCGCGGCGTGGCAGCTGAGGCCCGGACGAGAGCAGATGCGCCTGATCGATCTGTACATTCTCAAGAGGGTATCTTGGCCGCTGATCGCGTCGATGCTGATCGCGTTGTCGGGCCTGCTCATGGAGCGCCTGATTCGCCTGCTCGATCTGTTCGCCAATCGTGGCGGGCCCTTGACGCTGATCATGAAGATGCTGGCCTATCTGGTGCCGCATTATCTGGCGGTGGCGATTCCCGCTGCCTTCTTCGTCGGTATTCTCTATGCAAGCCTGCGCTTGTCCAGTGACAGCGAGCTTGATGCCTTGCGCGCCACGGGTCTTTCGCTGGGGAGAATCCTGGCGCCGATCGCCAGCCTTGCCTTAGTTCTCACCATCATTTGCGGGATTATCATCGGCTTCCTGCAGCCCTATACCCGTTACGCCTATCGCGCCCTCGTCTATCTTGTCACCGAAACATCGTGGAATTCGGCGATCGAACGCGGCGCGTTTTTCTCGGGCTTTGGCGGCAAGACCATCCTGATCGGCGATATCGCCGATGGCGGGCATAAATTATCGCAAATCTTCATCAAGGAAGCGGATGAAGGCAGCGGTCCCGGCCAGACCCATACGGTCATTACCGCGCCGACCGGCGATCTGACCAACGATCCCTTCGACTTCTCCGTCGTCCTGAAGATGTATAACGGCTACCGGGTCGAGCTGAATGCCGACGGGTCGACGGCGAGGTTGATCAAGTTCCAGGAGTTGCAACTGCCTCTGGAAGCCGTGTCGCCCCAGCCCTTCCGGCAGCGCGGCGACCGGGAATCCGAGATGACGTTCTTCGAACTGATTCAAAACTGGTGGCTTAACAATCCGAACATCGATGCATCCGATCTATCGGCGGAGGTCAATTACCGGGTGGTCCGGTCAATTTCGGTGCTGTTCCTGCCATTCCTGGCCTTGCCGCTTGGACTGTCGTCGCGGCGATCGCCAAAGAACTTCCGGCTGGTGGCGGGGATCATTTTTCTGATTTGCTATTATCAGGTCCTGGAATTCGGCAACAACCTCGTGCAGCACGGCAAGTTGTCGGCGCCCGTGGCTCTGTGGCTGCCGTTCCTGATCTTCGCCATCCCCTCCACATGGCTCTTCTACGCAGCGAACAAGCGGGTCGGTCAGGATCCGCTGGCCATGCTGTTCGAGGCCTTGGGCGATGCCTGGTGCAGCATCGCAACCCGCCTCCGGCAAATCTTCCGGCGCGGCGCGCGGAGTGACGCATGATTTCCACTTTCGCCAAATACGCGCTGCGGACATTCTTCTGGCACTTCTTCTTGCTGTGGCTGAGTTTCACGGCCCTGTTGCAGCTTTTCGATCTGCTGAATAATGGCGACGACGTGCTGAAGCAGTCCGGCGGCGGTCTGCGCCAGCTGATGGAATATGCCTTCTGGCGGGTGCCGGAACTGGCGGCATTCCTGATACCTTTCTCCGTCCTGCTTGGCGCCTTGCTCAGCCTCGGCAAGCTCGAGCGCAACAACGAGATCCTCGCCTTCAAGGCGGCAGGCGCACCCTATTATCTGGTGCTGGCGTCATTCCTGCCGGCGGTTGGCTTGGCGGGGCTTCTGCATTTCGCCATTGCCGATCAAGTCGTTCCCTATAGCGTCTCGAAACTGATCTCGGCCAACCTGTATCCGGACAAGAACAGCAAGTCGTCCGATGGCGAGGGTAACGACATCTGGATTCAGGACGGGATGACGGTCGTCGAGGCGCAATCGGTGTCGCATAAAGGCAGCATCCTGCATGGCGTGATGCTGTACCAGCGCGGCAATGACGGCAATTTGCAGATCCTGGATAAAGCTGCGACCGCCGTTTTCGATCTGAAGGACAAGATCTGGAATCTGAATGACGTCTGGCGCACCACGGTATTGCCGGACCAGGCGGCCCAGACGGCGCATTTTGATAAGGCCACCTGGCAATCGCGGCTCACCCCTGCCGAATTCTCCAATCTCGTCGAACAACCGCAAGCGATGCCGATCAGCAAGATCTGGCGTTTCGTCAGCACCGATCAGATTGGTGTCCGACCGACCTATTTTTATGAAACCTGGCTGCAGAAGCGCATCGCCCTGCCGGTCGCATCGATCCTGATGATCTTGCTGGCCGCACCGGTGGCGCAGAGCTTGCAGCGCCGCGACCGCAGCATGGCCGCTGGCATCGCCATTGGCTTCCTGCTGGGTTTCCTCTATTTCATCACGGATGGATTGGTCATGTCGCTGGGTGAGACCGGTGCCGTACCCCCGTTCTTTGCCGCCTGGCTGCCGCCTCTTCTGTTTGCCAGTATCGGCGGCGTCATGTTGATTCGTCTCGAAGGTTACTAACGCACATGAAATTTTGGATTGACGCTGCCAGTTTATCGCCGGAGCGGGTCTTTGGTATGTCGTTGATCGAACGGCATCTGAAGGCTCTGCGACATCAGAAAGTGGAGCTCTCCGAAGTCGTGATCGATACCGGCGATCAACCCGCTTCGAGTATTGACGTGCCGCAGGATACCGGAATCGCTTGTCCGATCCGCGTGGTCTCGGGCAGTGGCGACGTGGCCACACGTATCGCTCGATCGGCTGCCGGCGAAGATGTTCTAGCGAGCACGGCCAGCAGCTTGATCGACGCCCGCCTTTACGGCTTTCTTGCCAAACAAAATGAGAATGTCGCCGTCGCGGATGATGGCGCCATCCTCGTTCGTCTGACCGGCACGGATCGCCTGGAACCGGGCGCCAATGATCTCTTGCGTGCAGTTGGCAGCAACATCCGATGGCTGTCGCAATCGGAGTTTCCCTCTTTCGTGCGAAAGCTGCGCCGCAGCACACCCTATTATCTTTTCTCGGTCACGACCGCGGAGCATCGCCGCAAGATCGAGCGCTTCCTGTTCTGGTCGAACTACAAAGGCTCGACCGATTTCTTCACGAAATACGTCTACCCGCCGCTGGTCTGGTTGATGGTCCGGCCACTCGCCCGTGCCCGTGTACATCCAAATACTGTGACGATCATCAGCATCCTGCTGACCATCGCCGTTGTACCGCTTTGCGCGACCGGCCATTTCTTCTGGGGCTTCGTCTGCGCCTATTCGATGAGCGTGCTGGATTCAGTCGATGGGAAGTTGGCGCGATTGACCTTCACGGATTCTGCGATCGGCAATGTGCTGGATCATGGTCTTGACTTGGTGCATCCGCCCTTCTGGTACTGCGCCTGGGCATGGGGGCTTGCCAGCGGCGATTGGCATTCGCCGGTCTTCGTTGTATCGCTTTGGATACTCGGCTTCTATGTCCTCGATCGGCTGATCCTGAAGATCTATCCGAATATCTTCCATCGCGGCCTGCACACGCATGCGCCGATCGACGGCTTTGTGCGGACTTTCATTTCCCGCCGAAATATCAATTTGCCGTTGTTCACCATCGGCTATGCAATCGGCCTCGGTGTGCAGACGATCTATCTGATCCTTATCTGGCAGGCGATGACCTGTTTGTATCATGGCATCCGTACCGCCTGGATCCTCTTCATTGAAAAAGCCCGGCCGGCTTCCGACGTTGCCGAGTGATATGTTTCGCATAGGTGTGATCAGTGCTTGCTAATCAAATGCCCGCTGCCGTCAAAAACAGCGGATCGGTTGTCATCAGCCCTGTCAGCGGCAAATCCGATCTCAAACATTTCATCGAATTGCCGAAGCGGCTCTATAGCGGACAGTCCGGCTATGTCGCACCGCTGGATATCGAACGGGCGGAGACGTTGGATGCTGGCAAGAACCCTTATTTCCGTCACGCAGAGGTGCAGTTGTTTCTGGCTTGGCGCGACGACAAGCCGGTTGGCCGTATCTCGGTGCAGATATGCAAGCTTTATCAGGAGCGTTATGGCGATCGCACCGGCCATTTCGGCTTCATCGATGCGATAGACGATCCCGAGGTTTATGCCGCGCTGATGAACACGGCTGAAGACTGGTTGCGGCAACGGGGTATGCAGCGGATTCTTGGACCGCTGAGCTTTTCGACCAATGAGGAAAGTGGCCTTCTGATCGATGGCTTCAACGCCCTGCCAATGCTGATGATGCCGTATCACGCACCCTATGCCGGCTTCAGGCTGGAAGAATGCGGTTATCACAAAGCGAAGGATTTGATCGCCTATGATGTCGACAAGACGACTTATCAGGCGGTCGGTTCCAATCGACTGCTGGACAAGGTGAAAGCCGAAGGCCGGGTTCGTGTCCGGCCGCTCAATATGAAGCATTATCATCGCGACCTGGCTTTGGCGCTCGATATCTTCAACGATGCCTGGTCGGAAAACTGGGGCATGATTCCCTTCACGCAGGCTGAGATCGAGGCCGCCGCCGCCGGGTTGAAGCCGCTGATCGATCCCCAACTGGTGGCGATTGCTGAAGTGGATGGCGAAGCGGCCGGCATGCTGGTCTGCGTGCCCAATCTGATGGAAGCCATCGCCGATCTCAAGGGATCGCTTCTGCCCTTCGGCTGGATCAAGCTGATCTGGCGATTGAAGGTCGGCCGGTTGAAAACCGCGCGCGTGCCCTTGATGGGAATCCGCAAGAAGCATCACGGCACCTTGCTCGGCGCCACTTTGCTGCCGCTGATGTTCGCGGCGATCAAGGATCACTTCCTCTCGCGCGGCCTGGAACGGGTCGAGCTCTCCTGGATTCTCGAAGACAACCTGCCCATGCGCCGAGTTTGCGAAGGTGTGGGCGCGAAGGCCTATAAGACCTACCGCGTCTATGAAAAGAGCCTGGGCTGAGCATGAGCCGCAAAACTGGCATGAGGGTCAATGCGCTGATCCTCGCCGGCAATCGCGGCGGCACCGATTCCATCGCCGCCTTGACAGGCAGTAGCCATAAGGCCCTGGCGCCGATCAACGGCGTGCCGATGTTGCTGCGGCTCTTGCGCTGTTTGACGGCCTGTCCCGAGGTTGCGCAGATCTATGTCTGCATCGACGACACCTCGCTGCTGGAAGATGTGCCGGAGCTTGCCGCGGCATTACATGGCGGTGTCCTGAAAATCATCGCGCCGGCGGCAAGTCCCGCCGGCAGTGTCGCCGCAGCCTTGCAGCGGATCGGCCTTGATGAGCCCTTGCTGGTCACTACGGCGGACCACCCCTTGCTGACGCCCGAGATGGTGGCGCATTTCCTCGGCGAGGCGCCGGAAGACGGCGATCTCACCGTTGCCGTAGCGCGGATCGACGTGATCACGGCGGCCTATCCAGAATCGATCCGGACCGGCTATCGCCTCGCCGGCCAGGGCTATAGCGGCTGCAACCTGTTCCTTGCGCGCCGGCCGGCGGCGGCCAAGGTGGCGGTGTTCTGGCAGCGGATGGAAAAATTCCGCAAGAAGCCCTGGCGGCTGGTGCTGGAAGTCGGCCCCTTCGCCTTGCTGCGGCTGGTGCTTGGCTGGCTCGACCTGAAAGCTGCGCTGAACCATTTGTCTCGGCGCACCGGCGCCCGCATCCGCGCTGTCGAAATGCCTTTCGCCGAGGCCGCGATCGATGTCGACAAGCCGACCGATTACGAACTGGTCACGACGATTTTGCGGCGACGCGAGAACGCCGCCTGAAACCATCACGTCTCAGGCGGCGCGGACGACCTCGCGAATTTCCAAAAAGCTCTAGGCTTTCCACTCCGAGACGAGCGTGGTGACATTGTCGAGATCGGCGGGGAAATCGACTTCGCCCCAGCTCAGCCCCTCGATGCTGCAGGTCTCGACCTGATGATGTTCGGCGATCTGGCCGATGGCGCGCAGATACCACCACTTCAACCCCTCGGGCGTGTGCATGATGCGGTCCAGCGTATCGGTGAACAGCTTCGGTCCGTCATGGCGGAACAGCAGCATGCCGATCGATTCGCCGTTGGTGTGATCCGCCGTCAGCGTCTTGCCGATATCGAGCAGGCGCGTCTCCTTGAGATGCACCTTCATATCGTCGGCGTCGTAGTCTTCCTTCTTGTCGATCGTCACGGTGATCGGTGCCGCCGGGCTCGCTAGCAGGCGCTGGAAAATCTCCGGCTCGATCACGGTATCGCCGTTCAGGATGACAAAATCGCGGTCCATCTCGTGGCGCGCCAGCCAGCAGCTCGCCAGGTTGTCCGCCAGCTTGTAGAACGGGTTGAAGATCGTGCGAATCTTCAGCTTCGGGCTTTCCAGCTTTTTCAGCAGAGCCTGCACATCCGTCGCGTGATAGCCGACGACCACGGCGATATCGTTCACGCCGCCCTGGGTCAGCGCCCAGATCTGCCACTCGATCAGCGTTTTCTCGCCCAGCGGCAACAGGCATTTCGGTCGGCCTTCGGTCAGCGGCAGCAGACGCGAGCCCTGCCCGGCACTCAGGATGATGGCTTTCATGGGGACACCGAATAAGTCATGTCGGATAATGGCCGGGAAGATCGTGAATAAGCGCTGGGCTGTCAACCCTTTAGGGGAAAATGCACCAATCCGTCGCAGCCATGCGAATAAGATGTTAAAGTTGTTTGCAGTGCGCGAAAGTGTTTGCTATAAGCGCGTCCGTCAGGCGGCGCCCTGCCCTGCTTTTCGCTTCGGCGAGGTTTGCATGGACGTGGAGCGAAGCCCTGATCCGGAGTAGCTCAGTGGTAGAGCAAGCGGCTGTTAACCGCTTGGCCGGGGGTTCGAATCCCTCCTCCGGAGCCAGTTTCGAAAGGGGTTCCGACGATCCGTCGGAGCCCCTTTTTCTTTAGTGGCCGCTTTTGCCGAGCAGATCGAGCAGCGCTTTGTGTGGGGCGGCGCGCGTTTTGAGACATTTTTGCGCGCGCTTTGAGACAAGAACGCGAGTTTTCCACAGGCTCTAAAACTCGGCTTCAACGGCGCATTTAGCCCGTTGCAAACGTTATCCGTAAAAGTCGCAATTCCGCGCCCTGAGGTTAATACCCCGCCATTACCATACCCGTGTCGGCGTGCCACACTTCATTGGGGTTTGCCGGAGCCATCCTTGTCACTTCTGCCCGGCCGGTTTGAGAGTTAATCGAGATATCAAGCCGCCCCCCAGTTTGTACCCGCGAAGTCGCCCCAACGGGCACCTTGGCCGCGCCGACAGGACCACTTCCGCCAGCCCCGCCTTCGCCATCTCCGAAGCCCAGGGAACTGCCGACCTTGCTGGCGATGGAAGATGCCCAGCCGATGCCATCCCGGAGGCCGTCAATGATCGGCCCGACGACGCTCCAAATCGTTTGAAAGCTGCCGGTGATAGCCCCGACGAACCCGTCTTTAATCCAGTCACCAAAGCTGCTGAACGTGGCTTTGACACCGTCCCAGAGTGCCTGAAACCAGGGGCCGATCTTGTCCCAATTTTTGTAGATCAGATAGACCCCAGCCGCGAGACCGGCGATGGCGGTTATAACCAGCCCAATCGGATTTGCAGCCAGGATGAGAAACATGCGGCTCAGCGCCAGCCCAGTCGCAAGTAAGGCTCGCCCTAGGCCTGCCAGCGACATCACCAGTTGGCCTACGGAGATGACGAATTTGCCACCAATGATGCCGCCAGCGGCGAGCATGGCCGCATTGAGTGGCCCGATCCATTCGATCAACGAACGAAACGCGCCAATGAGAGGCGACAGGCGCTGATAGAGATCAAGGACGTTCTGCCGTACAGCGGCAATCCGCGCGGGCAATGCGGCAATGAAATCCTGCACACGTGTTGCAATGAGTTCGCGATTTGCAACAACCCACTCGGTGACCAGATTGATCAACGGAGTCAGTACCGGCATCAGCTTTGCGGCGATGACATTTCGCAGCCCCGCCAAAGAGCCAAGCATGCGGTCTAGCGCGTCGTTGAAATCACCAGAGGCATTCGCAGCATCCTGGCCAATAACCTTGCCGAGCCGCTGTGCTTCGTCGCCGTACCGCTTCAAACCATCGGAGCCGTTGTTGAGCGTCTGCACCAAGCGTGGCCCGGCCTCGTCGCCGAACAACTTCATGGACAGGTAAGCCTCCTTGGCACCGTCCGGCATCTCTTTAAAACGGTCGGCGATTTCCGCGAAGATCTGCTCTGTCGGCTTCAACTTGCCATTCGCGTCTCTAACCGAGATACCGAGGGCTTTGAAATTTGCCGCCGCCGCCTTATTCCCCTTGGCGGCTTCGGTCACCTGTTTGTTCAGTACGCTAAGACCCTTGGCCGCCGTCTCTTGATCGGCACCGTTCATTTGCGCGGCATAGGCGAGCCGCTGGAACGCCTCGACGCCAATGCCGATCCTTGCGGCTGTATCATTCGCAGCGTCCCCGGCATCAGCGGCGGATTTGACCAAGCCAAAGATAGCGCCGCCGACAAGCCCCACGGACGCGGCTAGGCGCTTCGCCATCTCTCCGGTTTCCTTTGCAACATTGGCAAAGGATTTGCCGACATTGCCAACCGAACCGGCAATACGATCTAGGCCGAGTTGACTGCTCAGCGCGCGGACGCGAGCGGCGATCTGGCGCATGGGCTTGGTGATGTTGTCCACCGCTTCAAGGATAACACTTAACTTCATCGCCGCTCACTCCTTGCCCATGCGGGCAATCCAATTTTTCGCGCGGTTAGTCCAGAACCTCAGTTGTCCTGGCCCCCAGTCGTCGAGACCGTGGGGATATCCGAAGGTTCCGACGATGAGTTCAAGACAATCGGCCCAATCTGGAGGCCACGCGGAAAAAAACTTTGCACCTCGTTGACGACCGCAAAAAGGTCTTCTACTTCGAGTGCCTGGATTTGGCTGATTGTCAGACGGCTGGAACGAGACGCGAGATGCGCGAGCATTGTTCCAACCTTGTCGGTGCCAGCTGCATCGAAAGCCGACAAGAGATCGCCGCCCTTCAATGGATACAAGGTGATCGTTTTGATTTCTTCGATCACTTCGCCGCTCTTGGTCTGGATTTTAAGCGGCGTTTTCAAGTCAACGGTGCGCTTCATTTCGATTTACCTTCTAGTGCATGTTGTCTGTAAGTAAAACGGGCCGAGCTTCCGTCAAACTCGGCCCGTCTCCGCTGGGGTTAGGGGGCAAGCACCTCGCTCCCCAGCTAATCTCACCGCTCATGGACCGACACGGTGAGATTATCTGTTAGGCCGGCGCCACCACCGATTTGTAGAGGCCGCGCCAGTCCGTCACCGTCGAACCATAGATATGGCGAATTTTGTAAGTGATTTGATCGTTGGTGAAATGCGAGCCGCTGGTCGGGCTGTCCTGAATGAACAACTCCGGTTCTTCTTGCCCGTTGAAGAAGCCAAGTTCGATTACCGGCACATCGCGCGTCGCGGCTGACAGGCACCAGTCATTGGCATCGGTCCAACACCAAACCGGTCGCACCTGAAGTTGCAGAGACTCGATGAAGTCGGCGTCGTTATTGGTGGTGCGTTTGAAAAGGTTATAGGCGGTTTCTTCAAGCTCGTCTGGCACCCACAAGAAGCGCGGGCCGATGCCGATCTTTTCGCCGCTGTCCTTCTCCGCCTGTGCCTTCATCGCAAGGCGACCGGCGGCGATAGCATCCGATGACAAAGCAGCGGTGCCGAGATTGGCATGATCGACGTGGAACAGCGCCTTGCCGTCAAAAATAACGGGATTGGTTTTCAGGAAATCAAACACGAATTTGGAAAGTGTACGCTTCGCCGACTGAGCCAGCCGCTGCGGAATGCGCTGGATTGCCGCAACGTCATCGTTGGCGATCATTTCCAGCGTGACTGTTTCCAGGCCGCCGCGTTTGGAGATTGAGTACTCCGCCTTTTCATCGGTCGGGCTGGTCAACGGTTGATACGCACCTTTTTCCGCGACTGCCGGCAAGTTACCATAGCCGCCGAAGCGCGTGCGTTCCTGCTTGCGGAAGTCCGTAACCGGCACGATGGTGACAAGATCGCGCCACAAGTCATAGATATCCGCGACGTTGTACTCTTCCACCACGCGGCGGGCTACGCTGTCGCCGAGCACTTCACCGAAAGACGTGCTATCGAGAGCCTCGGTCAGACGGCGACGCTGCACCAAGCCGGTGAATTTTTGGTCGCCTGTGATCTCGCGATAGCATTCGCGAATGCTCGTGACAGATCGGTCTTTCGGATTGAAGAAGGCATCCAGCATTTGCGCGCCTTTTTCGCGCGGACCGTCGCCGACTTCGAAGTGGGATGCATCGCCGAGGCCGGTCACGTGCCCGCCACTGAGGCCGCTTTCTCGCAGATACTCAGCCTCTCGCAGGATGCCTTTGCGAACGTCGGCTGCGGTGAAGCTGCGACCGCTGAAACTTTCGATCAGTCGTTGTTTTGCGGCTTGCGGCAGCTTAGAGCCATTGATAACCCGCCTCATCTCGTCGCGGGCTTCCGCCACATTTGCGACGGCCGACGGTGTGGGCTGCGATAATGCTTCCTTGAGCAATTCCATCAGCGCATCATCGCCAATGGTGGTGATGTCTTTGTCCTTGAGCAGATCGGGGCGCTTCTCTTGCAAAAGCGCGATAAGTTCCGCACGTGTCATAGCTTGAGCTTGCCTTTCAGATGACCCGGCGGCTTCAATGAGATTGAGAACTTGACCGCCCGCGCCGGGCTGAACGATCAGGTCTACAGAGCGAATTTCGTCGAGAGACGACAGGATTTGCGCAGGGCGGTTGTCGAACGTGCCAATTCGGGCATGGCCAGTCGCATCGATTGATAGGCCGAAGAGTTTCAGCATGTCGCGATCAGCGGCCATCGTGACTTTTCGGCCGATCTCGCTATCGGGATCGATCAGTTCCAGTGTGCCAATGATCTCACCGGCATCAGCCCTATCGCCCGGAACGAATGCCGGTGACGTGATCCGACCGATCAGATTGCGGACGTCTTTGCCGCCGCCAGCTAAATGCTCGCGGTCGCTTTTCGAAAAAACACGAACGCCTTCAAAAAGCGGTGTTGACTGCCGCAAGACCGCATCCGGATAGAAGTTGCCATTGAGCGAAAGACCGGAGCGGATAATGCGAACTTGAAAGCGACCCTTAGCCATTGGCGCGGCGCTTTCGGTTGTCGTTATCCGACCTAATGTCCTTCCGGACTTGGCGAACCCATCGAGCCGATACGTTGAAGCGCCGTGCGATTTCAGCGGTTGTGCCTTCTGCCTCGGCAATGAGTTGTTTTCGGCATTTTGCGATCGCGAGTTCGGGAATGAAGATTTTATCGCCCGCAGCGGCCTGCGACAGCTTCGTCGCCGCCTCCATGCCGATGATTTGCACGAGCTTGCATTTGTCGGTAAGGCGGTGCGGAACATAGCAGTAGTCACGCCCGCGATAGGCTTCGACCAATTTCAACGTGGCTTCCGGCCCGATGATTGCGGCGGTTTCGATCAACGTTTGCGGCCATCCATAGGTTACCGGCTTGCCGCGCGGAGATGTCTCCGCGATTACGCTGCCTGTTGATTTGAGTTGTCCGTCACCCATCAAGCCACCCGCTCTTGTCAACCCGGCATCACAACCGGCAAAACCAAGATGGCAAAAACTGAGAGTCTTGAACAACCGGCACTACTGCCGGAGAAGGCGAGCGCTTGTCTTCGCGTCGCGCGAAGACCGCTGACGAGGTGGATTTTGCCACTGAGCCTAGCAACGATGGGAAGGACCCGGCTAGAACGGCTCCGCTAAACACCGTTTAAACGGGGCTAGGGCGGCCTTTGGGCAGTGACAGCGGCGGGGGTAGCAGGCGATGGCGCGAAAACGGCTTCTAGGGCCTAAAAATGACTCTGCCCAAATCGTCATTCCGCCACTGGACTGTTGCGGCTGAATTTCTCATAGCGGCGGCAGAAATTCCATCCTTGAAAAATGAAAGGGTGGCAAGCAATGCCTGCCACCCCGAAACGACCGAGCATCTGCCCGGCGGTGTAATGCCCGCCTATCAGGCTAGTCCAAGGCGATGGATCGTCTCCGCTGCTTCCTCGGCCGTTGGCAAGGCGATGCCCGCCGGCACGTGGGTCGGCAATGCTCGCCATGCCGCGCCGATATCGCCATTAGCGCCACCTTTCAATAAGCGCATGAACGGCAGGACCCAAGGCGGCTCTGTATTGACCGCTGGCGGTTCCGCCTGTGGTGGTGGCGCGGGCAGTACAGGCGTTTGTTCTGGCACTTCATCCAAGGGTGACGGCATGCCGAGAATTCGCCCGACCAGGTCATCGAAGGCGCGAATGGGAAAGCTGCTGTAGTGATATTCATATTGAACGCCGCGCCGCCCGCTGATTTCGCGGCGCATCCATCGGGCATCACGCGCCAGCCTTGTAATCGCCGCCTTGCTTTTCGGCAGGCCGGTCAATGCCAGTTCTTCAAGTTCTCTCGCGTCGTACCATTCCCGCACGTCCTCTTCCTGTAGAAGCTGACGCAACACCGCTTCCAAATACACCATCCGCCGCCGAGCATATGCCCAGTCATCGGCTTGAATGTGGACCATGAGGGGGAGTTCTTTTGTTCGATCCGTCATCACTGTCACCGTCTTAATGCGGGATTGAACGCAAGCTTATGCGCTTGCGGCGCGGGATACGTCATCGGCGGAAGTGCTGCCATCGGGCTTTTCTGGCAGATCTCCGGCGGCGCGCAGCCGCTCAATGATTTTCTGTACGGTCTGCTTCTTCAAATTGACGGCGCGGGCGATCTCATCGACCTCATAACCCTTGCGGTAGGTTTCAACGATGGCGGTGTCGCGCGCCGTCATCGCCGGTACATCGGCGGCATCGCCTTCTTTCAGCTTGCCCTCGCGGATGTATGCCCGGACCTCTTCTAGCATTGACGGCCGGCGCACCGGATCGCCCGCGTGCGCAGCGGCGAGAGTTTCGATTGTCGTTTCGGAAAGACGCTGGCGAACGACCTCTTTTGCATCGTCGAGGCAATCAATCACGCCGCGCAGCAACAGCGCGGTGCCGGAACGCTCACGGCTCGACAGATCGTCGCCGGCATTCGCGATCAGAGCTTGCAGAGCACACAGCATATCGCTGGTATCGTCGATCACGGTGTAGGGATCGTCGGCAAGGACTTCGGGAATGAGATTAAACATGATGGCTCCTGTACAGCTTTCGACAGCTTGCGACCTTCACCATGAAGGCCGCCGGGAGTTCGAAACCGCTACAGGAACGGTGCGATGGTCTTTGGGCTTGCGCCTTGGACATGCACCACCGCCTCCCGGCTTGCATACGATATCCGCATGTTCGCCGCGCCCGGAGTCCGGGCATGAAAAAAGCCCCTTCGCGACATGGCCGCGCGGCGGAGCTTACCGCCTGTATGGGTTTCGACACCCGCATCTAGTCTAGAGGTTCGGGGGGCAGTGTCAACGAAATGATGAAAGCGGCGGAATTCATGCCGGAAAGGTATTACGACCTTAACTTGTAATTCTCAGTTTCATGACTTGTGGATAATGGCGGTTAATTTCGGCTTTAAACGGGCTTTTTCGTAGTGCCTAGGTCGCGTTTTCTACTACGCAAAATAGCTGGTCCATTGCCAGTATTAAGTCAGTCTTCAGAGATAGATCGCCGGCCGATTATTTTGGATAATAGACTGATACATAAGGAAAAATATGTAAGATTGGCATTATTAACCGTGCCTGAGTTAGATGCCAGTCTTTCGTCAGCAAACACTGACGCGCCGATTTCGGAATTCGCCGCGCCATAGCAAATGCACTGTTCGATTAACTATTTGAAATATATCGGATAATTGAATTCCGAAATTTCGAAGTTAACCTGTTCTCGATTTCGGATTTCGGCGCGGCAATTCCGAATGGCAACCATTCGGGGTCATAACGTGTTTAACCTATTGATTGGACTCTGTTTTACGTAATTGGGTGATGCCGGTCGGGCACTCGAGCAGTAGCGGCTTTGACAGGAACGCGAAGACTTTGAAACACGCGATTAAACGGCCTCGCTCGCCATTTGATTGCAGCTTCGATCCTTATCTATCTCATTGCAGGGACTCAGTTTTTGCGGCCCGCACTGGCATCTATCCGGTGCGCGCCGATCAAAATTGAAGCGGCGGCACGTCCGAATGATCACTAATGTCTCATTCCGACCGCCAATTTCGACCTGTCGCGATCAAAATCGATCATTTAGTCTCAAAGCGTTTGCTGAACGACACACGAGGCAAAATCGCCGGAGAGCCGCAGAAACGCTGGGTTTCGGGCGCTTCGGGTATGGTGATCTCACGGAGGGGAATGTCTCAAAGTGATCACCTCCCCACATTTGGCGGCGGGAGCCGATGAGGCCGGATTCTGTCCGGTGATCAAAAGGCCGTCGCCGACGATATAAGGCTGCCAATCGCCGGCTTTCGAGAAGCGTCCACCGTTCCGCTTCAATTCGTCTTCCACCAGGAACGGGACCACCTTGGTCAGGCCGACCGCTTCCTCTTCGGTATTGGTGAAGCCGGTGACGTTCTTGCCCTGGACCAGAGGCTTGCCATCGCCACCTTTCACATGGCGAAGCACGCCGGGGGCATGGCAGACAAGCGTGACGGGCTTGCCGGCTGCAAATGCCGTTTCGATCAGCTTGATCGAATCCCGGTCCTCGGCGAGATCCCAGAGCGGCCCGTGTCCGCCGGGATAGAAAACCGCATCGAAGCCGTCATGGGAAATGCCCTTGAGGGGAACCGTCGCCGCCAGCGCCGACTTGGCCTGGGCATCGGCCTCGAAACGTCGTGTTGCCTCGGTCTGGAAATCCGGCTCGCTGCTTTTTGGATCGAGCGGCGGTTGGCCGCCTTTGGGCGAGGCCAGCACGATCTTGGCGCCAGCATCCTTAAAGGCATAATACGGCGCCGCCAGTTCCTCGAGCCAGAAACCGGTCTTGCGGCCGGTATTGCCGAGCTGATCATGCGATGTCAGGACCATCAGGATTTTCATATCGGTTCTCCTTGCAAAGACTGTTGGACATCTCCGGCCCGAGGTCTCCATTAGACCGGTCGGCTAGTAAGCGGGCAAAGGGAAGCGGTAGACGGATGCTCTTTCGTGCCTAACGTTCCGGTAGATGCAGAAGTTGCCGCGTCAAGGCCGTTGCCGCCTCGAACGGCTCGGCACTTCGGGTGATTTTCGCCATCAGGCTGGCGCCCAGCCACATATGGTAAAGCGTCTGCGCGGTTCGATGTGGATCATCATCGGCCGACAGCGATCCCTCGGCAATCCCCGCTTCGATCGCACCGGCCAACCGGTCGATGATTCTCGCCGTGCCGCTCTTCAGGGCCAGGCGCATGGCTTCAGACAGATCCGCCACCTCGGCGCCCAGTTTGACGGCCAGGCATTTTCCCTGGAAATCGAAGCGTCCCTGAGTGTCCTGCCAATGCTGCCAATAGACCATCAGACGCTGGGCCATGTTCAGGCCCGGCTGGTTGAGGGTCTCGTCAAGTTCGGTGAGATAGTTGTCGAAATAATGCTTGAGCAGCGCCTCGCCAAAGGCGTCCTTCGAGCTGAAATAATGGTAGAATGACCCTTTCGGGACGCTCGCGGCGATCAGGATCTCGTTCAGGCCGACGGCCGAAAAACCCTTGCTGCCCATGATTCGTTGGGCGGTTTCAAGGATCTTATGGCGGACATTCGTGGGATCGGCGCTCATGCTCATAGAATCACTATAGAAGGGAGTAGACCAGTCTTCTATAAAAATCGAAGATATGGCGCGCGCGACTTTTTAACGAAGAATCAAAGTTCGTTTTGGCACCATTGCTGGCTTCGGCATGCCTTGTGCATGAAAAATGCTGAGGAAGATGAAAGCCGGCAAAGCCGGTATCGAAGGAGTCAATGTCCGCCATGACCAGGACCAGCATCCGCCGACCGCAGCAGGCCCGTCCCGCCTTTCGACGGACGTTCCTGGGAACCTTTCTGGTTCTGGCCTCGGCGGCGTCCATCTCCGCCTGCATGCCGCAGGAGCGCGTGGCCGAACCGACCCTGGTGATGAAAGTGGGCTCGGAAGTCGAGCCGGCGGCACAATGCATTTCCACCGGCCTCGGCATTGAATTCCGCGACAAGCATCCGCGGCTGGATTTCTATCGCGGCGTCGCGGAGATCACCATCAACGCGCCGCGCGGCGGCGTGCTGGCTTTCGTCACCGTGGAACCGGACGTCTACAAGGGCTCCGTCGTCAGCTTCCATAACGGCGATCTCTATTGGCCGGATCACGAGGTCAGCGGTGTCTATCCCGATGTCGCGCGCGACAACTGGCACCGCGTCGAACGGGCAGTGCAGAACTGCGACAAGACGGCGTGAAGCTGCTCAGGGCTTGCCGACTCAGGGCTTGCCGATATTGACCGGGAGCGGCGCCAGCCAGCGCAGGCGCAAGCTAACACCGAGCAGCAGCAGCATGGCGATGCCAAGCAAGGCGACCACGCCATGCCAGCCATTGACGCCCCACATCAGGCCGGAGACCGAGCCGACGCCGCTGCTGCCGAGATAATAGCAGCAGAGATAGATCGCCGAAGCGAGCGCCCTCGCCCGCAAGGCACGACGGCCGATCCAACTGCTGGCGACCGAATGGCCGCCGAAGAAGCCGAAGGTCAAGCCGGCAACGCCGAGCACCACCAGGATCAGTGAATTGGCCGCGGTCAATGCCAGGCCGGCGGCCATGACGGCGATCATGATCCACAGCACGCTGCGGCGGCCGAAGCGGTCCGCGAGCTTGCCGGCCCAGGCCGAACCCACAATACCCACAAGATAGAGCGTGAAGACCAGGCCGATCTGGCTTGGCCGCAGATTGAAGGGCGCCGCTTCAAGACGATAGCCGAGATAGTTATAGACGCTGACGAAGCAACCCATCAGCAGGAAGCCGGCGACGAACAGCCAAGGCAGCCCGGCATCGCCGAAATGCGCCCGCGCATCAGCCAGCAGATCTTTCGGCTTTAAGCCGGTCGGGCGGAAATGCCGGGATGGCGGCAGGCTGCGCCAGAATTCCAGCGCCGCAAGCACGCCGAGCACACCGAGCACCGCCACGGCATAGCGCCAGGAAAACCACTCCGTCAGGATCGACATCAGGAACCGGCCGCTCATGCCGCCGAGCCCGTTACCGGCGATATAAAGGCCCATCGAGCGGCCAAGGGATTGAGCGTCGATTTCTTCGCTGAGATAGGCCATGGCGACGGCCGGCAACCCGGCCAAGGCGGCACCCATCAAGCCGCGCAGAATGACGAGCTGTTCGAAATTACCGGCGAAGGCGGCGGCCAAAGTAAAGAGTGCAGCCAGCGCCAACGAGGCATTCATGATCGGCTTGCGGCCGAAGCGGTCAGCCAGCAGGCTGGCCGGGATAAGCGCGATCGCCATGGCCCCGGTTGCCGCCGAGACCACGCCGCTGGCGGCGGCCGGGATCAGATGGAATTCGTCCGAGAACATCGGCATCAAGGGCTGCAGGCCGTAAAGCAGCGCGAACGTCGCGAAGCCGCCCACGAACATTGCCCGCGCGGTCTGGCGGAAAGCCGGCGTTCCCGCTAACAGGCCGCCGCCGGACTGGTCGGCGGTGGCCAGCACCACTTCGATCGGTGGCGGGTCATTCCGCACGGCGTTGTCATTGCCTGCGGCGGCACCGGAAGAACCGGGTTGTGGGTGGTCAGGTAATCCGTGGTCCAAGGCCATGACCGGCTCGTCATATCGCAAAAGCATCAAGGAAGAGATGCCGATATTTCTATCTGGGGCTTGGTCTAACAGATTGTCCAATATATATTTCATAGCCTATTTATATTTGGAAAATATAAATGGAACTGCGCCATCTTCGTTATTTCGTCGCCGTCGCCGAGGAACTGCATTTCACCCGTGCGGCCGAACGCCTGCATATCGGTCAGCCGCCGCTCAGCCAGCAGATCCAGGCGCTGGAACAGGAACTGGGCGTCGAGCTGCTGGCCCGCAGCAAGCGCCGCGTTGCCCTGACCGAGGCCGGCAAGCGCTTCCTGGTCAGCGCCCGGCGCATTCTCGCCGAAGCGGATCAGGCAGCCGACGATGCCAGGCGGGCCGCACGGGGCGAACTGGGCGAATTGCGCATCGGCTTCTCGTCTTCCGTTCCTTTCACCAGCATGCTGCCGCGCTTGCTGCATGATTACCGCCAGGCCCATCCACGGGTAACGCTGACCTTGCGGGAAATGTTCGCGGTCGATCAGATGGAGGCGTTGCGGGCTGATAAACTGGATATCGGCCTGGTGCGGCATAGCGGATTGGAACATCCGGCGGATCTGGAATTCCATGAAATCCGCCAGGATCCCCTGCGGGTGGCGATCAATGCCGCCCACCCTTTGTCGAGCCGTGAGATATTGCGGATAAGCGATCTGCGGGATGAAGGCTTCATCGGGTATCCGCCAGGGACCGGCAGCGGCTTCACGCTGCAACTGCATCGGCTGTGTCTCGCCGCCGGCTTCGCGCCGCGCATCGTTCAGGAAGCACGCGAGATAACAACACAGATCGGGCTGGCGGCTGCAGGACTCGGCATCGCCGTGCTGCCGGCCCCGTTCGAATGCATCAGGATCTACGGCGTGCGCTACCTGCCCTTGGCTGATGATGGCGCCTATCTGGCACTCGCCGTGGCGACCCGACGTCTTGCGCCGAGCCCGCTGGTCAGCGGCTTTCTTGATAGCCTATGGACGTTGACCGAGCGCAGCTAGAGTCTAGTAATGCAGGTGCGCGTAGGTTTCGGTGACGCCCTTGCTGTTCTCGGTCGTGATATCGAAGAAGTCGATTTTGATCGACGGTGCAATCTCATGCACGGCGGCTTCGAGTTCACCTTTTGACATCGACCAGTTCAGGCCGTTCATCCGCATCCGGCGCTTCATCTGCGGAAACTGGATGAAGGTCTGGGTCGTCGGCGTCATCAGGTCGATGATGCTTCCGAAGTAGCGGCCGAGTTCTGCATCCGGAACTTTCGAACAGACATGCCAGGAAGCGATATAATCCGGCTGCGTCGCCTTGGCCTCGGCGAGATTTTCTCCGGTGATCACGGACACCGCCGGCGACTTGCGGGCAACCAGATCAGCGCCGAGAAACTCGATCCCGAGATCGAGGAATTGCTGGGTGACATCCATGCCACGGAAATTGCCCGATTCTAAATATTCCACCACCGCTTTGCCGAGGCGCAGGCTGCCGCAGCCATAATCGATAAAACGATGATGCGGTTGCAGGCCGTGATGGCGCATCAGATCCAGCAATTCGGTCGCCGTGCGGATCGCGCGGGCATGTTGCCCGATCACATGATGCTGCCCGTGCTTGGTTACCTTGCGGCCGATGGTGTCGGCGTAATACTGCTCATAAGGTTTGGTGGGGTTGGCGACGCGCCAGGTCCAGTAACGAATGTACCAAGAATATAAGTGCCGCAATTTCATTGACGTTCAACCGAAAGGTAATGGTAATCAACGGCATGGCTAGCACAATATCTGCGTGGCAGAAAGTGCGCGTTTCGGTCGGATGTTGGAAAATTTCCAATTGGCCGGTCGCGGGCGCGATCAATAGTCGTGGATGCCGTAGACCTTATCGACGTCGAAATAGTAGCGCCGTGCCTGCCCGTCAGATCCGTCGACGTCCACCTGGTCGTAGACCTTGTGGTTCTCGATCATCAGGGAGCTGAGCCGCTGTTTGATATCGGCCTGCCGTTCAAGGATATGGCGGTCCTCCCAATTGACGGCATCCAGCGCCGTCGTAGCGCCAATCGGGATTGCCGTCTCGATGGTGTGGCCGTCGTTTTTCGATTGGATGTATTGGGGCGATGGCTTGGTTGCGCAGCCTGCTGCCAGGAGGGTGATGGGAACCAGAAATGACGCAATCCGCCCGATGCTCATGCCCGTTGCTCCGCTGTCATCGCCATTTGCGGTCATATGTGGGGAGGTGATCACTTTGGCAGGAACCCTTCATAGAGTTCACCCACCCCGGGGCGCCCAAAACCCTAGGCGTTCTGCGGGGTTGCGGGGCGTTTGAAGGTGGCGCGGCGTCGGCGGGCGCTTTGGCAGGAAATGAGGCGTTTTGATCGACAGTGATCAATTTCGGCGCGCGCTTTGGCAGTCGAGTGATCGGCTTCCGACCTGGCCCGATCACCAATTCATCCCCCAGGGTCGCCAGCACCTGGCGCACCACTGGGCTATCGGCGCAAGCGGCGTCGCATTCACGCGCATCGTTGGTGCCAGCTAGCGGATCATCCAGCTCAGCAGCGTCCCAGGCGCAGGCGTCATGGCACTGTAGCGTGTAGTTAATTTTGATGGTGACCTGGCTGCCATTGATGTCGCCGATGATGATGCCGGGGTCGGGCGGTTGACCGCGACCATGAGGCGTCCGCTTCTTTTTTCCCTTCTCAACTAAATCGCTGATCTTACGAAGTATTTCATTCTTTTCATTCGACACAACACGCACTCTTTTGATCGTCGTCAGGCTTTTCTCAGATGGCGATTTGAGAGCGTGACCGGTTAATTTTTAGACAACAAAATTTCCTATTCGGCATATTCAGATATGGTCATTACGCGGCAGTTCGTACCAGCCGAATGACATTTGCCATGTTCAAGCCCTGGCGGCCCTCGGCTCTTTCCAGCAACTGTAGCTCATAGACAGCGAAGACCAGCTCGATCAGGTCTCTACCGGTCAGTTCCTTGCCCAATCCGTCAAGCAATTCCTCGACGGCCAGCCAGCAATCAGTGAACAATTCCCTATCAAAATCAGCGTGTTGGATCTGCGTCTCTGAGGGAACGCGGGGGCCTTTCCCCGTGGCAAGCCATTCGACACAAACGCCAGCGGCGTTCGCTATTGCCACAAGGCGAGGCCGCGATGGCTCCACCTCTCCGGCAAGATAGTCCCCTATTGCTCGCCTAGAAATTCCAGTCTCTCTGGCAAGCCGAGCAGCATTCCCCACTTTCCCAGCACAATATTTCATTCTTTCTGCGAATGCGCTGACGTCAGAGTCTTCAGACATAGCCCTGACGCTCCAATTTTGCAGAACTCTGACGCGTCAGAGTCTGAATAATCCAATTATTACAGAGATATAGCCAAACAAGGCAACTTATTGCCCGTTTTATAACTCTGACGCGACTTTCATGCTTGAAAACCATGCAATATTTTGCCATGTTTACGTTACTAACCAATTTGAACATCCCTTGAAAAACCGGCCCCGCCAGGCCGGTTTAAACGGAGATTAAATGCCTCGGTCCGACTCCAAGATCTGGCACCCCGAAGATATCAAAGCCGCCGTCCGAAAGCGCGGCGCGACCCTCGTCTCAGTCGCCTTAGAAGCTGGCCTCCCTCGTCACTGCTGTATGCATGCCCTCCGCTTTCCCCATACCTGCGGCGAGGCGGCGATCGCCCAGTTCCTGGGCAAGGAGGTGACCGAGATTTGGCCGCATCGCTTCCACCCGGATGGGACCCGCCGGCACAAGATCCGCCGCCATTGGAAATCTAGCGGTCCGGCCGATGCCCGTCATCGTGAAAATCAGGAGGCGGCGTGAACATGGGCCGACCTTCTTCCGGTATCCCCAGCCGGCGGGGTCAAGCCGGCGCTTCTCTCGAAGCCCCGCCGGTCGCTCAGTTTCCCCTAGCTGAGCGACCGGCGCCCCTCACCAAACAGCACGCCGTCGAGGCTGCCGTTGCCTCGGTCTTTTATGGCTCCGTTAAAGAGATTGCTCGCGCCGCCATCGCAGCGGCCGAGGCTTGGGATGCAGCTCATGTCGCGTAAGCCGGTCGACACCCGTCAACTGACGCTGGACGCCATGTTCATGGCACCAGCGCCCGCGCCGCGCCAGGACGCCGGTAGTCTGGATATCAGCCTCCGCGTCCGTGAAGAATTGGCCGATACCCTGGCGCGCACCAAGGAAGCCAGCGGCGGCGAGAGAGATCGATACGCGATCGCCGCCGAGATAAGCCGGCTTGCCGGCCGCGACTTCACCAAGAACATGCTGGACCGTTGCACGGCACCAAGCGCTGAGGATTGGCGATTTCCGCTGGAAGCACTGCCAGCTCTGATCCAAGCGACAGGCGATTATCACTTGCTCGATCTCGTTGCCGAGGCATGCGGTTGTAGGGTGCTGCGCCGAGAGGAAGCCTGGATTGCTGAATTCGGCTCCCTGCTCGCGGCACAAAAGGAACTGCGCGACCGCATCGCCACCTACAAAAATGTGCTGCCCACTGGCATGGCTGATGCGCTGATCGCTCGTGCGCAATCCAGGCACGGTGGCAGCGAATGAAAGCCTTCACGGCGGCGGAACTTGCAGCTTTGGCTTTGCCGGAAATGCCAACGACAGAAAGCGCTATGATCCGGCGTGCCAAGGCCGAGGAGTGGCAGGGCAGCAGGCGCACAGCTCGTGGCGGCGGCACCGAGTACCCTGCGCAGGCACTCATGAAGGTCCTTCCGCCGCCAGCCAAGGAAGCGTTGCTCGATCTCCTCACGGAGCGCCCGGCAACGGAGCAACTGCCCGCCGTCATCGAACAGCCATCGGTCCCGGTCGCCTCCCATCAGAATGTCCCAACCGAGCCGGCCTTGCTGGCCGATTGGCAGCGTAATTGCGCCGACGCCCGCGCGGCGATCCTGGCCGAGTTGGCGATCATCGCCGAGCTGATCGGTGTCGAGCGGGCGGTGCTGAAATTGATCAAGATGGCCGACAGCGGCCAGATGCGGCCAGAGCTGATGGCCCTGGTGCCGGTCGCCAATGCCCGCGCCGGCAAGGATGGAAGTCGCCATCTCTCATATCGGACGCTGTATCGCTGGCGCACCGAGCTGGCGCGCGACGGCTGGAATGGCCTGGTGCCGCTTGATGCCGCACGGCCGAAGCCGGCGCCGGCCTGGGCGGCGGCCCTGCTGAAACTCTATCGGGTGCCGACGAAGCGGTCGCTGGCGGCGGTCCTGGAAGACCTGCCAAGTCATCTGCCGGCGGAAGTCGCTCCGCCCTCATACGATCAAGCACGTCGGTTCCTCAAGGAACTTTCGATCGTCGATCGGGAGCGCGGTCGCCATGGCCCGAATGGCCTCCTCAAATTCAAGGCGTTTAAACGCCGTTCAACCGATGGCTTGGTCCCGCTGCAGGTGGTCACCGCCGATGGCCATACCCATAAGGCTGACGTTGCGCATCCGATCCACGGCAAACCCTTCCGGCCCGAGATCTGCTCGCTGCTCGATGTTGCCACGCGGTATTGCTTCGGTTGGTCGGCCGGCCTGGCGGAAAGCGGCAAGGTGGTGATGGACGCCATCCGCCATGGCGTCTCACAACTCGGCCTGTTCGAGATCTTCTACACCGACAACGGGTCCGGCTTTATCAATGCGGCAATGACCGATGCGACGCTCGGCATGCTCGGTCGTCTCGGCGCAACGCCACAAAACTCCCTGCCTGGTCGTGCGCAGGCGCGCGGGAAAATCGAGCGGTTCCAGCATTTCTGGAAATCGTCGGCCCGCGAACTCATCACCTATAACGGCCGCGACATGGATGGCGAAGCCCGGCGCAAGGTGACGAAGCGCGTTGCAGCCGACATTAGGGCTACCGGAACCTCGCGGCTTCTGATGTCCTGGCAGGACTTCCTGGCATGGTGCCAGGCCAAGGTTGATGAATACAACAACCGGCCGCATCGATCGCTTAAGAAGATCCGCGACGCCCTGACCGGCAAGCTGCGTCATATGTCACCGGCCGAAGCCCTGGCCGAGTTTCGCGCCAATGGTTGGGAACCGGAGCTGGTGCCGGCCGGCACCATGGACGATCTTTTCCGCCCCTATGAGCGACGCCGCACGCAACGTGGTGAAATCACCTTGCCATGGGGCCGTTATTTCCATGCCGCGCTTGTGCCCTTTGGCGGCGAGATGGTGCGCGTCGGCTATGAGATGCAGGACCCGCGCCGCGTGTGGGTCCGCACCGACACTGACGGCCGCCTGATCTGCATTGCGGAAAAGGACGCGAACGTCATTCCAGAACAACCGGCGAGCGCGTTGGAGCATGCCGCGCAAAGGCGTGCGAAGGCCAAGCTGAAACTCGCCGAGCGTGACCGCGAGCTGGCCCTCGCCGAACTGGGTACGGGCGCTATCGAGCATCGCCCCGAAACACCGATGACGATTGAGCTGGCCGCCCAACATGCCGAGCTAGAGGCGGAATTTGCGCGAGCCGGCACCATCATGACCGCACCGATCAAGCCTCGGGACGAACAGGACGAGCGGCAGCGGTTCCGTCATGCCCTCACCATCAAGCAGGCCATTGAGCAAAACCAGCCCGTCACTGCCGAGGATCGTCAGTGGTTCGAGGGTTATGCGACGACGTCCGAATATCGGACGCATCTCGGTTTCTATGAGGATTTTGGGGACGCGATGTTCCTCTGACGAAGTTGCGGCCCGCTGATTGCAGCAGCGGGCCGCCATCACTGAAGAGCAAAACGGCAAGGAGTACAAAATGACACAGGCACCGAAACCCGTCAATTCCATCGCACCGCTGCGGAACGTCAGCCTGCTATCCAGCCAGGTCGACCGCTTGGTGAACCGCATGGAGGGCGAGCCCGGCATGGGCTGCTTCTTCGGCGCCCCCGGGCTCGGCAAGAGCTTTGCAAAGGTGTACGCGGCCAACAAGTATCGCGCCTATCATGTCCAGGCCGACGACACCTGGACGCGCAAGGTCCTGTGCCAGGAGATCCTGGCGGCCATGGGCATCACGCCGGCCGGCACCATCCCCGAGATGGTGCGACAGATCGCCGAGCAGCTCACGCTGTCCCGGCGGCCACTGATTATCGATGAAGCGGATTTCTTGGTGAAGAAAAGCCTGATCGAGGCCCTGCGCGCGATTTATGAGCGCAGTATGACGCCAATCATCCTCATCGGCGAAGAGCATTTACCTCAGAACCTGCAGCGATGGGAACGGGTTTTCAGCCGCATCCTTGATTGGACCCACGCCGAGCCAGCATCCGAGGCCGATGCCCGGCATCTCGCCAATGTCTATTGCCACGAGATCACCATTGCTGACGATCTCTTGAAGGTCTTACACGAAAAAGCCAAGGGCTCCGCGCGTCGCATCGTCATTGGCCTTAGCAGTATCCGCAAGCACGCCCTCACCACCGGCACTAAACAAATGGATCGCGCGAATTTCAACGGTGGCGAATTCTTCCCCGGCGATCTGCGGAGCTTCCGCTAATGGCCGGCCGGAAACCCGTTCACTTGACATCCTCGGCCGGCAAGGTCGGCGGTCGTCAGGCCATGTGGGAAGCGATGCGCAAGCGAAAGCGCTTTACTTTGAGCGAGCTTGCCAACGACATCAATGCCGCCCGGCCGGCTGTGCGAGACTATGTCGTATCCATGGTCAAAGCTGGCATCCTGGTGGTTGACGGTCAAACACCGTCGCCGACCGGTGTCTACGGCGTTAAGCCGACCGATCGCAACATGTCGGATGTATTTAAGCTGGTCCATGATTGCGGCATCGAGGCGCCGCGCCTCCGCAAGGATGGATCGCCCTGCACGCAGGGTCTGCCCCGCGAGCAGATGTGGCGGACCATGATTATGAGCAGCACCTTTAACGCCTGGGACCTCGCCAACACCGCCAGCACTGACACCGTCCTTGTGAGTTTCTCCGACGCTAAGGACTATCTGAAGCACCTGCAGCGCGCCGGCTATCTCGCTGTCGTCAAGCCAGGCAAGCCCGGTCACAAGCCCGGCACAGGTAGCCTCACGGTCTATCGTCTGATCAAGAAAACCGGTCCTCGGCCACCGATGGTGCAGCGGATGAAAACCGTCTTTGATCCCAACCTCGGCGTCATCATGTGGCATGAAGAGGTGGACGAATGAACGCGACCGCCAAACTCACTTGCATCGAGAAGGCCCGCGCGGCCTGGGGCGATGAACTGCCCGACTGGGTCGAGGCCTTGGCGCAAGCCTGCGATGCCGCCAGCCAGGCGCAGGTTGCCAACAGGATCGGCAAGTCAAAATCGACCGTCAGCCTGGTGCTCGCCAAGCAATATAACGCGGGCTTAAACGCCATCGAACAGACCGTGCGCGGCGTCCTGATGCTGGCCACCGTAGCGTGCCCGGTCGTTGGCGACATCGCTCTCGACCAATGCCATCGCAATCAACGCGCCTCGGGCAACGGCCTGGAGCGCAGCCTGTTCGGGCCGAAATGCCCGACCTGTCAACATCGTAGAGGGGGCTGACCATGTTGGTTTCCAGGAAAATCGAAAGTGCTTTGTGCTGGCTTTTGAATGCCCATGCCGAGGCGACGAAAAAGGGCGAGGTCATCAGCTTTGATGACATGGGCCGGTTCAGCGATCAGATGATGGCTATCCGCCGCGAGACCATCAACATGGAACGCTGCCTGTTTCCGCAGCAGCTCCGGGAACAGCAAGCGCGGGAGGCCGCCGCGCTTGCCAATCTGGCCAGCAATGTCATTACCCCGCGCTTCGGCAGGCCGGCATCGGTTCCGCCGAAAGGCGGTGCCGCATGAGCGGGCGATACAAGGTCGGCGACGATCTCACGATAGAGGTCAATGGCGTGATGGTGCCGGCCAAAGTCGAGACCTATCGCCTGGCCGAGCGGCGGCAGATCCTGACGCTCAGCACCGAAGGTCACGGGCAACATACCATGGTCGTGGATCTGCCGGTCATCGGCGGCGCGGCCCTGGTAGCGGTGCCGCCTGCTGACATCGAGGCCGCGCGGACGGTGGCCTTGACGATCCTGGCGGGCGGCAATTCGCGTCTGCCGGTCGGGGTCGAAACCAACCTGATGGCCGCCGCCGTCGTCGCGTTGACAGGCGGTGCCACATGAGTAGCGATCTCAAGCCCGAGCTGACCGTCGCCTTCATCATCCATCATGTGGCGCGGTTTTATGGCCTCGATCCGCGCCTAATCACTTCGCCGCGCCGGCATGAGCGATATGTGCGGCCGCGCCATTTAGCCATGTGGCTGGCCCGCGATCTGATGCCCGATTACTCGCTGCCACGGATCGGCCGTGCATTCGGGCATCGTGATCATTCGACCGTCCGTCACGGCATCGCCCGCATCGAGGCGATACTCGATCATGACTCCGTTTTTCACGCGATGGCGATCGGCATGAGGCGGGAAATCTCGGCATTGACCGTAGATCCATCTGCGGCAGAGCAACCAGCGGTGAACCAGGTCGAGGCATTGCTCGACGGGTTGTCGAAAGCCGTCAATGCAATCCGCCGCGCCAGCCCGGAAATCGCCGCGCGATGCTTTGGCGAGATCCGGCCGCGAGAGGAGACGGACCATGATGCGCCTGTTTAAGCGGCTTTTCACCCGGCGCCGCACAAAGCCGATCCCGCATTTCGAGCGGCTCTTACTCACCCAAACCCTGACCCTCACCAAGAAAAGGTAACACCAATGGAAAACAGCAATGACATCGCTGCCCCGACCACGGCCAACATCGTGCAAGCCGGCTATATGATGGACGCCAAGGGCCGGCTGGTCCCCGAACATCTCGTCAAGCCGATCGACAAGCAGGAAGATGAGCTTGTCCGCAGTCTCATCGGTCATGCCGAGACCGTATCGGCCACGCTAGGCCGCTTCAAGGGCCATTGTTTTGACGATGTCGGCGCCCATCTCTCCATGGTCGCCGAAGAGTATGGCGTCAAGAAGGGCGGTGCCAAGGGCAACCTGACGCTAACCAGCTACGATGGTCGGCTTAAGGTCCAGCTCGCGATTGCCGATCAACTCAGCTTTGGTCCCGAACTCCAGGTCGCCAAAGCCCTGGTCGATGAATGCATCAGGAAATGGGCGGACGGCGCCAACGATAAAATCCGCATGCTGGTCGAACATGCCTTTCAAACCGACAAGGAAGGCAAGGTCAATCGGGAAGCCATCTTCGCCTTGCGCCGCATCGATATCGATGATGCGGAATGGAAAATGGCGATGCAGGCAATCGCCGATAGCATCCGCGTGATCGGATCGAAGAGCTATTTCCGGTTCTATCGCCGCCCGACTCAGGACGCCCCATGGGAACTCATCTCTGTCGATCTTGCAGCAGCGTGAGGCGACGATGCGGCCGAGTTATGCACATCTTCCTGATCCGACGGCCGGCGGCACATGCGGCGATTGCACCCATTGTGTCACCGAGACCCGGCCGAACTGGCCAGGACAACACGGTGATAGTTGGTGTCGGAAGGCTTGTGAACTCGCCCGCTACAAGGGCATCGGTCTTCCAATCCACCCGGAGGGCCAGGGCTGCAAGTATTTCGAGTGGAGGATTATCGATGACGAAACAGATCAAATCCATTTTTAATCCGGTGGTCGCAAGCGAAGCCCGGAAGATGGTTGCCCAAGGGCATTTCCAATTGATCAGCGTTGCAGACTTTCCGCGCGGCACGCCTACATATGATCAGTGCAACCGGCTTGCCTATTTCGCCCTGCAAGGCACGGATGCCGACTTCGAGGCATTGGGAAGCCGTGTAGCCGATCGGTTGAAATTTGCCGCTGGCAGCAAAGAGCGCGATGCTTTGTTCAGCGCCATGGCCACGGTCTAGGCTCATGGCAGAGGCAACCGAGGAACAGATCACCACCGAGGCAGAGGACTACCTGCAGATCTACGGCGACTGCGTACGGAAAGTCGAAGATCTGTGTCGAGCAGAGACGAAGGAAACACTCGTCCTCGCAATGGCCCATAACATCGCCTGGAAAGCCGTTAATGCTTTGATCCGGTCGGAAACATCAGCGGACGAAACCATCGCAGCTGAAATGGGGCATATCCGAAAATGTCGCCGCTCCGCGCTGGCGAATAGTCGGCATCGCCGTTTTGAAAGCACGATGGAGAGGATCAAGGCCGGAACATATAAGCCGCCTCGCCGTCGTAAGCGTCGCAAGGCGAAGCGAAAGGTGGCGTCATGACACAGCCAGCCGTCATTGCATCCCTGGATCTTTCTTGTTTCCTGCAGCTCGCTCTTGCCCGCCGCGCGGCACTGACGCCGGAGGAGCGTGAGAAGGCCCGGCGCTACGTGCTGCGCGCGATGGCGGCGCTGGGCGGCCGGCCGCTGCCAGCCGGTGAAGCGGTCGATGCCGCCACGGCCTTTGCCGCGTTCGACAGCCTGTGCGAAGCAATCATTGCGCTCAGCATCGCCACCAACGCGGAATTGGCGGCGCATTTCAGCGAGACGTCCATCCAGCGCATCGGAGGCTGCCATGACCGTTGATCGCTATCAGAAGATCGAAGTGCAGAAGATCCAGATCCTGCGCCGCAAACTCAAGATGGATGACGATACCTATCGCGAGATGCTCCGCAACATGGCTGGCGTTGAAAGCACGCGGGCTTTGAGCATGCGCCAGCGCCATGACGTCATCGCCCATCTAGTGGCGCGCGGTGCCAACGCGGACCAACCCGCCGTGAAGCGCTCGCGATCGGCCACGGCTCGGCTGATCCATGCGCTATGGAAGGACCTGGTCGAAGCCGGCAAGGTCAAGGATAGCAGCGATAAGGCGCTGCGCTCCTTCTGCACCCGGATGGTGCATCCCGGTCAGGAGAATGTGACCCTGGACCCCGACCACCTGACCCCGGAGCAATCCACCATCGTGATCGAAGCGTTGAAAGCCTGGTTAAAGAGGTCCAAATGATAGATCCAGGGATCACCCGAGGCTGGCCGAACCGCCTGATCGAGATTGCCGAACTGATCGGTACCGGTCCGACGCTCAACCTCATCGATGCCTATCGCGGCCGCGACTACTGCTATGTGCCGAAAGAGGTCACCCCGGACAGCAGCTTGGCGCAGATCATCGGGCCGGAAAACGCCACCAAGCTCAGCCAGCGCTGGGCCGGCGAAAAACTGTTTCTGCCCGAGCTGGCCTCGGCGCGGCATCGCAAGCGCCTGATCGCCCAGGCCGAAGGCCGGACCAGCGAGGTCGCGCGCGAATTCGGCGTATCCGCGCGCTGGGTGCGCGAGGTGCGGCAAGGTGCTAGACCAGATAGCCGGCAAATGGATATGTTTGCGACCGGCGAGGATGCCGCCACCGACGAGTAGCGGCCTATCCGGCATCACTGCCGGGTGAACAGAAACGCCGCGATGTTCGATCATCGCGGCATGAATATTCGACAGATAGCCAATTTCGTCATCCGCCCGACCTTGACCTATATCGGTCAGGACATGCCGGGCTTCGCCAGTGACGCCGCTGTCGAGCTGCTGCTCGGCACGATGGCCCATGAAAGCCGGTTTGAATTCGTCGACCAGATCACCGGTCCGAATGACACGAAGCTAGGGCCGGCCATCGGCTTTTACCAGATCGAGCCAGCCACCTGCCGGGACATCTTTGAAACCTATTTAAACGCGTCGTCTCGGCGTGGCCTGTGCGATCGCGTCCTATCCTTGCTGGCCGCCCGGCCGGCCATGGACGAGCAGCTCGCCGGCAATCTCAATTTCGCGACGGCGATCGCGCGCCTCAAATATTGGCGCAGCCCTGAGCAGCTTGCATCACCCGGCGACATCGCCGGCCACGCCCGCGTCTGGAAGCGGGTTTACAACACCGTCAACGGCGCGGGCCGTGAGGCGGATTTCATCAATGCCTATCAGCGCCTGGTTGCGCCCAATCTCTAGGAGATAGAATGACTCCGACCCTCATCGCTGCCGCGATCCTCGGCTTCCTATCAATCAGGAGCCTTGTCCTTGCTTATCGACCGGCATGGGCGGCCAATGCCGCCAACCGCCTCGCCGGAACCGTGTTCGGCCTTCTCGGCTTGGCACTCGTCTTCCTCGCCTTTGCCGGCATGGCCATGGCGGATGACGGCACCGCAAGCACCACCGTCATCAATTTCAACGAGGTCATTATGGCGGTTCTCGGCCTTGCCGCGACCGCTCTTGCAACCGCCGTTCATGTCGGTGGGCGCGCCTTGGCGAAGTATCTCCAAAGTAAAACCGGCATCGAGCTGGATAATGCCGTCCGAAACTATCTCGACCCGGCAATCGACAAGGCCGTGGCCTATGGCCAGCTCAAGGTGACACAGGCGGCCGGCGACAAAGCGGAGATCGACATCCATAATGAAACGATCGCCCATGCCGTCAATTACCTGTTGGCCCGAGTGCCCGATGCACTGGAGCATTTCGGTCTGGATGCGGCGGCCGTCGAGCAAATGGTTGAAGCGCGCGTCGGGTCATGGCTTGGCGTCGCGGTCGATCCCACGAATGCGGCAGCCCCGGTCGTGCCGATCTCTGCGATAGCATCCACGGCGGCCGCGAAATAGGCGGCACCGATGCCGGCTTGGGCATTGGATCTTCTGGCCTGGATCATCCAGGCCCTTGCCGGCCCCGTAGCAGCGCGCGAGGCCGGCAAGCAGGAAGCGAAGATCGAGCAGCTCGAAGACATCACAAAGGTACAACATGACCAGCTCGAAAAGGCTGCGCAGCCTCGCCTTGATCGCGATGGTATCCTGCAGCGCATGCGCGACGGAAAGCTCTGAGCCGAGGCAGACCAATACC
>SSEL01000083.1 GCA_008012315.1 Rhodospirillaceae bacterium
GGTGTTGTCCACGTTGGCGAGCGCCGTGAGGAACGTGGCGTTGTAGTTCGACACCGCGGCGCCGAAGAGAACGCGATCCACGTTGTTGACCGTCCAGGTGTTGCGCTGGGCAGCAGTGGCGTCGGCGAAGATCACGCCGTTGATGGTCTGGCCGTCGTCGGAGCCGAGGCCCGAGGGCGCGGTCTCCAACGGGATGGCGAGCATCGCCTTCGTGATGTCGTCGCGCTGCTTGGTCTTGCCCCACTCAGACAGCAGCGGTTGCGCCTGGCCGAACAGGTCGAAGGACGACTTCTTGATCTCGGACTTGGTGGCGACGACCGCATTGCGCGACCAATCGATCCAGAGCCGATAGCCGTAGTTGCCGATGCCCTCTTCGTTGCCGGTCAAGGTGCCGGAGCCCTTGCCCGAGCCGCGGAGCGCGGTGATCAGCGGGACGTTGATCTGGTCGCCGCCGTATTTGCCTTCCTCGTGGAACGACCGGATCACGGCCATGCCATCGTTGCCCATGTAGGGCGTGAACATATTACCGCGAACGTATTCGCGGATGATGTTATTCCGGAACTTGATGCCCCGGTTGTTGGTTTGAACCGTGGTGACGGCCATTGCCGCTCATCCTTTCCGCGGGATTAGCGCCTCACGCCAGCCCGCAAAGCCGAGTTGAAGACTTCAACCGCGTCTCCTTCCTCGTCATCGTCGTCGGCCGCAGCCGTAACGCGATTGAGCGAGGGGATGGCTTGGTTGGTGCTCTGCTGCTGAGAAACCGCTGGTTTGACGCCCAGCTTTTCCGCAGCCTTGGCAAGAAACGCGGGATCATTCAGGGCTTCATCGAGCTTCTTCTGAATGAAAGCCGCAGGATCGCTGCCGACCTCCGAAATGATCGATGACTTCGCATGCCAGTCCACGATGTCCCCAAAGGGGTCATCGGACTGCTTCACCTTGGCGACGAATTCGATCGCGTCCCGGTTGCCAGACTTTGCAGCCTGGTCGAGTGCGCTGAATGCGGCTTGGACCTTCTCCGCGCCGTGCTCCTTGATCGCCATGCGCCGAGAGAAGCCCTCGGTGATCTTGGCAATCCTCTGCTCGACGGGATCGAGAGCCTTCTTCACGCTATGATCGACAAACCCGTTCGGGTTCTCGAAAATGTCGTGAACAACTTCCGGCTCGGTCTTCGGCTCCTGCCTCGGTTGCTGGATCTGCTGTGCGAACTGGTTGAAACGCGCTTCCCAGCGACGATCGTTCTCTGCCAAGGTCTCCGTGAGCTTCTTTTCAAAGCCCGTGTTGGCCTCGGTGAGCCGCCTTTCGAAATCGGCAACCGTCTCGGTATATTTGCGCTTCACCCTCTGGCGTTCGGCATGGAGGGCGCCGTGGGCGTCATGCCCTTGGTCGCCATCGCTTTCGGCCTGGCCTTCCGCTTCCGCCTCTTGCGAGACTTCCGTTTCCTGGCCCTGGGTATCGTTCGCAATTTCCTGTTCAGACGCGTCAACGCCCGCCAGGACATCGTCCAGCGATTGAGTAGACATCGATTTTCCTGATTATTGTGAAAGGGTCACATCCGCCCGTAATCCGGCGACGATGCCTGTTGAGTTGGCAGGCTCAAGCACGTCCGTTAAAGGCCGACGACGCCTGTACGCCCGTTATGCCCGGCGACGGCTACGCACGATAACCGGCCTTTTCAGGCCGGGGTATTCATCAATGTCTCGATGATCTCGGCCTTCTTCTGGCCTTCCACATCGATGCCGCGCTCAGCCGCGATCTGCCTGAGTTCGCCGACCGAGTATTCGCTGTATTCGCTCTTGTCGCGCACAACGGCGCCGGCAGCGTTCGGGTGCGGCTGGCCGCCATCCGGAACGTAGACCTCGCCATCGACCGAATAGAACGGGTTCTTGCGGGCCTTCGCGATCATGTGCTCGTCCGTCACCTCGACCTCTTCGCCGCGGATGAAGGTATGACCGTTCCAGGTGTTCTTGCGCGGGCCGTCTTCGCCGCCTTCGGGCTCACCGAGCCAGATTAGTTTCGCCATAACGTGGTCCTTTTCAGTTTGCAGTGCGCTGAGGCTTGCGCGGCTGCTGGTTCGCCCTTGTGATTGCGGCCTCATGTGCCGTGTTCGCTGCGGCAACGGCTTTCATCTTCGCTAGTTCCGCCTCGTCTTCCGCCCTCTCTCGCTCAAGCTGCCGCTCGAATTCTGCCTGTTCGCGCTGCAACTGCTGTTCGAACAACTGCTGTTCGCGCTTGAGCTGCTGATCCGCGATCTGGCTTTCTCGCTTTGCCTGAAGCTCCGCGGCGGCCTTCCTCTGGTCGAACTCGAACTCTTGCTGCTTGAGCTGGGCGGACTGTAGCGCCTCCTGCTCCTTCAACTTCATCTCGGCTTGCTTTGCCGCGACCTCTGGATTTGGCTGCTGGGCCGCCTGCTCAAGGATTCCGAGAATCTTCTTCTTCGTGCTGTGCGGCAGGTTGGCCGTCTCGATGATGACCTGAGGCGGCACGTTCGGGATGTTCGACAGCGCCTGATAAACGTCCTGCATCTGCGTGACGGTATCCGGCCCCTCGTCGATGATGATATCCACGTCCAGCGCGCCGAGCGGGTTTTGCAGGACCGCCGTCCCGTCCGGCCGCATGACGACCCGGCCGAATTCGTCCCTGACAGGCTGATTGACAGGCAGGAAGCCCGGCAGTTCCGCGTCATCTGTCACGCGGATGAAGCGCTCAGCCTTCCAATTCTGTTGGACCAGATTCCACACTGCACGATAGACACGCAGCTTCCAGCCGCGCCAATTCGTGATGAACGGCCCAAGCTGGGCAAGGGCGGCGTTCTGAAGCAGCGCGATGGCGCGGCCGGACTGATCGTTGCCGGCCTCGCCGAGAAGCTGCGGGCTGAGGCCGGCGTTTTGAAGCGCCTGCTTGGCCTCCTGAAGCATCTCAAGATTGCCCTTGGCTTGCTCGGCGTTGGACTTCTCGTCCACCTTGGCGCCCGGCGGGATGACGATCAGGCCGTCATTCCGGTTGATCTGGGCCTGCAATTCCTTCGGGTCTGAAACCGCTCCGGACTCGATATAGACGCGGATGGTGTTGAGCGCATGAAGGGCCTTGGACCGGCGATGGTTGACCTCGTCCTGCATGGGGATGAGATTACGCACCAGGCCGTAGCGGTCGCCGTCATGATCGATGTTGGCCGAAAACATGACGTAGCGCGGGAATGTGTGCCCGAGTTCGTCCTTATATGGCGAGACGCCTTCCAGAAGCTTGATGTTGGCGGTGTAGAAGCAGAAGCACCACACCTTGCCCTTGAGATACCACTGTTCAACGATGCGAAGCCGCTTTTCGTTGACTTGAGCCCAGATCAATTCGCGGTCGGTCTGGCTGTCAGAATCCGACCCGTCGCCGCTGTCGGCAAGATCCTCCAGCTCCTCAGCGCGACCTGGGAACATCTCCTGGGCCAGCTCAAGGTCAACCCACTTCGCAACGCCCATGTAGCGAGCGTCGGAAAGGTCTTCCTTGATCGAGCGAGGATCATAGAAGAAACCCTCTAGGACACGTTCGATCTTGATGTCCGGATCGCCTTGGTCGCCAGGCTCAATAGACAGTTCGACGCCGACGACAGCCTTACGCGCGCCCTCGCATGCGACGACCGGCGTGATGTCCTTCCAGCGGTTCTGATCCAAGGCATAGTTGAGCGTATAGGTCGCGATTTCCGCGCCCATTTCGTGCTTTGGCGTGCGGGCGAAGGCTTTCGGGTCTTGCCGCAGCTTCTCGACAACGCCGACAACGCCGTCAACATTGGGCTGGATCTGGTTATCGGTGACGATCGGCTGCCCGCGCTCATTGAGCTTCGCGATCTCACTCGCGGTCCATTGGTCGCCATGATAGTACCGATCGGAACGCTCTTCCTCGTCGCGCTCGTCACGCTTCGAGGTCAGGTAATCCTGATACCGCCTTTTCAGCGTGGAGAGGCTTGCGTACTGCCCCTTCTCGCTGGGCAATATCTGGTTGAGACCCATCTGTCGCCTTCCTAAAGCGTTTTCATCGAGCCGGAGCTCGCCGACTTCATGCTGGAGAAGCCGGAGACATTCTTCGACCGCGGCTTTTCCTCGGTTGACCGAGCCCACGGCCTGGACATGCAGGCGTACCGCCAGTCGTCTGCCGCATGGTCTTCCATGTCGGTGTCCAGATCCTCAGGGCGGTCCTTGTCATGCTGGAGCGCCGGTATGGTTCGAATGCTGTCCGTGCAGGTCGAGAAGCAGACAACCATGGGGTTGCCATCGGCGTCCCCGACAAGTCTTGCCCGCATTTGATCCCAGCCACCCATAGCGCCTCGCTGCGGAACGCGAGCATTATCGGCCTGGCGGAATACGACGTTGTAGATGCCTTGCCCGCTCGACCCCGAACCCTTCATGCTCCGCTCGTGGATCGACGGCCCGCCGTCCTCCTTGAATGCTGATGGATCAAGCACGCCATAAGAGACCTTCGGGCCGCCCTTCTCCTTGGCCCACAGCCCCGCGCCCACAAGCTCTGCGGTCATCTTGAGGCCAACGTTCGGCTTGTCAGGCTGGCAGCCGTACCATTCCCGGTAGCGGACCATGCAGCCGCGCGGCAGGATGACGCCTTCCTCGGTCACATGCCGGTCGGTAGCGATTGCCCACCAGCCAAACGAGAACGGGCTTGCAGAGCCCCAATCACCAGACCGGAACCGCACCCAGTCCTTAGGCACCTCGAACGGCCTGACGACATGGCGCCGCGGATTCCAGCAATCGAAGAACGCGCCCTCGATCACATCCCAATCGCCCCAGCGCATCGCCTGGACGAGCGCCGCAGAGCCAAGGCCCTCAAGGCGCATTTCGTAGCCAGGGTCATCCTGGACCATGCTGGGGTTGTCCTCCAGCCTCGCCGGGATGTATTGCCGCAGCATGCCGCCGTCGTTTGCCGGCATCAGCCTCATTTCCATCGGCTGTGCCGCGGTGACGAACGTAGTCTTGACCCAGAGATGTCCGATGTTGCCGGGGTTCGCGCCGCACAGGATGCGCGGGAAGCGGCCGGCATACTCAGACGGGATCACGACTCCGACCATGCGAACGCGGTTGCGGAGGAAGCGATACATGCTCTCCGTAAAGTGCGTCAGCTCATCGATGATCAGGACGTGGATTTCAGCGCCCTGGTATTTGTAGATGTCCTTTTCGTCCTTGCAGTGGCAGAGGTAGATTTTCGACCCGTTCCAGAACCGAATTTCATCCTCAACGATGGTGCACCAGCCTTGCGCGACCCAGCCGGCCAGCATCGCGCGGAAGCCCTTGGGGCCTTCCATGTGGTTCTTGTTCAGGTCATCCCGGATGCGGCGAAAGAGATAGACCTGAAGCCCAGCAATGGCGCTGCACCACACAAGCGCGGCGATACGCATCAGGTGCGATTTGCCGCCACCCGCCGCGCCGCCGTACAGAACCTCCGTTGCGATCGTCTCGAACGCCGTCCACTGCCTAGGATGAAGATGAAGGTTCAGGGCGTCCGGTGAGGTTGATGATTGGTACGAGCGGCGAGCCGTCTGCACCTGTTACCTCTTGAATTTGCTTGTCGCGCCATGCGTCAGGCCGGCGGTTCTTCAGCCAGAAGATCTGCGCCACGACATCTGGCGGGCAATGGTTCCGGTATGGCGTGGCCGTGACCTTGCCCTGAAAGCTGCTGAAGTGCGTCGCATCGTGCGTGTAGCCGACCGCGCGCTGATACAGGCTTCGCTCCACGCGGTCGTCGGCCTGATCCTTCCCAGTCTTTAGGGCCTGCAAAAACTCCGGTTGCTCGGCCTTCCAATTCGCGATGGTCCGGATCGATACGCTGAAGAAATCGGCCAGATCTTCATCAGTTGCGCCGAGGTCGCACAGCTTCTTGGCTTGGCCGATGAACTCTTCCTTGAACTTGCTGGGACGACCGCCGGCCATTTCAACTCACTACGGAAAATAGTTCCCCCAGTACGGCTTCAGGAGCCGGACCAGGAACAGGACAGCGACCAAGGCCGCGATGATCCAGATGATCTTGACCACCATGGCGGGAAGGACGATGCCGATTGCGCCGAGTACCCAGATCACCAGGAATACGCACAGGGCGATCAAGCACATGGTGATGAGGAAGCGGATCACAGCTTCAAGCATATTCGAGGCTCCAATCTGTGATGCGTGAGATGGACGGGACAGCGCCCCGGTGCTCGCAAACCGACCGCGGGGGCGTTCAGGTTAATCGGAGCACTGTCCCGAACTGAATAAAGGGCCCCAGCCAAGGCGCTTATGGCGGAAGCATGGCTGGGGCTGAGGTGGGGTCGCGTCTCGGAGGTCACGAAGAAGCACCCCGAAAAGCAAAACCCGCCAAGCTTTCGCCGAGCGGGTCGCAAATCAGGATGATGCCTGATTTGGGGTGATTTCTGACGGGCTGTCAATAGACATCACGATATCCCCCACATCTTGGCGAGTTTGCGTGCGCTCTCACGAAGGATGCTTTCGGCGCCGTCGCGCGCGGATGTCCTGGACGTGAACGAGCCGATCGCCCAGCCGGCGACTTCGAGCGAGGTCTCGGCGCACATGACGTTTTCCACGACAATGTGAGGCTTCCAGCCGAGCAGGTCGCGCGCGTCGCGGTATTGCTGCCGATGGTGCGCCTGGCGCTCGGTCTTTGGCATCCCCGTCATGCCGGGCGAGTCCGGGGCGAAGATGCGGTTGAGGTCGACGCTACCGACGCTGACCTCCAGCCCGGAATGGTGCCAGTGGTGCTTGTAGCGCTGCAGGGCGAGATATTCGGAGCGAAGCTGCTCCTCGGCCGCGCGGCTCCCTGCCCGCCTCGTAAGCCGGCTGTAGAGCCTGTCCACGGTCGCATCGTGGAATTGGTAGATCCTGGTGCCCTGCTTGTCGTCTCCGACCGTGTAGTGGCCGGAGGATTTGGCAAGCCGCTCCGTAGTCGGGATTCCGACCACGGCCGCTGAATAGTCAGGGTTGGCCTTCCCCTTGACCGTTGCCCTCACGCCCGTCCGTCGAATGTTCCGCGTCATCGTTGCCCCGTGCATGTTATCCCTCCTCAGACGCTCGCGGGCGAAATGCCGCGGTTGATCTGGTCTTCCAACTCGTCTTGGTTCTTCGGCCGAAAGGCCAAATTGTAGTGCTGGTAATGGTGCCTGAGCTGGTCAATCGTCGGCGCCTGATCCTTCTTTTCGACCGACTTCTCAGGCTCGCCGATGCCCCAATTCTCGCCGTATTTGGCCTTGAGCTGGGCCATAGTCGGCCGCTCGCCGCGCTCCATGCGCTCGCGCATCTCGACCTGTTCGCGGATGCGCTTGAGGCGAAGCTCCTCCTCCACCAGCTCGCCATTTGCTTCGCCGCAAGCCTCTGCCACCTCCTTGACGGTCGGGAGCCAGCTCTTTTTCGAAGGCAACCCCGTAGCAGGATGTGTCACGCGGGTAATGATATCCTCGGGGTAGCGCGCCAGGATGGCTGTAACCGCTGCCACGTAGGTCTCTGGATCGTTGGCATCACCCGTGCGATAGCAGCCGAGGAGAAGCTTCGCCCGCTCCGCTGCGTAGCTCGTCAGCGCCTCTTGGCGGGCCATCGAAGCTGGCAAGCTTTGCGATGAGATCGTCAGCGGCTTGAATGACTGCGGATTTCGGCTTTGCATGATCTGGCCCTTTCAGCCTTGCTGCGATCCAAGCAGACGGATCGGCGACTTGATTTCGTTCGGCGTCCTCGATCAGACCGAGAACGGTGACAGCATCGTCAGATGCAGCTTTGAGGCATTTCCCGACGAATGACCGGCAGGCGTCGGGCCCCTTTCCGGTCAGTTTTGCAAGCGTTGCGAGCCCATCACGGAAAAGCCGAGTTCTCGGGTCCGACGCTCCAGCGTCCGAAGCTCTTGCTTCGGAAGTTCTGGCTTCTAGCTTCTGGGCTTTATCCTCACCCTTAACTATGGGGTTAACCCCACCCTTAAGCCTTGGGTTGCCGCCGCCCTTACCGTTCTCCTTATCCTTGATCGCCTTCGCGTGATCGCGCCGCATGCGGCGCGAATAGATTGTCCCATCTTCGTCACGGCTGAACACGCCGTTGCCTTCCAGTTCCATCAGGAGGGACGTGCAATCCTTCTCGGTGATGCCAGCTAGGCCGGCGAGCTGCTTCTTGTCGATCCGCTTGCCGTTGACCAAGAGAGACCCGTATGGCTCTGCGTCATGCATGATGCACATCATCTCAGCCCACAGCCCGCGCGCTGCTATGCAACACAGACGCAGCGTCGGCTCCGACCGCCAGTCCGCCGGATAGAACTTCATCCATGGTTGCTTGATAGGCTTCAAGCGAGCATCCCCAGGGCTTGCTTGTAAGTCTCAAGGACCGCTTCCTGAGCCGCCCTATCGTCTGGGCTCATGGCGCGCAGCCGAATTATGGTTTGGAGGGCTTTTCGATCCAGGCCATTCCCGACCGCTTCCTTGAAGATGTCGGAGCGATCGGACTGCAAGTCTTTGATCTCTTCGTTGACGCGCTCGATGCGCTCCACGATGCTCTTAAGCTGTCCGTTGTGACCCTGCGCTGGCGTGTCCATCTGCGCTCTCTGTGTTGGTGGTGACGGGAACGCGATGAAAACTCTGACGAAGCATGAGCGGCACACCGTCGCTCAAGATATTGCGCATGTGGTCGGGGCCGACTTCAATGGCCACGACATCCTCAGATCCGAATATCTGGAAATTCAGGATGTAACGGCCGGAGGCCGGAGACGTGAGCCAGGCGAGCTTGGCGATGCTCATGCTGCCGACCTCCGCTCGCGCTTCAGCCGGCGAATCATCACGTCTTTAGCCATCGATTCCAGCCCTTTGCGGCGCATGCTGCGGGGCTTCTCCGCATCGATCAGTGCCTTGAGGTGCGCGGCCTGGTGCTGGAGCGGGAGGCGCTTAAGGCGGGTGACGATGGTGTGGAGTGGCTTCATTGAAGATGCCCCTCGATGCGGCGTACAGCGGCAGCAAGGTCAGGGTCGACCGTCAGCCGCGCTCGGATGATGTTGACGCCATGGTGTATCGTTGAGTGATCTCGATCGAACTTCCGGCCGATTGCTGGGAGCGAGAGAAGCGTCTTTTCCTTCGACAGATAGTATGCAACTTGCCGCGGCAATGTGTGAGCCGGCTTGCGAGTGAAGGCGATCAGATCCCGCATGGGAATTTCGAATTCGCGGCATACGAGCTGCTGAATACGGCGCACCATCATTGTGATGGGAGCTAAATCATCGTCATCAAAATCAGGAGGAACGGGCTCGCTCTTCTTCGGATGGCCATCGTGGAACCTGACGAGACGGGCCAGCAAGGCTTCGCTCGCCCTGACATTCTTCTGCCGAATGCCTTCCTGATACCTCTTGAATTGCTGGCTTTCTTCCATCACTTCCCCCTAACTCTTGCTAAGAAGAGCCTTAGCCGCGCGAACAGCGTTGCTATCAGGCCCGGTGATTTCCTCGGTACGCTTGAGTTCATTTTCCAGCTTTCGCATTTGCCGTTCGCACTCTGCGCGATAAGCCGCCCTGATGGTCTCGTAGGCCGAGACACTGATTATCCTCAGTCGGTCGCGGCGATAACGGAGCGACCAGAGGAAGCCGTAATCAATCCCGTACTCACGTTCGATCTGGCGCATTGCGTTCTCGGTGTCACCAGGGCCCCGCGCCTTCATGCGCGTCAGGTCTTTCGACCACACGGCGGCTTGATCCAGATACGCAGCGTCAGACATACGCAAACCCTTTTTGCCCACTTGCAAAGCTCCATCGTGTTTGATGTTCACACGATGAAGCACCCCGGTAACGACAACGAACCATTCACTTTCACGACGCTCGGCGCGGCAACGCTGAATGTCGTAAGATGGCTACAGAAAGACAGCGGCGAGCGCCCTGCCGGCAAGCAGGATGAAGCCCCAACAGATGAAGTTGACAAACAGCGCGAACAGCAGCGCTTTGTTGAAACGCGCCTTAGAGAGATTGATCGGTTCGAGGGCAGGTTCAGGACGAGGCAACGACCCTGAAGGGAATGGATGAATTGACATCACTGCACCCCAGGCAGTGAAGCGGCAGGCGTCGTTGATAGTGCCCCCGTCCGGCGCCTGCCGCTGTAAATATGGTTGAATTCGCCATGATACTTATAGGCCGCAGCTCTATATGCCTCGTCGGCCTCTTCAATCCTGGAAAAGCGCCCGAGATTTATCTGCACACCCCGTACTCGAATGTTGGCCTGCCATTTCTTGGCCTGTACATCCCAGCTTACGCCCTTGAAGCCAGACGTGTTTGTTCGCGGCGCCCCTCTGTTGAACCCGTTCTCCGAAGCAGAGCACGCCCGAATATTCTGTCTTCTGTTGTTCAGCCCATCCCCATCAATGTGATCGACGTAGACGGCGGGATGATTGGTCAGGCCAAGGATGACTCGGTGCATCATGATCATGCGGGGCTGATTGACGCCCACTCTGATCCGGCGCTGAGCGTAGAACGTATTGTGGCTTGGGTTTGCAGACCAGTTGTAGCCCTCCACCAGACCGACATCCGCCGCGTCAATGGTGGCAACACATCCACGCGTCAGTGGAACATAAGCAACATCACCATCAATGATGATCTGTCGCTTCATGCCGGTGCCCCGGCCTGTTCTGATGCGCTCGGGATTCCAGCAAAGTCATTCGCAGTGACTTGCCCGCCCGTCGCCTCGTAAATTTTCAGGAGAATTGGCTTCTCGGGGAACCTCTCTCCGAGCTTGTAACGACCCACGGCCTGCCTCTCGACGCCAATCAAGCGGGCGAAGGCCGCATCGGTCAGTTTTTCGTTCTCAAGGTATGTCGCCAGTTTCATGGTGGCGACAATCTGTCACCGATTTGGTACCGCGTCAAGCTTTCCGGGTACCACCTTGGTGCTTTCGTCGCGTCTCCAATCCGGTGACAATGGCGACGATGAAAAAGCCTAAGTATCCAAATGGGTTACGCGAAGCAATGGAGAAGGCCGGGAAAGGCCCGACCGAGCTCGCCGACCGATTGGACACCAACAAACAGAATATCACGCGCTGGTCTAACGGCGACAGGAAGCTCACCGTGGAGTGGGCGAAGAAGCTTGCGCCGTTGCTAGATACGACTGCGGATAAGCTCCTCTTGGTCGCGGAAGGCGAAATCCGAGAGCGCCCGGCAAAGGGCCAAAAGCGAACGATAGATGTCCCTTTGCTGGACACGGTCACGGCCGGCAAGCTCAAGACCCCATCCTCTCAGATTCCGGTCGAGGACGTGCCGTTGCTTGCCTTCGCGGACCTTGGCCGCGGCGAGTTCTTCGCGCTTCGGCTCGAGGATGACGCCGATTCCATGGACCGCGTGTCTCCACCTGGCTCTATCGTGATCGTCAACAAGGCCGACCGAGAACTGAGGAATGGAAAATATTACATTTTCTCGATAGACGGCGAGACGACCTACAAAATGTGGGTGGATGACGATCCGGCCTATTTGGCGCCCTACTCCACCAACCCCACGCACAAACCTATCTTCGTCCGACGCAAGCGCGATTTTGACGTAATCGGCCGGGTAAAGCGAACGGTGCTGGATCTATGAGAGCAAGGATCGCGCTCTTACTCCCACTCGCAGGCTTGGCGGTGCCAGCCGCAGCAGTCGAACCAAAAGACACCAGCTATTTTTGCGTCGTCGAGATCGCGGGCGGCCTGATGTACGATGACACGCAAAAACGATGGCGCGGGGGTGCCCTGCGGACTGACGAGAAGTTCGTATTAAAGCTCAAGTACCTAAATTCGCAGATGAAAAAGAACTTCATCAACAAGGACGAGCTGATCCTATCGTTCAATGTGTCCATCACCCAAAGCGGAACAAGCACTCCGCGTGATTGCTATTCTCGTGACTGGACGCCGATCGTCGAAATCGGGCCCGGCAATCACATATTTTGCAACGCGAGAGTTATAATGCACAATGCAAAACATACAAACTGTCATCAAAAATTATTTTTACTATATTGAATTGATTTACTCCACCTTAAATCTAAATAGAGAAACCTGCGCTATCAA
>SSEL01000068.1 GCA_008012315.1 Rhodospirillaceae bacterium
ATGCACGACTATCTCGCGGCGAAGCTGCGCCTGTTCGCCGAGCTGCTGCCGGCCGGTGGCACCGCCGTGGTGAATGCCGATATGGAGGTTGCCGAAGATGTCTTCGCCGTCAGCCGCCGCGTCCATCATCGCCTGATCGCTGTCGGCACCAAGGGCACCGATATCAGGTTGATCGAACAGACGCCGACCAGCACCGGACAGATGCTGGCGATCGACCTGTTCGGCACGCGCTACGATATCGAGTTTCCCGTCGCCGGCCTGTTCCAGGCCTATAACCTGCTGACCGCCATGGGCCTCGTGATCGGCAGCGGTGCGGAGCCGGCCACGGTTGCGCAACTGGTCGGCCGCCTGACCGGCGTGCATGGACGCATCGAACATGTGGCGATCACGCCATCCGGCGGCACGGTCTATGTCGATTACGCGCATAAGCCCGGTGCGCTTGAAGCGGTGCTGACCGCCTTGCGCCCCCACACCACGGGCAAACTCGCGGTAGTGATTGGTTGCGGCGGTGATCGCGATCGTGGCAAGCGGCCAATCATGGGCGAGATTGCCACGCGTCTTGCCGATCGCGTCATTGTGACCGACGACAATCCGCGTTCGGAAGATCCCGCCGCGATTCGCGCCGAGATTCTTGCCGCTGCGCCGGGTGCGATTGAAATTGGCGATCGCGCCGAAGCGATTCGCCATGCTATGCGGGAGCTTGGCAAAGGCGATGTGCTCATCATCGCCGGCAAGGGTCATGAGACCTACCAGATCGTCGGCAATGTGAAGCACGATTTTGACGACAGCCAGGTGGCGCGCGACGTCGCGCTGGCGTTGGAAAGCGAGGCCTCATGAGCCGCGCCGATACATCACACGTTCTCTGGACCGAAGCGGAGGCGACAATCGCCACGCGCGGCCAGGCGACACAGACCTTCCGGGCAACCGGTGTGTCGATCGACAGCCGGTCGATCGCACCGGGCGATCTGTTCATTGCGCTCAAAGGACCGACCTTCGACGGACATGATTTTGCCGCGCGCGCCGCAGCCGCCGGTGCCGCCGTGGTCGTCATCGATCATCGCCCGGACGATCTGCCGGAAAACGCGCCGGCCTTGCTGGTCAGTGATACGATGACCGCCTTGTGGGATTTCGGCCGCGCCGCCCGCGCCCGCATACCGGCCCGCATCGCTGCGGTCACCGGCAGCGTCGGCAAGACCAGCACCAAGGAAGCCCTGCTGACCGTGCTCGCCGCCGGCGCGCCAACCTATGCCAGCACCGGCAATCTCAACAATCACTGGGGCGCGCCGCTCAGCCTGGCGCGCATGCCGCGCAACGTGACCTATGGCATCTTCGAACTCGGCATGAACCATGCCGGGGAGGTTTCGCCTTTGGCCAAGCTGGTCCGGCCGGAAGTCGCGATCATCACCACCATCGATGCCGCGCATCTGGAATTCTTCAAATCCACCGCCGAGATCGCCGATGCCAAGGCGGAGATCTTCGATGGATTGGATCCCGACGGCACCGCTCTGCTGCCCAGCGACAACCCCCATTTCGAGCGGCTGGTGCAGCATGCGCGTCAGCGCGGCATCGGCACCATTCTCGGTTTCGGCAAGGCATCGGATGCCGATATCCGGCTGATCTCCTGCGACGTCCAGGCCGACGGCAATCTGATCGAAGCCGATCTCTTCGGCCGTCGCGTGACTTATCGCACCGCGGCCCCCGGCCAGCATCTGGCCGTCAACAGTCTCGCCGTCCTTGGCGCGGTCCGCGCATTGGGAGCCGATATCGACGCCGCCTTGGCTGCTTTCGCCGCCGTCGAGACGGTCAATGGACGCGGCAAGCGTGAAGTCGTGACGTCGACCAGTGGCAAGATCGTCCTGATCGACGAATCCTACAATGCGAGCCCGGTCGCGGTGCGCGCAGCCCTGCAACTGCTCGGCGCCACGCCGAAGGCCGATGGCCGGCGGATCGCCATTCTCGGCGATATGCGCGAACTGGGGCCGCAGGCAAATGTCCTGCATCAGAACCTCGCCGCCGACGTCATCGCCGCCGGTATCGACCGCGCCTTCCTGGTCGGACCGCTGATGCGCGAACTCTATGACCGGCTGCCGGCACCCATGCAAGGCGGCCATTATGCCGATTCCGACAAGCTGGCCGCAGCCATCGGCCGGGAATTGCAGGCCGGGGACACGGTCCTGGTCAAGGGATCGCTGGGCACGCGCATGGCGCCGATCGTGGCTGCCATCCGTTCACTTGGATCATCCGCTGGATCATCCGCGCAAGAAACGCCCGCCTTTGGGGGAGCCAGTGTCAGCGCCGCAAGGGGAATCGGCGGCGCTGACACAGCAAAACGGGCGGCGAACGGGCAGTAGGGGGCTGCGGGGAAGATGCTTTATCACTTGTTGGCAGGATTCGCGGAAGACTGGAAGGTCCTGAATGTCTTCCGCTATCTGACCTTCCGCAGCGGCGGCGCGATCCTGTTCTCGCTTGTCGTCACCTTGTGGATCGGACCCGGCATGATCCGCTGGCTGAAAAAGCTGCAGCGCGACGGCCAACCGATCCGCACCGACGGCCCGGAATCGCATCTGCTGACCAAGAAGGGCACGCCCACCATGGGCGGACTGATGTTCCTGCTCTCGGCAACGATCACCACATTGCTCTGGGCCGATATCAGCAATCCCTATGTCTGGATCGTGCTGGCGGTCACCATCGGCTATGGCCTGATCGGTTTCGGCGACGACTTCCTGAAACTGACCAAGCGCAACACCAAGGGCCTGCCCGGCAAGCTGAAACTGGCCGGCCAGATCGTCATCGGCCTGATCGCGACCTATGCCGTCACCCGCGTCACCGAAGCGCCGCTCAATACCGGCCTTGCCGTACCGTTCCTGAAGGAAGTGATGCTGCCGCTCGGCTGGTTCTTCATTCCCTTCGGCACCTTCGTCATGGTCGGCGCCTCCAACGCGGTCAACCTGACCGATGGCCTCGACGGCCTCGCCATCGTGCCGGTCATGATCGCCGCCGCCTGCTTCGCACTGATTTCCTACCTGGTCGGCAATGCCGTTTTTGCCAATTACCTGCAGGTGCATTTCGTCTCCGGCAGCGGCGAGCTGGCGGTATTCTGCGGCGCCCTCTGCGGCGCCGGCCTCGGCTTCCTCTGGTTCAACGCGCCGCCGGCCATGGTTTTCATGGGCGATACCGGGTCCTTGTCGATGGGCGGTGCGCTGGGCGCCATCAGTGTCATCACCAAGCATGAGCTGGTGCTCGCCATCATCGGCGGCCTGTTCGTCGTCGAGACCGTCTCCGTCATCATGCAGGTCCTCTCCTACAAGACCACCGGCAAGCGGGTCTTCCGCATGGCGCCGTTGCACCACCATTACGAAAAGAAAGGCTGGGCAGAACCGACCGTGGTGATCCGTTTCTGGATCATCGCCGCGGTCCTGGCGCTGATCGGCCTTTCCACCTTGAAGTTGAGGTGAGATCGTCGTGACCGCTACGCTTCATATCCCCAATCTCAACGGCAAGATCGTCGCCGTTCTCGGTCTTGGTAAGTCCGGCGGCAACGCCGCGGCCGCCCTGGCGGCGAGCGGCGCGACCGTCTGGGCCTGGGATGACAATGAAGCGGCGCGCGCGGCGATCAATGCCGACTGGCTGGTCGACCTGACCAAGGCGGACTGGTCACAGGTCAGCTTTTTGCTGATCAGCCCCGGCATCCCGCATCTGCATCCGAAACCGCATCCGGTCGCCGCTCTGGCCAAGGCGGCGAATGTGCCGGTGATCAGCGATATCGAGCTGCTGGTTCAAGCCCAGCCGGGCGCCCGTTATGTCACCATCACAGGCACCAACGGCAAATCGACCACCACGACGCTGATCGGCCATCTGCTGCAACAGGCCGGCAAGAAATGCGAAATCGGCGGGAATCTCGGCCAGGCGGCGCTGTCGCTGCAGCCGATGGGGCTGGACGGCATTTATGTCCTTGAGATGTCGTCCTATCAGTTGGAAATCACGCCGACGGTCTTTGCCGATATCGCCATCCTGCTCAACATCACGCCGGATCATCTCGATCGCCATGGCGGCATGGAGGGATACATCGCCGCCAAGAAGCTCGCCTTGGCATCCAAGAAGCGCGGCGGCGTCGGCATCATCGGCGTCTATGACGAGCATTGCCGCAAGATCTACAGCGAATTGAAGGATGCCGTCCGCCGGCTGATCCCGATCTCGGTCGAAAAGGCCCTGGCGAAGAGCGTTTCCGCGGTGAAGGGCCAGTTGATCGACGATATCGACGGCAAGCGCGAGAAGATCATCGATCTCACCACCATCCCCACCCTGCCCGGCAGCCACAATTGGCAGAACGCCGCCGCTGCTTATGTCGCGGCGCGCGGCCTCGGTCTCAGCCGCGACCAGATCATCGCCGGGCTGAAGAGCTATCCGGGCCTGGCCCATCGCCAGGAGCTGGTCGGCACTATCGGCAAGGTCCGCTATGTCAATGACAGCAAGGCGACCAATGCCGACGCCGCCGGCAAGGCTTTGGCTTGCTATGACAATATCTACTGGATCATCGGCGGCCGGGCGAAAGAAGGTGGCCTTGCCGGCCTGGAAAGCTTCTATCCCCGCATCCGCCATGCGTTCCTGATCGGTGAAGCAGCACCCGTCTTTGCCAAGCAGCTTGGCCGCGCCGTGCCGGCAACCCAATGCGGCACATTGGACAAGGCGCTCGCGACAGCGCATGTCCTGGCGCAGAAGGAAAATCGCGACGGGGCGACGGTGTTGCTGTCGCCGGCCTGCGCCTCCTGGGACCAGTACCCCAATTTCGAAGCCCGCGGCGACCACTTCCGGACCCTTGTCGCGCAATTGGCCGGTACCGCGCAAACGACCGGGGGCAAGGCATGAGCACCTTCTCACGCACCGATCGCAGTCAGCTTGGTCAATGGTGGTGGACGGTCGATCGATGGACCCTGGGCGCCATCCTCGCCCTGATCTTCATCGGCGCGATCCTGGTCCTCGCCGCCAGCCCGGCCGTCGCGGTACGGATCGGCCTCGACAGTTTCTATCTGGTGCGTCACCACTACGCCATGCTGCCGGTGGCGCTGGCGATCATGATCGGCGTGTCCGTAATGTCGCCGCGCCAGGTCCGGCGCATGGGCGTGATCGGGTTCTTCATTTTCCTCGGCCTGACGGTCCTGACCATCCTGTTCGGCCAGGAAATCAAGGGCGCCACGCGCTGGATCAATATCGGCCCGCTGAACCTGCAGCCCTCGGAATTCCTCAAGCCGACTTTCGCGGTCTTCGCCGCCTGGATGTTCTCGCTGCAACATAGCGACAAGCGGGTTCCCGGCTATCTCATCTCCATCGCCGCTTATCTGGTGGTGGTCGGCCTGCTGATGAAGCAGCCCGACCTCGGCATGACCTCGGTGGTGACGCTGACCTGGTTCGCGCAGTTCTTCATCGCCGGCCTGCCGATCATCTGGGTGGTCGCCGGCATTGGCGTCGGCGCGGGTGGCCTGGTCTTCGCTTATTTCACCTTTCCCCATGTCACTGAGCGCATCGATCAGTTCCTCGACCCGAAGGCCGGCGACAACTATCAGATCGACCGCGCGCTGGAAGCTTTCTCCAATGGTGGCCTTTATGGCCGTGGCCCCGGCGAAGGCACGGTGAAACTGGTGCTGCCGGATGCCCATGCCGACTTCGTCTTCGCCGTCGCCGCCGAGGAATTCGGCCTGATCGTTTGCCTGGTGATCGTCGCCATCTTCGCCTTCATCGTGCTGCGCTCGCTACTGCGCATGGTGGGGGAGAACAATCTCTTCATCCTGCTGGCAGTGACCGGCCTCGTCACCGGCTTCGGCCTGCAGGCGGTCATCAACATGGCCTCCAGCCTGCACCTGATGCCGACCAAGGGCATGACCCTGCCCTTCATCTCCTATGGCGGTTCGTCGCTCATGGCGATCGCCCTGACGGTCGGCATGCTGCTGGCTTTCACCCGCAAACGATTCCCGGGGAGCGTCGATCTATGACGGCAGCTTCCACGCAACGCGACACCGCGCAACGACACACAGCACGCATCCTGCTGGCGGCAGGCGGCACCGGCGGACATCTGTTCCCTGCCGAAGCGCTGGCGCATGAGCTGCTGGGGCGCGGGCTTGCCGTCGATCTGGTGACCGATGAGCGGGGCCAGGGTTTCGGCGCGAAGCTGCCGCAAGTCGGCGTCCATCATATCGCCGCCGGCGGTGTCGCCGGCAAAGGCGCCGCCGCGCGGCTGCAGAACGTTTTGCGCCTCGGCGTCGGCTATCTGCAATCGCGCCGGCTGGTGAAGCGCCTGCGTCCGGCTGTTGCCGTCGGCTTCGGCGGCTATCCCTCCGTGCCGCCCTTGCTCGCGGCGCAGCATGCCGGCGTGCGCACCGTGCTGCACGAACAGAATGCCGTCGCCGGCCGCGCCAATCGCTTCCTCATGAAGCGCGCCAGCAGTGTCGCCACCAGCTTCGAGCGGGTGAAGTTTCTCGACCAGGTGCCACCGGCGCAACGCATCGTCACCGGCAATCCGGTGCGGCCCGATATCGCCGCCATCGCCACCGAGGCCTATGTCGCACCGGCTGTCGATGGCCCCTTCCGCCTGCTGGTCGTCGGCGGCAGCCTGGGCGCCCGGGTCTTCGGCGAATTGATGCCGCCGGCCGTCGCCCTGCTGCCGGACGATCTGCGCCAACGCCTGCAGCTCACCCAGCAATGCCGCGCCGAGGACCTGGAAAAGGTCGCCGCGCAGTATCGCGAGATGGGCCTTGCGGTCGACCTGCAGCCCTTCTTCCGCGACATCCCGGCACGCCTGGCGCAGACGCATCTGCTGGTCTCGCGGGCCGGCGCCTCGACCGTCGCCGAGCTTGCCGCGGCGGGCCGCCCCGCGCTGATGATCCCGCTGCCCGGCTCGATCGACGATCACCAGATGGCCAATGCCGCAGCTTTGGCTGATGCCGGCGGCGGCTGGGCGGTAGCGCAGCGCGATCTCGACCCGGCGGGCCTCGCGGTGCGCCTGCAGGATCTCATGACACATCCGGCCAAGCTGGCCGCCGCCGCCGATGCGGCACGGCGCCTCGGCCGCCGCGATGCCGCACGGGCGCTGGCCGATCTGGTGACCGGCTTGCTGCAGGCCGGCACCGCGCAACGATCGGAGCAACGCTGATGCGCGCCCTTCCTCTCGATATCGGCGTCATCCACTTCGTCGGCATTGGCGGCATCGGCATGAGCGGCATCGCCGAGATCCTGCACAATCTCGGCTACAAGGTGCGCGGCAGCGACCTCAATGAAAGCTACGTCACCAAGCATCTGCAGGAGATCGGCGTCCCGGTGGAATTCGGCCATCGCGCCGAAAACCTCGCCGATGCCTCGGTCGTGGTCATTTCCACCGCCGTGAAGCCGGACAATCCCGAAGTGGTCGCCGCCCGCGCGAAATGGCTGCCGGTGGTGCGCCGCGCCGAAATGCTGGCCGAGCTGATGCGGCTGAAATGGTCCGTCGCCATCGGCGGCACCCATGGCAAGACGACGACGACCTCGCTGGTCGCCGCCTTGATCGATGCCGCCGGTTTCGACCCCACCGTCATCAATGGCGGCATCATCAACAATTACGGCACCAATGCCCGCCTGGGCGCCGGAGACTGGATGGTGGTGGAAGCCGATGAATCCGACGGCAGTTTCCTGAAGCTGCCGGCCGTCATCGCCATCGTGACGAATATGGACCCCGAGCATCTCGACCATTACGGCTCGGTCGAGGCGATGAACAAGGCCTATGAGGATTTCGTCCGGAACATCCCCTTCTACGGCTTCGCCACCTTGTGCATCGACCATCCGGTGGTGCAGGCGATGATCCCGCGCCTGGCCGACCGGCGCATCCTCACCTACGGCTTCTCGCCGCAGGCCGATGTGCGGGCCAGCGATCTGCGGATGGATCCGAGCGGCGCCAGCTTCAACGTGGTGATCACCGACCGCATTCGCGAAACCGAGCATACGATCACTGGCCTGCATCTGCCGATGGTCGGCCAGCACAATGTGCAGAACAGCCTGGCGGCGATCGCCGTGGTGCATGAGATGGGCATCGATGACGACAAGATCCGCAAGGGGCTTGCCGGCTTCGGCGGCGTCAAGCGCCGCTTCACCCGTACCGGCGAGGCCAATGGCGTCACGGTGATTGACGATTACGGCCATCATCCGGTGGAAATCGCCGCCGTGCTCAAGGCGGCACGCGAGGCGAGTCATGGCAAGGTGATCGCCGTCGTGCAGCCGCATCGCTTCAGCCGGCTGCAGAATCTCTTCGTCGATTTCTGCACCTGCTTCAACGATGCCGATGCCGTGCTGGTGGCCGATGTCTATCCGGCCGGCGAAGCGCCGATCCCCGGCATCAATGCCGGAACGCTCGCCGCCGGCCTGCGCGAGCGCGGCCATCGCCATGCCGATCATCTGTCCGATCCGAAGAAACTGGCCGAGACGGTGGCATCGATCGCCCATCCGGGCGACATGGTGGTCTGCCTGGGTGCCGGCAGCATCACCTATTGGGCGCATGCCTTGCCGGCAGAGCTCGCGGCTCTCTATGGCGGAAAGCAATCATGATGGCGGCGATGCGGACATCCAACCTGCTCGATCGGTTGCCGCCGGTGCGCGGCCGGCTGACCGAAGGCGCGTCGCTGGCCAATGTCACCTGGTTCCGCGTCGGCGGGCCGGCCGAGGTGCTGTTCAAGCCGGCCGATCTCGAAGACCTGCGCGCCTTCATCGCCGCCAAGCCGGCCGATATTCCGGTGACCGTGCTGGGCGTCGGTTCCAATCTGCTGGTGCGTGACGGCGGCATTCCCGGCGTCGTCATCCGGCTCGGCCGCGCTTTTGCCGAAATCCGCATCGAAGGCCGCCGCGTCATCGCCGGCGCGGCGGCGCTCGACCTCAATGTCGCCTTGGCAGCGCGCGATGCCGGCCTCGCCGGGCTGGAATTCCTCTCCGGCATTCCCGGCACGATCGGCGGTGCCTTGCGGATGAATGCCGGTGCCTATGGCAGCGATGTCGCCGCCGTGCTGGAAAGCGCCACCGCGATCGATGAAAGCGGCCATCTGCGCCGCCTGGACCGGACCGCCATGGGCTTTACCTACCGGCATTCGGCGATCGCCGAGGACTGGATCTTCGTCAGCGCCGACTTCGCCGGCACACCGGAAAGCCCGGCGATCGTGCATGAGCGCATCCAGGATATCCAGCGCAGCCGGGCCGAGAGCCAGCCGATCCGGGCGCGGACCGGTGGCAGCACCTTCGTCAACCCGAGCCCGCAGCGGGCCTGGGAACTGGTCGACGCGGCCGGCTGCCGTGGCTTGAAGCTGGGCGGCGCCATGGTCTCGGAGAAGCATTGCAACTTCCTGATCAATACCGGCACGGCCACCGCGGCCGATATCGAGGCCCTGGGTGAGGAAGTGCGCCGCCGGGTGCGGGAGCACAGCGGCATCAACCTGCAATGGGAAATCAAGCGCATCGGTCTTGCCGCCGATGCACCGACTGCGATTGCAATGAAGGATCAGGCATGAAGCGCGTAACGGTATTGATGGGTGGCCCTTCGGCGGAGCGGGATGTCTCGCTGACCAGCGGCGCGGAATGTGCCGCCGCCTTGACCGAGGCCGGCTATACCGTCGCCACCATCGATGTCGGCAGGGACCTCAAGGCCTTGATCGTCGCCATCGAGGCGCAGCGCCCCGATGCCATCTTCAATGCATTGCATGGCCGCTGGGTCGAGGACGGCAATATCCAGGGCGTGCTCAATTTCATCGGCATCCCCTATACCCATTCCGGCGTCATGGCCTCGTCCATCGCGATGGACAAGCCGATGGCGAAGCGGGTTTTCACCGCCGCCGGCCTGCGTTGCCCGGAAGGCGTCATTCTCGACAAGGCGACGGTCATGCGCGGCGACGTCATGGCGCGGCCCTATGTGGTGAAGCCGGCGAATGAGGGATCCAGCGTGGGTGTCTGCATCGCCCGTATCGGCGACAACGATCCCTTTGCCGAGGCGCAATGGACCGATGACACGCCGCTGCTGGTCGAACGCTTCATCCCTGGCCGTGAACTCACGGTCGCGGTGATCGGCGGCAAGGACGGTGACCGTGCGATGATGGTCACCGAATTGCGGCCACATAGCGGCTTCTATGACTACGCCAACAAATATACCGGCGGCAAAACCGTGCATCTCTGCCCCGCCCCGCTGCCCGCGGAGGTAACGGCGGAAGCCATGCGCATGGCGGTGGTCGCACATCAGAGCATCGGCTGTCGCGGCGTGTCGCGTTGCGACTTCCGCTATGACGATACGGCCGGCGGCGGCCCGGAACATCTCTATCTGCTGGAGATCAACACCCAACCCGGCATGACGCCGCTGTCGCTGGTGCCCGAACAGGCGCGCGCACTCGGCATGTCCTATCCCGAACTGGTCAGTTGGATGGTGGAGAACGCTGCATGCGATCATTGACCGCCAACAATCCGGTAAGCGCCGCAACGGTCGGCCGGGGCAAAGCCTCGGCAGGACGTGCGGTCGCGCGCCCACCGCTGCGCAAGCGGCCGCGCAGCCGGTTGGAGCGCCTGATGGTGCGCGGCGGTATCGCTTTCGGCGTTGTCGTCGTTCTTGGCGGTTTCGGTCTTTGGGGCGCCCAATCCGGCTGGTTCGCCGAGGTCGGTGGCAATCTTGGCGACTCGTTTCTCGATGCGACCGCGACGGCCGGCCTTGCTTTGGATGAGGTGCAGGTGACGGGCCGCAGCGAGACCTCGCAGGAAGATGTGCTCAATGCGATCGGCGCGCGGCGGGGCACGCCCCTGTTGGGCATCGATATCCAGGCGACGCGCGAACGCTTGACGGCGCTGCCCTGGGTCGCGGCGGCGACGGTCGAACGGCGCTTCCCCAACAAGCTGGTCGTGCAGATCACCGAGGCCGAGCCCTTGGCGCTGTGGCAACGCCAGCAGCAGCTTTACCTGGTCAGCCGCGACGGCAAGGTGATCGAGACCGACAACCTGCAGAAATACGCCAAGCTGCTGGTGATCGTCGGGGACGAGGCGCCACAGCATGCCGGCAAGCTGCTGGAGATGCTGTCGAGCGAACCGGACCTGCAGCACCAGGTAACGGCCGCCGTCTTCGTCGGCGAGCGGCGCTGGAATTTGCGGCTGAACGGCAATGTCGATGTGAAGCTGCCGGAAGAAGATCCGGCCAGCGCCTGGCATCGCCTGGCGGCACTGCAACGGCAGCATCAGTTGCTGGACAAGGACATCACGATCGTCGACTTGCGCCTGCCCAATCAGGTTGTCGTGCGGCAAGCCCATCCGCAGCCGACCGAGAAATCCGCCCGCAAGGGCAAGAGCAACGAGACATGAGACTAAAGGGAACAAGGTAAATCCCGATGAAAAAACCGCGCGTCGCGCCCCGCAATGGTCTGATTGCCGCCATCGATATCGGCACCAGCAAGATCTGCTGTTTTATCGCCCGCATCGGCGATGACGGCAGGCCGTCGGTTGTCGGCATCGGCCATCATATTTCACGCGGTGTCCGCGGCGGCGCGATCATCGACATGGAACAGGCGGAGATGGCGATCCTCACCACCGTCCACGCCGCCGAGCAGATGGCCGGCGAGACGATCCAGGATGTGGTGGTCAATCTGTCCGGCGGTTATCCGGCATCCCAGACGGTCGGCGTCGAGGTGCCGATTTCCGGCCGCGAGATCGGCGATCACGATCTGCACCGGGTATTGTTGCAGGGCAGCCAGATCAACGGCTCGCATGAACGCCGCCTCATTCACTCGATCGCGGTCGGCTATTCGATCGACGGCTCCAAGGGCATCCGCGATCCGCGCGGCATGTATGGCGACCGCCTGGGCGTCGATATGCATGTCGTCACCGCTGCCGCCGGTGCCGTCAAGAATCTGACTACTTGCGTCGGCCGCTGCCATCTCGATATCAAGGCGCTGGTCGTCTCGCCCTATGCCGCTGGTCTATCCATCCTGGTCGATGATGAGATGGATCTCGGCGTCACCGTCATCGACATGGGCGCCGGCACCACGACTTTGTCGGTTTTCTTCGATGGCCATGCGGTCTTCACCGATTCGGTGCCGATCGGCGGCGGCCATGTCACCAACGATATCGCCCGCGGCCTGTCGACGCCGCTGGTGCATGCCGAGCGGATGAAGACGCTCTACGGCAATTGCATCGCCAGCCCGGCCGACGAACGCGAGATCATTCATGTCCCCCAAGTCGGCGAGGAAGAAAGCGGCCTGACCAACCAGGTGCCGAAATCGATCCTCATCGGCGTCATCCAGCCACGCCTGGAAGAAACCTTCGAACTGGTTCGCTCACGTCTCGAAGCGAGCGGTTTCGACAAGGTTGCCGGCCGTCGCGTCGTGCTGACGGGAGGCGCCAGCCAATTGAGCGGCGTGCGCGAGCTCTCCGCCCTCGTGCTGGACAAACAAGTTCGCATGGGTCGTCCCATTCGCATCCACGGTTTGGCGGATGCAACCAACGGGCCGGCCTTTGCAACCGCGGCGGGTCTCTTGACCTATGCCCTACAAAGCGAATCCGAACAGCCAAAACCGGCGCGCAGCTCGGACATCCCGGCAACGGGTGTCGTGGGACGCATCGGTTCATGGCTGAGGGATAATTTCTGACCATAACCAGTGAGCAACATTGGAGGCACCTATGACATTGAATCTTTCACTCCCCCAGGATCCCTTCGACATCCGGCCGAAGATCACCGTGGTCGGCGTCGGCGGCGCGGGCGGCAATGCCGTCAGCAACATGATCCGCTCCAAGCTTGAAGGCGTGGAATTCCTGGTCGCCAATACCGACGCCCAGGCTTTGCAGCAATCCTTGTGCGAACGGCGCATTCAGCTCGGCGCCACCGTGACCAAGGGCCTCGGCGCCGGCGCCCGTCCCGATATCGGTCGGGCCTCGGCGGAAGAGGCGATCCGCGACATCGCCGAACAGCTGGCCGGCTCCAACATGGCCTTCATCACCGCCGGCATGGGCGGCGGCACCGGTACCGGTGCGGCGCCGGTCATCGCCCAGATCGCCCGCGAACAGGGCATCCTGACCGTCGGCGTGGTAACGAAGCCGTTCCATTTCGAAGGTTCTCACCGCATGCGGATGGCCGAACAGGGCATCCAGGACCTGCAGCAATATGTCGATACGCTGATCATCATCCCCAATCAGAACCTGTTCCGCATCGCCAATGAGAAGACCACCTTCGCCGACGCCTTCAAGATGGCTGACGAAGTGTTGCATTCGGGCGTGCGCGGCGTCACCGATCTGATGGTCATGCCGGGCCTCATCAACCTCGACTTCGCCGATATCCGTGCGGTGATGAGCGAGATGGGCAAGGCCATGATGGGCACCGGCGAAGCCAACGGCGAGAACCGCGCCATCGCCGCCGCCGAAGCGGCCATTTCCAACCCGCTGCTGGATGAAGTCAGCATGAAGGGTGCCCGCGGTGTCCTCATCAACATCACCGGCGGCATGGATATGACCCTGTTCGAGGTCGATGAAGCGGCCAACCGCATCCGCGACGAAGTCGATCCCGAAGCCAATATCATCTTCGGCTCGACCTTCGACCAGTCGCTGGAAGGCAAGATCCGCATCTCGGTGGTGGCGACCGGCATCGAAGCCGAGGTTCAGGCGCAGCCGCGTCCGGCCATGGCCAATCTCAGCCTCGTCGCCCGCAACCCGAATCCGCAACCCTCGGGCAATGATGCCGGCGACGACCGGTCGGGCTACCGCGACGCGCCAGCCCCCGCGCCGATGACGGCTCAGCCGGTGGCCCAGGCCTCCACACAGCCCAATGTGCCGCAACCGATGACCGCCACGGGCCTGCAGGCCCGTGGCATGGCCCAGGCCTATGCCGCTCAGCCCGCCACCGCAGCCGCACCGGCAATGCCGTCGGCGCCGATGCCGACTTCCATCGGCGCGACCGCCCTGCAGTCGGAGCCGGCCATGGTCCGGATGCCGGAACGTCAGGTGGAACGCCAGCCGGAGCGTCAGACCTTCGTCGCCCCGCCGGCGGTTGAAGCAGCCACCCGGCCGCAGGCCTTCATCGCCGACCCGGTAACCCCGCAACCGGTGGCCGAAGCAGCGCCGGAACGCAAGCGCGTGCCGAGTCTCTTCGAGAAGGTGACCAGCCGCTTCACCAGCCAGCCGGCCAGCCGGCCGGTGGAACAGCGTCCGGCCGCCCCGGCCCCGCAAGCACCGCGTCTGGGCCAGCCGACCTACGGCTTGCCGAGCTTCGCCCGGCCGCAAACCCAGGCGGCGCCCGCCCAGCCGACGACCTACCAGCCGGCCCACCAGCCGGCCCACCAGCCGGTGAACAACCAGCCGGCGGGTGGCCATCACATGGGCGGCCATCAGATGCCGAACCAGCCGGTCATGGCGCAGCCGGAAATCCGGCAGCCGGAAGTCCGGGCGGAACCCCGTATGCAACAGCCGCAACTGCAGCTTGAGCCGACGGAACGTGTGTCCGCCAGCCGGGCCGAGGAAGATCTGCTGGATATTCCGGCCTTCCTGCGCCGTCAGGCGAACTGATCGAGACCGCCGTCACCTCGTTTCCGACGGAACGATGTGACGGCTTGGTTTCACCCGGTCAGCCGGCGCGAGTCGGCCGGCCGCGATAGGTGTCTCAGAACTTTGCCCGCGGCGCCGCCGCGGGCAATTTTTCTCAAAAACCGGTCGATTTTGGCGATCCTGCCGGGCTTGAGCCCGGACCCGGCACCGCCTATAGTTCGGGCGACCAAAAATTAACAAGATGGCGGATCACGGCGATGCATTCTCGGTACCTCTGGCGGCTTCTACCTGCGCTCGCCTGCGCTGCCATGATCGCCGCTTGTTCCAGTCCCGAACCGGAAATCCCGGATCAGCCGGCAGAGCAGCTTTACAATAACGCGTTGGACACCCTGGAAGGCGGCGAGCCCCATACGGCGGCCCGTCTGTTCGACGAAGTCGAACGCCAGCATCCCTATTCGCAATGGGCAATCCAGGCGCAGATCATGTCCGCCTATTCCCATTACATCGTCGACGAATATGACGATGCCTTGCCGATCCTGGAAAGCTTCATCGAACTGCATCCGGGCAACCGCAGCGCCGCCTATGCCTATTATCTGCGCGCCCTCTGCTATTATGAGCAGATCGCCGACGTGACCCGTGACCAGGGCAATACCGAACAGGCCCTGCGCGCGCTGAGCGACGTCGTCGCCCGTTTCCCCAATACCGATTATGCCCGCGACGCCGCGCTGAAGCTCGACCTGGTGCGCGACCACCTGGCCGGCAAGGAAATGGAGATCGGCCGCTATTACCTGACCCGCGACCAGTTCCTGGCCGCGATCAACCGCTTCCGCACGGTCGTGGAAAAGTACCAGACGACGACCCATGTGCCGGAAGCCCTGGAGCGGCTGGTCGAGGCCTATCTCTCCCTGGGCGTCACGGATGAAGCCCAGGCCGCCGGTGCCGTGCTCGGCTATAACTATCCCGGTTCCGATTGGTACCAGGATGCTTACAAACTCCTGGAAGCCAAGAATCTGAAACCCGAGCAGAAGGAAGGTTCCTGGCTGAACGGGACCTTCTAAGAGCCTCTTTATGCTGGTCGCACTCACCGTCCAAAATGTGGTGCTGATCGAAAAGCTGGATCTGGCCTTCGATGCCGGCCTCACTGTTCTGACCGGTGAAACCGGCGCCGGCAAATCGATCCTGCTCGATGCCCTCGGCCTTGCCTTGGGCGCCCGCGCCGATGCCGGCCTGGTTCGCCAGGGCGCCGCGCAAGCCAGCGTCACCGCCGAATTCAACCTGGCCGCCGACCATCCGGTTCTCGCCATCCTGGCGGAACAGGAAATCGACGCCGATGGCGGCCTGATCCTGCGTCGGCAATTGGGCAGCGACGGGCGCTCCCGTGCTTTCGTCAACGATCAACCCGTCAGTATCGGCCTGCTGCGCCGCCTGGGCGACGCCTTGATCGAGATCGAGGGCCAGTTCGAAGCCCAGGGCCTGCTCGACCCCGCCACCCATCAGGGGCATCTCGACGGCTATGGCGGCAATGAAAGCAAAGTAGCCGCCTGCGTCAAGGCACATCGCCGGTGGCGCGAGGCGGTTGCCGCCTATGAAACCGCCCAGGCGGAACTCGACCGCGCAAGGGCCGATGAGGATTACCTGCGCCATGCGGTCGAGGAGTTGGAACTGGCCCATCCCCTGCCGGCTGAGGAAACCGAGCTGGTGGCGGAACGCGCTTTGCTGGCCAATCGCGCCCAGTTGATCGAAGCCATCGACGCCGTGAATGTCGAGCTGGCCGGTGACAAGGGCGCCGATCGCGCCATTGCCGCGGCACAGCGCCGGCTCGACCGTCTCGGCGACCGGCTGGGCGACCAGGCGACGCATCAATTGCAACCGGTTGTCGCCGCGCTGGATCGCGCCAGCATCGAATTGGCCGATGCGATCGCACAGCTTCAGCATATGGCCGCCGATCTCGATGCCGACCCCAAGCGCCTGGACAGGATCGAGGAGCGTCTCTATCTGCTGCGCGACCTGGGGCGAAAACATCAGGTGCCGGTCGAGGCCCTGCCCGATCTCCTGGAGAAGCTGACCCAGCGCCTGGCCAATCTCGATGATCGCGGCCAGAACATGGCGAAGCTACAGGCCGAGGTCGAAAACAGCCGCAAGCTCTATAGCGATGCCGCGACGGCATTGAGCAAAGCCCGCCAGAAGGCGGCGAAGGCGATGGATGCCGCGGTCAATGCCGAGCTGGCACCGCTGAAGCTCGACAAGGCGCGTTTCGCGACACGGATCGAAACCGCATCGGAAGAACACTGGAGCGCGACCGGCTGGGACCGCGTCACCTTCGAGGTGGCGACCAATCCCGGTGCCCCGCCGGGTGCGATCAACCGCATCGCCTCCGGCGGCGAATTGGCGCGCTTCATGCTGGCCCTGAAAGTCACCTTGGCCGCCAATCAGCCGGTCCCGACCCTGGTCTTCGACGAGGTCGATGCCGGGATCGGCGGCGCTACGGCGGCGGCCGTCGGCGAAAGGCTGAAGCACCTGGCCAAGGCGGTCCAATTGCTGGTCATCACCCATTCGCCGCAAGTGGCGGCGCTCGGTCATCAGCATTGGCGCGTCGAGAAGAGCGGCGGCAAGACGCTGACCACCACGACGGTGCGTCCCCTGGACGAGCCCGCCCGGCGCGAGGAAATCGCCCGCATGCTGTCCGGCGCCACGATCACGGATGAGGCCAGGGCCGCCGCTACCAAATTGCTGGCCAGCGCCGGCTAGAGCGCGATGCATTGCATTGAGGTAAGGTCATGAGCAAAAAGCCGGCAAAAGAAACGGCCCCGGAAACGGCTTCGACGCCTGTCGAGCAATTGACGGAGACGGAGGTAGCGCAGGAGCTCGAACGGCTGGCGGCGGAAATCGCGCATCATGACAAGGCCTATCACCAGAAAGATGCGCCGGAAATCAGCGATGCCGATTATGACGCCCTGGTCAAACGCAACCGGGCGATCGAGGCCCGCTTTCCCGAACTCATTCGTGCGGATTCGCCCAGCAAGCGGGTCGGCGCCGCCCCGGCTGAAGCCTTCGCCAAGGTCACCCATCGCCGGCCGATGCTGTCGCTCGACAATGCCTTCTCGCGCGAAGATGTCGACGATTTCCTGAACCGCGTGCGCCGCTTCCTCGGCCTCGGCGCCGATACCAGCATTCCGCTGGCGATCGAGCCGAAGATCGACGGGCTCAGCGCCAATCTGCGCTATGAGAACGGCCATTTCGTGCAGGGCGCCACGCGGGGCGATGGCGCGGTCGGCGAAGATATCACCGCCAATCTGCGGCATGTCAGCGGCATCCCGATGAAGCTGAAGGACAAAGCGCCGCCCAAGCTGATCGAGATCCGCGGTGAGGTCTATATGCCGCGCGCCAATTTCGCCAAACTGAACGAACAGCGTGCTGCGGCCGGCGAGCCGATCTTCGCCAATCCGCGAAATGCCGCCGCCGGCAGCGTACGCCAGCTCGATCCGGAAATCACCAAAAGACGGCCGCTGCAATTCTTCGCCTATGCCTATGGCGAGGTCGAGGGCTGGCCCGACCAGCCGGCATCGCATCATGCCTTTGTCGATCAGTTGAAGGGCTGGGGTTTCGACGTCAACCCACGGCGCGAATTGGTGGACGACCTCGACAGTGTCATCAAATACTACGAGGCCTTGGGCGCCGACCGGGTGGACCTGCCCTATGATATCGACGGCGCCGTCTACAAGGTCGATCGCCGCGACTGGCAGAACCGCCTGGGATTTGTCGGCCGTGCGCCGCGATGGGCCATTGCCCATAAATTTCCGGCGGAACGTGCCATCACGACGCTCAACAAGATCACCATCCAGGTGGGGCGTACCGGCGTGCTAACCCCCGTTGCCGAATTGGAGCCGATCACCGTCGGCGGCGTGGTGGTTGCCCGCGCCACCCTGCATAACGAAGACGAGATCGTTCGCAAGGATGTGCGGGTCGGTGACAAGGTCGTCGTGCAGCGTGCCGGCGACGTGATCCCGCAAATCGTCGAAGTGGTGGATGCGGACCGCAAGGGCCGCGGCCGTCCGTATCACTTCCCGGATAAATGCCCCGTCTGCGGTAGTCATGCGACGCGCGAAGAAGGCGAGGTGGCGCGGCGCTGCACCGGCGGCTTGATCTGCGCAGCCCAGGCGGTTGAACGGCTGAAGCATTTCGTGTCGCGCGGCGCTTTCGATATCGATGGCCTCGGCGACAAGCATATCGAGACGTTTCATGCCGATGGCTTGCTGAAATCGCCGGGCGACATCTTCCGGCTGAAGAGACATCAGAAGGCCTTGCTGGAACGTGAAGGCTGGGGCCAGCTTTCGGTCGACAATCTGCTGGCGGCGATCGACGAGCGGCGTCGCATCGCCCTGCCTCGTTTCATCTATGCGCTCGGCATTCCGCAGATCGGCGAAGTGACGGCAAAACTGCTGGCGCGGCACTATTTGTCCTTCGACGCTTTGCGCAAAGCGATGAAGGAAGCGCAGACCATCGGCAGCGAGGCGCGGCAGGACCTTGGCGAGATCAACGGCATCGGCCCCTCGATGGCGGAAGACCTGATCGAGTTCTTCGCCGAAAAGCACAACCAGGAGGTCCTCGACGATCTCGCCAAGGAGGTCGAGGTCGAAGACTTCGTCTCCGTTGCCACGACCAGCAGCCCCATCACGGGGAAGACCGTGGTCTTTACCGGCACGCTGGTGCGCATGACACGCAATGAAGCCAAGGCGCGGGCTGAAAGCCTCGGTGCCAAAGTGGCGGGATCAGTCTCGAAGAAGACCGATTACGTCGTCATCGGCGAGGATGCCGGTTCAAAGGCCGCCAAAGCCGCGGAACTCGGCGTGCAAACGCTGAGCGAGGAAGACTGGCTCGCTTTGATCGGAAACTAGGTCTTCTTATCAAGCTCCGCGGCGGCGAATTCGCAGAGTGCCTCGACGAAATGCATCACTTCCGGCCGTTGGCCCTTCCGGCCTTTTGGGGTGAGAATGAAATGGCCTTTGCCGGTCGGCTGCTCCTGATCGACCAGCGGCACCAATTCGCCCCGCGCCAGGAAATCATCGACGAAAGGCCGCCGCCCGATGGCGATGCCCAGTTGTTCCACTGCTGCACGCAGGACCAGGGCCGATGTCTCCAGCCGAAGCAGCCCCGCCGCGTGCCGGCCGCCTGGCAGATGGGGCAGAAAATTTGCCCATTCGTCGGGATGCTGAAGATTCGAAATGAGCGGTATATCGGTCGCGGCATCGACCTTCCGCCGGGATAATCTCCGGGCGATCTTCGGATGCGCCACCGGCATGATGGTTTCATCCATCAGATGCCGCACCTCGGCACGCGACCACTGACCGCTGCCATAGCGGATGGCAACATCGACCTCGTCACGGTCGAGATCGACGAGATCGCTGGAGGCGAGCACCGAAACGGCGATATCCGGATGACGCTGCATGAAGCCGCCGAGGCGTGGCACCAGCCAATGTTCCGCCAGCGCCGGCACCATGCTGACCCGGACCTGGGCTTTCTCCTGTCCCGTGAGAGACAGGGTCGCCATCATGAGGTCACGATGCGCCTGCTGCACGGTGCCGAGATAGGCACGGCCGGCCGGCGTCAGCTTGATCTGGCGATGACCGCGCTCGAACAGCTCGACGCCAAGCTCCTCCTCCAATTGCCGGATCTGGAAGCTGATGGCGGCTTCGCTGACTTTGAGTTCCTGGGCCGCGCGCTTGAAGCTCAGCAGGCGGCCGGCGGTCTCGAAACTGCGCAAGGCCGCACTGCCGGGAAAGGTCGATCGTGTCAGTCGGGATCTGGATGGCCGTACTCGCATAAGACCTGCTTGTCTCAAATGGCCCTGGAACTCGTTTGTCGCCAAGTGGGCGGCTTTGTCAAGCTGAAGCCATCGGCAAATGACCTCCAGTCGGGAGACCCGCAGATGAAACGCCAGCCGGCCGCCCTGGAAATCACCCTCTTCTTCACCGCCTTCGTCGCCGTCACCTACGGCTTCGGCATCTATCTTTTCGCCTCGCTGGTGGCGGAGATGCGCCAGGATCTCGGCTTCGACTATACGACGGTCGGCCTGGTGACCGGCATCGCCCAGGTCGGTTTCCTCGTAGCCGCCCTGCTCAGCGGCGTGCTTTCACCGGTCATCGGCGCGATGCGCCTGATTCTTGGCGCCTTGGCCATGACCGCCGTCAGCCTTCTGGTCATGTGGCAGCTTTCCGGTACGCCGATGCTGGGCCTGCTGCTGACCGTCATGGGTGCCGGTGCTGCGGCTGTCTGGGTGCCGATGGTGGCGGTTTGCCAACAGGCGATCCCCCCACGGCATCAGGCCAAGGCGCTCGGCCTGATGTCGAGCGGCACCAGCTACGGCGTCTTTCTCAACGGCGTGATCGTGCCGCCACTGGTCGCCGCTGCCGGCTGGCGCAGCGTCTGGCTGGCCGTCGCCATCTTGTCGCTGCTGCTTTTCATCGCCGGTTGGCTGCGGCTGCGCCGGTTGCGCGAAACTGCAACTGAAAGCGCAACGACGGAAACGAAACACAGCACGCCGCAGCCGCACCGCTTTCGCGACCGCCTGAACGAGGTCCTGCAGCCGCTCGGCCTGCTGCTCATCGTCACCATGTTCCTCAATGGCTTCACCTGCATGCCATTCCAGACCTATCTGGTGCCGCTGATGCGCGAGGATCTTGGCTGGCCGGTCGATATCTCCGCCCGGGTCTGGAGCCTGATCGGCGGTGTCGGCATGGTCGGCGGCTTCGCGCTGGGCTGGCTCGCCGACCGGATTTCGGTCAAATGGGCGATGCTGCTGACCTATCTGCTGCTGGCCGCGGCTGCCGCGACGATCCTCGCCATGTCGCATCTGCTGCCGCCGATACCGGCAATGATGCATCTGGCCGGCGTTCTGTTCGGCCTCGCCTTCTATGCCATCTTTGGGTTGGTGCCGGCTTATGTCAGTGCGGTTTATCGCGGCGAGACCGCCACCTTGTTGTTCGGGATCGGCAATATTGCACTGGGCCTTGGCGGGTTGCTGGGCAATCTCGCCGGCGGCTATGCGAAATCACTGATGGGCAGCTTCACCCCGGTCTATGGCGTGATCACCGCGGCGGCCCTCCTGCTCGTCCTGCTGGCTTTGGTGACGCCGAACGAGCGGCGCCGGCGAGTTAAGCTTTCTGGACAGCCGGCGGCGACCGCGCCATCATGTTGAGAGCGATGTCATCGAAAATGGAAGCACATGTCGGATAATTTCGTCCGCACCAAGATCGTCGATCATCATGCGCTCCGCGAGTTGTCCGAGCGATCGAACCAAGCCGGCTTGCGGCAGTTGCTGGGGCATGCCGCCCTGCTGCTGGCGACCGGCTTGCTGATCTGGCAGGGGCTGGGAAGCTGGTGGATGCTGCCCGCCATGCTGCTGCACGGCATCGTGCTCATCTTCCTGTTCACGCCGCTGCATGAATGCATCCATCGCACGGCCTTTGCCAGCCGGCGCTGGAACGATGGCGTCGCCTTCCTCATCGGCTGCCTGTTGCTGCTGCCGCGCGATTACTTTCGCGCCTTCCACTTTGCCCATCACCGCTTCACCCAGGACCCGGCGCGCGATCCGGAGCTCGCTTATCCGAAGCCGCGCACCATCCGGCAATGGCTCTGGCATGTCAGTGGCCTGCCCTATTGGATCGGGCAGAGCCGTGCGCTCATCGATCACGCCAGGGGCAAGGTCGAAGGCAATTTCTACAACAACGACAAGCAGCGTCAGGATATCGCCCGCGAGGCGCGGATCGCGCTGGCGATCTATGGCCTGGTGCTGGTCATCTCCCTGCTGACGCAGAACGCCTTCGCGCTTTTCTACTGGCTGCTGCCGGCCCTTCTCGGCCAGCCCTTCCTGCGCCTCTATCTGCTGGCGGAACATACCCTATGCCCGCTGACCGATGACATGCTGGCCAATACCCGCACCACCTATACCAATGCGGCGATCCGGTTCCTGGCCTGGAACATGCCTTATCACACCGAGCATCATGCCTTTCCCTCGGTGCCCTTCCACGCGCTGCCGCGTCTCAACCAACTGATCCGCGATCAGTTGAAGGTGACGGCGCCCGGCTATATCGAGGTGCAGCGGCAAGTCCTGCGCGATATCAGGACCGCCGCTTAACACACCGTCTTTTAGATCGCCCGCGTCGCCGTCTGCAGCCAGGCCGCCGTCGGCTCATCGAGCTGCGGCAGCAGCTTCTCCCGCACCTCGGCATGATAGGCGTTGAGCCAGGCGATCTCCTCCGGCGTCATGATCGAGGTGTCGACCAAAGCGAGATCGATCGGCGCGAAAGTGATGGTTTCGAAGGACAGCATATCGCTGCCGGGGTCACGCTGCACCACGATGAGATTCTCGATGCGGATGCCGTATTCACCGGCTTTGTAATAGCCGGGCTCGTTGGAGAGAATCATGCCCGGCTCCAAGGCGACACGGTTTGGCACTTTGGAAATGCGCTGCGGTCCTTCATGCACCGAGAGATAGCTGCCGACGCCGTGCCCGGTGCCGTGATCGAAATCCAGCCCGGCATCCCAGAGCGGCCGGCGGGCCAGTGAATCGAGCTGGCTGCCGCTCGTCCCGCGCGGGAACTTGGCGGTGGCGAGCGCGATATGGCCCTTGAGGACGCGGGTGAAGCGGTCCTTCATCTCAGATGTCGGCGTGCCGACCACGATCGTCCGGGTGATGTCGGTGGTGCCGTCGAGATACTGGCCGCCGGAATCGACGAGATAGATGGCATCGCGCTCGATCCGCCGGTCGCTTTCGGGCGTCACCCGGTAATGCGGGATGGCGGCATTGGGGCCGGCGCCGGAGATGGTGTCGAAGCTGAAATCGCGGAAGAGATCATTGCGGCGGCGAAACTCGGCCAGCTTGTCCACCGCCGCCAGCTCGGTCAAATGCCCCTTTGGCGCTTCGGCATCGAGCCAGGCGAGGAACTGCGCCACGGCGGCGCCGTCGCGGCGATGGGCCGCCCGCGTGCCGGCGATCTCCACCTCGTTCTTCGCCGCTTTCGGCAAGGCGCAGGGATCCTCGCCCACGGTGACCGCCGCCCCTGCCGCCCGCAGCCGGTCGGAGACGGCGATGCCGGCGGTCGCCGCATCGACGATCACCTTGGCCCTGGCGGCGCCCAGCGCGTCGAGCGCGCCGGTGAAGGCCTCGGGCGCCTGCAATGTCACCTGGTTGCCGAGATGGGCCAGGGTGGCCGGCGGGAACTTGCGGCGATCCATGAACAGATCGACCCGCCCGTCCTGGTGCAAAATGGCGAAGCCGAGGGCGAAAGGCGTGCGCGGCACATCGCCGCCGCGGATATTCAGGAGCCAGCAGAACGAATCCGGTGCCGTCAGCACGGCCGCGTCGCGTCCCTGGGCGGCCAGTCGGGCGCCCAGTTCCTGCCGCTTGTCGGCCGAAGAGCGGCCGGCATAGCGCAGATCCTGCGGCCAGACCGGTGCGATCGGCGCCGCCGGGCGGTCCGGCCAGACGGCATCCAGCGGATTGCTGTCGCAGGAAACGAGTTCCCCGCCGACCTGCTGGACAGCCGCGCGGAAGCGCTGGGCCATATCAGCGGTCACCAGCCAGGGATCGATGCCGAGCTTGCCGCCTTTCGGCAGATATTCGGCGATCCAGGCTTCCGGCGGCTCATTGGTGATATGGCGGATGTCAAACAGGCCGGCATCGACCTGTTCCCGCACCTGGATGGTATAGCGGCCATCGACGAAGATCGCCGCCCGGTCCTTGAGGACGATCACCAGGCCGGCGGAGCCGGTGAAATTGCTGATCCAGGCCAGCCGCTCGGCCCGCTTCGGCACATATTCCCCCTGATGTTCGTCGGCCCGGGGGATAACGAAGCCATCCATACCGCGCCGCAGCATCTCCTTTTGCAATGCAGCAAGGCGATCGGCGGTTTTAGCGTCATGCATACCGCGATTTGCGGTTTTCCACAGCTCAAGGTATGCGTTGAGCTGAGCCTTAGTAGCCGGACTTGCCTCGGGTACCACCAAATGTATCCAGTCGTCCGCCAATTCCCCCTGGGGCGCCGCTGCGATTCCCGGGATTGCCTGCGACAATTCGTCTAAGGTTAAGAAAGACCGCCCTTTTTTTAACAACATTTGAAGCGATTCATCACCTTGGTAGTTTTCTCGGCAAACCGACATATTCTCTCCTTGGGCCGACATGGGCCCCGTCACCGACCTCTCCGAACCGCCTCCGGGCGGACCGGTCATGCGACAAAAGTAACCATAATCACCTTTACGCATGCTTCTCCATGCACGGGCTGCATTGCTGCGATGCGGCAAACCCCCTGCCTGAAAACCCGCCTTTCACATATATAAAGTGCATCGATCGTTGGCGGCAATCGGGCTGCAGACGCGATAAATCGGATGGATAGATAATCATGTATCGGATGATGACAAACGAGAAGGTGGCTGGTTCGGTGGCGTTCGCGCCGACGGTGATCACCCGGGTGACGGCGACCAGCGCAATCGTTGAATTCGCGCGGACCGTGGTAAATTCTGCCCGCCGGGCCATTGCCCGGGCTGGCGTTGCTCAAGAACTGGCTTCGCTCGACGACCGCATGCTGGCGGATATCGGTGTCAACCGCACCGAAATCACCCAGGTCGCCGACAAGGCCACGCAGGTTTCGGGCGAACCGACCCTGTTCCAGGCTTTCAGCCGCGCGGTGTTCGGTGTGTTCGTGCAGCCGGTGCTGCACTTCCTGCACCGCCGCCACATCTATAACACGCTGATGGCGCTGGACGACCGCATGCTGGCCGATATCGGCCTCAGCCGTTACGAGATTGCGAGCTATGTTCGCAAGCTCGACGTTGCCAAGGCCGAGCGGGTCCCGACCTTGCTCGCCGCGACGGAACAGGATCTCGTCGCGCCGCTGCGTGCCTGGAACCGGGCCCGCGCGACCGCCCGCCAGCTCTCCAAGCTGGATGACCGCATGCTGGTTGATATTGGCATCGTGCGTGGCGACATCGATTGGCTGGCCGGCGAAATCGCCCGCAAGACCGTGGGTCCGGCCAATATCAATGCGGCCAATGACCATTCCCCGCGCGCTGCTTAAGCAGCCTGCCCAAGGGTAGCTGGGTCTTTCCACGGACCCAGCGCGGATTACAGTAGGCGTATGAGTAAGCGTAAAGAGTAAGCGTACGAGTTTCGGATTACCTGCGTACCCGCGTACCGCGTATGAGAAGATGAGTATCGATTACGAGATTACCCTGAGTACCTCAAGAACGGCGGCCAGATTTCTGGGCCGCCGTTTTCTTTTGCGCGGTTTTGCTTTTGCTGCCTTTGGCCTTGGCGGCTGTTTTCCCTGCTGCTGATTTCCTGGCGGCTGATTTCTTGGCAGCCGGCTTCTTCGCACCCGCCATTTTCACGCGGCGTTTCAACACCAGGACCGACCATTCCTTGAGTCGCAGGCGGAAATCGAGTTCCAGGCCCTGGGCTTCATGGGCCGCCAGCACATCCTTCTCCTGGTTGCGCAGCAGGCCCGACAGCACCGCCCGGCCGTTGCGGCCCAGCACCTTGGCCAGGGACGGCGCCAGCTCGATCAGCGGGTTGGCGAGGATATTGGCGCAGACCAGGTCGAACGGCGCCTGGTTGCGGATCGCTGCCGCGCGATAGCCATCCGAGAGCAGGATCCTCACCGCGCTCTTGAGGCCGTTGAGCGCCGCATTCTCGCGCGCCACCCGCACCGAATCCTTGTCGTTGTCGCCACCGATCACCGGCACCTTGAAAAGCCGGGCCATGGCGAAAGCGAGGATGCCGGTGCCGGTGCCGATATCGAGCGGCTTGCGGAACTTCTGACCGCTCTCGGCCAGGCGGGCCAGCGCCAGCAGACAGCCACGGGTGGTCTCATGCCGGCCGGTCCCGAAGGCCATGCCAGCGTCGATTTCGAAGACGATCTTGTTCTGCGGCAGCCGGCCGGTGTGATGCGAGCCATGGATGAAGAACGGGCCGGCGGAGAGCGAGGGCAGGTTTTTCTGGCTTTCAGCCACCCAATCCTTTGCCGGCACCGGGGCGATCTGCGCCTTGAACTTGCCGAGCGGCTTCAGGGCCGCGTCGACCAGGCGGCGATCCGGCTTCGTCTCACCGAAGACCTCGATCTTCCAGGCTTTGCCGTCATCGATCTCGAAGCTCGACAAGGCCTCGCCAAACGGCTCCAGTGCCAATTCCAGGCGCTGCCGATCCTCTTCCGCCGGCTTATACGGCAGCTCCAGGACGATCGACCACAGACCGCCAGTCATCACACCACCCGTCATTCCAATCCCCCAAAATCTTTCAGCAATTCTTCAAGACGCCTGATCGGCGCGGACCACGAAGCCGGCCATGACCTTCTTCAGGCCGGCTTTGTCGAAAGCGATTTCCAGTTTGTCACCATCGGCCGAAACCACGCGGCCATAGCCGAATTTCTGATGGAAGACCCGGTCGCCCGCCTGATGGTTGGCACCACGCTTCACCAGCATCACGGCATCCGGCTCGATATCGATGACGCGTTCGCGCCGACGCATGCCGGGACCATAGCCTGCCTGACCGCCGGCATTGCGGCCAGGCCAGCCGCCGCTCGGATCGCTGACGCCACCGCTCCAGCCGCCACCCCAGCCGCTTCGCCAATCGGCATCCTGGTTCATGCGTCCCTGCTGGAAGAGATTCGTATCGCGGCGGTCGAGATGCTCCTTTGGCAATTCGGCCAGGAAGCGTGACGGCAAGGCGCTTTGCCACTGATTGTGAATCCGCCGGTTGGCGGCATAGGAGATCGTCGCACGGCGCCGAGCCCGGGTGATGCCGACATAAGCCAGCCGGCGTTCTTCTTCGAGGCCCTTCATGCCGTTCTCATCCAGCGAGCGCTGATGCGGGAAGAGGCCTTCTTCCCAGCCGGGCAGGAAGACGACATCGAATTCCAGACCCTTGGCGCCATGCAGGGTCATGATGGTCACCATCTCGCCGGGTTCGCCGCCGCTGTTTTCCATGACCAAGGCGACATGTTCCAGGAAGCCGCCGAGGCTGTCGAACTCCTCCATGGCATGAACCAGTTCCTTCAGGTTCTCCAGCCGACCCGGCGCTTCGATCGATTTGTCATTGCGCCACATCGCGGTATAGCCGGATTCATCCAGCACCTGCTGCGCCAGCTCGCCTTGCGGCAAGGTATCCGCCATGCCGCGCCAGCGGCCGAAATCCTGCATCAGCGTGGTGAGCGAGCGCCGCGCCGCCGGCTTCAACTCATCGGTCTCGACGATGCGCCGCGCGGCTTCCGGCAGCGACACTTCCAGGCGCCGCGCCAGATCGTTCAATTGCCGCATGGTGCTGTCGCCGATGCCACGGCGCGGCACATTGACGATGCGCTCGAACGCCAAAGCGTCATCCGGCTGGTTGATCAGGCGGAGATAAGCCAGGGCATCGCGGATTTCCTGGCGTTCATAGAAACGCGGCCCGCCGATCACACGGTAAGGAATACCGAGCGTGATGAAACGCTCTTCGAATTCGCGTGTCTGGAAACCGGCCCGCACCAGGATGGCAATATCGCCGAGCTGCACCTGCCGGCGCTGCAGGCTTTCGATCTCCTCGCCGATCTGCCGGGCTTCTTCCGTCCCGTCCCAGGCGGCGGTGACGACGACCTTTTCGCCTTCATTCTTGTCGGTCCAGAGCGTCTTGCCATGGCGATCGGCGTTATGGGCGATCAGTCCCGAGGCGGCGCCGAGGATATGCGGCGTCGAGCGGTAATTCTGCTCCAGGCGGATCACTTTCGCGCCGGGGAAATCCTTTTCGAATTTCAGGATGTTCTCGACCTCGGCGCCGCGCCAGCCATAGATCGACTGATCGTCATCGCCGACCACGCAGAGATTGCGATGAGTCTGGGCCAGCAGGCGCAGCCACAGATATTGCGACACGTTGCTGTCCTGATACTCATCCACCAGCATATAGCGGAAGCGCTCCTGGTACCGGCTGAGAATGTCGGGATGGCTGGTGAAAATAGTGAGATTGTGCAGCAGCAGATCGCCGAAATCGCAGGCATTCAGGGTCGCCAGGCGCTGCTGGTAATCACGATAGAGATCCAGCAGGCGACCACCGCCCAGTTCCGCCTGCTCGGCCCGGCTGACCTTGTCCGGCGGCAGGCCGCGATCCTTCCATCGTTCGATCACGCCGAGGATGACCCGGGCCGGCCATTTCTGGCTGTCGATATTCTCCGCCTGCATCAACTGCTTGATCAGGCGAAGCTGATCGTCGGTATCGAGAATGGTGAAATTCGGCGTCAGGCCGACCAGTTCGGCATGGGCGCGCAGGATCCGCGCCGCCAAGGCATGGAAAGTGCCAAGCCACCAGCCTTCGACCGGGCGGCCGATCAAGCCGCTGATCCGGTGCTTCATTTCCGCCGCCGCCTTATTGGTGAAGGTGACGGCCAGGATCTCGCCGGGCCGGGCCTTGCCGGTCATCAGCAGATGCACCAGCCGGGTGGTGAGGACCCGGGTCTTGCCGGTGCCTGCCCCGGCCAGAACCAGGACCGGCCCGTCCAGCGCCAGCACGGCTTCGCGCTGGCGCTCGTTCAGGCCGGCGAAATAGGGCGGCAATGGCATATCCGGCCGCATCAGGCCGGAGTCGGATGATTCTGGAAGATCGCTCATGGCCGGTCTTATAGCATCGGCAGGCAGGCCAAGGTCAGTAGAGAATTCGTCATTTGTTCATATCCGGATAGGCAGGCTCGCGCGGTCCCGGAGGATGCCGCTCAATCCAGTTTTGCCGCCGTCGCCACCTCGCCCCGCCAGAGATAAATGGCTGCCAGGGGTTGATCTCCAGCCTGGGTCGCATGCGGCATCCAGGACGGATGATGAATAACACTGCCGGCGGCGCGTTCCTGCCAGCTACCTGCCGCGACCTCGTCCTCGCCGCGCTGCCAGAACCCGCTGTGCAGCGGCAGATAGATTTCCTCCGCCGGATGGCGATGCGGCGGATAGAAATTGTGCGGCCCCAGGAGCAGCACCCCCAAGCGCAGATCCGGTGTCGCCAGGAAGCCGGACGGACCGCAGATCTCGACATAACCGTAATTGGCCAGGAAGCTGGCCGATGGCGGCGCGGCGCGATAATTCGGGTTCTGTTGCCAGCGGAAGGCAGGGGTCAGATCCCGCAGGGACTGCGCCACCGACGAGATAGCGGCATGGCCGTCTTTTTCGGCCGCCGACAGACAGGCTGGCCAGAATTGCCGTACCGGCAGCGTTCCGGTGTCCGGGCTGCCCTCGACAAAGCCTTCTGACGTTTGCGGCAGCAAAGCCCGAAACGCCATCGTCACATCCGGCATCGATGCGAGAAGCCGGTCGATCGAAACGAACAGCTGCTGCAGCGCAGAACCACTCCCTGTTTCGCGTGACATTGACAGTCCGGTCATCCCCCGCCACCCTTGCGTCCGTTTAACTCCACCGACGGAAGCTAGCATTTATCATGAGCAAACGCATTGACCGCATCACCCTGCCGAGCATGAGCCCGGGCACCGACCGATTCTTGAAGGTTCATCGCTATGGCACGCCGGGGGCGCAGCCCAAGGCCTATCTGCAGGCTTCGCTGCATGCCGATGAAATCCCCGGCATGATGGCGGCGCATCATCTGATCCGGCGTCTGGACGAAGCGGATAAGCGCGGCGACATCCTGGGCGAAATCATCGTCGTGCCGGTCGCCAATCCGATCGGCTCGAACCAGGTCGTAAACGGCGTGCATGCCGGCCGCTATGAGCTACGCGGCGGCGGCAATTTCAACCGCCGCTGGCCGGATCTGTTCGCCGGTCTCGTCGAGGCAACCGCCGGCAAGCTCGGTGCCGATGCCACCAGTAATGTCGCGGTGGTGCGCCAGGCGATCGGCGACCGGCTGTCGACGATGACGGCCAGCGGCGAATTGTCGGCGCTTCGCCTGGAGCTGTCGAAGCTGGCCTATGACGCCGATTTCGTACTGGACCTGCATTGCGATGACGACTCCCACGTACATCTCTTCCTGATTCCCGATCATTGGCCGGAAGGCCAGGACCTTGCCGCCTTGATCGGCGCCGAGGCGGTCTTGCTGGCGGCCGATTCCGGCGGCGCGTCCTTCGACGAGGTCTTCTCTTCCCCCTGGGCCAAATTGCAGGAAGCCGTCGGTGCCGGCTATCCCGTTCCCGCCGCCTGCCTGGCGGCAACCGTGGAATTCCGGGGCCGTGCCGATGTCTTCGACGAAATCGGCGAAAAGGATGCGGATGCGCTTTACACCTTCCTGCAGCGCCGCGGCCTGATCGCCGGCAAGGCGCGCGATCTGCCGGCGCCGCGCTGCCAGGCCACTATGCTGGATGCCTGCGATGTGGTGCGCTCGCCCGCAGCCGGCATCCTGGCCTATAAGGCGCAGTTGGGGCAACAGGTCCGCACCGGCGACGTCATCGCCGAGCTGATCGATCCGCTGGCTGACGACCAGGCCGCCGCGCGGCAAATTATCCGTTGCCAGACCGACGGCAAGGTATTGTCCCGCAGCATGCATAAACTGGTGGCGCCGGGCGATTCCGTCGCCAAGGTGGTCGGCTCGAAGAGCCTCGCTTATCGCACCGGATTGCTGCTGGAAGACTGATTTGGGATAAAGCCGCCGCGCTTCACCCGGCGCGGCGGCGGTTCTGCATCGAGATGAAGCGGCCGACTTCCGGCGGCGGCGGCAATTGGCTGTGGGCCGCCAAAACCTGTTCCAGCCGGGCCTTGACGTCATCGGGCATGGTCGAGACACGGCGCTGAATCATGTCGACGAACAAAATCATCCATTCGCAAGTCGCCGCCAGATAGCCCTTCTCCCCATGATACATGGCCTGGAACCAGTGGAATTTCTTGGCATCCAGGCCGACCAGTTGCGTGGTGATGCGCAAGGGATCGCCCTCGAAAACCTCGCCCTGGAAGGTCAGATGCATTTCCGAAGCGAAAGTCGAGGTATTGGCGGTGCTGACCATTTCCTGGCCAATTGCCAGGCGGACATAAACCTCGTCGAAGGCCAGATCGAAGGCACGCGGATAAAAGGCCACGTTCATATGGCCGTTGTTATCGATCCAGCCTGACTGGACTTTCAAGCTGGTCGAAACGAAAGGCGTGTCGATGGCGGCATCGGTCATGCGGATATCCTGGGTCATGGCAGGCAAAATGGCCGGAGCCGGCGTCACGGTCAAGATGCCCGATACCGCAAGCCACCGCGGAGCCGGGTGTGATTCGCAGCGACAGTGACGATACAACCGATGAAGCGCAGCCACCAATTCGCCGGATTTAGCGGCGCTTTGCCGGCCAGTTCTCGTCCCGTCCCGCTTTTTGGCAATGTTCCATTTCGAATAATTGACTTCACTTCCGCAACATGACTAGGCTTTTGCATGATCCCGGCAAGAACAGGGAAAATCGCCGGCGATCACAAGATACTCATTGGGAGACAGTTCATGAAACGTCAGCTGTTGGGGGTGGCGGCGACCGCCGTCCTGGCTATGTGCTTTGCGACAACGGCGCAGTTCAATGCTGCCGAAGCAAAAGAGAAGACCCTGAAATACTGCTCTGAAGGCAGCCCCGAAAATTTCAATCCGCAGATCAATACGACCGGTACGTCCTTCGATGCCGCGCAGCCGGTCTTCAACGGCCTGGTCGAATTCGAACCCGGCACGACCAAGGTCATTCCCGGCCTGGCGGAAAAATGGGATATCGCCGAGGACGGCAAGACCTACACCTTCCATCTGCGCAAGAACGTCAAATTCCACAGCAACAAGAGCTTCAAGCCGACCCGCGATTTCAACGCGGACGACGTGATCGCCACCTTCAACCGCATGTGGAAGCAGGACGATCCTTATTACAAGGTCTCCGGCGGCGCCTATGACTATTTCAACGACATGGACATGCCCGACCTGCTGAAGTCCATCGACAAGGTCGACGACTACACGGTCAAGTTCGTTCTCAACGAAGCCAATGTGACCTTCCTGCCGGATATCGCGATGAATTTCGCGCAGATCCATTCGAAGGAATACATGGATGCGATGATGAAGGCCGGCACGCCGGAGAAGGTCGATCAGGACCCGATCGGCACCGGGCCCTTCAGCTTTGTCGTTTACCAGAAAGACGCCCAGATCCGTTACAAGGCGTTCAAGGATTACTGGGGCGGCAAGCCGAAGATCGACAACCTGGTCTTCCTGATCTCGACCGACCCGGCGGTACGCAAGGCAAAGCTGGAAACCGGCGAATGCGATATCATGTCGTATCCCAATGCGACGGATATCAAGTCGCTGCAGGCCAATCCGAAGCTGCAGGTCCTGCAGCAGCCGGGCCTGAACATCGCCTATCTCGCCATGAACGTGGAGAAGAAGCCGTTCGACGATGTCCGCGTCCGCAAGGCCATCAATATGGCGATCGACAAGAAGGCCTTGATCGACGCCATTTATCAGGGCCAGGGCGAGCCGGCGAAGAATCCGATTCCGCCGACGATCTGGGCTTATGACAATGACATCCAGCCCTATCCCTACGATCCGGAAAAGGCCAAGGAGCTTCTCAAGGAAGCCGGCGTCACCAGCATCGATTCCGATCTTTGGGCGATGCCGGTGCAGCGGCCGTATAATCCGGACGGCAAGCGCATGGCCGAAATGATGCAGGCGGATCTGGCCAAGATTGGCGTCACCACCCACATCGTCTCCTATGAATGGGGCGAATATCGCAAGCGGATGCAGAACGGCGATCACCAGATGGCGCAGTTCGGCTGGACCGGCGACAATGGCGACCCCGATAACTTCATGTTCGTGCTGCTCGGTTGCGACGCGGCCCGCCAAGGCGGCCAGAACGTCGCCAAATGGTGCAACAAGGACTTCACCGACCTTCTGGTGAAAGCCCGCGTCAATTCCGACATCAAGCAGCGCAAGGAGCTGTACGACAAGGCCCAGGTGATCTTCCATGATGAAGTACCCTGGGTGCCGATCGCCCATTCGGTGGTTTCCGTTCCGATGAGCAAGAAGGTCACGGGCTTCAAGGTTCATCCATTGGGCATCATGTTCTTCACCCATGTCGACAAGATCGATTGATTAGGACAGTCAGCATGGCGGGAAGTCATTCCCGCCATGCTGCTTTTTATAGCGGCCAATGCTTCGTTTTCTTCTGACTCGTGTCAGTCTCGTCATCCCGACCTTCCTCGGGATCGTCTTTCTCGCCTTCATGCTGATCCGGCTGGTGCCCGGCGACCCGATCGAAGTCCGGGTCGGCGAACGCGGCATCGCACCGGCGCGGCATGCACAATTGCTGCATGACATGGGCCTCGACCGGCCGCTTTACGTGCAGTTCTTCGATTATGTCGGACAGGTGATGCACGGTGATCTCGGCATTTCGCTGGTCACGCATAATCCTGTGCTGAGCGAGTTCCTAACCCTGTTTCCAGCGACCCTGGAACTCGCTTTCTGCGCCATGCTGTTTGCCGTGGTGATCGGCCTGCCGGCCGGCATCCTGGCGGCGACCAAACGTGGATCCACCGTCGATCACGTGGTCATGGGTGTCAGCCTGACCGGCTATTCCATGCCGATCTTCTGGTGGGGCCTGCTGCTGATCCTGACCTTCTCCGTCGATCTCGGCTGGACACCGGTCAATGGCCGCCTCAGCGCCGATTATTATTTCGACCCGGTCACCGGCTTCATGACGATCGATTCACTGCTGTCGGAAGACGATCCGATGGGCGCGTTCCTGTCGTCGCTCTCCCATCTCATCCTGCCAACCATCGTGCTGGGGACCATTCCCCTGGCGGTGATCGCGCGGATGACGCGCTCCTCCATGCTTGAAGTGCTCGGCGAGGATTACATCCGCACGGCGCGCGCCAAGGGGCTGAGCGCGTTTCGCGTCATCAACATACACGCCTTGCGCAATGCCCTGATTCCCGTCGTCACGGTGATCGGCCTGCAGGTCGGTACCCTGATGGGCGGCGCCATTTTGACGGAGAACGTCTTCTCCTGGCCCGGCGTCGGTCATTGGCTGGTGCAATCGATCTATCGCCGCGATTATCCCGCACTGCAAGGTGGCATCCTGTTGATCGCCACGATCGTCATCATCGTCAATCTGCTGGTGGATCTGACTTATGGTCTGCTCAATCCCCGCATCCGGTACAAGCGTTGATAGGGCCATGCCATGACCGATAACGTCGCCAATATCCCCGTCAATCTACCCCCGGCCAATACGCCGTCGCCGGCCGGCCAGGTGATTTCGCCACGCCGCGAGATCTGGCTGTCGATGCGCGCCAATAAAGGCGCCATGCTGGGCCTGATCTTCATCTGCCTGCTGATTCTCTGCGCCGTCTTTGCCGATGTCATCGCACCGCATGGCGCGATCGAGCAGTTCCGCGACCGCATCCTGCAACCGCCGGCCTGGGAGGAAGGCGGCAGTTGGGCCTTCCCGCTGGGCACCGACGATGTCGGCCGCTGCCTGTTGTCACGCCTGATCTATGGCTCGCGCCTGTCGCTGACGATCGGCTTGATCGTGGTCACCTTGTCGCTGGCGCTCGGTATCGGCTTCGGCCTGGTGAGCGGCTTCTTCCGCGGCACACCCGATATCGCCATCATGCGTCTGATGGATATCGTTCTATCGATGCCGAGCCTGCTGCTCTCGGTTGTGATCGTCGCCATCCTGGGGCCCGGCCTCACCAATGCCATGATTGCCGTCGCCATCACCTATGTGCCGCATTACGCCCGCCTCACCCGGGCGGCCGTGATGGGCGAATTGTCCAAGGATTATGTGACCGCATCGCGTGTTTCCGGTGCCGGCACGGCGCGGCTGATGTTCAGCGTCGTGCTGCCGAACTGCCTGGCGCCACTGATCGTGCAAGCGACGCTCAGCTTCTCCACCGCGATCCTCGATGCCGCCGCGCTCGGCTTCCTCGGCCTCGGCGCTCAGCCGCCGACACCCGAATGGGGCACGATGCTCGCGGGATCGCTGCAATTCCTCCAGACGGCGCCTTGGGTCGTCACCTATCCCGGCATCGCCATCCTGGTCACCGTGCTGGCCTTCAACCTGATGGGCGACGGTCTGCGCGATGCGCTCGACCCCAAGCTGAAGCGCTGAGGAGACGCAACATGGCACGCACATCCTCACCACTTCTGGAAATCCGCAATCTGTCGGTCGAGTTCCAAACCCACCGTGGCCCCTTCCGCGCGGTCGACGGCATCGACCTCACGCTGGAAAGCGGCGAATTGCTGGGCGTGGTCGGCGAGTCCGGCTCCGGCAAAAGCGTCACCATGCTGGCCGTGATGGGATTGATCGCCTGGCCGGGCAAGGTCATGGCCGATCGCATGACCTTCGACGGCATCGATTTGCTCGCCCTCAATCCGCGGGCAAGGCGCAAGATCGTCGGCAAGGATATCGCGATGATCTTCCAGGAGCCGATGACCAGCCTCAATCCCTGCTTCACGGTGGGTTTCCAGATCATGGAGGCCCTGAAGGCCCATCAAGGCGGCAGCCGGGCCGAGCGCCGGGAGCGCACCATCGAACTTTTGGAACAGGTCGGCATCCCGGTCGCGGAATCGCGCCTGTCGGCTTTTCCGCACCAGCTTTCCGGCGGCATGTGCCAGCGCGTCATGATCGCCATGGCCATTGCCTGCAATCCGCGCCTGTTGATTGCCGACGAACCGACCACGGCGCTCGACGTCACCATCCAGGCGCAGATCCTCGATTTGCTGGTGTCCCTGCAGCGGGACCGCGGCATGGCGCTGGTGCTGATCACCCATGACATGGGCGTGGTCGCGGAAACCGCCCGGCGCGTCTCTGTCATGTATGCCAGCCAGCAGGTCGAGGAACAGCCGGTCGACAGCCTGTTCGCGCAGCCGCATCACCCCTATACGGCAGCACTTCTGGAGGCGCTGCCGGAGCGCAGTGAGGAGCATCTGCGCCTGAACACGATTCCCGGGATGGTGCCGGGCATTGGCGACCGGCCCATCGGCTGCGTCTTTAATCCGCGCTGTGCCTATGCCGATGATCGCTGCCGGGCGGAACGGCCGGAACTGGCGCCACTGCCGCAACACCCGGATCTGGCGACGCTCGTGCGCTGCCATTATCCGCTGATCGGCGGACAGCCCTCGCTCCGCCCGGACCCGCATCGGCCGAATCCGACTCACCCCGTTTCGGCGGAGGCACGCTCATGAGCGAACTCGACCTGACAACGGAAGCCCCCGTGGCCGCGGATCAATCCCTGCCGGTTCTCGAAGCCCGGGACGTACAGCGGCATTATCCGATCAGCCAGGGCCGCTTCAAACCCGCTTTGACCTTGCGTGCCGTGGCCGGCGCCAGCTTCACCCTGCTGCCGGGACGGACTCTGGCGGTGGTCGGTGAATCGGGCTGCGGCAAGTCCACCCTGGCCCGCATGATGGCGATGATCGAGCCGCCGACGGCCGGCGAACTGACGATCGACGGCCGCAAGGTGATGGGTGCCGATAAGGAGACGCTGCTGCAATTGCGCCCCAAGGTGCAGATGGTTTTCCAGGATCCTTACGGCTCGCTCAATCCCCGCAAGCAGGTCGGCCGCATCCTGGAAGAGCCGTTGGAGATCAATACAGATCTCGGCGCCAAGGAGCGGGCCGAAGCCGCCCGCATGATGATCGCCAAGGTGGGGTTGCGGCCGGAATATTACAGCCGCTATCCGCATATGTTCTCCGGCGGCCAGCGGCAGCGCATCGCCATTGCCCGCGCTTTGATGCTGCGGCCCAAGGTGGTGATCGCCGACGAGCCGGTTTCCGCCTTGGACGTCTCGATTCGCGCACAAGTACTCAACCTGCTGATGGACCTGCAAGTCGAGTACAACCTCGCTTATCTCTTCATTTCCCACGATCTCAGCGTGGTGCGGCATATCGCCGACGACGTCATGGTGATGTATCTCGGCCGACCCATCGAACAAGGCAGCAAGCCGGCGATTTTCGCCCGGCCGGTCCATCCCTATACCCAGGCCCTGCTCGCGGCCACCCCCTCGACCGATCCCGAGGCGCGATCACGGCGGCTCACGGTGAAGGGTGAATTGCCCTCTCCCATCAATCCGCCCTCCGGCTGCGCCTTCCATAAACGCTGTCCCTTCGCCACCGCCGAATGCAGCGCCGAGCGCCCCAAATTGCGGCCCGTCGCTGGTCGTGAGGTCGCCTGCCATCACGCGGAGCGGGTTCTTTCATCCAGCTGACGGCAAGGTAAATATTGGGTATAAAAGCATAATTCTTCACAAGCTCATATTCCTGTCATGCACAATCTGCGGCCGCGCCGGCCCAATGGCAACATCGCATCGCGCGTTCCTGGCGGATGCGCAACAGCTAGCTGTTGCGCGACAGTTGTGGTAACAACGCCGTTCCTCTCGGTTGCCTCTTACAGCGACATTTTTCGTAAATGAGACCGGGGTCACTTACGGTTGATTAATCAGTTGCCGTGACTCTGCATAAGCCTGTATTGGGATTGCCGAAGGTACGATCAAACGGGGCCCAGCGCTGATCGGTTTGGCGCTGCATTGGGGACGGTGGTACGGCTCATCGGACTTGGAAACCGAAAAGGACACGGGACTACCGGGAAGAAGGTTGGGAATCCATGATTGATATGAAGGTGTTTGGCCGGGCGGCGATAGCGGGGGTTATCGCCTTGACCTTGGTGAGTGGGTGCGCGACAAAGCCGGACCCTAATGATGAAGCGGCGGTCCAGGCTTACAATGAAGCCAATGACCCGCTGGAGCCGATGAATCGGTATTTCTTCGAGTTGAACAATTTCTTCGATGAAATCCTGCTCAAGCAATTTGCCGGCTACTACAACATCGCGTTGCCGACGGTGGCGAAGGACAGCATCCGCAACGTGCTGCGGAACCTGAACTCGCCGGTCATCCTGGCCAACGACCTGTTCCAGGGCGAGGGCAGCCGGGCCGGCGATACCAGCATGCGCTTCGTCATCAACAGCACGCTCGGCGTCGGCGGCCTGATCGATGTCGCCAAGATGATGGGCTACAATTATCATGACGAAGATTTCGGCCAGACTTTGGCGGTTTGGGGCACGGAAGAGGGTCCGTATCTGACATTGCCGGTGCTTGGTCCGTCGAATCCGCGTGATGCGACCGGCAGGCTTGTCGACAAGCTGCTCGATCCCCTCACCTGGGTCGGCTACATCTATGATGTCGGCTATATCAATACCATTCGCAGCGGTCTCGATATCGTCGATACGCGGGCGCGGAACATGCAGGCCCTCGACGAGCTGAAGAAAGGCTCGATCGATTTCTATGCAACCATCCGCAGCTTGTATCGCCAGCAGCGCAATGATGCGATCCGCAATGGCCGGGAGTCGGAGGATTTGACGCCGGCCGTAACATCGGAAAGCATGATTCCCAGCGATGGCGCAGCCGAAGCCGGTCAGGTGACGGATGCGCAGTGATATCCAGGGAGAACGCAGAATGGGCAGTATGATCGGCCGACGCCACGTCCTTACGGTCCTGGTAGCCGGTTTCCTGACAATCGCAAGCCTGGTTGCCGGTGGTGGCCGTGCACAGGCGGATGATGCGGCTGTTCAAGACTTCATCACCAAGCTGAGCAACCAGGCCATCCAGGAGATGTCCGACCAGCAGACCGATGCCGAGCGCATCGCCAAGCTGCGCCCGGTCCTGGATGAGTATTTCGACATGCCCGCCATCTCCAAATACGTTCTGGCGGGTTACTGGCGCAAGGCGACGCCGGAACAGCGGACGGAATTCATCAACGCCTTTGCCGACTACCTGTCGGTCACCTATGGCAAGCGTTTCGTCAAATATTCCGGCCACAAGCTGGATATAAAGCGCATTCATGACGACGGGAACGGCCGGACGACGGCCTATACGGTCGTGCAGGTGAACAACGAAGATCCGGTTCGCGTGGATTGGATCATCGATACCGTCAACAGCCAGTTGCGCATTCTCGACTTCCGGGTCGAAGGGCTGAGCCTGTCGGATACCCACCGCCAGGAATTCGCCTCGGTGATCCAGAAGAATAACGGCAATGTGCAGGCGCTGATCGACCTGTTGCACCAGAAGTCGAAGCTTTAGAGCGCGATCGTCTTTGATGGCAGCATTATGCTTCCATCAAAGACGTGAAACGCCATTCCGTCTAAAACGATCCGGCTCTAGTCGGATACAGACAAAAGAAAAGGCCGCGATGGTTGTCCATCGCGGCCTTTTTGTTATTTAAAACGTCAGCCGATCAGGCGACCTTGGCGCTCGCTTCGACCGCCTGGCCGATGGTCTTCTCAAGCAGCGAGAAGCCTTCGTCGATGATCGCATCCGGTGCGGTCAGCGGCATCAGGAAACGCAGCACGTTGCCGTTGACGCCGCAGCTCAGCAGCACCAGACCGTTCTCGCCCGCCTTGGCCGTTACGGCCTTGGTGAGATCGGCATCCGGCGAGCCGTCCGCCTTCACCAGATCGCAGGCCACCATGGCGCCGAGGCCACGGATATCGCCGATGCGATTGCCGAAGGTGTTGCGGCGCTTCATGTCAGACAGGCGATCCATCATCTTCTTGCCGATGACATTGGCGCGCTCGACCAGCTTCTCTTCTTCCATGACATCGAGCACCGCATTGGCGGCGGCGCAGCCGATCGGGCTGCCGGCATAGGTGCCGCCGAGGCCGCCGGGGGCCGGGGCATCCATGATCTCGGCGCGGCCGGTCACCGCCGACAGCGGGAAGCCGCCGGCCAGGCTCTTCGCCATGGTCATGAGATCCGGCTCGATGCCGGCATGTTCGATGGCGAACATCTTGCCGGTACGGGCAAAACCGGTCTGGATTTCATCGACGATGAAGACGATGCCGTGCTTGGTGCAGATGTCGCGCAGGGCGCGCAGGAAGTCGAACGGCACCACATTGAAGCCACCTTCGCCCTGGACCGGCTCGATGATGATCGCGGCGACATTGTCCGGGCCGACATCGGCCTTGAAGAGGGTGTCCAAAGCCTTCAGCGAAGCCGCACCGTTATCCTTCAGCGCCGGATCGGGGAACGGCACGTGATAGATGTCCGTCGGGAACGGGCCGAAGCCGACCTTATAGGGTGCGTACTTGCCGGTCAGCGCCATGCCGAGCATGGTGCGGCCATGGAAAGCACCGGAGAAAGCGATGACGGCCGCGCGCTTGGTGTGGGCGCGCGCGATCTTCACGGCATTCTCGACGGCTTCGGCACCGGTGGTCAGGAAGATCGTCTTGGTGTTGCCGCTGATCGGCACCAGGTCGTTCAGGCGCTCGGCCAGACGGATATAGGTCTCATACGGCGTGACCTGGAAACAGGCATGGGTCAGCTTGTCGACCTGTTCCTTGACGGCCGCCACGATCTTCGGATGACAGTGACCAGTGTTCAAGACCGCGATGCCGCCGGCGAAATCGATCAGGCGCTTGCCTTCTTCATCGGTGATTTCCGCATTGGAGGCGCGCTGAGCATAAATGCCGTAAGCATTGCCGACACCGCGCGGAACGGCGGCATTGCGGCGCTGATGCAGGCTGGCATTGGTGGGCATGAGAAGCTCCTTCTTGGCTACAACAGGCGCTACCCGCGTCGGCGCCGGAGCATGGCCGAAATCCAGTCTTGCCCCCCGAACCAGCAGAAAATAGCACCCACAACGGCACCGGCCCGCCCCCAAACCAAGGACGCGGGCCGATTGGGGCGACTATAGCAGGTTGCCGATGCGATGCCAGCTTGGCCGATATGCCGCATCCGTCATGCCGCTATGCGGCTCCAGGATGAACGAGCCCCCCTTTCGCTTTTCGCCACCATCTGGACCGCACTGCCGCCTTGGGCATCGGAGCCGCGCGCGCCGACCTTGATCGATTTTAAAAACGACTTATCATTTAAGGCATCAATCGGAAAAATCGATCATGGCAGCACCTAATCCCCTGAACAGCCTGAAACAGCTGCGATATCTGACAGCGCTCCACGAATACCAGCATTTCGGGCGGGCCGCGGAAGCCTGTTACGTATCCCAATCGACCTTGAGCGCCGGTTTGAAGGAACTGGAAGCGCAGCTCGGCGTCACCTTGGTCGAACGGACCAACCGCAGCGTCGTCTTCACCGCTTTGGGCCAGGCCATCGCCAACCAGGCGCAACGCGTGCTAGGGGAAGCTGCGGCCCTGGTCGAACTCGCCGCTGCGGCGGGTGAACCGCTGGCGGGACCGCTACGTCTCGGCGTCATCCCCACCATCGCCCCCTTCCTGCTGCCGAAAGCCCTCCCGATCCTGCGCAAGCGTTATCCGAAGCTGAAGCTCTATCTGACCGAGGATCAGACGGCGCGGCTGCTCGACCAGCTGGATGAGGGGCAGCTCGATCTCGTCCTGCTCGCGCTGCCTTTCGATTGCGGCAACGCAACGACATTGCCGCTTTTTGACGACGCTTTTCATCTGGTGTGCAGGCGGGATCATCCGCTGGCGACGAAGAAACCGCTGACCATGCAGGACCTGGCGCAAGTGCCCCTGCTGCTGCTGGCGGAAGGTCACTGCCTGAGCGATCAAGCGGTCAGTGCCTGCCGGCTGACGCAGCGCAGTCCAGCGATCGACTTCACCGCCACCAGCCTCACGACCTTGGTCGAGATGTCGGCCAATGGCCTCGGTGTCACGCTCCTGCCGGAGATGGCGGTGAACGCGCAGTTGCTGAAGGGCGGCGAGTTGATTGCACGCCGGTTCGACGACGAAACGCCGACCCGGCAGATCGGCCTTGCCTGGCGCGCCACCAGTCCGCGGGAGGAAGAGTTCAGATTGCTTGGACAAGTGTTCACGCCATCGGGGGAAAGCCCGGATACCGGCAAGAAGGCCACAGCCAAGCCGGCCGAATAGCACCCGCCGCACAGCTTCGCCGCCCAGGCCTGAAACGTCAGCTATGCCCCACCCGCGACATCCAGAATGGCGCCGGTCGTGTAGCTGGCCGCATCGCTGAGCAGCCACATGACGGCGGCCGCGACTTCCTCTGGCTTGCCTGCCCGCGCCATCGGCGTCGTGGCACCAAGGCGAAGGCCGCGATTCGGCCGGCCACCGCTCGCGTGAATCTCTGTATCGATGAAACCTGGCCGTACCGCGCTGACCCGGATGCCCTCGCCCGCCAGTTCCTTGGCAAGCCCGATCGTCAAAGTCTCGATTGCGCCCTTGCTGCCGGCATAGTCGACATACTCGCCGGGGGAGCCCCGGCGTGCCGCCAGGGAAGAGACATTGACAATGACACCCCCGCGGCCGCCCCGCTCCGTGGACAGGAGCCGGGCGGCTTCGCGGGCGCAAAGATAAGTGCCAAGAATATTCACGTCGAACATGCGACGGAGTCGGCCGATATCCATCTCGGCCAATTTTTGCGCCGGCGCGACGATCGCCGCATTGTTCACGAGATAATCCAGAGCGCCGCAGTGCGCTTTAACGCGCTCGAACATATCGACGACTTCGCTCTCTTTAGCGATATCGGCCCGGATGGCCAAACCCCGACCGCCAGCGGCATCAATCTCGGCAACCGTCTCGGCGGCCGCTTCGTCATTGCCGATGTAGTTCACGCAGACCGACCAGCCTTCCGCCGCCGCCAGCAGCGCGGTGGCCCAACCGATGCCACGTGTTCCGCCGGTAATGAGTATCGTTCTGGTCATGTCTCCTCACTTTCCGCTGCCAGCCTGCCGTAAAGTTGTCGCGGTGGCCAGCGGACAGAAGAGGGGGCTGGATCTCAGCGTTGATGCTTAACGAGCCGCGAACCAGTCGCGCAGTTTTTTCTGCGCCTCGGCCGGAAGATGCAGGCCGAGCTTCGAGCGGCGCCAGAGAACGTCATCGACG
>SSEL01000074.1 GCA_008012315.1 Rhodospirillaceae bacterium
CCCCAACCCTCCCCCGCAAGGGGGGAGGGAGATATTTGTTGCCGCGAACCTGCGCTAACCATCAGCAAAGCGTGACAAGTGGGCGATGGTTGGCGGGAGATAGCTGGCGTCCTGCGAGACCGGCACCATCGCTTTACCCAAGCGCCCCGATTTGCCGCCATCACATCTTACGGCGCCCCTCTAGCCGGATGGGCCGCAAGACGTCATGATACCGCGATGCGCATCGTCGATATCCGAGAACAAGCGATACCGATCTCCCGCTTCCTCGATCCGGTCCTGCCATCGGGCGGGTTGACCACCAGTATCGTCGCCGTGATCACCGATATTCAGCGCAACGGACAGCCCATCATCGGCTATGGCTTCTCGTCATTCGGGCGCTATGGCCAGAGCGGGCTGATCCGCGAACGTTTCGCACCGCGTCTGGTCGCCAGCACGGCCGACCTCGCCACGCCGGATCACTATCATCTCGACCCCAGGCGCGCCTGGACGGCAATGATGCAGGGTGAGAAACCCGGCGGCCATGGCGAACGCTGCGTTGCCGTCGGCACCTTGGATATGGCGATCTGGGATGCGGCGGCCAAGATCGCCGACCTGCCGCTCTATCGTTTCCTCACCGACCGCCTGGGCAGCGTCCTGCCCGAACAGCCGGCGGAAAAACCGCAAGTGCCGGTCTATGCCTCCGGCGGCTATCTTTATCCGCTCGGCGATCTGACACATCTCGGCGATGAAATACGCCAGGGCCTCGATCGCGGCCATACCGATTTCAAGATCAAGATCGGCACCGTCAGCCAAGCCAAGGATCTGCAGCGCATCGATACGGTGCTGAAGCTGCTGCCCGGGCCCGGTCATCTCGCGGTCGATGCGATGAACAGCTATGGCCATGAAGACGCCTTGCGCATGGCGAGCGTGCTGGCGCCCGTCGGCCTGCGCTGGTTTGAAGACCCGTGCGATCCGCTGGATTTCGAAACCCTGGCCGATATCGCCCGGCTCTACAAACGGCCGCTCGGCGTCGGCGAGGCGTTATTCTCCCTGGCGGAAGCGAAGCTGCTGCATCGTCATGGCGGCTTGCGGCCGGTCCATGACATCCTGCAATTCGATCCGGTCCATTGCTATGGGCTGACGCATTACCTCGACATCGTCGCGACGATGGAGGCTGCCGGCTGGCAGCGGAACACCTTCTTCCCCCATGGCGGCCATCTCTTCGCCCTGCACATCGTCGCCGCTTTGGGTCTCGGCGGTTGCGAGGACAATCCTTGCGCCTTTCAGCCTTTCGGCGGATTTGCCGACGAGACCGTTATCGCCGCCGGCAAGGCCGCGCCACCGGACCTGCCCGGCATCGGCTTCGAAGGCCGTGCCGAGCTGATGAAAATCCTGCAGCGCGTCGGCGGTGTTTAAGCCCCGTTGTTTAAACGGTGATCACTCCGCCGCCGGCTTGGGCGCTTCCATCGCCGGCTTACCAGCCGGAACGACGGTGAGCTTCGGCTCCAACAGCAACTTGCCGACATCGCGATGGGGCAACGGCCGGCCCAGCAGGAAGCCCTGCGCCTGGTCGCATTGCTCGTTCTGCAGCAAGGCAAGCTGTTCCTGCGTTTCGACACCTTCCGCCGTCACGGTGATGCGCAGCGACCGGCCGAGCGCGATGACGGCGCGCACGATCGACATCGAATCCGGATTCTTTTCCATCTCCCAGATGAAGGAGCGGTCGATCTTGATCTTGTCGAAGGGGAAGCGCTGCAGATAGCTCAAGCTGGAATAGCCGGTGCCGAAATCATCGAGCGAGATGCGCACGCCGGCTTCCTTGAAGGCGGAGAGCGTTTCCAGGGTGCGATCGGTATCGTCGATCAGCACGCCTTCGGTGATTTCGAGCTCCAGCCGATGCGCCGCCAAGCCCGTTTCGTCAAGGATGGTCAGGACCTCGCGGGCGAGATCGGCATGGCGGAACTGTGCCGGCGACAGATTGACGGCGATGATCTTGTCATCGGGCCAGGTCGCGGCCTCGGTGCAGGCGGTGCGCAGGACCCAGGCGCCGAGCGGAATGATCAGGCCGGATTCTTCCGCCAGGGGAATGAATTCGGCCGGCGAAATCGAACCGCGTTCCGGATGGGTCCAGCGCACCAGGGCCTCGAAACCCAGCACCTTCACCTGATCACAATCGACCAGCGGCTGGTAATGCACTTCCAGTTGATTGGTGGCCAAGGCCTGGCGCAGGTCGCGTTCCAGCAGCCGGCGTTCCTGCAGGCGCATATCCATCTGCGCCTCGAAGAAGCGGAAGGTGCCGCGGCCCGCACTCTTGGCACGGTAGAGCGCGGTATCGGCGGCGCGCACCAGTTCGTCGCCCTTGTCGCCATCGCCGGGGAACAGCGAGATGCCGATGCTGGTGCCGATGATGGTCTGCTGGCCGCCGAGATCGAAGGGCTTGGCCATGGCCTTGACCAGGCGATCGGCGAGCACAGCCGGACCGTCGGGATGGTTGACACCGACCTGGACGATGGCGAATTCGTCGCCGCTCAACCGCGCCACGGTATCTTCCGCCCGCACGCTGGCATTCAGGCGCTTCGCCACCTGGCGCAGCAATTCATCGCCGGCGGCATGGCCGCTGAGATCGTTGACGTTCTTGAAGCGGTCGAGATCCATGCACAGGACAGCCACCGTCGTCGCGCCGCGCTTGCTGCGGGCGATCGCGTGATTGAGGCGGTCATGGAACAGATTGCGGTTGGGCAGGCCGGTCAGCGCATCGTGATGCGCCATGAAGCGGATCCGCTCCTCTGCCTCCTTGCGTTCGCGAATGTCGCGCACAGCAACCACGCGGGCATCGCTGCTGTCGTGCTGAATGGTGCGGCCGAAGACCTCCACCGGGATGATCGTGCCGTCGGCATGGCGCAGTTCGATCTCGGTTGCCTTGATGGCGGTCGGGATTTCCGGTCCGCCTTGAGCGCCGGCGGCCGGGTCGGCCTTCCGGCGATCCGAGATGGCCGATAGCTGCAACTGCACCTTGGCGGCACTGGACGGCGCGACAATATCGAGGAAATGCCGGCCGATCAGCCGCTCCACCGGCAGGCCGACGAGATTGCTCAGCGCATCGTTGGCGTCGACGATCCTGCCATCGACATGGATGATGATGCCTTCGAAGGTGGAATCGGCGAGCTGGCGGAAACGCGCTTCGCTGGCGCGCAGTTTCTTCGCCTCCATCGCGCTGCGATTGGCAAGGTGCTGGTCGATGATCGCCCCGGCGAGGCTAAGCGCCAGGATCAGCAGCGCGACCGCCGCGACCTGGATCGTCAGTTCCTGCGGGTCCATCGATTGCAAGGGTATCGGCACGGTCGGATCGGGAATGATCGTCGCTGCCGCCATGCCGGTGAAATGCATGCCGCAGATGCCGAGCGTCAGCAGCGTCGCCGCCGTCATGCGGGATTTGAAATCGAATTTGGTGTGACCGATCTTTCCGGCCAGGCCGCCCAGCAGCATGCCGATCAGCACCGAGGCGATCACCAGGCTCTTATCCCAATGCACCCAACCGAAGACATTGGTCGAGGCCATGCCGACATAATGCATCGCGGCGATGCCGGAACCGGCCACGATGCCGCCGATCACGATATGGTAGCGATAGCGGTGATCGGCCTCATATTTTTCGCTGCCGAACAAAGAGAGCGACAGGCCGAGGCCGGAGATCAGGACCGCGATGACGATCGACGCAACGGTGAGGCCGAGATCATACGTGATCGGGATACTGGGCTGGAACGCCAGCATGGCGATGAAATGCGTCGACCACACGCCGCTGCCGGTCGCCAGCGCCGCGCCCGAGATCCAGCTGATACGCGCCCGCATCGACGCCCCGCGCGCCCGATGCACCAGGCTATAGGCCGTGTAGCAGGCGAGGAGGCAGATCAACCCGGCCAAAACCACAAGGCGCAGATCGTGCTCTTGCGTCAGGCATTCATATACGCGCAGCATGGTGGCATCCCTCTACCGCCAATCCGCGCGATACCTTCGAGACGGATACTTCTGGGCGGCGCTATCGATCAGAATATCCGCCTCTCACCCATGAGATAGGGGGCCCCGCCCCCGGAAAGCGTCGATATCCGCGCCTTCCACCTGGACGGCGCGTTTAAATATTCATCATTATTTCTTAGCAATTGCTTAATCGGCGCATATATGGGTGTGCGCGCACTACTGTTTTCCGGCGGAAAGGCGCCTTTTCCGACGGCCTAACCCCAAAGGGCGGGCCGCGCATCGGCGCCGCCACCCGACACGCCGTCCCCCGACACGCCCTCCCCTGACACGTCGCTTTCAAGAGCGGCGGCGAGTTGCAGCAGTTCCACATCCTGGCCGATCTTGCCGATCAGGTGCATCCCGGCCGGCATCCCGGTTTCCGTCCGGAACAGGGGCAAAGAGATCGCCGGCTGGCCGGTGATGTTGAAGAGCTCGGTGAAGGGGGCGAAGTAATAAGCGCCTTCCTGCCAGGCATCGTGATCGAAACTGGCCGACCGGCTGTCGATGGCGCCGATCGCTGGCGGCAAAGTGCCGATGGTCGGCGTCAGCAGCAGATCGAAGCTTTCGGAGAACCGCGCCATGGCGACGGTGATATCATGGGCGCGCTGCCGTGCCCGCAGGTAATCCAGCGCCGTCATCTTCCCGGCGACCTGCCGCGAATAGCGGCTGAGCGCTTCCAGCTCCTCGTCTTGCGCCGCGCGGCCGAGCGCCCGCTCCCGCTCCTCGATCTCCAGGGCCAAGGGCGGCATCCATAATTTCGCCGCCGTGTCATAGGGATCGACATCGGCGGGCAAGGCCACCGGAATAAGCTCGTGCCCCTGCCGGCGCAGAATCTCGACCGTGCGGTCCAGCAGGGCGACGATCTCCGGCATCGCCGTCACGCCGGAGGGCGCGGTGGCGGTATAGGCGATCCGACGGCGTGGCGGCTTGCGCCGGATGGCATCGCGATAGGCTTCCGCCGGCTTCGGGATGTAATAGGCGCCGCCCGGTTCCGGCCCGACCGTGATATCCAGCATGGCCGCCGTATCGCGCACCGAGCGGGTCAGCGCGTGGTCGCAATTGAGGCCGCCGGCCAGCTCCGGATAGAACGGGCCCGACGGCGTCAGGCCACGGCTCGGCTTGAAGCCGACCAGGCCGCAACAGGCGGCGGGGACGCGGATCGATCCGCCGGAATCGGTGCCATGGGCCATCGGCACCATGCCGCTGGCGACCGCTGCGGCGGCACCGCCGCTGGAACCGCCCGGCGTCACATCGGGATTCCAGGGATTGCGGCACGGACCGCGAAAACTCGGCTCGGTGACGAAATCGGCGGCGAATTCCGGCGTGCTGGTCTTGCCAAGGATGATGAGCCCGGCCTGTTTCCAGCGCCGCACGATCTCACTATCGCCGCGCGGGGCTGCCTCGGCGAAGAAGCGCGAGGAAAAGGTCGTCGGCATATCCGCGGTGAAAACGTTCATATCCTTCGCCAGGAACGGCACGCCGGCGAACAGGCCGCCGCCCGGCGCCATCTTCTTCGCCTCGGCGCGCGCCGCATCGAAGCGTTCCATGACGACGGCCTTCAGCACCGGGTTATGGCGCTCGATGATGCGGATGGCGGCATCGACGGCTTCCAGCGGCGTGATCCGCCCCGCCGCGATCTCGTCGGCAAGGCCGAGCCCATCGAGGGTGGCGAAAGCCTTGTCGTCCGTCATGATCGCTCCTTCTTATTTTTCGGCAACAGCGCCGATACTGGCGGCGGTGACGCAGAGGATGCCGGCATATTGCAGCCAGGAAAGCTGTTGTCCCAGCAGCGCCAGGCCGCACAGCGCGCCGATCGCCGGCTCGGCGCTCATCAGCACACCGAAGGCGCGGGTCGACATGCGCCGCAAAGCCGTCATTTCCAGGGCATAAGGCAGCAACGGCACCAGCACCGCCAAGGCGGCGACGGCGAGCAGGTAAAACGGCGTCGCCCCCGCCACCACGCCGCCGATACCGAAAGGCAGGCTGGCGATCGCCGCGACCATGAAGGACATGGCGAGACCCTGCAGGCCGGAGAAGACCGAGCCCACGCGCTTCGACAGGATGATATAACTGGCCCAGCCCACCGCGGCGCCGAGGGCGAAGCCGGCACCGACCAGATCCACCGTCCAGCCGGCGCCATTATGCACCAGCATGAGGACGCCGATCGCGGCCAGCAGCGGCCAGATCAGATGCCGCGCGCGATTCATGCCGGCCACCGCGACGGCGAGCGGGCCGAGAAAATCGATCGAGGTCGCGAGCCCGAGCGGTATGCGCATCAGGGCTTCGAAATAGCACAGCGACATCGCCGCCATGGCGACACCCAGCATGATCGCCGCCTTCCACTGCGCCTTGCTGTAGAGATGGAATTTCGGCCGGCTGATCAGGACCAGGAAGAACGCCGCGAAGCACAGCCGCAGCCAGGTGGTGCCCGGCGCGCCCAGAACGTTCATCACTTCCGTGGACAAAGCCGCGCCGGATTGCACGCAGATCATCGAGGCGGCGCAGAGCAGCGGCCCGGTCAGCGGCGACGGCGTGGAAGACGATGACGCCGACGGCGTGGTGGATGCGGCTGTCATTTGCCCGCACCCTTGCAACGTTCCCCCGTCTCCTGCATCCGTACCGGCACCCGCATTGTCCCGCCCGTCATCGACC
>SSEL01000027.1 GCA_008012315.1 Rhodospirillaceae bacterium
AATGTGCCGATCCCGGTGCCGATGGCCTTCAACAGCTTCGGCGGCTGGAAGCGCTCGCTGTTCGGCGATCACCACATGCATGGCCCGGAAGGGGTGCGCTTCTACACCAAGCTGAAGACCGTCACCTCGCGCTGGCCGACCGGCATCCGCGCCGGCGCCGAATTCATCATGCCGACGATGAAGTAATCGCGGCACGATATAGCCGAAACGAAACGGCCGGATCATGCAGATGATCCGGCCGTTTTCGTATCGACAGTATAGCCAGTCAGGGGCAGCGCATCGGCTCGACCTGATAGGCGTCATTGGGCTTGGAGGCGATGCTGCTGAGCACGTTGGCGGCGATCCAGACCACCCCGCCCTTATCCTTGCAATAGATCGACTGTGCCGTGTCGGCCTTGTCCGAAACCGCGCCGTCGCCGGATTCGAAGGAAGCCGGATCGGAATCCGCCGTCTGGCGCGCACTGTCACCGAAGAGTACTGAATTTGCAACGGGCTGACTGATGACCGGACTGTCGAGACCGAACGATTTGCCGCCATCATCGATATCGAGCGCCGCAGCCGGGGAGGCCGCCAGCAAGCTGGCAAGGCCAGCGACGGAAGCCACAGCCAGGATCGCTTGTGAAAGCGCGGCGACGGAAACGCGCCGATATGTGGTGCCACCCATGGCTTACCCTCTCAAATAGAACGCATTTCCGGGAAAACCCGGATTGCGGAAATTCTCGGAAACGCAACTTGGCCGCCACGGGGTTACTGTAAGGATCGTGAAATCTGGCCTGTTACTGATTGGCTCAACCTAATGTTGTGTCGCTCTGCGACATAATCAACGGGTTATCTGAACTGGCTGAGCCTTGCCTGACATATAAGACCGGAGCGAACGTTGTTCGCGATACTGTGCCGGTCCGTCATCGGCGAATTCAATCGCATATTACACACCTCTTTTCGAGGGACAAGATGTCACAGCGGAGCCGACGGGCGATTATCTCGCATAGCTGCGAGGATCGGCGCGGATGAGATCGGCAATCACCCTTGAATTTCTGCGCTGTCCCAATTCTAAATTGCATAAACCCGGGTCGGCGCGTACCGCGATCCATCGACGCACTTTATATCGTTTTTATGTCTTTCGATCATGAAGGCTGGGCAATTGACCGAGCTGCATTGCCGCGCGATGATGGCACTCCCACCTAGTTATTATTACTCCCCGCATGAAAACGTCACCAAAGGAGTCTCCCGAATGACGGCGGCACCCTTCATCACTCTCCATGACGGTAGTCAAATCCCGCAGCTCGGCCTCGGCGTCTGGCAGGTCAGCGATGCGCAGGCCGGCCCTGCCCTCACCGCGGCTTTCGAGGCCGGCTACCGGGCCATCGATACCGCGGCGGCCTATAACAACGAAGACAGCATCGGCAAGGCGGTCAAGGCGAGCGGCCTCGCCCGCGACAAGCTCTTCATCACCACGAAATTGTGGAACGATGCGCATGGCTATGACGCAACCTTGAAGGCTTTCGATGTCAGCCTGAAGAAGCTGCAGCTCGATTACGTCGATCTCTATCTGATTCACTGGCCGGTGCCCAAGCAGAAGCTCTTCATCGAAAGTTGGCGCGCTTTCGCCAGGTTGAAAGAGGACGGCCGGGTGAAATCGGCCGGCGTTTCCAACTTCAACATCCCGCATCTGCAGACGCTGCTCGATGAAACCGGCATCGCGCCGACCGTCAATCAAATTGAACTGCATCCGCAGATGCAGCAGCAGGAGCTGCGCAACTTCCATAAGGAGCACAACATCGCCACGGAATCCTGGAGCCCGCTCGGCCAGGGCACGATCCTGCAGGATGCGACGATCGGCGCCATCGCCAAGAAGCATCGCAAGACGCCGGCCCAGATCATCATCCGCTGGCATCTCGATAACGGGTTGATCGTAATTCCGAAATCGGTGACGCCATCGCGCATCAAGGAGAATTTCGCGGTCTTCGATTTCCGCCTCGATAACGACGATCTCGGCCAGATCGGCCGCCTTGACAAGAAGCACCGCATCGGTCCCGACCCGGAAACTTTCGGGTGAGGATCACGCTTAGCCATCCATGCGGCCGCAGATGAGCATCACCCTGGCCTTGAGCCGGGGCTCCATGGTTGAGGCCGTGCACAATGTGCGACAAGACATCCGTCACGCATAATGCAGGCAACATTCATCAGTCGCACCGATGGACCCTCGGGTCAGGTGTTTAGCCCTGGGAGATAGCTGACAGGTGTTCGGAGACATGGTTGACACATTTGGCATGAGACAACCGCAGGGGTTGAAGCATGCCGTGGAAAGAGATGTGCACCATGCAGCAGCGATTGGAATTTGTTCGGCTTGCCGAGCAAGAGGGCAGCAACCGGCGAGAGTTATGCCGGCGTTTCGGGATCAGTCCGCAGACCGGCTATAAGTGGCTGGAGCGGGCGGCATCGGGGGTAGAGGACTGGGTTGCCGATCGCTCGCGCCGGCCGCATGCGAGCCCCGGCCGTGTCAGCGGGTCGGTTGAAGACGCGGTCTTGGCGGTGCGCGACGCCCATCCGGCCTGGGGGGCACGCAAGATCTGGCATGTCCTGGCCCGCGCGGGCCAGGACATGCCGGCCCCCTCGACGGTACATGCGATCCTGGCGCGCCATGGGCGGATCAGCCTCCCCGCCCGGCCGCCGGCGACCGGGCGTTTCGAGCTGCCGGCCCCCAACCTGATCTGGCAGATGGACTTCAAGGGCCGGATCGTGCTGCAGGATGGCCGGCAATGGTGCCATCCCTTGACGGTGGTCGATGATCACTCCCGTTATGCTTTGTGCCTCCAGGCTTGCGACAATGAGACCGGGGCGACGGTACAAGGGGAACTGCAGCGGGTGTTCCGGCGCTACGGCTTGCCGGAGGCCTTCCTGGTCGACAATGGATCGCCCTGGGGCAATGGGCCGGCAGGGGGCTGGACCTGGCTGGGCGTCTGGCTGCTCAAGCTCGGCGTCGATGTCATCCGGGCCCGGCCGTATCATCCCCAGACCCGCGGCAAGAACGAACGCTTCCACCGCAGCCTGAAAGCCGAGGTTCTCAGCCTGCAACGCTTCCGCAGCCTGGGTGACATGCAGCGGGCCTTCGATCGCTGGCGCCACATCTACAACTGCCAACGGCCGCACCAGGCGCTTGGCTTCGATGTGCCGGCCAGCCGCTACCGCCTCAGCCCCCGGCCCATGCCAGACCGCTTGCCCAAGATCGACTACGCCCAGAGTGACATCGTCCGCACCGTCGGCCCCTCCAAGCCCTATATCAGCTTCAAGGGACACCTCTGGCAGATCTCCAAGGCGTTCATGGGCGAGCGCGTCGCCTTACGGCCGCTCAGCAAAGACGGCCGCTATGGCGTCTTCTTCGCAACCAAGAAAATCGCCACCATCGACTTGAATAATCCGCCCAAACAACCACAATGAAACCGTCAACCATGTCTCCGAACAACCGTCAACCATCTCTCCGGGCCATACATCAGGCCCGAGGGTGACAATCTTGTTTGTTGCCGGCAGCGTGCGATGGTCGTTGACATCGCTCCGAATACGCGACGCGACCGGTCATCGCACCATGTTCATCACCAACAGGTTGTCATCCTCTGGCCCGAGGGTGACATACGCGGGATGGCGGACGCTGTGCGAACTCGTCAGCGCGACCGGTTTGTTGCGGCTCAATTTCGGCTGGATTTCGGAACAGAATATTGACAATGCGATAGCGCCGCCGCCGCTTCCCTGCTAACTGCAACAGGGAACAGGAGAGGTTGCGGCGATGCAGAAGACATACGACCGAACTGAAACAAGGCCGCGCCTTGCCTTCATGAGCATCCTGCTGCCTTTCCTGAAACTGGGGCTCACCTCGTTCGGCGGGCCGATTGCGCATCTAGGTTATTTCCGCACGGAATTCGTCAGCCGCCGGAAATGGCTCGATGACAGTGCCTATGCCGATCTCGTCGCCCTCTGCCAGTTCCTGCCGGGACCGGCATCGAGCCAGGTCGGCTTTTCCATCGGCCTGATGCGCGGCGGTCTGCTTGGCGGCCTGGCGGCCTGGCTTGGCTTCACCCTGCCCTCCGCCCTGGTCCTGATGCTGTTCGCCTATGGCCTGGCCGGTTTCGACACGCCGCTGGCACAAGGCGCCCTGCATGGCCTCAAGGTGGTCGCCGTTGCGGTGATCGCCCAGGCGATCTGGGGCATGGCGCGCCAGCTTAGCCCGGACCGGCCGCGCATCGCCATTGCCGTGACCGGCGTGGTGGCCGTGGTCTTTCTCGGCGGCGTCGGCGGACAGCTCACCGCCATCGCCATCGGCGCCTTTGCCGGCCTGTGGTTCTGCCAGGACTTGATGCCAGCCGGCGATGGAACGCCGCATGCGCCATTCGCGTCACCGATCCCGCGCATCGCCGCACTTGTCGTGCTGCTGCTTGCCGTCGCGCTGCTCTTCCTCTTGCCGGCCATCAGCGCCGCCGGTTTCGGTGGCCACGGGCTTGCCTTGTTCGATGCCTTCTACCGCGCCGGCGCGCTGGTCTTCGGCGGCGGCCATGTGGTCCTGCCGCTGTTGCAGGTATCGGTCGTGCAGCCGGGCTGGATTTCCGGCGACGACTTCCTCGCCGGCTATGGTGCGGCGCAAGCCGTGCCCGGGCCGCTTTTCACCTTCGCGGCCTATCTGGGAGCGGCCAACGGCATCGCGCCGAATGGCTGGCTCGGCGCGGCGATCGCGCTGGTCGGCATCTTCCTGCCGGGCCTGTTGCTGATCCTCGGCACCCTGCCGTTCTGGGAGAGACTGCGCCGCCATGCTATGGCGCGGGCGATTCTCAGCGGCGTCAATGCGGCAGTGGTCGGCCTGCTCGCCGCCGCACTTTACGATCCGGTCTGGGTCAGCGCCATCACCGGGCCGCGCGACTTCGCCCTCGCCTTAATCTGCTTCATGTTGTTGGCGGCCTGGAAGATGCAGCCCTGGGTCGTCGTGCTGCTCAGCGCCTGCGGCGGCATGCTGCTGGCTATTCCTGGCCTCGCCGCAGGATGAAGGAGGCATCGTCGCGCGGGTTGTAGATGCGCGAATAGGCATAGACCAGGACCATGTTGACATCGCTGTCATTATCCGAGAGCGGCAGGAAGACGATATCCTCGTCCTCGATCAGCCCATCGGGCGCATTATACGGGCCGGTGTACAGAAATGGCCGCCTGTTGCGGACCACATAGTTATAGACGCTCAGCGTCTCTTCCAGATCGGTTGCGTGATAGGCATCGATCACTGACAAGCCGGTCGGATCGCTGCCCCGCTGCGCCACCTGATGCGTGCCGACCAGCCGATACACGAATTGGCGTGAGAGCACCGGACGGATGCGGGACCTCCCGCCGCATCCGTCCACCTTTTGACAAGAAGAGACCACGGAGACGATCTTGAGCGTCAGCATCGCGACAACAGTCTGCGGCTGCTCTATCCGCTGGGCAAATCCACCGTCGAGCACGCGGCGGAGACCGATCACTATATCCTGACCTCGCCACCGAGGACGGCTTCAAGGTGTCCTTCACCGTCACTGAAGCGATCATGCGCGGCCTCGCCGACAGGATCGCGGGGGAAGAGGCCCTGTTGCAGGATGGTGACCAACCCTTCCTGAACTGACTCCGCCGATTTCCATCGCCCCTCGCCTTGTGCCAAATAATCTGGCTAAATGATCCATCGCGATATCAGGACGGAGTCCCGGTCATGAGGATCAGCGCGCGGAACCAGCTCAACGGCACGGTTGTCGATGTCGTCAAGGGCGCCACCACGGCCCATATCCGCATCGATATCGGTGGCGGCGCGATCGTCACCGCCGCCATCACGAACGCAGCCGTCGATGATCTGGGGCTGGCCAAGGGCAAACCGGCCACGGCCGTCATCAAGGCCTCGGACGTGATGGTCGCAGTCGACCACTGAGCTGCCGGAGGGGAATGCCAGATGGTGCGCGAGGATGAAGTCCGGACGGCGGAACGCACCGTCGCCTGGCCGGAAACCACCGATGCGGGGGTGATCTTCATCGGCCGAATCTGTACGCCCTGGACATCGCGGCTGGAGTGTCCGCGCCAGGGCCGCCGCGACGGCCCGCTCTGCCGCATTGATGTCTTCGATCCCTGGGCCGAGGCCTTGAAGGGCATCGGCGATTTCACCCAGATCGAGCTGCTTTACTGGCTGCACCGGTCACGGCGCGACCTGGTGCTGCAAAGCCCGCGCAATGACGGGACCACACGCGGCACCTTCGCCCTGCGCTCGCCGGTGCGGCCCAATCCCATCGGCACCTCGATCGTCGCTTTGATCGGTGTCGAAGGCTCGACATTGCTGGTGCGCGGCCTCGATTGCCTCGACGGCACGCCACTGATCGACATCAAGCCGGACCGCTGCCAGTTCACGCCGCTGGCGCCGCCGCAGCCCGGCGACTTTCAGATCGGAGACAAGGCCGGCGATGTATAGCCTCTGAGTTTCAGCTGTTATCCGATTAAGTTCAAAGTCGCCACCCCTCACCCCGCCCCTCTCCCGCGAGGGGACAGACCGGATAATAGCGCCGATTCTCCAAGGCCTGACCCTCCCGTTCTTGACCTTCCTTGGCCGGGCCGATAAGCGTCCATTTTCTGCTAGAGGAATTCCCATGCCGGAATCGGCGGACCAGGCCGCAGCGCATCAGCAACCGCATCATCTCAGCCGCGGCCTGCTGGCCGTGCTGACGGTCTCCACCGGCCTCGCGGTCGCCAATACCTACTACAACCAGCCGATGCTGGGCCTGTTCATCCGCGACTTCAACGCCGAGCCGCAGGATGTCGCCCTCATGCCCTTCCTGTGCCAGATCGGCTATGCGATCGGCCTGTTCTTTCTCTCGCCCCTGGGCGACCGGATCGAGCGCAAGAAGCTGATCCTCCTCACCCTGATCGGCCTCAGCATCGCCCTGGCGGGCGCCGCCCTCGCCCCAAGCTTGTTCTGGCTCGGTGTCGCCAGCCTGGTGATCGGCATCCTCACCACCGTCGTGCAGCAGATCGTCCCTTTGGCCGTGCATCTCGCCTCGCCGGAGGAACGCGGCAAGGTGGTCGGCACGGTGACCGGCGGCCTGCTGGCCGGCATCCTGCTTGCACGCACGCTCAGCGGCTATGTCTCCGATCAACTGCATTGGCGCACGATGTTCGGGATTGCCGCCGGCCTGATGCTGCTGCTGGTCGTCGTGCTGGGCGCGGTGCTGCCGCGCGTTCCCGCCGTCACCCGGATGGGATATGGCCAGATCCTGCTCTCGCTCTTTTCCTTTTGGCGCAGATTCCGCGCCTTGCGCCTTGCCGGTCTGTGCCAGGCGATGATCTTCGCCTGCTTCGCTGCCTTCTGGGCCAATCTGGCGCTGGAAATGCGCCTGCCCCCTTATAACCTCGGCGCCACCGCCGTCGGCTTGATGGGATTGATCGGCGGCGTCGGCGTGCTGGCGGCACCGATCGCAGGCCGCATCGCCGACCGGCGCGGGCCGCAGGCGGTCGTGTCGCTCTCGGCGCTCCTGGTCCTAATGTCCTTCCTGCTCTTCGCTTTCGTGCAAGGATCGATGACGGCACTGATCATCGGTGTCGTGGCGATGGATCTCGGCGTGCAGGCGGCTCTGGTCTCGAACCAGTCCAGCATCTATGCCCTCGACCCGACGGCGCGCAGCCGCCTCAACACCGTCTTCATGACGACGATGTTCTGCGGCGGCGCGATCGGCTCGGCAACCGGGGGCGCCGCCTTTTCCGCCTGGGGCTGGACAGGTACCTGCGGTGTCGCCATCGTCGCGGCGACGATGGCCCTCATCCTCTCACGCTTGAAACGTCATAGGCCGGCAGGATGAGGCCAATTACCAACGCGACCTGAAGCGCAGCAGGCGCAAGGCGTTCAGCGTGACGATGACCGTTGCACCGGTATCCGCCAGGATCGCCATCCAGAGCGGTGTCGTTCCCAGGATGCTGGTGATGAGGAACAGCCCCTTCAATCCAAGGGCAATGCCGATATTCTGACGGATATTGCGCAGGGTCGCCCGCGATAGGCCAATCAGTTCGGCAATACCGAGGACCCGGTTCTTCAGAATCGCACCATCGGCGGTTTCCAGGGCGATATCAGTGCCACCGCCCATGGCGATACCGACCGAGGCGGCAGCCAGAGCCGGCGCATCGTTGATACCATCGCCAATCATGGCAACCGGCCCATCAGCTTTCAGTGCCGAAATTTCGCGTAATTTATCCGCCGGCAACAATTGTCCCCGGGCTTCCAATCCCAGCGACCCGGCGATTGCCTGGGCGGTGCCGTCGTTATCGCCGGTCAACATCACGCTGCGAATGCCTAGACGATGCAGAGCGGCAACTGCTTCCGCCGCATCGGGCCGTGCTTCATCGCGCATAGCGATAAGACCCAAAACGGCATCGTCAACGATGACGGCCACCACTGTCTTGCCCTCGGCCTCCAGTGTGGAAATCGGCGATGAAACTTCCGCCTGGAGCAATCCGCTCTCGGCAACATAGCGTGGCGACCCGATGGTCACGCGCTGTCCGGCGACCGAGGCCTGCACCGCTTTACCGGCGATTGCCATGCCGTCTTTCGCTTCGGGAAGCCGAAGGCCACGCTTGGCTGCTTCCGTCGCGATTGCCCGTGCGATCGGATGGCTTGCCCCCGTCTCCACCGCCGCCGCCAAAGAAAGAAGCGCATCCGCCTCGCCCTCGAGCGCGACGAGATCGGTCATGACCGGCCGGCCCGCCGTCAACGTGCCGGTCTTGTCGAATGCCACGGTCTTGAGACGTCCCATCGTCTCCAGCGCGGCACCGCCTTTTATCAGCAGACCGTGACGCGCCCCGGCAGCCAGGCCGGACGCGATCGCCGCCGGAGTTGACAGCACCAGCGCGCAGGGGCAAGCGATCAGCAGCAAGGCCAAGCCGCGATAAATCCAGGTATACCAATCCGCTGCGAAGACCAGCGGCGGTGTCAGGATGACAAGCGCGGCGACGATCAAGACGGCAGGCGTATAAACCCGGCTGAAGCGGTCGATGAAACGTGCCATCGGCGCGCGACTGCCTTGCGCCTCCTCCACCAGATGGATGATGCGGCCGATCATGTTGTCCTGCGCCGTGCTGGTCACCCGCAGGGTCAGCGCGCCCGATGTGTTGATCGTACCGGCAAAAACCTGGTCGCCCTTGCCTTTGGCGACCGGAATCGATTCACCAGTCACCGGTGCCTCATCCAGGGAGGAAAAGCCGTCGATAACCTCGCCATCGGCCGGCACGCGATCGCCGGGCCGCACGAGCACTTGTTGGCCCGGCACCAGGCTGTCGGCGGGCACGTCGAGCGTCTTTCCATCCTGCAGCAACAGGGCGGTGCGCGGCACCAGATCGATCAGCGAGCGGATTCCGGCTAGCGCACGCTGCGCCGCCAGGCTTTCGAGCCATTCACCCAGCGCGAAGAGGAAGATCACGACCGCAGCCTCCGGCGTCGCGCCGATGGCGATCGCACCGACCGCCGCAACGGACATCAGCATTTCGATACTGAAAGGCGAGCCGGAAAGCGCCAGCCGCGATGCCTGCCGTATAAAAGGCACCAAGCCGGCTACGGCGACGATCGCATAAGGCCAGGAACCGGCATGGGGAATGAATTGGCCGCAGAGAAAGGCCACCGCCATCCCTGCGCCCAAAATCAGGACCAGCCGCGCCTTGCGGCTTTGCCACCAACTTCCGCTCGGCACCGCCGGCATGTGGCCGACAGTTGACGGGCCGACAGTCGACGGGCCGGCCATTGCGGCCTGGTCGCTACATGTCTGTGATGAGCAGCAACCATCGACCCCACGCCTGTTACCGGCCCCATGCCTGTCATCGACTTGATGCCGATCCACCGCCAGATGCGGCGTGAAGCCAAGGCCGCGAAGTTTATCTTCAATGGTCGCCCGACGAGACTCCGGATCGCGCACCTTCAGCGTCAGCACCCCGGCAGCATAGTTCACCTGCACCTCTGCAATTCCGCCGAGCCGGCCAAGCGCAGTTTCGATTTTCGCGGCACAGCTTGGGCAATCCATCCCTTCAAGACGGTAGCGCAGCGAGCTGAACCCCTCGGACATCGCCGCATCGGGCTGAGGAACAGAGGCCGGCCGGGTCGATGCCGGGCCCGAATGCGTCGTGGCAACCATGTGAAGGAGTTCCCTTGCAAATTATCGCTCACGGCACAAGATGGGAGCTATAGCTACTGTAGCTTCAAGAGGAAAAAATCATGAAGGATCAATCGGCTGCGCCGCTCTCCATCGGGGAACTGGGGAAACGGACGGCGACGAAGGTGCAAACCATCCGCTATTACGAGCAGGTCGGCCTGCTGCCCGCGGCCGGGCGGACAAAGGGCAACCAGCGCTTTTACGGGCGCAAGCACCTGGATCGCCTCGCCTTCATTCGTCACGCCAGGGAACTGGGATTTCCCCTGGAATCGGTGCGTGAACTGCTGATGCTTTCCGATCATCCCGAGAAACCCTGCGCGTCAATCGACCAGATCGCCCAGGCCCATTTGACGGCGGTCGAATCCCGCATCGCCCGGCTGACCAAATTGCGCGCCGAACTGCAACGCATGATCCGCCAATGCAAATCGGAAAAGGTCGAAGATTGCCGGGTCATCGAAGTCCTGGCCGATCATTCCCATGCCCATTGTCTTTCCGCCGATCATGATGGCGAGGCGGAGCCGCTGACACCTGCCATCGCGCCGAAGGCAAAACCGCGCCGTCACTGATGCGCCGTTGCCGGGACCAGGCGCGCGCAGTTCAGTCGTGCGCAGTGCTGAAAAATTAGATCGTCGCCTTGGGGGATTTCACCATGACCACCATCACCGCCTATATCATCGCCGCTTTCGCCGAGATCGGCGGCTGCTTCTCCTTCTGGAGCTGGTTGAAGTTCGGCAAGCCGGCCTGGTGGATCGTGCCGGGCATGGCCTTGTTGGCACTCTTCGCCTATGCCCTTACCTGGGTCGATAGCGCGGCGGCGGGCCGGGCCTATGCCGCTTATGGCGGCATCTATATCCTGGCCTCTTTGGTCTGGATGATGACGGTGGAGGGCATGCGCCCGGACCGCTTCGATCTGATCGGCGTCGCCCTCTGCCTGATCGGTGCCGGCATCATCATCTTCGCGCCGCGTAGCTGACAAGCCGGTTGACGCGGCGCGGGCCGGCCGCTACTCCGGTTTCTATCGATTTACCCGCTTCGACAAGGGATACGATGTCCAGGCCGACGCCACCGCTTTCGCCTTTCGCCCGCGATCTCAGCGATCTCGGCGCCGAGCTTCGTCAGAAGGCTGACAGCTTGCACGGCATCGGCCGGCGGCGCTTCCTGGCCGGCGTGGCCGCCGCCGGGCTGGCACCGCTGCTGCCGCGCGCGGCGCAGGCCCAGGCGCAGGATGCCCGCGAGATCACCTTCGCCGCCTGGGGCAACAACGATATCAAGGACCTCACCCAGGCCTTCGGCAAGCCCTTCAAGCGCGACAGCGGCATCGATGTGGTGTTCGACGGCAGCGGCCCCAGCGAAAGCAAGATCAAGAGCATGGTCGATAGCGGCACGATCGACTGGGATATCTGCGATGTCGACGGCTATGCCGCGATCCGCCTGGGCCAGGAAGGCGAGTTGAGCGCGATCGATTACAGCATCATCGACCGCGAGCAGATCATGCAGCCCTTCGCCTTCGATTACGGCGTCGGCGGCTACACCTATTCATACGTATTGGCCTATAACGCCAGCGTCTATAAGGACAACCCGCCGCAAAGCTGGGCGGATTTCTGGAACTGGAAGAAATTCCCCGGCAAGCGCGGCCTGTGGAAATGGATGATCGGCAGCTTTGAAGCCTCTGCCATGGCGCATGGCGCCAAGCCGAACGAGATTTACCCGCTGGATGTCGCCGAATGCGTCACCCGCATCGCCAAGCTGAAACCGCATCTGGTGACCTGGGAAACCGGCGCCCAGGCAAAGCAGTTGCTGCGCGACAAGGTCGTCACCATGGCCTGCATCTGGCATACCCGCGCGGCGCAACTGGGCGTCGAGAGCGACGGGCAGATCGCCTGGAGCTTCCGTGACGGCATTCTGTGCCCCGGCGTCTGGACGGTGCCGAAGAACAATCCGGCCGGCACCACCGCCTTCAAGCTGTTGCGCTATATGCAGGAGCCGGCACGGCAGATCGCCTTTGCCGGGCTGCGCGGCCTGGGCCCGACCAATCCCCGGGCGACCAGCGCGATGCCGGCCAGTCTGCATGCCTCGGACCCGACCCAGCCGGAAGCCCTGAGCCAGCAGGTGATCGTCGACAGCACCTGGTGGGCGGTCAATTACGACAAGGCGATGGGGAAGTATCAGCAGATGCTGGCGCAGCCTTAAGGCTGTTCCCCGCAACTCGTAACCTCAAGCCATAAGCATCAGGCCATGAACATCAGGCCGACGGCGACCAGCATGACCAGCGCCGCGGCCACTCCGCTCCACAAGAGCGGGGCAAAGCGCCGGGTCGGTGTCGTGATATTGCGGCCGGCGCCGGCGCGCAGCAGCAAGGCCTCGTCCACCAAAGCCCGCAACCGCGTGGGGCTCGGCCGCACCCCCAGCTTGACGGTGCGTTGTTTCAGGTCCAGCAGCTTGTCGCCGATGCCGAGATCTTGCGCCGAGCGACGCAGATCGGCGGCGATCCCCGCCACCACTTCGGATTCTTCATGCAGCAGCGCATAGATGCCTTCATCGATCAGGCAGACCACGTCATCGAAGGCATCGACGATCAGGCTCTGTTCGATACGCTGCTGCAACTGCCCCGGCAGGCTTTCATCCTTGGCGGCGATGGCCGAGGGATCGACCAGGCCGCCGATCTCCATGACGGTGAGGTCGAGCGGCGGCACCTGATGGTCCGGCAGGTCCGTTATCGCCATCTCGATCAGTTGCTGCAGTTCATCGACGGTGACCCTGGGTATCGGCGCCGACAGATCGGCGAGCTTGCCCGCTTCGGCAAGGTCCGACGGCTGGTCGGTGAGGTTGAAGTGATAGGTGCCCGCTTCGGATCCGGTGGAAGCCCGCAGCAGGCAGGCGTGATCGGTGCGCAACCCGCTGCGGATATGCAGGACCGATTGGCGGATCGCCGATGGTGAGTCGAGCTGCGCCAGGAAACGGTGGAAATGCGCCCGCTCCGCCGGCGCGATATGCGGCAGCAAGGAGCGGCCGATCATCTCCTGGCCGGTTGCGCCGAAGGCCTGCACGCAATTGCCCTGCATATCGAGGATCTTGCCGCTGCGATCTACAAGGAAGGAAAAATTCCAGGAGAAAGCCATGGCCATCCACCCTCCCCATTCAAGCGAGCCGCGCAACTGATGGCCGAACCGCGCTTCGGCAGCGGGGCCTTGCGACTCAGTGTCTCAATTCGTCCCGGATTCTGCGCCAAATTCAGCCATTTGTAGAGCCGATTTCGCATAGAACACGTATTTGTCAGGACAAGACTCGCGCATTTCCGCCGTTTTCCGCGAAATTTCCAGCGGCTGCCGCATTTTATGCCCGCAGCGGGGCGATGCATATGTGGCGGCAACCCGTCGCATTGAGGCCCGCGCGCGCTCAAACCTATGTTACGCACCGCATGGTGAATGAGGATCCGATGGGCCAGCAGTTCGGTCGGCCGACCTTATGGAACAGTTTGAAACGGGGCTTCCGACGCACTTGTCCGCGTTGCGGGCAGGGCCGGATGTTTGCCGGCTATCTCACGGCAAAGGAAAGCTGCGCGCATTGCGGCCTCGTCTTCGAGCCGCTGCGCGCCGATGACGCGCCGGCCTATTTCACCATCTCCATCGTCGGCCATGTCGTGGTCACCGGCTATCTCGCCACCGAGAGCATTCTGCATCCGCCGGTCTGGCTGCAACTCGCGATCTGGATGCCCGGCACCCTGGGCATGACCTTGGGCCTGCTGCCTTTCGTCAAGGGCGCGGTGATGGGGGCGATCTTCTCCAGCCAGGCCAAACGCGGCCGCGCTTTCTGATCGACCGCACTGGTATTCAGTTAAGCTGCCGATCTCGCTGGACGCTAAAAACAACCAAGGTTATCAGTCGGGCTAAACACTTGATCCGAGGGTCCATGGTAGAGGACGCGCTTGATGTACGACGAAATTGGTGGCGTGCATCTGCGGATGCTATTCATCAGCCGCTCCGATGGACCCACGGGTCAAGCCCGAGGGTGACAACCTTTGTTTATGACCGGCACCGTGCGATGGCCAGTAACACCGACTTCGCTCCGCAATTCGCACAACGCTCACCATGCCTCGCTTGGCCCCCTCGGACTTGATCCGAGGGTCCATGGTAGAGGACGAGTTTGATATGCGACGAAATTGATGGCGTGCGTCTGCGGATGCTATTCATCAGCCGCTTCGATGGACCCTCGGATCAAGTCCGAGGGTGACAATCTTGTTGTGACCGGCGTGCGACAACGATCAACAGAGTTGATGACAAGCGAAGGATGGTTGGCGTCCTGCGAGACCAGTATGAAAGCCATGCGCCCCATTCGTTCTCGTGTCAGTACCCCGTGGTGAAACGCTGCCACATCCGCGTGCGATCACATCCGGCTGCAGCAGGTAATTGATCAGCTTCTCCGCCAATTCGGGATGCGGCGCGTCATTGGGGATGGACAGTGAATCGAACCAGACCGCCGCACCCTCCTTCGGCACGACATATTGGATCTTGATCTTGCTGCCGACTTCGTCGGCGCGCGCCTGGGCCTGGGCCGCATCGCCCGACCATATGACGGCGGCGCAGATATCGCCGCCGGCGAGATCGTTGATCTGGGTCGTGCTGGTGACCTTGACGATGAAGGGACGGATCCCTTGCAGCACCTTCTCCGCTGCTGCGAGATCGGCGTCATCGGTCGAATCCGGATTCTTGCCGAGATAACCAAGGATGATCAGGATCACCTCGGTCGGCGCGTCCAGCACCGCAGGCGCCGGCCACGCGGCGCCGGCAGATCGACCTGCTGCGCGCCACCTTCCCGCTTCTCGCCGCGCTGATCGAGCGGCAATGGGAACCGGCCGCCAAAGCATCAGTCAGGCACCGCCGGCAGAAAAAAGCGAAAAGCGGTAACGCATCCTCAGAAGCCTTCCAGCACCAGCTTGCCCTTGGCCTTGCCGCTTTCGATCAAGGCATGCGCCTTCTTTATATTCGCCGCATTGATCGGGCCGACGACTTCCGCCAGTGTCGTCTTGAGTGTACCTTCATCGATGAGATCGGCGACCTCGTTCAGCAGGTGATGCTGCGCGATCATATCTGGCGTCTCGAACAGCGAGCGCGTGAACATCAGCTCCCAATGGATCGACACCGCCTTGCGTTTGAAGGGCAGCACGTCGAGGGTCTCGGGATCATCGATCAGGGCAAACTTTCCCTGCGGCGCGATGATCTCCAGGATCGCGCAGAAATGCCTGTCGGTAGCGGTAAGGCTGGCGATATAGGGCACCTGCGGAAAGCCGATCCTCTTCATCTCCTCGGCCAGCGGCTTGCCATGATCGACCACATGATGTGCGCCGAGATCGAGACACCAGGCACGCGTCTCCGGTCGTGAAGCGGTGGCAATGACGGTGAGGCCGGTCAGGCGCCGCGCCAGTTGGATCAGGATCGAGCCGACACCGCCGGCGCCCCCGATGATCAGCAAGGCGCCCGCCTCTGCTGTCGCGGCATCTGGCCTCCGCGCAACGCCTAGCCGATCGAACAGCAATTCCCAGGCAGTGATCGAGGTCAGCGGCAAAGCCGCCGCTTCGGCAATTGACAATGTCTTCGGCTTGCGACCGACGATGCGTTCATCGACCAGGTGCAATTCGGCATTGGCGCCGGGCCGGGCGATGGAACCGGCATAGAAGACCTCGTCACCCGTCTTGAACAGGCTGACATCCTGGCCGACCGCCTGCACCACGCCGACGGCATCCCAGCCGAGGATCTTCGCCTCGCCGGCCGGCGGCGTCGCGCTGCGACGGACTTTGGTGTCGACCGGATTGACCGAGATCGCCTTGACCGCAACCAGCAGGTCGCGCGGCCCCGGCTTGGGCGCCGGCAAATCCAGGTCCACCAGGGACTGTTCCGCCGTAATCGCGCCCGGCGTGTAATAACCGACGGCTTTCATCTGCTGCTCCTCATCAATCGATCTCATGCGCCGGGCCGCGCTCCGGCGTGCCGCGCGGGGCGGCGCGCAGATATTGCGCCGGCCAGCCCATAGTCTGGCCCAGTTCGCGTGCGGCATGGAGTGGCCAATAGGGTTCGCGCAACAATTCCCGCGCCAGCAGCACCATATCCGCCTGGCCAGTACGAACGATGTGATCCGCCTGGACCGGCGCCGATATCATGCCGACCGCCGCCGTGGGGATATCAGCCTCGCGGCGGATACGCTCGGCGAAGGGCGTCTGGTAGCCGGGCCCGACCGGTATCGGCGCACGTTCCACATTGCCACCGCTGGAGCAGTCGATGACATCGACGTCCAACGCCTTCAACTGGCGCGCCAGTTCGATGGATTGCTCGATATCCCAGCCATCCTCCACCCAATCGGTCGCCGAGATGCGGACGAAAAGCACGCAGCGTTCCGGCAAGGTACGGCGCAGCGCCGCGACCGTGTCACGCAAAAAGCGCGTACGGTTCTCGAAACTGCCGCCATAGCTATCGCTGCGCTGGTTGCTGAGCGGCGAGAGGAATTCGTGGAACAGATAGCCATGCGCCGCATGCACTTCGATGACGCGGAAACCGGCCTCGAAGGAACGCTGCGCCGCCGCCACGAAAGCCTGCTGCAGCGCCTGGATCTCATCCGCCGTCAATTCATGCGGCATCCCGTAAGTCTCGGCAAAGGGCAGTGCGCTGGGGCCGATCGGCGTCCAGCCGCCCTTCTCCACCGGCACCGCGCCATCGCCGGACCAGGGACGATAGGTGCTGCCCTTGCGGCCGGCGTGGGCGAGCTGGATGCCGGCGACGGAACCCTGGGAATCGATGAAATGGGTGATGCGCGCCAAAGCCTCGGCATGGGCATCGCTCCAGATGCCGAGATCCTCCGGCGAAATGCGGCCTTCCGGCGTCACCGCCGCCGCTTCGGTGAAGACCAGGCCGGCGCCGCCCACGGCGCGGGTCGAGAGATGCACGAAATGCCAGTCATTCGCCAGACCGTCGATGCAAGAATACTGGCACATGGGCGAGACGCCGATGCGATTGGCAAAAGCAATGTCACGCAGTTTCAGCTCGCTGAACAGATGCGGCATGGCGGGCGCTCCCTGGATAATCAGTCGGTCACGAACGTGTCGGTGCGGATGGATGATCGGGCATGCAAATATGCCATCACCATTTGGCAACCCGGCCGGCGGAAAATCAAGCCTGATGCCGGCGGCGCGCGCACCGGCTCGATCACTTGCTCGGGATCGTCACGCCTCCCAACCCTCTCCCGCAAGACAGGGCTATCGCATACAGAGTTTCACTTCACTCTTCCCTCCCCAAGAAACGGGGAGGCAAGAAAGCATGACGGCCGAACCTGCTCCATAGGCGATTGCCCCGCTTCAAGGGGGAGGATTGAGGTGGGGGCAACGCCGTGCTCTGAATCGAACGGGCCGGCGCCATCGGCAGCCGGCCCGTCATCATGCGGTATCCTCGGTTAAGCCGCTTTCGGCTCGAAGATCACATACCATTTCTTGACGGCCTCGATGGTTTCCCAGGTGCCCTTGAAGCCGCGCGGGATGATAAAGGCATCGCCCGTCGAGAAGGTTTCCGCCGCCCCGTCCTCGCCGGTCAGCGTGACCTTGCCCGCCAGGATGGCGCAGAACTCTTCCTCGGCATAATTCACTTCCCATTTGCCGGGGGCCGATTCCCAGACGCCGGAAAAGAACTGGCCGGTCGGATCGGTATAATAATTCTGCAACTTGGTCACCGGATTGCCGGACAGCACCGTCGCCGGCTTGCCAGTTTCGATTTCCGGCGCATTGACGCCGAAGCGGATCAACCGCTTGCTCATTTTTCTCTCCCGATGGAATTGCTTCGATCCATCTCTAGCATGGTGGCGGAATTGCGCCAACTCCGCCCTCTCCCGCATGGCCCGCACGCATGGGGCCCCTCAGCTTTGGGCATTTTGCGGCAAAAGGTCGCGGCCTCTATACTGCCGCCGGGCTTCGGCCATCCTCTGGTTCCGGATTCGAGATCATGCAGCACAAGGCAGGCTGGGCCGATGTTTTTCGCAACGGTCTGGCGATTTACACGGTGACCATCAATCTGGCCATGGCGTTGCATGCGATCGACGTCTTCATCATCTCAACGGTGATGCCGAAGGTGGTGCGCGATATCGGCGGCACCTCCTTTTATACCTGGCCCACCATGCTCTACATGGTGGCCTCCATCGTCGGCGCGGCCAGCGGCAATCCGCTGAAGGCGATCAGCGGGACGCGCCGGGCCTATATTCTCGCCAGCCTGATTTTCCTGATCGGCTCCATCGGCTGCGCCTCGGCGCCCAGCATGGCGGTGATGCTGGTCGCCCGGACGGTGCAAGGCTGGGGTGGTGGCTTGCTGATCTCGCTCTCGATGGCGATGGTCCAGGAGGTCTATCCCGAAGCCTTGCGCAAGCGGGCCCTCGCCATCATCTCCACCACCTGGGGCATCGCCGCTTTGATCGGTCCCGCGATCGGCGGCTGGTTTGCCGAGGCCGGCTGGTGGCGTGGCGCCTTCTGGTTCAATGCCCCGGTCGTCATCATCTTCCTGATCGGCGCCTGGGCGAAGCTGCCGCGCCATGGCGCCACCGGCGTGCCGCCGCGCTTCCCCTATCGCCGCCTGGGCCTGCTGTCGCTCGGCGTCATCGCCGTCAGTTGCGCCGGCCAGGTGAATGAGCTGCTCGGCCAGTTCAATCTCGGCATCGCCAGTGCCGGGCAGCTCTATGTCCTGGTGATCCAGGCCGCCCTCGTGGTCTTCGCCGTCTTGCTGGTGCGCCTCACCATTTCCATGGACAGTACCAGCAGTTTCAGCCGCCTCCTGCCGAGCAAGGCGTTCTCCATAACGACGACCACCGGCATCGCCGGCTGGGCGATGTTCCTCTCCTCGATGACCCATACGGTGATCGGCGCCTATCTGCCACTGGCTTTGCAGACCTTGCGCGGCGCCAGCGACGAGATCGCCGGCTATATCATGGCGGCGCTGGCGGTTTCCTGGACCGTCTCCTCGGTCCTCACCTCCGGCTTCCAGGAAACCGGATCGCGGCGCTGCATCTGCATCGGCCTCGTCCTCTCGACCGTCGGCATGATCGGCGTCACCCTCACCCTGGCGACCGGATCGCTGATCACCATCACCCTGCTGAATGCGCTGGTCGGGTTCGGCCTCGGCACCACCAACCTGCATCTGGTGGCCGCCACCATGCGGCATGCGACGCCGGGCGAAGAGGCGATCACAGCCGGCTCCATCCCCACCATTCGCTCGCTCGGCATCTCCTTCGGCGCCGCCGCGGCCGGCGTCATCGCCAACAGCGCCGGGCTGACCAATGCCCTGGACGCCACCCAGGTCGCCCATGCCATCCATTGGGTGCTGGCGCTGGGCTGCGTGCTGCCGGCTTTGGCCTGGCTGTTCTCGCTGCTCTTCGTGCGCCTCGCCCGGCGCGCGCCCGAGACGCCTCGAGCCGAGGCGACCGAGCAGGTTTTGCTGATCGATTAAGCGGATACACGCAAAACGCCGCCGAAAATCGCCGCAGGACTCACCACGCGAAACTGGGGCGACGCGGAGACCTAATCCGGTTATACTAAAGGCCATGGTGGGTCGCGGCGTTTCGTGACCGACACCGGATCGGGCTTTCAGCGATGCAGATCGCAGCCTGCCGATCAGCAGGTTTCTCGATCTTCATCCCTTCCCGCCCGACTGGCGAGCCGATCCGGCCGTGCCTCGAAACCGTGTCCCTCCCGCACAACAGGTCGGAGGAATGCTCATGGCTATGACAATCAGGAACCCCGTCGAATGGGGCTGGGACCAGATTCTGCACGCCGCCGAGGCCCTGGGATTGGCCAACCGGTCGCTGCACCGTACCAGCGAGCATCTCTATTCGGCGCGACCGACGATCCGCCATATCCACCTGGCCGATATCCGCGACGTGCTGCGCAAGGGCTTCCAGGATTTCGGCGCCTATCGCACCGATGTGATCTTTCTGTGCATCGTCTATCCGATCGCCGGTCTCATCTTCGCCCGCATGGCGTTTCAGTATGAGATGATCCCGCTGATCTTTCCGCTGGCTTCCGGCTTCGCCCTGGTCGGGCCTTTCGCCGGCCTCGGCCTCTATGAAATGAGCCGGCGGCGCGAGATCAGCCTGCAGCGCAGCCAGGAGCATCACGCCAGTTGGACTCATGCCTTCAGCGTCTTCCGCAACCCCAATTTCGGCGCCATGCTGACACTAGGCCTGATACTGACGGCCCTGCTGGTGCTGTGGCTGATGACGGCCTGGTGGATCTATGAATCGATCAATGGGCCGCAGCCGCTGGAATCCTGGGGCCTGTTCATTCAGAACGTCTTCACCACCCAGGCCGGCTGGTGGCTGATTGTCGCCGGTTGCGGCATCGGCTTCCTCTTTGCCGCGCTGGCAATGACCATCAGCGTCATCGCCTTCCCGCTGATGCTCGACCGCAGCGATATCGGCCTTGCCACCGCCGTCGGCACCTCGATCCGCACGGTCTGGGAGAATCCGGTCGTCATGGCGGGCTGGGGCCTGACGGTGGTCGCCGGCTTGATCGTCGGCTCGCTGCCGCTGTTCATCGGCCTGGTCATCACCTTGCCGGTACTGGGCCATGCGACCTGGCATCTCTATCGCAAGCTGATCGCGCCGAAATAGGCACCCGAAAGAAAAGCCCCGCACGAACTGGCGCCGGCCCCGCAAAGGCCGGCGCCATCTTTATGGCGTGACGCCGGAGAAGAACAGCCGGGTAAAGAGCGTGTAATGCGATTCCACCACCATGATCCCGACGAAGACCAGCAGCACGACCGGCGGCACCAGGATGGCATAGGCCAGCGCCAGCCGCTCCCAGGCCATATGCATGAAGACACCGACGATCAGTCCCGCCTTCACCACCATGAAAAGCAAAATGAGCGACCAGCGTAGATAGCCCTGCAAGCCGAAATAATCGACCAGGTAGGAGCAGGCGCTGAGCACGAAAAGCCAGAACCACACCAGCAGATAGATCTTGATCGGATGATGCTGCCCCTCGGCATGAGCACCGGTTGCCGGAGCGGCCTCGGCAGCCGCCTGCGATACCGTTGCCTGTGTCGTTGCCTGTGCCATGCCTCACCCCTCACCACAGATAGAAAAGTGCGAAGATGAAAACCCAGACCAGATCGACGAAGTGCCAGTAAAGGCCGGTCACCTCGACGATCTCGTAATTGCCCTTGCGGCTGGTGAAGAAACCGCGCCGCTCCTTGTCGAAATCGCCGCGCAGGACCTTGCGCGCCATGATCAGCAGGAAGATGACGCCGATCGTCACGTGAGTGCCGTGGAAACCGGTGATCATGAAGAAGGCCGAGCCGAATTGTTCGGCGCCCCAGGGATTGCCCCAGGGTCGTACCCCTTCCATGATCAGCTTGGTCCATTCGAAAGCCTGCATGCCGACGAAACTGGCGCCGAAAGCCGCCGTCGCCAGCATCAGCACGGCCGTCTTCACCCGGTCGCGGCGGTAACCGAAATTGACCGCCATCGCCATGGTGCCGCTGCTGCTGATCAGGATGAAGGTCATGATGGCAATCAGCAGCAAGGGTGTTTCATGGCCGGCGACGGTCAGGCCGAAGACCTCGCTGGGATTGGGCCAGGGCGTCACGGTCGACATCCGTACCGTCATGTAGGAAAGCAGGAAGCAGCTGAAGATGAAGGTGTCGCTGAGCAGGAAGATCCACATCATCGCCTTCATCCAGGAGACGTTCTTGAACGTCCGCTGGTCGGAAGCCCAATCGGCGACGATGCCCCGCAACCCGCTGGGCCGCAGCGACGGATAGACCGGCGAAAGACCGGGCGGTTCCTGTGTCAATGTCGGTTCGGCCATTCCCTCGCCTCCTCCGTCACGACAGTCAACTAAGTCAGAAACTGGCCGCAGAAGGCGACGACATCGTCCACCCACTGCGCCAGGAAGGCCAGCATGACCAGCCAGACAACCAGCAGGAAATGCCAATAGACCGCGCAAAGCCGCAGTCCGGCAGAAACCCGCGCCTGTCCCGCCTCCTCCATATGCCGCAGCCGCAGGGCATTGCGGCCGAGCGCCACCAGGCCGCCGCCGAGATGCAAAGCATGCAGCGTGATGATGAGATAGAGAAAAGCATTGGCAGGATTGCCGGCAACCAGATAGCCAGCCGCCGTCATCTGCCGCCAGACCAGTACCTGCCCCAGCAGGAACAGCAGCGCGAGTGAAACCGCCATGAACAGGCCGAGCTTCGCATCATCCCACCTTCCACTGCCGGCGAGGCGCTGCGTCACATGCAAAGCCAGGCTGCTGGCCGCCAGCACGCCGGTATTGAACCACAGCAGGTCCGATACCGGCGGCGCCTGCCAATCGGGAAACTGCCGGCGCATCACATAGGCGCTGATCAGCAAAGCGAACAGCGACCCGGCCACGGCCAGGAACAGGCCGAGGCCGAGCCGCGCCGGCCGGTCCAGCGGTTCAGAGCGAGGCTGCCCTCCCGCACCGAATGCCTCGTCGATCACGCCCACTTCCAGCCAGGGTTTCGAGAACAATCGCTGGCGCGACAAATACCAGCCGATGATGACCGTCACGACCGCCAGGAAGGTCAGGATGCCGACCATCGCGCCGTTTACTCGCCGGGCGCCGGCTGCAGGCTCGCCTGGGTGGCGGCGCGCTGTGGCGGCTGGTTTTGCGGGATGAAATCTTCAGGCGCGCCCGGCACGCTGTAATCATAGGCCCAGCGATAGACCGCCGGCAGTTCCTTGCCCCAATTGCCATGGCCCGGCGGCGTCTGCGGTGTCTGCCATTCCAGGGTGGTCGCCTGCCAGGGATTGGGTCCGGCGTCGCGGCCATACCGCAGGCTCCAGAGCAGATTGAAGACGAAGAGGATCTGCGCCGCGCCGACGATCAGCGCCATCACGGTGATGAATTCATTGAGCGTATGGGCCGAGGGCGGCACGAAAGCCGTCTCGCCCATCTCGTAATAGCGGCGCGGCACGCCGAGCAGGCCGAGATAATGCATCGGAAAGAAGATCAGATAGGCGCCGGCGAAGGTGACCCAGAAATGAACCTGGCCCATCGCCTCGTTCATCATCCGGCCGGTGATCTTGGGATACCAGTGATAGATCGCGCCGAAGATCACCAGGATCGGCGCCACCCCCATCACCATATGGAAATGCGCCACCACGAACATGGTGTCCGACAGCGGGACATCCACCACCACATTGCCGAGGAACAGGCCGGTCAGTCCGCCATTGACGAAGGTGACGATGAATCCGATCGCGAAGAGCATCGGGATCGTCAGATGGATATTGCCGCGCCACAAGGTCAGCACCCAATTATAGACCTTGATTGCGGTCGGGATGGCGATGATCAACGTCGTCACGGCGAAGAAGAAGCCGAAGGCCGGGTTCATGCCGCTGACATACATATGATGCGCCCAGACCACGAAGCTGAGCGCACCGATGGCGATGATCGCCCAGACCATCATGCGATAGCCGAAGATGTTCTTGCGCGCATGGGTGCTGATGAGGTCGGAGACGATGCCGAAAGCCGGCAAGGCGACGATATAGACCTCCGGATGGCCGAAGAACCAGAAGAGATGCTGGAACAGGATCGGGCTGCCGCCGCCATATTTCAGATGCTGGCCCATCTCCACCAGGCTCGGCATGAAGAAGCTGGTGCCCAGCAGCCGATCGAACAGCATCATCACGCAGGCAACGAACAGCGCCGGGAAAGCCAGCAGCGCCATGACGGTGGCGGTGAAGATGCCCCAGACGGTCAGCGGCATGCGCATCAGGGTCATGCCGCGGGTGCGGCCCTGCAACACCGTCACGACGTAATTGAGCCCGCCCATGGTGAAGCCGGCGACGAACAGGATCAGCGAGATCAGCATCAGCAGGATGCCCGATTGCTGCCCGCCCGGCGTGCCGGAGAGAATGGCCTGCGGCGGATAGAGCGTCCAGCCCGCCCCGGTCGGCCCGCCAGGCGCGAAGAAGCTGGCGACCAGCATCAGCACCGCCAGCAGATAGACCCAGTAGCTGAGCATGTTGAGATAGGGAAAGGCCATATCCCTGGCCCCCAGCATCAGCGGGATCAGGTAATTGCCGAAGCCGCCCAGGAAGATCGCGGTGATCAGATAGATCACCATCACCATGCCGTGAATGGTGATGAACTGGTAATAGACATTCACATCGATGAAAGCCAGGAGGCCGGGAAAGCCGAGCTGCAATCGCATCAGCCAGGACAGCACCAGCGCGACGAAACCGATCGCCAGCGCCGTGCCCGCATATTGCAGGGCGATGATCTTGGCATCCTGGCAGAAGACATATTTCGTGATCCAGCTATGGGCGTGGTAAAGCTCGACCTCCTTCACCTCGGCCGGCGGCGGCATGTAATCCGGCGGCACCGTGTCGGGAATGATCTGCGGGGGCGTCGGACCGCGCGGGATATCCACCATGATCCGCTCTCCTTTCCCTATTTCGCCGCCTGCCGGATTTTCGCCGGCGCCGTCTGCTGCAACTGCGCGAAGGTCGGTTGCTGATCCAGCCAGGCATGGAATTCCGCTTCCGGCACAACCACCACCTTGCTGCGCATATAGGCATGGCCCTGGCCGCATAATTCGGCGCAAAGCACATCGAAGGTGCCGGTGCGTGTCGGGGTGAACCAGAAATAGGTCACCATGCCAGGGATCATATCCATCTTCGACCTGAATTCCGGCACATAGAAATCGTGCAGCACATCGACCGAGCGCAGCAGCACTTTCACCGGCTTGCCAAGCGGCACCTTCAGGTCGTCGCCCTGGATGATGACATCGTCCTGGCCATGCGGATCCTCGGCGATGAGGCCGAGCGGATTCTCATCGGTGATATGCTTGATATCGGCGGCACCCAGCTTGCCGTCCTTGCCGGGATATCGGTAGCTCCATTGCCATTGCTGGCCGACCACTTCGAAGGCGGAGGCATCCTTCGGCACGGTGACGAACTGGTGCCAGACGATCAGGCCCGGGGCCAGCATGGCGACAACGCCAATCGCCGTCACAAGCGTCAGCCAGCCTTCCAGCCTGCGGTTCTCCGGCTCGTAATGCGCCCGCTGTTCCGGCTTGTAGCGGAAGCGATAGACGCAATAAGCGACGAACAGAACGATCGCGGTGAAGACGACGCCGGTGATCCAGAAGGTGATGGTGATCGTGTGGTCGATATATTCCCAGTTCGAGGCAATCGGCGTCCAATACCAGGGGCTGACCAGATGGAACAGCACTGATCCGACGGCAATCAGCAGCAGCAGCACGACGATCTTCATTTCCAGCATCCTTGCCCGGCCATTCTTGTCCACCGGCAATGAACGGCATCCGCAACGACGCGCCCGGTCACATGGGGCAGGGCAAGTCGCTGCAGCGAATGAAGTCTCGCGTGACGGCGTCAACCAGGAGGAGGCGCCGGGACCGGGTCCGGGCGTAACGAGTGCAATTCTCGACCCGGTGGGCGCGGCCCTATGCGGAGTCTTCAGGGCGGCCAAAGATGCCGCCTTGCGCGAACCGGGCCGCATCTCACTCCATGGCGGCCGACACGCTCACAAAAGCCATTGCCGTAGGCCGCGCCATTCAACCGCTCTTGGATGTCGTGATGGTCCTGAGCGTCTCGGCGCTGCGGTTGCAACCTTCCCGGTGCATGCCTGCTTCGGCCGCCACCCTTGCAACCGCCGGTCTCAATCGAGCTACGGCTCTGGCGATAATCTTGAGGTAGCCCTGGGCGCTTTGTCAACTTTGGCGAAATTGCCGATTGTATCGCAATGCAAAACGGCACCGCTGGATTGCCGACGATGCCGTTGAGCTGGATCACAATCCTGCCGGCGAAAGGCGATTAAGCCCGCACTATATTTCCGCGGTCGTTCTGCGCGAATTGTCCTTACGCCTCGTGCCCTGGATCGGTTGGGCCTGGCTGCTCGTCGCGTTCGGTCTGGCGGTGCACCGCCATCGGGATGAATTGATGGCGTGACGGCGGACAAACCGCCGCCACGGGCGTATCTTCACGGCGACACAGCCGCGAGAGGATTTGCCATGAAAGCCTATTGCATCGTCTATGAGACCGTCGATGACCCGGAGGGCTTCGAGGAATATCGGACACAAGTCATGCCCACCATCGAAGCCTATGGCGGCAAGTTCCTGGTGCGCGGCGGCAGCTTTACCGCCCTCGAAGGCGAAATGCCGTTCCAGCGCATCGCCATGCTGGAATTCCCCTCCCGCAAGGCCGCCGAGGACTGGTATCACTCCGCCGAATATCAGCGCATCCTGCCCCTGCGGCTGAAATCGAGCCGCTGCCAGTTCATCGTCGCGGAGGGCGTGGCTTAGATCAGCGCCAGCGGTGCCGCATGGCGCCGATCAGGTTGATGAACAGCCGGCCCGCCGTGATCGAGGTGAGCTGATTGGTGAAATCGAAGCTCGGCGCGATCTCGACGATATCCATTCCGACAACCGGGCCGCGCTCCGCCAGGCGCTTTAGCAGGCGCTTGACCTGTTCCGGCCTGACCCCGCCCGGCACGGGGCCCATGACGCCGGGCATGAAGGCGGGATCGAGCCCGTCGGCATCGATTGTCACGAAGAAGCTGCGATCGCGCGGCAGATCGTCGATGATCGCATCGATGCCCCGCTCGTGCAGTTCTTCGGCCGGCACCAGATGCGAGCCATAGGCGCGGGCCGCCTCCACCTCGCCGCGCCGGGCACTGCCGGTGCCGCGCAGCCCGATCTGCGTCATGCCGGCGATCCAGGGCAATTCGCTGGCGCGCCGCAAGGGGCTGCTATAGCCCCGCCTCACGCCGGCGACCTCGTCGCGCCAATCGAGATGCGCATCGATATGCACGATGTAGATCGGCCGCTGCAGCACCTCCATCCCCTGCAGCAGCGGGATCGTCACGCCGTGATCGCCGCCGATCGCGAGCACCATCGCGCCGCTGGACCAGAGCCGACGGGCGGCTTCGGTCACGCGCTGGAAATGCGCATCGAAAGGCTCGTCGCCCCAGACCAGGTTGCCGATATCGATGCAACGCGGCGGCAGGCATTCCAGCAACGGCGCGCTAAGATCGAAATCCCAACGCTCGGGACCGTCGCAGAACTGGCCGGACTGGCCGCGCACGACATCCGGCGCGCGCGCCTGATCATTCGGGCAAGGATCATTCGGATAAGGCTCGCTCTGCGGAATGCCAATGATGGCAATATCGGCCTGCCAGTCCGCCGGGTTTGTCACCACCGGCCAGTCGAGAAAAGCGCGCTTTGGCGCTTCGGAGCGAAAATCCTGCAACAGATCACGCGACGTATCCGGCATGTGGTGGCCTCCCAGGATGGTCGTGGTACTTTACACGATAGCGACATGCCGGGATTTTGCCGGAATGCGGCTTCTAAGCCAAACGCGGCAACCCCTCGCGCAGCTTCTCCAGCTTCTGCACCGCGAGCCACCAACGCGACAGGCGTACCGACCGCGCGAGACAGGCAGGACCGAGATCCGTTTGCATGAGATGATGCAGGATCGGCATCAGCAGGAGATCGGCCAGGCGCGGCTGGTCGTCGATCAGGAAATCCGCGTGGTCGCCATCATGGCAGAGATAGGAAAGCTGTTCGAGCAGCGTCAGGCAATCCTGCTGCTTAACCACGGCAGCGGTCAGCTTTTCGACATCGGGCCGGCCGCCGAGATGCGGCACGAAGACGCGCTGCGCCACCACGCCGCCGATGGTCGCGGGATGCAGGTGATCGCGGATCAGGCTCATGATCTGCCACATCAGGGCCTTCAGGCGCGGCGTCGGCGGCTGGAGCGCCATACCCTTCATTTCCGAGCCGATGGCGTCGATATAGAGCAGTATCGCCTCGGTATCGTGCAGCGACAATCCGTCATGCAGCAAGGTCGGCGGCTGCGAGACGAAATAAGGCAGCAGGTCCGTCATGCGCGCGCCATCCAGGCGGTGCAGATCCGGTTCGACGAAATCATGCGGCAGATCAAGGGCGAGCATCGCCAGACGGGCGCTGCTCACCATTGTGCTATGCGCCGGTCCGTAAAGGGTCGGGTCCCCCATTTGCCCGCCAATTCCTTCTGCAACCCAGCAAACCGACCGTCCGTCGCGATGCTTCGGCCGATCCCCGGAAATCCCGCGCCAAGGATTTGACCCTTGTGGGCGATCCTTGCTGGGGCCCATCCTTGCATGATGGGGGAGCCTGCCAAAGCTGTGATCGCCGGAACGATCATCGCTATGATATGATCCGAGAAGCCTGAAGCGGTCAAGGTGAGAGCGGTCGGCCCAACGCCGAATACCGGGTGCCAATTGCCCGATACCAATTGCCCGGCCCCAATATGCGGTGCGCGCAATCCGGCCCAGGGAAACCGCATCATCCAGAGCCGACCGGTCAACCGGCCGTCCGGCCGCCGCGCAACGGACGTAAAGGTGCCGCAATGTCGGATTTCAATTTTCTTACCATCTGCAAGCCCGGCACGATCCTGCACACCCGCGACCGGCGCGAAGTGCGCGTCACTGAGATCGATCGTCAACGCGGCATCATCAGCGGATCCGTCCAGATGATGGGTCCTTGCCGCTGGCGGTCCGATGGGCGCTTCGCCGATGCACCCGCCGGCGCCGCCGGGCCGCTCGATCTCGTTGCACCGGCCGACCGGCCCTCGCCGCCCTCGCCGGATGACAGCAAGCGCGCCTCTCTTCAAGAGGCCTTACAGGACCCCACCAATCGCGGCTATTGCTGCGACTGAGACCGTCTTGCCGCTCACGCCGCGGCGCCAAAAGACAAGGCGCTTATAAACGCGGCGGGAACATGGGATTGCCAATGCGGTCGCCCGGCCGCTCGGTGGATGCAGGGCGATTCTGCTGGTCCAGGATCGTCGCCGTGACGACGGTGCCGTGATTGACCTCGCTCTCGATCTGCAATCTGCCGCCATGCAGCTCGCAAATCCCCTTGACGATCGGCAGACCGAGACCGGTCCCTTCATAGCGCCGGGCGAGATTGCTATCGATCTGCCCGAAGGGTGAAAGCGCCGTCTCGACATCCTTCGCCGAAATGCCGATGCCGGAATCCCGGATCACGAAGGCAACGCCATACGGCACCGGATGACAGGACAATTCCACCGCCCCGCCGGCCGGCGTGAATTTCACGGCGTTGCTGAGCAGGTTGATCAGGATCTGCTTCAGGGCGCGCCGGTCGGCATGCAACAGCAACGTCTCCGACGGCAGCGTCACGGTGAAGCTCAACTCGCCACTTTCGGCCCGCGGCCGGATCAGGCGCGCCACGCTCTCCATGAGATCGCGGCAATCCATCGGTTCGACCCGCAATTCGAACTTGCCGGCTTCGATCTTCGACAGATCGAGAATGTCGTTGATCAGGCTGAGCAGATGCAAACCGCTGGATTTGATATCGACGACATAGCTGCGGTAGCGCTCATTGGCCAGGGGACCGAAGAGCTCGGCTTCCAGCACCTCGGAAAAGCCGATGATGGCATTCAACGGCGTGCGCAGTTCATGGCTGACATTGGCCAGGAATTCCGATTTCGCGCGGTTCGCCAATACCGCCTGTTCCCAGGCCTTGACCAGTTCCCGCTCATAATGCTTGGACTGCGTCATGTCGCGGGAGATGCTGATGAAGCCGCCGATATCGGGGACCTCCAGGCGCCGCACCTCGATGGTCTTGCCGTGCCCCTGCCACAGCCAGCGGCCGCTCGACATGGTGTCGCGCGGATGGATCTCCGTCACATTGGGCTCCTGGCTCGCCAGGTGGAAGCCGCCTTGCGCCAGCGTCCAATCCATCATGTCGGTCATGCGCCGGCCATGCCGCAGCATCCCCGGCGGCATGCTCCAGATACGGCCATAAGCGGCATTCCAAAGCAGCAGCCGGCCGTCCTCATCGAAGACGATGATGCCGTCATCGATGCCTTCCATGGTCGAGTGCCAGAGCTTCAGATTGTTGGCGATGCGCCGGTTCTTCGCATCGATGGTCGCCAGATAGACCTGCGCCCGATGCTGCGCATTGCTGATCTGCCACATCGCCAATCCGGCCAGCAAGGCCATGACGATGACCACGATGCTGATCTGCGGCGTCAACCGGGTCAGGGTCGCCTGGCCGGGAGCCGGCGGTTGCCAGGCGATGCTGCCGATATGCCGGCCGTCGAAGGAGATCAGCGGCACCTTCGCCGTCTTGGCGGGATCCTTGCTGTTCAGTTCGGCACCGGATACGCCCATGGCGCTGCCGATCGCATCCAGGTTATGGGCGTCGAGCAGCCTGAGAAAGACCATGACCGAGCGCTCGTCCTCGCGCGGGATTCCCGGTTCGGTGAAAGGCAGGATCGGCGCCACCGATGCCAGGCAGGGCATATCGCCGATCTGGACGATGCCGTAACTCGCTTCCGGTGCGGTCGGGTTCTGCTGGCGGGCCCGCTCGATCAGCCGACCGAGGCCGCCCGTCGTTTCCTGCAGGATATCCGGCGGGGCAAGCTCGCCACGCCAGTAACCGTAGCGCATGGCGCCATCGGGCCCCACCACCAGCGCACCCTGCACCGGTTTGCCGGGCCCCATGACGGTGGCATTGCCAAGATTGGCTTCCGACCATTCGGGTGAATAATGCAGCGCCAGGTTCTCATAGGCTTCATCCCACCAGGCATAATCAAGCGTGGTGGTGCCCAGTTGCTGTCCGGCGGCGGAAAGAACGGCGGCAAATTGTACCTGGGACAGATTGCGCGCCTCAAGGTTCTGCTCTTCGGCGCCGCGAACCAGCAGGATGACGATCGCCGCCAGGCCGGCGAGGCACAACAGCGCGACGACGACGATCGACCGCCAGCGCCGCCGCGGCGGCACCAAGCGAAGCGGTGTCGTCTCCGCGCCGCGCGACGCCTCGACATCCATGCCGATGACGCCACCGCCAAGCGCCTCCCGAATAGCCGAGGCACCAACCTGCCCTTCCGTCTTTTCGCTTTCACCCCACGAGGGCAGCGAATCGTCCCCGCTTTGTCCATTCCCGACTGACTCCTTCTGGCGGGACCCTTCGTCAGTCGGCCTCTTACCGCTGGGCTGGCTTGCCGGTCCGGCATATCCTATACCTCTTCCCCCATTTTCAGCCGCACCGGCCAACTCTCCCGGGCCATCGTCATGGCGACTCGATTTTCGGTATACAGTATGCGACAGGACGCCGCGCTATTCTGCCCGCCATCTCATGAAAGCGGAATAGCAACCCATTCTTCGGCCCTCGTGCAGCGCGACCATTCATCCACTCCAGGTCTCAAAGCGACGTTTGCTAGCGTAATGCCGCCAGGGCCGACGGCGCATTCGATGTTATGCAAACAACCGACTCGTCTAATTGGTCAAATTGACGCAGGTCATGTGGTTTTCCTATAGCAGAGTCAATTATTTGCATGGCTTTTTCCAAGGTTTAATTCTTGACATTTCGCGCCTGCAACATCATTTTCTGCACTGCGACGGGCGGACATCTCCCCTGACACTCCCCCGTCGCTTACGCCCTCATGGGCGTTTCCTCCCAGAACTTGGGCCGTGCGAAAGCACGGCCCTTTTTTTCGGTCGCGCTACGCGTCCCTGGCGCAACCGCCCTTACCGGCCTCGTCGCAACCCGGTGTGGTCCGCAAAAACTTTTATGCAGGATCCGTTCCACCGCCCGGCCATCGTGCCGAGTCTCGCTGCACCAGGTCCCGTTGCATCAGAACGGAATCGACCCAGCGGCCGAATTTGAAGCCGACCTTCGTCAGGACACCGACCTGACGGAAACCCAGGGCGCTGTGCAAGGCGATGGACGCCGCATTGTCAGAATCGCCGATCACCGCCACCATCTGGCGCATCCCCAACCCTGCGCAATCGGTGATCAGCCGCTCCAGCAAGCTGCGGCCGATGCCGCGACCGGCAAAGGCCGGATCGAGATAGATGGAATTCTCCACCGTGAAACGATAGGCGCTGCGCGGCCGGTACGGGCCGGCATAGGCATAGCCGGCGATCCGCGTGGTCCGCGTGGCCGACGCGCCACCCGCCGCCTGTGCCGGCCCCTGGTCCGGTCCTATGACCGTTTCGACGCAAACATAAGGCAGGCCTCGGGACCGGATCGCCTCGAACCGCGCCGAGAATTCCGCCAGATCGGGCGGCGTTTCTTCGAAACTGGCGGCACCATGAAGCACGTGCCAGCGATAGATCGCCTGCAATGCCGGCAGATCTTCGGCGCTCACCGGTCTCAATCGGCAAAAAGCGCCGGTGCGGTCGTGGAATTCCATCCCGCCCCGCCCCGGCCGACTTAGCGCCGCCGCATCAGATCGGCCGCTGCGTCGCGCAGCGCCCCGATCAGGCCGGATAACAGGTCCTTGGTGGCGGCAAAGCCGGCATTGGGCGCCAGGCTGGCCTCATCGACATAGAGGCGGCGATTGATCTCCAGCTGCAGGACATGCACGCCCTCGGCCGGACGGCCATAGCGTTGCGTCACGTAACCGCCGCTATAGGGGTTGTTGCGCCGGACGCGGGCACCGGCGCGTGTCAGGAAGGTTTCGGTCATGGCCGTCACCGCATCGGCGCAGGAGCCGCCGTAGCAATCGCCCAGGATGAAGTCCACCTCGTTCCGGCCGGAATCGATATGGCCGGCGCCCCCGGTCGCCCCGGCCATGGGCATGGTGCTTGCCGTTACCGGATCGATGCCCTGCATGGCCGTCACCAACGGCGCGCCGCCCGACGGCATGGAATGGCAATCCAGCAGCAGGCAATGACCGAATTCCGCCCGGATATGACGGATCGCCTCCCCCAGCGCCCGGTGATAGGGACGGTAATATTTCTCCAGCCGCTCTTCGGCCTCGCGATAGGCAAGCTGCCGGCGGTAAATTTCCCGCTCATTGGCGGCCAGCTTGGGGATGACGCCAAGCCCGGCCATGACGCGTGGCGTCATCGTATGCGCCGGCGCCGGCAGGGCCTCCAGGAACATGCTGGGATCAAGTTCCGCTGCATCGCGATTCGGATCGACGAAGATCCGGGGAAACAAGGCCCGCAGGCAGGGCACACCCAAGCGCGGTCCCGCCTCGATCAGCAGATCGACATAGCAATCCTCGGATTGCCGCAAGACCTGGCGATCCAGGACGGCCTGCGCCAGGAATGCCGCGGGATAGTGGCGCCCGCTATGCGGCGAGGCAAGCAGCAGCGGCGCCGTTTGCCGCGGCGGCCAGATCATTTCGAACGGATTGGCTGGTGCGTCATCCGACGCGTCGAAATCGCCGCTCATGTCACGGATTTTGTAACTTAAAGTGACGACGCTGTCATGTCTCCCCAAACAGCGCGTCAAATCAGCCGCAGATGCAACCTGAAGCGACATCCCTGCACGCTCTAGCAAAACGCCGGCAAACGCCACCCGGCCTTAGCCCTGGTCGCCTCAAATTGAATGCAATTTGTTTTGGTGGCGACTCGTTACCTCTGTTTTAAAGGATGGAGACGTTCCGTTCCCTGGCCGCTCTGGCTGCTGGCAGGATCGAGGACCGCAACCCGGGACCGGATTAGGGCTGAGCAAGGAATATCGTAGTCATGGCATGCATCCTGGTTGCCGAGGACGATACACAGCTCCGCAACTTCCTCGTCAGGTCGTTGCAGCGTGCCGGACATCGCGTCGAGGCTGCCGCAGATGGTTTACATGCCGCCCAGGTCCTGGCGGATGAACCGGTCGACCTCCTGCTGGCCGATGTCACCATGCCCGGCCTGGACGGGGTCGAGCTGGCCAAGCAGGTCGCCCGCAGCAATCCCAACGTGAAAATCATGTTCATCACCGGCTTCGCCGCCGTCGCCCTGAAACGCGGGCGGGCGGTCAATGGCGATGCCGCAGTGCCGCCCGCCCCGGCCCTATCGAAGCCGTTCCACCTCAACCGCCTGATCCACGAGGTCGGCGAGCTGCTTTATGCCTGAATTTTCAAGAAATTCATCGAATTCGCATTATTGCTTCATGACCCGCTTGCAATCCCCCGCCCAGGATGCTATTTCGCCCTCCGCCGCGACGGTTTCCCGATAGCGGCACCTCAGACGGACCTGTTCCAAGGCCCGTCCGGATGGGCGGTTAGCTCAGCGGGAGAGCACTACGTTGACATCGTAGGGGTCACAAGTTCAATCCTTGTACCGCCCACCATTTGAACCTACTGCCACACAATCATTTCCTGAAATTTCCGCTTCTAAATGCGTAGGCGTCTGTTGGTTCATTTGCACCACGCATTGCGTCACGGATTATTTGTGAGCTTGGCGTATTGTGTCATTTCTCAGTGCCATCCTGCTTTGCGCCCCTCGCCACGATCTTGAGTGACCCATCCCGCAACGCACGCTGTAGCTTCGATATTTCCGCCCAATCCGCCGTCATCCAGAGCTCGAATTCCTCGGGCTTGGTCGGATCACCGGCATCGCCTTGGGTGGATTGCTCCGACCTCTGCGTTCGGATGGGTCGTCAGGAATCCGAAGATGTCATTCCTGGTCTCGCCCCTCCTTCATCTTCCGGACTGAGGTCCGGTTGCACCAGATGCCGGCGAAGAATTCCAGGGGCCGGCTGTCATCGAAAGTAACCACACCGGCGGCTTGGTCCCATCCGGCATATGCTCGTTCTCGGAAAAGCTCGAGAAGAGGACCAGACAGCGGCTTTCCGGTTTCAGCCATCGACGCCAGTAGGCAGACGAGGTGTTCCGGATATTGGTCACCCCGATATCGGAGTTTCGGCCCTTGAGGGCGAAAGCCGGCGATAGCACTCCCCAACGCACCATGACGATCTCCCGCTCGTCAGCCCCGTTCCGGACGATCGGCGCCGGGTAATCGGGGAAGATGCTGGAAAGCGACGGGAGATTGCCCGTCCGATCCTAGATTGCCCCGGAACACTCCCGGATGGCCTGTCGGCTCTTGTTCATGGAGTAGAGATTGCACATGCATGGGCGCCTCTCGACGATGGCCATTATTTTTGCCAAAGCAGAAAGACGCCAGTTTCAACCGGTAGAGCCTGGACCTAAAATTGATCGTTGTGACCGAAATTGTTCTTGCATTCGGCCCGCGTGTCACCCTTGCATACTATCGTGTTACTAGCATAGCGCGCCTCGATGGGCTTGTTTCCCTTTACTCCCTCAGTAGGCTGTGAGGGGGGTTCCCAAGAGCTAACGGCAGGGGCGGGTGAGGCCACATGACATTCTATAAGCGCCTTTATCGAGCGATAGAGGCTGCCGATCGAAGGGCTTTAAGCGCTTTGAAGTCGCGCGCGTTCCCCGCTCGCAGGTTAAAGTTACCGCCGATTTTTATCGTTTCATTACCTAAGACAGGGAGCGTCTATATTCAGCGCGCGCTCCGTCGAACCCTTCAAATTCAACGCGGTGATGTTCGCTTCGGAGGCATCGTCGATGTCACATTTGACTGGGATAGCCTCGTCAAAATGGCGGAGTCAAAATGGCGGAAGGAAATTCGCTAACACGCGTCCACTTGCCGCCGCGCCGTCATCTTGTGTATGGCCTCCAGCAGGCTGGGATTGCGAAAATGATTTTGCACTTACGCGACCCTCGAAGCCTCATCGTCTCATGGACTAGGCATGTCGATCGCACCATCTCGCAGCGTGGCTTGGCAGGAGGAATGCTTGATTGCCAGCAGGTACTGCCCGATGACTATGCATCATGGGCATTTGAATCCCGCCTGACATAGCAGGTAGAAAACCAGCTAGGGCACTTTGTAAATTGGACGATGAATTGGCTTGAATTGTCCCGAGATGCATAATGGGGTCGAAACGCTCGTTACGACATATGAGGATTTTGCTCGGTCGCCCGCCGGCTATGTGCAGAAAATTTGCCATTTCTACAACATTCCTCTGAACAACAATTGGCTTAGCCCTCCTAAAGCATCGATCGGAGCGAACAACATCTTTCACAAGGAAACAAAAACGCCACTAGAGATAATGGGACCTCGTCTTTATGAGCAAGCATGCGCCCAAATACCAGCCGTTCTCGTGCAAAAATTTGGATGGTCCGGCGCGACATCCATTGCGGCGGATGTCAAAGTACAAGTGGCAGGGGCTCAACGCATCAACCGCGGGAATAGGCGACTTTACGGAGCCGAATTCTGAATATTGAGCAATTGCTTTGAGCTTGTTCTCGTTGCAGCCCGCCCGGACCTCGGCGCTTCCAACTTGCTGTCCAAAGTATCATTCTTTACGCGCCAGTCGAAACGATGATCTCCGTTCCATTCCAAGTCCAATCATCTCGACGACTGCGATCAGTTGGCAGCAGGTAGTCGAAAGCAACCGCCACATAATCCGTCGGAATATCTCCGCGAACTTGGAGTTCCGCGGCATGCTTACGCCGGTCAACCAAGATAGCTAAAATCGTTATGGCGACTGAATTGTCAGGCCGTTTCCAAACGATATTCATGCCAGCATCCCCTTTATTTCCACACATACCATTCCAGCGTCTCCCAATCCTGTTACGGCTGCACTTCGCGTATTTATAGTAGCTGATGTAGATGTAATTGACGGGATGTTTGTCTGCGCCTGAGATGACGTGGCCGTAACGCAATATTTCACCCCATTCATCTTATTCAAATAATTTACGGTGTAATTCCCGATACCATTATCGGTAACAGACAGAACTCCAAAACTGTCTCGAATAGTGAGGGGGCTATTGTTGCCATCAATATTAACCCATGCCTTGCATGCGTTCTTGTATGGCTGAAGCGGATTGACTGTGACTGTCGAGATCCGGCTCGGAGCGTTACTCCAATTCCCCACTGTCGAGCCTGCCTGAATAAAGACTAGACAGCCAAGACGACAGGCAACACCGCTCCTTCCTACGGTACTATAAAGCACCGTACCGCTATCTGCGCTGCCATCGCCTTCAGTTGTGGTATCAATTGCGCGATCCTCCAGCCAGAGTGCGCCATCCTTACTGATTGCGAGCTCAACTAAGCCAGAATTATCGATGAAGCCGACATGCAGATAGTTTGTTTCGTCAGCTGCAAAGCCAAGTGTAGAACCAGAGCTCAACACTAACGATATATTCGCGGTAATCGTCCGGACAACATAGCTTCCGTCCCAGTTGCAAAAGGCGACACGGACCGGATCGGAAGCAGACGGGTCGCTTCCTGCCTTTGTTTTCAGTGCAACGGTGATCGCATTGGCCGCAACACTGACAGCGAATGCTGCATTTGCAATAAGCTGCGAGTGATCTTCAAGCAGCGAAGGCGCAATCCTGCCAGCAGTGTTAAGTGTTGGAACATTCCCCGATGCCGTACCAATATCCTTCGTCGCCGCTGTACCAAGTCCGAGATTATCCCGTGCTGTGACTGCCGTCTGCGCCCCGGTGCCGCCTGATGCAATGGGAATTGGCTTTTCGATGGAAGCGGCTGATGCGGCGGCGGCGGCGGCGCTATCGGCGGCAGAATCAGCTGACCCTACAGCCTCGCTCGCGGCCTCCTCCGCGATCGCCGCGTTGACCGCAATCGATTGAAACGCTGCGTTCGGATCTTCGTTGCTCGAGACGCTAACCGAGATCGCCCGCCCGACTTTTTCCGCCAGTTGCTGGCACTGCATCACTATGCGGTCCAGGGCCTTTTCGATGACCGTCGGATAGAAGCCCCCCTGGTTGGTGATGCTGGTTTGCTGGTCGTAATCGACCAGGCGCAGCAAGGTGAGCTTCTCGGTGGCGCCGATTGGCGGGCCGGAGATCGGATATGTGACGGTCACTCCGGCCGGATCACCGAAGCCGGCGGCCATGTATTGGCTGGGATCGAGGGTCGTGTCCTGTGCCAATGCATTGGTATAGACAACCTGCAGGTCGTCCGGTTTATCGATCGGGAAATTGCAGGCAAAGGTCGTTGTCGATCCGTTGCCGATGAAAGGCCCTGCCTTGCTCGATGTCGTTTGAATGGTCACGTATCGCTCCATTGTATTTAAATCAATTATAGAACACTCAATCGTTGATTTAAAGACAATATTCATTTCATGCCAAAAGGGCGCGATTTCGCCGGAAAAGCCGACATTGAAAACATGATAGGGTTCGCTGTCCCTGAAACGCCGATCGCCGGACCACGGAACGAAATACTGGAGCGTGCAATGAAGGCAAGCCGTGCAGCGATTGTCACCGCAAGCCAGTTGCTCGGCCCGCTATTCCTTGTCGCTGGCTTCCTGGTCCTCGCAATCACATTGAAGATCGCCGCAAGCCCCGCCATGGCGGATACATCGGCACAGATGCAAACGCCTGCCCCCGCGCAAGTGCCAACCCAGGTGCAAATGCAAGGCGAGCAACCGCTTGTCGATCTTGCGCTGGTCCTCGCAGTGGATGCATCGGGCAGCATCGATCCCGGCGAGTTCCAACTGCAAAAGGAGGGCATTGCCGCGGCGATTACCGACGCCGATATCCTCGGCGCCATTCATGGCGGCAGTCATGGCCGCATAGCCATCTCCTATGTCGAATGGGGCAGTCCCGGCGCGCCGGCAACTGTGGTGCCTTGGATGCTGGTGGGTGATCGCGCGAGTGCGGAAAATTTCGCCGCATCGATACTGCAGGCGCCCCGCTCGCGGCAAAGCTGGAATGCGATCGGCGATGCCATCCATCTCGCGACCGGCATGATGGAGATCTGTCCTTGCCGGCCGACACGGCGGATCATCGATCTCTCCGGCGACAATGTCGACCACCGCAGCCACCTCCCCGCACCGCTGGCGCGGGATGCCGCCGTCGCCGCCGGCATCACGATCAATGCCCTCGCCATTCTGAACGATGACAGCCGCGGCGCAAGCGGCCGGCCCTTTCTGGTGGAAGTCTATGAACGCGAGGTCATCGGCGGCTTCGCAGCTTTCGTCGCTACCGCTGCCGACCGCGCCGATTTTGCCCGCGCCCTCAGACAGAAGATGGTGCAGGAAATTTCCAGCCGCTAGAAGAACCGGTCACGGCCACACCGCTTCCAAAACGTGCCAGCTATCGCCCAAAGGATCGGCAATGTTTCCGGCTTCGAAAGACCGGACGAGCTGCGGCAGGCTGGTAATGCGGACATGGCCATAGCCATGCGCACCCACATGCCGCTCTGCTTCCGCCGCCGTCTCGCCGAGCGGGCTCTCACCGAACAGCGCAGGCGCCCCGCGTTGCCTGAGCTTGTCGTTCAGGGCAACCTGACGTGAGCGGCTCCAGAAATCGAGAAACAGGAAACTCCCCGCGGCACGCTTGAAACGAGCAGGATCGAGCAGGCCATGCACCCCCTCACGCGGCAAAAAGAAAAGAACGCCTTCCATGAAGATCGCGGCGGGCCGGTCGGGCCGATAACCGGCAGCCTCCAGGTGCGACAGCAGCGCGGGATCGCCGAGATCCGCCCCGACGAAATGCAGGGCCGGCGGCAAGGCGACGCCTGCCCGGCGCAGCACATCCTGCTTCTGGGCGAGCTTGTCGGCAAAGTCCACCTCGAAAACCTGCAGCTTGCCGGCGGCGACACGCGGCAGGGTCAGGCTGCGGGTGTCGAAACCGGCGCCGAGGATGAGGATCTGATCGAGACTGGCCGCCGCCTTGGCCATCTGGCCGGAAAACCATTTGTAGCGCGTGAGGTTGTGCTGCGCGAAGACCGGATCGAGCTGTATCGCCATGCAAGCGAGATCATGGCCTTCCTGGGTCCAGAACAGATGATCGTAGGGACAATGCAGCTTCAGCCGTTTTGCGAGTTCATTATGCAGCCGCAAATCCACCAGGCCATCGGCGGTCACGTGAACACCGGTCGTCGTCATCGCATGGCTCCTCGATCGGTGCGCTGAGAGGCGAAGCTTAGCATAATCGGCGCCCCGCATGATGCCAAGCGGGGCCGGAGCTAACAGAATCCGGGCTCAACGAAATGCAACGGCGTTTTCAGGCGGCGGGCGGCATGTCGGCGCGGCTGTGGGAGAGCGCGGCATGGGCCGCCGCCACCGCGTCCTGGAGATCGCTGCGGAAGCGCACCACCGGTGGTCGCAGGCCGTGTTTCAGCAGAATGCGCCGCACCATCGGTCGCGCGCCCGAGAGATACACCCGGGCGCCACGCCGCTGCACCTTGCGCACGAAGCCGTCAATCGTCGCCGCCGCGGTTGAATCGAGCACCGGCACGGCGGCGAAATCGATCACATAGGCTTTGGGATGTTCGCCCATCCGTTCCAGCGCGGCCGCAACGCCGGCCGCCGCGCCAAAGAAGAAGGCGCCGCTGATGCGATAGGCAACGACATCGGGATCGGTGGCAAGGGCAACGTCATAGGCCTTGCGCGAGGCGTCATGCACAAGATCGGCCGTATCCGCTTCCGCCAGCGGCGGCGCCACGTCGCCCGATGCAGATTCCACCGCCACGGCCTGCGCCATGCGATGCAGGAACAGCAGGGCACTGAGGCCGAAGCCGACCAGGATGCCTTCCGTCAGATCGCGGAAGACCGTCAGCAGAAACGTCGCCAGCAGGACCACGGCATCGCCGCGCGAGGCCCGCATCAGAACGACGAAGGCATGCTTCTCCGCCATGTTCCAGGCGACCACCGCCAGCACGCCGCCCAGGGCGGCAAGCGGAATATAGGAGGCAAGCGGTGCCGCCAGCAACATGAAGGCGAGCAGGAAGAGCGCATGCATCATGCCGGAGATCGGGCTGCGCGCGCCGGCCCGCACATTCGTCGCCGTCCGCGCAATGGTGCCGGTGACGCAGATTCCACCGAACAGGCCGGAGGTGATATTGGCGGCGCCCTGGGCGACCAGCTCGCAATTGGAACGGTGGCGCCGTCCGCTCATGCTGTCCGCCACCACGGCGGAGAGCAGGCTTTCGATGCTGCCGAGCAAGGCGAATGACAGTGCCGAGGGCAGCACCGCCTGGATCTTCGCCAGCGAGAGTTCCGGCAGATGCGGCAAGGGCATGGTTTGGGGAATGCCGCCGAAGCGTGTGCCGATGGTTTCGACCGGCAGGCCGAACAGCCAGCCGAAGAGCGAGGCCGCTGCCACGGCAATCACCATGACCGGCCAATGCGGCCTGACACGTCGGATCGCCACGATGATGCCGATGGTGAGCAAGGCAAGGCCGCAAGCCGCGGGATTGAGACTGGGCAAGGCGGCGCCCAGGGCCTGCAGCTTCGGCAGGAGCGGCCCCGGTTCGGCGCCGCTCAGCGTGAGGCCGAACAGTTCCTTGATCTGGCTGGCGAAGATGATGACGGCGATGCCGCAACTGAACCCCACCGTCACCGGATAGGGAATGTATTTGATGAAGGTGCCGAGCCGCAGGAAGCCGATAGCGAGCAGGATCAGGCCGGACAGGATGGTGGCCAGGATCAGGCCGTCGACACCGTGCGCCTGCACCGTCGCCGCCACCAGCACGATGAAGGCGCCGGCCGGGCCGCCGATCTGGAAACGGCTGCCGCTGAGCGCAGAAACCATGAAGCCGCCGGCGATCGCCGTATAGAGGCCGCGATCGGGCGTGACGCCGGATGCGATGGCGATCGCCATGGAAAGCGGCAAGGCGACGATGGCGACGGTCAAGCCCGCCAGCACATCGGCGCGCAAGCTGGCCAGGCCATAGCCTTCGCGCAGGACGGTGATCAACTTCGGGGTGAAAAGATCGATGAAACGCGGTTCGGCCGCCCGGTGCCTGGCTGCCCGCTGTTCGACCGCCTGATGTTCTACTGCCTTGCTGGCCATGCTGCTGCCCCATCGGCCACAGCCTGGCGCCATGGCCGTGCCTAATTATCCTGGGACGCCTTGCCTTGCTTCAGGCGAACGCCGCGGCCGCCGCCGGAACTGACGGCATTTTCGCCGATCAGCTCGATCCCGGCACGGTCGAAGGCTTCCACCACCTTGATCAAGGTATCCACCACTCCGCGCACCGTGCCTTCGCTGGCTTCCATGCGTTGAATGGTGGGCAAGGAAACGCCCGACAGTTCGGCCAATTGCCGCTGATCGATACCGAGCAGGGCCCGGGCGGCCCGCATCTGCGCTGCCGTGATCATTGGCTCTCGACCGATTTTCTTACGTCTACGATCATAACATATACCCTATAATTCATGTTTAAAACATGAATATTGCAATTCTAGACCAACATTTCCACAGATCAGCCCGACGCTTGCGGCATAGCGGCCGCCCCTCCCGTCCCGTATTGCATGCCGGCCGCGAGGCTGCAACCGCCTCGCGGCTTTGTCACCGGCGCTTGCGGCGAAGCGGCCCCGCTTGCAGCGAACCGCCGGGCGTGGTTGTCTAACAGACGAAACGGGTCACACGCGCACCGCAACTCAATCACACGAAACTCTGTCCGAACGCACCACTGTCCGAAGCGGCGAGGATGCCAATGGATCTGAAGCGGATTGTCGAGGCCAGCCGGTCTTTCGCCGAGCCTTATCGCATCACCGACGGGCGGAAGTTCCGCCTGAAGGATTACGACCCCGACGACATCGCGAATTTCAAGGAAGCAGATAAGCAAAAGGCAAAGGATGCGCTCGCTTTGGGCATCCAGGCGCTGGCCGAGTTGCAGGACAAGCTCTACGCCCAGAACCAATGGGGCCTGCTGCTGATCTTCCAGGCGATGGATGCCGCCGGCAAGGATGGCGCCATCAAGCATGTGATGTCCGGCGTCAATCCCCAGGGCTGCCAGGTTTTTTCCTTCAAGTCGCCGTCCTCGGAGGAACTGGACCACGATTTCATGTGGCGTTGTGCGCGCAATCTGCCGGAGCGCGGCCGGATCGGCATCTTCAACCGCTCCTATTACGAAGAGGTCCTGGCAGTCCGCGTGCATCCCGACTATCTGCGCCGGCAGAACCTGCCACCCTCGCTGGTGACGAAGAATATCTGGCAGGAGCGTTTCGAGGATATCGGCAATTTTGAACGCTATCTCTCGCGCAACGGCTTCAAGGTGCTGAAATTCTATCTGAACGTCTCGAAGAGCGAACAGAAGAAGCGCTTCCTGGAGCGCCTGGAAAATCCGGAGAAGAACTGGAAATTTTCCGCCGCCGACGCCTCGGAACGCAGCTATTGGAAGGATTATGCCAAGGCCTATCAGGAGCTGATCCAGGCTACGGCCAGCAAGCATACGCCCTGGTATGTCGTCCCCGCCGACAATAAATGGTTCACCCGCGTGGTGGTCGCAGCCGCCATCATCGATGCGCTGGATTCGCTAGACCTCGATTATCCGAAGGTCGGCGAGGCGCAGAAGAAGGAACTGGATGCGGCCCGCACCGCCTTGCTGGAGGAATGAACCAGGTCGATAAGTAAGCCAGGGGGAATGATCAGACAAACGGGAGGATCGGATGAACAGCCTATTGCGTCCTGAAGACCTGTCGAAGATCGCCAATGACGCCGAAACCGCCAAGATGCAGAAGGCGCTCGAGCTCAAGCGCGTGGTCGATGATGAGAAGAAGTCGTTGCGCGATGCCTTCATGCACCGTGACCTGCGGCCCGATGTCGACGAACGCGTGAACAAGGCGATCCGCCGCGCCGCCGAGGACGGCCTGCGCGAAGTGATGGCCCTCTCCTTCCCGGCGAGCTATTGCAATGACGGCGGCCGGCGCATCAACAACCTGGAAGCGGATTGGCCGGTCTCGCTCGAAGGCTTCGCCAAGATCGCCTATGACTATCACCAGCAGAAGCTACAGCCCCTCGGCTACCGCCTCACCGCCCGCGTACTGGATTATCCCGGCGGCTTCCCCGGCGAGATCGGGCTGTTCTTGAGCTGGTAGAGGCTGACCAGTTGCCGCAGATTGATGCAGCGATACGCAGCCGCTGATCGCGCAAGGCATTGACGCTACGCTCGTTTGTCATCAACTCTGTTATTGGTCATCGCAGGCTCGCGACAATAAATAGGGTTGTCACCCCGGACTTGATCCGGGGTCCATGGTAGAAGCTGGGTGCGGTGGTTCCCATGGAGCCTCGGGTCAAGCCCGAGGATTGTCTGCTGAAATGGGTTTAAACTTGGCGCTGAAGTTTTTTAAGCTTTGAGTGCTGAAGCGGGGGCGGCCGCCCCCGCTTCAGCGGTGGCAGGCAATCGTCCGAGGGACGGGTGAACCACCCGCTGTCATCTAGGTTCCTGCCACCTACTTGTGCACGCTTGAAGAGTTGAAGGGGCCAAGCACGCCCGCAGACAATCCCAAGCC
>SSEL01000008.1 GCA_008012315.1 Rhodospirillaceae bacterium
GCCGTCCACGTCGAGCCGCAGCCGGTTCGTCCCCTCGGGGTCGATTGCCACCGAATCGCCGAGCACCTCCAGTTCGATGGCGGCCTGCCCCTCGTAATCGATCCGATGGCGCACCCCCAACAGCGACGCGACGGCGTCGAAGAGCCGGCCCATGCTCGAACACGGCACGCAGCCCGCGCCGCTTTCCAGCTGCGATCGGGTAAGGCGGAGCTCCGCCTCGGTGGCAGCGGTCACCGACGGCAGATCCGCCTCCCACTCGACGCCGGCCGTCCACAATTGCGAGAGTGCCATCTTCCACGGATTGCGCACTGCGACATCGCCGCCCGGTAGCTGCACCGGGCGCAGGTGGCCGACTCGGGCGAACCGGTGGCTGTCGGGCCACATCGCGAGAATCTCGCCGCCCCAGATCGTTTCGTCACAGCCGTAACCGGTGCCGTCGAAAGCCACCCCGATGACGGGTTCGCCGATCCGGCCATGCTCGGCCAGCAGCGCCACCACGTGGGCGTGGTGATGTTGCACGAGGTCCAGTGGCCGGTCTCCGGCGTGACGTTCGGCCCAGTTGCGGGTCTGATAGCCCGGGTGCAGGTCGGCAGCGACCCGGACCGGCTCGTGTCGTATCCCGCTGAGCTGCGCAACCGCTCGTTCGAACGCGCGCAGCGTATCCAAGGTGGCCATGTCGCCGATGTGCCCGGACAGGAACGCGCGGGTGCCGTCGGTCAGACAGAAGGTGTTCTTGAGTTCACCGCCCACAGCGAGCACCGGCGGCCCGTCGAGACCGATGTCGACCGGCAGTGGCGCGTAGCCACGCGATCGCCGGATCGGCAGCTCGCGACCACTGTCGAGCACGCGGACCACCGAGTCGTCGCACGGCACCTGAATGGGACGGTCGTGGTCAAGTACGGCATTGCAGAGTCGCGGCAGCCGTTGGGCGGCATCGTCGTCGGTAAAGCAGATCGGTTCATCAGAGCGGTTGGCGCTGGTCATCACCAGGGCATCGGGTACCGGGGAGACCCCACCCGGGACAGCCGCCATCAGCAGATGATGGATAGGCGAATACGGCAACATCAGCCCCAGCAGCGGGCTGCCGGGAGCCACCGCATCAGCGATCGGAGCGTCGCTGCGCCGGCGCAGCAGCACGATCGGACGGGCCGGGCCGGACAGCGCCGCGGCCTCGACGTCGTCGATGTGGGCGTAGCGACGGGCGACATCGATATCGCGGACCAGCATCGCAAACGGCTTGCCGCCGCGTGCTTTACGCGCGCGCAAACCGTCCACCGCAGCTGTGTCGTCGACGACACAGGCCAGGTGATACCCGCCGATGCCCTTGATCGCGACCACCGCGCCGGTGCTGAGCATCCGCTGAGTGGCCGCCAACGCGGCGTCCGATCCGTCGACCCGCCCGGCATCCGAGCGAAACCACAGCGAGGGACCACAATTCTGACAGGCGACCGGTTGAGCGTGGAATCGTCGATCAGAGGGGTCGTGATACTCGGCGGCGCACCGCTCGCACATCGGGAACCCCGCCATGGTGGTGCCCGGCCGGTCGTAGGGCAGCGTCCGGATGATGGTGAACCGCGGGCCGCAGTTCGTGCAGGTCACAAACGGGTGCCGATAGCGCCGGTCGTGGTGGTCGAACAACTCGGCGAGGCAGTCGTCGCAGACCGCGATGTCCGGCGGGATCGGGGTGGTGGCACCGGCGACGGTCCGGCTGGCCGCGATGGTGAATCCCGCCGCGGTCGCAGGATCAACGGTGAGATCGGCCACCGACAGACTGCTGATGCTTGCCAACGGGGGCACGTCGGTCTCGAGCCGACGGGCGAACTCCTCGACGCGCGCCGTGGGTCCCTGCACCTCGATGAAGACCGCGCCCGAGTCGTTGCCGACAAATCCGGCCAGGCCGAGATCGCTGGCGACGCGGTGCACAAACGGGCGAAAACCCACCCCTTGCACGACACCTGCGACGGTGAATCGTCGTCGGACTTCACCGCAATCCAGGCCTGCGATCGGCCGCAGCGAGGTTTCGGTCATCACCGCCACCGCGCAGGAGCGACGGCGGGCGCGCGAAAGTCCGTACCGTGCCCGTTGCCCCACTCGTTAGCAGCCGTAGAGATCACACCGTTCCTCAGTATGTGGTCGATATCACGTCATGGTAGGAGCGTTCCAACCGTATTGCGACCCAAAATCCGGATTATTTTCATCAATATCGCCGCCGCCGGACCCCGCGCCGATCCACCCGGTACCGACGACTGCCGACGGCGCCGCTTCGCGCCTTCATCGGACCGGGCGAGACGGCCCACGAACGTCGCGGTAGGCACCGACACGTTCGTATGAAGGTCGAGCCGATCTGCCACGGGGGTCGGCGGTCGGGCTCTCGTCGACCACCGGCAACCCGGTGGGGCGCATTCGATTCGGAGAAACCTGCGGCGCAGCTACCGACTTGTCATGTACAACGGTGCCTATGGTCCTGCGCACGGCGACGACGGCTTGCGATGCATGAGTTGGCGCTGTGCGAGGCGATCGCGGACGTGGTGAAATCCCACGCCGATGGTCAGCACGTCGACGTGGTCCGGGTCCGGATCGGTGCGCTGCGTCAGGTGGTACCCGAGTCGCTGTCCTTCTGCTGGAGCATGGTCCGGGACTTTGCCGACATGCCCGAGGCCGAGTTGGAACTGGAGTCGGTCACCGCGGCCGTGCAGTGCCGTTCGTGCGGGCACGATTCGGAGATCACGTCGCAGTGGTCGCTGTTGTGTCCGCGCTGCGACAGCGCCGACGTCGCGGTGCTGCGCGGTAACGAGTTCCTGGTGACCTCACTGGACGTCTCCGACCGGGAACCTCAGCAGACCCAGAAAGAGTAGGGAGCATGCTATGGGCAGATTTCATCGCCACGACGACGGCACGGTGCACGACCACGACCACGGGGATCACGACCACGACCACGGGGATCACGACCACGACCACGGGGATCACAGTGGCTATCGCACCGGGTCGCAGCGCGTCGACGTGCTGGAGGCGATCTTCGCCGAAAACGATGCCCGCGCCGGCGCCAACCGGGAAGCTTTCGAGAGCAACGGGGTTCGGGCGCTCAATCTGATGAGCTCACCGGGCTCTGGGAAGACCACGATCTTGTCGGCCACACTCGACGAGTTGGGCGGGGACGTCGCGGTCGGCGTGATCGAGGGAGACATCGCCACGGACCTCGACGCAACCAAGCTGGCCGGGCGCGGTGCACAGATATCGCTGCTCAATACCGGCAACGGGTTCGGTGGCGAGTGCCACCTCGACGCGCCGATGGTCACCCGCGCGTTGCGCGGCCTGGAGCTGCCCGGCCTGGACCTCGTGGTGATCGAGAACGTCGGCAACCTGGTCTGCCCGGCCGAGTTCGACGTCGGCGAGCACGCCAAGGCGATGGTCTATTCGGTCACCGAGGGGGACGACAAGCCGCTCAAGTACCCGGTGATGTTCCGCGCCGTGGATGTGGTGCTGCTCAACAAGATCGACCTGGTCCCGTATTTAGACGTCGATGTCGAGAATTACGTCACCCGGGTTCGCGAGGTCAATCCGACCGCGACCATCCTGCCGGTCAGCGCCCGAACCGGCGCAGGTATGGACGCCTGGTTCGACTGGTTGCGCCGGTTCGCTGCCGGCGCGCCGACCGACTGATTGCGACCAATTCGCATGTCGCCCTGGGTTAAGTGACTCCTGGGGTCTCCCAAGTGTTTTGTCATAGGTGTTTGTTGGAGATTCGTCGACAAAGTGTGGTGGTGAGGAGTAGTTTTTGTGACTGATGCCACAGTTAGGTCGATGGTGATCTGGGTTGGTGTCGTCGAGGTCTAGAGCCGTTACCCCTGGGGAGTGTGCAGTCGATGCCTACCAAGCAAGCAGTTAAAGCGGAGCAGACGTTGATTCATGTGTTGTGGATCAATGCGGGTTTGAGTTGTGATGGTGATTCGGTGGCGTTGACTGCTGCCACGCAGCCGACGATCGAGGAGATCGCGTTGGGGGCGTTGCCGGGTTTGCCGCAGGTTGCGGTGCATTGGCCGTTGATTGATTTCGAGTGTGGGCCTGAGGGTGGGGCCGATGATTTCTTGGAGTGGTTCCGCAAGGCTGACCGCGGTGAGTTGGATCCGTTTGTTTTGGTGGTGGAGGGTTCGATTCCCAACGAGGGGATCAAGGACGAGGGTTATTGGGCGGCGTTTGGTAATGATCTGGCGACGGGTCAGCCGATCACGACCAGTGAGTGGTTGGATCGGTTGGCGCCCAAGGCTACGGCGATCGTGTGTGCGGGGACGTGTTCGTGTTATGGCGGTATTCATGCGATGGCGGGGAATCCGACCGGGGCGATGGGGGTGCCGGACTATTTGGGTTGGGATTGGAAGAGTAAGGCCGGGATTCCGATCGTGTGTGTTCCGGGGTGTCCGATTCAGCCGGATAACTTGTCTGAGACGTTGACGTATCTGTTGTATATGGCGACCGAGCAGGCGCCGATGATTCCGTTGGATGATCAGTTGCGGCCGCGGTGGTTGTTCGGTAATACGGTGCATGAGGGTTGTGACCGGGCCGGCTATTACGAGCAGGGTGATTTCGCGACCGAGTACGGCTCGCCCAAGTGCATTGTGAAGTTGGGGTGTTGGGGTCCGGTGGTGAAGTGCAATGTCACCAAGCGGGGTTGGATGAACGGTATCGGTGGGTGCCCGAATGTGGGTGGTATCTGTATCGGTTGCACGATGCCGGGGTTCCCGGACAAGTTCATGCCGTTTATGGACGAGCCGCCGGGCGGGAAGGTGTCCAGTACCGCGTCGGGGTTGTATGGCTCGGTGATCCGCCGGTTGCGTCATATCACCGGACGCACCCTGGACAAGGAGCCGCGTTGGCGTCATAGCCGTCCTGAACTGACCACCGGCGCCCGCCGGACCTGGTAAGCCCCGAGATTTTTTCCCTGGAGTAGGAAGCGAATTTTCGATGACGACGATCATTCCGAAGCCGACACACGAGAGCAACAAGCCGGGTCAGTTGACCGAGATGGCCTGGGATCCGATTACCCGGATCGTGGGCAGCCTGGGTATCTACACCAAGATCGATTTCGATAACAATGTGGTGGCCGAGTGTCAGTCCACGTCGTCGATCTTTCGTGGGTATTCGATTTTCATGAAGGGCAAGGATCCCCGCGACGCCCATTTCATCACCAGTCGTATCTGTGGTATTTGCGGGGATAACCACGCCACCTGTTCGTGTTATGCCCAGAACATGGCTTATGGGGTGCAGCCACCGCACCTGGCGGAGTGGATCATCAATCTCGGTGAGGCCGCCGAGTACATGTTCGACCACAACATCTTCCAGGAGAACCTGGTCGGGGTGGATTTCTGCGAGAAGATGGTCAAAGAGACCAATCCGGAGGTGCTCGCCAAGGCCGAGAACACCGCGGCTCCCAACGTGGCCGCGCACGGCTACAAGACGATCGCCGACATCATGCGGTCGCTGAATCCGTTCTCCGGGGAGTTCTACCGCGAAGCACTGCATGTGTCGCGCTACACCCGGGAGATGTTCTGTTTGATGGAGGGCCGCCACGTGCACCCGTCCACGCTGTATCCCGGCGGGGTGGGCACGGTGGCCACGATTCAGCTGATGACCGACTACATGAGCCGGCTGATGCGCTATGTGGAGTTCATGAAGAAGGTCGTGCCGATGCACGACGACTTGTTCGACTTCTTCTACCAGGCACTGCCCGGCTATGAAAGCGTCGGGTTGCGGCGCACCCTGCTGGGCTGCTGGGGGTCGTTCCAGGACCCGCAGGTATGCAACTTCGACTACAAGGACATGGAGCGGTGGGGCAACGCCATGTTCGTCACCCCCGGGGTGGTGGTCGACGGCAAACTGGTCACCCACTCCCTGGTCGACATCAACCTGGGTATCCGGATCCTTTTGGGCAGTTCCTATTACGACGACTGGACCGACCAGGAGATGTTCGTCAAAACCGACCCACTGGGCAACCCCGTCGACCGGCGCCACCCATGGAACCAGCACACCAACCCACGCCCACAAAAGCGTGATCTCGACGGCGGCAACTACAGCTGGGTGATGTCACCACGCTGGCTGCACCAAGGTGAGCACCTGGCACTAGACACCGGTGGCGGCCCGCTGGCACGACTGTGGGCGACCGCACTGGCCGGGCTGGTCGAACACGACTTCATCAAAGCCACCGGCAACAGTGTGCAGATCCACCTGCCCAAGACCGCCCTCAAAGGCCCCGTCGATCTGGAATGGAAAGTCCCCGTACACGGCTCCAACACCATCGAACGCAACCGGGCACGCACCTACTTCCAGGCCTACGCCGCAGCATCGGCACTGTACTTCTGCGAAAAGGCACTCGTCGAGATCCGGGCCGGACGCACCAAGACCTGGGAGAAATTCGAGGTACCCAAAGACGGCATCGGCTGCGGCTTCACCGAAGCCGTACGCGGCGTACTGAGCCACCACATGGTCATCCGCGACGGCAAGATCGCCAACTACCACCCCTACCCAC
>SSEL01000006.1 GCA_008012315.1 Rhodospirillaceae bacterium
CCGGGAACTGGCGCGACGCGCCGATGATCGAGCTGGTCCATCCCGATGATCGCAGCGCGGTGACGGAGCATTTTACGGCCGTTCTCGATAATGGCCGCCCGCTGGGCCCCCTGACGGTGCGCCTGGCCGGCCAGGCGCACCGTCAGGGGGCCCAGCGGGCGGCCATTATCGAGAACGGCCGTAAAATGCTCCGTCACCGCGCTGCGATCATCGGGATGGACCAGCTCGATCATCGGCGCGTCGCGCCAGTTCCCGGCATCGGCCAATTGCTGGAAGGCGCGATTTGCCTGTTCGATCCGGCCAGCCGTATCAATCAGCGCAATGCCGGTCGGCGCCTCCTCGAAGAAGCGCTGGAAATATTGCTCGGAAACCTGCAGGGCCCGTTCCAGTTCCTGTTCGCGCGACAGGTCATGCACGACCGAGCGGGTCCGAATGGCCGTCCGCCTGCCACCGGCCTGAACGGCTGCCACGGCGTGGCGGATATAGGCTTGCATCACCTGCCCATTGGGGCGCCGCAGCATCACCTCGCCGGACCGTGCAGCGGGGTCCGCGAAGGGGCTGTAAGACGGTGTACCTGGCGGCAATGGACCGACGATAAGGTCGTGCAGCTTGACGGTGAAAACACCGTTCTCGTCGCTTTGCAGGTCGAGCCAGCTTTCCAGCGTCTCATTGACGAACTGGAAGGCACCGTTTTCATCGACCGAATAGAAGCCGATCGGCGCATGCTCGACCAGATCGGCGAATTTCTCATGATCCGAACGGATATATTCTTCGATCTGCCGCTGCTCGGTGACGATATCGAGGCTCCAGAGAACGAAGCCGCTGAAACCATGCAGCTGATAGGCCGAGACATCGAGAATTTCCCGGTCGCCGGATTGCATGATGACATCGATATCGGCCCGCCCCTGGCCCGTCTGTTCCAGGCTGAGCGTCAGTTGCTGCAGCTTATGGGCGGCATCGGAGCCGGCCGCGATCAGGCTGCTCAGCGTGCTGATCAGCGGGACGTCGACGGTCGGAAAAATCTTGCCGTAGGCCGCGTTGGCAAAGCGCACCCGGCCGCTGGAATCGACCAGTTGCCGCGCCCGTTTTGTCACATCGAGGCTGTCCCGCAGCAGCGCCATCTGACGCCGTGTCCGCCAGATATTGATCAGCAACACGATGATGACCAGGGCTGCCACCGCCAGTGCAATCTGCGGATAGCTGAAACCGAAAAGCCCCTCAGCCGGCGCGGCCTGCAGTGGAACGGTCAATGATGTGACTGGCGCGGTTGTTACCGTTGTCGTGTCTTGTGCCCCGGCCTGTCTGCAAATTGGTGACAGCAGAAGCGAGACACCAAGGCCTGGCGCCACAACTTTAGAAAGGGCAGATAATGGCCGTGCACAATGCCTGGCTGCGCTACCCACCAGCCGGGACGCCATTCCAGACCACCTCATCCCTTGCAAATCAGCCATTTTTACAGCTTGGCTGCCCATCCCTGTGCTCTGCCCCAACTGCCGAGTCGCAACCGGCGGCGGAGTTTAACGCAACTGTGGCTCAACCCCAAATAAACAGGCTGAACCTGCGCTAGATCCGACCGGTTGCCACGCACATGCAGGTTATCCGGCGCCCACTGTCGCCCGGGCGGCTATTGCACGTCCAGGAGCAGTTCGGTGACACCTTGGGCAGCGTTGATCGGCCAATCTTCAACCGGCAGATCGAAGGGACAGGAGGAGATGACGCAGATGACGTCCATCAAGGCCTCCACCTCGACAAAGGCGCCGGGTGCGACCGGATTGGGCGGGGAAACCAACCGGGATTGCGCATCGATCTGGGTATTGGTGAAGAAATTGACCGGCTGCGGAATGACGGAAATCTCATATCCCTCGCGGCGCATCGCCGTCTGCAGGTTGTCCGAGCAGCTTGCATGGGGATGATGATGACCGAAGAATTCATAGCGGAACTGGTCGCAAGCAGCGATCATCATGTCGTGGACGCCATCGGCACCGTCCTTGACGAAACGCAGCATCGGCCGCCGGAAGCGTGAGAGGAAGACGTCACCTTCCCGCGGCTTAATGCAGAAACTTGTCACCCAGGTATGCGGGCAGGACAGCCATTCACCGACATTCTCGGCATTGAAAGCGAAAAAGTCTGCGGCCTGAGATCCTTTCGGCGTGGTGATACGCAGCTTCTCTCCCTTGGCAACCCGCACGGCGCGCCCCTGAGACGCCGGCACAGTGATCGTCGTCATCTATTGCTCCCACATCATTTTCGTTCTGCTACACTGCCCCGCGACCATAAGATCGCGGGCAGCTAAAACGTCGAGCACGTTATTTTAACCGCCCCTCTTTGGCTAGACCGCCCTGATCGATACCCATCTCAATTCTGAAGAGTGACGGAGGAATGGACGATGACCGCACAAGCCAGCAAGGCTGTCGCTTTCAAGACACTGCATGAACAGTCCAACGCCTTCATCATACCCAATGCCTGGGATGCCGGCAGCGCGCGAATCCTGGCGCATTTCGGATATCTCGCGCTGGCGACCACCAGTGCCGGCGCGGCCTTCACGCTGGGCCAGCCCGATGGGTCGATGACCCGCGAGCAGTCACTGGAAAATGCCCGGGCCATTGTCGCCGCGAGCGACCTGCCGGTCAGCGCCGATCTGGAAAACTGCTTCGGCGATGCGCCGGACGTCTGTGCCGAGACAATACGCCTGGCGGCCGGCGTCGGTTTGGTCGGTGGTTCGGTCGAGGACGCAACGGGCCGACCGGAAGACCCCATCTATTCCTTCGACCTCGCCTTGGAGCGCGTGAAAGCGGCGGTCACGGCGGCACGCTCCCTGCCCTTTCCATTCATATTGACGGCGCGTGCCGAAAATTATCTGCATGGCCGTCCTGATCTCGCCGATACGATCCGCCGTTTGCAGGCCTTCGCGGAAGCCGGCGCCGATGTGCTCTATGCGCCGGGTCTCAAAACCGCCGACGACATCAAGGCGGTGGTCAAGGCCGTCGCGCCGAAACCCGTCAATGTCGTGATGGGCTTGGTCGGCGCGGCCTTCACCCATGAGGAACTGTCTGGCTTCGGCGTCAAGCGGATCAGTGTCGGCGGCTCACTTGCACGCGTGGCCTATGGCGCCTTGTTTCATGCCGCCGAGGAAATGCGCACCGCCGGCAGTTTCTCCTTTGCCGAACATGCCGTGCCGCATGCGAAGATGAACAACATGTTCAAAGGCTGATACATGCCTAAGCGGCGTCGAGGCGGTCCAGCAACAGGTAGAACCGGCTCAACGCGAAGATCCCCGCCTGCCGCAATCCGTGCAAATGAAAGGGCGCCGGCGCGGTGACGGGGAACGGGATCGATGCCGGCTCGGCGCCGCCGGCGAGATCGCCCAGCACCTGTCCCATCACGGTACCGATCGCAACACCCCGTCCATTACAGCCGATTGCCGTATAGAGATTTGGTGCAAGGATATGGAGATGCGGGAAGCGGTCCTTGGTGATGGCGACCCGTCCGCTCCAGACGAAATCAAGCTCGTTCATGTCCAATTGCGGAAACAGGCGGTTGGCCAGACGCTGGATGCTGCCGGCATCGCTGAATTGCGGGTCGTCATCGACCGGCGACCGGCCGCCGATCATGAAGCGGCCGGTATGGTCCCGCCGATAATAAACCAGCAGGCGACGCGTATCGGTGACGCCCTGATTGCCGGGCAGGATCGTCTTGCTCAAATCCGGCTTCAGGGGCTTGGTGGCGATCTGAAAACTGGTGACCGGCACGATGGTCCGCGATAGCCCCGGCCAGAGCTGATCGGTATAGGCATTGGTGGCAAGCAGGACCTTATCGGCCCTGACCTGAAAGCCGCCGGCCGATATCGTCCATCCATCGGCCGTATTGGCCAGGCGCGTTGCCGGTGTTTGACGGTAGATGGCACCGCCTTTGGCAATGACGGCGCGCGCCAGGCCGCGGCAATAACTGAGCGGTTGCAGGACCCCACCACGCCGGTCAAGCCAGCCACCGGCATAGGTATCGGGTGCGCAGCCAATCAGCTCGCTGATTTGTGTCGCCGTCAACAAGGTGGCATCCGCTCCATTGGCCGCCCACTGGCGATGGCGCGGCTCCACCAGGTTATGCAACGGCTTCACCCCATGGGCCGCATAGATCCACCCGGAACGATCGGCATGGCAGTCGATCCCATAGGTTTCGATGCGGTTGAAGACCTGATCGGCCGCTGCACCGAAAGCAGCGACCATGCGGCCACCCAGATCCGGACCGAAAAGAGATTTCAGCTTGTCGGGATCATACTTCAGGCCGGCAATGATCTGCCCGCCATTGCGGCCCGATGCCCCCCAACCCGGCTCCGATGCATCGAGCACGACGACCTGGTGGCCGCGCTCCAGCAACCGCAAAGCCGCGTTCAAGCCAACGAAACCGCCGCCGATCACCGCGATCTCGGTCCGGATATCCGCCGCCAGCGGCCGAATCTCAGGCGCTGCCGGTATGGCCGTCGCCGCCCATAGCGACTTGGGCATCTGTGATGTCGGCAATTCCCTGGTCTCCATCTTCACTCCCCGCCGCCTTGCAGGCGGTCCTTGCCAAGTTCGTCATGATATTCTTGAATGGCAAACCCATGGTCAAAAGCCAAAATTATCAGCCACCGCATTCATCAAAGTCATGACCCAGCTTCGCCGCCTGCTTCCGAGTGCCAATGCCCTGCTGGTCTTCGAATCCGCCGCGCGCCATCTCAGTTTTACCCGCGCGGCCGCTGAATTGAGCGTCACGCAATCCGCCGTCAGCCGCATGATCAGCCGGTTCGAAAGCCATATCGGCCTGCCCCTGTTCCAGCGCCATCCGACCGGCCTTGCCCTGACCGATGACGGGCGCCTGCTCTACAATTCGGTCGCCAGCAGTCTGCAGCGCGTCGAGATCACGCTAGAGGACCTGCTGTCGCGCAAGAGCGGCAAGAGCACCGTCACGCTCTCGGTCTCCTCGGCCTTCGCCATGCACTGGTTCATGCCGCGCCTGGCGCGCTTCCAGGAGGAATTTCCCGCCATCGATCTACGCTTCCAGCTGGTCCGCTCGGAACCGGTCGGTCCGGTTCTCGATGTCGATTTCGGCGTTCGATACGACACGCCCGATGACGGCAACCATCTGCGCTGGCAGTTGATGGAAGAAGAAGTCATCCCGGTCTGCAGCCAGGCCTATCTCGACACGCACGGCAGCCTGGATGATTGCGCCGATCTCAGCGGTCACACGCTGGTGCATCTTTCCGGCAGTTTGCGGATCCCCTGGTCGCTCTATCTGTCGGAATTCGACTATCCACCGGTCAGCGGCAGCCGCAGCCTGACCTTTTCCGATTACACCTTGGTCATCCAGGCGGCAATCAGCGGCCGGGGCATCGCGCTCGGCTGGTGGCACGTCATCGCCAATGATCTCCTGTCGCACAACCTCGCGCCCGCCAGCCGCAACACCTTGCGGACCGGCCGCAGCTATTACATCGTCGCCACCGCCAGCCGGCCGTTGCGCGAGCCTGCCGCTTTGGTGCGCGATTGGCTCCTGACCGAGATGCAGGCAGATCGAAAGACCCTGACATCATCGCGGGATAAAACCTGATCGCTGCGCCGACTACTGGTGGCAACGCGCCATGTTGCCTATCTATCGGCTTGCTGCCCATATCATCGCGATGAGAGACCATGAGCCGACTAGCCGAAACGCCCTTATCCGTCCTCGATCTCGCCCCGCTCACCCTTGGCGGAAATGCAAGCGATGCCTTCAAGCGCAGCCTTGATCTCGCCCGCCATGTCGAACGTCTGGGCTTTACGCGTTTCTGGCTGGCCGAACACCATAACATCGCCGGCGTCGCCAGCTCGGCCACCTCGGTGCTGATCGGCCATATCGCCGGCGGCACCTCGACCATTCGTGTCGGCTCGGGTGGCGTCATGCTGCCCAATCACGCGCCGCTGGTAGTTGCGGAAGCCTTCGGCACACTGGAAGCGCTTTATCCCGGCCGGATCGATCTTGGCCTCGGCCGGGCGCCCGGCGCCGACCAGCGCACCATGCGGGCGCTGCGGGTCGACCCCCGGGCCGGCGATGCCTTCCCCGACCTGGTGCAAGAACTGCGCTACCTGCTCGATCCCGCCGAGCCAGGGCAACCGGTCCAGGCCGTGCCAGGTGCGGGATCGCGGGTGCCGATCTGGCTGCTGGGCTCCAGCGATTTCAGCGCTCGGCTCGCCGGCTTGCTGGGCCTGCCCTACGCTTTTGCCGGCCAATTCGCACCGGCCGGCATGTTGGAAGCTTTGTCGCTCTATCGTCGCCATTTCCGCCCGTCCGAGGTGCTGGAAAACCCCTATGCGATGGTCGGCATACCACTGGTCGCCGCCGAAACCGATGCCGAGGCGTCGCGCCAGGCGACGACGGCGCAGCAGAAATTCCTCAATCTGATCCGCGGCAATCCCATACCGCTGATGCCACCCGTCGAAGATATGAAAGCCTTGTGGACACCACGCGAACAGATCGGCGTCGACCGTTTCCTGGGCGCTGCCATCATCGGCGGTCCCGCCACGGTCAAGGAGAAACTGGAAGCGCTGTTGGCGGAAACGCAGGCCGATGAAGTCATGATCAATTCGGACTTCTTCGGCCATGAGGACCGGTTGCGGTCGTACGAAATCGTTGCCGATATCTGGAAATCGTAAGAAACAAGAGGTTGCGCAAGCACCTTAACGCCGGTTGCGCTTCAGCTTCATGATATAGCTGATGACCTCGGCCACCGCCTTATAGAATTCCGGCGTGATCTCCTGATCGATTTCCACCGACGCATAAAGGCCGCGGGCCAAAGGCGGATTTTCGATCACCGGCACATCGTTTTCGCGCGCCAGTTCGCGGATACGCAAAGCGGCTTTGTCCGTGCCCTTGGCCGTCACACGCGGCGCACCCATCGAGTTCTGGTCATATTTCAAGGCGACGGCATAGTGGGTCGGGTTGGTGACGACGACGTCGGATTTCGGCACTTCCGCCATCATGCGCCGCCTTGCGCGCTCCATGCGCAACTGCCGCAGCCTACCCTTGACCAGCGGATCGCCTTCCGTGTCCTTGAATTCTTCCTTCAGCTCCTGGCGCGACATCCGCAGGCTGCGCATATGCTGGAACCGCTGATAGAAGACGTCGAAAATCGTGATCACGATAATGACACAGAGCACGCCGAAGAGCAGATGCATGACCTCCGATTTGAGGGTCACCATCAATTGCGCGGGGTCGAGACCGATCAAGCCATGGACGCGGCTCATGGCCGGCAGCAACAGGCTGGTCGCCACCGAGCCGACGATGGCGATCTTCAGCAGCCCCTTCAGAAATTCGTTCAGCGAACGCAAGGAGAAAATGCGCTTGAAGCCCGCGAGCGGTGAAATCTTGTCGAGGCTCGGCATCAAGCCTTCCGCCGACCAAAGCAGGCCGAACTGCAGGTAGCCGGCACCGACCGCGGCGAACACGGCGATCACCAGGGGAACAACACCGGCCATGAGGAGCTGTCCCAGGAACCGCCAGGCCAGGACCTGCAAGTGGCCGATATCCGTTGGAATCTGATCCGGCGCCTCGATGAAGGGCATGATCATCGATTTGATGTCACCGGCAATGCTGCTGCCGAACATCGCCACCGACAGGGTCAGCGCGCCCATCATGAACAGGTTGTTGACCTCTCGGGAATTGGCGACTTGACCCTGCTTGCGCGCATCGTCAAGTCGCTTACTCGTAGGGTCTTCCGTTTTATCTGAATCGTCGTTCTCGGCCATCTCCCGCTTTCCCTATCTGATCGTGGTAAGGAAGTTGGAGATGCGTTCCTCATAGGAATTGAGGAACCAGAGCGCGGCGGTCGTCAGGCTGACGGCAAACAGGCCGAGACCGCCCAGAAGCTGCAATGGCGTTGCAACAAAGAAGACCTGCAAGGTCGGCATCAAGCGCGCCAGCATGCCAAGGCCGACGGAAAAGACCAGGCCGTAAACCAGGAATGGCGCCACCATCTGCAGGCCGATCAGCACACTATCCGCCGCCATGCGGGCCACGAAGTAAGCCAGATCGCCCATCGGCGGAAATTGGCCCGGCGGCAAGATCACATAGGTACTGATCAGCGATTTCAGGGCCAATTGATCCAGTCCCGTCACGAAAATCAGGCAAAGACAGACCATCAGCAGGAAGTTACCAGGAACAGCACCCTGTTCCGCGGAGATCGGACTTTGGATCATGGCATTGGCGATGCCGATCTGCAAAGCCAGGATCATACCGGCCGTCTCGGTTGCCATCAGCAGCATGCGGGCGACCGAGCCGAAGAAGACCCCGATACCGAGTTCCCCGACTAGCAACAGGAAAAACCCATCCAGCCGCGCCGGCATGCCCGGAATGCGATCCACCACAACCGGCAACACGACAAGGCTGATCGTCGCCGCCAAGACCAAGCGGGCGCGCGGCGCGACATAGCCCTCGCCATAGCCGGGCAGCAACATGATTGCGCCGCCAATCCGGGCGAAGACCATGAAATACTGGAAAATGCTGCCGTTGAGAAACTGTTCCAATGTCATCGCGACAGCCCGCGCCGTGCCGTCATCCGGGTCGTCATCGGGCTCAACTGCCCAACCGGCTCATCAGCTGTTCGGTGAAATCGATCAAGGTATGCAGCATGAAAGGTGCGAGAATGAGCAGCGATACGAAAACAACCAGCATCTTCGGCACGAAGGTCAGGGTCATTTCCTGGATCTGGGTCAATGCCTGGAATAATGAAATAATCAGACCGACGATCAGCGAAATCAACATGACCGGCGCGGCGATCTTCAGCATGACGACGACGGCATCACGGGCGATTTCCAGAACAGCCGCTTCATCCATCGTCCGATCCTTCCCGCTTGTCCCTGTCAGATCCGATCGGGCCGATCAGATCTGCATCCGCAGCACGTCCTGATAGGCCGCCACGACCTTGTCGCGCACGGCCGTCACAGTCTGTACGGTCAACTCGGCCGATGACACCGCCGTCACCACATCGGTCATGTTGGCCTTGCCGACGCTGGCCGCCATGCTCTGCTTTTCATCTTCCTTGCCGGTGGCGATGGCCTGGTTGCCAAATTGCTGCAACAGTTCACCGAAACTGGGACCGACACGCTCTTCGCTCGGTGCCAGCGCCTGCCCGCCGGTCTGCTGGGCAGCGGCATTATAGGCGGCCAGGGCATTATTAATGGGAACGGTCATCCTATCTCTCCCTCAAGCGCGCAGTGGCCTCACCGCGGGCTTTTGCATCCAGTGTCGGTCAGGATAATGTCAGCGCAGGATATCGATCGTCCGCTGCAGCATGGTGCGCGACGCTTCGATCGTTTTCAAGTTTGCTTCGTAAGACCGCTCGGCTTCCCGCATATCGGTCAACTCGATCAGCGTGTTGACGTTCGGCAAGGTGACATAGCCGCTCTTGTCGGCCGCCGGGTTGCCCGGATCGTATTTCTTGCGGAAATCGCTCTGGTCCTTGCCGATTTTGGATACCTGAACGGTTTCCAGGCCGAGTTCCTTGTTGAGTGCATTTTTGAAACTGATGGTCTTGCGCCGATACGGATCGCCGCCCGGCGTTTCCGCGACCGAATCCGCGTTCGCCAGGTTTTCGGAGATGACGCGCAGGCGTTCGCCCTGCACACGCATGCCCGCCGCCGCAATCATCAGGGAATCATTGAGATCCATCGCGCTCTCCTTCTGGCGTCACCGGGGTATCAGCGATCAGCTGGTCCCGATGGCCCGCTTCATCATATCGACATGCTTGCGATAGAGGTTGGTGATCAGCTGGTAATTCGTCTGCGTCTCGGTCACATGCATCATCTGCTCTTCCAGCACGACGGAGTTGCCGGCCGGCGCCGTTTCGTAGGGGTCTTTTTCCTTATCGCTGCCCGGCCCCTTCTTGACCGGAACAGTGCCCTGCATATGCATCGGATTGGTCAGTTCCGGATTGACCGGCTGCAACCGCTTCACATGCTCCTCGAAACTCTGCGGCTTTAGATCGCGCGGGATGAAACCGGGGGTATCGGCATTGGCGACGTTCTGCGACAACACATCCTGCCGGGCATTGAGCCAACCCATCCGGTCGGTCATGCGCTGTAACAGCGGAATCTTCGTGAAATCCATCGAATCGGCCTTTTCATCCGGCACACATGCCGCCACTCAGCCGGCCGCCAGGCCCCCGGCTGTCCCGTCGCAGCATTCGTCCTTTGCATCATCCGTCGGGCTGCTTAATAATCCCTTAACCCCAATCCATCAACTGAGTCGGCATCGAAGCCGGAGCGCCGGGAATTGGCACGGACGACGCTTAACTGCTTGATTTACGGGACGTTAACGTCTCTGATTAAGGCTTCATTAAGCAAAACAAGTAAGACTGCAACAAGGTCGCGCGCCATTGGCACGGTATGGCGACAGGATCAGGACGGCAATTCTTTCTAACGGCCTCGGCGGCAGGCCCCTTCCGGCAAACCGGACAACAGATCGGGCAAGATGGCAAAGGACGAAATCGGCCCCAACCGAACGCTTCCCCACAGATCGGCGGATCAACGGCAGGATGCGAATCCGGCCCAGGACGACTTGCAGCAAACGCGGCCGGGATCAAGCGGCTCGATGCGCGTGCGGCGCCCGGCGCCACGTTCCGACCGGGCGGCCGATGCCGCCAAGCCCGCTTTGGCGATCGCCCTGAGTTACAAGGATTCCGACGGCAAGGCCAATGCCCGGCAGGCGCCGCGTGTCACGGCGACAGGGCGCGGATCGGTCGCCGAGCAAATCGTCGCCATCGCCTTCGCCAAGGGCGTTCCGGTCCGCGAAGATGCCGACCTCGCGCAAATTCTCGCCACCGTCGATGTCGATGCCGAAATCCCCATCGATGCGCTTTCCGCGGTGGCGGAAATTCTTTCTTACCTTTATCGCCTCAATCGTCAGGCGCCGGACGGTGACGTTGTTTCGGAGCCGCCGCGTACGACACAGGCAACAGGAGACGCGACATGACGGATTCTGTCATCCAGCATGAAGATGGGCAGCCGGGCTCTGTCGATCTGCACCAGACCATCGGCGAGCTGGCGGAGATGATCGATGTCGCGACCGTCCTGGCTCATCGCGGTGAACAAGTCGAACTGGACCTGCTGACAATGCGGGTTGCCGTTCTCTGCGATGCGATCGCCGGAGCGAACCGCAGCGAAGTGCAGGCTTTCCGGCCCGACCTCGAAGACATGTTGGTTCACCTCGATCTATTGGAAAATGCCGTGCGGCGCCAGCGCGTGCATCTGGCGCTCAACCTGGAATCGGCGGATCGGCGGCTGCGGGCGCAGCTTGCCTACGGCCAGGGGCAGGCCCCCTCGCCCGCGCAAGCGCCTTCACTGGCGCAGTCCCATGATGCGCCGCCACCGGATGCACCCGCCGAAATGCCGCGGGATAGCGACTGAGAACCGAACGGATTCCGATGGAAGTCGATAGCTATCTCCGGTTCATTCTTGCCCTGCTCCTCGTCCTCGGCTTGCTGGCCCTGGCGGCGTGGCTCCTGCGGCGTTCCGGCTACGGCGCCAAACTGGGCCGGTCGCGCCGGTTGGCCGCCATCGAAAGCCTGACACTCGGCCCGCGCCACCGCCTCATGCTCATTCGCCGCGACGGCATCGAGCATCTCCTGTTGCTCGGTCCGCATGGAGATACCGTGGTAGAGCGAAACATCTCCATGCACGGCATGTCCGCCCAAGGCGCGCCCGCACACGGTGCGCCCACTCACGGCCCATCCACCCACGGCGCCGGCCAGGGACAGCGTCGATCAGCGGATATTCAGGACGCCAGCTTCGCCGAACTGCTGCGTGGCGCGGGGGATAGCGACCAGCGCGAGAACACATCCGACGGCACGACCGCGCGCGATAGTCACTCACGGAAAGACCAATCTTGAAGCAGTTTTCTTTGTCACTGCGCGCCCGTCGGCCGCGCCTGCGGGCGCGCTGCACGGCTCTCCCGAAACCGACCGTCCTCAGACTGGCGGCGTTTGCCTGCCTTGGCGCCGCCTTTGCCTTGGGCTGCCTGGCGATGGCCTTTCCGGCCGCGGCACAGAGTGTGACCTTCAATCTCGGCAATACGCCCACCGGCGGCATGACCGGCCGTATCGTCCAGATCATCGCGCTGATGACGGTGCTCAGCCTGGCGCCGGGCATCCTGATGATGGTCACATCCTTTACCCGGATTGTGATCGTCCTGTCGCTGTTACGGTCGGCCCTGGGCACGGCCACGTCGCCGCCCAATACCGTCCTGGTGAGCCTTGCATTGTTCCTGACCGCCTTCGTCATGGCCCCGACCTTTCAAAAGGCCTATGACACGGCGGTCGCGCCGCTCGTTGCCGAACAGATCAATGAGCAGGAAGCCTTCACCCGCGTCCAGGTGCCGTTCAAGGATTTCATGCTAAGTCAGGTGCGGGAAAAGGATCTGCGCCTGTTCATGGATCTTGCCAATATCGATCAGGTGGCGACGCCACAGGATACGCCGCTCCAGGTCTTGATCCCGGCTTTCATGGTCGGGGAGTTAAGGCGCGCTTTCGAGATCGGCTTCCTGCTCTTCGTGCCCTTCCTCATCATCGATATGGTGGTCGCATCCATTCTGATGTCGATGGGCATGATGATGCTGCCACCGGTCATGATCGCCCTGCCGTTCAAGCTGATCTTCTTCGTGCTGGTCGATGGCTGGTATCTGGTGGCCGGCAGCCTGGTTCGCAGCTTCAACGGCGGTGGATGATCCCACGATGCCGGTGCAAAGCCGGACCGGAACGGCCTGATCTAGATATGCGTTCCGGTCAGCTTCGGATCGAGTCCCCGCTGGCCGGGCTGCGGCACGGCGTTGAGGATCTGGAGAAAATCCAGAATGGGCTGCGCCAGCAGACTGTCGCCGATCGGCTCATCGTAGGCACTCTGCAGCAACTCCACATCCGGTAGCGCCGTTGCTCCGAGAATGGCGATGCCATCCTCCTTATAGGCAATATCCCAGCCGATGATAAACCGGTCGGGGCATTGTGCATGGGCCTCGCAGGCAAGGGCCTTGATTTCCGACCACATTGGCATGGTGAGGCCGGCAATCTGCCCATTCGTCGCGGGGTGGCGGAAGTGCCGTCCCAGATCGCGCCGCGGCTGGTCGACAACCGCTTCCCCAACCTGGCCATCCGCCATATTGATGGGTGCAGCCAGCGCGGCAATCGCGCCGCGCACCGGCTCCGTCTCTCCCCCGCTTTCGCTGCGGTCTTGGGCCCCGGTGACCAACCGCAGCAGGCCATGCGTGGCGCAGATATCCTCCGCCTTCGTCCGGCAGGTAATGACCCGGACAACGGCAAGAGCGTCACCGGCCATATCATGCAAGCCGGCGGGGCAATCAGGTTTCTGCAGGATAAGCCATGACCCGGCGGCCAATCGGCTGAATCGGCCGCGGCCCAGGAATGGCACGATCTGCTTGTTGCGCCCCCAGTGATCGTCCTTTTCCGCATGTCGCGGCATCGCCAGAAGATCGCGATCAAGCATTCCCGGTGACATGTCGCCGACATAGTCGAGACGGCCGTTTTCGGCAACCAGCAGGGCCGGCAGATACGGCAGGCCGCGCTCTTCACAGAACGCCCCCAGCAACAGCCGGTCGCTGAGATCGGACGATTTCCCGCTGACCTGCTTTGCCAGCAGATGATCGATGGCGGCAAACAGACCGTTCGATGTTTCCAGATTTGTCAGATAGCCACCGGCCCGATCGTATTTGAGCCGTTGATACAATCCGAAGCGATAATAGGCGCTGGCATCCAGCCCCTGGCGCCAGCCGAGGCGAAGAATGTCGGCCACCTGCCAATGGATATCTTTGTTCTGCCGCTCCCGGATTTGCGGCGCTGCGATCGGCAGCCAACTGGCCAGCCGCGTGCACCACAGGCCGGCACTGTAACCCGGCAGCCGTTCACGCTGCCATGAATACCCGGCACGATTGGCCAAATTCAGCCTGACCAGCAGATACCTGGATAATTCACCGAGCTTTTTCACCCCGCCTGCCCGCGCCAACCGATGATAGCGCAGCGACAGCAGGAAAACCGCGACGCCAATCAGATAGACCTGCAAGGCGGCGAACTGACCGAAATCCGTGATGACGTCGATTGCATCGACGTTCCGGTGCCAATGCAATTCCAGCGAGGCATTCAAGACGTCCAGAATCGTCGCCACGCTCTGCATCAGGAAACCGAAGAGAAACAGGTTGCGCGCCATGATCGGCGGCGGATCGAATTTCGAGATCATCCAAAGCGTGAGCGGGCTGACGATCAGCAGCACGCAGTCGGCGACGTCATCGATACCGAAGTTCTTTTGCAGTGCCTGGCCGTAAGGCTCGACGAATTGTGCTGCGGCAACCGTGCAAAAAACCCCGATCAAGCCGATCCAGATTCGTTTGGCCACCCGGTTGGGCACCCCAAGAGCAATGCGTGCAAAAGCGAGCAGACAGAAAGCGAGTGCCGTCACACCGGTCAGCGGATTGATCACCCAATCATCTGCCGGCGCCGGAGACAACCCGATGTAAACTGCCACCAGTGTTGTGATCAGGAGAAAGCCGGGAAGGGCTCTTTGGGCGTCGCTAAACAACATTGGCTGAACCGACTGGGATATGGGATTGAACCGGTCCCGCCGTCGCAAGGCCGATCATATGCGTGTTCAGGCTGGAGATTATTCCTCGGCGTCTGCCGAGCCAAGCAAAAGTTGGTCACGCACTCAGGTAACTATGCTCAGCAAAAGGATTCTTTACAGGGACAGACTGCCGGTGGAAAGCCTGAGTCACAACCTTATATTGCCTAAATAAATTAAAATTAACGTAAAAAATGTCCATATGCCCAGCCCGCGGGCGGAAAATACCCGAACGGGCATGCAAAGGAGACCGCAATATCAGTTGGTGGCGGCTGTGTTGCTTAGGCTAGCCTGGCGCAGGCGGGCGCGATATTCGTCCACGAAACTGCTGATTTGATCGACGCTGGCCATTTCGGCGCTGACGGAATCGGCAAGCCCATTGCTCGGCGATGTCAGCATGGTGAAGCTTTTCGCCAGGTTGGTCTGTGCCATGTTCTTCCCATATTGCCGGGCCAGGCCGCGCAAACCGCTGCGATCACCTGAAAGTGACAATGCGACGGCGCGATTGAGGACAACCCGGCCCAGCCGCTCTTTGAAAGCCTCGTTACGCAGCCGGTTCATGACGTCCGTGAACGTGGCCGGACCCGATGGTGCGTCGTCCGGCGCTTGCGCGGTCGCAGAGCCAGTCGTCGCCGGGTCAGAAGAGTCACGCAGAACTGCCGTCGGGTCGATAGCGACGTCATTCTTGGTCATGATTGCGGCCGCCTGCCGGGCAATATTGGTCTCTTCCGCATCCATGACCTGTCCCAGCGCATCTGCCGCGGCCGGCCATTCCTGTAATTGCCACAGCATGTCGGCACGCAACCAGCGCGCTGACAGACTGTCATCGTCCTTGATCTCGTCCAGTGCCCGAAGCGTCTGCCCCTGACCGAAGTCCGCCTGTGCCTGCAACTGGCGGCGGGATGCGATCAGATCGTCGGGCAAGGCATCGGTGACCTCGCTGCTCTTCAGCGCCTGATCGGCCAGATCGGGCTTATTGTCCAGCAACCTGATGGCGGCCAGGCGGGCCCCGGCCCGTGCCTTATCGATCCCGCTCAAGCGATGTTTCACTTGCATATCCAATAAGTTTGCAGCGCCATCCAGCAAGTCGACCTTCACCAGACGATCGGCAAGCCCGGCGATCATACGATCGCCATCGGGGCCGCTTGGCGTCAGTTCGCGGAATTCATCATAAAGCGCAACCGCGGTCAGCGGACTGAGGCGATCCGCCCCCCCGTCCAGATAGAGATGACGAAACGCATCCGTCATCTCCTGCGCCACATCCTTCGATTCCGGACGTGAGGCGAAATTGGTGACGGCCTGGCGCAAAGTGAGAAGCCCGCGGCGCGGTTGATCCGCTTCCAGATAGACTTCACCGAGCTTCCGCAGCAAAGCGAATTCGAAACCGCCACCACGCGACAAGAACCGCAATGCTTCCAACGGCTCGACAGCCTCGGCGGGCGTCATTTTCTTCGCCCGCAGCTTTTCATTGACGATGGCGAATTGCGATTCCGCCTTGACGTCATCAACCGGACTGTTGTTCAGCGCTTCCCAGGTCTTGAAGGCTCCTTCGGTCTTGCCCAGTTTCAACTGCCGCAATCCATCAAGGTAATTGAGGCGGTCGGTGGTTTCGGCATCGGGCATGTCGACGCGCATGGCATCGGCGAAAGCTTGCGAAGCCATCGGATTGCCGCCGTCGATGAGCGTGCGCATGATGGTCAGGCCAAGCTGTGTGCGCAGCGGCTTCGGATAGTCCCGCAGATTGGGCAGAGGCTCACTGAAGAATTTTGTCGCGGCCTCGTTGTCGCCACGGGTAGCGGCGAGAATGCCACGAAAGAGGCTGGCTTCGGGGGATGATCCGACAAGCGGATTTCCCAAAAGCTTTGCCGCTTCATCGAGATCGCCATTCAACGCATGCGCCGCACCCGCCAGGGTCAACGTCTGCTTATTGCTCAGCGGGGCCGACCGTTCGTCGCTGATCAGGTTGAGCATGCCGGTCGCTTCCTGTACCAGGCCATGCGCGAAGAGGAATTCAGCCAGCTGGAGACGAGCGTCGTTACGGCGTACCGGCGAAGCTTCTGTAATAGCCTCTTCCAGCTCGTCGCGATCTTTCAGGAACGTCGCATCTCCGCCGCGGCGCCAGGCCGGCAGATCGAAGATCCCGGCTGCCGGCACGGGCGCCTGATTGGATGCCGCCTTTTCGGCAGGTGCAGCCGAGGCTTGCGCGACATTCGGCTTGGTCGCCAGCGATGTGGTAATCACCACGCCGTTCGGCAGTGTCTGCATCGACACATTATCGGCAAAGGGCTCGGCCGCGACACCCTGGTAACTCGGCAAGAGCTTGAATTCCGGCCAGGCTGCCGGCTGAACGACACCGAGACCGGTTTGCGTCAACGGCGCCACCAGCAACCGGTCGCCGGCGGCGGGGTCGGGCAAGGTCAGTATCGGTCCGGGATGATCGGCTTGCAACAACAGGCTGGAACCGCCTTGCGCCAGTGTCTCACGCCGCTGTGGCAGATCCTTGGTCGGCGGACCGGGGCGGCCGGGGGTCAGATCGATCACCCAGGTATTGCCGCTCTGATTGAGAACAGGCGCCGGCACATTGCTTTCCGACGGCGCCAGAAGGCGAAGACCCGCGGCATACTTGCTGTCGATTGCCTCGACCCGCCCGAGCGCCGTCAACGGCGCCGCATCAAGCGATTTGCCGCTGAAATGCGCCGGCGCACCAAAGACCAGCCAAAGCGCATTGCCACGCTTGAAAGCCGCCAATCCGGTCGCGGAAGGCCATTGGAAGCTCAGGATCGCGCCACCATTCGCGGCCGGGGCCACGGTAACCGGCACATCGACAGCACTTGGCGGCGGTGCCGGCTCTTCTTGCGCAGCAGCAGCCATCGGTTGGGTCGAAATTTCCGACGCCGTGGAGGAAGCTGGAGATGATGAAGCTGCGGATGATGAAGCGGGAGATGCGGCGGGAGCGATTTCCGTCTCCGTGGCGCCAATCGGCTGTCCCGGCAAAGCAACGAGCGGCTCCAGGCCGGCGAAAGCGCCTGCGCTGTGGCTCTCTTGATTAGCTGCCGCTTCCGGCTCCGACGGTAATTTGTTGTCGGCAATATGCTTGGTCTCGGCACGCGTTTTGCCCTGATCGAAGAAATCCAGCACCACCGTGCGGCCCTGATGCGTGCCGCGCGGCTCGACGCCCGGCTTCAATCGCAGATCGAGTACCTGCCCCTCCGGCGTTGCACGCGCGGAAATACTCTGGACCCGCGCCGGCAACCGGCGCTGCAATTTGCCAAGATCCAGGGAGGCCGGACCTTTGAGCCGCAGCGTCGTTTGACCGCCCTCGTTTCGCATGGTGGCCGAGGTGCCAACAGGTAAATCGAATGCCAACCGGCTATAGTTGCCGTGTTCGCCGCTGCGCGGCTGAATCAGCTCGATTGGCCGGTTATTGGCCGGCTGCGCATTGACGGGTTGCGTATTCGCCGGCTGCTTGCCGGCGGTGACCTGCTTTTTTTCCGGCGAGGCCGGCACCAATGACGCCTTGCCCGCGGAAAATTTCTTCCCGCCCGGCAAGGTGAAATCGAGGACGAGATTGCCGTTATTGTCGAAATTCCGGTAATCGAGCCCCGGCCGCAACCGCAATGTCAGTTGCTTATTATCCGCATCCGGCGATGCCGATATGAGATAAGGCCGCAGATTGTTGATGGCCGCCGTCATATCGACTTTGACGGGCCGCTTGAAACGGATGACCATCACCTGGCCGGCGACTTTCACATCGCGCACCTCACCGGATCCGGTATCCAGCACCAATCGGCCGTAATCCTGGTGGGTCCAGCCACGTGCGAGAATCGATTGATCGGCCGATGACGGTCGGCCCGGCATGACGGTCAGCGCACAGCCAAGGGCGGTCGCCATCCAGAAGAGGCGGGAGGGCCAGAACAGGCGAAAGGGAACGAACCGCTTCATGGCTGCGGCTCGTCCACGGACCCGGTGCCCGTCTCCATCTGGCCGTCATCCCCCGGCGCCGTTGTCGCCAGGACGATGATATCGATGCCGGCCGGTTCGCCATTGGCGGCGACATGACTGCGCACCGTCAACGGTGTCGCCAGGCCGCCATCGGTCAGCGCTTTGCCGACCATCAGAGCGACGCGCAACGACTTTTCCCAATCTGTCCCGCTGCTGTTCGACGCGGACATATCAATGGCGGCCAACCTGTTATCGACAATAATCTGGTTGGGCAGCATACGAAGCACACCCGCCAAGGTATAGAGAATGTTGTTCTGGCCGGATTTCGCCTGGGGCCCGATGGCCTGATTGAGGTTTTCCGGCGTCAGAGCAATGATGCTGCGATCGCCGAAATCGGTGACCGCCAAACCGCGCAAGGCGGGTTCCATATCGAATTTTGCCCTGAGCAAGGATGTCAGATAACCGGGATCCCGTCCCGCCTGGACTTGCGGATCCGGCAACGGCCGATTGGGTGCATCCGCATCGTCCGTGCCGTGAACACCCGGAACACCTTGCGTCAAATGCTGCAGCTTCGAACGTTCCAGGCTCGACATGGAAAACAGCAGCACGAAAAAGACCAGCAACAAGCCGATCAAATCGGCAAAGGTAATGAGCCAGAGGGGCTGGTGCCCGTCCGGCAGATGTGCATCGTCTTTCTTAATGTTGACGACGCGGATCACGGCGCGACCTGTCCCGGCTGTCCGCCCTGCCCGCCTTCCTGCGATCCTGGCAATGACGGCAAATCCGGTTGGCGCAACCGGATGACGATCGTCAGCCAGGCCGGATTCCCGTCGACCAGGCTGATCCCCAGTTCGTTGGCTTGCCGCGATGGCGTCGACCGCAACGCCTTCGCCAACTGCGCGGCCCGGACAATTTCATGCTCGCCCGGCGCGGCCGATGCGATCTCAATATCCAGCTCGCATCCCCAGTCGGTCGGCCGCCGATCCAGTGTTTCACTGATCTGACGAAGGATCGCCGGCGTCTGCTCGGTTAGCAATTCTCCGCCGTCACGAAAAAAGAGCGCCGAGGGAAGCCGGATGATCAATTGATTTGTGCTGATCACGACTTTCTGCTGATCGGCAGGGATCAGAGAACCGAAATAGCTGGCCAATCCCTTCAGAATGCCCGTCGCCGCCCGACTGTCGTCATCTTCACCTGTGGAGGTCGTGGCGGCGCCTTCGCTTTCGCCGAACACCTGGCCGACGCTGGCGGCGGCAATCTGTTCCTTTTCGGCGTCGCGCTGGGACAAGCTGTTCAGGACGATGAAAAACGCCAGCAGCAGAAAGAACAGGCTGAGCAAGGTCGGCAGGCTGGGATTGCGGATTCCGGCCTGCCTGAAGGTCATTTGCGGCAGATTATCCAGACGCGCAGTTACCGCCGAGACGACCGGCGCAGCGGGATGACTGCCCTGGCGGCTGGAGACGCCCGGTGCGGCATAGGGCCCGATCTGTGGACCATGTCCGGTCATCGCCGCCCTGTTCCTTCTTCGGTTAGAAATCAGCCGGCTTCAGTCGAAGCTGGCGAGCAAGGCATCTATTTCCGCCTGCTTTGCGGCATCGTCAGGCATTTGCGGTCCGTTCAGCAATGCCGCATCGGACGACTTGTCCTCGGCGGCGCCCACTTGCTGGCGATCGGGGTGCAGGGCGCGGTATTTCTGAATCTCATCGCCGAAGGCCGCAACCAGGGCCTCGACCTTCTGTTCGATATGTTTCAGGGCCTTGACGACCTTGGTGATACGCTGGCCGGTGATGTCCTGAAAATTGCAGGCCTCGAAGACCTGTGTCACGGCTTCCGTGATCTTTTCCGCCGTCGCCGGATCCATCTCGGAGGTCAGGCTGTCAATGACTTCGACGGCCTGGAGAATGCCGTTGGTCGCTTCTTCCGTCGCGCCGACGATCGCATCGAGCTCATCGGTTGCCGTCGGCAAATGCTGCGTGGTGATCTCATCCGGCAGGAGCGCCGCAATTTCCTGCTTGGCCGACAGGATGTATTGGGCGAGATCCTCCAGCTCCGAATAGAGCTTGAGGTTCACATTGGACAGATCACCTTCCAGCGTCGACAGCAAATCGGTGACGATCTCGGCGATCTCGTCGCGGCTATAGGTCTGGCCGCGCGACCGTAAAGCGCTGAGACGAGCAACCAGTTCCGGCGGAACGGCAATGGTCATCGACACTCTCCCAATTTAAGAGGCCCTAGAATTGGCCGAGTACCGAGGACAATTTCGTTTTCAGCGTCGCCGCATTGAATGGCTTCACGATGTAGTTGTTGACGCCGGCTTCCTTGGCCGCGACCACGTTCTCCGTCTTGCTTTCGGCCGTGATCATGATGAAGGGCATCCCCTTCAGCTTGGAATCGGCACGCACTTCACGCAGCAACTGAATGCCGGTCATCGGCTCCATGTTCCAGTCGGAGATGACGAGGCCATAATCCTTGTCGCGCAGCTTCTGCAGCGCCATGCTGCCATCAGTGGCTTCATCGACGTTGTTGAAGCCGAGCTGCTTCAGCAGGTTGCGGATGATGCGCAACATCGTCTTGTAATCATCGACGATCAAGATATTCATATTCATGTCTACGGACATTGCGGTAACCTCTTTCTCTCCCGCCGCAGCCGTCCGTTTCAAGGTCTCTTCCCCATGATCGGAGCGGCGCGCCCTATACCAGAGTAGTTAAGCTGAAAAATGGTTAAACTGGCGTAAATACGTTACTTTATTTAGACATTTCAGGACCGGCACGATCAGCGACCTGCACTTTCCCATGTTCATTGCGGTATCGGCAGTTGCCGACGCTGCATCAATTCATAGGTCAGTTCCTTGGCCCGGGTCGGGCTGACCTGGGCAAGGATCGGCGCAACCTTCCGCTCCTTCATCCGGCTCACCACATCGAGCAGCACATCCATGTCCATTTCTTCGAAAACCTGCGCCGCTGCCTGCGGTTTCATGTTCTCGTAGATCTTTACCAGGCTCGCCAGCTGCTTTTCATCGGCAGCATTACGCTTCTTCAACAGCTCCTCGACCGTCGCCTGCAAAGCGCGCAGTTCGGCCATCTTCTGTTCCATCCGCTGTTCGGCCGCCTTGACCAGCGCCTCCCGCTCGTCCAATTGGCGGGCGCGTTGATCCAGTTCCTGGCGCCGCTTGGCCAATTGCTGCAGGACGTCGACTTCTTCATCTGTGTAATTGAAAGGATCGCGCGCGATCTTGCGCTTGGCTTCGGCCGCAAGCAGATCCGTCATCTGACCATCGGCGCCGGGCTGCGCCGATTCCGGTTTATTGGCGGCGTCTTGAGCCGCCGGCGCGTTCGGCTGGGACTGAATCTGTGCGGTCTGCGTCGGCGCCGGGCCGGCTTGCGCGGTATTGGATGAGGCGGCCGGCTGTTGCGCCGGAGCTTGCGGCTGCTGTTGATTGGCTGGCTGATTGGCCGGTTGTGCCTGGGCTTGCGATTCCTTGCCGATCGAAATTGCAATACCAGTCCATAGATGGCTGACTTTGACGCTGATCGTCGCCAGAAGCGCGACCATGACCAGCGGCATCAGGCGCAGTCGAGGACCGCGCACCTTTCCACGCTTAGCGGATTTCGCGCCAGGCTTCGCAGCGGAACTTGTCATCGAATGCCTACCAGGGACGAAAGAACGGATTTGCGGGATGCCTTCTTGGTTTCATCGGCGGCAACTTCCGTCGCGCTCTTGGTTGTCGACAGCGCAATCGGTGCAGGCTCGACGGCTTCGGTTCCGGTTTCATTGCCCAGGTTGACCAGGGGCTCGCGCCGCAGGGCGCCAGCGGAATCGGACACAGTTTTCTGGGCCGCGAGGGATTGGCTGGCCACGCGGCTTTGTGCAACGGCCTCTTCCAGGCGATCGCTCGCCATTTCCGCACGATCCATCAACAGCTTCAGATCGGCGCCGATGCGCTGTAAATCGCCCAATGTCGCACCGGCTGTGTCCGTGCGCTGCTGCAGGTCGCGGCCGCGTGTTTCCGCCATCACCCGCAACTGCTGCAAACTCTGATCCGCCTGCCCGGTGGCCTGCTGAAATTCCGCGATCAGCTTCTCGAAGGCCTCGCGACCTTGGCGGAGCTCCGCCAGCTTGCGGTTGAACCGATAGACCGCCGCCAGCGTGACCACCAGCAGCAAGATCAGAATGCCGTCGCTAATCAGCGAGATGGCCATATGATTTTCTCCGCTCCCCGTCACGTCCGAAGCATCATTTCATCAGACGGTCTTGAATCTTCACGGCAATATGGCCGCCCCGGCGCCCCATATGCCCTTTGAAAAGCTGCACTTCGCCGCAACGAAGCTCCACCATCGACTGTGGCGTGCATTCAAGCTCCAGCTTGGTGCCCGGCTTCCAGTCCAGAACATCGCCCAGCGAAGCCGAGAATTCGTCAAGCACGGCGCTGATCTGGACATCGGTCTGCCACAACTCGCCGGACAGGTGGGTTTCCCAGATCGAGTCGCGGCCGAATTTTTCGCCCATGAACATCTGCAGGAGCAGTTCGCGGACCGGTTCCAAGGTGGCATAGGGCAGCAGCAATTCCATGCGCCCGCCACGATCTTCCATATCAACGCGCAGCCGCGCCAGGACGGCGGCATTCGCCGGCCGGGCAATGGCGGCAAAGCGCGGATTGGTCTCCAGCCGCTCAAAACGGAAAGTGACCGGCGACAAGGGATCGAACGTGGATGTCAGATCGTTCAGGACAACATTGATCAGACGCTCGACGAGATTGCGTTCGATGGTCGTATAAGGGCGCCCTTCGATCCGCATCGCCGCCGTGCCCCGACGCCCGCCCAGCAACACGTCGACGATCGAATAGGTCAGCGAGCTATCGACCATCAGCAAGCCGAAATTGTCCCATTCCTCGGCTTTGAAGACGCCCAGCATGGCCGGCAGGGGAATCGAGTTCAGGTAGTCGCCGAACCGGATCGCGGTGATGTTATCCAACGAGACTTCGACATTGTCGGAAGTGAAATTACGCAGCGAGGTGGAAAGCATGCGGACCAGGCGGTCGAACACGATTTCCAGCATCGGCAGGCGTTCATAGGAAACCAGGGCACTGTTGAGAATCGCCTGGATGCCCGAAGGCCGCTCCTTGCCACCATCGCCGCCGCCGGCAATACCCAGCAGACTGTCAATCTCATCCTGGTCGAGCACACGGTTCGACACCGGACCGGAAACGTCGTCGTCTCCGTCGCCTTCATTGGCCATGGCTTCCCAGGCTGCTGCGGCGGCTCTTTCTTCTTCGCTCAGATCTTCATCATCGATCATCGACGTCGTCACTCTTGCGCCAATCTTTGCATCTCGTTCCCGGGCAACGGTTGTCGCCCGATACCGTCAGCTACTACTGGACCTGCACCGTCTTAAACAGAACATCCTTGATCTTCACCGGCTTTCCGGCCATGCGCGCGCGCATCAGCAATTCTTCGCGCAGGCGCTGGAGCCCCTCGGACCCCTGAAGATCATCCACCCTCACGCCGCGCAGATAGACCTGGAACTGGTCGATGATGCGCGGCATCACCTCTTCCAGCTTCTTCTGGTCATCCGCACTTCCCAGTTCCAGGGAAAGCTTCAGTTTCAGGTAATTGGGCTTGGGACCGCTGCTGGCGAGATTGACCAGCATCTCATCCATCTCGACGAATACCGGCGGAGCACCGGTATCCTCAGCCGCATCATCGGCCTGTTCCGTGCTCGCCTGCGCGCTCGCTGCGATCTTGGCCTTGTCGTCATGTGGAAACAGCAGGAACCAGGCTGCGACACCGCCACCGCCGAGCAGCAATAGTGGCAGGATAATGAATAAGACAAGCTTCTTGCCGCTCATCTTCTTACGGGCAACACCGTTGCCGGCGGCTTCTTCGGTCACTGCCATTCCAAAACCCTACTTCCCCAACCCGATGGCCAATATTCCCGGCCAATATTTCCGGCCAAGACGACGGCTTTATTTAGCGGCGGGATGGTTAACATCTGGTGAAACCAAGGGAAACTTGTCCGCTGCCGCGGGAGTCTCTCTTCCCCGCTGACCCTCAATTTAGGTTGCCGAGGTAAATCCCGGGTAAAGACCCCCGCTGTCTCGGCAATTTCTGCCACGGGCTGGCAGGCCCATCCGCCGTCCTCTTTTGCCGCTCGGCAGGGCATTGAAATCCTAACTAATTGAAAAACCACAAATAATATCTGGCACGCCGCATGCAGATAGCTGGTTCAAGGGCAAAGACCCGAGCAAAGATGCCAAGAAGGGCGCTGTCATGGAAACACCGACTTATATCGCTTTGTCGCGCCAAATGGTGCTGCAGCGGCAGATGGATGTGGTGGCGAACAATCTGGCGAATGCCAATACTCCCGGCTTCAAGACCGAGGAACTGGTGTCGTCGGAATACAAGATCAAAGCCGGACAGCCGTTGAAGCTGTCTTATGTGCAGGATTTCGCCACCGCCCGCGATTTTCGCGACGGCCCGCTGAAACCGACGGGCAACGACCTCGATCTAGCCATCCAGGGTGACGGCTTCTTCGTGGTGCAGACCCCTCAGGGAAACCGTTATACCCGCATGGGCCGTTTTCAGCTTGATGCCGACGGCCAGATCGTCACCAGCCAGGGTTATCCGGTGCTGGCCGGCGGTGCGCCGATCGTGATCAATCCCGATGACGGGCCGATCAACGTCGCGGAAGACGGATCGATCTCCACCGACCGGGCGCGTGACGGCACCCAGCAGCAGGTTGTTGGCCGTCTCGACATCGTGAGCTTTGCCGATCGCAATGCCATGACGCCGGAAGGTGAAAACCTGTTCAGCGCAGGCAGCCAGGTGGCCCGGCCGGTCAATACCGATCTCGGCACCGCCAATGTCGGCCTGCCGATCGATGGAACCGCGACCCCCGGCAGCGCGACCAAGATCATGCGCGGCATGCTGGAAGACTCCAACGTCAAGACGATCGCCGAAATGACCAACATGATCCAGGTCACGCGCAATTACCAATCGACCCAGAATTTCCTCGACACCGAGCACCAGCGATTGATGAAAGCCATCGATCAAATCAGTACGAACTCTTGAGCTTCGGACCGCAGCAAAGAGATCGTTCAGGAGAAAATAGATGAGATCCCTGACCACCGCCGCGACTGGTATGCTGGCACAGCAGCTCAACGTGGAAGTCATTTCGAACAATATCGCCAACGCCTCGACGACCGGCTTCAAGCGTCAGCGCGCCGAATTCGCCGATCTGCTCTATCAGGATCAGCGCCGCGTCGGTACGCAGTCATCCGACAGCGGAACGATCGTGCCGGCGGGCATCCAGATCGGTATCGGCGTGAAGCCGGTCTCAGTCTATCGCATCAACGAGCAGGGCAACCTGCAGCCGACCGACGATCCGCTTTCGATCGCGATCAAAGGACGCGGCTATATCCAGGTCAATATGCCCGATGGCACCACGGCCTATACCCGCGACGGCCAGCTGAAGGTAGACGATACCGGCCAGCTGACCACCGCGGATGGCTTCCCCATCGTCCCCGGCATCACCATTCCGGCCGATGCGACGGGCATCAGCTTCAATGCCGATGGCCAAGTGGAAGTGACCATTCCCGGACAGGTGAATGCCCAGCTGCTCGGCCAAATCCAGTTGGCGAACTTCATCAATCCGGCGGGTCTGGATGCCGTCGGCGACAACCTGCTGGTGGAAACCCAGGCCAGTGGTGCACCGATCACCGGCAATCCCGGCGATGTCGGTTTCGGCAATATTCAACAGAACTTCCTCGAAACCTCCAACGTCAACATGGTCTCCGAGATGACGGACCTCATCACGGCGCAGCGCAACTACGAGATGAACTCGAAAGTCGTGCAAGCGTCCGACGACATGATGAGCACCGTCGTCAATATGAGATCGTGATGAAGCCGCAAGCTGGATAAGAGGAAACTGAGATGCGCCCCTCTCCCTTCACCCGTAAATTCACCTTCACGCCGATCGGTGTGGCTTTCGGCCTTCTTTTCACCACCGCCGGCAGCCAGGCCGACAGCACCGCGACGATGTGGCCCGATACCGGTGCCACCGAGGCGCCGACGCAGATCGCCTATCAGAATGCCGATGAGAACATCGATTCCACGGCACCGCTGCAAATGAAGCAGAATGTGATGGTCGATGCACCGGTTATCCGGCTCGGCGATCTCTTCAATCAGCCGGTCAGTGGCGGTGACACCCCGGTCGCTCCCGCGCCGAAACCGGGCCAGACGATTTCACTGGATTATCGGTTCCTGAATCAACTGGCGCGTGCCTACCGCCTGGACGTCAGCCAGACACAGAAATTCGATCGCATCCTGGTGGCGCGTAAGGCGCAGTTGATTAAGGCCGACGCCGTCATTGCTGCGGTGTCCGAAGCCATCCAACAGCGGACGCAGCATTCCGCCAATCTGGATATCGCTTTCGACAGCGGTCAGTTGCAGTTCACCCTGCCGACCAATGTCGAGGCGACGGTCGGCGTGCAGGGCCTGAATTTCGATTCCTCCAGCAACCGCTTCGTCGCGGTTCTCGTGGTGCCCGCCAATGGGCCGACCCTGATCAGCCAGCAAGTCATCGGCACGGTCTATGAAAAGATGGAAGTGCCGGTCCTGAATCGTCTGGTGAGCGCGGGTGACACGATCCAGCCGACTGACATCGACTGGGTATCCACCCGCATCGACCAGATTTACGCCAGCACCTTGACGGATGCACAGCAGATGATCGGCCGGGTCGCCAAGCGACCGCTGCCCGCCGGCCAATTGGTCCGGGCGAGCGATGTCATCAATCAGCCTGCCGTGCATAAGAACAACCTGATCACGATCGCCGTTCAGACCGCTCAGATGAGCCTGACGGTCCGGGGCAAGGCCCTGGAAGATGGCGCGATCGGACAGTCGATCCGCGTCATGAATGTCAACAGCCACAAGCAATTGGTCGGTGTCGTCAAAGACGCCGCCACAGTGGTCATTCCCCCTGCTGGCCTTATGGCAATGAACTGAGGAACCGGCTATGTATTCCTTCCCGCGCAATACCAAGAGCATGACCAAGACCGCCCTGCTCGCGACCGGCCTCAGCCTCGTCACCCTGCTCAGCGGCTGCGGCAATGTGGTCGACCGGGTGTCCCGCATCGGCGAGGAGCCGCCCATGGCCGCCATCCAGAATCCGACGGCGCAACCCGGCTATAAACCCGTCAGCCTGCCGATGCCTGCGCCGACCTCGGATTACCGACAGCCTGCATCGCTGTGGCGCCAGGGCAGCCGCGCCTTCTTCAAGGACCAGCGGGCCGGCCGGGTCGGTGACATCCTGACCGTCGTCATCGAGATCAAGGACCAGGCCCGCTTGAACAATGCGACGACGACCGATCGCGATGGCAGCAATAGTGCCGACCTGCCGAACTTCCTCGGCTACGAAACCTTGCTGCACAAGGTTCTGCCGGACGCCGTCAATCCCGATGCCCTGGTCAAGGCCGATAGCGGTTCGAGCACCAGCGGCGCCGGCACGATCAATCGGACGGAAGACATCCAGTTGCGGATCGCGGCGCTGGTCACCCAGGTCTTGCCAAACGGCAACTTCGTCCTGCAGGGCTCGCAGCAAGTCCGCGTGAATTATGAAATGCGTGACCTGCGTGTCACCGGCGTGATCCGCCCCGAGGATATCAACTCACTTAATGAAGTGAACTACGACAAGATTGCCGAAGCGCGTATCTCTTATGGCGGCAAGGGCACGTCCAGCGACCTGCAGCAGCCGCGTTATGGCCAGCAGCTTTACGATGTCCTGTTCCCCTTCTAAGACAGGTTACTCGACGGCTCCATTTTCTGGTTTTTCAGTTCCTGACAGCGCCGCGTAGCGGTGCACTTGCCCTCCCGCTTCGACGCGGGAGGGCTTTTCTTTTTCACCATCCCCGATGCGATCGGCAGCCGTATCTGTTACCGGAAAGGCGGCTCGTCGAAGCTGCGCAATTTGCGCGAATGCAATGACTCGCGCTGGCCACGCAGCAGATCCAGGGTCGCAAGGCCGATCTGCAAATGCTCGCCGACTGCTCGCTCATAGAATGCATTGGCCGATCCCGGCAGCTTGATCTCGCCATGCAGGGGCTTGTCGGAAACACAAAGCAGCGTTCCATAAGGAACGCGCAGCCGATATCCCTGTGCGGCAATGGTGCCGGATTCCATATCGACGGCGATAGCTCGGGACAGATTGATCCGCCGCCTTTCCTGTTGCCAGCGCAGCTCCCAGTTACGATCGTCATTCGTCATGACGGTGCCGGTCCGCAACCGGCGCTTTAGGGCTTCACCCCGATCGCCGGTGACTGAGGCGGCGGCTTCCTGCAACGCCACCTGGACTTCAGCCAAAGCGGGAATGGGGATGTCGGGCGGCACCGCTGCATCAAGGATGCAGTCCTGCCGAAGATATCCATGCGCCAGTACATAATCGCCAATCGTCTGCGACTGGCGCAATCCCCCGCAATGGCCGATCATCAACCAGCAATGCGGCCGCAGGACCGCAAGATGATCCGTGATGTTCTTGGCATTGGCCGGGCCGACACCGATATTCACCAGCGTCACGCCATGGCCGTCCTGCGCGATCAGGTGATAGGCCGGCATCTGGAAGCGATGCCAGGCAATGTTCATGGCCCGGGCCATCGCCTCTTCTTCGGGCGTGCCGCGTTCGATCACGACATTTTCCGGCAGGATCAGACGCGTGAACCGGCTGTCTCCCTGCAATTGAGCCAGCGCCCAGCGGACGAACTGGTCGACATAACGGTGATAATTGGTCAGCAAAATCCACGGCTGCACAGCGCGCCAATCGGTGCCGATATAATGGGTCAATCGCTTCAGCGAAAAATCCACCCGGACCGCATCGAACAAGGCCAGCGGCCGGGGCATGCCCGGCTGGTCTTCCCACAATCCATCGGCGATCTCGTCACCGACGGCGGCGAGAAGCGGAACCGGGAAGAAACGGGCAAGTTCCGCTGCCGTGACGCCACGGCCCGATAACTCATCGCCGTGATCGACGACGTAAGGATAAGGAATATCCTGCGCGCTGGGCCCCACCTCGATGACAGCGTCGAAATCCTGCACCAGGAGACGCAGTTGCTCGAGCAGATAATTGCGGAAATGATCCGGCTGCGTGACCGTTGTGCTATAGACCCCCGGCCCCTGAAACTTCGCATAGGCACGGGCCGACGCCGGCATGACTCCTTCCGGCCGGTAGGTCAGCCGCAATTCCGGGTAGCGAAAACGCGTGAGTTCCGCCGGACTTGGTGCATGGCCGTCGACAAGATACCGCTCCAACGCATCTCGAAGCGCCGCCGTCGCGGCAACATGCATTTCCTGCAATCTGTCGACCGCTTCTTCCGGATCGCGAACCTGTTGGAAGCCCGCATGCTTTTCAACGCGCATATCATCGTCCTTGTCTCTGCTCATACCATGTTAGCGCACGGCCTCCGCTTGCGATATCATATTGACGCGAGATGGGGGCTCTCGGTGTTCTCTCCGCCGGGTATCCCCTTGCGTCATATTGCCGATCGCTGCACTCTCAACCGATGGACCTGATCTCCGCCGCGCTCGCCAACTCGATTAATGGCAAAATCCTCCAGCGTTTGCCCTTCCTGGATCTGGCCCAGGCCAGCCTTGTCGCCGGCTGCATCTGGCAGCCATATCTGAACAAGCGTAGCGGCCGGGCGCCGACCGACCAGATTAATGATTACGATATCTTCTATTTCGACGCGGATCTGTCTTTCGAAGCGGAAGACCGTGTCATCAAGCGGGCGGCGCAGCTGTTCCAGGATATCGACGCCGTCGTCGAGATTCGCAACCAGGCCCGCATCCATCTCTGGTATCCGGAACGCTTCGGCTGCCCCTGCCCGCCGATGTCATCGGTCGGCGATGCAATTGCCCGGTTTCCGGTGCTCGGAACCTGCCTCGGTCTCTCTGCTGCGGGAGACGGCAGCCTGCAGGTGATTGCGCCCTACGGCACAAGTGACCTTGAAGCCGGGCTCCTGCGTGCCAACCCAGCCTGCGTCGATCCGACCGCTTTCGCGCGAAAGGCCAGGAGTTATCGCGATCGATGGTCCTGGCTGCAGATCGTTGATGGCTAAAGCGCGATCGCGCCCTCTGTCTTATGGATGAGAGCCGGCTAACGGTCGGCCAAAACGACAATGCCCGGACCAAGTCCGGGCATTGCATGAACGCGGAATTCGAACCGGCTTATTGTTCGACGAAGGCCTTTTCGATCACATAGTGAGCCGGCTGGGCATGGCTGCCTTCGACAAAGCCGCGCTTGTCGAAAATGGCCCGCATATCCTTCAGCATCGCAGGGCTGCCGCAGAGCATCAGGCGGTCGTCCTCGATGCTCATGTCCGGCAGGCCGATATCATCGAACAACTTGCCGCTCTCAATCAGATCGGTCAGGCGCCCCTTGTTACGGAACGGTTCACGCGTGACGGTCGGGTAATAGACCAGCTTGTCGCGCACACCGTCACCGAAGAATTCGTTATTCGGCAATTCCTTGGTGATGATGTCCTGATAAGCCAGTTCGGCGACGCCGCGGCAACCATGAACCAGGATGACCTTTTCGTAGAGATCATAGACCTCGGGATCCTTGATCAGGCTCATGAACGGCGCCAATCCCGTGCCGGTCGCCAGCAGGTAGAGATGCTTGCCCGGCAGGAGATTTGCCGTCAGCAGCGTCCCGGTCGGCTTACGCCCCACCAGGATCTTATCGCCGACCTTCAGATGCTGGAGCCGCGAGGTCAGCGGACCGTCCTGCACCTTGATGGAAAAGAATTCCAGATTCTCTTCATAATTCGCGCTTGCCATGCTGTAGGCGCGCAGCAACGGCTTACCGTTGACTTCAAGCCCGATCATCGTGAACTGCCCATTCTGAAAACGGAATGACGGATCACGCGTCGCCTTGAACGTAAACAAAGAGTCAGTCCAGTGATGGACATCCAAAATGGTTTCTTGATTCAGATTGCTCATGATCTCGTTAGCTCGATAGACAGGGGCCAGCATTACCATGCCGCGCTGCGGTGCAATATAAGCGCTCGCTAGGTTCCCGGCTAGGGGCGCGCCCGGCCAGAAATAACGCCATCCTAATGGAAAACTCAAGCGTTTTGATAGCATTCTGTGTGAATTATCATTAATAGTGTGAAATTAACAAAGAAAGAAAATCCATAAATTGTAATGAGATACAGATCCGAACCGGCTCCAGCGCGGCACCTACGCCCCCTGCTCCGTACGCATATGGCGCGACCAATGGCCGCATCGCCACACGGCAAGCCAGGGCGCTAGCCCTGTTTCGGAATCATCTGCAAATACTTTGTTTGCACCGGCCAGCCGGCATCACCTTCCACGAGTTTCTGGGCGATGACGATGAGGGAGGCACGTTCCGGCGCTTTGTCGAACCGCTGAACGGGCGGCAAGGTAAAAGTGTTAGGAGCAAGGGCCGGACCGTTGAAACCATAAATCGCCGCGGCCAATCGGTTGCCACTTTGCTTATAGAAGTCATGATAGAAGGTCGGGCTAAACGAATAGAAACCGTGATTGAACATATTGAGCGGGTTCACGTGAATGATGAAGCCGCCCACTTTGGTCATCGACAAGATGTTCTTCAGGACTTGCGGAACATTGAAACAATGCTCCATCGTGCCGCCATCGAGGACGACCTCGTACTGATTGACCAATGTTGGCGCGATCTGCTCGTTAAGATCGACGATGATTTCCGATCCCCGCGCCGCCACAATGTCGAGGCAATCCATACGAATGCCGCGGCTCGCCAGCAATTCCACTGTATCATAGACACGATCCATCTGCCCGGTCAGCCCATGCAAGGCGAGGATACTGTCGATATCCGGACGCCGCGTGGCGCTCGCTAATACCTCCGCTCCAAAAAAACCAGCCAATCGCTCGGGTGTGACGAGAAGATCTGGATAGCCGAGAGAGGCTACGCGCTTCTCCCCGGCAAATTGATCGGCGACCCTTAGCAAGGCCTCCAGGATTGCAACATTCATCGCCATTCAGATATTACCTTGCATTCCCGTGTGTCATTTATCGCCTCACCTATTCCACATCCACAAGCCATCCTCGGGCGAGCGGCCAGGAGCGAGCGGCTTGACCGAATTGCGGATAGCCCTCGGATGCCTTGTGAAATCCGCCGACTCCCGCTCGTCATTAACCGGGGGTCATGCTGCCGCCTTCTTGATGAAAGCCAGCTCCCGATAGAAGTGGATGAATTCTATGTCACTCTGTCGCCAATCCATCCGCTTCAGGCAATCGTCGATCATGGCCGTGAAGTGACTTCGGTTAAACCGCTCTTCTGGAATATCGAAAGGCAGCAGCGACCGGTATGCCGGATTATGCGTGCATTTCAGATCCTCAATTACGTAGAGTCCATCTGGCTTCAAATTCGGCCAATTCAGCCGAAAGGTATCAACAATATCCGCGCTGACATGAGAGCCATCATCAATGATGATATCAAATTGCCCGTCAATAACCTTCTGCGAGGCATCGCTAATATAGATCGATATATTCGGATATTTCTTGCAAAGTTGCCGGCACTCTTCCCTGATATCGACACCAACGATTTTGGCGTTTGCAAAATATTTCGACCACATTTTTAAGGACGATCCACAGGCCACGCCAATTTCCATCAGCGTGAGCTCCTTCCGTTGCCGCAAGGGAGAAAAGTAGGTCTCGTAGAACCGCGTGTAGTGATGTTTGATCGTTCCCTTGTCGGTCTTGAAGTGATCGGCGATTTCAGTCAGCGAGGCCCGAGCATAATCAATCGCCGCGGGCGGCTCGTAATCGATCGGTGTCGTTGTATCCAGCGAATAGACACGGTCAGCGGACGAGACCGGCACTTGCGTCTTCTGCTGAATGACCTCATCACGAGACGTGCTGCCAGAAGTCGCCAGAGATAGTGACAATTTATCCAGTGCCGAATGTCGTTGCCGTTGATATCCCGCGATTGCGTCCAAGAACGCTTTGCGCGGACCTTTCAAATGCAGCACGACTTTCGAATCCAATTCCGCCTTCTGATAGTTTTGCCCCCCCTCCATGGAAAAATTGAACGTATCGCAAGCGTAATAGCCGATACGGGTACCTTGTAAACGCGCCTGATCCAGTTCACTCGGCAGGCCGAGCGGACATGTCAGCGCATTGAGCGACAATTGCCCGCCGCGCCAGCGTTTGATGTCACCGTAATAATCCTGAATGACCGGATGTTGCCGTAAGCGATCATACGTACCGAGATAAGTACGAAAGAAGTTACCGACTTCCGTTTTGTTGGCCGGATTGGCAAATAGAACGCCTTCATTGATTGGCATCAGGCCGGCTTGATGCCGGTAGGTTACCGCAACGTCGAAAGGCGCCTTGAAAACCCGGTCGACACGGTCGTTGAGGAAAGCATCGCCATCAAGAAAAGCGGTCGGTGCAGCGAAAAGTGCCGAACGAACGTAGGCATACATAGCGATGACGCGTTGATACATTGGGCTGGCCGTATCAAGCGGTAGTCGTATCGTCACTAGGCCGGGATGAACGAAATGACGGCCGAACTGATCATCAGTAACTAAAATGACGCGCGCACCAGGCTGTGCTGTGAGGCCAGCCTTGATGCAGTGCTCGACGATACGGTTATAATCGAATTTACCGTGGTCAATTTTCACGTCGCGATAGCTGACGGCGCTGGCTGCGGCCGGCACTTCGGCGTGAAAAACAAATAGGTTCACTGGCGCTGTATTGCCTAGCGCAGATGCTGCTTGATTGAAGATCGTTTCGAATGTGGCCGCCATCTGCATGCTATCAGCCGCCGGCTGGTCAGACAGTTGCAACCGTGCGATCTGCAAAATTGCGTCGAGATCCAACTTTCTCTCGGTCACATTTGTATCCAATTTTATCATCAGAGCTTCACCGGAAAAGATTCCATCCATTGGCCGAGAACGATCGTCGCCCACATGCTGTTGATGTTCTGCCCCGACTTCTGCATGAGGCCCTCAACAACGCCGCGCCGCTCCGAGAAAAACCGCGTGCCAAGCAGTCGTTCGCGCGCGACGCCCAGTTCGGCCATAGCCTTTTCCTTGTTATTGATGAAGACGCTGGCGGGCATGCCGAAACCGCGCTTGGGCAAGGATACGATGTCGCCTGGTAGATATTTGCCGAGGATCTGGCGCAACGTCAGTTTCGAAAATTGCTTGTTGTGGCAATAAGCGGGGTTCAGCTTGCGCGACAATTCCATGACCTGAGGTTCTAGAAACGGCGTTCGTACCTCCAGTCCCCAACGCATGCTCATACGATCGACCTTGGATAGGACGGCACCGGGCAGATAGGTTGCGAAATCCAGTTGCCGCAATCCATTGGCAACATCGCGACCGGGATGCTGAAAGATCGGGATGAAGCTCTCAAGGAGGGATGCAATCGACCGCCAGCCGTCGGGCAGTATCTCCCTGGTCGCACCGATTCCAAAGACAGCAAGAAACCGATCGAAATAGGCGCCTATGGTCCCGTGTGGGTCTTCCCAACAGGGTTGCTTCATCGCCTCGGCAACACCGCGATAGCGGCCATACCCGCAAAACAATTCGTCTCCGCCATCTCCAGAGACCGCGACCGTGACAGATTCGCGAGTAAATTTTGAAAGCAGATAAGTCGGAACGCATGAACGGTCGCCGTTCGGCTCGTCCATGGCCTTGCCGATCTGGCTGCCGATGGCGTCAAAATCCGACGCTGAGAAAACATACTGACTATGCTGTGTGCCTAGATGCTGGGAAATCCGCAAGGCCGTGTGATGCTCGCTCTCGGCATCGTTCTCGAAACCGATCGTGAAGGTGTGCGGACTATGTCCGAGCCTTTTGCTGATCAACGCACAGACGAGAGACGAATCTATGCCGGCCGACAGAAAAACACCTAGAGGAACATCACTGACCAGCCGGCGCTTTAAGGAGGCAATTAAGGCGTTCTCGACATTTTCCGCGTATTTCTCGAAGTCGGCCTGGCTGGGGTTGTAGCCGGGCTGCAATTCAAAGGAAAAATACCGCCGCTCCGCATATGAACCGTCTGCCTCGACCTTTACCATATGCCCAGGCATCAGCTTGCTGATGCCGGCAAGGATCGTTGCTGGTGCGGGCACGTAGCGGAACAGCAAGTAAGCTGCCAGTGCCCCTTCTGACATCCTGTAATCCGCACCGGGGACAGCGGTGAGTGCCTGCAGCTCTGAGGCAAAGGCAAAACTGTTCCCCGTCCGCATATAGTAAATCGGCTTTTCGCCAGCGCGATCGCGCGCCAAAAGCAAGCTGCGGTGCTGCGTGTCATAGATCGCGACGGCAAACATGCCGTCTGCCATGTCAAAAATGCGTTCGCCATAGGCGATATAGCCAAGCAGCAGGACTTCCGTGTCACTTTTCGTGCGGAACCGATGTCCCCCCTGCTCAAGTTTCTGACGAATGTCCTGATAATTATAGAGCTCGCCATTGAATGTAATCGTATAGCGGCCACTGGCATCCGCCATTGGCTGTCGGCCTGCCTCGGACAGGTCGATGATGCTGAGCCGACGATGAGCGAGATGGCACAAATTTGCCGGGTCGGACCACAACCCATCCATGTCCGGTCCACGATGAGCAACCAGTCGGCCCATTGCATGTGCGATTTTCGCCGCCTGATCGGCAGGCAGCCGTCCGTTAATGTTGAGTAGCCCAGCGATCCCGCACATCCAAGACTTCCCTTACGCCTCTTGAGTTTTCGGAAGCAAAAGCTAGGCCATAATTGTCAATTAACCATGAATTTTGCAGCCGCGGCAGGATTGGCACACCTTGCCGAGCACGCTGGGCACTAGGAAAATTTTGGAGCGACGACACGGTCATTCCCCGGAAAGCGGTCTAAAGACAAATACGATCAACATATTGAAATTATTACAGTAAATTGAGAAACATCACTTGGCCCGCGAATTGCTTGATAGATCGCTGACAACGACTCATTTCAGCGCGCGAGGCAAATATGAGCATTCTTGGAGCGATGTTTACGGCGGTCAGTGGGCTCAATGCCCAATCCCGCGCGATGGGCGCCATCTCCGATAACATCGCCAATTCCCAGACCGTCGGCTACAAGAAGGTCGGCACTCGGTTCGAATCCCTGATCACCGTCTCGAACGCCAACAATCACCAGCCGGGCGGCGTGGTCGCTTCGCCGTTCTATGCCAATGGTCTGCAAGGCAATATCAGCACCTCAGATGTCACCACCAACCTTGCGCTCAGTGGCAACGGCTTTTTCGTGGTGAGCCGGCCCACCGGCCAGACTGCCGACCAGACGACCTTCAGCAATCTGCCCTACTACACCCGCGCCGGCGACTTCAACGTCAATCGCGACGGCTATATGGTCAATGGCAGCGGCTACTATCTGAACGCCTGGTCGGTCGATCCGAAAACCGGTGCAGCCGACACGGCATCCTTGCAGCCGATCAAGATTACCCAGGTGATCGACGAGCCGACCCCGACCAGCACAATGGACTTCGTCGGCAACCTGCCGGCGAATTCCGCGGTCAACCCGACCCCGCCCTTGGCGCCGAACAACATCACCGTTTATGACAATCTCGGCAATCCGCATACCGTTTCGCTGGTCTGGCAGAAGCGCGCGGATAATATGTGGAAGCTGGATATCCAGGCGCCCGACAGCACGCTCGATCCGGTCGGCGGCACGATCACCGGCCTGGACGATCAGGCGATGTCGGCCCCCACGACGGTAACCCCCAACGTGCCGCCGGTTGCGCAGGTCGATACGCTGACCATCCCCGCCATGGCGCAAGGCGATACCTTTACCTATACCATCGGCTCAAACCCGATCACCATCACCGCCCCGGTCGGCGGTTATACCAGTGCCCAGGCCGCCGCAGCGATCGTGTCGCGGATCAACTCGGATCCCGGCCTCTCCGCGCTTGTTACGGCCGGCAATATCGGCACGGTCGGCGGCACGGCGCAGGTTAATACCGTGACCCTTCCGAACCTGGATGATGGCGATTCTGTCAGTCTCTCCGTGAACGGCAACACCGTTACCTACACCAATACTTCGGGCGCCACGGAGACGCCGGCACAGGTTGCCGCCGGCCTGCAAGCCCTCGCTGCCGGCAGCACGGCGGTTTCCAATACGGTGACGGCGGCCGTGGTGGGCAATGATCTCACCCTGACCGCGAATACGCCGGGCCTGGCATTCAGCGGCACGGTGACCGGCAGCGGCACGGGCGCCGGCGCCACCATTGGCATTACCACCGCCAACGTTCCGGGAAGCGGCACACTGAACGTTACATCCGACACGCCGGGAACGCCTTTCTCGGCTTCGATCGGCGGCACCGGCGGCGGTGCGGGCGCCACGGTCAGCACGACGACGCCCAACGTGACGCCGATCGCCCAGGTCGACTCCATCACCTTGAGCGGCACCGTCGGCAGCATGGAAGTCGGTGATACCTGGTCGGTAACGGTCGGCACCAACAAGATCACCTATGTCAGCACCGGTCTTGAAAGCTCGCTGACGGATGTCGCCAATGGCCTGGCTGATCTCATCAATGCCAACCCCTCCATCGGGGTCGATGCATCGGTTTCGGGCGGCATTCTTAACCTGACGGCGCGCAAGGCCGGCACCGGCTTCACCTCCGCCGCCAGCGCGGCAAACGGCAACGTTCCGGGCTTCATCGATGTCCAGTTCGGTGTCACACCGGATACCGCGGGCAAGCTGACGCAGGTCACCAATGCCTATAATCTCGGCGGCAACGCCCAGATCCCGGCGAGCCAGAATGCCGATGATCCGGCCACGATCAACTTCCAGGTCGATTACGGCACGGGCCCACAAACAATCACCCTTAATCTCGGTCAGTTCCAGAACTCTGAAAACGGCCTGACGCAGTTCGAAGGCGACGACATTTCGCTGCAGCGCTTCGTCCAGGACGGCGTCCCCCAGGGGTTATTGAAGGATGTGAACATCCGCGATAACGGCGATGTCGCCATCACCTATGACAATGGCAATACAAAGGTCTATTTCCGCGTCCCGGTCGCTCAGTTCTATGACACGACGGCGCTGCAGCGCGAGGATGGCCAAGCCTTCATCGAAACCTTCGACAGCGGCGCACCGCGCCTCTCCGCGGCGGGCGAGAACGGTGCCGGCACCATCCGTGGCAGCTCGACGGAAGATTCCAACGTGGATATCGCCGAGGAATTCTCCAAGATGATCGTGACGCAGCGGTCCTATTCCGCCAATACCCGCATCATCACCACGGCCGACGAAATGCTTCAGGACATCCTGGCGATTAAGCGCTGAGGCATCATAGGTCGGTGGGAGAGTAAAGATGTCGCTAACCGGTGCCTTGAATTCCGCAGTCGCTTCACTGAGGCTCAATCAGTCGGCGCTGCAACTGCTGTCGTCCAATGTGGCGCATGCCGACGACCCCAACTATACCAAGCGGTCCATCATCCAGCAGAGCCTGTATTACGGCTCGGACCAGGTTGGTGGGGTCGGGATCGCCGGCTATGCGAACGCCGTCAACGAATCCCTGCGCAAGCAGTACGAAGGCTTGACGGCAAAAGACGGCATGTCCAGCACACAGGCGGATTATCTCTCGCGTGTCCAGGATCTGCTTGGCAGCAGCACCGATTCCGCCGGCCTGCCGACATTGTTTACCGACTTCGTCAATGCCTGGCAGACCTTCCAATCGGAGCCGGACAGCTCCGCCGCGCAAAGCGAAGTGATCAGCAAGGGCAATCAGTTCGCTCAGGAGATCAACCGGCTGGCCGATGGTATCGATCAGCTCGACCGCGACGTGCGGACGGATACCGATAACAGCGTCAAGCAGTTCAACGACCTCCTGGATCAGGTCTACGCCGTCAACGTCAAGCTGAAGTCATCGGATCCCAACGATCCCGGGCATGGCGACCTGATCGATCAGCGGGATCAGCTGGTTCGCCAGGTGGCGCAATATGCGGATGTCCGCACCGTCGAGCGCGACAATGGCTCCATCGCCCTCTTCACGACCGGCGGCCTGTCCCTGGTCGACGGCCCGCCGCAGAAATTCAGCTTTAACGGCACGAATATCATCTCCGTCGAATCCGGCCAGCCGATCGACGGACAGTTGCGCGATGGCAAGCTGAAGGCGCTGCTGAACTTCCGGGCGGATAACAGCGCCAAGAACCAGGCGCCCAGCAGCGATCCGGCAAGCGAAGTGATCCGTAAGCTGAAGTCGCAGCTCGACGGCCTCGTCTCCGCCTTCACATCGGTGACGGGGAATCCCTCGACCTTCGCCGCGACGTATAACAACGCCACCCAGTCGCAGCGCATCCAGGCGTCGTTCAGCACGACGGTTCAAGCCACTGCCGCCACGAGCCAGTCAACCACCGTGACCTTCTCCGGCAGCATTCAGTCCGGCGACGTGTTCTCCATTAATGTGAACGGCAAGTCGTTCAGCTATACCGCGACGGAATCGGATACCAGCCTCGACCAGATTGCGGCGCAGCTTGCCACCAAGATCAATGCCGACCCGACCGTGGGCATTACCGCCACCAACGGCGTCGGCTCGCTCATGTTGTCGGGGCCGGGAAACAATCAACCCTTCGACGTCCAGACCTCTGTCAATGGCCAGGTGCCGGAGCTGAGCGGCGGTTTCTTCACCGGAACCGATCGCTATTCATTCTCCGTCAACGCCTCGCTGCTCGACGGCACACAGCAATTGAAGCGCAATGCGGCGTCGGATGTCGTCGGTGCGTTCAACAATTCCGATCGTAACTTCATGGCAGCCGGCCTCTCGGCCACCAATGTCTCCTATTCGGACATGGTCGGCAATGTGATCGGTGCCGCCAGTTCCAATGCGAAGACCGTCGGCGATCAGGCCAAATACAATGCGGATACGCTCTCGATGACGGAACAGCGCTACCAGTCGGATGTCGGCGTGAATTTGGACGAGGAAATCGCCAATTTGCAGGTCCTGCAGAACGCCTATGCGGCTTCTGCCCGCCTGCTGACCGTCATTCAAAGCATGTTCGATACGCTGGACCAAGCGGTTGCACGCTGATAGCGGCGTGATTTAGGAGCACGATATGTCCATCAACGCTTACAGCAGCTATGCCTCCTATCTGAACAACCTGGGCGGCATCCAGCGTACTCAGTCCAATCTGAATACGCTGCTTGAGCAGTTGAACACGGAGAAGAAGTCGACCGACCTCACCTTCTACGGGGCGGACAGCACGCGGCTGCTTGATCTCCGGGCCGATATCGCCAAGCGCCAGGGCTATATGCAGACAATCGACGGCGCCCAGACAGACGTCAAAGCCTATGACGCGGCCTTCACCAGCCTGGAAGATCTGGCATCGCAAATGATGAGCGCCTTCACGGCACCGGATTCCGATCCGCCGACATTGCAGCAGCACCAGGTGACGCTGAAGGGTGATATCGGTGATGTCGGCGATGTCTATAAGGTGACCGTCGATGGTGTGGTCTTCAGCTATGTCACAACCGGTGTTGAAGGGAATCTCGATGAAATTGCCGGCAACCTGACTGCCCAGATCAATGCCCACCAGCCGCCTTTGCAGGGTACGGCGACATCGACCGGCGGGGTCATCACCATCACCGGCAATCAGCCCGGCCCGCTCTTCGACGTCTCCGCCAGCATGACGGATGTCGATGGCGGCAAAACCAACTCCATTTCGGCCGTCCTGACCCAGCAGGGCAAGATTTCGCCCATCGTCGCCCAGGTCAACAATGCCCTTAGCCAGGTCATGGCCCTGCTGAATGAGCGGGTCAATGACCGCTACCTGTTCGGCGGCCTGAACATCAACAACCAGATGCCGGTGGTCGATCTCTCGCGATTGCCGGATCCGACCGGCAGCAAGAACGCGATTGCCGATGCGACCACGCAGCAGCTCGCGCCGGGCACGATCGTTCAGGAAACGCGGATCACCGCCGATTATCTCGGCACCAACCAGACGGAAACCATCACGGTGAACGGCACGCCGCTCACCTTCACCGGCCCGCTGACCCAGCAGCAATTGGCTAGCCAGGTCGCAACCGCGATCAGCGGTAATCCGGCGATCACCGGCGTTACGGTGCAGGATGTGGATGGCCAGGGCCTGACGATCAAATCGACAACACCCGGCACCGGTTTCTCGGTATCGATTACCGGCACCGATCCGACCCCGTCGACGTCCAAGACCGTCCGGGCGAATGTTCCGCTTGGCGCCAATCAAGTCGATAAGATCGCCCTCTCCGGCCCCGTTGGCGTTATCGGCGAGACCTATAGCGTCACGATCATGGACCCGCCCAACAACACGGCGCCGGTGACGATCAGCTACCGGACGACAGGCAATGAAAAGGACCTGAACGAGATTGCCGGCAAGCTGATCGACCAGATCAACTCGCATCAGCCGCCCTTTACCGTTTCCGTCACCAATACCGGCAACGGCACCCTGCAGCTCAGCTCGGCGACTGCTTTCACATCGCATGCCGGCATAGGCCAGAGTGCCAATGTTGCGACCACGCAACGCACCGTCGTGCCTGTTGCACAGCAGGAAGAAGTCAGCTTCCCCGGACCTTTCGGCGAAGCCGGCGACCAATATTCCATCAGCTTCACGGCGCCCGTCGGCGGCCCCTTCACGGTGACGACGAACACCTTCGATACCGAGGAATCCGTCGCTCAGCAGATGGCCGACCAGATCAACGCGGCGGGTCTTGGCGTGACGGCCGTCATTCGCAACGGTCATCTGTCGGTGACGTCCGATACGCCCGGCATTCCCTTCACCATGACCTCCGCTCTGACGGTCGATGGAGGGACGACCACGACCGCGGCGCCGGTGCAGACACAGACGATCGCCAATATTCCCCCCGGGCCGCAGCCCCAGGTCGATGAAGTTGCCCTGAGCGGACCGGTCGGCCGTAAAGGTGACGTCTATGAGTTGACGGTGAATGGCCGGACCATCCGCTATACGACCGACGGCACCGAACAGGACATGGATGCCATTGCCATTCACCTGACGGCGCTCGCCAATTCGCAGACACCACCCTTCCCCGCTTCGGCCGTTGCCGGCCCGACCGGCAGTGGCAAGCTGATCCTGACCGGGACGACGCCGGGCGTGGAGTTGAAGACTGAAGTGAAGGTCGCCACGCCGCTGCCGGTCACCAATCCGGCGGCGCCCGATTACAGCGCTTATCAGCAGCCGTCCGATTCCGGCCTTGCCTGGCAGCGCGGAACGCTCACGATCGCTGACAACACCAACCTGAAATACACCTTCAGCGCCAATGACCCGGCGATGCAGAAGATCGCCATGGCGCTGCGCTATGCCCAGTCGGCGGTGGCCGATCCGGCCAACTATCAATCCAAGATGGATGTCGCCAAGCAGCTGGCACAGGATTCGCTTACCGGAATCCGAGCTCTTCACAGCGACAATACGGTGAATGATACGGTGATGTCCGCAGCCACCCTTGCCCACAAAACCTCGATCAATGTGTTCAGCAATTCGACGGAGAAGATCGAAGGGATTGATCAGAACGAGGTGGCGGCCAAGATCCAGGCGGCGCAGCTTCAACTGCAGACGTCCTTCGCCGCTTTTGCCTCAACCGCGAGATTGTCGCTGGTCAACTTCATTGCCTGACGGACTGTCATGACCTCGATGCCGTTCAATCTCATTGGCCTCGCCAAGCCGACCGAAAGTCGGCAGCAGGAAGCCCGCAACAAAACCGGCAATCAGGCTGGTGATGACTTCGCCGCCCTTCTGCGCGAGAAAGCCGACAACAATCGGTGGCAATCATTGAGAGCCACCGATACACGGTCCGCTTCGTGGCGCCGGAGCAGTTACGATGCGTCATGGCATAACGATAGCTCGGCGCCGCAACCGAAGCGGCCCTCAACACCATCGGATCGCCCGAACGCCGGAAGCGATAAGCTGCATGATCGCCACGACCGGGCCGCTGCCGCGCGCGGGAAATTGACTGACCCGGCTCATGCCAGCCAGGACAAGGCATCGGCCAAGGATGTCGTGAAAGCCCGCAAAGAGGGCGGCAAGGCCGATGACGACACAAAGAGCGAGACGGCAGCCGCCGCGGCGGATGGCAAACAGCAAGCGGGCGATAGCAGCGACGTCCACCATCACGGCAAGCAGGACGATGCGTCCGATCAGCAGAGCGGCCAGCAGCAGGGTCAGCAGCAGTCGGCCCAGGACGGCCAGACGGCAGATGGCCAGTCATCGAATGGCCAGGCAACCGATGGCCAGGCAACCGATGGCCAGGCGACCAACGGTCAGACCGCCGATGGCCTGACCGTTACTGCCGTTCCCGTCGCTGCCACCGGCGCGGCTCCCGTGCCGAAAGCCGGCGCGACGCCGGCACTGCCGGGCGCGGCAGCGGCTGACGGCACAGGAAAGTCAGATCCGGCAGATCTGTCGATTCCCCTGGCTCCTGGCCTGCAATTGGCTCCGGCGGCCGATCTCCCCGAGGATGGATCGGTGGCGGACGGAAAGACGAAACCCGGCGCCACGGCGCCATCGGGCACCAACACGCCCGTCGATGGCGCCGCAACGGCACGTGCCCCCTTGTCGATCGAGCAAATCCTGGTTCCGGCCGGAAAATCCGCGGCTGCCGGTTCGTCGATCGCCGATAACAATCCCCTCACGGCCGGGCCGCATAAGGGTCTTGCCGAAAAGGGCAGCCAGCGCGATCCGGCCAAGATCGATGCCGTGCGCGCACCTCAGGCGGTGGTGCAGTCGACACAGTCCCAGACGCAGCCGAATGCTGCACCGGTAGGACAGACTCAAGATGGCGATGCCGGTTTCGGTACCGGCTTCGGCAATGGCGATTTTGGCGGCTTCGATAACGGCACGGGCAATTACGGCGGATTTGGCGCCTGGCCGATGTCACCGCTGCTGACGGCGAGCCCCTCGAAGCAGGCCGATTTCGTCGCCGCCCTCAAACAGCAACTCGGCAATATGCCCCTTCAGGAACAGGTCGCGGTCCAGATGCAACGCGCTGCGCGGGATGGTGTCGATAAAATCAGCATTCAATTGTCGCCGGAAGAGCTTGGCCGGATCCACGTGAAGATGGATATCGACGACGACAAGAAGGTACGCACCACCGTGACGGTGGAACGGCCGGCGACCCTCGATCTTTTGCAGCGGGATTCCCGGGCGTTGGAACGGGCCTTGCAAGAGGCAGGGTTGAAGACCGACAGTGGCAGCCTGTCCTTCAACCTACAGCGCGGAAATACCGGGGATTTTTCCGGTTCCGGTGATTGGGGACAGGGTGGCCGGCAGTCATCCCGTACGTCTGGCCAGGCAGGAATTGCCGGCCCGGCCGACCGGATCACCGCCGCCAATGCCCCTGAAATCGATACCGCCAATGGCTTGGTCGATGTCGAGGTCTGAACGAGCGGAAGGGACCGGACATGACCACGATTAATTCAACGCCGAATGTCGCCGACATCCTGGGGAAGAACCAGACCCAGACAAATACGTCGTCCACCCCCACCGACGACGCCGCGGCTTCACTCAATGGCCAGTACAATGACTTCCTGCTGCTGCTGACGAAGCAATTGCAGAATCAGGATCCGTTGTCACCGCTCGACACCGCGCAATTCACCCAGCAATTGGTCGGCTTCGCCTCGGTCGAACAGATGATTCAGCAGAATAAGAGCTTGAATCAACTGATTAACCTGCAATCTTCCACCAATACCTATGCCGCTGCGGGCTTCCTGGGGAACACGGTCGCCGTGGATAGCGACCAGATTTCCCTGCAGAACGGTCATGCCAGTTTCCAATATCAGATCGAAACAGGTGCGACCCAGGCGGAGCTGCGCATCACCGATTCCAGAGGACAGATCGTGTTGGTGCAGCAGGCCAACGAAGGTGTGGGCACCTATCAGGTCGACTGGCAGGGCCAAGGCTTCGCAGGCCAGCTGCCCGACGGCCAGTACCAGGTTTCGGTGGTCTATTCGGATGCCAATGGCAAGATGTACAGCGCACCGATCACCGCCTACGGCAAAGTCGATTCTGCCGATATCAAGGACGGCAAGGTCAGTCTGAATGTCGGCTCGGTCAGCTATCCCATCGACAAGATCATCAAGATCGTTCACCAGGATACGCAGGCAACGACGCCGCCGGCGGATGACGACACGCCCGACACATCCAATCCATCGGGCGAGCAGGAACAGCAGCCCGCCGCGTAACCGCCGGGATGCCCCCTGCGACCGACGGAATATTCTCCTGACCCCGGTCACAGCAGTAAATGCATAAATTTTATGCAATTCCGCATCCCTGCAGTGAGATGTCCCCCGGCGATTTAGCGAATCTTTAATCCGCGTCCGCTAGGCTTTCACAACCTTAAAAAACAAGTCGAAGGATGAGGGAGCAGCTCATGACGATCGAGCTGGACCACAAGTCCAATAACGGCGTTGGCATCGACGGGCACCGTTTGCGTCTGGAAGATTTGCCGCCGCCTGGTACCAAACGTTGGGTTATTCGCCGCAAGGCGGAAGTTGTCGCAGGCGTCCGCGCGGGCTTGATCAGCCTGGAGGAAGCCTGCGCGCGATACACATTGTCTGTTGAGGAATTTCTTTCCTGGCAGAAGTCGATCGACCGCCACGGTTTGCGCGGTTTGCGTACGACCCGGCTCCAGGATTATCGCGGCACGCCCATCGAATTCGATAAAGAACACGATAAAATCTGATCCAACGAGACAGCTCGGTCACGCCATCAAACGGCTGATCGAGCGCAGTCCGGGCCTTTTCACAGCACCCGGGCAACGCCCCTCTTCGATCGCATTCCGCCAGCCGGAGCGGCAGTCGTGAGGCGGTGGATATTCTTAGGAAAACAGGCAGTCGGAAATTTTTGCCGATTGCTAGGCAAATTTTTCCGCACCTTAAGAGCTTGTTAACGGCTCAGATTTACTCTCTGGCCGTGGCTGACCCGGCTCGGTCGGGACACTTTGTCCATCTGTGTGGGTTTTCTGACCTGCCGGTCGACAGGGGGCCAATCGGTTATTTCGATCGAGGGTGAACCGGTGAATCCACTGTTACAGACCTTGCGCAATCTCGGCCCGATCAGACTCGCGGCCCTTGGCGCAGTTGCCCTGGGTTTGATTGCTTTCTTTGTCTTTCTGACGGCGCGTCTCACGACGCCGGGCATGAGTCTTTTATATAGTGGGCTCGACGCCGCTGACTCCGAGCAAATCGTTCAACGCCTCGAGGCGCAGCAGATCCCTTATGAGCTGCGCGGCAATGGCGACCAGATTTATGTGCCGGAAGACCAGGTCCCGCGGCTCCGCCTGGCGATGGCCGGCGAAGGTATCCCCAGCGGCGGGTCTATCGGCTATGAGATCTTCGACCGGGCCGATGCCCTGGGCACGACGAATTTCGTTCAACAAATCAATCAGCTCCGCGCGCTCGAAGGCGAGCTGTCGCGAACCATCCGTTCGCTTCGCCAAGTAAAATCGGCCCGCGTCCACCTGGTCATGCCGAAGCGCGAGCTGTTTTCGCGCGATCGCGCCGAACCGACCGCCTCCGTCGTTCTCGTCCTGCAAGGCACCCTCGATAAAGAGCAGGTCCAGGCGATCCAGCATCTGGTCTCCTCGGCCGTTCCGGGGATGAAATCCAGCAATGTTTCCGTGATCGATAACCGTGGCAACCTGTTGGCCAAGGGCGCGGAAGCGGGCGACGAATTCGATGCCGCCAATGCGGTGGAAATGCGCCAGGGCTATGAGGCCCGCATGTCGCAGTCGATCGAACAATTGCTCGGCCAGACGCTCGGCGTCGGCAAGGTGCGCGCGGAAGTCACCGCCGATATCGACTACAACAAGGTCACCACGAACACCGAAAACTACGACCCGGACGGCCAGGTCGTACGCTCGACCCAGACCGTCGAGGATAAGAGCAATACCCAGGAAAAGTCGGGCGACAGCTCAGTCAGCGTTGCCAATAACGTTCCCAACCCGCCATCGCAGCAGGGCGCGAACAGCAATACCTCGAATTCGCAGAACGCCCGGACCGAAGAAACGGTCAATTACGAAATCTCCAAGCGCGTCCAGACTGAAGTCAAGACGAATGGCACCATCAAGCGTATTTCCGCGGCCGTATTGGTCGACGGGGCCTATACGCAGGGGGCGGACGGCAAGGAGACCTATCAGCCGCGCAGCAAGGAAGAGCTCGATCAGATCTCGAATCTGGTGAAGTCGGCCATCGGTTATGACGAGAAGCGCGGCGACGTCGTCGAAGTCGTCAACCTTCCCTTCGCTCAAGAAGAAGGACCGGTCGGCGACGGTACGGTCTTCCTGGGTCTCGACAAGCAAGACATCATGCGGATCGTCGAACTCATGGTCCTGGCGGCCGTCGCGGTTCTGGTCCTCTTGCTGGTCGTCCGGCCGCTGCTCAACCGCCTCCTGGCCCTGCCGGGCAGCGAAGCCGCGGAAGCAAGACTGCCTGGCTTGACGCCGGAAGCCGCGGCGGCTCTGCCGCCCGGCGCCGCCGCTGCGCTGGCCTTGACCGGCCCCAACGATATGATGCAGCAGGCCCTCGCGGATGCTGAGAACATGGCCAATGAACTCGATCAGATGATCGACATCAACCAGGTCGAAGGCCGTGTCCGGGCCTCGTCCCTGAAGAAGATTTCCGAACTGGTAGATCAGCATCCTGAGCAGGCGGTGAATATCATGCGCCAGTGGATATACCAGGAAGCCTGATCCCCTAGACGAACAAACGGTAAAAAAGATGCGGATCAAAGACGATTATAGAAGCTTGACCGGCTCCCAGAAGGCGGCCCTGCTGCTGATGTCCGTCGGAGAGGAAAATGCCACCAAGCTGTTCGGCTTGATGCATGACAACGAGATCCGCGAAATCTCGCAAACCATGGCCAATCTCGGCACGGTGAGCGCAACGGTCGTCGAGCGGCTTTTCGTCGAATTCGCCGACCAGATTTCTTCCACCGGTTCGCTGACCGGTACCTATGAATCGACGGAACGCCTGCTCCTCAAAGTGCTCGACAAGTCAAAAGTCGACAGCATCATGGAGGAGATTCGCGGCCCGGTCGGTCGCACCATGTGGGACAAGCTGGGCAACGTCAACGAAGCGGTGCTGGCGAATTACCTGAAGAACGAATATCCCCAGACGGTCGCCGTCGTCCTGTCCAAGGTCAAAGCGGATCACGCCTCGCGGGTGCTGGGCCTGCTGCCGGAAGCCTTCGCCATGGAAGTCATCATGCGCATGCTGCGCATGGAGGCGGTGCAGAAGGATGTCCTGGACGACGTCGAACGAACCCTGCGCAACGAATTCATGAGCAACCTCGCACGTTCGACGCGGCGCGACGCGCATGAAATGATTGCGGAGATCTTCAATAATCTGGACCGGGCGACCGAAGCCCGCTTCATGACCTCCCTCGAAGAACGCAACCGCGATTCCGCCGAGAAGGTCAAAGCCCTTATGTTCACCTTCGACGATCTCGGCAAGCTGGATCCGGGCGGCGTCCAGACGCTGCTGCGCAGTGTCGAAAAGGACAAGCTGCCTCTGGCGTTGAAGGGTGCCTCGGAACAGGTGCGCGATCTCTTCCTCTCCAATATGTCGGAACGCGCCAGCAAGATGCTGCGCGAAGACATGGCGGCGATGGGGCCTGTGCGGTTGCGCGAAGTCGAGGAAGCGCAGATGGCCATGGTCGTCGTCGCCAAGGAACTGGCCGCCAAAGGCGAAATCGTCCTTTCCGACAAGAAGGGCGAAGACGAGCTGATTTACTAGGGTCGGGCGGAAACCGGTACGGAATATGGCCGTGGCGAAGAAATTCTTGTTCGAAAACAGCTTCGACGATCCCCTGCCGCCCGCCAAGGCGAAGGCGGCGCCGGTCGTCGCCAAGCCGGAACCCGAGCCCGAACCGGAACCGATCCCGGCCGCGCCGACCTTCAGCGAGGAGGAATTGGCCGCGGCCAAGGCCGAAGCGAAGCGCCAAGGTGAACAGGAAGGGCATCGTCGTGGCCTTGCCGAAGGCCAGAAGCGGCTGGAGGCACAGATTGCCGCCGCTTTTTCGACGATATCGGAGCAGTTGGGCGCGGCCGTGCGGGCGGCGACCGAGGCACCGGTGGAAACGACGACGGCCGCGATCGAGCTTGCCATGGCGATCATTCGCAAGCTGCATCCCGCCCTGGCGGCGAAGCGTGGATTGGACGAGATCGAAGCGGTGCTGGCGGACTGCCTGGAGCAATTGAAGAACGAGCCGCGCCTGGTTGCCTATGTTCCGGCGGCGCTGCTGGACAGCATGAATGAGCGCGTCGCGCAAGTGTCGGCATCGCGTGGCTTCGATGGCCGCATCGTGCTGATCGGCGATGAGACTTTAGGCGGCAGCGATTGCCGGATCGAATGGGCGGATGGTGGGTTGGAACGCGATTGCAATCGCATTCAACAGGATATAGAGGCAGCGCTGGAGCGCTGTCTCACGGCCGGTGAGGCATCTCCCTCGCCTGACCAGACATCGATGTAAGTGATTTAACAGCGTTTGGACGTAATCGGCCTAGCTGGCCGGCGAAGGAGAGCGAAATGGCTGAAGACGATAATCTGGAACTCGCCGAATTCGACGGCCCGGCCGAATTGCCGCCGGCGGATACCGGCAATGACGGGCAGCGCAGTCCGGCTAACGCCAAGGACCTGGATGCCGTCTACGACATCCCGGTCCAGGTTTCGGCCGTTCTCGGCAAAACCTCGATGCAGGTCAGCCAATTGCTGAAGCTCGGTCGCGGCGCCGTGGTCGAACTGGACCGCAAGGTCGGTGAAGCAGTCGATATCTACGTCAATAACCGCCTGGTCGCCCGCGGCGAAGTCGTCGTTGTCGAGGACCGCCTGGGCGTGACCATGACGGAAATCATCAAGGCCGACCGCAGCTAAGCGGCAATTGTCACCGGACGGAACCAGGCAGATGGCTGATACAACCGGCAACGAACAGCAGAATTTTACCCGCTACAGCGACATGCCGGTGCGGATAGAGCCGCAGGGGCTGAGCCTGGAGCGGTCGACGGTGTTCGGGCTGGGCTGCGCCCTGGCGCTGATTGCCGTGGCGATCTATCTCGGCGGCACCGGAATGGCCTTCCTGGATATTCCGTCGATCCTGATGGTGATCCTCGGTACGCTGGCGATCACCGCCATGTCCTATAGCGGTGGCGAGCTGCGCCTCGCGCTCCCCATCATCGGGCAGATCCTGTGGCGCCAGACGCGCGATCCGAACCAGACCAGCATCCGGCTGCTGCAGCTTGCCGAGCGGACGCGTCGCCGGGGCCTGCTGCAATTGCAGGGCGAGATCTACGGGCTGCGCGGAGACCCTTTCCTGCAGCGGGCCATGTCGATGCTGGTTGACGGCGTTCCGGTTGATGAAGTCGAACGCAACCTGACATTCGAGGTTCATGCCGCGGCCCAGGATTACCAGCGCGCCGTCAGCATGCTGCGCCGCGCTGCCGAAATCGCGCCGGCGATGGGCCTGATCGGCACCCTGATCGGCCTGGTGCAGATGCTGAGCAGCCTGAACAACCCGGAGCGCATCGGTCCGGCCATGGCGGTTGCCCTGATCGCGACATTCTATGGCGCGGTCCTGGCCAATGTGGTTTTTCTGCCCTTGGCCAGTAAATTGGAACGCAATGCCAGCGGCGCTCTGCTGCTCCATCAAATCTGCGTCCTGGGCGTACAATCGATCGGCCGGCAGGAAAATCCCCGCCGGCTGGAAATGTTGCTGAATACGTTGTTGCCCGCGCACCAGCAGATCAAATATTTCAACTGACAAGACTTTCTGCGGACTGCCGCAGGCCGGATGCCGTAGACCTAATGTTTGGCACCGGATGTTGACTAGGAGAGTATCATGCGATTGCTCATCGTCGGATCATTGAACGGGCATATCAGCGCAGCCGGCAAGATCGCCCTGTCGCGCGGCGCCAAGGTGGCCCATGTCGACGACGTCGATCAGGCGATGACCGCCTTGCGCAATGGCCAGGGTGCCGATCTGGTAATGTTCGATGTCGATCTCGATATCGGCCGCATGATCGACAGCCTGAAGCAGGAACGCATCAACCTGCCCGTCGTCGCCTGCGGCATCGGCACCAGCACCGAAACCGCCGTTCGCGCCATCAAGGCGGGCGCCAAGGAATACGTCCCCCTGCCCCCCGATGCGGAACTGATTGCTGCCGTCCTGGCCGCCGTCGCCGAAGAAAGCTCGGCCTTCATCTTCAACGATCCGAACATGAAGGCGGTGCTGCGTCTGGCGGATCAGGTCGCCCCTTCCGATGCCAGCATCCTGATCACCGGTGAATCGGGCACCGGCAAGGAAGTCATGGCCCGCTACATCCACAGCCATTCGAAGCGCGCCGGCAAGAATTTCATCTCCGTCAATTGCGCCGCCATTCCGGAAAACCTGCTGGAATCGGAACTGTTCGGTCACGAGAAAGGCGCTTTCACCGGCGCCGTCGCCCGCCGCATCGGCAAATTCGAGGAAGCGAATGGCGGCACGCTGCTGCTGGACGAAATCAGCGAAATGCATCCGCGGCTGCAGGCGAAGCTGCTGCGCGCGATCCAGGAGCGCGTGATCGACCGGGTCGGTGGATCGCAACCGGTCAGGGTCGATATCCGCCTGGTCGCCACCTCGAACCGCGATATGCAGGACGAGGTCAACAAGGGCACCTTCCGCGAAGATCTTTATTTCCGCCTCAACGTCATGTCGCTGGAGCTGCCGCCCCTGCGCACCCGGCCTGGCGACATCGCAGCCCTCGCCGAGCATTTCACCAAAAAATATGCCGAAGCCAATGGCGTCGTCATCAAATCGATCGCGCCTGAAGTGATAGATATTCTTCGATCCCATGAATGGCGCGGCAATGTGCGTGAGCTGGAAAACACCATGCACCGTGCCGTCCTGTTGAGCCAGAGCGACGTCCTCGGCCCGGAGGCGATCCTGCTGACCGGCGGGCGCGGCATCCCGGTTTCCGCCATACAGCCCGGCGTGCAGGCTGCGGCCATCGCCGCACAGGCCGGCAAGAGTGTACCTGCCGGCGCCAGTGCCGCCGGACCGGCCAGTCTGGTCGGCAAGACCGTTGCCGCTGTCGAGCGCGATCTGATCATCGACACCCTGCAGCATTGCCTCGGCAACCGCACCCATGCGGCCAACATTCTCGGCATCTCGATCCGTACCTTGCGCAACAAGCTGAAGCAATACAACGAAGAAGGCTTCGCTGTTCCGCCGGCCGGCGAAGGCGATCAGGCAGCGCTATAACTGTCGCAATCTCGGCATATGGTCTTCTTGATTAAGATTGGCGGATAAGAGCATGGCGGAAACGGCGAATAGCAGTGCTGGCGGCGCTCCGGACGGAGCGGCAGGAGGCATTGGCGGCGCTGATTTCATGGGGCGTCTGCGCGGTGTCGGCAATCTTCTGAGGCGCGGCGAGATCGCCCTCGCCCTCGGTCTGGTTTGCGTCCTGACCGTTCTCATCATCCCGATGCCGGCCTGGATGCTCGATATCGCCCTGGCGCTGTCGATGACCTTGTCGGTGCTGATCCTGATGGTGGTGCTGTTCATCGAGAAACCGCTCGATCTCAGCACCTTCCCGACGATCCTGCTGATCGTCACGATGCTACGACTATCCCTGAACCTGGCCTCGACCCGCTTGATCCTGACCCATGGTCACGAAGGCACGGCAGCGGCCGGTCACGTGATCGAAGCCTTCGGCGGCTTCATCATGGGCGGCAACTATGTGATCGGCATCATCGTCTTCGCCATCCTGGTCCTGGTCAACTTCGTCGTCATCACCAAGGGTTCCGGCCGTATCGCCGAAGTCTCCGCCCGTTTCAGCCTGGACGCCATGCCCGGCAAGCAGATGGCGGTCGATGCCGATCTCTCGGCGGGCCTGATCGACGAGACCGAAGCGCGGGCACGCCGGAAGACGCTGGAAGACGAAAGCAACTTCTTCGGCTCGATGGATGGTGCCGCCAAATTCGTGCGCGGTGACGCCATTGCCGGCCTGATCATCACCTTCATCAACGTGATCGGCGGCATCATCATTGGCGTGGCCCAGCAGGGCCTGAGCATGTCCGATGCGGCCAAATCCTATACCCTGTTGACGGTCGGTGACGGCCTGGTCTCGCAGATCCCCGCTTTGATCGTTTCCGTCGGCGCCGGTATGCTGGTGACCAAGGCGGGTATTTCCGGTTCGACCGACAAGGCGTTGTTCAAGCAGCTCTCCGGCTATCCGGCCGCTTTGGGCATGGCCGCATTCCTCATGACCGTGATGGCCTTGCTGCCCGGGATTCCGAAAATCCCGTTCCTGTTCCTGGCCGTGCTGGCCGGCGGCATTGCCTATATGGTCACCCGGCAGCAAAAGCAGGCCGTCGCCACGGCCGCTGCGCAGAAAAGCGAACAGGCCGCCGCCGCGCCGGTGATGGAAGAGCCGATCACCACCGCCCTGCAGATCGATTCCATCCGGGTCGAACTGGGCTATGGCCTGCTTGGCTTGATCAATACCGACCACGGTCATCGCCTGACCGATCAGATCAAGGGCTTGCGCCGGCAATTGGCCATGGAAATGGGCTATATCCTGCCGGCGGTCCGGATTCAGGACAATCTCCAGATCAACGCCAACTCCTATATCGTGCGGATCAAGGAGATCGAGGCTGGACGCGGTGACCTTCGCCCCAATATGGTACTGGTGATGGATCCTCGTGGCGACCGCATCAACATGCCCGGCGAAGAAACGACCGAACCGACCTTCGGCCTGCCCGCCATGTGGGTCGATGCCGGTGCGCGCGAGGAAGCCTTGTTCCGCGGTTATACCGTGGTCGATCCGTCGACGGTGATCACCACCCATCTGACCGAGATCATCAAGGACAATATGTCGGAGCTTCTGTCCCACGCCGAGACGCAGAAGCTGCTGGATGAATTGCCGAAGGAAAACCAGAAGCTGATCGCCGATTTGATTCCGTCGCAAATCTCCGTCGGCGGTATCCAGCGGGTGCTGCAAAGCCTGCTGTCCGAACGGGTGTCTGTGCGCGATCTGTCGAGCATTCTCGAAGGTATTTCCGAGGCCTGCGGCTATTCCCGCAACATCACCTCGATTACCGAACATGTCCGTGCCCGGCTCGCGCGCCAGATCAGCGATAACGCGACCGATCCCAGCGGCGTCATTCCACTCATCAGCCTGTCCCCCGAATGGGAGCAGGCTTTCGCCAATGCCCTGCATGGCGAGAGCGAGGATAAGCAGCTGGTCATGGCCCCGACCCAGTTGCAGCAATTCATCCAGACGGTGCGTCAAACCTTCGAGCGCTTCACCTTGATGGGCGAAAACCCGGTTCTGCTGACCAGTCCCGGTGTCCGTCCCTATGTGCGGTCGATCATCGAACGCTTCCGTCCCCTCACCACCGTCATGTCGCAGAACGAGATCCATGCGAAAGCAAAGATCCGTACGCTGGGCCAAATCTGAGGTGAGCTGAGCAATGCGCCTACGCAGTTTCTCCGCCCCGTCTGCCGCCGAAGCGCTGCGCCTCGCCAAGGAAGAATTGGGATCGGACGTCGTCATCCTGGCGACCGAGCAGGTCGGCAAGGCCGTCAAGCTGATCGTCGGCGTCGATCATCAGGCCATTCTCGGCCAGTTCCAGGCCGAAACGCCGGTGACATCGGTCGATCCGATGGATGCGATTGCCCAGGCGCTGGACTTCCATCGCGTACCGCCACCTTTGGCCGAGCGCCTGCTCGCCAGTGCCGAGGGCTTCCTCCTGAGCAATCCAAGCCAGGCACTGGGCGGCGCTCTGCGGACACGCTTTGCGCAAATGCCCCTGACCGAACGAGCGCCGACTCGGCCAGTCATGCTGGTCGGGTTGCCGGGCGCCGGCAAGACCTCGACCCTGGCAAAATTGGCCGCCTGCGCCCGGTCGCGCGACTGGCCGGTCACCGCCATTACCTGCGATCTGCTCAAGGCCGGCGCCGTCGAACAGCTCGCGACCTATAGTAAGGCTTTACAAATTCAGGCCTTTCGCGCCCGGACCGCGGTCGCCCTGCAGCGCGCCGTCGAACAAGCGAGGGCGCAGCAGGAAACCGCCCAGACAAAGGGCATGATTTTGATCGATACGGTCGGCAGCAATCCGTTGATTTCCGATGATCTCGAACAGCTGCGGCAGCTCGCGGTTGCGATCGATGCCGAGGTGGTGGTGGTGCATGCCGCCGGCAGCGACATCTCCGAAGCCGCCGAACTGGCCGCTTTGTATGCCGGGATCGGCGCCAGCCGACTGATCCCGACACGCCTGGATACAGCACGCCGTTATGGTGGTATCCTGGCAGCCGCCGATGCTGGCAAACTGGCCCTGGCCGAGATGGGGGTGGCGCCCGGTATCGGCGATGGGCTGCAAATAGTGGGACCGGAAGGATTGGCACGTTTGCTGCTTCCAGAATACAAGGGTGATGCTGGCGAACCGGCTGCCCGCATAACCGATCGCACGGTGACAGGATGAGTAACGGGCCGCAACCGACCGCTTTACGTCCGCTGGCAAACAGCCAGGCCGGATCGCATCCGGCTGGAGAAACGGAAATTATCCCCAATGCCATTGCGATAGCTTCCGGCAAAGGCGGGGTGGGCAAGACTTGGCTGTCGATCACGCTGACGCATGCCTTGGCCAATCTTGGGCGTAAAGTCGTGCTGCTGGACGGCGATCTTGGCCTTGCCAATATCGATATCCAGCTTGGCATCACGCCGCATATCGATCTCGGCCAAGTCCTGGATCAGCAATGGCCGCTGGAACGCGCCATCACCCCCTATCCTGATGGCGGCTTCGATATCGTGGCCGGCCGGTCCGGCTCGCAAAGCCTGGCCAATATGCCGACGCACCGATTGTTGAATCTGAGCTCGGGCATCGTTTCCCTCGGCCGTACCTATGACCATGTCGTCATCGATCTGGGCGCCGGCATCGACCGTCCCGTCCGCTATCTGGCGACGCAATCGGGCCGCAGCATTATCGTGACCACCGACGAACCGACGGCGCTGACCGATGCCTATGCCTTTATCAAGCTGATGCGCCAGCAAGGCGCGCATTCCCGGATCGGCGTTGTGGTTAATATGGCCGCCAGCCGCGAGGACGGCATGCGGACATATGAGACACTGGCCAAGGCCTGCGAGAGCTTCCTGCAGGCGCGGCCGGAATTGCTTGCGGTCATCCAGCGGGACAGCAAGGTGAAGGATTCGATCCGTGCGCAAATGCCGCTGCTGATCCGCCACCCCGGCAGCCACGCCGGCAACGACGTGGAGATACTCGCCCGGCGACTGGCCAACGCCGCTTCGTAATCGGGTCGCCGTGAGTGATTTCAACATCACCGCGCCCCGATTGCCGAGCACGGTCAACGCCATCACCTCCACGGCCATCACGGCGACCGTTCCCGACCCGCCGCGAAATTTCGCCAACCTGGATAACGGCACGATTCTGCGCGGCACGGTTCAAGGCCGCGATAAGGATGGCCTGCTCGCCATCAAGACCGATCAAGGGCTGATATCCATCGCAACCAACGCGAACTTGCAGCCGGGCAGCCAGGTCACCCTCGAAGTTCGTGCCGTCGGCGATCGACTGCAGGTCCTGGTGCTTGCCGCCGACGCGCCGGGACAGCCGCCCCTACCACCATCATCCGCATCGCCGATCTCCGTGCCACAATCACCGCAGCCATCATCCGCGGCGCAAGGCGCTCCGCCGCCGCGGCCTCAGCCGGGACAGGGCGCGCCACCGCCCACTTCGCCACAGCTTCCCAATCCCGATGGCGTCGATCCTGCCGCGACGGGTGCCGGAAGCGGAACCGCCACGGCGACGGCGGAGCCCAGCCCTCCCCGGCCGACGGTGGTGGTTGCCGGATCGACCTTGACCGCCGTCGTGGTTCAGGCCTTGCCGAAGGACCTGCTCAGCCTCATCAATGCCGAAGAGAACCTACCTGATAGCATGACCAGGCCAGCGGCCACGTTGCCCCCGCCATCGACGACCTCGCCACCCGTATTGACGACATTGCCCGGTCCGTCGCTGATCCCGGAAATTCGCGACAAGCTCGAAGCGTTGTTTTTCGGCGATGGCGCACTCGGGCCGGACATGGGAATAATGCCGCGACCGGGGTCGTCCGCCGGGCCGAACGCGGCCGCAACAACCATAACAACGGGCAGCAATACGGCATCGTTGACGACAGGTGCGCCAATGACTTCGTCGCTAACACCGAGTTCCCTGCCGCTGTTGAACAATAGCGGCCTTCAGCAGCAGACGGTGCGCCCCGTGCAAGCCGGAACGGCTGCCGGACAAACGGCGACCGCGCAAACCGGCGCGGGCATGCTGAATACAGGCATCGCAAATCCTGCCCAGCCGACGATGGCCGCGTCCCCAAATATCGCCCAGGCAACGCCAAACCGGGCGGCGCCAACTCAGGCAACGATCAATTTGCTGACGGGAACGCTGAGCCAGACTGCGGGCCAAGCGGCGGGCAACCAGGCTATCGAGCAATCTCCCGGCACGCTTGCCTCCGGCACCGAGGTCAAGCTCCAGGTGCTCGGCATTCAAAACCATCCGGGCGAGACACTGGATCTGCCGACAATGGCAGCCGGCGGGAAATCCGCCATCCTCGGCCGGATCGTCGGCCACACGCCCAGCGGCCGTGCCGTGATCCACACCCCGGTCGGCGATCTGATCCTGCATCAGAAAATGACTTTGCCGACCGGCGCAAAAATTCTGATGGCGCTGGAAATGATCGAGAATTCGCCGGCTTTGGCGATGGCCCCGTCGGCGATGACGCCGCAACTGACGGCATTCAATCTGGCGCGCGGCTGGCCGTCACTGGCCGAGCTTCTGATGCTGCTGCAACCGGGCGGCGACGATGCGGGTGGTACCGGCAAAGCTTTGCCGGATATCGCAACGTCACTCAATCTCGCGCAACCGGGCCCACGTCTCGGCGCCGATCTCGCCACCGCGATGGATGTCTTCCGAGCGGGTAATTTCGAGAAAATGTTCGGGTCGCTCGGCGATGCGTTGAAAGCCGTCGGCAACCGAAGCGATGCCTTGCGCAAATTGCGGGATGAATTCCAGCAGGCCTCGCTTCTGGCGCAAGGCGGCAATGCGCAGGATTGGCGATGCTTCTTCCTGCCGCTCTGGGATGACGGTCAGTTGCAGCAGATCAACCTGTTCTACCGCCGGCCGCGCGGAGGCAAGAAGGACGATGACAAGGAAGACAACGGCACGCGCTTCGTCGTGGAGGTGAACTTCACCCGCCTTGGCTCCTGCCAGCTCGATGGGCTGGTTGGCAAAGGACGCTTCGATCTCATGGTGCGCAGCCACCGGGACCTGCCGGAAACGGCACGGCGGGAAATCAGCGGTCTCTTCGCCCAGGCCAGGGAAATCGGCAAGTACGCGGGCGAGCTCACCTTCCAGACCGCCTCCCGCTTTCCCGTCTCTCCCCTGGAAGACGTCGCCCAGGTGCCCCCCGGCGTCGTGGCGTGAGAGCGGCCTAGCTTTCCTGCGACTTGCGGCGGCGGTGCAAATCGATGCCGAGTTCGTCGCTGACGATCTGCTCGCGCCGACGCTCCTGCATCTGCTGGCGCTGCTTGCGGTTTTGGATCGCCTGTTCCGTCTTTTTCAACTCGCCGAAGGCTTCGGCAATCTCATCCTGCAGCCGCTGCAATTCCACCTGGAGATTGGCGATCGAGCTTTCGATCCGCTCGCGCCGTTCCTGCATCATCTTGCGATAGGCTGGCAGGCCACGTTGCAGATCGATCGATTCCTGCGCCGTGGCGATTTCGCGCGCGACTTCCTGATCCAGCAGAACGATATCGTTCTTCAGCTTGTCGGCCAGGGTCTCGAGATCGAGCGCCTGCCGGCGCTTTTCATCGAGTGTCCACTTCTGCAATCGAAGAAGCTGGTCGAGACCGCTCATGCAGCCGTCTCGTTCGGATCAGCGGCCGGCGGCATCTCGCCTGCTTCGCTGGCATAAGGCATGCCGAGGATTTCGGCGAGCTGATGGTAGCCGGTTTCCAGATCGGTCCGCTCACCGCGCTGCTGCGACAGGAAGGTTTCGATCGCCGGGTAGAGCTTGATCGCCTCGTCCACCGCGGGATCGGTGCCGCGCCGGTAGGCGCCCAGCCGGATCAGCTCGGCCATGTCTTCATAGACCGACATCTGCAACCGGGCCTGGCGCACCAGGGCATTCTGCGGTGCCGTATTGCAGCCGGGCATGGTGCGCGAAAGCGATCGAAGGATATTGACCGCCGGATAGCGGCCGCGCTCGCCGATCGACCGCTCCAGGACGATATGGCCATCGAGAATACCGCGCACCGCGTCGGCGATCGGCTCGTTATGATCGTCGCCCTCCACCAGCACGGTAAAGAGGCCGGTGATCGAGCCGGAGCCGTGAACGCCCGGTCCGGCCCGTTCCAGCAGGCGCGGCAGCTCGGCAAATGTCGAGGGCGTATAGCCTTTGCTGGCCGGCGGCTCGCCGGCGCTGAGACCGATTTCGCGCATCGCCATGGCGAAACGCGTGACGCTGTCCATCATGCAGAGGACGTCATGACCCTGATCGCGGAAGAACTCCGCCAAAGTAAGCGTCATCTGTGCCGCCTGGCGCCGCATCAAGGGCGATTCATCGGAGGTCGCCACGACAACAATGCTGCGGGCGAGACCCTCCTCGCCCAATTCATCAACCACGAATTCCTGCACCTCGCGACCACGTTCGCCGATCAGGCCGATGACATTCACCTCCAGCGAAGCGTAGCGCGCCATCATCGAGAGAAGAACCGATTTGCCGACGCCGGAAGCGGCGAAGATGCCCATGCGCTGGCCCTTGCAGCAGGAGGCAAAGGTGTTGAGCGAGCGGACGCCAAGATCGATCTTGCCCTCGACCCGGGCGCGGGCGTGAGCCGGCGGCGGATTGGCGCGAATGCGGCAAGCGGTCGGTCCGCTGGGCAGTGGCCCCTTGCCGTCGATCGGTTCGCCGAAGGCATTCACCACCCGGCCGAGCCAGCCATTGGTCGGCCACACCACCGGATCGGTATCGACAATGAGCGCCTTGCTGCCGAGGCCGACACCTTCCAGCGAACCATAGGCCATGGCCAAGGCGCGGCCGTTGCGGAAGCCGACGATTTCGCAGCCGACACGGCGGTCGGCGCGGTCGACCAGGGCGCAGCGCGCGCCGATGGTCAGGCTGTTCTCGATGCCGGCAATTTCGACCAGCATGCCCAGAACCGCCGCGACGCGGCCATAAATTCGCTGTTCGGGGATCCGGTCAATTTCCCGTAGGATCGGATCGAGAAATGCAGTTTGGGCCATTTCCGCCAGGGATGCTCGTCGTTGCACGGTATAGGTTACAAGATAGTGGATGCATGTTAACTCACGGTTAACACTGAAATTTCCTTAACAGAGCCAACAACCGCCGGTAGGCGAAGGCCATAGAAGGCATATAAATTCCTGGTTTTAACAACGACCAGGATGACAACTATCAGGCGAGGATGGTCTCGGCTTTACAGAAAACCGGTTTAATGGTTAACATTAGACCGACTGTCCGTGACGACAGTGGTGAGGGGCTGGGGTGACATTATGCGGGTCTTGCTCGTTGAAGATGATTCGAACACCGCCCAGAGTATCGAGCTGATTCTCAAATCAGAGGGATACATCGTCGATTCGACTGATCTGGGTGAAGATGGTCTCGAAATCGGGAAACTCTACGATTACGACATCATCATTCTCGATTTGATGTTGCCGGATATCGATGGCTACGAAGTGCTGCGACGGCTGCGCTCGGCGCGGGTGAACACGCCGATTTTGATCCTGTCGGGGCTCAGCGAGCTGGACAGTAAGATCAAAGGCCTCGGCTTCGGCGCTGACGACTACCTGACCAAGCCATTCGATCGCCGTGAATTGCTGGCGCGCATCCAGGCGATCGTCCGCCGGTCGAAGGGTCATTCGGATTCCATGATCCAGACCGGTAAGCTGATGGTCAATCTCGACACGCGAACGGTCGAGGTGGAAAACCAGCCGCTGCATCTGACCGGCAAGGAATACGGCATCCTGGAACTGCTCTCCCTGCGCAAGGGCACGACCCTGACCAAGGAAATGTTCCTCAACCATCTTTATGGTGGCATGGATGAACCGGAATTGAAGATCATCGACGTCTTCGTCTGCAAGTTGCGCAAGAAGCTCACGCAGGCAACCGGCGGCGAAAATTATATCGAGACGGTCTGGGGCCGCGGTTACGTATTGCGCGATCCGGACGAAGGCCGGATCGGCCCGGTCAAGAAGACGGCGGACGGTTCTGCCGGCTGAGCTGGCCCAACCGACCTATCGCCTCATCCACGATACCCTAGTTGGGCGCGCTGCCGGACTAGGGTATTTCTCTTTTCATGCGAGAAGGTCAGGCTGCCGCTAAAGCTTGCGCGCCGTGGTGAAACCCGGCAGGGGCGATTTGGGCGCCGTTGTCGAACCGACCGGTGTTGTCGTTGAACCGAGCGGTGCTTTCGCCGGCGACGCCATGCCGGGCATTCCCGCTTTACCCGCGCCAAGCACCGAACCGGCCGCCGGTATGGATGGCCTTGCAACATCCGCCTTGGTATCGCTGCCGGCAATGCAATAGATGCCGCGTTGCCCGGGCACCAATTGGAACCGTTCGGTCAGGCCGAGGACAGTTTCCGCTCCGCCCAAAATCAGATAGCCATCCGTCGGCATCTGCTTGGCAATGCCATTCAGCACCTTGGTCTTCGTCGGCTGGTCGAAATAGATCAGCACGTTGCGGCAGAAGACGACATCGAAGCGGCCGAGGGCGACCGGATCATTGAGCAGATTGAATTCGCGATATTGAACCGCATGGCGGATTTTCTGGCTGATCTGCCAGCGATCACCGACCTGCTGGAAGTATTTCACCAGCAAGGTGATCGGCAGGCCGCGCTGCACTTCAAACTGCGAATACATCCCATCCCTGGCACGGGACAGAATTTCCGTCGACAGGTCGGTACCGATGATCTCGATCTTCCAGCCGTCGAGTTGCGGGCCGGTCTCGGCCAGAATCATTGCCAGGGAATAGGCTTCCTGGCCACTTGAGCAGGCAGCGCTCCAGATGCGGATCGTCTTGCTCGCCGCCCGGCTCTTCAGCAAAGCCGGCAGGATCAACTGCTTGAACTGGTCGAAAGGCTTGGTGTCGCGGAAGAAGAAGGATTCATTGGTGGTCATCGCCTCGACCACGTCCCGGATCATGCTTTCGTCCGGACGCAGTCGGACCGATTTCACCAATTCATCGAAACTGGCCAGCTTCCACTTTCGGGCAACGGGCAACAGCCGGCTTTCCAGCAAATACGCCTTGTCGCTGGTCAGGACCAGGCCTGAGCGCTCGCGAAGGATCTGGCAGATGAACTCGAAATCCGTCACCGTCATATGCCCGTCCCCGAGATGAACTTCCGGATGCAGGAGGCGATATCCGAAAGCGGCAGAACGGCGCTGCAGAGCCCGGCGGTCGCCACGGCGCCCGGCATCCCCCAGACGACGCTGGTCGCCTCGTCCTGGGCGATTACCGTGCCGCCGGCTTCGGTCAGTTCCCGGGCGCCCTTCAGGCCGTCCTGGCCCATCCCCGTCAGCATCACGAACAACACTTTGCCGCCATACACCTTAGCGATCGATCGCAGCATGGGGTCGACGGCCGGACGGCAGAAATTCTCCGGCGGATTCTTGTTAATGCGCAGAACCTTGCGATTGCTTTCGAGAGCAACCGTCATGTGGAAATCGCCGGGCGCGACATAGATTCGGCCATTGGTCACCGGCTCACCGTCCTTCGCCTCCGCAGCCGGCATCCGGCTGGCACCCGCCAGATGTTCCGCCAGGATGGTCGTGAAGGTCGCCGGCATATGCTGGGTCACGAAAACCGGCAGGTTCGGCACGCCGCCCAACATCTGGAAGACCTTGAACAAAGCCTGAGGCCCGCCGGTCGAACTGCCGATCACCAGGCATTCCGGTTTCCCCGTACCGGCCGGGCGCAGCTTGACATCGGCCTGCGTATAGAGCTTGCGAGGCGTTACCGCAGTCGCTGCCGGCGCCGCGGCATGTGTCGATGGCACTGCCGATGAAGCCGATGCCCCCGGGCCACGGCGGCGGCGCGACACGGCGCCCCAGCTCTTCACCTTGGAGATCAGCTCGCTCTTGAAATCTTCCGCCCCGTGAATCTGGCTGGTCGAGGTCGGCTTCGGCACGTAATCCGCCGCCCCCATCGACAGGGCTTTCATGCTGATCGACGCCCCTTTCAGGGTCAGCGTCGAGGCCATGATGACCTGGACATAAGGCTTGGATGCGATCAATTGCGGCAAGGCCGTCATGCCATCCATGACCGGCATTTCGATATCGAGGACGATGACGTCGACATCCGTCTTGGCAAGCGTATCCAGTGCCACTTTGCCATTGCCGGCGCTCGCGACGACCTTGATGCCCGCATCGGCTTCCAGCGCGCGGGTCAGCAAGCCGCGGATGACCATGGAATCGTCGACGACCATGACTTTCACGGGGCCACCCGCAGGTGCCGTCGGCGTTCTTATTGCAGTTTGACCGAGTGCCATCAAATCGCCCTAGCTCAGCGCCACAATCAGATCAGGCCGACTTGGCTGAACTTGGATTCGATGATTTCGCTATCAAAGGGTTTCATGATGTATTCGTTGGCCCCCGCCCCGATCGCCTCTTGTATATGCTGAATATCGTTTTCGGTTGTGCAGAACACGACGATCGGCATTTGTCCGCCGGACATCTTGCGCAGATGACGTAGAAATTCAATCCCGCTCATAACCGGCATATTCCAGTCAAGCAAGATGGCGTCCGGCATTTGCCGCTGGCAGAAATCCATGGCCGTTCTACCGTTCTCCGCCTCTTCGATCTGAAAATTCAACCCTTCCAGAATCTTTCGGGCGACCATGCGCACGACTTTGGAGTCATCCACCACCAAGCACGACTTCATCTCAGGACTCCACCCACCATGTTTCTTTGTTGATCGTTCGAAGCGATCATGCAGGCAGTGTTTCCTCTGCCGTCATCACTCAAGCAGCATCAACCCGACCGCTGAAATTCAGCAGCGAGGCAACGCTGAGAACAACCAGCAAGGAGCCATTGAGGCGATAAATACCGTCGGAGAACTCGCGCAGGCGCGGATTCAGCGTCGGCGGATTGCGCTGGTAATCCTTGACGTTAAGGCTGAGCACCTCGCCGACGGAATCGACCAGCAGGCTGTAAAGCTCGCCGTCATGCTCGACCACAACCGACATCGATGCCTTGGCATTCTCCCGGCGGTCGAGCCCCAGGCGCAGACGCACATCGATCGCGGTCACGATCCGGCCGCGCAGATTGAGCGATCCGGCGACTTCCGGCGGTGCCAGCGGCACACGCGTGATCGCCTGCTGCCCCAGGACATCCTGCACCTTGAGGACGGGGATGCCGAACAGCCGATCGGCGATCGACATGGTGACATAGTCTCGATAGTCGCTTGAGCCGATCGCCAGCGTATCCGACTGATCGTCGGCTTTACTGCTCTCCCTGGAAATGCTCATGCGGCACCTCTGATCTCAGATAAAGTTTCGTTCAATGTATGCACCAAGCCATCGCGGTCGTATTTGGCGACGTAATCGTCGAAACCGGCTTGGCGTCCCTTGGCCACTTCCTTCGGATTGGCATGCGATGACAAGGCAATGATCGGCGTCCCCTGCCACGGACCCGCCTTCTTCACCGTCTCGCAGAATTCAAAGCCGGTCATGCCGGGCATTTCGATATCGCTGACGATGATATCGAAAGTCTCTCCCTGCTCGCAGAGCGCCAGGGCCCGGTCTGGACTGTCGACCGACGTCACCTGGAAGCCGGCGGCGGAGAGCTGCGGCGCCAGGAGATGGCGGAAGAAAGCGCTGTCGTCCACCAGCAGCAGGCGGCGCCCGCGACCGGCGGTATCTTCCTCACGCGACCCGAACCAGTCGCCGAAGGCCTGCGACAGGTAATAGCCGGTATCGATGATTTCCGTCGCATGGCCGGCGATCACCGCGCTGCCGATCCGGCCCGGCGTCGCCGCGCTGATTTCGACATTGAGCCTGGTCTCGACGATATCGACGATATTGTCGACCATCAGGCCCATGCTGTGTTCGCGATCGGAGAAGACCAGCACCGGTTGGCGGCCGGGCTCGGTGGAAATCTGCTGATAGGCATCCATCGGCACCAGTGGCATCAACTGGCCGCGATACTGCACAAACCAGCGGTCGTTGGAATTTTCGATGGTGGCGCGATCCAGTTCCTCCAGCCGGGCGACCAAGGCCAGGGGCACTGCCTTCGGTGCCCCGTCGCCGGCCTTGAAAAGCAGCAACGGCACAACTTCCTCGCTGACGCTGCGCGACCGCTTGGACATGTTTTCCGCTGCGGCGCTGTCACCCATGCCCATCTGGCCGCTATGGGCGGCGATGCCATTGGGATCGAGGATCATGATGACGCTGCCATCGCCGAGGATGGTATTGCCAGAGAACATCTCGATATCGCGCAGGATCGGCGCGACCGGCTTGACGACGATTTCCTCGGTGTCGAAGACCCGGTCAACCATGATGCCGAAGCTGTAGGTGCCGACCTGGGCGACGACGATGAACGTATCCTCGTTCATCGTCGTTTCGCTGCTGTCGAGCCGCAGGAGTTCGCGCAGGGAAACCAGCGGCAGCAGCCGGTTGCGCAAACGCAGGACCGGAGTGTCCTTGATTTTCTCCACCTTCAGCTCGCCATTGCTGGTGGCGCGCACCAGTTCGACGACGCTGATCTGGGGAATGGCGAAACGCTCGCCGCTGCATTCGACGATCAAGGCCGAAACGATGGCCAGGGTCAGCGGGATCTTGATGACGAAGGTCGTGCCCTTGCCTTCCGTCGACCGCATTTCGACGGTGCCGCCGATCTTCTCGATATTGGTCTTCACCACATCCATGCCGACGCCGCGGCCGGAAACGCTGGTGACCTTTGCAGCGGTCGAGAAGCCCGCCTTGAAGATGAACTGCTGGATCTGCTGATCCGTCATCGATTCCAGCTCAGCTTCCGAGGCCAGGCCGTTCTGCACCGCTTTGGACTTGATCTTCGCCAGGGACAGGCCCCGGCCGTCATCGCTGATCTCGATGATGATATGGCCGCCTTCATGGAAGGCGTTGAGCGTGACCTTGCCGGTTTCCGGCTTGCCGGCGCGCCGGCGCTCTTCCGGCGTTTCCAGGCCGTGATCTGCGGAGTTGCGCACCATATGGGTCAGCGGGTCCTTGATCATCTCAAGGACCTGCCGGTCCAGTTCGGTTTCCTGGCCGATCATGACGAGATCGACCTTCTTCTTCAATTCGTGGCTGAGATCGCGGATGAGACGCGGCAGTTTCGACCAGGCATTGCCGATCGGCTGCATACGTGTCTTCATGACGCCTTCCTGCAGTTCCGACGTCACGTGGTTCAGGCGCTGCAACGGCGCAGCGAATTCGCTATCCTTGTGCTGGCGCAAAATCTGCAGGACCTGGTTACGGGTCAGCACCAATTCGCTGACCATGGTCATCAGGTTTTCCAGCAGATCGACATTGACGCGGATGGTCTGGTTGGCCACCGCCGAATCCTTGCTGTCCCCTGCTTCCACCGGCTTTGCTTGTTTATCAGTCCGCGCATCGGTCTTCACCGATTCGACAAGCTGCTGCAATTCGGCCACGGGATTGACGGCCACCGGTTCGACCGGCGCCGCTGCGGCGGCAGATGCTTGCTGCAGCGACGTGACCCCCTCGCCGGGCGCGACGCGGCCGACAACCTCGTCACGGGTCGAGAAGACCATGCCCATGATCATGGCCGAGATGGTCGCCGGGACTTCCAATGTGTTCAACGCGGCCTGAACATGGCCGGCGAAAGCGTCGAATTGCGCGTCATTGAAACCCATACCGCAGAGGCGGGCATGCGCCGCCTTCAGATCGGCTTCGTTGAAACTATCAGGACCGCCGGCGATCTTCGCGACATAATCGCGGCTGCGCCCCTGCAGATGATCAATGTTAATGTTTTCGAAGAACTTCTTCAGGCGCAAATCGCCCATGACGCGATTGAACAGGACTTCGATCATCGCATCGATCGTGCCCATGCCGCCGATCTGTTCATAGATGCTGGCTTCACTGGTCTTGCCCGGGCGAATCGATTGCAGCGAGACAACGGCACCACTGCTCGGCGCAGCCGGTGCCGCAGCCGGAGCCGGAGCAGCGGGAGGCGCGGCCGCTGCGCCATCGGCGAAGGCATTCAGCCGCTTGATCAAGTCGCTGTCGTCACCTTGAGGTTCGCTGCCGGTTGCTTCCAGATCGCCCATGATGGAGCGGATCCGGTCCAGGCATTCCAGGATCAGCGATACGGCTTCCGGCGTGACGTCCAACTCGCCGTCGCGGACCTTGCCCAGCACATTCTCGCCCGCATGCGCCACCGATTCCAGGCGCGGCAAGCCGAGGAAGCCGCAAGTACCCTTCACGGTATGTACCAGGCGGAAGATGTTGCCCAGCAATTCCATATCATTGGGGTTTTGCTCGAGCTTGACCAACTCGACGTCCAGAACCGCAAGGTTCTCAAAGGTTTCGGTCAAAAACTCGCTGAGCAGATCATCCATGGCAAAAGGATCCCGTTATCGGCTTACGATAGCCGGAATGCCTTCTGCGGACCCCCCGGCTGAGTTTGGCCAGGGTTACAAAAAAGGATTAATTTAACGTGAAGCTGTGAGCTTGACGGACGGCTTGAAAAGCGCCGCTTCTCACGCAGAAATTGACAGCGTGAACTGACCGATCTGCACATTTTCAGCCCGACAGGTCAGCCCCATGCGGTGGGCCACAAGAGCGGTGAAATACGGCAGGACGGTATGGGCGGAGATGTCCTCCACCTGGCTGCGCAGATGAAGTGCCTGCAGGACGTCATCCTGCGCCGCGATCTGGGCGCCACTGCTGGTCAGGAGCAGGCTGGGCGCCGACTGCCCGGGCAGCAGACGCAACAGAACCGTGCCGCCGCGCGGCAGGGTATCGGCGGCGACCATCACCGCCGCCAGGACCAGTTTGCCATAGCCTTCGGGCAGCACGGAACCGGCGCCGGCCAAATCCGACTCCAGGGCGACCTTGCCTCCCTGCAGCGAATCGAAAGCCATTTGCACCGCTTCCTGCGGGCCGAAACTTGCTTGATTGCCCGCATTGCCGAACAGGCTGCGGTAAAGCTGGAGGAGGATGCTGGCACGCCGGGCGCTGCGCTGGGCCAGGGCCAGGGCTTCCGCCTGCAAAGCATGATCCTGCTCGTCCTCCATCAGCTCCAGGCCGTTATTGACGGCGCCGATCGGGCTGATCAGGTCATGGCAGATTTTCGAAGCAGCCAATTCCAGGACCCGCAGATCGATTTCCATGCCGCTTTGTCCTTCCTTGTCCGCCACTTAGATCACCTCTAATCAGGGATCGCCTCTAATTAGGCATTCTCGCCGGTAAAAGTATATGAATCGTTACCGGGCGCCAGAGGCATTAACGATGTCGAGATGACGATAGCCGCCTTCGACAAGGCCATGGGCGACTATCGAAGCGACGTACAACATGGAGCACTGCATGACGGATTTGACCCCCGGCATCTTCGTCCGGCACCCTCAGGAACCGGATTGGGGCATCGGCCAGGTGCAATCCGCGATCGGCCACCGGGTAACGGTCAATTTCGAAAATCGTGGCAAGCTGACGCTCGACACCCGTCATGTCGCGCTGGTCATCGCCGATCCGGAAGAGGATGCGGGAAATCGCCACGGCTCACCCGGCAAATCCTAGAATCTTATAGAAAATCTTTTTGTTACAAAGATTTAGGTGACGAAAGCACGTCTCTTGACTCTTGCCTTGAAATTAGAACAAAAATAGAACATGAAGACAAACCCGGCAACATCCGCCGTTCCGCCGAACGGGAAGATCGAGATGCTCCGTCACCAGCTCGCAAAGCTGACATCGGGCGGGACGGCGGCTTTGCGCACCGACCGCCTCATTCCCCTCGGCGTGACGGCGGTGGACCGGCATCTCGGCGGCGGCTTGTGCCGTGACGCCTTGCATGAAATCGCCGGCACCGGCTTCGATCAGGAACAAGCCGTTCTGCCGGCTTTCTTTGCCGCCACCTTGTCGCGGCGACTGACCGGCGATGGCACCTGTCTGTGGGTTGGCCCGCATCAGGATCTTTATGGCATCGGCCTTCAGGCTTGCGGGATCGATCCGGGCGCTTTGCTGCTGGTGACAACACGCAGCGACCAGGAAACCCTTTGGGTGATGGAAGAAGCCGTCAGGGCAAGCGGCATCGCGATCGTCATCGGCGAAATCGACGGCCTCGATCTGACGGCCAGCCGGCGCCTGCAACTCGCTGCCGAAAGCCATGGCTGCACGGTTCTGGCTTTGCGGCGCGGTCGCCATGCCGAAACCGCGCGACGACACCAAGCGCCCATTGCCGCCGCAACGCGCTGGCGGATACAGCCGATGCCAAGTCTCTCCGCCGCGCCACGCCCAGGCCTGGGCTCTCCCTGCTGGCGCCTTGAGCTCTGGCGGCAGCGCAACGGCCCTGCCGGTTCCTGGACCATCACCTTGCACGAACAGGAGCTGCATCATGTCGACCAACCGGCACGATCCAATCCTCCCGCCATCCCCCCAGGCGACGCTGTCGCACCGGCTGCTGCCCCGGCGCTACCTGTCCCTCTGGCTACCGCATTGGGCAACCGATCGCTGGCAACTGCATCAGGCCGGCGGAAAAACGGCCGGGCAGCCGGCTGACCCGCAGCCAAAGCCTCATCCCGTCGCCGCCATCGCCAGCAGCCGGGGGCGACGGCTGATCATGGCCGCCAACGAAGCCGCGATGGAGGAACACTTGACGCCGGGACTTTCCCTGGCCGATGCCGTGGCGCGATATCCCGAGCTGGTGCATTTCGAAGCCGATCCATCCGGCGATACGATGGCGTTGCGGCGCCTGGCTTTCTGGTGCCAACGCTTTTCACCGCTGGTCGCCGTGGACGGTCTCGATGGCGTGATGATAGACATCACCGGCTGCGCCCATCTCTGGCAGGGCGAAGACAGATTACGGCAGGATCTGCTCGTCTCCCTGCAGCGTCGCGGCTTTGCCTGCCGCGCCGGCATTGCCGACACGATCGGCGCCGCCTGGGCCGTCGCCCGGTTTCAGGAGCAATCCCCGATCGTCGCGGATCAAGAACGCAAGACCGCTTTAGCCGTCCTACCGGTCGATGGTCTGCGCATTGACAGCGGCGTGGCGGAAGGCCTGCGGCGGCTCGGCCTGCGCGCGATCGGCGATCTTTATCCCCTGCCCCGCGCCGCGCTGGCAAAACGCTTCGGCCGGCTTCTGGTCGACCGGCTCGACCAGGCCCTGGGCGATCTGGCAGAGCCCTTCAATGCGTTGCTGTCGCCTCCGGCCCATCGGGTCAGCCTGACCTTCGCCGAACCGGTCGGGACGCCGGAAGATATCGATCGCGCCATGCATATCCTGGCCGAACGGCTGTCGCAGGATCTCACCGACCAAGGTAGCGGCGCCCGGCGAGTGCGCCTGAGCTGCTACCGCCTGGATCATCAGGCCAGTGAAATCGGTATCGGGCTTTCTTTGCCGACGGCGACCGCCAAGCATCTCACCGATCTTCTGGCAAAAAAGCTCGACCGCATCGATCCCGGTCCCGGCATCGAACAGATCATGCTGACGGCGCAACGCGTCGAGCCGCTCAGGCAACATCAGGCGGACCTGGAGAAAAACCGCGCCGGAACCCGGCCGGCCATGGTCAATACGACCCTGGCACCTTTGATCGACCGCCTCGCCAACCGGCTGGGGCCGGACCGCATCTTTCGCCTCGCTATGGTGGAGAGCCATGTTCCTGAGCGCGCCGTGGCAAAAACAGATCCGCTTGCAATGACGGATAAACTGAACTGGACCGTCTCCGGACGGATCAGGCCGATCCGCCTGCTGGCCCATCCGGAACCCGTCGAGGTCATGGCGCCGGTCCCCGATGATCCGCCGATCCAGTTCCGCTGGCGCCATGTCCTGCATCGGGTCCGGGTCGCCGAAGGGCCGGAGCGGATAACCGATGAATGGTGGCGCCGGATCGGCATCACCGCCAATCAGAATGCGATCCGGGATTATCATCAGGATGACAATCTGCGCGATTATTATCGGGTAGAGGACACGGAAGGACGACGCTTCTGGCTCTATCGCGCCGGGCTTTATCACCTCCACCATGCACCACGCTGGTTCATGCATGGCCTGTTTGCCTGAAGAGTATGTCGCCGATGGCTTATGTCGAGCTGCAAGTCACCAGCAACTTTTCCTTCCTGGAAGGCGGATCCCATGCCAAGGAACTGGTCGACCGCGCCGTAGCGCTGGGCCATCCGGCCATCGCCATCACCGACCGCAACAGCCTGGCCGGTATCGTCAGGGCCTATAAGGCCTGCATCGGTCAGCCGATCGACTTGATTGTCGGCTGCCGTCTCGATTTCCAGGATGGCCGCAGCCTTCTCTGCTTCCCCCAGGACCGGGCGGCCTATGGTCGGCTCTGCGAATTGCTGACCCTGGGACGGCGCCGCGCGCCTAAGGGCGAATGCCATCTCAGCTATGACGATTTCCTGGCCCATGGCGAAGGCCAGATCGCCGTTGCTCTTGCTTCAGCCGAAATCGAACCGGATTTCAGCCGCTTTCTGAGCCGCCTGTGTCAGGATTTTCCGCAGCGCGCTTACCTTGCCCTCACCCATCTTTACCAGGGCCAGGATAGCGGCCGGCTTCACGATCTCAGCCGCCTGGCAGCCGAAGCCGGCCTGCCGATCGTCGCCACCAATGACGTGCTCTATCACATACCGGCGCGCAAGATGCTGCAGGATGTGCTGACCTGTATCCGCCATGGCTGCACCATCGAGGAAGCCGGCTTTCAACTGAGCGCCAATGGCGAGCGCCACTTGAAACCGGCCGAGGAAATGCAGCGCCTGTTTCGCGATCACCCGGAGGCCATCGCCAATACCCGACGGATCGCTGACGCCTGCCGGTTCAAGCTGGATGAATTGAAAGACGAATATCCGGATGAGGTGGTCGGCCCCGGCGAGACGGCGCAGCAAACACTGGAGCGACTGACCTTCGACGGAGCCGCCAGGCTCTATCCGCAAGGCATTCCAGAAACGGTTCGAAAGCAGATCGATCATGAATTAAGGATCATCGAGGACCTGAATTACGCGCCCTATTTCCTCACCGTCGCTAGTATTGTTGCCTATGCCAAGGAACAGAAAATTCTGCACCAGGGGCGCGGCTCCGCCGCCAATTCGGTGATTTGCTATTGCCTCGACATCACCGCCGTCGACCCCAAAAACAGCAACCTGCTCTTCGAACGCTTCATCAGCGAGGCGCGGAACGAGCCGCCGGATATCGATGTCGATTTCGAGCATGAGCGTCGCGAAGAGGTCATCCAGCATATCTATCAAAAATACGGACGGCACCGCACGGGGCTTGCCGCCACCGTGATCTGCTATCGATCGCGGGCCGCCATTCGCGATGTTGGCAAGGTCATGGGCCTGTCGATCGATACGATCAATGCCCTCTCCCGCGCCATCTGGGGCTGGAGCAATAAAGGCGCCACCGACACCGAAATCCGCCAGGCCGGCCTGGATCCCAGCGAGCCGCGATTGCGCGCCACGATCGAGCTGGCCGGTGAACTGATCGGATTCCCGCGTCACCTGTCGCAACATGTCGGCGGTTTCGTGATCAGCCGTGGTCCGCTTTCCTCGCTGGTGCCGATCGAAAATGCCGCAATGGAAAATCGCACCATTGTGCAATGGGACAAGGACGATCTTGAAACCCTTCGCATGATGAAGGTGGATGTCCTGGCGCTCGGCATGTTGAGCTGCCTGAAGCGGGCTTTCAACATGCTCAAGCAACATTATGGCGTTGACCTCGAGCTGAAAACGATCCCGCAAAATGACTCGAAAGTCTATGACATGCTGTCACAGGCCGATACGATCGGCGTGTTTCAGGTCGAAAGCCGGGCCCAGATGAGCATGCTGCCGCGCTTGAAGCCGCAGAACTACTACGATCTCGTCATCGAAGTGGCGATCGTCCGGCCGGGCCCGATCCAAGGCGATATGGTGCATCCTTATTTGAAGCGTCGTGCCGGATTGGAAAAGGTGAATTACGAAAATCCGGCCCTCGAAAAAGTTCTGAAGAAAACCCTGGGGATTCCTCTGTTCCAGGAACAGGCCATGCAGATTGCCATGGTCGCGGCGGACTTCTCCGCAAATGAAGCCGATGAATTGCGACGTTCCATGGCTACCTTCAAGAATGAAGGCGATGTAGCGAAATTCGAAACCAAGCTGGTCGAGGGCATGGTCCGGAACGGCTATAGCCGGGATTTCGCCACCCGTTGTTTCAACCAGATCAAAGGGTTCGGCACTTACGGTTTTCCCGAAAGCCATGCCGCCAGCTTCGCGCTTCTCGTCTATGTTTCGGCCTGGATAAAATATCATTATCCCGATGTCTTCGCCGCCGCTTTGCTCAACAGCCAGCCCATGGGTTTCTATGCACCGGCACAGATCATCGGCGATGCACAGAAACATGGCGTCGAGATCCGTCCCCTCGATGTCAACCACAGTTCCTGGGACAATACGCTTGAACCGGACGGCAATCGCCATGCCCTCCGCCTGGGCTTCCGGCAAGCGAAAGGCCTCCCGCAAAAAGCCATCGAGGAACAATTGCTGGCGCATCGCGGCGACGGCTACCGCCAGGTCGCCGACTTGACGCGACGTGCCGGCCTTGACCCCGCCATCGTCACCAAACTGGCGGAGGCGGATGCTTTTCGCTCCATCGATCTGGATCGGCGCCAGGCACTCTGGTCGGTGATGGCGTTGGAGCAGGACGATCTGCCGCTTTTCGCCGGTACCGATGCGATCCCGGCCGATAGCGACCGATCCGTTTCATTACCCTTGATGCCGGTTTCACAGCATGTCATCGAAGATTACCGCGCCATGGCCCTGAGCCTGAAACAGCATCCCATGGCTTTTCTGCGCAGCAAGCTGTCCGGCCGCGGCATCATCTCCACGGAAGAACTGGATAGCGTAAGACCAGGCAAGACTGTCATGGTTGCCGGACTGGTTCTGGTGCGACAACGTCCCGGCAGCGCCAGCGGCACCGTCTTCGTCACCCTGGAAGACGAAAAGGGCATCGTCAATCTCATCAACTGGCCGATGGTGTTCGAACAATATCGCGGCACCATCATGGGTGCCAAAATGCTGGCTTGCCGCGGCCGGTTGCAACGAGAAGGCGACGCGCCGCATGTTGTCACCCATGTCGTTGCCGAGAAGCTCTATGACCTGACCAGCATGCTGGACGGCCTGCATGAAAAATCCGCGCAACAGGAAAGCGGCCTTAATATCCGCAGCCGCGATTTCCATTGATCATCGCGGCTGGCTTCCAGCCTTATTTTCCTGCCAGAAAACCCAGGACCGCTTTGTTGAAGGCAGCCGGCTGTTGCCACATCGCGAAATGGCTGGCATCCGGTAAAATAATCATCTTGGCATTGGGAATGAGCTTGGCCATTTCCTCCGTGTGATCGCGCCGGATGGCCTCGTCATGCTCACCATCGGAAATCGCCGTCGGCACCGAGATATGACGCAGTTGGTCTTGCGAATAATTCGGCTCCGTCTCCCACATCTTGCTGACCGCCGCGAGGAAGCTTTCGTAATCCGCCGGCGTCTTCGACAGATGCGTATAATCCTGCCCCGCCTGGGTGATATATCGTTTGAAAACCGCGCTATTGCCGATATCCGGACGTACGCCGGCCATATTGTAATTGGCGCCAAACGCAAACAATTTAGTCAAGCGATCGGGATGATGGATGGCAATATCGAGGCCGATGACGCCGCCATCGCTCCAGCCGACCAGCGCCGTCCGCTTGATCTTGAGAAAATCGAGCAGCGCCAGCACATCCGAGGCCATCAACCCATAGCTAAAAGGCTTGTCGTCGCGGGTGCTTCGACCATGGCCACGGCTGTCGACGACGATGACCTGGTATTTATTGGCGAAGGTCGGCACTTGATTGCCCCAGTAATCGGCATTTCCCAGACCGCCATGCAGCAGCAATAGAGGCTGTCCCTTCCCGTAAATGGCATAATAAAGCTTGATTCCATTGACGGCCGCATATCCGCTCTTCTTCGCTTTCGGCAATTCCGGAACGGGCGGAAGCTGCTGCCATACCTCGTCTGCCCGGCTCGCCGATATCAGGGGATTGGCGATCAAGCCGATCACGAAGGCAATCACGAACAGCACGCGTCTCGTCATTCTTTCGCTCCATGCATTGGATTATTTTCCGGCGAGAAACAGCAGCAATGCTTGATTGAAGAGCTGCGGATTTTGCCACATCGCGAAAAAGCTGACATCCGGCAAAATCAACAATTTCGCGGATGGGATCATACGGGCTAAGGCCTCGGTATGTTCCCGCCGGATGGCTTCGTCATGATCGCCGGCGGCAATGATGATCGGAAGAGAGATGTGATTAAGCTGTTCCGCCGAAAAATCCGGTTCGCTTCCCCAAAAGATGCTGAGAAGCTGCAGAAATATTTCATATCCGTGAGGCTTTCCAGACAGACGTAGATAATCGCGCCGCGCCAGTTCGATATACCGCACGAAATTGTCATTCTGATCGACATCGAGCCGATAACCCGATGGCTTGTAATTGGCGCTGAAGATGAACAGCCGCCGCAACCGTTCCGGATGCTGAATGGCAAGTTGCAAGGCCGTATTGCCGCCATCGCTCCAACCGATGATGGAGACTTTATCGATTTTCAGAAGATCGAGCAGTGCGATGACATCGGCCGCCAAAAGACGATAGCTGAAAAGCTTTCCATCGCGCGTACTACGCCCGTGACCGCGCGCATCGATGACGATCACGCGGTATTTCTTGGCAAGGACCGGGACCTGGTTGCCCCAGTAATTCGCATTGCCCAGCGCACCATGCAGCAGCAGGACCGGCTCGCCCTGGCCGAATGTTTCGAAATAAAGCTGGATGCCGTTAATCCAGGCATAACCGCTGCTCGCCGGGTCGGGCAGCGGCTTCGGTTCAGGCAGTTGCTGCCAAGGCCGCTCCGTCGCCATCGCAACAGGCGGTGACGTGACGCTGAAAACCGATAGCAGCATAAGCAATGTCAGGAGATTTCGCATTGTCGCGTACTCCTGTTCGCCCGGCTATAAAGCAAAAGTGGCATGTTCTCACGAACATGCCACTGGAACGACGCGACCTTTATCCGGTCGAGGACATGGACGTCGCGTTCTACTTGAGATTCGGTTGCGGCGTGATGCGAAGATAGGGCTTCAGCGCCTTGTAGCCTTTCGGGAAAGCCTTATCCGCCTCCTCGTTGCTCACCGAAGGAACGATGATGCAATCGTCGCCATGCTTCCAATTCACCGGCGTTGCAACTTTATATTGCGCCGTCAATTGCAACGAATCCACAACCCGCAGGATCTCATCGAAATTGCGGCCGGTGCTGGCGGGATAGGTGATCGTCAGCTTCACCTTCTTATCCGGCCCGATGACAAAGACGGAACGCACCGTCAGCGTGTCGTTCGCATTGGGATGGATCATCCCATAGAGATCCGACACTTTGCGATCGGGATCGGCCAGAAGCGGGAAATTCAACTTTGTCCCCTGGGTCTCTTCGATATCGCCGACCCAGCCCTTGTGATCGGAGAGCGGATCCACGCTCAACCCGATGACCTTGACATTACGCTTGTCGAATTCCGGCTTCAGCTTGGCGACTTCGCCAAGTTCCGTGGTGCAAACCGGCGTGAAATCCTTCGGGTGGGAAAACAGGATGCCCCAGCGATCTCCCAGCCATTTATGAAAACTGATCGGGCCGTCGGTCGATTCCTGGGTAAAGTCCGGTGCGGTGTCACCAAGTCGAATACTCATACTTTCACTCCTTCCATAAAAACCTGCCCCGACAACCGACCGTCGGCGTGCCTTCGTGATATTTTTTACGTCATGCTCGGCAAGACGGCACCTGGATGGCGCGCCTGGATAGCTTTGTGAAACCATGCCGACAGTCGCCATTTAAGACGGTCGTTCAAGGTAGAATAGACTGCGGTTTCGTCACCAGCAACAGCAGGCACGTTCGGTTTTAACTTGTCCGCCTCGACGATGACGCCGGTCACCTTTCCATAAGGCAAGGTGGGGCCGTCGCGATTTTTTTCTGAGCGGCGTGCCCTCACGCTGCTGTACCGGCGGCCGACAGTCAGGCCCAACCCCATGATTTATCGGCCATATTCGCTCCCCCCTTGAGGATGAAAGAATAGAGGAAGGATTTGTGCCCACGCCCGGTTGCAAAACGCCCGTCGATCCCTATATGGTCAAGTCCATCGCCAATTTTGCAGGAGCCGGATCGGAATCCGGATTGCATATGCCGGATCCTTCCGAGGGCCCAAGTAGCAAGCAGGGCAGTTGCCATAGATCGACTGCTCTGCCGCCTTTAACGGCCTTAGAGCCTCTTCTCTTCCCGGCCGCCGCTTTGCTGCGGAAAATCGCCGGATTTCTGATGCAATTCATCCGTTTCCGCACCCGGGGCGTCGCCTCGAGGGGCAAAACGCCGTGCCGCCTCATTGCCTGGATGCAGCCTGTCGCTGTCGCCGGCACGCCTTCATGCAATCCGGACTCCTGACATGCTCTATCTTGAGATTTTCATTGTCGTGCTTCTGACCGTTATTAACGGCCTTCTGGCCATGTCGGAGCTCGCCGTCGTCTCCTCCCGCAAGGCACGCCTGGATCACATGGCCGGCAGCGGCAATCGTGGCGCCCGCCTGGCGCTGCGCCTGATCGAGGATCCCAGCCGGTTTTTATCGACCGTGCAGATCGGCATCACGCTGGTGGGTATTTTCGCCGGCGCCTTCAGCGGCGCCACATTGGCGACGCGCCTCGGCAATTGGCTCAACGGCTTTTCCCTGATCGCACCGCATGGCGAGCAAATCGGCGTCGTCCTTGTGGTGATCGGCATCACCTATCTGTCCTTGATCGTCGGTGAGCTGGTGCCGAAACGCATCGCCATGTCCAATCCCGAACGCGTGGCAACCGCCGTCGCCGGCCCGATGCAAGTCTTATCACGCCTGGCGGCGCCGGCCGTCTGGCTGCTCAAGAATTCAACCGAATTAATTCTGCGCGCCCTTGGTCTGGGCGGCAGCCAAGGCAGCGCGGTTACCGAAGAAGAGGTCAAATCGCTCATCGCCGAAGGCGCGCAAAGTGGCATCTTCATGCCGCAGGAGCATCGGATGCTGGAAGGCGTCATGCGGATGGCGGACCGGTCGGTCCGGGCGATCATGACGCCCCGTACCGATATCGTTTGGATCGATGTCGATGCGGCTTTGCCCGATGCCTTGAAGACAATCGAGGAGAGCAACTTTTCGCGTCTGCTGGTCTGCGAAGAGTCGATCGACCAGGCAATCGGCGTCATTCACGCAAAGAATCTGATCGCCGCGGCCTTACGGGGTGAGAGGATCTCGCTGCGTGATCGCATGATTAATGTCTTGGCTATCCCCGACCGCACAACCATTCTGAAAGCCCTCGACCATTTCCGCCGCGAGAAAATTCATATTGCCGTCGTGGTCGATGAATATGGGACGACGGAAGGCATCGTAACCATTACCGATGTGCTGGAATCGATTACCGGCGATCTGCCGGAGCACGGCGACGAGCCGGAAGTGGATATGATCCGTCGGAAAGATGGGTCATGGCTGGTTGATGGCATGATACCCGTTGACGAATTCGAGGACCGGACCGGTCTGCGGGGTTTGCAGAATGGCGGCGACTTCCACACCCTGGCCGGCTTCGTGCTCCAGCATCTGGGTCACCTGCCGAAAGCCGGAGAAAGTTTTGTTTTCCGCGATGCCCGTTTCGAAGTGATCGATATGGATGGCCGCCGGATCGATAAAATCCTTTACATTCCGGCGGAAGATGCCGATGCCGGGCATATATGAGATGACGCTCATCGTTTGGTTATCGACAGGAAAACGCCCCCTTGCCATGCTGAACCACAGTACTCATTTATCGTGAGTACACGTCAGATTGCTCGCCTAATAGATGGGGAGTCATCATGAAACCGGTTATCTTACTTTCAGCTCTTCTGTTGGCCGCTGGCGCCGCGTCGGCCCAGGCGCAACAGGCCCAGGCGCAACTGACCCAGGCACAACTGGCCCAGGCACAAACGGAATCGCCCGCCTCCGTCGTGAAGACTTTCCCGCCTAAATCGGATTGCGATTTTCTGAACGGCCGCGCCCGGCAACATTGCCTTGATCGGCGCGGTGCAGCGTCGCAGGAAAATCCGAAACCATTAGCATCCACCCCGGGCGCGACGACTGTGGTCACGCCGACCCTGCCCAGCAGTGGCGGCAGGAATCCGGCATTCAGCAACCAGGGCATGATCGGCGGCTTGAACTCAATGTCCACCCTGCCGGATAGCGAGCCAATGTCCGCACCGCGCGGGAATACTTACAGCCCGAATTCCATCGGCAATCCCTGGGCTGGCACGCCGAATGCCAGCGGTACCGGCCTGATGCCCCGTTAATCACAACCCTTGGTTGGCGACGCCAAAAAAGCGGCAGATTGCCCGCCGATTGATCTTTCAAACGGCCGTGTGGGCTGCCGTGCTTGCCCTCCTTCTTTTTGGCGCAGCCGGAACCATCGCCTGGCCTTCAGCCTGGGCGTTCCTGATCGAAGTCACCGTCCTTGGCCTCGCGATCAGCTTCTGGTTGCTGGAACACGATCTCGATCTATTGGAAGAACGCCTCGCCCCACTGTTTCAGCGAAATCAGAAAATCTGGGACCGCGTTCTTCTGTCCGTGCTGGTGCTGCTTTGGATAAGCTGGTTCGTTGTCATGGGCGTGGATGTCGGACGCTTTCATTTTTCCCGCTTCCCTATCTGGCTACGAACGGCGGGCGCCATCGGCATTCCGCTGTCGCTCTATCTCACATATCTGACATCTCGCGAAAACAGTTTCGCCGCACCGGTTGTGAAGCTGCAGACGGAACGCGGCCATAAGACGGTAAGGACCGGTCCCTATCGTTACGTCCGCCATCCCATGTATGCGGGCGCGCTGCTGTTCTTTTTCTAGACACCGCTGCTGCTCGGCTCATGGCTGGGGCTGCTGATGGTGCCTTTGCTGACTGCCGGACTTGCTTATCGTGCACTCATGGAGGAACGAGTGCTGGCAGCCGAACTCGACGGCTACGCGGCCTATATGCGCGATGTACACTATCGCTTTGTGCCATTGATCTGGTAAATCGCCGCCTCAGGCTTGACCGCGCCTTTATTCATCCAGTGTCGGGATGATGATGGGATCGATCGTACTGGGTGCCGTTCCCTGGCGATCATGATCTATTTTCATCGCTCGCCAGAGCGCCGCGGCCCGTTCTTCGATGACCTGCCGATGTTCGCGGAAAATCCGGCAATAGGCAGCATCGTCCACGTCTTTTTCGTCCAGGCCTGCGAGATCCCTGAGAGCGACACCGGTGATCGCAAAGGTCAGCCGGGTTTCATCGTCATATCCAAGGAACCGGACCGTCTCATTGTCGGCCTCGTAAACCCCGTCTTGCGGATCGAAGCGAAGAGTCATGCGTCACCTTTTCCAGGCCATCATTACTCTTAAACGGGAAGCGGACTGATCGGTTCCGATAGACCAGGAACAATGTCCCGTTCTACCGGCTGCTGAGCGGCGGTCGGCAGATAACCGATAGGATGCGCCTTGGTCGATGATGGCGCCCGCCTCACCGCTCAAGCGAATGGCCAGCTTGTCAGTTGCCGGAAAATCGCGCCGGGCTCAGCACGGCTTCCGATATGCCGAGATCCTGCAACTCGGCCGGCAATGCCTGTCCGGCCACCAGGTTCGCCGTCACGCGCGACAGGGCAACCGCAGTTTGAAATCCATAGCCCCCCTGCCCGACCAGCCAGAAGAAACCATCGAGAGACGGATCGAAGCCGGCGACGGGCGCCTTGTCCTTCGTGAAGGTGCGCAGCCCCGCCCATTTGTGTTCAATGCGGCGAATATCGAAATTGGTCGCTGCCATGACGCGGTCCGCAGCGATCGCAACGTCAAGTTCCTCGGGCTGGGCGTCGACCGGAAGGCTGGGCGTTTCATCCGCCGGTGAAATCAGGATCAGGCCTGCATCGTGCTTGAAGTAGAAACTCTCACGGGCGCAGATCACCATCGGCCAGCGCGCGATCTCCAGGGATTGATCGGGGCGGAAAAGAAAAGCCGTGCGACGCTTGGGTGCCAAGCCGACGGCTTTCGCACCGGCCAGGACAGCCACCTGATCGCCCCATGCGCCGGCTGCATTGACGATGATCCTGGCCTTCAATTCACGGTCGGGGAGTTGAATCCGCCATCCGTCTGGTTCCTTCTCCAGGCCGACGACTTCCGCCGCCAATGCTATCTGCCCAGCGGCTTCGCGGAGCTGCCGCAGAAAACCTTGCAGCATGCCGTTGGTATCAACATCCCGCGCATCAGGTTCATAGACACCACCGACGACATAGTCCCGCTTGATCACCGGCACAAGCTGCAAGACCTCCGCTGCCGTCAGCCGCCGCACCGACGGCACAAGACGATGGGCTGTTTCAAAAGCCCGGTCCAACAGCGCTGCATCGCCATCTCCACCGATATGCATGGCGCCGCGCGGCGACAAAATCGCCGTCGAGGTGAAACCCGCCGGCGGCGATTCAAGAAAGGCACGACTGGCGATGGTGAGCGCGCGCACCGTTTCGTTCCCATAAGTTTCCGAGAACAAGGCCGCCGACCGCCCGGTCGCGTGATAGCCGGGCTGCGTTTCGCGTTCACAAAGAATGACTGAGAATTTTTGTGCAAGTTGTGCTGCTGCCGATGCACCAGCTATCCCGCCGCCGATAACGGCAACATCATATTCCACGTCAGGCGTCCCCGGCTGTTCATTGTTTTTCCTGCCTAAGCCAGGGGGATTGCACACACAATTCCCATGTCGGTCAATGATTTTCCCGATGCCTGAGACAACGGCAGACGCCGATCACGGCAACGACGTAGGCAACCCGATCAGTTGCCCGTCAAAGCTGCAATCAGCCCTGCCGCGCCGCCATCTGGCGCAGTGCCCGGCAAGCCATTAGGGTCGCGACGGAAGTTCCGCCGGTAGCCCAGCCCGGACACGAAGCTCCATGCAGGCCAGCAGCGTCTCTCTGATAATTCGTTACTTGGTCGCCCTGAAGGTTGACGCGGCAATAGGGTAAACGGCTGGTGGGTGCCGCCAGCCAGCCTAGTACTCTCAGAATTAACCCTAACGTGGCGTCGGCTCGCACCGCTTTCTCAGCCGACATTCGGCGGGGCGTGGAAGATAGTCTATTGCTATTCCGCTCCGAACGCGCACTTATAAGTCAAAGGCCCGCCTGGCACGACAGGCCACTGCACGACATCGGGCACCGTGCCGACCTAGCCCCCACAGCGGACGCCTCGGCAGAACTGAAACGCCATCTGCAGAATCGTTCTCTCAACCGACTTCAACGATAGGCATGGCATGAAATTTCCCACTCCGCCGATCGCCGTCCCCGCTGTCCTGGCCATCCTGGTTATCCTTGTGGGAGTACTGCGGCACTACGGTGCATTTTCGTGATACGTACCGCCATTCGCTTATCCCTAATCTGACGACCTTCCGCCGTCATAGAGGAGAACCGCAATGACCACAGGTTTTATAACGCTTGTCACCCTCATGGGAGTCATTGCTTTCGGCATTATTCTCAAGACTTGGCTGTTTCGCTGACTGCGAATTTCAATCAGCTGATGACTTCTCAGCAGAGACACGAGCTGCTTCAGGCCTTCGATGGTGCAGCGCTTCGTATTCCAATTCAGCACGACCGGAGAGACATCATTGACCAGCCGACAAAAACTGCGCTTGGCTATAGAGCGGGAAAAGAGGGTGATCGAGGGCGCCAACGCGATGAGAGAATATAAAGCTGATCAAGCTGAGTTTCTGGCAAAGGGCGATCGCCTCCGTGCTGAGCGTTTGGCAATGGAGGCCCTGCTTACCGCGCAGAAACGAACGACGCGGCCCAACAAAAAGAGCCAGGACGAGAAACGATAGAATCTACGTCGCCTGTTCAAGGTGGAGCCGCCGAGGCGCGGTTGCCGCCTGCGCCGGTCAGTCCCAGGGATTGGACCTGGCGGCTCCGGGCGATTAACATCTAATGGGAGAGTTCGGTTCCGTGTGCCCTTAAGCACCCGGTCTGGATTGCCACCGTCGTTCTGGCTCGAGGTCGATCTCCCGGCGCAATGGCGCGATTACTTCCATTTCGAGGCGCGCCATGGCATCGGGCGGCAAGTCGCAATCGAGTATGTCGATCGCCCAGTTACAACCATTCTCCGCTTCGCTCAGCCGCCGGATTTTCCAGCTCCGGATATTCGTCGGCTGAAAATCCATGATCTTGCTGTAAACGTACCGCTCCAGCGGCTCCTGATACATCGTGATTTTTTCCATCGGGTGCACCTTTCCGCCATCAAGTCATTTAGGAACTTGGTGAAATGGCGAGTCAATATCCTAATGGTTAATGGGCCATAGTCCTAGCGGAACCGAACGGACCGTAGCCCGTTTATTCAACCGATGGTGGCCCATGGCAGATGACAAGAGCAAACGTGCATCGGAAGATGGCCGCACCGTCAATTTGAACGAAAACTATGAGGTCCGCTATTGGAGCGAGAAATGGGGTGTGTCGAAGGACGAGTTACAAAGAGCTGTGAGCAAGGTGGGGAGCCGGGCTGACGCTATCGCCCGCTATCTCGGCAAGGCGGCTTAAAAAACGCCCCGCGGGCGGGCCGCGGGGCGAGGTGGGAGATGTCGAGGCGAGGCCGCAATTCAATTTGCAACCTCGCCTCATTCAACTTCAGAGGGCGGATTAGGTTCCGACTATTCGCGCTTGTAAGGCTTCGAAACTGCTGCCCTAGCCAACGTCATTGTTCGCTCAGGCAGCGACGCCGGCCACGGCCGCCAAGCCGCTATTGCTTCGACATCTGGCCGCGGATTTCACCGTTCGGGTTTTCCTTGGTATGGATATTGACGTAGACGTTGCCGGCCGCAAAGTCGGCGATCTGAGCATCGGAAAGCTTGGCCATACCCTCGATCGGACTGCCAAGCGGCGCCATTATCGGAATGAGCACCGCTGCGTTCTTGCCCACAGCAGCGGGGCCATGGAAATGCCCCGCCGTTGCCGGACCCGATAGCCCCGTGTACTCCACCTTATAACTCAGCATCTTGAGATCGGTGTCAATCGTGGCTGTGGCGGTTCCGGTGCCCGCGGTCTTGTTCGGCGGCACTTCGGCAGCACTGCTGAGAGCCGCATGATAGGTAATGATTTCAGCTCCCGCCGCGGCGGGCATCAAGCAGGTGGCAAATGCGGTTAGGAGCAGAGCGGAGCGAAACACTATCACATCTCCCTGAAGAAGAAGGCGCAGTCATTATGGGCCACGTCAAAAAATCAAAAGTCCCAGAGACGTATCCAAAGGTCCTTTGTTGTATAGCGCGATTATCAGTGAGGCCACGTTGTATGGGGAAACCGCATGGCGGGTTCGCGCGACGCGGCGCGATCTGATTTCAAGCAGGTTTTCCCCATGCGAGACGCCTCCAGATCAACACCCGCATGCACCTCCAAATGTTCCGACTACTCCTATAGGGCTTCGATACTGCTGCCTAAATGGCTCAATTCGTGACCGTGATCACATCCCGACGTGTTTCAGCCGCCAGGACCCATGCCTCTTATTGCCGCACCGGACGCCGAAACACATAGTGCCGCAGGAGCCGGTGTCATTTGCCGGTGGCACGCCCTCCGATGGATAGGAATTATAAAATATGGCTTCGTCTCTCGCGGATCGCCTTTCCGGCCACCGCCTTTCTGCGCTGACACGTCGCGGTTTTACCTCTCGTCTTATCGGCACTGCTGCTCTGACCACAACTTTTGGCTTTGTCGCAGCGAGAGCAATTGCTGACAATCGTGTGATATTTGGAAACGTCCGGCAACGACGTCCACTTGCAGGTGCCACTTTCCGGGAGGACAGCCGCCTTTTACTTGTTCACGACAAGGTTTTCCAAAGCGATCTGCTATGGACCAGAAATGGTGGCGAATTGCAGGTGACGATGCTTGATGGCAGCGCTTTGAGCCTGGGCGAGAATGCCGAGGTTCGGCTGAATGATTCGCTGCGCAGCAATAGCGTCTCCAGCTTTTTGGATATTCTCGAGGGTGCCTTTTGCTTTAACAGCGGTAAAGCCGAAAAGCCCGCCGCGCCGCCGACGATCAATACGCCCTTCGCTATATTGAGCCTGCGCGGCACGGAGGTCTTTGGCTGCCGATTCGAAAAATCTTACGGCATCTTTGTCTCCAGCGGCGAGGTCGACGTGCGGAACGACGCCGGCATGATTACCTTGAAAGCCGGCCACGGCACATCGCTGGCAGCGCGCAATATACCGCCGACACGGCCCGAAGTCTGGAGCGATGCGAAAGTCCAACGCGCGCGTACCCTAGCAGGGGAATAATGCCGGCCAGCCAGGTGCTTCGCACACGAACTCCGATCATCCCATCTTATTTCCGCTGATACTTACGTGACACTGCCGCCCGAGCTGCCCAGTTTGCAAGGTATTGCCTAGCTAGCTCTGGATCCTCGATCACCAGTAAATTCTCTGCATTCCTATCCTGCGCGGCTTTGGTGAAATTGAAGCTGCCGATGATCGCGGTTGCGCCATCGATCACCATCACCTTGTTGTGCGTGATGGCCAGCATTCTGTAGATAGGTGGCGCCCGTGTATTTCGCGGTCGCCCTGGCTTTTATCCAGGATCACTCTTACTCGACGCCGCGGCGATGCGCATCGGCCTGCGCCTGCGCAATCGGCGCGGAGGTGAAGCTATACGCCTGGGCGCGAATTTTGTGCTGGGCGGGATCAATGGCCTTTGTAATCTCGCCAGTGCAATCCTGCTAACAACGCCGAGTTAGCGACAAAATCGGGAAAAAAATGAATGCTTTCAGACGGCTATTTTTGCAGTGGTGCCCAGGGGCGGAATCGAACCACCGACACGGGGATTTTCAATCCCCTGCTCTACCAACTGAGCTACCTGGGCAACCGTTGCGAAAGACGCTATTGCGTCTGCAAGATGCGGTCTTTTAATGAAATTCCGGGACCTTGTCTAGCACCGATTTGACAATCGCATTAATCGACCAAGCCCCTGGGCCAATTCGATATTCTTGATTCAGGATTCATCCTCGTCGGGCTCGGCCGAGGGTTCCGCGGGGCTTTCATCCGCCGGAATTCGGTAGCGTTCCCCCAGCCAGCGGCCGAGATCGATCTGCTGACAGCGTTGCGAGCAGAAAGGCCGGAAATTTTGCGCCGACGGCTTGCCGCAGATCGGGCATTTGCCGCCTTTTGGCGCAACGGTCGTGGTCTTGTCAGACGGCATGGCGGTCACCCGTCGCTCGTGGCTCGATCACATCGCGCCACATCTCCGCCAGGCTGATCCCCGTGCGCTTGCGCAAAACTTCAACCAGGCCGAGCCGGGACATATTGCCGACCCATTCGATTGCCGGGTCAATGCCGACGGCATCGCGCAAGGTGTTGATCACCTGATCGCGCTTGTTGCGGTTCTGCAAGTCGATGAAATCGACAACCACGATACCGCCGATATTGCGCAAAGCAAGCTGGCGCGGCACTTCGCGCGCTGCCGCCAGGTTGACGGACAAGGCCGTCTGCTCGATGCCGGTACGCGCCGTTGCCGCCGCCGAATTGACATCGATCGCCGTCAGCGTTCGCACCGGCTCCACCAGCAAGGTGCCACCGCCGGGCAGCAGCACCTCGTCTTCCAGGGCCTCGGCGATCGCATCCAATGCCTCCGCACGACTGGGCGACCAATCGCGCAAGGCCTCATAACGGACCCGCCCGGCCAATTCAGGCAAGTGCGCCCGGCACCAGTCGGCGATGCGATCGGCATCGACGCGGCGGGCACAGACGATTTCTTCGAGCGATTGGGGCGCCAGGCCTTGCAGCAGGCTTTGCCAGGCCTCCGGCGGCGGCACCAGGCAGCAGGGCGCTGTCTTGCCTTGCCGCAGTGGCGCGACATCCACCGTGGTGGCAAGGCTCATGGAAAGGCGCACACCCTTCTCTTCCCGGGCATCGCGCTTGATCTGCACGACAACGGTTTCGCCCTCGGTCAAGCTGCCGTGCTTCTTCAAGGGCAGCAGGCCGGGACGATCCAAGCCGATCTCGACAAAAGCCGCGTTCAGGCTGGGTTCCAGTTTGACGATGCGGCCGAGATAGATCGCCCCCAGTAGCGACGTCGCCCCCCGAGCATCGCGCCAGGCTTGCACCAGCTGATCATCGACCCAGCGGAACAGCTCGCTGCCGTTTTCCGGTCCAGCGAGATACAAACGACTTGCACCCGAACTTCCGTAAACTTTCGCCATCAACTCACCAGTCGATGCCGTTGCCTTGCAGTATCGCCGCCAGGTCCGGCAATGAAAGGCCGACAACATTGCTATAGGAACCGATGATGCCACGGACAAAGACCGCGCCGCGTCCCTGGATGGCATAGCCGCCGGCTTTGCCATGCCATTCCCGGCTCGCCAGATAGCGCGCGATCTCGGGCGCCGATAGCTGCTTGAAGATGACCGCGGTGGACACCATCCGCAACAGGCGGCGCCCATCCGGCAATGCGACCGCGATGCCGCCCAGGACACGATGCCGCCGGCCGCTCAAAAGCTGCAAACATTGCCGGGCGGTTGCTTCATCCTCGGCCTTCGGCAGAATGCGCCGGCCGCAGGCAACGACGGTATCGGCCGCCACCACGACGGCGCCGGCATGGCGCGTCAAGGCGGCCTGCAGCTTCTCCGAGGCAACCCGTTTGGCGTAATCACGCGGCAGCTCGCCACGCCGGACGGCTTCGTCGGTATGAGGCGGATCAATCAGATCCGGCTCCAGGCCGATCTGGCGCAACAGATCCAGTCGTCGCGGCGACGCAGAGGCCAGGACGAGCCGGACCGGCTCGCCTGCCGCATGGATGCGAGCTGTCTTGGCCTGTTTCTGTTCCTGATGTGACGATGACAGAACCGCACCCGTCATTGCTTGAATCGCATGGGGTGCGCCGGATTACTTGAAGCGGAACGTGATCCGGCCTTTGGTCAGATCATAGGGCGTCATTTCGACATTGACGCGGTCGCCAGCCAGCACACGAATTCGGTTCTTGCGCATCTTGCCCGAGGTATGGGCCAAGACTTCATGGTCATTATCCAGTTTCACCCGAAACATGGCATTGGGCAGCAATTCCGTGACCGTGCCCGAAAACTCAATCAAATCTTCCTTCGCCATTCGCTCTCCTTCCGCGGAACTGGGCGAGTCACTCTCAGCCTGCAGGACCCCGCGATTTCGGCGCGGATCATACTCAATCCGCTGAAATCCTCAATCGACATCGCTAAGATGCGGTAATCTCTTTGTTTTTCTATATTTTAGGGGCCCCGATGACGGGAAAACGAGCACGAAGCCGATTCATCAGGCCGTCCCGTACCTGACGATAGGCTTCCAACCTTTCTTCCCGATTTCCCTCATAGATACTGGGATCAAGGGTATGCCAGAACTCGACCTCACAGGACATCGTCCGCACCAGGTCGACGGCCTTGTGCTGGGCCTCCGGCGACAGGGAGATGATCAGGTCAAAGGACGTGTCCTCCAGGTCGTCGAAGGTCTTGGCCCGGTGACGGCTGAGATCGATCCCCAGCTCGTCCATTACCGCAATGGCAAAGCCGTCGATTTCTCCGGCCCGGACGCCGACGGAATCGACAAAAATCCGTGTCCCATGCAACTGCTTCAGCAATCCCTCCGCCATCGGCGACCGGATCGAATTATAGGTGCAACAGAAGAGGACGCTGCCCGGCAGGCCCGACATATTGTTCAGGTCCTGAAATACAAGGTGCAGATCAGCGTGAAGAGACGGCGCGCCGTGTTGGTGTCCAGCTCGACCTTGCCCGCCAGGCGATCGCGCAGGACTTCGGAGCCTTCGTTATGCAGGCCGCGGCGCCCCATATCGATGGCTTCGATCTGCGAGGGACTGGCGCGACGGATGGCGGCGTAATAGCTGCTGCAGATATCGAGATATTCCTTCACGATGCGGCGCAGCGGCGCCAGCGAGAGGATGAAGCGATAAAGCTCATCATCCGCGGTATCGCGAATATCGAAGACCAGCCGGTTTTCTTCAATCGACAGAATCAGGTGATAAGGCCCTTGATGCTCGATCGCGGGCGCGAACTGGTTTTCTTCGATCAGATCGAAAATTGCGACCGCGCGCTCATTCTCGACTTCCGGACTACGCCGAGCCGTACTGTCTTCATCCAGTTGGATCTTGACGATGCATTGTGTCGCCTTGCCCGTCTTGGTGTTGTCGGCATCCGAGCCAGCTGCCATTCCGTCGTCCTCTTCCCCCGACCAAATGGAGCATCACGTCGCTCCCATGTGTCCTATCGATATGCAGCTTGCGGATGACGTTCAATCCGCATCCACGGCCTGTCGCAAGCGTTCGATCCAACCGCCGATTTCCTCAGGATAGGTTTTCAGTGCCGTCCGGTTGACGACCAGACGCGAGGTGACATCGGCGATGTGTTCGACTTCGACCAGGTTGTTTGCCGTCAAAGTCGCGCCGCTCGACACCAGATCGACGATGCGCCCCGCAAGTCCCAAGGTCGGCGCCAGTTCCATGGCACCCGACAGTTTGATGCATTCGGCCTGAACGCCGCGCGCCGCAAAATGCGCCTGGGTGACATGGGGATATTTCGTCGCGACCCGGATATGCGACCAGCGCTCCGGGTCGTCGCTGGCCGACATGGAGACGGGTTCCGCCACGGCCAGGCGGCATTTCCCGATCTTCAGATCGATCGGCGCATAAATCTCCGGATAGTCGAATTCCAGCAGGACATCGTTGCCGGCAATGCCGAGATGCGCCGCGCCGAAGGCAACGAAGGTCGCGACATCAAAGCTGCGCACCCGGATGATTTGCAAACGCGGGTCGCTCGTGCGGAACCGCAATTGACGCGATGCCTCGTTATCGAACTCGGCTTCCGGCACGATACCGGCTTCCTTCAGCAAAGGCATCGCTTCCTTGAGAATGCGGCCCTTCGGTAAAGCGAGAACGAAAGTGTCGGCTGCGGCGCTTGACTCGGCCGTCATCGTATCGGCTCGCTGTCCCGTTTTTTGATCGGCGCATCCTTTGCCGCCGGCATGCCGCTTTCATGCCGGGGATGCCATTGGGTCGGCCAGGATTCGCCGAGATCCTGCATGAACAGGCTGAGCGCCTCGACCTCCAACTGAATGACGCCGCCGCCGGCGAACACGAAATCCAGCTTGTCGGCATCGAAGCGGATCGTTAGCAGGTTGAGGAATTGATCCGGCTTACTCCGGTCGATATCCCGGCTGCGCACGGACAGGACCCGGTCGATACAAAGGCCGGTATGTATCCGCTGATAGGCATCCGGATAATCGCCATCATCCTCGAACGAAGCGTCCGGCTGATTTTGACCGGCCGGGATCGCATCCGCGCGCGGCTTTTCCCAGCGGAAACGGTTGACGAGTAGGATGAAGCGCCGCTCGGCCGGCAGATATTTCATCTCGTTGAGGGGCACCAGCGCATCCTGCAGGCAGGAGGCAATGACCGACAGATCCTCGGCATCCCGCGCAATCAGTTTCAGGCCCCGTGTCGCCATCCTCGTCATCTCCGTCGGATTCATTCTGCCGCTTTACTCAGCCGCCGCCTCGGTCAGGCGTTCGATCTCCGCGCCGCAGGCGGCCAGCTTCTGCGTCAGCTTTTCATATCCGCGATCCAAGTGATAGACCCGATTGAGAATCGTATCGCCTTCCGCCACCAGGCCGGCCAGAACCAGGGAGACGCTGGCCCGCAGATCGGTGGCCATGACCGGCGCGCCGGTCAGACGTTTCACCCCGCGAACCATGGCCGACGCGCCATGAACATTGATATTGGCGCCCATCCGGGTCAGTTCCGGCACATGCATGAAACGATTCTCAAAGATCGTCTCGGTGATCATCGAGGCGCCCTCGGCGGTCGTCATCAGGGCCATCATCTGGGCCTGGAGATCGGTCGGGAAACCGGGATAGGGCTCGGTCATCACATCGACGCCGAGCAGCGCGCCATTAGCGCGCTCGACCTTCAGGCCACGCTCGGTTTCCGTGCAGGCCACGCCGGCCTGGGTCAGGCTCGCCAAAGCCGAGCCGATCAGATCATGACCGATGCCGAGCAATTCCAGCTCGCCGCCGGTAATCGCCGCCGCCATGGCATAGGTGCCGGCTTCGATACGATCGGCCACCACCCGGTGCGTCGTGCCATGCAGGCGCTCGACACCCTGGATCTTCAGATGATTGGTGCCGATGCCGTCGATCTTCGCACCCATGGAAATCAGGCAATTGGCGAGATCGGTGATCTCCGGTTCGCGCGCGGCATTGATGAGCTGCGTCTCGCCCTTGGCCAGGGTCGCGGCCATCAGGAGGTTCTCCGTGGCGCCGACCGAGACCTTGGCGAAATTGATTTCCGCACCCTGCAGCCCCTTTGGGGCAGAAGCACGGATATAGCCTTCGGCCAATTCGATCTCCGCCCCCATCTGCTGCAGGCCCTTGATATGCAGATCGACCGGCCGCGTGCCGATGGCGCAGCCGCCCGGCAGCGAAACCTTGGCCTCGCCATGGCGCGCCACCAGCGGCCCGAGAACGAGGACCGATGCCCGCATCTTGCGGACCAGATCGTAAGGCGCCGTCGTATCGGTGATGTGCTGACCGTTCAGCAGGATCGAGCGGTCCTTGCCGGCGAGCCGCGTCATAACCTCGACGCCATGCTGCACCAGCAGATGAGTCATCGTGTTGATATCGGCAAGATCCGGCACGTTATCCAGGCGCACCTGCTCATCCGTCAGCAGACAGGTGGTCATCAATGGCAGGGCCGCGTTCTTGGCCCCGCTGATCTTGATCTCCCCCTTGAGAGGACGACCACCGCGAATTCGAATTCGATCCATATAAATTGTACCTTTACCAGACCCCCGTCTGATCCCCGTATGTCTTCAAAGCTTAGGCAGCGTCACGCCGCGTTGCTTCATATATTTGCCGGCGCGGTCCCGATAGCTGGTCTCGCAGGGCTGGTCGCCCTTGAGGAACAGGAACTGGCACGCCCCTTCATTGGCATAGATCTTGGCCGGCAGCGGTGTCGTGTTGGAGAATTCCAAGGTCACATGGCCTTCCCATTCCGGCTCCAGCGGCGTCACATTGACGATGATGCCGCAACGGGCATAGGTCGATTTGCCAAGGCAGATCACCAGCACATCGCGCGGGATGCGGAAATATTCCACCGTGCGGGCCAAGGCGAAGGAGTTCGGCGGGATGATGCAGACTTCCGTCTCACGGTCGACGAAGCTCTCCGAGGAGAAGGCCTTCGGGTCGACGACGGCGCTGTTCACATTGGTGAAAATCTTGAATTCCGGCGCCACCCGGGCGTCATAGCCATAGGACGATACGCCGTAGGAGATCACCCCTTCCCGTTTCTGGGATTCGACGAAAGGCTCGATCATGCCGTGCTTCGACGACATTTCGCGAATCCAGATATCAGACATAATCGACATAAAGCGGGCATCCTTGCGCGCGGTTGAACGGGCGACTCCAAACAGTCACGAAACGGCCGGAGATGCCCGTTTTTACTGTATGGATGCCCCCGGCTCAAGCACCGCGCCGGGGCGGTCTTCATTCCCCCGGCGTCTGGTCCTGGCGGCCGCGTTTTTGCGATTTTCGCCGCAGCAGGTTCCGGCGAAGCTCCTCTGCCAGGCGGGCCTGGCGGGCTGCGGTATCGGCGGCCGCCTTATCCGAAAGATGCGGCTTGGCCGGCTGCCCTTCCTGAGGCTGTTCCGCCCCGGACTTTTGCTCATCCGATCCCATGCTTGGTCCCATCTGCCATGACGGCTTATGTGCTACCAAGCTGGACTGAAAATATCAATCTATTGAATTAAAAGGATATTGCAGACGGCCAAGTTGAGCCGGATTAACCTTCGTTGAGCTGCGCCCGGGCCGCACGCTCGTCCCAGATGCGGTTGAACTGCTTCACGTCATGCATGAACTGCCGGCGTGACGAGGCCCGGTTCCACCACCCGCGAATCCGATTCAACATGACCAATCACCCTCAATTCCATAACAGCCATTGCGAGGGGATAGCCGAGAGCTGCGGCAACCGTTTGACGAAAACAGGACAAAATCGTGACACTACTGCCCCGATGCCCGAGCGACGGTCTTGTGCAAGAATGTCTGATAAAAGCCTGTTTCCAGGCGGGATTTCCCGAGAGGAAATCGAAGGAAATGGTGCCGCCGAGAAGAATCGAACTTCCGACCCCGTCCTTACCAAGGACGTGCTCTACCCCTGAGCTACGGCGGCCTGCCGTTTGAAGCGGCGCGGAACATGCCACGACCTGCCCGCGATATCAAGCCCTGAGACGCATCCCAACCGATTGTTTTTAAAGGTTGCGATATCAGGCGGCGCGGATCGTCGAAATGAACTGCTCCACCTGGCTGCGCAGGATGTCGGATTGGCGGCCAAGACCGCCAGCTGCGGCCAGGACCTGCTCCGCAGCCCGCCCCGTTTCGCCGGCGGCCTGGGTCACCCCGGCAATATTCGAGAGAACCTCGCTGGTGCCTTCCGAGGCCTCCTGGACATTGCGGGCGATTTCCTGCGTCGCCGCCGTCTGCTGATCGATCGCCGCAGCGATGGTGGTCGAGATATGGCTGATTTCGCCGATGACGCTGCCGATTCCCTGGATCGCGGTGACGGATTGGTTGGTCGCCGTCTGGATCTCACTGATCTTTGCGGCGATTTCCTCCGTTGCCGTGGCGGTCTGGCTGGCCAGATTTTTGACTTCCGACGCTACCACGGCGAAACCCCGGCCGGCATCCCCAGCCCGTGCCGCTTCGATCGTCGCATTCAGCGCCAGCAGATTTGTCTGGCCGGCAATATCGCTGATCAGCTTCACGACATCGCCGATCGCCTGCGCCGCATCGGCCAGGCCGCGCACCGATTCGTTGGTATGCGCTGCCTCCTGCACCGCCTTGCCGGCGATGGCAGTGGCCTGCGACACCTGACGGCCGATTTCGGAAATCGATGCCGACAATTGCTCGGCCGCAGCGGCAACGGTCTGCACGTTCGAGGTCGCACGTTCGGAAGCCGCGGCAACGGTATTCGATTGCATGCTGGTCTGCTCGGCGGTGGCGGACATCGCCTGCGCGGATGACTGCAATTCGACCGACGCCGACGAGACGGTCTCCACGACCCCTTTCACCGAGGTTTCGAACTCATTGGCCATCTTGTCCATTGCCGTCCGCTGCTCGGCAGCGGCGCGTTCACGTATCTCATCCTGCTCGACGGCAAGCTGATCCGCGCGCTGCATGTTCTCCTTGAAGACCTGCAACGTCCGCGCCATGGCACCAACCTCATCACCGCGCTGCATCGCCGGTATGGCGACCGTTTTGTCGCCTTGCGCCAGGGTCTCCATGGCGCGGGTCATAGTGACGATCGGGCGCGTGATGGAACGGCCGACGATCAGCGCCAGCAATCCGCCGATCAGGAAAGCAATGATCGAGGTAATCGCCACGGTCTGTTGGATCTTGCCATTGGTCGCGGCGACTTCCGTCTGCAACTCCGCCTGCCGCTGCTGCAGCGCCGTCTTCACTTCTTTCGACAACTCGCCGATCCGCTCAAGCGACGGCGACAACTGGGTATGAATCAAACGATTGCTGATGCCGCGCACGGTTGACGCCGTGGTGAAGGCGCGGCCGAATTCGCTGGCCTTCCCCTGAACGGTGGCCATCAGCGCGATATGTTCGGGCTTGGTCAGCACCGCCTGGAGTTTCTCGATGTCACTATCCAGGTTCTGCAGATTCTTGCTGACCTCGGCGACGGCACCCACGGTACTTTGATTGATATAGTCGCTGGCGAATTTCTGCGCCCGGCTGAAATCGGCGCGCGCATTCGCCGCCCAGAGCGCCGCCTGAAAATCATTCGCGGCGACGGATTCGGTCAAGATCTGGGTCAAGGCCTTATCGACCGCATCGCCGGCGGGATCCATCGTGCCATGCGCCAGCTTGATGATCTTCTGGACGATATCCGAGATCTTATCGAAGCCTTCCTGATAGGTAACCATGGCCTTGTTGATTTCAGCCATCGTCTTGGCCTGATCCGAACCAGCCAGCGTGCCGGTCGCGTCCTTGCGGGTTTTGTCGGCGCGGTCGATGGCTTCCATCGCTTTCGCCAACGTCTTCTCATTGAAATTGAGGACATATTCGCCGGCATGCCAGGCCATCGCCATCATATCGGCATCCAGATTCGTCATCAGGACGGTGTTTTCGGAGAGCTTGCCGAAGCGCGCGAACTGGCCGCCGGTCGATTTCAGGCCAAACCAGCCGACCAGTGAGACGATAATGAGCAGCGCCATGACAAAGCCGACGCTGAACGCCATCCTCAGGCCAATCTTTTGATTGGAGAATTTCAGAGCAGACAGTTTCGGCACGGAAAATTTGATACGCTTCATACTCGCAATCGTCTCCATCCCAATCGTTTCTATGCGCAATTTTTCATGCGCTTTTCCCTTATTTGGTCGATTTTGGGACGTAAGACTTAAGGATTGCTTACCTGAAACGCTTCACCTGCAGGCCGCACAACTGATTGAGTTACAAACGATTTGTCCCCACAGGCGCTTGTTGTCGCACCCATGGGGACGATCGCAGTGACGAAAGGTCAGAGAAGGTCGCGCTTGATGGTTTCGTGCCAATTGCGGCTGGCCACGCGTGTGCTTCCTTCATAAGCATCGAGACGGCCGGTAAGGATGAAATGTTCCTTGGTTGAAGTTAGTTCGGTCACCGTTTCGATCCGGACCTCCCAGCCTGGACGCCCGATATCGTAGCTCTGATCAATCTTATAGCGGGCCGAAAGCGGATCATCGGCCTTGATGGTCAGGTAGCGGGTCAGGTTATGGTTCTGCACGGTGCCGATTTCATCGTAGCGCGTGGCACCACCGCCAAATACGCTCCCCTCGCCCCGCGTCACATAAGTGCTGAGGCCGGTCATCATGTCGAAGGCCGCGTAACGCTCCGCCTTGCCCTCGGTCACTTTCGAGGTCGGTGCAAGCGGCGCCATTTCGGATTTCAGGAACGGATCGTTGCCGTCATCCTTCCGCGGCTGGCGTTGCGGCAGGACCAGGGCACTGGCATCGGTGAAGACGGTCAGCGTCGTCCGTTCCGGGGTCGGCCAGATAAGCGGCCAATAAGCGGTCGACAGCGCGATCCGGATCTTGTGGCCGGGCGCGAAGCGGTGACCGCAATCATTGAGTTTCAGGCGAAGCTTATAACGCTTGCCCGGCTCCAGGGCGGTCGGATGCTCATGGCTGTCGCGATGGGTCAGATTGAAGACCTGATAGCTGACCCGCAGGGCCTTCCCATCGGGCGCCACATCGCTCAACCGGGCACAGAGCTGTGCCACCGGCTTGTCGACGGCGAAATCAAGCTCAAGGACCGGCGCGCCGAGCACATCGAGCTGCTGATCGAGCACAGCGGTATCGAAGACCAGCGAATTGCCGTCATCGAAACGCTGATCGCCCGGCAACTCACCGGCGCAACCAACGCCCATCCATTCGCCGCAAGCGACACCGGTATTCTGCGGCGAGCAGATCGACAAGGTGGTTTCGCTGCCGGCTTTCGCGCCGAGCCCGCGATCGGTGAGATGCAGCCGGCGCTCGCCGATATTGGCGCTCGGCCATTGGTCTTCGGCAACCCAGCGGCCGGGATGCGCTGATCGTGTCGTTGTCGGCTCGGTGTAATCCTGCAGCCAGGCGCGCAGCATCGGGCCGTCCAGCGTGTCGGTCTTCTTGCCTTTCAGCCAGTGGTCCCACCATTTGACGGCTTCCTGCAGGAAGCCGATCGCCGGTGCCGGCGACCCATCCTGGGGATAGAGATGCGCCCAGGGACCGAGGACCGCCTTGCGCGGCACCTTGAGGTGCTCGAGCATGCGGGGCACGGCATTCGTATAGGAATCGACCCAGCCGCCGATCAGGAAGACCGGGCACTGGATCGCCGACCAGTCTTCGCAAATGGAACCGTGCTTCCAATAGGCATTGCGGCGCTGGTTCTTCATCCACAGGGCGGACCAGAACGGCATTTCCTTGAGCCGGGTCAGCCAGTTCTCCCGCCAGGTCGGGCCGAAGAGTTCCGGATCGGCCGGCCGTGCCTGATAAGCGAGCATGATATCGCCCCACCAATGATTGTCGCCCAGCAGGCAGCCACCCATGTAATGGACGTCATCGGCATAGCGGTCATCGGTCGAGCAGACCGACAGAATGGCCTTTAGCGCCGGCGGACGCAGGGCCGCAACCTGCAGGCAATTGAAGCCGCCCCAGGACTTGCCCATCATGCCGACATTGCCGCTGCACCAGGACTGGCGGGAGATCCAATCGATGACCTCGACCGCATCATCCTGTTCCTGCTGCGCGTATTCGTCATGCATCAGCCCGTCGGAATCGCCGGAACCGCGCTGATCGACGCGGATCGCCGCATAGCCGTGGCCGGCGAAGTAGCCATGCATCGGCTCGTCACGGCCGCGGGTGCCGTCGCGCTTGCGGTAGGGGATGTATTCGAGCACCGCCGGAACCGGATTCTTCTCCGCATCTTCCGGCAGCCACATCCGGGCCGCCAGGCGCGTGCCATCCTTCAGCGTGATCCAGAAATGCTCGATGACTTTGACCTTATGCGGCATGTCGGTGATGACGTTGCTCATGACTCTCTTCTTTCGCTTGCCCGCTGAATGTTTTGGGGCGACAGGATGGCGGTGGCAGCCCCAACGTCACGGCACGGAACGCGGCGTTCCGGCTGCTCGTCCGCGGATTTATTGGCAGGAAAACCGGCTTGTCAACAGCGCCGCCCTTGGGTTCAACCCTGGCCCAACCCAGCATTATCCCAACGATCACTTATAGTTATTTGACAACTGGATGACCGGAGAGACCAACCATTGCCGCACAAATGAAAACCCATCCGGCATCAAATACCGGATGGGTTTCGGTCGTCGTCAATTCAGCTGACGGCTATACCAGTTGGCGGCGCTTCGCCAGAACCTCGTCCAGCCAGTCGGCCCGCATTTCCGGAACCGAGGACAGCAGCAATTCGGTGTAGGGATGGAAAGGCGGCGCGAAAACCTTGGGGGTCGGCCCGAACGCCACCAACTGTCCCTTCAGCATGACGGCGACCTTGTTGGCGATCCGCTTCACCGTGCCGAGGTCATGGGTGATGAACATATAAGCGACACCCAGTTCGTCCTGCAGCCGCTTCAAGAGACGCAGGATCTCTTCGGCAACCAAAGGATCGAGCGCCGAGGTCACTTCATCGCAAATGATCAGTTCCGGCTCGGCCGCCAGCGCACGGGCGATGCTGACGCGCTGCTTCTGGCCGCCGGACAATTCACCCGGCCGCCGGGTGATGAAGCTTTCCGGCAAATCGATCTGCCGCAGCAATTCCGTCACGCGCTGGCGCACCTGATCGCCCGATTTATTAAAGTAGAAAGAAACAGGACGGCCGATAATTTCCAGCAAGGTCTGCTGCGGATTGAGCGCCACATCGGGCATCTGATAGATCATCTGGATGCGGCGAAGCTGATCCTTGCTCCGGTCCTTCAAACGCGGCGGCAGGCTTTCACCGGCGAACCGGATATCGCCCTCCTCCCGCGGCAGCAGGCCGACCAGGATCCGGGCCAGGGTACTTTTGCCTGAACCGGATTCACCGACGACCGCAACCGTATCGCCGCGCCGGATATCCAGCGTCACGCCGTTGATGACCTTGACCAGGGTGCGATAGCTGGCGCTGACCCGATCGATCTTCAGCAAGGCCTCGCCGCTCTCATCGCTTTCGACGAATTCATGCGTCGACGCGGCCACCCGTTCCGCCACCAGCTTCTGGGTATATTCCTGGGTCGGATGCTGCAAAATCTGCGTCGCATCGCCCAGTTCCACCATCTTGCCGTGGCGCAGCACCATGATGCGGTCGGCGATCTGCGCCACCACCGCCAGATCATGCGTGATGTACAGCGCCGCCGTGCCATGTTCGCGGATCAGCTTGCGGAACGAGGCCAGGACCTCGACCTGGGTCGTCACGTCCAGCGCCGTTGTCGGTTCATCGAAAATCAGCAGATCGGGCTTGGCGACCATGGCCATCGCCGCCATGGCCCGCTGCAACTGGCCACCCGATACCTGGTGCGGATAGCGATCGCCGAACGTATCCGGATTGGGCAGTTCCAATTCGCGGAACAATTTGATGGCTTCACGCTTCGCATCGGCAAAGTTCATCAAGCCATGCCGCACCGCGACCTCGCAGACCTGCTCATAGATCGTCAAGGCCGGATTGAACGAGGCAGCGGCACTCTGCGCAATATAGGCGATCTTCACGCCGCGCGTATTGCGGCGCTGATCGCTGTTCAACTCCCGCAGGTCGTTGTCGAGGAACACGATCTTGCCGCCGGTGATATAGCAGCCGGACCGGGTATAGACCATGCTGGCAAGGCCGATCGTCGATTTGCCGGCGCCGGATTCGCCGATCAGGCCCAGCACCTCGCCCTTACAAAGGGTGAAGCTGACATCGTCGACGAGGACCGGTCCCGGGCCGGCATCGGTCTTGACCTCGATGCGCAAGTTGTCGACGCGAAGAACTTGCCGGTCAGTCTGTTTCGGCCGATTGTCGTTCATCGTTTTTTTCCCTCCCTGCGCCGCATCGTCAGACTTCCTCGCCATGGCCGCGCGAATGGATCGCCAAGAGCCAATCGACCACGAGGTTGACGCCGATCGTCAGCAGGGCAATGGCACCGGCGGGATAAAGCGCGATCGGACGAAGGGCGATCATCTGGCCCGTTTCCTTCACCATGCTGCCCCAATCCGCCTGCGGTGGCTGGATGCCGAGCCCGAGGAAACTCAGGGCCGCGATGAAAAGGAAAGTGAAGCAGAAGCGAAGACCGAATTCCGCCACCAGCGGCGGCAAGGCATTCGGCAGGATCTCCCGGCGAATAATCCACCACAATCCTTCCCCCCGCAGCTTGGCCGCCTCGACATATTCGAGGACCGCGATGTTCATCGCGACGGCGCGCGCCAGGCGGAAGACCGGCACGGAATAGAGCAAGCCGACGGTGATGATCAGCACCGGAATATCCGTACCCATCACCGAGAGGACGACCAGCGCGAAAATCAGCGTCGGCATCGACAGCATAAGATCCGCCAGTCGGGAGAGGACGGTATCGACCCAACGTCCCAGGACAGCCGCCGCAAATCCCCCGATGGTGCCCAGCACGAATGCCAATAACGTGATGAGCAAGCCGAGGCCGATCGTCATTCGCGCGCCATAGAGAATGCGCGAGAAGACGTCACGGCCAAGATTGTCAAGACCGAACCAGTGCTCCGCGCTGGGCGGTCCCCAGGCGGTGCCGACGATATCCGCCTCCGGATAAGGCGCGATGATCGGCGCCAGGATCGCTGCCACGACATTGATGGCGATGATGACCAGGCCGATCTGGGCGCTGGCCGTGAGTTTATGACCGAAAAGCCGCATCAATCTGCCCCCCGATCAGCGCGGATGCCGCAGACGCGGATTGCTGATGATGGCCAGCACGTCTGCAAGAATGTTGAGAGTGATAAAGACGGCGGCGAAAATCATGCCGCAGGCCTGAACGACCGGCAGATCCTTTTTCGACACCGAATCGACAATCCATTGTCCCATGCCGGGATAGACGAAGACCACTTCGACCACCACCACACCGACGATGAGGTAAGCCAGGTTCAAGGCGACGACATTAAGGATCGGCGCCAGTGCATTCGGCAGAGCGTGCTGCACCACGATGCGCCATTTCGGCAATCCCTTCAAAATCGCCATCTCGATATAGGGGCTCGCCATGACCGCGAGAACCGATGCACGCGTCATGCGCATCATATGGGCGACAACCACCATGACCATCGTCGCCATCGGCAGGAAGGTCAGATAAAGACGCTGCATGAAATCGGTATCGGGCGTCACGTTCGAGAGCACCGGAAAGAGCCGGATTTTGACGGCCAGCAGCATCACCAGCACATAGCCGATGAAGAATTCCGGCACCGAGATGCTGAACAAGGTGACGACATTCACCAGCCGATCGAAGATGCCACCCTGTCTGATCGCGGCAATGATCCCCAGCGCAACGGCCAAGGGGACCGCGATGACAGCGGCATAACCTGCAAGAAAGAAAGTGTTGAGCGCGCGGGGGCCGAGGTCGCCGATGATCGCACGTTTGTTGGACAGGGATGCCCCGAAATCGCCCTGCAACATATGCGACAGCCATTCCCAATAGCGCACCAGCATGGGCCGGTCCAAGCCGAGTTCGAGACGCAAGGCCGCAAGATTTTCGGGGGTCGCGTTGTTCGCCAGCAGTTTCGATGCGAGATCGCCCGGCAATGCCTCGACGCCGAGGAAGATCAGTGCCGAGGCCAGTAACAGCGTCAGTAATCCGAGCGCGACTCGCTGCGAGATCAACTTGAACATCAGTGCAGTACCCCCATAGAGACGCCGCCGGCATCGAGTCCGATCCGCGGACCGGGCTCCAACCGCATCAAGAACCAGGATGGCAAACGGAAATCCGCCCGGAGAAGATCCTTCTGGAGACAAGTCACCCGCAGAGAATCCACCCACCGATAATCCATTGCGTCCCTGTCGAAATTTTCGATGATCCCGCCCGCCGCTGTGACCACGGCGAACAGTATCCCTGTTTTGTGTTCCTTATCCGATCTGCGCCGGGTTAGCGTAACGAATACTTCTTGCGGCAAAGCCGGATCGGCATTAACCGACCCGGCCCCACCACGATAACGCCCGGCTCAGCTTTCCAGCCAGACCTTTTCCGCAATGCGTTCGTTGCACATGTCGAAATTGCTGTGCGGCGTGTGACCTTTCACCGATGCCACATGGGCGTCGAGGAAATCGGAGAAGACCGGAATGATGGCTCCGCCTTCGTCATACAGCACCTTCTGCAATTCGAAGATGTAGCCCTTACGCTTCGCTTCGTCGGTTTCCGACTGGGCGGAAATCAGCAGCTTGTCGAAGCTCTCGCGGCGCCAGTGAGTTTCGTTCCAGGCGGCATCGGACTTATAGGCGATGCTGATCATCTGGGTAGCCGCCGGCCGGCCGCTCCAGTAGCTGGTGGCGAAAGGCGCCTTCAGCCAGACATTGTCCCAGAAACCGTCAGCCGGCTCTTTCTTCACCTGGATCGGCACACCGGCCTTGGCCGCCGTCGCCTGATAGAGCAAGGCCATATCGACCGCGCCGTTGAACGAAGCGTCCGAAGCGGAAATGATGATCTGCCCCTTGGCAGCCGCTTTCTTGAAATGGAAGCTTGCCTTATCAGGGTCGTAGGGACGCTGGGGCAGATCGGTGTTGACGAAGGGATCGCCCTTGGGCACCGGATGATCATTGCCCAGCGAGCCGAAGCCATTGAACAGGGTCTTCAGGACCTGCTCGCGATCGATGGCATATTTCAGCGCCAGGCGGACATCGAGATTATCCAAAGGCGGCTGGTCAACCTGTGCCGCCAAAATCGGGTGCCAGCCGCCCGGCGCCTGGACCAGTTCGATGCCCGGAGCCGATTTCAGCAGATCGACAGCTTTCTTATCGACGCGGTTGATGACATCCACCTGACCGGAAATCAGCGCATTCATGCGGGAAGCGGAATCGTTGACGACGGTCAGCTCGACCCGGTCTACATGGGCACGGCCCTGCTTCCAATAGTTCTTGTTGCGATTGGTGACCGAACGCACACCCGGCTCGTAGCTTTCAAAGACGAAGCCGCCGGTGCCGATCGGCTTGGTCCAGTCGGTGAAACCATCCGGCACGACAAGGAGATGATAATCGCCCAGCGTATAGAGGAAATCGGCGTCGCCGCTATTGAGAACGATCTGGATCTGCTTGTCGCTCAGCTTCTTGACATCGGCGATGATCTGCAAGGGACCGTTCATCGCCGATTTCGATTTGCCGCGATGCAGATTGATCGAATACATGATGTCCTCGGCCGTCATGGTCTTCCCGTCATGGAAGGTAACGCCCTGGCGGATATTGAAGACCCATTCCTTGGCGCCGGGCTTCACTTCCCAGCTTTCCAGCAGTTCCGGCGTGACCTTCTGCTTGTCGTCGATTTCGATCAGACCATTGAACAGCTGATAGCCGAGCAGACGGTTGACGGAGTCCGTGTAGGTTTGCGGATCGACGCTATCCGTGGTGCTGCCGCCGCCCGCACCGATACGCAGCGTACCGCCGACCGTTGGATTGGCCGCCGCAAAAGCAGCCTTCGGCAGAACGCCGCCGACCATGGCGGCGGTCGCACCCAGCGCGGCCGAACGCAGCAGGAAAGAACGGCGGTCCAGCAGCCCGGCGAAAGCCGCGGCTTTCAGATCATCCCAATCACTCATTTTATGCCCTCCCTTAACGCCGGAATATTTGGCGACATGATTGTCCCAACCCGGCAAGCATTCTTTTTTGGTTTCGCCCCAGACGTGCTTTCAAACCCGCCCATTGCGCTGGACGCATGGCGTTCATGCATAATATGCACGAAGCGGTCCTGATCGCAACGTTGATCCGAGGTTGTTTTCACGCTTCTCACGACAGGCGGAACGCTTCCCACCAGATCGCGACGATTTGCGGGCAAAGACCGACAAGCCGTCATGTCAATTCAACGCTTTTCTGATCGCGTGGCAGACAGCCAGGAACTCGGTCCGGGCGGCCGTGCAGCAATGGATTGCCCGAAGATAGGTGTGAACCAATCCGGGCGCGCATCGATAGGTTGCCTCGACACCGGCCGCCCGCAGCTTGTCGGCATAAAGAACGCTGTCTTCGCGCAGAATATCGAACCAGGCCGCAGCGATGTAAGCCGGCGGCAATTTGCTGAAATCCTTCGCATGCAGTGGTGCCGCGTAAGGATGTGTCGCATCCTCGATCTTCGCCAGATACGCCCTGGCATAGACCCCGATCGACTCCGCCGTCAGTCCGGGACTATCGGTGTCGATTCCCGCTGGCCTTTGGAAGCGCAGGCCCGGATAGATCAGAGCCTGAAAGGCAATGTCCGGCCCTCCTCGGTCGCGCGCGGCGAGCGAAAGGGCGACAGCAAGATTGCCACCCGCACTGTCACCGGCAAGGGCCAACCGGCCCGGATCGATGCCCAGCGCCGGCCCTGCCGTCACAAGCCAAGACAGCACCCCATAGCAATCATTGAAGGCCGCCGGAAATTTGTGTTCCGGCGCGAGGCGGTAATCGACGCTGAGAACGGCCGCACCGGTCGCCAGCGCCATGGTGCTGGTGACCTGATCATGCGTATCCGGATTGCCCAGGATCCAGCCTCCGCCATGCATATAAACGACGACCGGCAAATTGCCCGTGCAATCGCGGCGCCGATAAAGACGGACGGGCACCTTCGCTTCTTCCGTCGGCACCAGGAAATCGGCGACCGCCAGCTCATCCGAGCGCGGGCTCGACCATTCCCGGCACCAGGCATTATACAGCCGACGCTGTTCCACCGGCGGCAAGGCATCGAAATCGGCATTGAACCGGCGATCGGAAGATGCCGCGAAAACGCGAATTTCCAGATCCAGATCGTGCTTTTCCTCCGAGGTCGGTGACAACATTACCGGTTCATCCCCTTCCCGGTCTTTGCCGCCGGTTCCCGTCAAACGTTAATTCAAATGATACCGGCAGCCCAAAAGCTCCGTTGCATAAAATCGACAAGTTATGATTTAGCCCGACACAATTAGCGGGCAAACGGGAACCGTGCTGTCCCCCCACGGTCCCCGTCCCCTACGGCCGGCGAGTCGGCATGCCAATTCGCCAGGCCGATCGCCTTTCAGCTTTCCAGCCACACCTTCTCGCAAACCCGGCTATTGCACAGATCGAACGTCGTATGGGGCGATTGCCCCTTCACCTTGACGCTGTAGCCATCCAGGAAATCCGAGAAAACCGGAATGAGTGCGCCGCCATCGTCATGAAGCATGCGCTGCATTTCCCAGATGTAGGTCTTTCGTTTGGCCGTATCGGTTTCCGCCTTGGCATTGGCGAGCAGCTTGTCAAAGGCTTCATTGTGCCAATGCGTCTCGTTCCAGGCGGCATCCGATTTATATGGAATGCCCAGCAATTCGGTCGCTGCCGGCCGGCCATTCCAATAGGAAATGGAGAACGGCGCCTTCAGCCAGACATTGTCCCAATAGCCGTCGGCCGGTTCCTTTTTCACCTGCATGTCGATGCCGGCCTTTCGCGCCGATGCCTGCAACAGCAAGGCCATGTCGACGGCACCGACAAAAGCAGCATCCGAGGCCGAGAGCTCGATCTTCGCGCCCGATAGCCCGGCCTTCTTGAAATGAAAGGCGGCCTTGTCCGCATCATAGGCCCATTGCGGCAACTCGCTGTTGAAGAAGGGATCGAAACTCGGCACCGGATGGTCATTGGCGACGGAGCCATAGCCATTGAACAGCGTTTGCAGCACCTGTTCGCGATCCAGGGCGTAACGCAATGCCAGGCGCAGTTCCTTGTTGTTGTAGGGCGCCTTGTCCAGCATCATCGCCATGATGCCATGCCAACCGGCCGGCGATTGCAGCAAGCTGACGGTCGATGCCGTCTTCAGCAGATCGACCGCCTTCTTATCCACCCGGTCGATCACATCCACTTGGCCGGAAATCAGCGCATTCATCCGCGCGGCCGGTTCGGCAATGACCGTCAGTTCGACATTGTCGACGAAACCACGGCCGCTCTTCCAATAATTCTCGTTGCGCTTGCTGGACGACCGAACGCCAGGCTGCCATTCCGAAAATTTGAAGGCGCCGGTGCCGATCGGCTTGCTCCAATCGGTGAAGCCATCGGGCACGACCAAGAGATGGAAATCGGCCAGGACATAGAGGAAGTCGGCATTGCCGTTATTCAGCGTGAAGCGGATCTGATGATCATCAACCTTTGTCAGATCCGCCACATCCGCCAGCGATCCGGCAATCGGCGATTTGGAATCCTTGCCGCGATTCCGGTTGATCGAATAGAGGATATCTTCGGCCGTCAGGCTCTTGCCGTTATGGAACGTGACACCCTGCCGGATGTTGAAGATCCATTCCTTGGCGCCGGGCTTCACCTCCCAGCTTTCCAGGAGTTCAGGAACGGCATTCTGCTTTTCGTCGATCTCGATCAGGCCATTGAAGATCTGATAGCCGACATTGACGGCCGTGCTGTTGTTATAGGTGATCGGATCCAGGCTGTCGGTCGTGCTGCCGCCGCTGATGCCAAGGCGTAGTGTTCCGCCTTTCTTCGGCTCATCCGCATAGCCCGCTTTCGACAGGGTCGCCGTTGCCATTGCCGATGTGATGCCAAGGGCGGCGGCGCCGCGCAGAAATTCCCGGCGACCGATCCGATGTTCATGTGCAGCCCTTTGCAAGGCCTCCCATTGAGTCATATTTTTCTCCAGCAAATCGGGCACAAGCAGGCCGGCATCCATCCGCCGCGACCACATCATGCCCTGGCAACCTGGTCAGGACGATAGGGTGGAAAATCGCGGTGACTGAAAAGCGAAGTCTAGCCCCTTACCCCTTCTGCCGCCCGCCGCAAAGCCCCCAAGCAGCAAAGGCGCCAATTGATATTAAAGGATAATATGCCTTTGATATCCTCTGCCTTGCACAAAGACGACAAATCATGACAGGTATCGACATTTTGCGATCGCTCGGCTAGATATCGCCCCATGCCGACGTCCTTGCCCGCCATCGTGAATGCAACCGCCGCCGACGCGCCACAGAGCATCGGTTTTCTCCTGCTGCCGCAATTTTCCATGATGGCGTTCGTTTCTGCCGTGGAGCCTTTGCGGGTGGCGAACCGCCTGGCGCAGAAGGAGCTGTACCGCTGGCAGGTGCTGTCGCGCGACGGCGGCTCGATCGCCGCCTCCAACGGCATGTCGCTGGTGGCGGACTGCGCCTATGCCGAGGCGAAGAACCAGTCGCTGATCGTGGTTTGCGCCGGCTTCGAACCCGAGCGCGGCTTCGATGGCAAGATGAAACGCTGGCTGACCGGGCTGGGTCGCAGCGGCATCGATCTCGGGGCGATGGATACCGGCAGCTTCCTGCTGGGCTGGGCCGGCCTGCTGGACGGCTATAAGGCCACCACCCATTGGGAGAGCCTGGACAGCCTGCGCGAACAGTTTCCGGAAATCGATGTCGAGAACAGCCTGTTCGTCATCGACCGCAACCGCCTGACCTGCGCCGGTGGCACCGCCGCCCTGGACATGATGCTGCATCTGATTTCCGTGCGGCACGGGCACCGGCTGGCGGCCGCCGTCTCCGAGCAATTCATCCATGCCCAGATCCGCGATCCGCATGTGCACCAGCGGATGGAGCCGCGGATACGCCAGGGGATCAACCATGCCGGCCTGGCGCGCGTGATCGGGCTGATGGAAGCCAATCTGGAAGAACCGCTCAGCTCGGAAAAACTGAGCGCCGCCGCCGGCATGTCCCTGCGGCAGCTCGAGCGGCTTTTCCACCGCTATTTCGGCAGCACGCCGCGCCGCTACTACCTGGACCTGCGCTTGCAGCGGGCCCGCGCCCTCTTGCAATATACCGACATGTCGATGGTGGAAATTACCGTCGCCTGCGGCTTCGGATCGGCGGCGCATTTTTCCCGTTCCTATCACGCCTGGGCCGGCAAGCCGCCCAGCGCGGAACGCTATCGGGACGTTGCCGGCGTCATGCCGTCCTTGCGTTGAATCGGGAGTCAAACGATCGTCGGAATTCCGCACGGCGATGTCGAAAATAATCAAACGGGAAAATGTCCGGCGGAGGACCATGCAAGCCGAGGCGAAAACCCGATCGGGTACCGGCCAATGGGGCCAGGGAAGACGTTTTCGCATCGATCCGATATCAGGGAGGCAGTCATGAATTACGAAGTCATCGTCACCTGTGCCGTGACCGGCGCGGGCGACACGGTCGGCAAGCATCCGGCGATCCCGGTCACACCGAAGCAGATCGCCGATGCCGCCATCGAAGCGGCGAAAGCCGGTGCCACCGTGGCCCATTGCCATGTGCGCGACCCGGAGACCGGCAAGGGCAGCCGCGACGTCAATCTCTATCGCGAAGTGGTCGACCGCATCCGTTCCTCCGGCACCGATATCATCATCAACCTGACCGCCGGCATGGGTGGCGATCTCGAAATCGGCGCGGGCGAAGACCCGATGAAATTCGGCAAGGCCACCGACCTGGTCGGCGGCATCACCCGCCTCGCCCATGTCGAGGAACTGCTGCCGGAGATCTGCACGCTCGATTGCGGCACGCTGAATTTCGGCGACGGCGACTATATCTATGTTTCCACCCCGAACCAGCTCCGCGCCGGGGCCAAGCGCATCCAGGAACTGGGCGTGAAGCCGGAGCTGGAAATCTTCGATACCGGCCATCTGTGGTTTGCCAAGCAGTTGCAGAAGGAAGGTCTGCTGGACGCCAATCCGCTGTTCCAGATCTGCCTCGGCATTCCCTGGGGTGCCCCCGCCGATACCACTACGATGAAGGCGATGGTCGACAACATGCCGGACGGCGCCATCTGGGCCGGCTTCGGCATCGGCCGTATGCAGATGCCGATGGTAGCGCAGGCCGTGCTGCTGGGCGGCAATATCCGTGTCGGCCTGGAAGACAATATCTGGCTCGATAAGGGTGTGCATGCCTCGAACGGCTCGCTGACCGAGCGCGCGATCGAGATCATCACCCGCATGGGTGCAAAGCCGCTGAGCCCGGCCGAAGGCCGCAAGAAGCTCGGCCTCAAGACCCGCGGCTAAGAACGAGATAAGTCCCCTCACCCCGACCCTCTCCCCAGTGGGGCGAGGGAGTCTTCGGCCATAGTGCCTATCTTCCCTCTCCCCGCTGGGGAGAGGGTTAGGGTGAGGGGCAAGTCGGAACTCCGAACGATACCAATCAGGATAGCCTCCAATGTCCGTCATCACTGAGATCAAAACCTTCGCAGCCCTCGGCACCGGCGTGATCGGGTCCGGCTGGGTCGCCCGCGCCCTTGCCCATGGCCTCGATGTCGTCGCCTGGGATCCCGGCCAGAATGCCGAGGAGATCCTGCGCGCCAATGTCGCCAATGCCTGGCCGGCTTTGGAAAAGATCGGCTTGAAGCCCGGCGCTTCGCAATCGCGCCTGAAATTCGTCAAGACCATCGAGGAATGCGTCAAGGACGCCGACTTCATTCAGGAAAGCGCCCCGGAACGCCAAGACCTGAAGATCAAGATGCATGCCCAGGCCTCAAAGGCTGCGAAGCCCAACGCCATCATCGGTTCCTCGACCTCGGGCCTGCTGCCGACGGAATTCTATGCCGAGGCCGTGAATCCGGAACGCTGCCTGGTTGGTCATCCATTCAACCCGGTCTATCTGCTGCCGCTGGTCGAAGTCGTCGGCGGCGAAAAGACCTCGCCGGAAGCGATCGAAGCAGCGAAGAAGATCTATGCCGAACTCAGCATGCGGCCGCTGCATGTCCGCAAGGAAGTGCCGGGCTTCATCGCCGATCGCCTGCTGGAAGCCCTGTGGCGCGAAGCGCTGCACCTCGTCAATGAAGGCGTTGCCACGACCGGCGAGATCGACGATGCGATCCGCTTCGGTGCCGGCATCCGCTGGTCCTTCATGGGCACCTTCCTGACCTACACGCTGGCCGGCGGCGATGCCGGCATGCGGCATTTCATGTCGCAATTCGGCCCGGCGCTGGAGTTGCCCTGGACCAAGCTCATTGCCCCGACGCTGACCGATGAGCTGATCGACAAGGTGGTCGAGGGAACCGAGCCGCAGAAGATGGGCCGCTCGATCAAGGAACTGGAGCGTTATCGCAACGACTGCATCATTGCCGTCATCGATGCGATCAAGGGCGTCAAGGAACGCCACGGCTTCAAGTTCGAGGATTGATCCATGGTTGACGCCGCACCGCTCCCGCTCCATCGCGCCATCGTGCGCAAGGAATGGGTCGACTATAACGGCCATCTGAACGATGCCTATTACATGGTGATCTTCAGCCAGGCGACCGATGCTTTCATCGACTATATCGGCATGGCCGATGCGGTGCGGCGTGAAACCAAGACATCGATCTATACGCTCGAAGGCCATATCAATTACCTCCTCGAGGTAAAGGAAGGCGAGGAAGTCGAGATCCGCAGCCGCCTTGTTCGCCACGATGCCAAGCGCATGCAGCTTTATCATGAGATGTTCCGCCCGGGTCACGCCGATCCGGTCGCGGCGGCGGAGTTCATGCTGCTGCATGTCGATACCACCGATGGTGCCAAATCGGCTCCCTTCCGTCCGGAAACCGCAGCCAGGCTGCGGGAAATCCAGGCGGCCCAGGATGTCTTGCCGCCTTCGACCTATAGCAGCCGCACAATTGGGCTGAAGCCGAAAGCCTAGCGGGCTGAAGCCGAAGGCGTAAAGACACGCTCAGCCGCAGCTTCAGGGGAGAGAATCATGAATTTCGGATTGACCAGCGAGCAGCAGATGCTCGTCGACAGCGTCAGAGCCTTCGTCGAGAAGGAGCTGATGCCCTATGAAAACGAGGTCGAGCAGGCTGACGACGTGCGCCCGGACCTGATCAAGCAGATCCACGAGCGCGCCATCAATGCCGGCTTTTACGCCGCCAATATGCCGGAAGATCTCGGCGGCGGCGGTCTCGACCATGTCGGTCTCGCGCTGCTGGAGCGCGAACTCGGCCGCACTTCCTTCGCCCTGCAATATGCCGTGGCGCGGCCCAGCAACATCCTGCGCGCCAGCAATGACGAGCAGAAGGAACGTTATCTCCTTCCCGCCATCCGTGGCGAGCGTGTGGAATGCCTGGCGCTGACCGAGCCCAATGCCGGTTCCGATCTGCGGTCGATGCAAACCCGCGCCGAGCAGGACGGCGATGATTTCATCATCAACGGCAACAAGCATTTCATCTCTTATGCCGATGTCGCCGATTTCATCGTGCTGTTCGCCGCGAGCGGTGTCGAAGAGACGAAGCGCGGCCCCAAGAAGCTGATCACCACTTTCCTGGTCGATAAGGACACGCCGGGCCTGACCGTGCGCAAGGGCCATAAATCGGTCTCGCATCGCGGCTTCCATCACTGCGAATTGTTCTTCGATAATTGCCGGGTGAACAAGCGCCAGGTCCTGGGCGAGGTGCATCACGGTTTCGACGTCGCCAATACCTGGCTCGGCGCCACCCGCCTGACCGTGGCGGCGCAATGCGTCGGCCGCGCCTATCGTGCCCTCGACATGGCGCTGCAATGGGCGGCGCAACGCAAGCAATTCGGCCAGGCCATCGGCAAGTTCCAGGGCACGTCCTTCAAGCTCGCCGATATGGCGACCGAGATCGAAGCGGCGAATTTCCTGACGCTCAGTGCTGCCTGGAAGAGCGACCAGGGCAGCGTCACCGACAGCGATTATGCGATGGCGAAGCTCTATGCCACCGAAATGCTGGCGCGCGTGACCGATCACACCGTGCAGATCTTCGGCGGCATGGGCCTGATGGAAGAAGTCGGTGTCGAGCGCCTGTGGCGCGATGCCCGTGTCGAACGTATCTGGGACGGCACCTCGGAAATTCAGCGCCACATCATCTCGCGTTCGCTGTTGCGGCCCTTCGAGCAATAACCATCGGCCGCTCGAATCAAAAAGGCGCCGACCGGCCGGTCGGCGCCTTTCTGTTTTTGTCAGGATCGATCAGCGGCCTTTGAAATTCGCCGGACGCTTTTCCGCGAAGGCCAGCACGCCTTCCTTCGAATCCTCCGAGTTCAGCGCCGTTTCATAGGCCGGCAAGGTGCCGCTGCGGATCAGATCGAAACTGTCTTTCAGCTTCAGCATCTCGATCTCACGCAGCGATTCCTTCAGTGCCTGGATCGTCAAAGGCGCGCCGCCGGCGATGGCATCGGCCCAGCCGCGCGCCACCTCCATCAGCTTCTCCTTCGGCACGACCTTGTTGATCATGCCGTAATGAGCCGCTTCCTGTGCGCTCATGCGGCGGCCGAGCAGCAGCATTTCCATGGCAATGTTGTAAGGCAGCCGCCGTGGAATGCGCTGGATGCCGCCCGAATCCGGCAGGATGCCGATCGGCAATTCCGGCATGGCGAATTCGGCATGGTCGGCCGCGATGATGAGGTCGCAGGCAATGGCGATTTCCAGGCCGCCACCCAGGGCATGGCCGTTGACGGCGCAGATCACCGGCTTGTTCAGATCCCAAAGCTCGGTGATGCCGCCGAATTTGCCCGGGCCGTAATCGATCTCCCACCATTTGCCCACTTCGCCATTGGCATTGGCGGCCTTGATATCCCAGCCGGCACAGAAGATCTTTTCACCCGCCGCGGTGAGCAAGCCGACGCGCAGCTCAGGATCGTCCCGCAGCATCACGAAGGCTTCGCCCAGCTCCCGGCTGGCGGTGACATCCACCGCATTGACCTTCGGCCTGTCCAGGGTGATTTCCAGAACATGGCCACGACGGACGACGCGGACCTGGTCGCTCATCTTCGCTCCCCTCGTTTGTAGAAATACGACATTCAAACCCCAGCATTACCACGCCCCGGACTTACGATTTGAGGAAACTCGACAAGCCGGCGATGGAAAGCGACCGGAGGTGCAGAAGTCACAAAAATTAGTGTTAAACAACCAGCCCGACCGGCCAGGACGAGACAGCCGCAGATCGCGCTTGGCGCTGCGTACTTTAGTTTAGCATTAGCCTCATCTGTGACTGAATTTATCTCATCGAGAAACTAACTATTTGATAGAATTATATTTCTATCTACTCTTAAATAACATATAATAATTGTTGTTTTATTTCCTAACACATAAGTGAAATGTTCTATCTTGTGCAACGATTAACAGCATGACATCTATCCACAAGGAATTCTTATGAGGGCAGAAATCCGATCGGACCGGCCCTTTTACAAAACGCCGCGTGATCCAGATGACCAATATTTCTACTTCGGCCGCTGCAGCCATTGAAATACCGGAGAGCGAGCTATCGGAGATCGCTTTGCCGAGCTCGGCCGGTGACGGCGCAGCTCAACTGGCTGCCGCGCTGAATGCACGCTGGCAACAAGCAAGTGCAGAGGAAATCCTGCGCGATACCGTGCAAACGGTGACCCCCGGCCGACTCGCCGTCGTCTCTTCCTTTGGCGCCGACGCGGCGGTTCTCCTGCATCTCGTCGCCGAGACCGACCGGTCGCTGCCGATCCTGTTCATCGATACCGGCAAGCACTTCACCGAAACACTGATGTATCGCGACATTCTCGTCGGTCGTTTCGGCTTCACCGATGCGCGGGCGCTGGAACCCATTGCAGAAGAAGTGAAGCGGCTGGATCCGAAAGGGGATTTATGGTCGCGCGACCCCAACCTCTGCTGCCAGATCCGCAAGGTCGATCCGCTGCAACGCGCCTTGAAAGATGTCGATGCCTGGATTACCGGCCGCAAGCGCTACCAGACATCGGCCCGCAAGCAAATGCCGTTTGCCGAAGCCATCGATGGGCGCGTGAAAATCAATCCGCTGGCTTCCTGGAGCGAAGAGGACATCCGCTCGGCCTTCCGGCGCTTCAAATTGCCACAACATCCGCTCTTCGACGAAGGCTACCGTTCCATCGGCTGCGCGCCCTGTACGGCGCGCGTTGCGACGGAGGAGGACAGCCGTGCCGGCCGCTGGTCAGGCACCGACAAGACAGAATGCGGCATTCATCTCTGAACGATCATCCCGGGAGTATCCGATCGTGAGTCATCTCGACGCTTTGGAAAGCCAGAGCATCTATATTCTGCGCGAAGCCTATAACCGGTTGAAGCCGCTTGGCATGCTCTGGTCGCTGGGCAAGGATTCGAACGTCATGTTGTGGCTGGCGCGCAAGGCTTTCCTTGGCCACGTGCCTTTTGCCGCTATTCATGTCGATACCGGCAAGAAGTTTCCCGAAATGTACGAGTTTCGTGAACGCTTCTCCAAGGAATGGAACCTGAACTTGATCGTGCGGGACTGCCCGCCGGTCGACAGCGTCGATCCCAGCCTCCCACCCGCTGCCCGTTCCGCGGCGCGCAAGACGGAAGGCTTGAAGCGTGTCATGAACGAATTCGGTTTCAAGGGCATCATTGCCGGCATCCGCCGCGACGAGCAGGCGACCCGTGCCAAGGAACGTGTGTTCAGCCCGCGCGCCGATAACGGCGCCTGGAACTTCCGCGATCAGCCGCCGGAATTCTGGGATCATTTCAAGAGCGACCTGCCGGAAGGCGCGCATCTGCGCGTGCATCCCCTGCTCGCCTGGACCGAGCTTGATATCTGGCGCTATATCGAGCGCGAGAACATCCCGGTCGTTTCGCTCTATTACACGAAGAACGGCAAGCGCTACCGCTCGCTGGGCGATCAGGACATCACCTCGCCGGTGGAGTCCAATGCCAGCACGATTGCGGAAATCATCCAGGAACTGGAAACCACCAAGACATCCGAACGCGCCGGCCGCGCGATGGACCATGAACGCGAGGATGCGTTCGAGCGTCTGCGTGCCAGCGGCTATATGTAAGCGGGGATTACCATGACTCAAACGACTTCGACCGCGGCCGCGATCGCCGAGGAAGAGCTGGCGTCAAATCCGGCTGCCAATACCAATGACGACAAGGCGCGCTTTCCCTTCGCCATCGTCGGCCATGTCGATCACGGCAAATCGACGCTGATCGGCCGCCTGCTGCATGACACCGGCAGCCTGCCCGAAGGCAAGCTGGCCGAACTGAAGGCTGCCAGCGACAAGCGCGGTGGTGTACTGGAATGGTCCTTTCTGCTCGATGCCTTCCAGGCGGAACGCGATCAGGGCATCACCATCGATACGACGCAGATTTTCTTTTCCACGGCGAAGCGCCGCTACGTCATCATCGATGCCCCGGGTCATAAGGAATTCCTGAAGAACGCGATTTCCGGGGTCGCCCAGGCACAGGCCGCGTTCCTGGTGATCGATGCGGCTGAAGGTGTGCGCGAGCAATCCCGCCGCCATGCATTGATCCTGCATATCCTCGGCCTGCGCCAGGTTGCAGTCCTCATCAACAAGATCGATCTCATCGATCACGATGCCGATCGTTATGCCGCCGTCGCGGCGGAGATCCGCCATTATCTCGGCCAGCTTGGCGTGACGCCTTTGGCCCTGGTGCCGATTTCGGCGCGCAACGGCGACAACATCGCCAGCCGCTCGGAGAAGACGCCCTGGTATGACGGGCCGACCGTCGTCGATGTGCTCGACAATTTCGTGCCCGCGCTGGCGCCGGTCGATCAGCATCTGCGCCTGCCGGTCCAGGACGTGTTCAAGTTCGATCATCGCCGGATCGTTGCCGGCCGGATCGAAAGCGGCCGCCTGCGTGTCGGCGACCAGCTTGTCTTCTCGCCCTCCGGCAAGCAGGCGAAGATCGCCAGCCTGGAATCCTGGAGTGCCGCGCCGCAGATCGCAGCCGGGGCCGGCCAGTCGATCGCGTTGACCTTGGATGACGAGCTTTTCATCCAGCGCGGCGATATCGCCACCCATGTCGAACACCAGCCTCACCTCGCCCATCAGGCGACGGTGCGCCTGTTCTGGCTCGATACCGCGCCGCTGCTGGCCGGCGACCGCCTCAAGCTCAAGGTCGCGACCTCGGAATATCCGGTCTTCGTCGAGCGCATCCATGCGGTGATCGATGTCGGCAATCTCGCCGCCACGCAATCCGACCGGATCGATCAGAATGCGGTCGCCGAGGTGACCCTGCGCAGCCCGGCCTTGATGGCGCTCGACAAGTTCGATGAATTCGCCAAGACCGGCCGCGGCGTGCTGCTGCGGGATGGCGATATCGTCGGCGGCGCCATCGTCCTGCATGCCGGGGCCGTCGATCAGAGCCGGCATCTCTACAGCCCGACCCAATCGATCGGCAGCGCCGACCGGGCGTCGGCCAATGGCCATCGCGGCGCCGTGCTGTGGCTGACCGGCTTGTCGGGATCCGGCAAGTCGACGCTTGCGGTCAGTGCCGAGCATCGCCTGTTCCAACGCGGACGCCAGGTCGTCGTGCTGGATGGCGACACGCTCCGCCAGGGCCTCAACAGCGATCTCGGTTTCAGCCCCGAGGCGCGGGCCGAGAATATCCGCCGCACGGCGGAGGTCGCTAAGCTGCTGGCGGAAACCGGCCTGATCGTTTTCGTCTCGCTGATTTCGCCCTGGCAGGCGGATCGCGAGAAGGCGCGCCGCATCGTCGGCGAGAATTTCGCCGAGATCTATGTCCAGGCCGATATCGAGACCTGCAAGTCGCGCGACCCCAAGGGGCTCTACAAGAAGGCGCTGCAGGGCGAAATAAAGAACTTCACCGGCATCGATCAACCTTACGAGGCCCCGGAAAAGCCCGATCTCACCATCGACACGACCGCGCTGACCGAGGAGCAGGCCCTGCAACATTTGCTCGACCTGGTCGACGGGCTTTCCGCCCTGAACGGCTATGAAGGCCGCAAGCCCACCGATTCCTATACAATCTGACGCCCCACACGATCTGACCGTGGCGACAATCTATCCACAGGAAAGGCCGGAGCCCCGCTCCGGCCTTCTCTTTTGCGACAAACGTCACAGTTTGTTACGTTCTGATACTGGCTTTCCCCCGATGCATGGTTAGACTGCTCGACATCTTTCTCAACAGACGGGAATGCCGCCCCATGTCGCCGACAGACAGCGCCACACCGCCAATGTCCCCCAATCCCGCACAGCCCGGTGCGCCCGACCTTGCCCGCCCGGAACGCAGCTTCATCTCGAAGCTCTGGGCCATGACCGCGCCTTATTGGCGCTCCGCCGATTGGAAGCTGGCCTGGCTGCTCAGCGTGGTCGTCATTGCGCTCAATCTCGCTTTGGTCGGCATGAATGTCCTGTTCAACTACTGGTACAACGACTTCTATAATTCGCTCCAGAACAAGGACTTTGCCGCGTTCAAATATCAGCTTGGCAAATTCGCCGTTCTCGCCTTCACCTATATCGTCATCGCCGTCTACTATCTCTATCTGCGGCAGATGCTGATGATCCGTTGGCGACGATGGCTGACGGAGAATCTGCTGCAACGATGGCTGGGAAACCGCGTCTATTATCTCTTACAGCTCAAGGATTACGGCACGGACAACCCGGAACAGCGTATCGAGCAGGACATCAACCTCTATACCCAGCAAACCGTCGCCATTGCCATGGGATTGCTGAATTCCGTCGTCACACTGTTTTCCTTCATGTTCATCTTGTGGACTCTATCGGGACCGCTCAGCTTCGTGCTCGGTGGCATGAACATCACCATTCCCGGCTATATGCTGTGGGTGGCCCTGGTCTATGCACTGGTCGGCAGTGCGCTGACCTATTGGATCGGCCGCCCCCTGGTGCATACCAATTTCATGCAGGAACGCTACAACGCGAATTTCCGCTTCGGCATGACCCGACTGCGTGAGAATGCCGAGAGCGTTGCCTTCTATGGCGGTGAAGCGGATGAAAGGCGTCGCTTGGAAGGAACCTTTCGGGATATCTGGAACAATTGGTATCTTTATATGCGCCAGACAAAGCGCATCACCTGGTTCACTTCTTTCTATGGTCAGGCGGCAGTGATCTTCCCCTTCGTCGTGGGCGCACCGCGTTACTTCTCAGGCGCGATCCAGCTCGGCGGCCTGATGCAGATCAATTCGGCTTTCAGTCAGGTGCAGGGAGCCTTGTCCTGGTTTGTCGACAGCTTCACGACCTTGGCCGATTGGAAAGCCAGCGTGAACCGTCTGGTCGCTTTCGTCGATGCGATCGATTTCGCACAAGCCGATGCCACACAGATGGCTCGTCTCAGTGCCCATGACCGCGCCGACAATGCCTTGGTCGTCAATGATCTCGATATCAATCTGCCTGACGGCCGCCCCCTGCTTGATGATGTCGACCTGACACTCGTGCCGGAACAGCGGGTGCTGGTGAGTGGACCGTCCGGGAGCGGAAAAACGACGCTCTTTCGCGCTTTGGCTGGCCTATGGCCGTTCGGGCGCGGCAAGGTGCATCTGCCGAAACAGGCCAACATGCTTTTCCTGCCGCAACGCCCCTACCTTCCCATCGCGAGCCTGCGGGAAGCCCTGACCTTCCCCCTGGGGCCTGGCGCTTTCAGCCGTGAGGCACTGGTCGAATCCCTCGGCAGCGTCAATCTCAGCCATCTGGTCGATCGGTTGGATGAGACGGATAACTGGTCGATGGTTCTGTCGGGCGGTGAACAGCAGCGCCTGGCGATCGCGCGTGCGATCCTGGTCAAACCCGACTGGCTGTTCCTGGACGAAGCGACCTCAGCTCTGGATGAGGCCAATGAGGAGCATATCTATCGCCTGCTGGTCGAACGCCTGCCGAAAGCCTCGATCGTCAGCATTGCTCATCGCACCGGTCTCAAGCGCTTCCATGACCAGCGCCTGACGCTTGATCCGGAAAGCCAGCGCATCAACCTCTCGGCAATCGAAGCCGCGGCATAATTGCTGGGCACCAATCAAGCGACCGTCCGCCGCCCTTCTTCTTCCAGCCACTGGCTGAGGGCGCGGACGGTCGGATCATTGGCAAGGCGCTCCGGCACCACCCAATGATATGAGCGTGCCGGCGCCAAGAGTTCCGGCAGCGGCGCGACCAGGCGGCCGGCAGCGAGATCATCGGCGAGCAACGGCATCGGCCCCAGGGCCACACCCAATCCGTCCTCGGCGGCGCCGAGGCAAAGATAGAAATGATCGAAATGCTGCCGGCCCGCCGGCTGCAGTTGCGGGACGCCGGCAGCTCGCAGCCAGCGCCGCCAGCTTTCCGGCCGCGTTTCCGCTTCCAGCAGGATATGCTGCCGCAAATCTTCCGGCGCTGTAACCGGGTTGCGGGCCAGGAGCGCCGGACTGCAGACGGGAAATTCCTGCTCAGTCATGAAGGGGGCCGAGCGATAGCCGCCCCAATCTTCCGGCCCCCGCCGCACCGCCAGATCGAAAGGCTCGCCCAAGCGCGCGATCGGCCGGTCAGACGTCACAAGCCGCAATTCGATCTGCGGATGCAGTTGCTGAAAACGGCCGAGCCGCGGGATCAGCCAACGCATCGCGAAGGTCGATAGCACATTCAATGTCAGACGGCGCGCCGTGGCAGCATGCCGAAGACGTTCCGTCGCCGCGGCGAGATCGTCGAATGCGGAGGTGACGGAGCGCTGATATAAGCGCCCGGCCTCGGTCAGAACCAGGCGCCGTCCCCGCCTTTCGAACAAAGCCGTGCCGAGCTCGGCTTCGATCTCGCGGATTTGCCGGCTGATCGCACCATGGGTGACGAAAAGCTCCTCCGCCGCGCGGCTGAGGTTTTCGTGACGTGCCGCAGCTTCGAAGGCGCGCAAGGCTGTCAGAGAGGGTAATCGACGAGACATGTTGTGACTATAGATCACAGATCTTCGTCTGAGAATCCCGTTGTTCTTAAAGAAGAGATACGACATGTTAGGCTGATGTCAGCGGATTTCCAATGAACGACAGCATCGACATCAGCAAAACCGCTTCGGCCGGATATGTGAGCCTGGGTGAGCTGTTCAAGGGCTTCCTGAAGATGGGGCTTTGCGGTTTCGGCGGCGTCGCTGCCTGGGCGCATCGGATCGTCGTCGAGGAACGCCGCTGGCTCAATGACAAGGAATATGCCGATATCCTCAGCCTCGGCTCCGTTCTCCCCGGCCCCAATATCGTGAATGTTTCCGTCATGGTCGGCGATCGTTTCCAGGGACCGATCGGCTCCATCGTCGCCCTGGGCGGATTGATGGCGGCCCCGCTTGCCATCCTGCTCGCCATGGCCACGCTTTATGATCTCTACGGCAACCTGCCTCTGGTGCAAGCCGCGATCGATGGTGTCGCTGCGGCGGCGGCCGGATTGGTCATCGGCACCGCCTTGAAGATGGGACGGCGGCTGCGGCCGACACGGGTTGCGATTTTCATCGGCTGCCTGGCGTTCCTGGGCGCCGGTATCTTGCAATGGCCGCTGGTCTGGGTGGTGATCGGCCTGGCGCCGGTCAGCCTGATGCTCACCGTCTGGGAGAGCCGCCGGTGAATTCCTCGCTGCTGGGGCAATTGGCCGTCACCTTTGCAGCACTGTCGCTGGTCGCGATCGGTGGCGCGAATGCGGTCGTGCCCGAGCTGCATCGTCAGGTCGTGACGGTACAAGGCTGGATGACCGATGGCACCTTCGCGCATCTTTTCGCCATCGCCCAGGCAGCACCCGGGCCGAATGTCCTGGTCGTCAGCCTGATCGGCTGGCATCTCGCCGGCTGGAGCGGCCTCGCGGTCGCCACCATAGCCATGTGCCTGCCTTCCTGCCTGCTAACCTTCACCTTCTCCCGTATCCGCGCAAGATTGGTGGGCGCGACTTGGCTGAAAGTCCTGCAAGCTGCGCTGGTGCCCATCGCCATCGGCCTGATGGCGGCCAGCGGCCTGGTGATGGCGCGGGCGACGGATTCGAATCTGTTGCATGTCGCCTTGACCGCCGGCACCGCCGCGATGGTCTATTTCACGCGCCGCAATCCGATTTGGGCCTTGGCCATCGGCGCGGTTTGCGGCATCGCCGCTTACTATCTCGGCCTCTGAGATCAAGCGGCCCGTCCGCTTGTCGCTGCATGCATATCAACCATGTGGACGACAGGCGGTTTGCTCCTGGCCTGCCCAGACGCTCCCCGGCATACTGAGGCGCCAAGTTCAGAATTCCATGAATGGATTACCCAATGTCGGACCAAGATACGCTCGCCCTCCTGCGCTCCATCGCCGCCAGTCTCGAACGCCTCGCCCCGCCGATGCCGAAAAGCATCGACCTGACGGCTGCCGATGCCTTCGTCTGGCAGGTCGTCGGCCAAACCGGATCGGAACATGGCTGGCTGGAACCGGTGCCGAGCGTCTCGCGCGTGCATATCAACCTGCTGCAGGGGATCGATGCCTCGAAGGAGACCCTGCTCGACAATACCCGCCGCTTTGCCAAGGGGCTGCCGGCCAACAATGCGCTCCTCTGGGGTGCGCGGGGTACCGGTAAAAGCTCGCTGGTCAAGGCTGCCCATGCGGCGATCAACGAGGAGATCGGTTCGACCGATGCCAACCAGCGCCTTGCCTTGATCGAGATGCACCGGGAAGACCTGCCGACCCTGCCCCGGCTGCTCGGCCTGCTTCGTGCGCAACCGCGCCGCTGCATCCTGTTCTGCGACGACCTTTCCTTCGACGCCGCCGATACCAGCTACAAGTCGCTAAAGGCGGTTCTGGAAGGCGGGATCGAGGGGCGTCCGAATAACGTCATCTTTTATGCAACATCAAACCGGCGCCATCTGTTGCCGCGTGACATGATCGAGAACGAGCGGTCGACGGCGATCAATCCATCGGAGGCGGTCGAGGAAAAAGTCTCCCTGTCGGATCGTTTCGGGCTGTGGATCGGTTTCCATAACTGCGACCAGGATACCTATTTCGCGATCATCGAAGGCTATGCCAAGGCGCTCGACCTGCCGATCACCCAGGATGACCTGCGGGCCCGGGCGATCGAATGGTCGATGACCCGTGGCGCCCGGTCCGGCCGCGTGGCCTGGCAGTTCATTCAGGATCTCGCCGGCCATCTCGGCCGGCCGATCAAGCTTTGACCACCCTAAGATTGAGGAGAAAAAGCTTTGACATCAGAATCTTATTCGGACGATTTCATCAAAAAGATCCTGCAGGAGACCAAGACCATCGCCATGGTCGGCGCCAGTGAGAAGCCGGTCCGCGATTCCAATAAAGTCATGGCCTTCCTGCAGCGCGCCGGCTATCGGGTCATTCCGGTCAATCCGGGTCTCGCCGGCAAACAGATTCACGGTGAAACCGTCTATGCCAGCCTGGCCGACATCCCGCAGGATGTCACCGGGCACATCGATATGGTGGATGTGTTCCGCAATTCGGAAGCCGCTCTGGCAGCCACCAAGGACGCCATCAAGATCGGGGCGAAAACTGTCTGGATGCAGCTCGAGGTCATCAATGATGAGGCCGCCAAACTGGCGCGGGACGCCGGGCTTCGGGTGGTGATGAACCGGTGCCCGGCAATCGAATTGCCGCGGCTATCCCGTTGATCGGCAAGGACCGGAAGCCGCACCGGTCCCGGCCTGAACTAAGATCTGACTTTAAGAAACTCAGCCATCATTTTACACTTCAACAAAACCACCTAGAAGATTGAACATACAGAATACTTGGCGGCGGGTTCGGTTTAGGTTAAAGTGATCCATGAGAAGATCAATGGGGGTGGCAATGTCGCCGAATTTATCCATCGTCAATCCGTCGGCACAATCAGCACCCCATCCGGATGCGTCGCATCCGACCGATGCCCAGATTGCCTGGCTGAAGCGTGGCATTACCCAGCCGGGTGGCAAGCTCCCGCTCTTCGATGAATGGGGTCAGAAGGTCAGCGAGCGGACGATCCGCAGCTGCATCGACCATGGCTGGGCCGAGCCCTGGTTCAGCAATCCCCTGAAGCCGGACTGGCTGGTCTGCAAGCTGACGCAAGCCGGCCGCAGCCTGCTCTCAACGCATCACTGAGATTGCCCATCGCTGAGATCGACGGTCGCCGAGATGTTGCCGGCAGCCTAGAGCGCGATCGTCTTTGATGGCAGCATTTTGCTTCCATCAAAGACGTGAATCGCCCTCTATCTTATGGAGCGACGGATTCACGTTTTAGACAAAATCGCCAAGCGATTCCGTCTAAAACGATCCGGCTCTAGCCGGCGCAACGAGGGGATTAATGCGACGTGTCGCTGGGAAAGCTCGGCAGCAACGGCTGATTGCCGGTTCCGAACAGCAACTGGTCACCCTGCTGGTCCGGCACCATGATCGAGAACGACCCGCTGCCGTCACTCGAGCCACCGGAGCTATCCGTCGCCTCATCCGGATCGGTCAGCGGCGCCGCGCTGCCGGTATCACCCGCATCGCTCTCCGAACTGATGGCCGAAGCCGTCTGAATGCCGACCAGCGCACTAAAGGCGACGGCAATGGCGGTAAGGGACAACAGCTTCATATCAGCCTCCGACTCCGAATTTTCGCAGCATTATAAATATATAGGCGTCGCTGGCCAGCATTCCCTTCCCGCCGGCGCGACCCTGATCGAGATCAGGGTGCGACCGTCAGCTCGGCTTTGAAAATGCGGCGGTCGAAATCGGACAGATCCGCCTTGATCTCCACCTGCCATCGTCCGGACGAGGGCAAGTGAATATCCTTCAGGCGATATGCGCCATTTTGCGGGACCGGCGACAGGTCGCGCGTCAATGGACCGATACTGGCCTCTTCATTCCGAAAGCTGGCTGTCACCGGCTTCGGCTGCAGCGGCTTCCCGCTCAGGTCGGCGAACTGCACAACGAGATCGTAGCTGCCGCCCTCACCTCTCTTGATCTCGATTTCCGCCATGGCGTCGCGGTCATGCACCATCTCCTGCAACAAGGGAAGCTGAGCCGGCAGCTGGGATGCCGCGTCAGCTTGCGCCGCCAGCAGATGGCGTGGTGGCGTCAACTGGCCGAGGGCAGCCGTCAGGCCCAGCACGGCAACGAGCAAAACCACCTGTCCAAAAGCAAAGGCATGGCGGCGGACGAGTGGGAAACCGACCAGTGGGAAGCGGCGGTTCGCCATGATCAACAGCAGGATCGCCAGGACAGCCGCGACCTTCACGGCCAGGACTCGGCTATAGGCTGTCGCCAGCAGCATCGATGGCGCCGCGATCTGCCAGCAGGCCAGACCGAATCCGGCCGCGATGGCGATCCAGATGACGGCTTTCCGCCGCCAGCTGGAAATAGCTGTCCGGCTTTCGGGCACGATTGCCGGCCGACGCAGCAGCGATCCGATCGATCCGACCCACAGCATCGCGGCCGCCATATGAACGGCCAGGACAAGGCTGGCCAGCCAGCCGATCGCGGCGACATGTCCGGTCGTCGCGAAGGCCAGCACAATCGCCAAGCCGGCGGCGATCAGGAGCCCGTGGCGCATGGTCGTGGCGACAGGGTGGGCGGCGAGACGGCGGACAGCCAGCCAGCTCAGGGCGAGGCCAAGGACGGTCAAGGCTGCGACACGTCCTTCCGGGCTGCCGGCGCCAAGCTGCCAGACATCCGCTTTCACCAGGACCGCAATCGATCCGCCGGCCATGCCGATCCCCTGGAAGCCGATTTCCAGGGGCGCCGCGACGATGCAGGCGATCGTGCAGCGAAGCGCAAGCCGGCGGCGAAAGGGTTTGCCGCGCAAGCCGGACCAGGCACAGCCCCAAGTCAGGAAAGCCCCGAGATAAAGCACCCAGCGGGTCAACAAGGCGCCCCATTGCCAATCCGCGAAGCCCTGTTCCGCAGCCAGCCAATGCTGGGCTCCCGCACCGATCTGGAACTGGATGGCGCCGGCAACGGGATGACCGTCGCTGGAGATGATACGATAGCTGAGCGTATAGGTGCCCGGCGCCATGTCCTCGGCGATGGTGCCGTCGATGAGGCTATCGGCTGTCGTCGTCGCAACCTGCACCTGCCGGCCGGATTGATCGACCAGGCGCAGATCGGTGACGACCACCGGCTCGTCGAAACGCAGAACGAACTGCCGGGGCGGCTCCGCCAGCACCGCACGATCGGCCGGCGTGGCGGATTCCAGGACGGCATGGGCCGATGCCGGTGCCGCCTGCAGCAGGACCGACATCAAGATGCCAACCGCCAGAAGAATCCGCCGCACCAGGCCAGCGTTCATCTGTTTCCGCGTCGCGTCTTCGAGCGATCGACCGTGATTACGGGCGGCTCGGCCCGAGGGCGCCCGCCGCTTCGACCACGACTTCCACTTCGACCTTGCCGGCTTTCTCGAATTGCAGGGTCAGCGGGAAGCTTTCGCCTTTCTTCAGCGGTTGCTTCAGCCCCATCAGCATCAGATGCATCGACTGCGGCTTGAGGCTGACCGTCTGGCCGGCCGGCAGATCGACGCCATCCATCATTTTCATGCTGGCCATATCGCCCTCCATGACCGTGGCATGGAAATGCGCCATCGATGCGACCGGAGTCTCGGCGCCGGTCAGACGATCCGGTCCCGTCCCGTGGTTTTCGATGTCGAGATAGATCGCACCGGTTTGCCCGGAGCTTGCCGTCGCCCGCGACCACGGCTGGGTCACGGTGAGATTGCCGATCTGCACATCCGCCGCTTGCGCTTGCGTGGCGAAAAGCATGAACCCCAACACGGCCATTAATCGTTTCATTTTGTTCTCCATCGTTTCCGGGATCTTCCAAAAGACCTTAACTCAACGCCATCCGCAACACCGGCACGCGCTGAACGACCAGCCAATCGATCAGCAGGACGGCCACCAGCGACAGGCCCGCCAGTGGCAGCATAATGCCCAAAGCGGCAATCAGGACGACCAGACCTTTCGCCAGCTTCAAATTGCGTGGCAGCGGCGGCGCCAAGCCGGCCGGCCGGGCGGTGCTGCCACCACATGACCACCGCCGTCACGCAGCTCTCGATCAAGGCCAGGCAGAGGGCGGCCACGGGCAGCTCAGCCGAAACGGCTGTCGGCTCTGCGGCATTGAAAGAAACCTGCATGGAAAGCTCCGCACAAAAGGCCAGATCGGATCAAATGGACGATGGGAGGAATCGGGCGCAGCGTGTCGCTTCGGCCCGCCCCCCCTGCTCGCTCAATCCTCCTGACTGCTTTTCTTGCCGAGCTTGACGCCTGGCGCGGGGCTCTCCACGCTGTCGTCATCCTGGCCGTTTGCCGGAATCTCGATCCACTTTTCCTGGCCCTTGGCGCAGGTCTGGATCACCGGAAAGCGGATGGTCTTGCCTTCATCCTCGGGCAAGGTCGCCCGGAAGATGAATTCGTCATAGAACGCATCCGGCAGATTGCCGCCGGACCAGTCGATCTCGCTGACATCCTCCTCAACCTTGGTGCCATACCAATCGTATGGCTGGGCCAGTTTGTGCTTCTTGACCGTCAAGGTCCAACCGGCCTTCGGCATCGGCTTTGCCTGCCTGACGCCTTCGGGAATCTGTACGCGGATAGATGTCGTCGGCGAACCGGCACAACCATGCGGGACACGTAAGATCGCTTTATAGGTGCTGCCGGCCGGCGCCGCGGTCGTTTCCAGGGTTACGTGAGCAAAAGCAAGGCCGGGCGCGGCCAGGCAGAACGTAGCAGCGAGCACTGCCGAATATGGGCGAAACATAGATTACTCCATCTGAGCAAGTTCGATGAATCCGGCCGCCATCGCTTTATGCGATAATGGAAACCGGTCGAGTGGTTGCGTCAGAGGGTGGGCGGTGCCCTGGAGGAAAAACCGAGCGCCGTGACAACGGCGAATGGCGAATGGCCGGCATCCAGATGGTAGGCATATTGCGGCAGCGCCGGCAGATAAGGAACCAACGGCGCCGGCGCCAGACCATTGGCCAGCAAATGCAGGGTCTGGCAGATCTGGCAATCGACCCGCACGGGCTTCTTGCCCGTCGAATCCGCCGGATTGTGATCCGGCGCCATCGGCTGGCAGAGATAGACGATGGCATCGGCCGCGGCATTGGCGCTGTTGGCCATGCCGACCTGCATTCCCGCCATCAACGAGAAGGGGGCGAGGATTTGCAGCCACAGCGCCAGCAGGCCGGTCGCCAGGCTGACCCAGCGCCGGTCTCGTCGGCTCATATGGAAAACTTGAAACGCCATCCACCAGCTCCCCTCCCCCTTCTGGGGGATGGCCCCGACCATGAGCCAGATGCATGCCTATCAGGTTTCACGGCCCGGCAGCAAGAGCGCCTGCGGGTGGCGATCATCGGGCGCGGCATCTTGGCGCAGAATTGCGGCCGCATACATGACCGCCCGGTTCCTGTTTTCGACGTCTAAAATTCCACCAAGACCCTCGTTTCAGTAAAAATTTCGTCGTGGAACCAGCGGCAATCACTTAGCTTACTGACTCGAACCGCTTCAGGGGACCAAAAGCGCATGAATCAGCTCCAGTTGCTGTCGACGGCGATCATCATCGGCATGATGGTGCTCTTTATATGGGGTCGACTGCGTTATGACGTCGTGACCATGCTGGCGCTGCTGGTTGCCCTGGCTTTGGGGGTGGTTCCCTATGACGAAGCCTTTTCCGGGTTCAGCGACGAGATCGTGATCATCGTCGGCAGTGCTCTGGTGGTGAGTGGCGCCGTTGCCAGGACCGGGATCATGGAAGCCCTGCTGCAGCGCCTGTCCCCGCATGTCCAATCCGTTCCGTTGCAGCTCGGCTTGCTGATCGCGACCGTCACGCTGCTTTCGGCTTTCGTCAAGAATATCGGTGCCCTGGCGATCATGATCCCGGTCGCGTTTCAGATGGCGCGCAATTCGGGAACCGCGCCGTCGAAATTCCTGATGCCGCTTTCTTTCGGCTCGCTGCTGGGCGGCCTGATGACGCAGATCGGTACATCGCCGAACATTATCGTTTCGCGATTGCGCCACGACATGACGGGTCACTCGTTTACCATGTTCGACTTCACCCCGGTCGGTGCGATCCTCTCCGTCATTGGCATCATCTTCCTGACTTTCGGATATAGATTGCTGCCCGAGCGTCGACGCGAGACGGCCGGCATGCATGCGGCACTGGATATCAAGAACTACACGACCGAAGCCGAAGTTACCGCCAATTCCGCCGCCGTCGGCAAGACCGTCGCCGATTTGCAGCGCCTTGCCGACGGCGCCGCCATGGTGACGGCGATCCTGCGCGATACCCAGAAGCCGTCGAAGCCTTTACCGGATGCCGCGCTGCAGGCCGGCGACATCCTGCTGCTGGAAGGCGATCCGCAGGCTTTGGACAATATGGTGACGCGCGGGAAGCTGAAACTGACCACCGATCACCGCCGTCCCCTGGCCAATGAACCGCATGCCGAAATCGAGGCGATCGAAGCGGTCATCGGTGAGAACTCTCCCCTGATCGGATTATCGGCGCAGCGCATGGCCTTGTTCGAACGATTCGGCGTCAATCTGCTGGCCGTCAGCCGGACAGGGCAGCGCATCATCGACCGGTTGGGCAGCATCAGCTTGCAGCTTGGCGACGTGATCGTGCTGCAAGGCAATGTCAACAATCTGCCGAACCGCTTGCAGGAATTGGGATGCCTGCCCTTGGCGGCCCGCACCATCCGCCTCGGCAAGATACGCCGGGCCGTTTTGCCGCTGATTATTCTCACCGCCGCCATGACGCTGACGGCATTCAGCATCGTCCCCGTGGCTGTTGCCTTTTTCGGTGCTGCCGTGCTGATGGTTCTGACCAAGGCATTGCCGTTGCGCGAGGCCTATCACAACATCGAATGGCCGATCCTGATCATGTTGGGTGCGCTCATCCCCGTCAGTGATGCGCTGCGGCGCACCGGCACAACCGACCTGATCGCCGGCTGGCTATCGCATCTGGCCGTGCAATTACCACCTTATGGCGCGCTGGGCCTTATCCTGGTCGCGGCGATGGCGGTAACGCCATTCCTCAATAACGCAGCAACGGTGCTGGTCATGGCGCCTATCGCCGGCAGCTTCGCGACGGCGCTTCATTACAAGCCGGATGCTTTCTTGATGGCGGTGGCAATCGGCGCGGGCTGCGATTTTCTGACGCCGATCGGGCATCAATGCAACACGCTGGTGATGGGGCCAGGCGGCTATCGCTTTGGCGATTACTGGCGCCTCGGCTTGCCTCTGTCGATTCTGGTCATCTTGATCGGCGTGCCATCCCTGATCCTGGTCTGGCCGCTGCAATGAGAAGAGAGTTTAGAACTTCATGGCCATGCCGACGGTACCGGCATGCTGTATCTGCGTTTGCCCGGCAGTCGTCACGCTATCACGGATATAGTCATAGCTTGCTTTCACCTTGATATCGGCATCGATTTGCGCCCCGATATCCCAATCCGCGGTCATGCCGAGCGTTTGCGTTCCGTCCTGATTCATCCGCAGATCGGCGAGGCCATTCCCTGCAGCTTGCGTAAAACAGTAGCGAGCGGCGAAGTCGATATCCGAGCCGAACGGTATCGTTGCACTAAGGGTCGGTCCCTGCAGGTCGGCGCCGTTATCCGCGCCGGTTGAATGCTGGAAGACGTAATTGATGTCCACCTTCACCGAATGGGGAAAAACATAGGAAAGCGTCGTATTGCCGGACGTCGTCAAGCTGTCGCTGCCATCGATGGTCTCCCGGCCATAAGCGGTCGTGATCGTCGCCACGAGCCCGCCGGGGAGAGTCGTCGAGACATTGCTGTTAATGCTGTAGTTCAACTGGTCCAGTGCCATGCCATTGAAGGCAAACCCAATGTCGGGCCGCAATCCGATCGTCAAATCGCCGCTTTGATAATGCAGCTCCGATCCACCGTCCATGGCAGTCGAACCGATCAAGGATGTATCGAGATAATTTGTCCTGCTGAACGAACCGCGGCTGATGAGAGAGAAGCCGTCGGAAAAGGGTACGCTGTATTGACCATTTGCGCCGGCCGTGATGCCTCGGCTCGCTGCGTCCGTGTCCTTCGCCCCCAGGACAAGCGGCACGCCCCCGAGATCGATTTGCTTGTTGGGGTCCCCTGACGAAGCATCCTGCCCTTGCAGTTTCGTGCCGAGATTATCGCCCATGACATCGACGAAGAGCTTCACCGGGTCTGCGTTATCGGGTGTTGCGTCCGCGCGCGCCGCATTGCTGGCTGCGCTGACACCAATGACACTGGCACCAATGAAGCCGGCAAAAATGAAGCCAGCGACGCCAAATGCCCGTACGCCAAACGGCGTGCCGTCCCCCAATAGATTTGTCGACATAGTCGCGCTCCCGCATCAAACCCAATTGCTGGGCGAAGAATGCTTCCCTCAAGGAATTGTCCGCTTGGGCAGTAGACCGATCCGGAAAGTTTTCCCCTGAAACATTATTAATTCCCTAATCGAGGCAATATTGTGACGCGATCACGGGGCCGTGAAGAATTTGATCGAGCTTTTCCAAGCGAACCGCACTGGCGCCGCTTTATTTCCGGTATCGCATACAAAGGCTTCAACAGGCTATGACTGACCTCACCAAGCTGCGTCTTGCCCAGCGCCGTCAGGTTCGACATGCTTTACCGTATGTGGCAGTTCGCAAGCATTACGTGCTCTGTAGTGCGGCATGGCGCAGCGGCTTTCGTCTGCGCCGCCTTTCTTGTTGGCTGCGCTTCGGTAAAAGACGCCGATACGATTATCGATGGCTCTGCGGCGACCACAAAGACACCTCAGATCGACGGCGGGAATGGCCCGATTTCATCTGAGCGCAGCAAACAAATACTGGCCGGTATTACGATGGAAGCCGGCGACAGCGGCATGCTGAAACGCCATCTGGCGATCGAAGAGGCGATATCGGATAATCCCCTGACGATCGGCAACACGACACATCTTCTGCGTGACGGCCCTGAATCCTTTCGTGCGATTTTCGCGGCGATCAAGGCCGCACGCACGCATATCAATCTGGAATATTATTTATTGGAGGATGTTGATAGCGACGGCACCAGTTTAAGCGATCTGCTGTTGCAGAAACGCCGCGAAGGGGTTGATGTCAATATCATCTATGACAGCTTTGGCTCACTCACATTGTCCAACGATTTTCTGGATCGGCTGGGCAAAGCCGGCGCGAGAATCCTTGAATTCAATCCCGTCAATCCGCTGGACGCCAAGGAAGGCTATTCGCCAAACGAACGCGACCACCGAAAAATTCTGATTGTCGACGGCAAGCTTGCGATCATCGGTGGGGTCAATCTTAGCCGCACATATGAGAGCGTTGGCTTCGGCAGAAAAACTGTAGGTCATCCCCCGGAACATTGGCGTGACACCAATCTTCAAATCGAAGGTCCCGCCGTGGCGCAGGTTCAGGATCTCTTCGTTCAGCACTGGATGGAACAGAATGGACCGCCTCTCGATCAGACGAAATTTTATCCAACTTTGCGAGCGCAAGGATCGGAGGTGGTTCGCATCATCGGAAGCTCACCAAATCAGCAGATATCGCATTACTATGTGACCCTTCTTTCAGCGATACGGAATGCGGAGAAATCAATCTGGCTGACTGCGGCTTATTTCGTTCCCACGGAGGAAGCCATGACTGACATCACCGCCGCCGCAAAGCGCGGCGTCGATGTGCGACTGATGCTGCCGAGCACAAGCGACGCACCGCCTGCTGTTGCCGTCGCCCAGTCGCATTACACCGATTTGCTGGAAGCCGGCGTGAAGATTTATGAAACGCAGGGCATCGTTCTGCATTCCAAAACCGTTGTCGTCGATGACGTCTGGTCGGCCATCGGCTCGTCGAATTTCGATCAACGGAGCGTTCTGTTCAATGATGAAATCGATGCAATTGTCTTGGGTCGCGAAACCGCCGAAGCTTTAAGCGCGATGTTCTTGCAAGACAGCGCGAAGGCAAAACAGATCGATGCGGCCGGTTGGAAAGACCGGCCGCTCACACAGAAGATAAGAGAATTATTTGCCGAACCCTGGGAGCAGTTGCTCTAGCCGCCGCTACTCAAGCGATTGCGGATCAGTTGCCGTCGGGCCAGACTTCGCCCTGGGGCGTCAGCAGGACATTACCGGGCGTGCCGTCCTTGCTCACCGCCGAGGCGTGCCAGAAATTATCGCACCCTTTGACGAGATCGCGAACCTGCCGGTACCCGGCTGCCTCGATCTTTTTCCTAGCATCGTCCGCCGTCGTGCCGTCGATGCGGTCGCCCGCCTCGCAGCCCGCCAATTGGATCCGCACTTGCGCAGCGGACGGATCGCTTTGCGCTTGTGCCGGGAGGTTGGAGGATAAGGTTGAAAGCCCTGCCACAACCACTGCCGTCGCCAATAATCCGATACGTCGCTGCATGCCGATACCTCACTCATAAATTGCTGTTAAGCTTTCCCACCAAGGTATTAACGAAGGAACGCCGTATCGTATTTTCAACCGGCGTCACGGCATTTTGAGAAAAAACCAGTTTCACCATAGACAGGATTTGAAACGATATAATATAACAAAAATTATTGATGACAGGAATGGAACAAGAGCTCCATGCAACCGGTCCATCGGGCCCTGCTTGCCGTCTTAACCCTGGTCTGGTCGCTGACAGCCAGCATGCCCGGGGCTTTTGCGGCCGATGGCCGGCCCCTTGATATCGTCGCGGCGGAAAATTTCTATGGCGACGTCGCCGAGCAATTGGGGGGCCCGGACGTCAAGGTCACCAGCATCCTCAGCAACCCCGACCAGGACCCCCATCTGTTCGAAGCCAGCCCCACCGCCGCCCGGGCTTTGGCCGGGGCGGCGCTGGTCATCTATAACGGTGCCGATTACGACCCTTGGGTCCAGCGATTGCTGGCAGCGTCCGACACCCCTTCGGCCCGCGTGATTGTCGTGGCGGACCTGATGCAAACCCAAAGCGGTGACAATCCGCACCTCTGGTATGATCCGGATACCATGTCGGCCGTGGCGAAAGCCCTGAGCAGCGCCTTGATCACGGCCGACCCGGCACACGCAGCCGACTACCAAAAGCGCCTGCAGGATTTCCTCGCCTCGCTTCAGCCCCTGACGGATAAGATCCGACACCTGCATGACCGCTATGCCGGCGTCCCCGTCACGGCCACTGAACCGGTTTTTGCCTATATGGCCCAGGCGATTGGCCTGGAGGACCGGAACCAGCGCTTTCAGCGGTCGATCATGAACGATACCGAGCCAAGTGCGAAGGACATCGCCGCGTTCCAGGACGATCTTAAAAACCGGCGCGTCAAAGCGCTCATTTATAACAGCCAGACCAGCGACGACCTGACCGGCCGGCTGCTCGATCTAGCCAAGACATCCGGCATTCCGGTTGTCGGCGTCACTGAAACCGAGCCGGCCGATAAGACCTATCAGGAATGGATGCTCGATCAACTGACGGCATTGGAAAAGGCGCTGTCATCGGCATCCGGCGATGCCGCCACGACAACAACGCAGTAATATGACGCGCATGGCCTCAACCTCCATTCCGGCAATCGAACTTGAACAGGTGACGATCGCTCTCGGCGGCCGCTTCATCCTCAGCGATGTGAGTCTGGCCGTCGGCAATGGCGAGTTCATTGGTGTCCTTGGCCCCAATGGCGCCGGTAAGACAACGCTGATGCGCGCCCTCCTTGGCCTCATCAAACCGTCCTCGGGACATATCACGGTCCTCGGCGAGCAAGCCATCCGCGGCAATCCGGCCATCGGTTATATGCCGCAACTCCGCAGCCTGGCAGCGCATCTTACGTTGCGCGGCTGGGATTTCGTCGCCAGCGGCATCGATGGCCATCGCTGGGGGCTGCCGGTCCTCAATGCCGCACGACGCCAGGCCGTTGCGGAAGCAATCGACCTGGTCGGGGCCACCCATCTCGCGCAACGCCCGCTCGGCGACCTTTCGGGCGGCGAACGGCAGCGGCTGATGCTCGCCCAGGCCCTGCTCGGCCGGCCCAGGCTGTTGCTCCTCGACGAACCGTTGATCAGCCTCGATCCGCATCATCAGCGGGTGGTGGTGGAACTGGTGCGCGAGGTCCAGCAGCGGCTTGGAATCGCCGTTCTGTTCAGCGCCCATGAGCTGAACCCGCTTCTGGCGGCCATGGACCGGGTTCTCTATCTCGGCAATGGCCACGCCGCTCTTGGCACCGTCGACCAGGTGATCAATGGGCCGGTCTTGTCGCGCCTCTATGGCTCCAGCATCGATGTCGTGCGCATCAACCAGCGCATCTTCGTCATGTCCGGCGGGCACGATGTGGAGCGCGACGCCCACATGCACGAGAACGGCCACGGCCACGACCACGATCTCGGCCACGGTCATGATCACGCGCATGGCCAAGATCACAACCCTGATGGGCGTCGTCATGCTTGACTATGATTTCATGCAGCATGCTTTCGCCGCGGCCGGCATCGTCGCCATCGTCGCCGGCGTGGTCGGCTTCTTCCTGGTCTTGCGCGGCCAGACCTTTGCCGGCCATGCCTTGTCGCATGTCGGCTTTGCCGGGGCGACGGGGGCGATCCTGATCGGCGGGTCGCCACTTTCCGGCCTGATCGCCTTCACGCTGCTGGCCGGGATCGGCATGGGTGCCTTAGGCGACAAGTTGAGCGGCCGCGATGTCGCGATCGGCGTGATTCTGTCCCTGTCGCTTGGCCTGGGCTTGCTGTTCCTGCATTTTTTCACGGCCTATGCAACCCAGGCGACCGCGTTGCTCTTCGGCAATGTCTTCGGCGTCAGCAATGGCACCCTGCTGGTCCTGTTCGGAATCGGCGCGGCCGCATTGATCGCCTTGGGCGTAATCGCCAGGCCCTTGCTGTTTGCCAGCCTTCAACCTGAGCTGGCCGAGGCAAAGGGCGTGTCGCTGCGCCTGGTCTCGGTCCTGTTTCTCGCCATCGTTGCCCTCGCCGTTTCCGCCTGCGCCCAGGTCGTCGGCGTGCTGCTGGTCTTCGCGCTGATGGTAGGGCCGGCGGCAACCGCCCAGCGGCTGACCAGCCGGCTCGGCCTGGGTGTGGCTTTGGCGGCGGGATTGGCGTTGGTTGAAGCCTGGCTTGGCCTTGTCCTCGCTTATTACACCGATTGGCCCGCGAGCTTCTGGATCACCGCCCTCAGCGCGCTCGCCTATTTCGCCAGCCTGACCGGCAATCGGCGTGCCGCCATTCCCGCCCATTGAGCATCCGTTTTGGCCTTCATTCCCTGAATCTACCGAGGGCCCAATCCCGCGCCTGATCGACCGCCTCGCCTTCGATGGCTTTCTCCAGGTAAACCGTCAGCCCTTCGCCCCGCCCGTTGCTTCCTGGGGCAGGCATGGCTTTGCCGGGTATGATTTTGTCGGGCACGACCCGGTAGACATGCGTCCACAGGCCGAAGCGGCGATGAACGACGACATAGATCAGGCTTCGTTCGGCCGTACCGCGGCGATTGCGATGCAGACAGCTGGAAATAAAGGTTGCGTCGTCTTCCGGGCCGATCACCAGGGATAGGTCGGGAACGAAATCGATACTATCAGGCATTAAAAATCCCTCCTAAAACACAGGAGGGCTGACGCAGCGGCTTGGTCCCGTTTGGTTGCCGGTCCGGCCACATCCCCCGATCTCGGGGCACCACCTTGCGCGGGTACGCAGGTTGGCGTTGGGCGTCAGCCCAACTCTTGATGCGAGAGCGATACATACGCCCGGCCATCATAGCCGTCAAGAGGCCGCCGTTTCATGGTGCCAAGCCCGGATTTCGCGATATGATGAAAGGCGTCAGACGAGGTCAGGCCATGCTGCGGACCGATATCGAGATCCGGATTGCAATCACCGAGGACGCCGAAGCGATCAGCCGCACGATCGTGAATGCCCTGCATGAAAGCAATGCACGCGATTACGCGCCGCCGGTTATCGAGCGGATCGCCGCAAGTTTCACTCCGCACCATATCGCCCGCCAACTCGCGGAACGCCATGTTCTTGTGGCAACCCTATCCGGCGAGATCGTCGGCACCGTCAGCCTGGAAAAGAACGTTTTGCGCAGCTTCTTCGTCGACCCGGCCTATCACGGCCAGGGCGTCGGAACAGCGCTTCTGGAGGAAATCGAAGGACTGGCGGCGGCCAATGGCCATTTTTCCCTTGCCGTGGCCGCGTCGGTAACGGCCGAGCATTTCTATCGCCGGCGCGGCTTTACCGCCTTGCGGGAGGTCGTGCAAGGCAATGTCCGCGTTATTCTGATGGCCAAGGAACTCGACTGACCGAAAAGATTCGAAAAGCGGTCTATTGCTGGTGGCAGCGATTCTCGTCCACAAGTTGACGGAGCGAGGCCGGAAGTTCCTCGGCATGCTCGGCAACCGAATCCTTCGAAACGGATTTGCTTGCCGCCCGGATCTTGGGGTTTTCCCAGTTGCCGCTGATCTGCAAGGGGACATCCAAGGCGAAAAACCCCGTCGAGTCAGGTTCGCTCTGCAAAAAGAGATTGATATTCTGCTTCGACAGATCGATCCGCCCATCGCCATTGAGATTGGCTTCCGGCGTTCGCAGCTTGAAGGACTCGATCGTTCCCATGCCATTTTTTACCTGCATCACGCCGAGCATGCAGGAAATCTTAGCGGTTCCCTTGCCGCGCCTGAACAGGGCGCGAAGATCGGTCGCGATCTTTTCGAGCAAAGCCCGCGCGATCCGCCCTTCGGTCACCGAGAGAACGAGAGCACCGTCGCTGTTCTTCAGCCCCGCGCCCAGGGTCGAGCCGCTCAGATTTATGATCGCTTTTCCATCGACGCGACCTCGGACATCGGCGGATTCACCGAACAGAAGATTGATGAAGCGTTCGATCTTGCCGTCTTCCAATGACAGGGATGCCGTGAGGCGACCGCCATCCCCTTCGGGCTTGATCGCCCCACCCATATAGAACCGGGAATTCGCCAGATTGAAGCGCGTCTCATTCAACGTCACATCGCCCGGCCCGACCTTCCCATCCAGGAAGAGATCATCCACCTGGAAATTGCCATAGGTCATCTGTTTCGCCGCAATTTTCGCCGCGACACGCGGCGCATCCTCATCCGGCGTCTGCAGAGAGAATTCAGCCCATCCTTTTCCTGAGGATTTTTTTTCTGCTTCGCCGCCACCGCCTTCGGCCAGCAATTTATCCAGGTCCAATTGATCGAAGGAGAGCTCGGTGGATACGTCATCCGTTCCACCGCGATTCCCCTCCAGGACTATCAACTTGCCTTTGAAGTCGTTTGTCGCGATGGTGCCTTTGCCATCCATCAGGTTCCAAAGATTGCCCTGCCGCGACATGTCGGCCGTCAGGGAGGCCGCCGGATCGGTCGATAATGTCATATGAAAGATGCTGAGTATGTCGCTCAGCTTGCCGGCCGTGATGCGGATTGGTCCCTGAACACCTTCGAAGTCGAGCGGCTCTCGCATCGTGCCGGTGAAATCCAGCTTCGCCGAGCGGCGGCGAAGAGAAAAAGTCGTGCCGAACGGAACCGTCGCATCGCGCATCGTCGCGAAGGATTGCGTCTGGCCCTTCAGCCGGATATCCGCCTCGTTATAGGCACCGTCAGCTTCGATTTCCACGAAAGCGTCGTCGCCGGTAGCACCCACGGTGACATTGTCCAATCTCACTTTGAGGACATGGCCGCTATATGTCCTGTAGGTGACGAGGCCATTCCGCAATGCAAAATCCAACAAGGTCGGAAATTGCCGTCGATTTTTCGGTACGACCGCCAGGCCGCCGTCCTGATGTGACTGCGAGCTTTGAGATCCCGCGCCGAAGCGCCAATTGCCGATGCCCTCGGGATTTCGCTCCAGAACGAGAACCGGCTTGGTGATCGTGAGATGTTGATAGCGCAGCACGCCCGACCACAGCGCCTTGGCATCGATATCCGCGGCAACGTGTTCGACCCGCAGCATATCCGCCACACTGCCCCATTGTGCATTCGCAACGCGCAGCTCACCGAGCTCGACATGTAACGGATTGCCCCACTGGATCACCAGGCTGCCGATATGCACCTGCCGATCGAGCATCTTGCTGACGTAACGTTCAGCGAACGGCCGTGGGTCCATCTTGACCAGAGCCACGGCCGCGCCAATTCCCAAGACGATGAGAAGTCCAAGAACGACCAAGAAGGCCGTTGTTATCGATCTAGCGGACACAGGTTATGCCCCAACAGCTCGTCGCCATTTCCGGAAGCTGCCGGTCGTGCGCGCTTCAGAAAGTCTCGTGATTAACGCCGCACAGCATATAACCGGCCTCGATTACTGTACGATAATATTGTTCTTCACGCTGCGCACCCCTTTAACGCTCATGGCAATTTTCTCGGCCTGCTCTTTGTCGGCGGCCGTGGGAACAAAACCACTCAGTTGCACCACGTCCTGCATGGTTTCGACTGAAACGCGATTGGCCAGCGTTACCCCGCCTTCGGACGCCAGCTTCGATTTGACCTGCGTGGTAATGGTCGCATCGTCAATATATTCCCCGGTACGCTCTTCGCCAGAGGTGACGGAACAGGCGGATGCTAAAGCAATGGCAGCGATCGGCACGGTAATCCGCAGAATGCGAGGTATGTTCCACATCTCTCTTCTCCACATCGGTTCTTAACGACAACCTTTGTTCGAAGATCAACGTCCTTAGCCTTCGATTGTTCCCCCTACCCGCAACAATTGCCTCCATCAAAACAAATTGATAGCCAGGTTGCAGCTCATAAAGCTGGCAATCCCTGGATGACTTGCGCGCATTACGGCAACTTGGCAGCCCTTGTGGAATACAATAACATGCGACGTACTGCAGCTTTTCGTGGCCTGTTAAGGACAGCGGTTTCGATTAGACTGCGATGGGTCGGCCGGCGTCGGACCGACCAATACTTGGGAGCAGAATTACATGGCTTTGCCTTTGCGCTCGGTCGATCAGCTTCACGACGAGCGTCTCCGGCGTATGTACAATTACTGGCATTTGAAACGAGACGGGAAATTGATGCCCTCTCGCAGCGATATCGATCCTGTCGATCTCTCGTTTTGCCTCGGTTATCTCTGCCTGGCGGAGGTTGTACATGATCCGCATCCCCGATTCCGCTTCCGGGTTGACGGATCGAATTGCGTGGGCGTCAGCGGCATTGAGTTGACTGGCCGATTCGTGGACGAAATTCCTTTGCAGGATTATCGCGAGGTCACCCAGCAGGCATATGAACGGATCATCGAGACCAAGCAGCCGCATTTTTATCTTGATGACGAGGTCTGGGATAGTCGGCATTACCAGGTCGAAGGCCTGCTGCTGCCTTTATCGGCCGACGGTGTGAATGTGAATATGATCATCGATGTGATGCTTCCCAGCATCAGCCTGGACCGCTGAAAGGACGGCTTCTTAATTTCCCGGCAGCGGCCTTCAGTCCTAGCAGCCAGGATAGGCCAGCCAGTGATCCGCCCCAATTCGGTCAGGGCGGATACTGGCCGGGTTTCATGCGCCTAAATCGTAGCGAGCATCAGGGCCTTGATGGTGTGCATGCGGTTTTCGGCCTGATCGAAGGCGCGATTCCGTGGTCCTTCGAAGACGGCATCCTCCATGTCCATCGCATAGGGATGGGCGCGGGCGAAGGTCGTCTCCAGATTGTGCTGGGATGGCAGACAGTGCAACACAATGGTATCGTTGCGACCCGTCAGCCGCATCATATGCCGGGTGATACGATAATTGCGGAAACCCTCGGTCAGGGCCGCGATATCCTCGCCGGTATCCATGTAGACCCACATATCGCCATAGACGACCTGAGCATTATCCAGCCCCTCTTCCGGTTCATCCGTCACCATCAGGCGCGACATAGGATGTTTGTCCGCTCCGAATAGTCGGGAGATGAGTTCGGGTTCCGGTTCGGTGCCGGGCGGCGTGACCAGCCGCAAGTCGATTCCCATCTTTGCCGCCCCCGCCATCAATGAGACGACGACATTGCCACGGCCATGCCCCACATAGGCAACAACAGCGCCGCTCAGGTCGATGCCGTTCTCCTTGATCGTCATCATATCGGCGAGAATTTGCGTCGGATGATGCTGGTTGCTCATTGCATTCCACACCGGAACGCCAGCATATGCCGCGACCTCCTCGATCAAGGCCGTTTCATGACTGCGGATGGCGATGCCATCGAACAGACGCCCTAAAACACGCGCGATATCCTTGATGCTTTCGCCGCTGCCAAAGCGCAGTTCTTCCGCAGCAAAAACATGAGGATGCGCGCCTTCGTCGGTTGCCGCCACCATGAAAGATGCCCGCGTCCGACAGGATGGCCGCAGGAAGATCAGGCCGATATTGGAGTTCTGCAGCTTACGTGGAAAGACACGGTTACGCTTCATCTGCTTGCGCAAGATAGCGTCGTTGATCAACGCTTGAATTTGGCCGGTGGAAAGGTCCTCCAATGTAATGAGGCTCCTGCCCTTGATCGACTCGTTCAACATACATTGTCTCCATCTCAGATTGCTTCCCCAATGGCTCTGGCGGCAAGACGCCGCCAGGTGCATGCCGATGCGACTCGCATGTCGGTCGACACGGCGGTGAGATGAAAGTCGAAGTGAGGGAAGACTTGAAGAGCGACGAAGCCGGCATATGGGATATGCCGGCGAACGGGCGGTTATCCGTCACGATGTAAAATCGGCGGACGACGATTGGATAAGAGGGTGATTAACCGACCAGCGAGGCCACGCCGCCCTGGAGCCAGCGCTGTTTCTGATGACTGTCGGACGAGCGGGAATCGGAATCCGCCTCATCCGCCGTTGGCAAGCCAGCCAGCGTCATCAGCATGACGGGCGACAGCACGCCGCCCGGATTGGTCTGGCCGAAAACCGCGCGATTGCCGGCGAGAGCGCCGTGCCGGTCATCGCCGTCGCTGTTAAAGAGCTGCGCCAGCTGCGTGGCCGGGTTCTTGGTTTGCAACTGCGCCAGATTGCTGGCATCCATCGGCACATTCAGATCGCGGTAGGCCGCCATATCCGCATTTATCTTCTTGCCGAAATTATTATAGACCTCGCTGAGCGATTTCGGCGTGCCGTCGGCCTTGTAGAAGACCTTGCTATTGGCATCGGCAGCCGAGGGGAAAATATCCGCCGCGGCCATCGACGGATCGCTTTTCATGTTGCGCAGGAACTTCAGCGCGCCCTGAACGCCGAGGAAATGCGCCAGATAAAGATCCGTGCCGGTCACGTCGCGCCCCAGCTTCTTCTCCATCTTCGCCTGGTTGTCGGCGGCATGCTCGGCCGCCATCTGCGAGGAAAGCTGCGGATCGCGACGCAGATTCAGGATTTCCTTCCGAACGGCCGGATCCTTGACGACCATACGACCGTCGCTATTGGTCTTGATCTGGGATGCCAGGTTGCCATAGCCGTATTCGGCGCCGTGATCCTTGAAAACCGACATCCAGGTCTGCTCGACGAACTGATAGAGCCCGTGCGCCGTGCTGGTCTTCGCCTTGGCATTGGGGTCGAAACTGCTTTCCCGCGCCGCCTGGGCCATCAGGAAGGAAAAATCGACGCCGGTCGACACGCTGGCCTGTTTGATCGAGGCGACCACATCCGGCTGGATGCCATAGGTATTGCTCGAAGCTGCGTTCCGACTGGCACGCTGTAAGCTGTGCGAGGCATGGGCGCTGTTATTGGCGATGGAGGTGCCCGTCAGCGAGGCCGGCCCCGCCATTAACGTCTGCAGCCATGCGGTATTCATGACGCATCCCCCCGGTATGACGCATCCCACCGGTCGTCCGGGCCCCGGCCAGCCGGAGGCCGGGATGGGAAAAGCGCCATCGGCCGGCAAAGTTCATACGGCCAGGATGTCTCCTGGCCGGCAAAAACTGCCGCGCTCATCGGGCTTGATCCCTTAGCTTCCGGCCAAAGCCGCATTTCGGGCACCTTCATTGCTCATCTTCATGAGGAGATAAAGCAAAGAGCGTGCCAGCTTCGAAAATGATCGGGCGACATGCGGGTTTCACGGCCGTATCGAGCGGCGGCGAGGCGACTTCAAGCCCTGGCGGGAGAATGTGAAAGGCGGCGGCCCCCATCGTGGCCGCCGCCCTCATGATTCCGGCAAACAATGATGTTTGGCGTTTCCTTACCGGTCTTTTACTTACCAGCCCAGGGGCCTGCAACCGGGTGCAGGTCCTTGGTGCAGTATTGCGGATTGGAAATCTTTCCGTTCCCGCTGCAGTTGGTATCGAAAAGCCGGCTGTCGGCACAGGCGCCCAATAGCAGAAGACCGCCAAGGACCGCCAAGTTGATCAAGGTTTTATGCATCGGAATTCCCCTCTCACATGAGTGACCCAACACACCCCTAACGCCGGATTATAGGGTCACTCTCCCTGCAACTGGCAATAGTTTTGCTCCCGCCGCCGATAAGGTCTATGAAAGGTGTGGGAGTGTGCCAAGCCTTTGTATTCCGCCGAAACAACGCTTTTCGGCGTAGATCGGAAAGGACATAATCCCGCCCTTTGTAACCAAAAAGTGAATGAGGTTTGCATGTCGATCAAGCGTCTCGGTGACCCGACCCTTATTGCTGATGCCGTCATCCACGGCGACACAGTCTATCTCGCCGGCACTGTCGCCGAAGAACCGGTTTCGTCCTCGGTCTATGAGCAGACAAAAAATGTCCTGAAGCAGATCGATGCGGTCCTGGCCGAAGCCGGTTCGGACAAGACCAAGCTTTTGCGCACGCAGATCTTCCTGTCCGACATTTCGACCTTCGCCGAGATGAACAAGGCCTGGGGCGAATGGGTCCCGAAGGGCCAGGCGCCGGCCCGCGCCACGGTGGAATCGAAACTCGCCGATCCGAAGTGGAAAGTCGAAATCGTCGTGACGGCGGCGCGTTGATTGCCTGGCAGATAATCGCACTGTCCGGCCGATAGAAGCCGCGTTAAACAGGCGCCATCCGATATCGGATGGCGCCTGTTTTATTGGTCACCGGTTCTATTGCTCACTGGCCAGTCGGCCGGCGGCGATCAGCCGTTCCGCCAGGACCAGATCCGCCGGTGTGTTCACGTTGAAGAACGGATCGCACGGCGTGGTCTCAAAATTGACGATGATCGACTTGCAGCGTGCGGTCCAGTCCCCGACCTTTCTCAGCCCCTCTTCCACCAGGGCGGCGCGCAATCTCCGGCGCAAATCGACCCGCCAGAGGCCGACAACCGGATGCACCCGGCCGGCACTGCCGGCCAGCACGGCTTCGATTGTCTCATCCGATATCGGTTCGGCGAGCCTGGCGACCAAGTCTGGCGGCAAAAAGGGACAATCCGTCGGCGCCGTCAGGACCCAGCGGCAAGCGGGATAGTGCTCGGCCGCCCATTCCATACCGGTCAGCAGGCCGGCCAGCGGCCCCGGAAAGCCGTCGATGTCGTCGCTGACGACCGGAACGCCCAAGGCATCGAACCGCGACGGATCGCCATTGGCATTCAAGACGAGGCCATCCAGCTGCGAGGCCAGGCACTCGACGGTGCGTTCCAGGATCGACCGGCCACCCACCTGCAAGAGCCCTTTATCGCCCCCGCCCATACGGCGCGCCAGGCCGCCCGCCAGCAAAATCCCGATACCGGGTCGCAACTCATTGATCTGCATGATTCTTCCTATAAAGCTGGCAACGCCATCCCGGCGCAGATGGATGTCGTTTTGGGGAAGAAATCTGTGCCGGAACTACTTATATTGAGAGACATGATAGACCCATTCGGCCGTACTATTTCCTATTTGCGGGTTTCCGTCACGGACCGCTGCGACTTCCGCTGCATCTATTGCATGGCGGAAGACATGACATTCCTGCCCAAGGCGGAAGTCCTGACCTTGGAAGAACTGGACCGCCTGTGCAGCACCTTTGTCGGCCTCGGCGTGCGCAAATTGCGCCTGACGGGCGGGGAGCCGCTGGTTCGCAAGAATATCATGGAATTGATTCGCAGCCTGTCAGGACATCTGAAGAGCGGCGCCTTGGATGAATTGACCCTTACCACCAATGGCAGCCAATTGGCCAAATACGCCGATGACCTTGCCCGTTGCGGGGTAAAGCGCCTCAATGTCTCCATCGATACGCTGGATCCGGAGAAATTCACCGCCATCACGCGCTGGGGGAAATTGCCCGTCGTGCTGGATGGATTGCGCGCTGCCAAGCAGGCCGGGCTGAAGGTGAAGATCAATACCGTCGCGCTGAAGGGCGTCAATGACGAAGAGATCTTCGATCTGGTCGATTGGGCCGGCCGCGAGGGGCACGACATCACCTTCATCGAGGTGATGCCGATGGGCGATATCGGTGGCGAAAACCGGCTGGATCAGTTTTTCCCCATCTCGATGCTGCGCGCCAAGCTGCAGCAGCGCTGGACCTTGACGGAAACGGCGGAACGCACCGGAGGTCCCGCCCGCTATGTCCGCGTGGAAGAAACCGGACAGCGGGTCGGCTTCATCACCCCGCTCACCCATAACTTTTGCGAAAGCTGCAACCGTGTGCGGCTGACCTGCACCGGGACGCTCTATATGTGCCTCGGCCAGGACGATGCCGCCGATCTGCGCACGCCGCTGCGGCAAAGCGAGAGCGATGCGATGCTGATCGAGGCGATCCGTGAAGCGATCACCCGGAAACCGAAGGGCCATGACTTCATCATCGATCGGCGGCACCAGGGGCCGGCCGTTTCCCGTCATATGAGCGTGACCGGCGGATAATCAGCCGCGGCGCTTCTTTCCCGCGTCAGGACCTTGCCATGATTCGCCACATCGTCATGTGGAGACTGAAGGATACACCCAACAAGGCCGGCAATGCGGTCCGCATCAAGCAATTGCTGGAAGGCTTGCGGGGCCGTATTCCCGGCTTGCTGAAAATCGAGGTCGGCATCGATTTCAGCCGGAGCGAGACATCGGCCGATGTCGTACTGATTTCCGAATTCACCGATGCCGATGCCTTGGAAAGCTATCAGCGCCATCCGCTACACGCGGCCATGAAACCGGAAATCGGCGCCATGACTGCCGAGCGGCGTGTCGTCGATCATGACATCGATTGACCGGACAGAAGCGGCAGCAAGATTCGGAGCGTATCGGAACCGCCAGTCTCCATATTGAGTTGATATCGATCGACTATACCGGAGTCTCGCGATGCGGCTTGAAACCATGCCGAAACGGGTGACAGATCGCCACGCTTCGCCTCTCGACGGTGCAACGGCGCATCTCTCGCAACGATTGGCTGGCTGCGATTGGCAACAGTTGGAAGGCGACCTGAACCGTTTCGGCTGTGCGACCATTGAAGCGCTGCTGCCACCAGGCGTCTGTCAGGCATTGCGGCAGCTCTATCCCGATGACGCGCTTTTTCGCAGCCGGATACAAATGGGGCGCCATGGCTTCGGCAAGGGTGAATATAAATACTTCGACTATCCCCTCCCCTCGGCCGTCGCGACGCTGAGAGAGGAGGCCTATCCCCATCTGGCACCGATCGCCAATCGCTGGCAGGCGGCGATGCGGTTGGATAGGCGCTTTCCTGCCGATCATGCAGCCTTCCTCAAAAGCTGCCATGCTGCCGGACAGAAACGCCCGACGCCGTTGCTGCTGCAATATGAGGCCGGCGACTATAACTGCCTGCACCAGGACGTCTATGGCGAGCTGGTATTTCCGTTACAAATCGCTGTCCTGCTTTCGACGCCGGGAAAGGATTTCACCGGCGGTGATTTCGTCCTGACGGAGCAGCGGCCACGGATGCAGTCGCGTGCGGAGGTTGTGCCCTTGCGCCAAGGAGATGAGGTTGTTTTCGCCGTGCGTGATCGTCCCGCGCAAGGGACCAAGGGAACCTATCGGGTTCAGATGCGGCATGGCATCAGCCGATTGCGCAGCGGCCATCGCCATACCCTCGGCATCATCTTCCATGATGCCGCGTAACTCCCTGGCTACCGGTGATCTCTTCGCCGAATTGGATCAGGGCAACACGCCGTTGTCGGAAGGCGGCGTCATCCTTCGTGGCTTCGCCCTGCCCGAGGTCACCTCTTTGTTTGCGGAGATCAACGATATCGCGGCCCGGTCGCCCTTCCGTCACATGACCACGCCGGGCGGCTATCGCATGTCCGTTGCCATCACCAATTGTGGCGATTTTGGTTGGGTGTCAGATCGGCGCGGCTATCGCTACGACGCCATCGATCCGCAGACCGGCAAATCTTGGCCGGATATGCCACCATCCTTTCGCGCCCTTGCCCGGTGCGCGGCCGGCATTGCCGGCTTCGCGAATTTCAAGCCGACCTGCTGCCTCGTCAATCGCTACGAGCCCGGCGCGAAGCTTTCGTTGCATCAGGACAAGGATGAAACGGATTTCACCGCCCCCATTGTTTCCGTCTCGCTGGGGCTGCCGGCGACTTTCCTGTTCGGCGGCGCGCGGCGCAGTGACAAGGCCCGCCGTTTCAGGTTGAACAGCGGCGATGTCGCCGTCTGGGGTGGTGCCTCAAGGCTGTATTTTCACGGCGTCGACACGCTCGCCGACGGCACCGATCACCTAACCGGCCGCCACCGGTTCAACCTGACTTTCCGTAAGGTGAGATAGGCTCAATCGATGACGATCTGATGGGCGAAGGCCTTGCCGTCGGTCAAGATGATCTGACGATAGCCCAGGAGCTTCATCAAATCGAAAAAATTTGCTTCTTCCGGATGCGTGGCCTGCTGAAAAAAGCTCGTCGACCGAGCAACCGACGTCAGCGTCGCCAGCAAAGCGCGGGCGCGATAGAGCGTGTCCAATTGCCCATCCACCAGCCCCACGATGATCAGCTTGTCCGACTGGCTGCCCTTGGCTAAGATGGCGTAATAAGGCGCATATTGCCCGCCCAGCAGTTGCTTCGTCAGGCCGATGATGAAAGCCTGACGCCGAAGCTTGTTGCTGTCCGGCAGAGTCGGCGCGGGCGAGGTGTAATGCTCTGTGGTTTTCGGCTGCGGATAATAATATCCCGCATAGCGATCGGTCTGGCCGTCGTTATCGCCGGCTTCATCGGATGGCTCCGGCGGCAAGGGTTCGGGCGGTATCAGGGAAATAGTTTCTGCCGGATTGGCATCCTGGGTTCCGCTCCCGGTCGATTGCGCCTGTGCCGAGGTGGGATTACCGGCCAGCATGATCAGGAGGACGACCGCCGGCAAGGCCGCAATCCCTCCAAGGAACCTAGTCATTCCATGTCTCTCCCAGAAACCCAACATACATCATCCCGGAATCGCAACGATTCGCCGGCTAGACTGTGGTCGGTCGCGGCCCATTTGGCAAGTGGCAGACGAGGTCGCTATACTCCGGCGAACGGAATTTCCGGCATGGAGACTGGAGAGATCATGGAAGGTAGCGACCGGTCGCAAGGCGCCATTGCATTCGTGGCGTCGGAAACCGCTGATGCCCAGGCGGCTCAAGCCAGTTTGATCGCCCGCTACGGCCAAGGCGATCCGGCCAAGTCGGATGTCATCGTCGTCCTGGGCGGCGACGGCACCATGTTGCGGACCCTCCACCGGACCATCGATCACCGCGTCCAGCTTTTCGGCATGAATTGCGGCACCGTCGGCTTCCTGATGAATCGTTTCGATATCGAGAATTTGCCGGAACGCATCGCCAAGGCGCGCCAGTCGATCCTGCATCCCCTGCAGATGCGAGCAACCTGTCAGGACGGGACGGAGCACCTGGCCCTGGCGATCAATGAAGTCTATCTCTCGCGCGAAACCGCCCAAGCAGCACGCATCAGCATCAGCATCGACGGTGTCGAGCGTCTTCCCGAACTGGTTTGTGACGGAATCATGGTGGCAACACCGGCTGGCAGCACGGCCTATAACCTTTCCGCCCATGGCCCGATCCTGCCGATCGGCTCCGGCGTCCTGGCCCTGACGCCAATCAGCGCCTTCCGCCCCCGGCGCTGGCGCGGCGCCATCCTGCCGCATCGTGCCGTGGTGCATTTCACCATCCGCGATGGCGATAAACGGCCGGTCAGCGCGACTGCCGATTTCAATGAGATCCGCGATATTTCCCAAGTGACGGTCAGTGAAGATCGCAGCATTCGCCTGACTTTGCTTTTCGACCCGGAGCATCATCTGGAGGAACGCATTCTGCAGGAGCAGTTTCAGGCGTGAGCGCATCGTCGCTGGAACAGGGTGCGGCTCTCTGGGCGACTACACCCTGCCCCTCCCCCAATGCACGCCGCTTAGTGAATGAGCGTCTCAAATCTGTCGTAGTTACGCGCGGATATCTGTGACGCCGGTCACCATCGTCGCCATCAACGCGGCGAAATTCACTTTGCCAACCGATCCGAGACATAAGCGGCGACGGCGGCAATGAACCGATCGATATCGCCCTGAAGCCGATCGAAGCCATTCGTTTTAACGATCCGGTCTTCATCCATGTACAGGCCGCGATTGACCTCGATCTGCAGCGAATGACGCTGTATCGCCGGGCGGCCGATCCGCATCACCAGCTCAGCGCCCTTGAAGGGATCGTTCAGCGTAACCTTATAGCCCATTCCCCGTAACGTGCCTGCCACCATGTCGGTGAAAGCCGGTTCGCAGGACGTGCCGTCACGATCGCCAAGCACGAAATCGGCGCGCGGGATCCGCTGGCCGCGATGCCGGCCCATGGAGCGCATCGAATGGCAATTAATGTGCCAGACGGCGCCGAATTCGGTCCTCGCTTTTTCGGCCAGGGCCTCCAGTTCCTGCAGATAGGGGCGATGAAACCGATCGATCCGCGACCGGACTTCGGCGATGGTGAGAGGGCGGTCGTAGATTTCGACATTGCCCTTGATCAGCCGGCGTATCAGGCCGAGGCCCATTTCCGCTTTCTCGCTCTGAATGACCGGATTTGGCCAATCCTCTTCCATGATGGTCAGATCGATTTCGTCTTCATGCCGGTTGGGGTCGACATAGGATCGGGGGAACAAGGCTTTCAGAAAGACAGCGCCATGCAAGGGTGCTGTCTCATAGAGATCATCGACGAAAGCATCTTCGGCACGCCGCAACATGTCACGCGGCGGGATGTGGTTGAAGTCCTGGGGATAGGCATGGCCGCTATGAGGTGAATCGAAAATCAGCGGCAATTGCAAATCCGGCATTGCCGGCTCGTACCGGGCGAGGACGCCGTCAATATGGTGCGTGCGGCTGACTTGCGGCGGCAGGGGCATGCTCAGCCCCCTCGCTTCCTGGTCTGTCGCGGTGAAAAATCATGCTTCGGCAATTGCATATCCGTTCAGCTTGCCATCAACCGATAAAGGGTTATTGTTGCAATTATCATTATCGTCAACAAGAACCGCCCAAATCGGCTCCCGCTCGCCTGACTCCCACATCAGGCCGGATCGGATGAGGTCAAGAGCCGCGGGGCCGAACGGACAATAGGATCATGACTTCCCCGAAAATGACCAGCCTCGAGATGATGCGGCGCTTGATCGCATTCGACACGACCAGCCGTAACTCCAACCTGCAGCTTATCGACTTCGTTCGCGATTATCTTGACGGCTATGGCATCAAAAGCTTGCTGGTGCATGACGATACCGGCGCCAAGGCCAATCTCTTCGCGACCATCGGTCCGGAAGATAAAGGCGGCATCTGCCTGTCAGGGCATACGGATGTCGTCCCGGTGGACGGCCAGGACTGGCACAGCGATCCTTGGGAGATGATCGAGAAGGATGGCCGCCTCTATGGGCGCGGCGTTGCCGATATGAAGGGTTTTCTTGCCGTTGCTCTGGCGGCGGTTCCCAAATTTGCCGCCGCGGGTTTGAAGACGCCGGTTCATCTGCTGTTCTCGCATGACGAAGAAGTCGGCTGCATCGGCGTGCGCAAGGCACTGGCCCTGATGAAGGACTGGGACGTGAAGCCCGCCGGCTGCATCGTCGGGGAACCGACCGGCATGCAGGTCACGACCGCCCATAAGGGAAAGAAGAGTGTGCGCTGCCATGTCCATGGTCATGAATGCCATTCCTCATTGGCGCCGCAGGGCGTCAATGCCGTTGAATATGCCGCCGAGGTTGTCGCGCATCTGAAGCGGATCAGCCGCCGCATGGCGGAGCAAGGTCCGTTCGATCACGATTATGATGTGCCTTATACGACAGTGCATACGGGCGTCATCAATGGCGGCACCGCCTTGAACATCGTGCCAAAAGATTGTCATTTCGATTTCGAGTTCCGATATGTCCCCGGCGTCGATCCGGAAGAACTCTTCGAGGATGTCCGCAGCTTCGCCGAAGGCAGCTTGCAGCCGGAGATGAATCGTGTAGCGCCGGAGACCGGTTTTTCCTGGCGCGAATTATCCGCCTTTCCCGGCCTCAACACGCCGCTCGATGCCGAGATCACCACGGCTGCCAAGTCGCTGGCGCAGGTGAACGGTACCATCAAGGTCGCCTATGGCACCGAAGCGGGACTCATTCAGAATATCGGCATTCCCACCGTGATCTGCGGCCCGGGCCACATTGCCCAGGCGCATAAGCCGGATGAATATGTCGATATCGCCCAGATCAAGCAATGCGACGCCTTCATGGATCGCCTGGTCGAGCGTCTCCGCAAGTAAAGGCAATCGCAATCGGCGGAACGGTACGATGCGGTCCTGCCGGCCATGCGTGCACGCTATGTTGCCGGCGCCATGACATGTGCCGACGCCAGCGATTTGATCTGCTTGAGATCGATCTTGCCGGTACCGAGAACCGGCAGGCTGCCGAGTGGCAGCAGGTCGCCCGCTTTTGGAATCCATAATTTCGGCAGATTGCTCTGGCCCAGCGATTTCCAAACATCGTCCGGCGCCAGGTCGCCGTCGCTGACATAAAAGCCGACGAGCCTTTCGCCCTTCTGTGAATCCGGCACGGCGGTAACGGCTGCGGCTTCAACCCCCGGCACGCTCATCAGCGCCTCTTCGATCCGTAGATGCGGCACCATCTCACCGCCGAGCTTGCTGAACCGCGCCAAGCGATCGGTGATCCGGATGAAGCCGTCGCTGTCGATCAAGGCAATGTCGCCGGTCACATACCAATCATCCCGCAGCACGCTGGTGGTCTTTTCCGGCTCGCCGAGATAACCCAGCATCCGCGCCGGACTTTTCAAGAGCAGCAGCCCGTCCTGGTCTTCCCCCAGATCGATCCCACTATCCGGATCGACGATCCGGGCCGCGACGCCGGGGATCGGATGTCCGACCGTGCCAGGCTTGGTGCCGGTCTGCGTATCCGGACCGAGATCGACATTCGGGACATTGACCGAGACGACCGGCCCCATTTCCGTGGTGCCATAGCCCTCCAGCAATTGATGGCCGAATTTTTCCTCGAACTCCTTGGCCAATTCCGGCCGCAGCCTCTCTGCCCCCACCACCACGTGGCGCAGGCTGGCGAAATCCTCGCGGCTGCATTGGCGCAGATAAGTCTGGCAGAAAGTCGGCGTCGCAATCAGCAGGGTCGCCTGATATTTGCCCACCAGCTTGCCGATGGTTTTCCCGTCCAGCGGATTGGGATGATAGACGACACCGAAGCCGCAGACCAAAGGCAGGCAGAAGGTACCGGTAAAACCGAAGGCATGGAAGAACGGCAGGATCCCCATCATCTTGTCGTCACGCTGCACCCAGAGGAGCTGCGCGATCGATTCCAGGTTGGAGACAATATTGTGATGCGACAGCATCACACCCTTCGGCTCACCCGTCGAGCCGGAGGAAAAGATCACCGTGCAGAGATCGTCCGGCTCCCGATCCTGGTCGCAATAAAGCCGATCGAGCCAACGTGCCGGCAAAAGCCAGGCCAGCAGATAGACGAGTTTCGCTTCCGTTCCCGTCAGCCCCTTCAAGACATCTTCGATGAAGACCATGCCCGGCTGTTCGGCCAGCTTGGCCTTCTGCAGAAACGCCCGGGAAGTCAGGATGGTCTCGATCTCCGCTTTGGCAATCGCTGCCTTCAATGCCTCATGGCCGGCCGTGAAGTTAAGATTGACGGGCACCTTGCCGGCAAACAACGCCGCCATATTGGCCAGCGCGCCGCCCACCGAAGCCGGCAGCATCAAGCCGACCATGCGCTCCGTCAGGCAGCGATGGCGCAGCCAGCGCGACAGCAAGATGGAACCGACCAGTGCCCGGCCGTAATTGAGCTCTCGCCCGGTCGAATCCGCCATGCAGAACCGGCTCCAGGTTTTTTTCGCCCGGCGCAGGAAGCGAAGATGCACGAGATCGTCGCGATTGCGGCGCAGGCGAAACCCATCGCCGCCCATTTCAAGCAGCCGGCGACGCAGGCTGGAGACGCGGCTGCTGGCCGGCACCGGTGCGCCGAAGGTAACGGTCACCGGATAAAAGAAATGGAGCGGCCATTTCCAGAAAAAACGGCCACCCTTGAAGCTGAAAACACTGCCCCAGACCTGGTCGAGATGCACCGGAATGACCGGCACATCCAGCCCGTCGAGAATCTTCTCCGCGCCGCGCTTGAAGGGCAGCATATTGCCGGTCCGGCTGATCGCACCTTCGGCGAAGATGCAGACGACATGTCCCGCCTGCAATTCCGCCCGCGCGGCATTAATCGCCTTGACCGCATTACGGCCGCCGCTGGTGGGAATCGCTTTCATCAAGCGGAACAGCCAGCCGAAAAGCGGCAGATCGAAAAACGGCGCATAGACCATGAACCGAATGAAGCGTTGCACACAGGCGCCGACCAGCAAACCGTCGATGAAAGACAGGTGATTGCAGATCAGCAAGGCCGGGCCGTTCAACGGCACATGCTGCGGCCCTTCGATGCGGATGCGATAGAGACTGTGCGTGAGGAGCCAGAGGCAGAAACGGATCAAAAAATCGGGCAGCAGCAGGCAGAGATAGATCGTCACGCCGAAGCTGAGCAACCCGCTGACCAGGATCGACTGGTCCGGCCGCAGGCCAAGCACATGGCCGCATAGCATCAAGGCACCGGCACCGCACAGGATGCCGATATTGTTGAGCACATTATTGGCGGCAATCAGCCGGCCGCGGGCATCGGCAGCCGATTTCTGCTGCAGCATGGCATTCAGGGGAACGATGAAGAAGCCGGCGAAGAAACCGAGGATGCCGAAGCCGGCCGCGGCCCAACCGAAAGCATGATCCGCATAAAGCATGGCAACGGCCGTCAGGCCCATCCCGATCGAGCCGAGCGGCACCAGGCCGAGTTCCACCTTATGTCCCGAGAAACGGCCGGCCAGCATGCTGCCGACACCGATGCCGATCGCCATCGCCGCCTGCAGCAGGCTGGTCTGGGAATCGCCGAGATGCATCAGCTCCTTGCCATATTGCGTGGTCAGAAGCTGCACCCAGGCGCCGAGGAACCAGAAATAGCTGATGCCGAGCACGGTCAGCCAAAGGCGGTAATTCGCCTTCAACTGCCTGATACCGATCCAGACCTCGCGAAACGGAATCCAGGAAAACGGCTTTGCCCGGGCCGGCTTCGGGGTCCGGCCGATGCCGAAACTGGCGAGCGACCCCAAGATCGATATCGCCACCGTGAGGGCGGCGATATCCAGCATTTCGGTCTTCCAATAGTCATAAACGATGCCGCCGGAGACAGCGCCCAGGATGATGGCGAGAAAGGTGCTCATCTCGATGAGCGCATTGCCGCGGGAGAGATCCCGGTCCGGTAGCAATTCAGGGACGCAGCCGTATTTCGCCGGGCTGAAGAAGGTCGCCTGGGTTGCAAGCAGAAAGAGCACGAACAGCATGCCGCCCATGCTCTCGTAGTAAAACGCCACCATGGCCAGGAGCATGGTGCCGATCTCGGCGCTCTTGGTGATGATCAGGACGGCCCGCTTCGAATGGCGGTCGGCGAGCTGGCCGGCATAGTCGGAAAACAGCAGAAACGGCAGCACGAACAAGGCGGAAGCGAGGAAGAGGTAGGCGTTGCTGTCCCATGTTCCGATACCGGCCGCCCGGTTTGCCGCGACCAGGTCGATGGCGAACAGGGTAACGACGAACTTGTAGAGATTGTCGTTCAGGGCTCCCAGGAACTGGGTCACCAGCATCCAGGCAAAACCCGGCTTCCGCAGGAGATGCCAGTAACTGCTTTCATACATTGATCTTTTTCCCATCGAACCAAGGTTGGGCTTGCTCGACCTTCGGTGGCGGGCAGGAGCCTGTCAAGGGGCAGAGCTGTTGCAATTGCGTTCCAGTTATGCGGATTCCGCTTGCGCCAGCGCCCTCGTGTTATTGACACTCATTCGCATTCGCACCATATTCGATTTATCAATCTGTGCGGAGCCACGCATGTATGTGTGCCTATGCAACGGTCACCGGTCGAGCGATATCGAGCGGGTGGCCCGGGATCAAAACATGACCTGCCCCAAAGCAATCTACCAGGCTTTGGGCGGCCCGGTTTGCTGCGGCACCTGCCTGGACGTGGCCCAGGAAATCGTCGAAGACGTTCATGCCGGCAAAACCACGACCACCATGGTTGAAACCGTCGTGGAAACCCCGATGATGAGCCATCGCCTGATGGCGGCGGAATAAGGAACCAAGCCATGTATATATGGCGCTCCATGCCCGCGAGTTCGGTTTTCTGGTTCCTGAGCCTGTTCCGGCGTCGTTCTTCGCGGCGCTAACGCCATTGGCAGCCAAAGTTGGCCCAATTGATTTTCCAATGAAAATCAAGGATAGTCCTTGCTACTTGGGGGTCTATCCACCATATCCTATCGCGTTCGATATTTAGCCTGCCTTGCTATTGGCCCCATCTGGGCTCCTTCAAGACAATGCTTCACTTCGGATAAGCCGTCTTCCGGGACGGTGACCCCCTCGTTCTCATGCGTTTCTTAAGGAGGCCAATATGGCTATCGGGACCGTCAAGTTCTTCAATTCGCAAAAAGGTTTCGGCTTCATTCAACCGAATGATGGCAGCAAGGATGTGTTTGTTCACATTACCGCCGTCGAGCGGGCCGGTATGTCCACGCTTAGCGAAGGCCAAAAGGTCAGCTATGATGTGGTGAGCGAGCGCGGCAAGAGTGCCGCCGCAAACCTCCAGCCGGCGTAAACCTGCGCACGATGCCTGACAAAAAGGCCCGATATCCCAGGATATCGGGCCTTTTTCGTTCAACCGATGGATTGGGAGGCGATAAGCATGACAGACGATACGGTCGACCTGGATGCGCATCGGGGCATGGCCGCCCAACATGAAACTGAACTACGGCGCCAAGCCCTCGAAATACAACGGGACCAGGAATTGCTTCGGAAGCGCCAAACCCACTTGGAGGCGATGTTTTTATCCTCGCCGGCAACGACTTGGCCGGAAGCGGCCGATAAAGCCAGCTATCTTATCCAGCGGCTGCTCGACCTGTCCTGCACGCAGGACCAGCGCCTCATTAAGCTGGTCGAGAGCGTATCAGAGGATTTTCGACGGCTTTCGCGATAATGGACGGAGCCGGCCCTACCGCCCTGCTGATACCGGACCTAGTCGCTTTTAACGATTAAGGATTATGCTTCTCCGAAAAGTAGAGACGGGAGAAGACCATGGCCGCGGCCATCGATCGAAATACGAAAACGGTCATCCGAACCACCTGCCCGCGCGATTGCTACGATGCCTGCGGGATCGCCGTGGTGCAACGCGCGGATGGTCTGGCCCGCGTCCTTGGCGATCCGGATCACCCCGTTTCCCGTGGTGCGCTTTGCGGCAAATGCGCCGTCGCCTATAACGGCGCCTTCGTCCAGCCTGAGGCCCGCATCCTGAGCCCGCGCCGCCGCGTCGGCCCCAAAGGCGAAGGACGCTTCGTCGAGATTTCCTGGGACGAGGCCCTGGCGGAGACCGCCGCCCGGTTGCAGGAGATTGTCGCCCGGTTCGGCGCGGAAACGATCCTGCATGCCCATTATACCGGCACCTGTTCATTGCTGGCCGGCGGTTTTCCGCAACGCTTCCTCAACCGGCTGGGCGCCGCCGAGATCGACCCGGACAGCATCTGCAATGCCGCCGGCCATGCGGCGCTGAACTATCTCTACGGCACATCGTCTCTGGGCTTCGATCCGCGTACGGCGAAGGATGCCGCCTGCATTCTCATCTGGGGCGCCAATCCCTCGGCCGCTGCGCCGCATATGCATAAATACTGGCTGAAGGAAACCCCGGCAAAGGTGATCGTGGTCGACCCGGTGCGGCACGATACGGCTGCTGGCGCGCATCTGCATTTGCAGCCCTTCCCCGGCAGCGATGCCGCACTCGCTTTCGCCATGCTCCGCGTCATGCGCGATGAGAACCTGATCGACCGGGCGTATCTCGCTGCCCACGCCACCGGCTGGCAGGAAGTCGAACCCGTTCTCGACCGCATCACCTTGGACTGGGCGGAAGCCGCCACCGGTATACCCGCGGCACATATTGTCGAAGCGGCACGCATTTACGGTCGCGGCCCGTCATTGCTGTGGCTCGGGCAAGGCCTGCAGCGCCAGGCCCAGGGCGGCAATATCTTTCGTGCGATCGGGTTGTTGCCGGCGGCCAGCGGCAATCTCGGCAAGCCCGGCGCCGGCTTCTGCTATCTCAATGGCAGCGGCCGCAAAGGTCTCGATGGCGATGATGTCGAAGGCACAGCCCTGCGCCGCAACGCCAAGCGCATCATCAGCCACATGGATCTGGTCGATACCTTGAGCGATCCGGCCGAAGCGCATGGCCTGATCACCTGGAACATCAATATCGCCGCCTCCAATCCGCAGCAGCGCGCCTTGCATCAAGCACTGCGTCGCGACGACCTGTTCCACCTGGCGATCGACCCCTTCCCCACCGACACGGTGGATTTCGCCGATATCGTTCTGCCGGCCGCGACCTTCCTGGAATTCGACGATATCGTCTCGCCCTATTTCGATCTCACGCTGTCGGTTCAGCGCGCAGCCTTGCCGATGATGGGGCAGTCCCTGCCCAATCAGGAGATCTTCCGCCGGCTGGCCAAAGCCATGGGCTATGCCGAGCCGGAACTGCATGAACCGGATGCGCCGATCCTTGATCGGCTCTGCCGCCAGGCTGGCTTGAGCGGCTTTGCGGAACTCGCCGGGCATGCGACCGTTACGCTGTTTCCCGAAACACTGGTGCAATTCGCGGATGGCCAATTCCCGACGCCAAGCGGCCGGATCGAAATCGCCAGCGCCGCAGCCGAAGCCGACGGCCTGCCGCGCCTGCCGCAACCAACGATCGAGGCCAGGCCGCCCATGGGCTGGTTCCGCCTGCTCTCACCGGCATCGCCCTGGCTGATGAACAGCAGCTATTTCCAGGACGAGAAGATCCGCGCCAAGGCGGGCCCCGAGGATCTCGTCATCCATCCGGCAGATGCCAGCACACTCGGCCTGACCAGCGGTGTCGAGATCCTGGTGAAAAACGACACCGACAGCCTGACCATGCGGGCCGTGGTGGATGACCGCATTCCCGCCGGGATCGTGCTGGCCCATAAAAGCCGCTGGCCGAAACTCCTGCCGGAGCACCGCAATATCAATGCCCTCAATCCCGGCCTCCGGGCAGATATGGCGGAAAGCACCGCGGTTCACAGCGTCCTGGTGCAAGTGAAGCCCCTATCGTGACTGCCTGTAATTTCCGCGCCTGCATGGTGCGATTGAGCAGGATTTTCGTCACAAGCCGCTTGCCGCCGCCTCACCAGCGGCTAGACTGGCGGCAATCGACACAGGGAGTATGCGTCACATGAATCCGAGCGACTTTTTCGCCGGCGACTACCGCGCGGCCCGCGCCAAGCTGCATGACGCCGCGACGGCGAAAGGGCTGGCTGTGGAAGCTCATTCGAACACCAATCGCGGACCGAAGGGCGAGGATCTCGCCACCGAGACCATCTGGATCGGTCCCCGCGATGCCAGTCGCCTGTTTATCGGCATGTCGGGCACCCATGGCGCGGAAGGGTTTTGCGGATCGGGCATTCAGGTTGGCTGGCTGCGCAGCGGCCAGTTCGACACCCTGCCCGCCGATACGGCGATCTTGCTGATCCACGCGATCAACCCCCATGGGTTTGCCTGGGTGCGCCGGGTGAATGAGGACAATGTCGATCTCAATCGCAACTTCGTGAACCACAGCCAACCGCATCCGGAAAATGACGGCTATCGCGAATTGCGCGATGCGATCTGCCCCAAGGAATGGCCGATGCCAGCGAGGCCCGCAACAAGGTCGCTTTCACCAAGTATGCCGATCAGCACGGCGCCATGAAATTGCAGGGCGCCATCACCTCCGGTCAATACTGGGACAATGAAGGCGTCTTCTATGGCGGCCAGAAGGCAACCTGGTCCAACCGCACCTTGCGCCAGATACTGTCACCTTATGCCGCGACAGTGCGCCGGGCCGCCTTCATCGATCTCCATACCGGTCTTGGCCCCTATGGCATCGGCGAAATCATGTCCAACCATTTCGGTGACTCCACCGGCAACAAGATGATTAAGGACTGGTGGGGCAAGGAGGCGACCTATTTCGACGATGGATCATCGTCTTCCGCCATCACTCTTGGTGACACCAATATCGGTGTCGACGAGGCCTTGCCGAATACGGCGGTTGGCGGCATCACCCTGGAATATGGCACTGAGCCAGTTGACACGATGCTCGATGCCATCCGCGCCGATAACTGGCTCTACATTCACGGCAAGCCGGATAGCGATCAAGGCAAGGCCATCAAGAAGCAAATCCGCGCCGCCTTCTATCCCGACAAGGATGATTGGAAACGCATGGTCTGGGAACGCGGCGAATACGCGCTGAAAGGCATGATGCGCGGCCTCACGCAGTCTTAATGCATTGACGATGCCCCAGGTGCCGGTCGACAGATTCGTATCCGGGGCATCCACCTCCCCGCTTGGGGCTTATCTTGACCAAGAACCCTGGCAGGCCACGCGCGACATCCTTGATATCTTAAGCGATCTGATCGTGGCCATGGAGGAATCGGATTATCGCCGGGACGGCGGCATCTTCTTTCACCGCTCGGCCCGGATCGAGGGTGGTGTGACCGTCAAGCCGCCTGCCATCATCGGCCCCGGCTGTTTCATCGCCGCCGGGGCTTATCTGCGGGACGGTGTCTGGCTGCAGGATCATTGCATCATCGGTCCTGGCAGCGAAGTGAAGTCGAGCTTCCTTTTTTCCGGCAGTGCCCTCGCGCATTTCAACTTTATCGGCGATTCAATCCTCGGCACCGGGGTGAATATCGAAGCCGGCGCCATCATCGCCAATCATCGCAATGAACGCAGCGATAAGGAAGTGCGCGTGCATTACCGCGACGCGGTCATCCGGACCGGCGTCGAGAAATTCGGCGCCCTGGTCGGCGATCATGCGCGAATCGGCGCCAATGCCGTGATCGCCCCGGGGGCCTTGCTCGACCCCGGTCAGGTCGTAGGACGGCTTACCCTCCTCGATCAGGACCCCGTCCCCAAATAATCGTTCAGCCGATCTTCCCGCACGAATGCGCGGCGCAGACGTCGCTTGCGGTCCCGGGCCCTTAGGTTCAGGCTTGTGCACAGGCATCATGTCGGGAGGGAGGGCGCGATGTTCCTGAACTATTTTGCCTTGTTCCTGCTGTTATTCGTCTTTCTCGTCTTTGTCTATGGCATCATCTACATCCACGACATCCCCTATGAGATCGCCAAGAAGCGCGATCATCCGCATCAGGATGCGATTCACGTGGCGGGTTGGGTCAGTCTCTTTACCTTGCATGTCCTCTGGCCCTTCCTTTGGATCTGGGCCACGATCTACCGTCCGGAACGCGGCTATGGCTTCAGCGCCAATACCGAAACCAATTCACGTTTGCTAAACGCCGGCGAGCGAATTAACCAGTTGGAAGCGCGCATCGCAGCGCTTGAATCCACCTCTCCTCCGAGTCAGGCAAGCTAGGAGCATCATCATGGAAATGTTGATGATCCTGACCTATGCGGCGATCTGCTTCTGCGTCTTTCGCTTCCTGAAAGTGCCGCTCAACAAGTGGACCTTCACGACCGCAGTGCTGATCGGCTTCCTTGGCATCGGCTTCGTTTTGCTGATGATGAATTACAATCACCCCTATACGAAACAGGCCCGTTTCTATTTTTATTCAACACCCATCATCCCTTATGTGCGCGGTGAAGTGATCGATGTGCCGGTCCAACCCAACTCCCCCGTAAAAAAGGGCGACATTCTCTTCAAGATCGATCCGCGTCCCTATGAATTCGCCGTCAAAAGCAAGACTGCCGCGCTGGCGGAAGCGGAGCAAGGGGTGAAACAGCTTCAGGCTGCCTATAACGCCGCCCTGGCAGATGTAAAAGAATCCGCCGCGCAACGGGATCGTGCCAAGAAATCCTTCGAACGATATGAATCGGCCAATCGGAAAGGCAGTTCGCAGCCCTTCTCCGAAGCCCAGATTGATACCCGGCGCCAGACCTATCTGGCGGCGGATGCCAATGTTTCCGCATCTCAGGCACGAGCCGATCAGGCGAAGCTAGCATTGGAATCGCTCATCGGCGGCACGAATACGACGGTCGCACGGTTACAGGCCGATCTGCAGGATGCGCAATATGATCTCGACCAGACGACGGTGCGCGCACCTACCGACGGATTCGTGACGCAGCTTTTCCTGCGCCCGGGCATGATGGCGGCTCCCTTGCCGTTACGGCCCGTGATGGTTTTCCTGGACGATCAAAACACCACCTTCGCCGCCTCTTTCGCGCAGAATGCACTTCAACGCATCCGTGTCGGCGACGAGGCGGAGATCATTTTCACCGCCGTTCCGGGCCGTGTCTTCAGAGGCAAGGTCAATCGGATCGTCAATGCCCTGTCGCAGGGTGAATTGCAGCCGACCGGTGCCCTGGTCGATCCGGAGACCCGCATGGCCGATGGACGGGTTAGCGCGGTCATCGATATCACGGATGATATTTCAAACTATCAACTGCCGCCGGGTAGTTCCGGCGAGGTCGCCCTTTACACCGAGCATTGGCATCATTTCGCCATGATCCGCCGCATCTTGCTGCGGATGAAGAGCTGGCAGAATTACGTTTTCCTGGAAGGCCACTGAGTTGGGTCAGCGAAGCCGGTCGCCGAAGACGTCCGGCTTCGGCCCGCCCATGGCCCAGTCCAGCAGCTCGACCGTGTGAACGATCGGTGCGTCGACGGCGCCGGTCAATTGTTGGAGACAGCCGATATTACCGGTGGCGACGGCTTGCGGTGCGACACGGTCGATATTCGCCGCCTTGCGCTGCCGCAAGCCGGCCGACAATTCCGGCTGAAGCATGTTGTAGGTACCCGCAGAGCCACAGCAGATATGGCCTTCCGGAATATCGACGACCTCGAATCCCGCCTGACGTAGCAGCTTTGCCGGCAAGTCGCGCAGTTTCTGCCCATGCTGCAGCGAACAGGCTGCGTGATAGGCGACACGCAAGTTCCTGCCCTCGCCGGAAATGGCGCCAAGCCGATCCAGATATTCGCTGATGTCGCAAGCCAGTTTAGAGGCGCGCCCGGCCCGGTCCCGCCAGGTGAGATCGTCACGGAACATGAAGCCATAATCCTTCACCGTCGTGCCGCAGCCGGAGGCGGTGACGATGATGGCGTCCAAGCCGTTCAGCTCCATTTCATGATGCCAGGCGGCAATGTTGCCAGTGGCGGATTCATGAGCGGCGTCGTGCCGGCCCATATGATGCGTGAGCGAGCCGCAGCAACCGGCATCGGGCGACACCACGACTTCGATGCCCAGGCGATTGAGCAGGCGGATGGTGGCGGCATTGATCTGCGGCCGCAGCACCTGCTGCGCGCATCCGGCCAGGAGCGCAACCCGGCCACGCCGTTTCCCCTGCGCCGGGAAGATGCCGGGGCGATCGGTTGCGGCCGCGGGCGGCACAGTGTCGGGCAACAGATCGGCCATGGCCTTGAAACGTCCCCGCATCAGGCTGGCCAGCCCCAGCTTCTTGCCGATGCTGCCCGCCGTCAGCGCCAGACGGAACATGCCGGGCCGTGGCAACAGATAGGCCAGGAGCGATCGAAGCATGCGGTCCAGCAAGGGCCGGTGGTAGGTATCTTCGACATATTGCCGGGCATAATCGACCAGATGCATGTAATGCACGCCGGACGGACAGGTGGTCATGCAGCTGAGGCAGGAAAGGCAGCGATCGACATGCGTGACGACGGTATCCGAGGCCGGCTGTCCGCCTTCCAGCATGTCCTTGATCAGGTAGATGCGCCCGCGCGGGCTGTCCAGTTCATCGCCGCGCAGCAGATAGGTCGGGCAGGTCGCCGTGCAGAAACCGCAATGAACGCAGGTACGAAGGATCTTCTCCGCTTCGGCGGTATTGGGATCGGCAAGTTGCGCCAGCGTGAAATTGGTCTGCATCTTGGCCCGTCTTCCTTACCAATCAGCGCTCAAGCGGCCGGGATTGAGAATGCCCGCCGGATCGAAAGCCTGCTTCACACGGCGCAGCAGCTGGCTCAACGCGCCCGGCTCAATGATCGGGACCGACCGGCGCAAGACTTCCGGCCCCCGCAGCAAGGTCGCATGACCGCCGTCTGCAACCAGTGACTGCCTGATCTTTTCAGCGCCGATATCTGCTACCGGCGGCACCGCAATCCAGAGCAATCCGCCACCCCAATCTAGAAACCAGCTGCAACCGGGCAGTGCGCTTGCGAGTCGCCCGGCAATGACGGCACCGCTCGCGGGTGGCACCGACAGACGCCAGAGAGCCGTCTCCTGATCCGGCATGAAGGTGGCGACGTCGCGAATCTCCCGCCAGAAAGCCAGCGACCGCATCGAATGCAATTCTTCCGTCGCCGCATCGCCGAACATCCGGCGCAAGGCGGTGCAACGATGTTCGACCGAGGGCCCGGCCCCCTCGATCCGCAGCGCCGTGACGGCCTTATTCGCGTTGCGTATCAGGTCAACATGCGAGCGCCGTGCGAGATCCATCGGCAGATAGCAGGCGCCACTGATATCATGCGTGCTGCCCAGGGCCATCGTCATGGCGCGATTGGCGGTTTCCGGGTCTTGGCCGAAAAGCAGGACACTGCGCTGTTTCTCGGGGCGCGGCAGTACCTTCACGGTGACATCGGTCAGCACCGACAATGTGCCGAAGGAACCGGCCAGCAATTTCGGCAGATCATAGCCAGTGACATTCTTCACCACCGGTCCGCCGGCCTTGTAGACTTCGCCCCGGCCATTGACGGCGGTGAAGCCGAGGAAATGGTCCCGCGCCGCGCCGGCTTGAAAGCGGCGTGGACCGGAGAGATTACAAGAGAGCACACCGCCGATCGTCCCCTGCCCCGCCGGTTTGCCCCAAAGCGGCCCCCAATCCGCCGGTTCGAAGGCGATCTGCTGGTTCTTCGCCGCCAGGACCGGCTCGATATCCGACATCAATGTGCCGGCGCCGGCCGTCATCACCAATTCGGCCGCTTCATAGCTGCGAATACCGCTGAGGCGGGCGAGCGACAGCCGGCGCATCGCCTGGTCCGGCCGGCCCCAGCCGGCCTTGCTGCCTTGCCCGACGATCTGCAGCGGCGCCTTGTCGCGTAAAGCGCCGCAAACGGCGTCCGCCAGATCGGCTGCGGAGGTTGGGGAGATTTCGTTCGTCATCAGAAATGCGGCAGATCGGGACGCGGCAATTGGCCACGATGGATATGCATGGCGCCCAGTTCGGCGCAGCGGCGCAGCACCGGGAAAACCTTCCCGGGATTGAGCAGTTGCTTATCATCGAAAGCGCATTTGAGCCGCATCTGCTGATTGAGATCGAGATCGTTGAACATCTGCGGCATCAGATCGCGCTTTTCGACACCGACACCGTGTTCGCCGGTCAGGACCCCGCCCACCTCGACGCAGAGGCACAGGATATCGGCGCCGAAGGATTCCGCCGCCTCCAATTCGCCCGGCTTATTGGCGTCATACATGATCAACGGATGCAGATTGCCATCACCGGCATGGAAGACATTGGCGACGCGCAAGCCATAACGCAGCGATAATTCTTCCATGCGCGCCAGCACCTGCGGCAGCTTGCTGCGTGGGATCGTGCCGTCCATGCAATAGTAATCCGGCGAAATACGGCCGATCGCCGGAAAGGCAGCCTTGCGGCCGGCCCAGAGCAGCAGCCGCTCCTCTTCCGACGAACTGACCCGCTGCGATGTCGCGCCATTCGCTTCGGCAATCGCACAGACTTGCGACAACAGATGATCGACCTCGACTTCGGGTCCGTCGAGTTCGACGATCAGCAAGGCTTCAGCTTCCATCGGATAGCCGGCATGCACGAAATCTTCCACCGCATGCGTGGCCGGCCGATCCATCATCTCCATGCCGGCCGGGATGATGCCGGCGGCGATGACATCGGCAACGCATTGCCCCGCCGCTTCTGAACTTGGGAAGCCCGCCAGCAAGGCGCGCGCCGTTTCCGGTTTGCGCAGCAACCGCACCGTTACCTCGGTGACCACACCCAGCAATCCTTCAGAGCCGGTGAGGATGCCCATCAGGTCATAGCCATTGGCATCGAGATGCTTGCCGCCGATGCGCAGCACCTCGCCCGTCATCAGGACGATTTCCAGGCCAAGGAGATTGTTGGTGGTCAGACCATATTTCAGGCAATGAACGCCGCCGGAATTTTCCGCCACATTGCCGCCGATGCTGCAGGCGATCTGGCTGGAGGGATCCGGCGCGTAATAGAAGCCGCGCCCGGCAACCGCATGGCTGATCGCCAAATTCGGCACGCCGGGCTGCACCACGGCACAGCGATTGTCGTAGTCGATCTCAAGGATGCGGTTGAACTTGCCGAGACCCAGCAGGATGCCATCCGCCAAAGGCAAGGCGCCGCCGGAAAGCGACGTGCCTGAGCCGCGCGGCACAACCTTGACGCCCTCCTGGTGGCAAAAGCGCAGGATGGCCGCGACCTCCGCCGTGTCTTTCGGCAAGACGGCAATCATCGGCGGCTGCCGGTAAGCGGTCAGCCCATCATTCTCATAGGCGCGCAAGGCAATGGAGTCGGCAATGACACCGGCCGGGTCGATCAGGCGTTTCAGCGCATCGACCAGTTGCGGGCGGCGCGCGAGAACGGCGGAATCGGGTTCAGGCATCAACATGTCAACGTCTTAGCCCATCTGATATATCACTGTAAACGACCTCGGAAGGCATCGTTCCGATACCATGTCATATTTGTCCGAGATGGTATAAAGGGAACCGGCAAAAACGAAACCGCGCCGGAAACCGGCGCGGTTCGTAACGGAACGTGATCTATCTCAGAGAGCGCAACCCGATCCTGCGATCGGGGCACTCAACCTGCCCCGAAACTCAGCCCTGGCGGGCCTTATAACGCGGGTTGGTCTTGTTAATGATATAGACCCGGCCCTTGCGGCGAACGATGCGGCAATCCTTGTGGCGCCCCTTCGCTGCCTTGAGCGAATTAATGACTTTCATGGTCCGGTCCTCGAATTCACAAACGCGGGCGGAACATAGTGACCGCGGCGCTAACTGTCAAGTATGCTCGACCCAAGATAACGCATTGAAAATAAACACAATACCCTCAATGCGCCCTCATGAGGTGCGGGTACTGCCCATTTTTATCGCATAGAAACGATAGACTCGCAGCAAACCGGCGTCATAGGCCGCCAGTCGGCGCTGCCACAATTCTGCCTCCGCAACCGTCTCCTGGGGAAAGGCGCGGCTGGCCTCCTTGCCTTCCGGTTTCTGCACGAAACTGTCCCACCCCTCGGTGACGAGCTTGCGATAGCGCTCCGTGATGTCCTCGCCGATGCGCAGGTCGAATTTCAGCTCCCGAAAAGCCTTTTCGTAATCGGCGACCGACCAGAACAGCGACTGCTCCATCGCTTTGGCGCCCAAAGTCGCGGCCAGGCGCGGATCGTCCGGCTTGATCTTTTCCCCCAGCACGGAATCGACGATCGTGATCTGGCCGCGCGTCTTCAGTGCCGCCTCCAGGCGCGACAGCATCTGCGATTTGCCGGCAACGACATGCAGATGGTCGGCGCAGAAAATGCAGTCGAACTGGCCGGATTTCAGGACCGTGGTTCTGGGGTCGTAGTGGCTGATCGCCGCCTTGCGATCCATCCCATGCTTCACCGACAGCGCCTTCCCGGCATCGGCCAGAATCTGATCCGATTCATAGCCGGTCGCATAGACGTTGAATTCCTTGGCAATGGCGCGTGTGCTGCCGCCCAATCCGCAGCCGAAATCGAGGATCGACATCGTCTCGTTCAGGGCGAAGGGTTTCACCAGATAAAGAATGTAGTCGGAATTGCCGGGGCGGCTGTTGCCCTCGCCCCAGACGGCCATCTGGACCTTGACGATCGGATGTTCCAGCGGCGGGATCGGGGTCGGCGGTACCGACAGATCGAGAACCGGCTCCGCCGGTTCGGGCGCGGGTTCCGGTGCCGGCAGGTCATATCCTTCCCACCACGCCTTGAGACGCTAGCGGAAGGGCTTTCTCTGTTGAGATCCAGCCGATTTCGAGCCAAACAATCCCATTCCTCACGCTCGCCAAATCAAATACTTACGGTCGACAATCCAGCCATGCTGATGGTAATGCACGTTGCGTCCGGCGAGGTGCCGCATCGTCAAGCCGGACTCGGTCGAATTATATAGATGACCAATCGTTAACATGAACGTAACGAGCACCCCTTCCTTGTCCCCCGTGCCGGTCGCGGCGCCGGTCAGCCATCATATCCGCCGGACGGTCAGCCTGGCGCTGCCGGTGATGCTGTCGCGGGCGGGGCTCGTCATCATGATCGCCATCGACACGTTCCTGTGCCGCGGCAGCGGCGTCGAACTGGCCTATTTCGGCGGCAGCGTTCAGCCGCAGACCTTGCTGCAAGCCGTCGGCATCGGCCTTTTGATCGGGACCATCGTGCTATGCGCCCAGGCGGATGGCGCAGGGGAACGTGAACGTTGCGGCGGCATCTGGCGGTTATCGATGATCGTGGCCGGCATCCTGGGATTGCTGCAGGCCCTTATTCTCGTCAGCGGCGACGCCTTGATGCGGCTGCTGGGCCAGCCCGCCGACATTGCCGCCGGCAGCGGCTTTGCCCTGCAGATGTTCGCCATCGGCATGCCGGGCCTGATGCTTTTTTCCGCCTGCAATCTGGTGCTGGAAGGGATCAGCCGGCCCTGGCCGGGCACCATCATCATGCTGGTCGCCAATATCGCGAACTTCGCTTTGGCCTGGCCCTTGACCAATGGCACCATCGATCTGTCGCCCATTTTCGGCACGCAGATTTCCGGCGCCAGCGGGGCCGCCCTGGCGACCTCCATCACGCGATGGCTGATGTTCTTATGTGCCCTGACCGTCGTTTTCCGCCAGCGGGATCGCGCCGTTTACGGCATCAAGTTTCTCGGCGGCTGGCAGCGCGGCGAGTTGAAGCGACTGCTCTGGCTGGGCCTGCCCTTGGCGCTGGCGATCGCCCTTGAATCGAGCTGCTTCGGCTCGATGATCGTGATGGCCGGGTGGCTCGGCACATCCTCCCTCGCCGCCATGCATTCGGCGATCAATCTCACCAGCCTCGTCTATATGCTGACGATCGGCATCGCCACGGCGGCCGCCATCCGGGTCGCCAATGCCATCGGCCGCGGATCCTGGCGCGATGCGGCGCGCGCCGGCTGGGTTGCCTTCGGCATGGAATTCGCCGTCATGGCGTCGGTTTCCATCACCCTTTCTCTTCTCGTGAAGCCGCTCGCCCGTGCGTATAGCCACGATGACGCCGTCCTGGTGCTGCTGATACCGGTCTTCACCGTCACCGCCCTGATGATCGTCATCGACGGCTTGCAGGGCGTGCTGATGGGCAGCCTGCGCGGCGCCTCGGATACGACCCTGCCGACGATCATCTATGGATTGAGTTTCTGGGCCGTCGGCGTGCCGATCGGCTATATCTGGGGCTATCGCCATGGTATGGGACCAATGGCGCTGATGACCGCGCTGGCGACCTCGCTGTGTATCGCGATGACATTGCTGATCTGGCGGTTCCATGCGCTGACGCGAAAGAGAATTCGGGCCGAGGCCCAAGGATAAGGTAGCGGGAGTGATGACGAATAACTGCGATTTTCTGATCATCGGTGCCGGTGTCTCGGGAGCCGCGGCCGGCTATGAACTGGTGAAATCCGGCAAGGTCGTGATGCTGGAAGCAGAAGACGCACCCGGCTACCATTCGACCGGGCGCTCAGCGGCACTCTTTACCCGGAATTACGGACCGGCCCTGGTGCGGGCAATCAGTTCGGCCAGCTTCGACTTCCTGTCCAATCCGCCAGCGGGCTTTGCCGACCATCCGCTGCTGACGCCGCGGGGCGGCATGAGCGTCGCCTTGCATGGCGATGAAGCACGGTTGGACCAGGTGCTCGCCCTCGGCACGCAAGAGCATCCCATTCTCGAACTTTCCGTCGAGGACGCATTGGAGCGCGCACCCTTGCTGCGCCGCGATCAAATCGCTCGTGCCGTCATCGAACCGGGCGTCCTTGATATGGATGTCGATGCCATCCATCGCGGTTTTCTGAAGGGCATGAAGGAAGGTGGCGGCAAGGTCGTCACCAGCGCCCAGGTGACCGAACTGACACCGACGGCATCCGGTTGGCAGGTCAAGGCAGGCGGCGAGACCTACCAGGCGAAAACCGTCATCAACGCCGCCGGCGCTTGGGCCAACCAGATCGGCTTGCTGGCCGGCGCCAAATCGATCGGCCTGGTGCCGAAGCGGCGGACCGCCATCCTGATCGACCCGCCGACGGGGATGGATATCAGCAAGATGCCGGCGGTCGACTTCGCCGGCGGCGAGACCTATATCAAACCGAGTTCCGGCAAGCTGATGGCCTCCCCCGGCGACCAGACGCCGGTCGAGCCCCAGGATATCCAGCCCGATGAGATGGATATCGCCGTCCTGGCCGATTGGCTGGAACGCCACACCCAGCTCACCATCCGGCGGATCGATCACAGCTGGGCCGGATTGCGCAGCTTCGTCGCCGACGAAATGCCGGTCGCCGGCTTTGACCCTGCCCTGGAAAATTTCTTCTGGTTGGCGGGACAAGGCGGATTTGGCATCATGATGTCGGCAACCTTGGGACGCATTACAGCCAATCTCATCAATCAGGGCAATATTCCCAACGACCTGACCGCCCGGGGGATTTCAGCCGAAGCCCTGGCGCCGCAGCGCTGCCAATGAGGTGGCCGCCCGGTATCGCCAGTTAAGGTTTTTTCAACTGCCGGCAGGGATAGTGGCAGGTAGATGACGGGGGAAGGAAACCGGATGCTTACACGGAAATCGAGCAGCGAACGGCGGGCTTCGCCACGTTATGCCGTCAACCTGCCGACGCATCTGGATGTTCAGGGCACCGACGTCGCCTGCCGGTTGATTGATATCTCAGCCAGCGGTGCGCTGTTGAAGACGAACCGTGCCGCTTTGGTCGGCGACAAGATTTCGGTCGATCTGCCGGGATTGGGGCCGATCATCGGGTCGGTGGTGCGCATCACGCCGTCCCATATCGCGATCGCCTTCCCGGGTTTGCTGGTCATCAATCACCTGATCGAGACCAAGCCGCATCTCATCTGACGGCTTAACCTCTCAGGCGCAGATCATACTGGCGCGTCAGCATCGCGATCTCGAATTCCGACATCTGTTGTGCGGAAGCCAGTTCCAAGTGCAGCAGGCCGTTACTGAAATCAACCACCACGGCTTCCCGTTTGCGGCGATACTGCTCCGGCAGGATATAAAGATGCGTGCCCGGACGCAGCGGGCCGCTTTCCGGCGGCATCACGCAGGCCCCACCCTGGGAAAGATTGAGATAGGTGCTGATCACCATCACGCGACGACTGGCGAAGTCGTCATAGATCAGCATGACTGTACCATCGTAGCGAAAGCGCTGGTACCGGCGCCGGTCGAGATCGCTCACAACACCCCCCAAAGGATGCAAGCCGACGACAAAGGCGAAAATCAAATATAGGATTAAATGAGGCTCGGACGCCAGCTCTAAAAGACCGGTCCTATAGCTACAGTGGGTTGAAAACTTTGATTGATTACTATCTTCGCAGTAGAAAGGCCGATCCGGCGACAGGTTGAGACAGTGGTCTCAATTGACACCTCTTTCACCATCTGCGCCTGATGGCTAAAGATTTTAAAAGATTGCCGGCCTGATTTATCGATGGGCGAAACGAATGGACGGACAGCTCAGATCCGACGTTCTTCTGGTGGAAGACACCTTTTCCATGGCCCGGATATTCCAGGAATATCTGCGCCGCGGATCCTATGCCGTCCGTCATTGCGATACCGGCCGCGCGGCCATCAAGGAAATCATCCGCCAACCGCCTGACGTCGTTCTGCTCGATCTGCGGTTACCGGATATCGATGGCCTGGAAGTGCTGCGTCATATCAGAAACAACCAGTTGGCCACGGCGACCGTCGTCATCACGGCGGACGGATCCATCAGCACGGCCGTCGAAGCCATGCGCGAAGGCGCCTATGATTTCCTGGTCAAACCTTTCAATGCCGACCGCCTGCTGATCACGCTCAACAACGTGTTGGAGCGCCGCCGGCTCTCCACCGTCGTTGCGACACTGAGTGGGAATTTCAGCCAATCCGAATTCTACGGCTTCATCGGCAAGTCCCAGGTGATGCAGACGGCCTATCGTATGATCGCTGCTGCCGCCTCCAGCAAGGCGACGGTCTTCATTACCGGCCAATCGGGTACCGGCAAGGAAGTCGCCGCCCAGGCGATCCACGGCATTTCGCCCCGCGCCAATGCCCCCTTCGTGCCGCTCAATTGCGCGGCCGTCCCGAAGGATCTCCTGGAAAGCGCGATTTTCGGGCATGTGAAAGGCGCCTTCACCGGTGCGCAGGGTGACCGCGAAGGTGCTGCGGCCAGCGCCGATGGCGGTACCTTGTTCCTCGATGAAATCTGCGAGATGTCGATCGACCTGCAACCAAAGCTGCTGCGTTTCTTGCAGACGGGAAGCTTCCAGCGCGTCGGCAGCGACCGCGTGGAAAGGGTCGATGTGCGCATCCTCTGCGCCACCAACCGGGACCCAATGACCGAGGTCGCCGCCGGCCGCTTCCGCGAAGACCTGTTTTACCGGCTGCATGTCTTGAACATCATGCTGCCGCCGTTGCGCGAGCGGGGCGAGGATATCCTGCAGCTCGCACATCATTTCCTCGATCAGTATGCCCGCGAGGAAAACAAGAATTTCAATGGATTTGCCGCCGAGGTCGAGCGCTGTTTCACCAATTATGCCTGGCCCGGCAATATCCGGCAATTGCAGAACTTGATCCGCAATATCGTGGTGATGAATGCGGGGCCCGTCGTGACGCTGGATATGCTGCCGCCGCAGCTCCTTACCTCCAACGCCGCTCAGCCGAGCGGTCCCGCCATGGCAATGCCGTTTCAGCCGGTTGTCTTGCCATCGCAACCCGATGCTGCGCCCGTGCCGGATATTAAACCCTTGGCCGAGATCGAGCGCGATGCGATCGAACAGGCAATCGCCCGCTGCGACGGCAATATCCCCCGCGCGGCCGCCGCGCTTGGGGTCAGTCCGTCAACGCTCTATCGCAAGCGTCAGAGCTGGGACCGGTCTATTGCGAGCTGAGCGCGAGCTGGTCGCATAAATCGGCGAATTCGCGGCTTTCCGCGGTCGCGGCAGCAAACAGATCGGGGGTTAGCTGATCGATCGAGGCGACCTGCCCGCGATCGCCGGCATGTTGCAAAGCAGCCGCCAATTCTCCCGTTTGCCGCAGACCGAAGCTGAGCGCCGTGCTTTTCAGCGAATGCGCATGACGCGCCAGTTCCTTCCATTCGTCATTTTGCCGACATGCCTTGATGGCCGTGATACGCTCGGCCGTCTCATCCAGGAATTGCCGTGACAGCCGGACGAAAACATCCTGCCCGATATCTTCGATCAATTGATCGATGGCGTGGCGATCAAGCATGCCGTCCCTCTCCCACCATCCAGCCGGTCATGAGCTGCTTTCTGCCATCATGCGCCCTTATGTTCCTGGATGACATTGCCGCCATCGACCACAATCATCTGGCCCGTGACATAACTGGCGGATTCCGACGCCAGAAAAGCAGCGACGGCGGCCACTTCCACAGCCCGTCCCGGTCGCCCAAGCGGCGTATTCATACCGGCTTCAATTTCCATCTTCGAAGAGGACGACGTGTGGATCCAGCCCGGCGCAACGGCATTGACCGTGATGCCCTTGCTGCCGACTTCGAGGGCCGCGGCCCGCGTGAAGCCCACCATCGCCGCCTTGGCCGCGCTGTAGGCGGCGCTGCGATCGAAGGTGACGACCGGGCCGGTCACCGAGGCGATGTTGACGATGCGGCCATATTTACGCCGCAGCATCTGCGGCATCACTGCGCGCGTGACATAGAAGCAGGTATTCATATTGATATCGAGCGCGCGCTGCCATTCCGCCGTTTCCATCTGATGAACCCGCGATGCCTTGGCGCGCTCGCCCGTCTGGATCAGGCCGGCATTGTTCACCAGGATATCGATGCGACCGAAGGCTTTCAGCACCCGGTCGACGAGGCGCGCGACCTGCCGCTCGCGCGTCAGATCCGCCGCCAGGCCAAGCTTCTTCTCCGCCGCCACCGGCAAGTCAGCGAGCCGATCCTTGATGCGATCCGTCGTCGAGGTGATGGCGACGCTTGCGCCCGCTTCCGCCAGGATTTTTGCGGTTGCGAAGCCGATTCCGTAGGCACTCCCCGCGCCGGTCACGAGAGCGACTTGCCCTGACATCGTCTGCATTTTTTCTTCCCCTGTCTTGACGCCGTTGTTTTCAGCCGCCCAGTGATAAATTCCCGGGATGTGTTCCCGGGACGCGACCTTGGCGCCACTTGCTGACCTCCTGGCCAGCCGCTATCAATAGCAGCGCAAATTAGGAGTAGCGTCGAAATGGCGAATTTGGAAGCAGGTGTTTCCATGGATCAGGTCGCGGCAATGATCCGCCGCGAGAGCGATCATTACATGCAGCGCAATCCCACCTCGCAGCGCCTGGCGAAAGAAGCGGCGTCTCATTGGCATAACGGCGTGCCGATGCATTGGATGCTGGACTGGTCGACACCCTTCCCGCTTTTCGTCGCCGATGCTTCAGGCTCCATTTTGACCGATGTCGACGGCCATAAATATGATGATTTCTGCCTCGGCGATACGGGATCAATGTTCGGCCATTCGCCGGCGCCGGTCGCGGCCGCCATCGCCGAACAGGCGCGCCGCGGCCTTACTTATATGTTGCCGACCGAGGATGTCGTTGAGGTCGGCAAGCTGCTGACCGCGAAATTCGGCTTGCCTTATTGGCAGGTTGCGACGACGGCGACCGACGCCAACCGCTTCGTCATCCGCTGGTGCCGCGGCATCACGAAGCGGGATAAGATCCTTGTCTTCCATGGCTGCTATCACGGCTCTTGCGACGATACCTTCGTGCGCCTGAAAGACGGCAAGCCGATCCATCGGCCCGGCCTGATCGGCCAGGTCTACGATCTCACCACCCACACGAAAGTGGTGGAGTTCAATGATGTCGCCGCCCTGGAAGCGGCGCTCAAGGACCGCGATGTCGCCTGCGTCATTACCGAGCCGGCTTTGACCAATATCGGCATGGTCCTGCCGCAGCCCGGCTATCTGGACGCCTTGCGGGAACTGACGCGGAAATACGGCACGCTGCTGGTGATCGATGAGACCCATACGATTTCGACCGGCTATGGCGGCTATACGCGGACGCATCGGCTGGAACCGGATTTCCTGACCATCGGCAAGCCGATTGCCGGCGGCATCCCCTGCTCCGTCTATGGCTGCAGTGCCGAGATGGCGGTGAAGATGAAGGAAGCCGAAGCCTCGTCCGGTCCCGGCTATAGCGGCATGGGCACCACGCTCAGCGCCAATGCGATGGCCCTGAAAGCGATGCGCGCCAATCTGGAGCAGGTGGTGACGCCGGCCGCCTATGAGCACATGCTGCCTTTGTCGGAACGCCTGGCGCGCGGCATCGAAGCGGAAATCCGCAAACGCAACATGCCCTGGCATGTCTCGAATGTCGGCGCCCGCGCGGAATTCGTCTGTGCGCCGGAGCGGCCGCGCAACGGTACCGAGGCGCAAGCCGCCATGCATCACAAGGTCGAACTGGCGATTCACCTTTATTTGCTGAACCGCGGCATCATCATCGCGCCATTCCACAACATGACACTGGTTTGCCCGGCGACAACCGCCGCCCAGGTCGATCATCTGATCGCCAGCGTCGGCGGCTGCATCGACGAATTGCAGAACTGACGACAGCCGGTGACAGCATTGCGCCACCTCGATGCCGGCGCAGCCTTTTTTCAAAACAACCAAGGATGAGGAAAATTGAGTCAGGGTAAGACCAGCCAAGGAACAGCCAGCCCGGAAATTGCCGAGACGCACGAATGCGATGCGTTCCTGGAAAAGCATCCGGACGTGCGCTTCGTGCAGATTTTCTGGACCAACCTCACCGGCGTCCCGCGCGGCAAAAACCTGCTGCGGAACGACCTGCGGCCCATTTTCGATTACGCCCGCTTCCTGCCCGGCACCATGGGCGCCCTCGACATCACCGGCGAAGACGTCGATGAAACCGGCCTGGTCTGGTCCGATGGCGATGCCGACCGGCTCGGCCGGGCCGTACCGGGCACCCTCACCAAGGCGCCCTGGCTCGGCCCCGATTTCGCGCAACTGATGCTGTCGATGTATGAGCTGGACGGCTCACGCTGCTTTTTCGATCCCCGCCAGGTCCTGAAGGGTGTGATCGAACGCTTCAAGGAATTCAAGCTGACGCCCGTCGTGGCCTGCGAATTGGAATTCTTCCTGGTCGACCGGGAAATCGCCGCCAATGGCGGCCGGCAATCGCCGGTTTCACCCGTCACCAGGCATCGGCAAAAGGATATCCAGGTCTATGGCTTGCGCGAGCTGGACGATTTCGAACCCTTCTTCCGCGATGTCTATGCCCATGGCGAGGCGATCGGCCTGCCGCTGGAATCCTCCATATCCGAATATGCCCAGGGACAAATGGAACTGGGCCTGCGCCACCGCGCCGATGCGCTGCGGGCCTGCGACGACGCCGCCATCTACAAGCGGCTGCTGAAAGGCACGGCGGTGCGCCACGGTTTCGAAGCGACCTTCATGGCCAAGCCGCATAACGACCTCGCCGGCAGCGGCATGCATCTGCATGTCAGCCTGGCGGACGAAAGCGGTCGCAACGTTTTCGCCAGCGATGCGCCCGAGGGAAGCGATCTGCTGAAATTCGCAGTCGGCGGCATGAGAGCCATGCTCGACGATTCCATGGCCGTCTTCGCCCCGAATGCCAATTCATATCGCCGCTTTCGCGCCAACTCCTACGCACCGGTCGCGCCGACCTGGGGGGTCAACAACCGGACGGTCAGCTTCCGGGTGCCGGCCGGCCCGGCCCATACCCGCCATGTCGAGCACCGCATCTGTGGCGCCGATGCCAATCCCTATCTGGCCGTGGCGGCTTTGCTCGCCGGCATCCATCACGGCCTGACCCACCGGATCGATCCAGGTCCCGCCATCGTCGGCAACGGCTATGCCCAGGCCCAGGAAATGGGGTCGAGCCTGCCGACCAACTGGTTCGCGGCCCTGGACCTGTTCGAGAAATCGGCGCGGATGAAAGACTATTTCGGCGAACGGTTTCATCATGTCTTCACGGCCGTGAAACGGGCGGAACAGGATCGTTTTTTCAGCCGCGTGACGGAGCTGGATTACGCGTGGTATCTCCGTAACGCGTAATTTTTTCGTTACAGTTGCACTCATGCTTTAGGCGATCGAGAAATTTCCTTTGATATCCGGCGGGTTCAACGCAACGAGCCGGCCGGATATCAACAACCGATCCGACCCCTCATTTGGCGCGACTCAGCTATACCTTGTCGTCAATTATCCTGTTGTGGTAATTAGATAGGTGATTCGCTGCCATTGGCGGATCCATCAAAGATATTGGGACGACGCATGCTTGGGATCTTTTCCCGCCGGAAACAAACGCGAGTGACTGTCGGCGCGCGTTATCAGAACGCCGATATGTCGATACTGGTGTGGGAGGTGGCGTCGACTTTCAACGGCATCGACGGCACGCCTTACGCTCATATCTTCTGTGTCAACGACACCAGCCGGCGCAAGACAGTGGCGCAGAGTGCACTGGAATCCGGCGTACAGTATCGACGCCTCAGCCAGCCGGCCGAAACCAGCCTCTGATCGGAAGCGGCGCCAGTCATTCTGCGACAGGCCGTCATTTCATGACAGGACAGGCCCTCATTTGCTGTTGGCCGCCGCCGGAAATTTGAAGCCCTTGTAGACCACGTGATCGCCAACCTGGATGTCGAGCTGATTGGTGATGCCTGCATTGACCTCCAGCACGCCCCGCACATAGCGGTCGGACGGGATCAGATTTTCGGAGAAGGGCTGGGCATTCTTCACGATCTGCGTGATGCTGCCATCGGCGGCGATGAAGATCATGTCCAGCGGCAAATAGGTATTCTTCATCCAGAAGGCGACAGCCTGATCCTGCGGATACAGGAATAGCATGCCGGCATTGGCTGCCATTTCCTGGCGAAACATCAGGCCTTGGGCGCGGGCCTCCGGATCGCTGGCGATCTCGACATTGAATCGGTGGGCGGCATTCCGCGTCTGGACGACCAGGATTTCGCGGGAGAATTCGACAGCGGCCGCAGGAGCCGTCCCGGCGACCAGGAAGACAAGTCCAAGGAAGCCCAGGAACTGCGCAATACCGAGACGTTTCACCATTTTTCGACCTTCGGGCCAACTTGACATTAAATCAAGACCTGCTTGGATGACTGAGTGAGCGTATCTGCAATTAGGAAAGAAGCCAATGGATCTGACAGGCGAATACCGGATCGGCGCGCCGCGAGAGACAGTTTGGTCTGCCTTGAACAATCCCGAGGTTTTGCGCGCCAGTATCGCCGGCTGCGATGAACTGACCCGCGTTTCCGATACGGAATTCACCGCCCGCATCACGGCGAAAATCGGCCCCGTGAAGGCCGGCTTCGGCGGCAAGGTGACGTTGAGCGATATCGATCCGCCCAATGGCTATACCATCACCGGCGAAGGCCAGGGCGGTGCCGCGGGCTTCGCCAAAGGCAGCGCCAAGGTGCAGTTGGATTCACAGGAAGAAGGCCGCGCCACGCTTTTGAAATATGCCGTGGTCGCGCAGATCGGTGGGAAACTCGCGCAAATCGGATCGCGCCTGGTCGAGGGCAGCGCCAAGAAGATGGCGGATGAATTTTTCGCGGCTTTCACCGAGCAAGTGCATGCCACGATGCCCGTCCCCGGCACCATACCAGCTGGCGCCATTCCAGCGGATGCCATTCCGGCGGCCGTGAGTGCGGCCGATCAGACCGCCGCCGATCATGCCCCACTGGATCGCGCTTTGGATAAGCTCACGCCTGACGACGTCCAGGCAGCGGCGGAAGCGGCGGCGGCGCCGATGCCATCCGATCTGTCGGCAGCCGACGGCCGCTCCAGCGAGCTCAGCAAACCGCTGATCATTCTCGGCGGCATCGTCGTTGCGCTGCTCGTGGTGATCCTGGCCCTGTCCTATTTCTAAAGCGCCGTATTTCTGAAACGTCGTATTTCTGAAACGCTCAATCGACCGGCGGCTGAAAATCGGGCGGCGACTGTTCCTTCAGGCAATTGTCGACCGGCCTTGCCGTCGGCTTGTCGAGAAAGATATCGGCGATCACGCCGGCGCAAAGATCGTTTCCCAGGACATCATGCCCAATGCCGGGAAAACCGATGACGAAGCCGTTCTTCAGCGTCGCCGCCGCCAACCGGGCATAGGATGGCGGCGTCACCGGGTCATAGGCACCGCTGAGGATCAGCGACGGTATGTCACTTTCGACCGGCTGGGCTAAACGTTTATCGGGCAGGCTGCGGGCCCAGACGGCGCAGAGCGGCGCCGGTTCCTGATCGGCGAAATCCTCCAGCAAGGGATAGGCGCGGTAATTCGATTTGACCCGCTCCAGGTCGTTGAACACCACGTCTTCTGCGCAATTGATCGTCGTTGCCATCGCATCGCCCCAATCCGGACGGTCGTTCAGATTGGCCAGGAAATTATCGATTTCATGATCCAGGTATCGTGGCACCCGGCGCTCGAAAATATCGATGATCTGCGGTACCCGCTCGATATCGGCCAGGTTATACATATTGAAGAAGAGATGATTGAGCAGCATCTCTCCCGTGAAGCCGAATTGCAGCGGCTTGCTGCTTGTCGGATTGGCGCGTTTCACCGGCAGCGGTTTCGCATCGAGTGCCCTGACCAGCTTCAGCAGCCGATCACCAAGATCCGGATACCAGGCCCGGCATCGATCGTCGGCAGCACATCCGTCGATGATCTTGCGGAAGGCACGATTGGTGCGCCAGGCATCATCTTCCAGGAATTTGACCCGAAAGGGATAGACCGAATCCAAAATGGTGCTGCGGATATCTTCCGGGAAATCGCGCATATAGGTCAGCGCCAAGCGGGTCCCATAGGAGACCCCGTAAACATTCCAGCGCGGGATCGCCAAAGCCGAAAAGATGTCATGCAGATCGGCTGAACTCGCCACCGTCGTATAGGCGGCCACGTCATGGCCCTCTCCCTTCAGGCGTGCCAGACAGGCCGCCGCCGCGTCCCGCTCGACGGTTTCCAGGCGGCGGTAATCATTGCCATAGGTTAGGCTTTCTATATTCAACGCCGATAGTTCCGGGCAATCTACCCGCGGCTCGGTCAATCCTACGCCGCGCTGGTCGAACAGGATGAGGTCGCGATGACGGAGCCAGGGATTGTCCGCCAGATATCCCCACCAATAGCCGATCCGATCGGCATCGAGCCAATCGCCATCGCCGGGGCCGCCGGATATGTAAACCACCGGATCGTCCCGCCGGCGTTCACTTGGCGTGGAAATAACGACGACTGGTAGCGTCAATATCTGCTGTGCCGGTTCGGCCGGGATTGCTGCGCGGCCGCGGTTGGCCAGCGCGCCCGAATGGCCGTTCGGCCGTTGCGGCGCCGGAACATGGTTCTGCCCGCCGCTCAAGCGCCGTTCCGGCACCTGGACGTGATAGCAGGTAACCACATGGCCGGCTGGCGGCTTGAACCAGCAGGAAACCCGTTGCGCGTTAGGAATATCCTGTGCCGATGAAGTCCCGGATAGGAGCATGGCACCGGCCAGCATGGCGGCGCCGACAATCCATCTGCCGAGCGTCCAGATGGCTCCATCCGGGCTTCTCCCGTCCCCGCATCTGTCGTCCCGGTAAACGGTTGCCATTCGGTCCTGCTTCTCCGTCCTTGGCCGCTTGCGTCCCTTGAGCGGCATCTTGAGGACCCCATCCATGCGCCGCAAGCAGCTTTTACAAATTATTAAGCCCCGGTACACTCACCGCGCTTCGAAGGATCGATAATGTCAAAGCAGGCGCCGGCTGGTAAAAAGCGGATCTGGGTATTATCCGCGATAGCGGTATTCATCGCCGCTGTCCTGGCTGCTTTTTTCTGGCGCGGATCGCTGGTGGCGGAAGGTGCCGAATGGCTGGTGAAGCGACAGTTCGGCGTCAGCGCGAAATTCAACGTCGCCAATATCGATCTATCCGGCATTTGGCTTCCCGAACTTTCGCTCGGCGATGGCGGCGAATTGCGCCTGAAGGATATCCGCATCGACTACGCGCTCAACGATTTCAGCCTGTCGGATATCAAAGCCATCCAGATCGGAGAAGCCGAAATCCAGGCGCGCTACGACGGCAGCTTCCACCTCGGCAGCCTGGAACCTGCACTGGCGAAGCTCACGGGCGGCACTCGTGGATCATCCATCCATCCGATAGTCGTTCTGCATCATATCAAAGTGCATCTCGCCACCCCGATCGGCGACCAGCAGATCGACGGGATGGCGACGTATGACAAGGATACGCTGTTCACCAATCTGAACTGGACCGAAGCGGAAAATGCGGCGCGCCTGAACACGACGGCAACGATCCGATCGGTTTCGACGCAGCCCCGGCCCGAAGGACAGATACAGGGATCGATCACCGCGCAGTCGAAACTATGGCAGCTTCTGCCGGCCGTGACGCCGACCGGCGGACAGATCGGCGTCAATGTATCGGTCACCGGTAACCGCGGCGATCCAACCGCACCACGGCTCCAGGCGAACCTGGCGTTGCAGAATTTGTCCATTGAGGACCTTGCGGAACCGCTCAATGGCTCGATCAATGCCGCGGTGCAGTTGGCTGGCAGCGAAAAAATGCCCCAGCAACTCTCAGGCGACACGTTCTCCTTCAGCGATCTGACGGCGGCTATCAAAGGCGGCCCGTCGGCGACTTTCGCCGGCAAGCTCAGCAACGGCCGGGGCACCCTGGCACTTGGCGCGGATAAAACGACACTCACGGCCGATATCGATCTGTCGGTCAAAGATGAGCAAGCCATCTTCGGTGGCATGACGTTGAAAGAACCGTCTGCCGATCTCAAGCTGCGGGTGAATGATGACGGCGCCATCGTGACATTGACGCCGCGCGAAGCAGGAAAGATCGCCATCCGCGACCTCGTCAAGGCGCCGATCTCCCTTCCCGGCGGGCTAACCGTGCCCATCAAAGCCGACGGCACCCAGCTCGCAATCGCGATTGCCCCGACAACCATGGCTCCCATCGCCGCCAAACTGGCGCTGGGTGACGTGAAAACCCAAATCGTCGCGACTGGCAGCAATGACAAGACCACCCTGACCCTCAACGGCGGCAAGGCGGCCTTCGGCGGCGACACGGTCGATAGCCGCGAGGCGCAACTCGTTATTTCCACGCTGCGGATGGACTTTCTCGGCCAATCCGCCACCATCGGTAATCTGCAGATCGACGCCAAGGGCAAGGCTGACCTCATGACCGGCACGGCGTCGGTGACCATGGATGCGATTGATCTCGGAAAAATGACGGCGCCGTTGAAGGCCACGGCAAAGCTGACCGGAAAGCCGGGCCGGATCGACATGACGGCCAAAGTGACGGACCAGACGGGACGGCTCACTTTGACCACAACCGGCAATATCGACCCCGCTCGCGGCAATGGCCGCTTCCAGGTCGACCTTGCCCCGCTGGTCTTCGCCAAAGACGGCTGGCAGGTTGGCGATCTCGTTCCAATCCTCCGGCAATACAGCCGGGACATCGACGGCAAGGTCGCGCTCAAGGGCACGATCGATCTTGCAGCCGATCGCAGTCTCACCTCGAAGCTCAATCTGGCGATCGACAATCTCTCCGGCCAAATCGGTCCCGCGGTCTTTCAGAACCTCAATGGCGTCGTGCTGATCGACCGGCCCTGGCCATTTTCCACCGCCGCCAATCAGAGCCTCGCCGTCGAGCAATTGGTGGTCGGCCTGCCCTTCACAAGCGGCCTCATCAATTTCGACATCGATGACGGCAGGCTGCTGAAGATCAATGCCGGCAACCTCAACCTGGCCGGTGGCCAGGTCTCTCTTGCCCCCACGCAGCTCACCCTCGACGCGCCAGTCCAGCAACTCAACCTTCAGGTCGACCGCCTGGGTGTCGATGAACTGTTCCAATTGATCGGCATGGCCGGCCTATCCGGCGAAGGCCAGATCTCCGGCAATATCCCGGTCAGCCTGTTTCCCACCGGGGTCGTCATCAAGGATGCCAAATTGGCATCGATCGGCCCGGGCAAGCTGAAATACGACAAGGCCGCGGCCCCGACCATGATCAAAAGCGCCGGTGACAGCGTGAATATGGCCTTGGATGCCCTGTCCGACTTTCATTACAAGGAATTGATTCTGACGCTGCAACGCGAACTGACCGGCGATGCCAACCTCGGCTTGCATATCAGCGGTAACAACCCCAGCTTCTATAATGGCTATCCGGTGGAGTTCAATTTCACGGCAACCGGCCGCCTGGACGAGGTTTTGCGCAAAGGCTTGGCCGGCTATCAAGTGCCCGCTATGATCGAGCAACGGTTGAATGATTTCAGATAAAATAATCTCGGGTAAATAAATCCTAGCCAGGGAGTTTGAAGTGGCGCCGAATGCGAAGTGTGACGCAGGGCTTGGCGGTGCGGGACGCCGGGTTCGCGGTCCGGTTTTCCTTGCTGTTTCCCTCGCCGTGATCCTGGCGGCCTGCAGCCCGACGGTGAAGGTCGAGGCGCCCGACAAGCCGATCGTGATCAATTTGAACGTCAAGATCGAGCAAGAGGTCCGGGTCAAGGTTGATCGCGACGTCGATACCTTGGTTCAATCCAATCCCAACCTGTTCTAGTTCAGAAGAAAGAGGTCGATCGCCATGTTTGCGGCCAATATGCGCATTCTCAGCCGCTTTCGGCACCTGAGCCGGCATAATACCTTGAGCCTGGCGTTGGGCCTGGCCGTGCTCCTGGCCGTGCCGCTGGCGTCCAATACGATTTTCGTTGCTCCCGCCGCCGCAGAAACGTTGGATGGCGCACGTGCCAAGGGGTTGATTGGCGAGCGGCCGGACGGTTATGTCGGCATCGTCTCCGGCAATGCCGGCGCCGACATACAGACGCTGGTGCAAAACATCAACCAACAGCGGCGCGCCAAATACGAACAGATTGCCAAGCAGAAGGGCGTGCCCGCCGAGCAGATCGGCGCCATTACCGCCGAAAAGATCATCCAGGAGAAACTCCAACCCGGTTGGTACTTCATGGATAGTGGCGGCAAGTGGATAAAAAAATAGCGAGTGCCGATGAGCGCAGCCATCCAGCCGCAGTCTTTCCACGCTTTTCCGGCATCGATCGACGATGCCGTCACCCTGCTGCAGGCCGGCAACTACATTGCCGATCGCAGCCTCGCCACCGCCGTCTTCCTGGCGTTGAAATTGCGCCGCCCGCTTTTCCTGGAAGGTGAAGCCGGCGTCGGCAAGACGGAAATCGCCAAGGTCCTGGCCGGCACGCTCGGCCGCCGGCTAATCCGCCTGCAATGCTATGAAGGGCTGGATATCGCCGCGGCAGTCTATGAATGGAACTATGCCCGGCAGATGTTGGAAATCCGCCTGGCCGAAGCAGCCCATGCCGGTTCCCGCGAAGAGATCGCCGGCGACATCTTTTCCGACCGCTTCCTGATCCGGCGGCCTCTGCTGCAGGCTTTGGAACCCGATCCGGCCGGCCCGCCGGTTTTGCTGATCGACGAGCTCGACCGTACCGACGAGCCATTCGAAGCCTTTCTGCTCGAATTGCTGTCGGATTTCCAGGTGACGATTCCCGAGATCGGCATCATCAAGGCGCCGGAACCGCCGATCGTCATCATCACCTCCAACCGCACGCGGGAAATTCACGACGCGCTGAAGCGCCGCTGCTTCTATTACTGGGTCGATTATCCCGATGCCGTGCGGGAGCAGGAAATCCTGCGCACCAAAGTGCCGCATGCCGCCGAGAACCTGTCGCGCGAGGTGGTGGCCTTCATCCAGAAGCTGCGCGGCCAGGATCTCTACAAGCTGCCCGGTGTCGCCGAGACGATCGATTGGACCGATGCGCTGGTCCAGTTGGACCAGGTCGCACTCAATCCCAAGGCGATCGACAACAGTTTGGGCGCCCTGCTCAAATACCAGGACGATATCGCGCGCATCCGCGGCAGCGAAGCGGGCCGTCTGCTGGACGAGATCCGCGCCGAAATGGCGGCACGCTGATCATGGCCGGACGGCTGACGGACAACATCATGCAATTCGCCCGCACCTTGCGTGCCGCCGGCCTGCCGATCGGCCCCGGCAAAGTGATCGATGCGGTCGAGGCCCTGCAGGCCGCCGGCATCGGCAGCCGCGAGGATTTCTATTGGACCCTGCACGCCGTCTTCGTGCAGCGCCGGGAACAGCGCGAGATCTTCGATCAGGCCTTTCACATCTTCTGGAAGAACCCGCAATTCCTGAAGCGCATGATGTCGCTACTCCTGCCCAGCCTGGCAATCGATCAAAGCGATCCCACCAAGCAGCAGGAAATCAACCGGCGCCTGGCTGAGGCTTTGCAGAAAGACCGCGCCGATCAGGCGGAAGATCTGTCCGATGCGGAAGAAGAGCTGCAGATCGATGCGGCGATGACCTATTCCCAGCGCGAGATCCTGCAGCGGATGGATTTCGACAAGATGAGCGGCACCGAGCTGCAGCTCGCCAAGAAAGCCATCGCACAGCTTCGTCTTCCGCTCATGGACGTGCCGACCCGGCGCTTCCGGAACGACAATCACGGCCGGATCGTCGATATGCGCGCCACTTTGCGGGCGAGCCTGCGGCATCATGGAACCATACCGCTGCGTCTCAAATCGCCCCGTCGGCGGCATCCGCCGCTGGTCGTGCTCTGCGACATATCCGGGTCGATGAGCCGCTATGCGCGCCTTGCCCTGCATTTTGTGCATGCCGTTACCAATGATCGCGACCGGGTCCATACGTTTCTGTTCGGCACGCAACTCAGCAACATCACGCGCCATCTGCGTCATCGCGATGTCGATATCGCCCTCGATCTGGTCGCCGAGCATGTTCTCGACTGGTCGGGCGGCACGCGCATCGGCGCCAGCCTGGCTGATTTCAATCTGCACTGGGCGCGCCGGGTATTGGGCCAGGGGGCTCTCATTTTGCTGATCAGCGACGGGCTGGAGCGCGATGACGGCGAGACACTGGAGCGGGAAATCGGCCGCCTGCACCGCTCCTGCCGGCGCCTGATCTGGCTCAACCCCCTGCTGCGCTACGATGCTTATGAACCGCTGAGCCTCGGTGCCGGTATTCTGATCAAGCACGTTGACGACTTCCGCCCGATACATAATCTGAACAGTATGCAGGATCTGGCCGAGGCCCTGAGCGCGGAACATCCACGCCGCTCGTCCGGACTGCGCGGAGGACTAGCCGCATGACCGCCGACCAGGACATTCTCACCATTGCCGCCGATTGGAAAAACCAGGGGCTGGATGTCGCCATCGCCACGGTGACCAGTACCTGGGGCTCATCGCCGCGGCCGGCCGGCAGCCAGCTGGTCGTCGATGGACAGGGCCGCATGATGGGCTCGGTTTCCGGCGGCTGCATCGAGGGCGCGGTCGTCAAGGAAGCGCTCGATGTCATGCAGGATGGCAAGCCGCGCTTGCTGGATTTCGGCATCACCAATGAGCAGGCCTGGGAAGTCGGCCTGGCCTGCGGCGGCAAGCTGCAGGTCTATGTCGAGCGGCTGGACTGAACGGGTGATTTGATGCGCCGCGACCTGCTGAACGAAATTCTGGACCTGAAAGCACGAGGCGAACCCGCTGCTCTGGTCACCAATTTGGCAACCGGCGCGCAGGATATCGTCACCGCAACCCGCACCGCCAGCAAGCTGGATCTGTCGATAACCGATCTGGCGGCCGCGCGCCAGGCGCTGACGGACAATCGCAGCGGCGAAATCGAGGCGGCCGGGCAGCGCCTCTTCGTGCATGTGCATAATCCGGCCGCACGCTTGATGATCGTCGGTGCGGTGCATATTTCGCAATCGCTTGCGCCGATGGCGATGCTGGCCGGTTATCAGGTGATCGTCATCGATCCGCGCCGTTCCTTCGCCTCGGCGGAACGCTTCCCCGGCATCGAGCTGCATCACGACTGGCCGGATGAAGCGCTTGAGGTGCTGCGGCCTGATGGGCGCAGCGCCATCGTCACGCTGACACATGATCCCAAACTGGACGATCCCGCCCTCACCTTCGCCTTGCGCTCACCGGCTTTCTATATCGGCGCTCTCGGCAGCAAGAAGACTCATGCGGCACGCTTGGCGCGGCTGCAGGCCGAAGGTTTCAGCGAGGCGGATTGCGCCCGCATCCATGGACCGGCCGGGCTGGATATCGGCGCCAAGTCGCCGGCGGAAATCGCCATCTCGGTCATGGCACAATTGACGGCCGCCTTGCATCACCGGCCGACGCGTTAGGACAACATGATTTTCGGCGCACTACCATTGGAGCAATGCCAGGGAGCCATCCTTGCCCATGCGGTCAGGGCCGGCGACCAGCTGTTCAGAAAAGGCCGCTACCTCAATAGCGACGACCTCGCAGCATTGGCGGCACATGGCCATCACCAGATCGTTGTCGCGCGCCTGGAGCCCGGCGACGTCGGCGAAGATCAGGCGGCAGCGAATCTGGCGAAGGCGGTGGCCGGCGCCCATATCCGCATCGATCCGCCCTTCACCGGCCGGGCCAATCTGTTTGCCGAGACGAGCGGGCTGCTTTGCCTCGACGAAGACCTGATCGATGCGATCAATGAGATCGACGAAGCCATGACCTTGGCGACGCTGGCCAATCATCAGCCGGTCATGGCCGGACAGATGGTGGCGACGGTGAAAATCATCCCCTTCGCCGTTCCCGACAGCCTGTTGCAGAAGACCTGCGCCGTCGCCCGACGCGGCACCGCCAGCGTCCAGGTGGCGCCGTTCAGGTCACACCGCATCGCCCTCATCCAGACGGTCCTGCCGACCTTGAAAGAGAGTGTCCTGGAGAAGACACGCGATATCACGGCGCGGCGTATCGCCGAACTTGGCAGCACATTGATCAGCGAGAAGCGTTGCGCACACCAGACCGAGCCGCTGCGATCCGCCATCGATGACAGCCTGAAGGAGCAGGCAGACCTCCTGCTGATACTCGGCGCAAGCGCGATCACCGACCGCCTCGATGTCATTCCCGCCGCCGTGACGGCCCTGGGCGGCCATGTCGAGCAATTCGGCATGCCCGTCGATCCCGGCAATCTGTTGCTGCTGGCGAAGCTTGGCGACACGCCCGTCATCGGCCTGCCGGGATGCGCCCGGTCGCCTAAACGCAACGGCGTCGATTGGGTCCTGCAGCGACTGGTCGCCGACCTCCCCGTCACCGCACGGGATATCCGCCGCATGGGTGTCGGCGGTCTGCTTGGGGAAATTCCCAGCCGCCCGCAGCCGCGCCTCGGCGACAAACCACAGAATCGCCGGGACAGTGGCCGGCACATAGCCGCGGTCATTCTCGCCGCCGGCCAGTCCCGGCGCATGGGCCAGAACAAACTCCTGCTCGACCTTAATGGCAAGCCCTTGCTCTGCCATGTCATCGATCAGGCGCTGGCATTGGAGTTTTCGGAAATCGTCGTGGTTGCCGGCCATCAGGTTGACGATATCCGTGCCGCGATCGGCGACCGTCCGGTGCGGATTGTCCTGGCGCCGGACTATGCCGACGGCATGAGCGCATCGCTCAAGGCCGGCATTGACAATCTGAAGCCAGAGACCGATGCGGCGATGATCCTGCTCGGCGACATGCCGCAGGTGAGCGCCCCGCTCCTGCGCCGCATGATCGCCGCCTATAATCCGGTTGAAGGCCGTACCATCGTCCTGCCGGTACATGAGGGCAAACGTGGCAACCCGGTTCTCTGGGATCGCCGGTTTTTCCCTGAGATGCGGCAACTGGCCGGCGATGTCGGTGCGCGCCATCTGATTGGCGAACATGCGGAACAGGTCGCGGAGATCGCCGTCGATGACCGAGCGATCTTGCGCGATATCGATACGCCGGAAGCCTATGCGAAATTACAGCAGGATCTGACTGCATGAGTGCGACGCTCTATCACCAGGCCCTGGTGCAACGCGCCAAGGCGGCTGTCGGCAAAGGCAGGCTGGATAACGCGACCGCGAGCATCACGCTGGATAACCCACTTTGCGGCGATCGCGTCACCATCGACATTGAAAAATCCGGCGAACAGATCGGCGCGATCGGCCATCATGTGCGCGGCTGCATTCTTTGCGAAGCCGCCGCGGCCACGATTGCCGAATATTGCCGCAATCGCGACCTCGGCAGCGCCCGCGCAATCCTGCCGGCGATCCGCGCCATGATGCGGGATGGCGATGCCGCGCCGGCCGACTGGGCCTGCCTCGATATCTTCACGCCGGTCCATGCGACGAAAAGCCGGCGCGATTGCGTTTTATTGCCCTTCGAGGCTTTCGAGAAAGCGCTGGTCGCGGGGTCCTAGAGGCGGATCGTTTTAGACGGAATCGCTTTGCGATCTGTCTAAAACGATCCGCCTCTCATCCATAAGATAGAAGACGATCGCGCTCTAATCCGGCTGGCATCGCAGCCAGGATTCGGCCTCAGTCAATTGACTTTCATCGAAGACCAGAATGCCGTGGCGGCGAAGCAAAGCTGCGGTGACGCCCTCGCCGGCAATGCGGCGGCCCTGGAAGCTGCCGTCATAGATCTCGCGGCCGCCACAGGACGGGCTGCGCTGCTTCAGGACGGCAATCTTGACGCCATGCTCTTGCGCCAGCCTGAGCGCCGCCGACGCCCCTTGCAGAAAAAATGTCGTCACGTCGCTGCCATCCGGCGTCACGATCCGCGCCGTACCGTCCAACACATCGCTCCCGCTGCCGCCCTCAATCTCGGCCGGTGGACGCGGCACCGCGAGGCCGCCGCGCAGTTCGGGGCAAATCGTCACCAGGCGCCCTTCCCGCTGCCAATCCGCCAGCAGGCCCCCGCCATCTCCGGCCGCGCGACCGTCATAGCGGACGGCTTCGCCCATGAGACAGGCACTGACCAGAACCTTCCTCATGCCGGCAATTCGGCGAGAAACTTCAAAACGGCTTCCGGCATGCCATGCTGCATCAGATCGTTATGGCCGGCATTGGTGGGGAACAAGCCGATCTTCGGTTCGTTGGCGCGTTCGAAGATGCTGCGGCCGAATTTGACGGCGGTCGTCATGTCGCGCTCGCCATGTATCAGCAGCAAGGGAATGCGCACATTGCCGATCTTGTCGATCGAGGCGAACTTGTCGCGGATCAGGCGGTTGTAAGCGAGATAAGGATAGCGCGCCCAGGCCGAGAGATAGATCGAAGCCAGCGGTGCTTCCAGGATGATCGCCGCGGCCTGCCGCTCGATCGCCATCTGAATGGCGACGGCCGTGCCGAGCGATTCACCGAACAGGATCAGGCGCGAGGCATCGACATTCTGCCCCGCCAGAAAATCGAGATTGGCGCGCGCCGCAGCATAAAAAGCCTGTTCGCTCGGTTTGCCGGCGTTGCCGCCATATCCGGGATAGCCGACCAGCAGCGCGCCATAGCCGACGGTGAGATAGGGCAGAACCCGCTCCACCCGGCCGCCGACATGGCCGGCATTGCCGTGAAAATAGATGATCGTCCGTCCGTCGTTGCGTGTCGCCGGGGCAAACCACGAGGTCAGTTTCGCGCCGCCCATCCCCTCGATCGAAACCGGCTGGAAGCGATCCGTCAAGGAGGCAATCGAGGCAAGTTCGGCCCGCTCCGGCGAAGCCGGAAAAATCAGTCGGCGCTGCATGAAAAACAGGGAAAGCAAAATGACGGTGTAAATGACCGCCGCCGCCAACAACACCCAACCAATAAGCGACATAAGCATCAACCTCACGCAGAGCGTCCCGCTAATCGGGCAACTTGCCGTCGCGCCCGTAGGCTTCGAAGCGATCGAAAGCTGCCCGGCCTTCGGTCTTGCACCATAGACGCTGGCCGCCGAGACCGTGGTCAAGATATTCGATATCGATCGCGGTGGCAGCGGCAATCCGCGTCCGGCGATGCTCTTCTTCGGTCGGGTGGTCGCGTGCCAGCAGATCGGCCCGCATGGCGCGAAAGCCTTTGCCCGCCAGCGGTGTGATCAGATTGCAATATTCCAGCAGGCCGCCGTCGTAATACATTCGGTAAAGCTCTGGAAATGGCTGGCCTTTTTCCGGCGGATCCTGCGCGCGGGTCGCGCCAAACGGCATAACTGCCATAAATGACGACAAACCGACACAAACCATAATCTGAGCGCCAAGGCGTGTGAGCGTCGCCGTCATGCCAGCCCTCTTTGCCTGTCTCTGTCTCAGTGAATGGATGGTGTATTGTATTGTTCAGACTGAGCCTTGGCTTGCAAGATGACAAGCCATCTGAAACCATGCCCGCCGACCGAATCGGCTATCTGACACATTGACTATCTGACGTTGGGAGAATGATCATGGATGTACGCGCCGCCGTGGCTCTGGAAGCCGGCAAGCCCCTCAGCATCGAAACCGTACAGCTCGCCGGCCCGAAGGCGGGTGAGGTTTTGGTTGAGGTGAAGGCGACGGGTCTGTGTCACACGGATTACTTCACCCTGTCGGGGGCCGATCCGGAGGGGCTGTTCCCGGCGATCCTGGGCCATGAAGGGGCCGGGATCGTGGTCGATGTGGGGCCCGGCGTGACGAGCCTGAAGAAGGGCGACCACGTGATCCCGCTCTACACGCCCGAATGCCGGCAATGCGAATATTGTTTGAGCCAGAAGACCAATCTCTGCCAGGCGATCCGGGTGACCCAGGGCCAGGGGCTGATGCCGGACGGCTCCAGCCGCTTCTCGCTCGGCGGCAAGAAGGTGCATCACTATATGGGCACCTCGACCTTTGCCAATTACACCGTGGTGCCGGAGATCGCCTTGGCGAAGATCCGCGAGGACGCGCCCTTCGACAAGGTCTGCTATATCGGCTGTGGCGTCACCACCGGGATCGGCGCGGTGATCAACACCGCCAAGGTGGAGGCCGGCGCCAATGTGGTGGTGTTCGGGCTGGGCGGGATCGGCCTCAACGTGATCCAGGGGGCCCGCATGGTGGGCGCCAACATGATCATCGGCGTCGACATCAACCCGGCCAGGAAGGCAATCGCCGAGAAGTTCGGCATGACCCATTTCGTCAACCCCAAGGAGGTCGAGGGCGATCTCGTCCCCTATCTGGTCAACCTGACCAAGGGCGGGGCCGATTACAGCTTTGAATGCATCGGCAATGTGACCCTGATGCGCCAGGCCCTGGAATGCTGCCACAAGGGCTGGGGCGTCTCGGTCATCATCGGGGTGGCCGGGGCCGGCCAGGAGATCTCGACCCGGCCGTTCCAGCTGGTGACCGGGCGGGTCTGGAAGGGCACCGCCTTCGGGGGCGCCCGGGGCCGCACCGATGTGCCGAAGATCGTCGACTGGTACATGGATGGGAAGATCAATATCGACGATCTCATCACCCATACGATGCCCTTGGAAGACATCAACAAGGGCTTCGAGCTGATGAAGGCCGGCTCCTCGATCCGTGGCGTGGTGCTCTATTGATGGAAACCTTGGCCGAGCATGGCTGTTTCGGCGGCCGGCAGGGCTTCTACAGCCATGCCTCGCGGGAGATCGGCCTCTCCATGCGCCTGGCCGTCTTCCTGCCGCCGCAGGCAAAGAATGGCCAGAAGCTGCCGGTCGTGACCTATCTGGCGGGGCTGACCTGCACCGAGGAGACCTTCCCGATCAAGGCCGGGGCGCAGCGCGTGGCGGCGGAACTGGGGCTGATCCTGGTCGCCCCCGATACCAGCCCGCGCGGCACCGACATTCCCGGCCAGGCGGAGAGCTGGGATTTCGGGGTCGGGGCCGGCTTCTATCTCGATGCCACCCAAGCCCCCTGGGCCAAGCACTGGCGCATGGGCTCCTATGTGACCAAGGAGCTGCCCGCGCTGATCGGCGCCCATTTCCCGGCCGACATGTCCCGCCAGGGGATCTTCGGCCATTCCATGGGCGGGCATGGGGCCCTCGTCTCGGCCCTGCGGAACCCCGGCCAGTACCGCTCGCTCTCGGCCCTGGCGCCGATCGCCGCGCCCAGCCAGTGCCCCTGGGGGCAGAAGGCCTTCGGCGGCTATCTCGGCCCCGACCAGGCCGGCTGGGCGTCCTATGACGCCACGGAACTGCTGAAAGCCACCGGGCCGTTCCCGGGCGAGATCCTGATCGACCAGGGGCTGGACGACAAGTTCCTGGCCGAGCAGCTGCACCCGCATCTCTTCGAAGAAGCCGCCAGCCAGGCCGGACAGCAGCTCACCCTGCGCCGCCATCCGGGCTATGACCACGGCTACTTCTTCATCCAGTCCTTCATCGAGGACCATCTCAGGCATCACCATAAAATGCTGAGCTAGCGAATCATCGGCAACAAGAGTGAAACGGCATAGATGAAACGGGGCGGGGGCTACGGGCCGGAGCGAACAGGCGCGGCGTGAGAATGGCGGAGAGAGGGATGGCGCATGATCAGGCTCTATGATTTCGAACTCTCCGGCAGTTGCTACAAAGTCCGTCTGCTGCTGAACATCCTCAAGGTCTCCTACGAAAAAATCCCCGTCGATTTCGCCAACAAGGAACAGAAGACACCGGCATTCACCCGGCTCAACCCGTTCGGCGAATTGCCGGTCCTGGAAGACGGCGATCTGCGCCTGCGCGACGCCCAGGCGATCATGATCTATCTGGCGCGCAAATACGATAAATCCAATACTTGGTTTCCCGATGCCGCCGGGCCGATGGGCGAGATCTCGCAATGGCTGTCGACCGGCGGTAACGAGATGACGAATGCCGCCGGCGCGCGGCTGGTGAAGCTGCTTAATTATCCGCTCGATTTGCCGCGCCTGCAGGCCCGCGCCCATGGCGTCTTCCAGATCATGGATGACCATCTGGCGGACCGCGAATTCCTGGCGCTCGGCTATCCGACCATCGGCGACATCGCCTGTTTTCCCTATACGGCCCTGGCCGGCGAAGGCGATATTTCGCTGAAGCCCTACAGCAACCTGCTGCGCTGGATCGACCGCATGAAGGGCATCCCCGGCTTCATCCCGATGCCCGGCATCCCGGCGATCCAGGCGATCCAGGCGATGGTCTGAGTGCTGTGGTCCGCGTCGGGCCTGGCTTCTGGATGGACCCTCGGGTCAAGCCCGGGGGTGACAACCTGGTTTATGATTGGCATTGTGCGATGACTGGTACCGGTTTGTTGATAGCATGATGGCTGACATGGGCGCAGGTCGTCGGCAACCAGCTCACTTGTCACCCTCGGGCGTGACCCGAGGGCCCATCGAGACGATTGACGAACGTCGCCCGAGGAGCGGTGGTTCCAGTGCCCTTATTCGACATGGTGTCCGGCCTTTGCCGTGGACCCTCGGGTCGAGCCCGAGGGTGACAAGCGGGTTTTTCATTGGTGCCGTGCGATGATGGGTGGCTGTGTTGTTGATAGTGCGATAGGTGACATGGGCGCACGCGGCCGGCGACACACGCGATTGTCACCCTCGGGCTCGACCCGAGGGTCCATCGGGGCGGCTGATAAACGTTGCCCGATGAGCTGTCATTCCAGTGCCCTCATTCGACATCGCACCCGGCCTCTACCATGGACCCTCGGGTCGAGCCCGAGGGTGACAACTGAGGGTGTGGTTGGCATCGTGCGATGCATTCTGTCACTGCTGTTGCTGTGCTGCTTCTCCTTTTCAACACAAGCCGCCGAACTGCCGGCGGTGCGCGTTGGGCTGCTGCAATTCGGCACGGTGAACTGGGAGGTCAGCGTGATGCGCCGGGGGCTGGACGCGGCTCATGGCATCCGCCTGGCACCGGTCGATTTCGCCGATAAAGATGCGGCGACCTTGGCGCTGCTGAGCGGCGCGGTCGATGTGATCGTCACCGACTGGCTCTGGGTGGCGCGGCAGCGCGCGGCACATAAGGATTTCACCTTCGTGCCGTTTTCCAGCGCAATCGGCGGTGTCGTAGCTGATCCGAAGCTCGGCATCAAGACGGTGAGCGATCTTGCCGGCCGCAAGCTCGGCATCGGCGGCGGGCCGGATGACAAGAGCTGGCTGTTGCTGCAAGCCTATGCGCGCAAGACGGCGGGGATGGATCTGCGGCGCGCGGCCGATCTGCAATTCGCCGCACCGCCGATCCTGACCGAACTGGCGGCGCGTGGCCGGATCGACGCGGTCTTGAATTTCTGGCAATTCAATGCCCAGCTTCAGGCAAAGGGCTTCGATGAGGTGATTTCGATTCGCAGCATCCTGCCGCAACTGGGTCTGGATCGGCCGCCCGCCTTGCTGGGCTGGGTCTTTCGCGAAAGCTGGGCGGCGTCCCATCCCAAGCTGGCGAAGGGCCTGCTGGACGCGTCCTTCGACGCCAAGGAGAAGCTGCGCCAGGATGATGCCAAGGGCGATGCCTTGTGGCAAAGCCTGCGGCCGCGGATGAAGGCGCCGGATGAAGCGCTGTTCGCGGCGCTGAAGGCCGGCTACCGCGCCGGCATGCCGGCAGGCTATGGCCCGGCGGATATCGCCGCCGCCAATGCCGCCTTCCATCTGATGGCGGAGATCGATCCGCGGGCGGTCGGCGGCCTCACCGATTTGCCGCCGGGAACTTTCTGGACGGGATATCGCCGATGACGGTCGGCAGCGGCATTGCGCAACCGGTGCCGCATCGCCAGCGCCTGCTGATCCGCTGCCTCTCGCTGATCGCCTTCTTCGTCTTCTGGCAGATCCTGGCCGTTGCCGTCGCCGATCCGGCCATGCTGCCGGGGCCTTTGCCGACGCTGCAAGTGGCCTGGTCGGAGATCCTGCATGGCGAGCTGCTTTATCATGTCGGCATCACCTTGCTGCGGGTGGCGGCGGCCTTTTGCGGCGCCATGATCGTCGGCGTCGCCATCGGCATCACCTTCGGGCGGCTGGCGCTGGTCGACGATCTCTTCGACAGCTGGCTAGTGATCGCGCTCAACGTGCCGGCTCTGGTCACCATCGTCCTTTGCTATGTCTGGTTCGGCTTGAGCGAGGTGGCGGCAATCCTGGCCGTTGCCTTGAACAAGGCACCGACAGTGGTGGCGATCACGCGGGAAGGCGCCCGCTCGCTCGACCGTTCGCTGCTGGAAATGGCGACGGTTTTCCGGGTGCCGCGCTTGCGGGTGATCCGCCGCATCGTCCTGCCGCAGCTGGCGCCCAGCATCATGGCGGCGGCGCGGACCGGGCTTGCACTCACCTGGAAGATCGTGCTGGTGGTCGAGTTGCTGGGCCGGCCGGATGGCGTCGGCTTCCAGATCCGCCGCTACTTCAATTATTTCGACATCGCCGGCATCCTGGCCTATACGCTGGTTTTCGTCGCGGTCATCCTGGCGATCGAAAGCCTGATCCTGCGGCCGCTCGACCGGGAATTGAGCCGATGGCGCAAAGCGTGACGGCACCCGTTCCGCTGCTGCGGCTGCGCAATGTCGCGCGCCGCTTCGATGCGGCCAGCGCGACGGCGGCCGACAGGCGGAAAGGCGGCGAGAAGCAGGTCCTGACCGGCATCGATCTCGATCTCCAGCCGGGCGAATTCGTCTCGCTGATCGGACCTTCGGGGGCTGGCAAGACGACCTTGCTGCGCCTGATCGCCGGGCTCGATTCCGCCGATCGCGGCGAACGCCTCTATCCGGGCGATGCGGCGCCCAGCATGGCGATGGTGTTCCAGGAACCGCGCCTGGTGCCCTGGCTGACGGTGCTGGAAAACCTGCTGCTGGTGGGCGATGCGACACTTGAGGATCGCGCCCGGCGCCTGCTGGCCGAGGTGGAGCTGGGCGGCAATGCGCAAAGCTATCCGGGCCAGCTTTCCGGCGGCATGCAGCGCCGCGTGGCCCTGGCGCGGGCTTTGCTGGTCGAGCCGCAGATTTTGCTGCTCGATGAGCCGCTGGGATCGCTCGATCCCGCGCTTGAGAGCCGCATGATGCAATTGCTGGGCGATTATTGGCAGCGTCACCGGCCGACCGTGCTGATGGTGACGCATGACCTGCATCAGGCGGCACAGCTTTCCTCGCGCATCCTCGGCCTCGATCCCGGCCTCGGCCGCTTCGTGCTGAATGAGACGCTGGATCCGGCGCAAGCCGGGCAGCGCGACGACGCAGCCTGCAAGGCCATCGTCGATCACCTGCTGGGCCTGTTCCCGGTGCTCGCGGTCGATACACCATCGACATGACGGTAGGTCACTGCATCGGCACCGGCTGGGCGCTCAAGGTCGGATAGCCGGCCTTGGTCCAGTCATGCACGCCGCCGGGAAACCAGTAGACATGGCGATAGCCGTAGGAGAGGGCGCGCTTGGCGGCGTTCCAGGACATCCAGCACTGGGCCTCGCAATAGAAGGCCAGCATGCGCGCCTTGTCGCCCAGGGTCAGCCGTTCCAGCGCCCGGCGGAAATAGTTCTCGGCCTCCAGTGACAGGGCGCCATAGCCAGTATTGGCCAGCCAGATGCTGCCGGGAATGTTATGGCGCGGGGGCGGCCGCCAGAGCGTTTCCGGCGGCAGCTTGTCCGGCCGGGGCGGCTGCGGCAGCACATCGATGACGATGATCGGCCGGGTCTCCATCAGGCGATGCAGCTCGTCGGCCGTCACCACGGTGGCGCCGGTCAGGCTGGCCGGCACCGGGCTGCGGTAATTATCCTGGCGATAGCCGTCGGGTTGCGGAACGGACGCCGTGCCGCCCTCGGCGCGCGCCGCGACAGGCGAGAGCGCCAGAAGGGTGATTGCGATCAAGGTCCGCAATGCGCGCATTGCCGGCCTCGTCAGGGTTGCAACTGGCCGCGATTATCGATCAACGGAATATTGTAATCGCGCAGGATGCCGGTGATCTCCGCCTGGTTCTGCCGCAGCAGATTGTTGATATCATTCTTCCAGGTGTTCTCGCCGGGCCGCACACCCATGGCGATATAGAAATCGAGACGAATGTTCTTGCTCGGCACCGTCAACTGCTGGATCTCCAGCTCGTCCTTGTGATCGCGGGAAAAATAGCCGGCGATCGGCCCCCAGAGCAAGGCGACGTCGATCTTCTTCGCGCGCAAATCCTCGATCATCTGCCGGCCGGGCGCGTCATAGCGCGTATCGACGACCAGCTGATAGGGAACGACATTGGCGATCAGGCCCATCCGCACCGCGATATCGGCCGGCGGCGTGCCGGCGGTCAGGCCGATCTTCAGGTTGTGCAGGCGTGGATCGTCGAGCGACTTCAGTTCCAGCTTGTCGGCCGTGCGGGTGACGATGACATAGGCCGACCGGTAATAGGGATTGGTGCTCTGCACCATTTCCGCGCCGGAGACGATGCCGAGCACGAGATCGCATTGCCGCGCCCGCAAGGTGTTGCGCAGGAAGCCGGTGGAATTGGGATACCAGACATAACGCAGCGGCACCTGCATCTTCTTCGCCAGCAATTCGGCGATCTTGTTCTCGAAGCCCTCGCCCTTCTGGTTCGAGAAGGGCAGGTTGCTGGGGTCGGCGCAGACGCGGAGGGCCGAACGGTCGACCGCTTCGACCCGGCTGGCGGCCTCGATCGGGCCCGGCAGGACGAAAGAAAGGCACAGCGCCAGCAATGCCGTCAGCCGGACGGATCGCGGGGCGCTGTGCCGGGGGGTAAATCGAGATCGGCGGTCAGATCGAGATGCGGTGAACATGCTGTCGTGACATATGCCTCAATTGCTATCTCGCTTACTGTCCGGTGCCGGAACCCATGCAGGCGGCTTCCGCCTCGGCGGCTTCCTGGGGTTTCGATGCGTGCTTCGGCGGCCGGCCGCGACCGATCGCGCCATCGGACCTCGCCTTCAGATAAGCATAAATATCGTCGATGTAACACATCACATTGAGATCGGTGCCAAGCGCCGGCATCCGCTTTTCAGCCGAGGTGCTGACATTGGTGCGGCCGTTGACCACCACATCCAGGAACTGGTCCTTGGTCATATGCTTCAGCGACTCCGTCAGATTGGGCGCGAAGCTGCTGCCGAGGCCATCGGGGCCGTGGCAGGTATGGCAGATGGCATGATAGCGGCGATAGCCGTTGAAGACCGGCCAGTCGGTCGTGCCGTCGGCGTCGATATGATAGGGCTTGTCTTCGGTAGTACTCGCATTCGAATCCTGCGCTGAACTGGCGGAAATGCCACCCAGGCTGATGATCGTGAAAGCGGTGAAGAAGGTGACATTAACGCGACGCAGGTAACGCATGTTCATTCCGTTTCCTCTTCCTCTTGCTCGGCCGACAGAAGAAAAAGGCGGGGAGAGGGGGCTCTCTCCCCGCCTGATTGAGGCTTTAGTCTGGGAGGGCAAAGACGGTTAGGGTTCCACCCAACTGCGTGTATTGCGACAGTGACTTGTAGGCACCGACCGCACCGAGACCCTCGGTGTCGCCGGTCAAGCCAGCCGCCATACCGATTCCGGCCCAACCGCCCAGACCGGAGAGAATGGCAATGTATTGCTTACCATTGTGGGTGTATGTGTTGACGTTACCGATGATACCGGATGGCGTCTTGAAGCGATAAAGCTCCTTGCCGGTCTCCGCATCGACCGCCTTCAGATAGCCTTCGAGCGTGCCGTAGAAGACGACATTACCCGCCGTTGCCAAAGCGCCGCTCCAGACCGAGAACTGTTCGGGGATCGACCATTTGATCTTGCCCTTGGTCGCATCCCAGGCGATGAAATTGCCGAGATGATCGTCACCCTTGGGCGGATACATGCTCAAGGTTGCACCGACATAGGGTTGGCCGGCGGTATAGGCCACCTTGAAGGGCTCGTAATCCATGCAGACATGGTTGGTCGGCACGTAGAACAGGCCGGTCTTCGGTGAATAGGCCGACGGCTGCTGGTCCTTGCTGCCCAAAGCTGCCGGGCAGACGCCCTGGGTGTTGTTGTCCTCGCCATTGGCTTCGGTCGAGTACTTCTTCACCCGGTCGGGCAGGCCGGTCTTGATGTCGATCTTGGTCGCCCAGTTGACGGCTGGATCGTATTTGTCCGCCACCAGCAATTCGCCGCTCTCGCGGTCCAGCGTATAGCCGAAGCCGTTGCGGTCGAAATGCACCAGCAGCTTGCGTTCCTTGCCGTCGATCTTCTCATCGGTGAGGATCATTTCGTTGACGCCGTCATAGTCCCATTCGTCATGGGGCGTCATCTGGTACAGCCACTTCGCCTTGCCGCTATCGGCGTCACGGGCGAAGATGGTCATCGACCACTTGTTGTCGCCGGGACGCTGCGCCGGGTTCCAGGTGCTGGGATTGCCGGTGCCGTAATAGATCAGGTTGAGTTCCGGATCATATGAGATCCAGCCCCAGGTGGTGCCGCCACCGATCTTCCATTGATCGCCTTTCCAGGTCTTCAGGCTTTCATCGGCCTCGATCGGCTTGCCGAGATTCGTGGTCTTGCCCGGCTCGATCAGCGTGTCGGAATCGGGACCCATGGAATAAGCCCGCCACACTTGCTTGCCGGATTTGGTGTCATACGCCGTGACCTTGCCGCGCACGCCGAATTCGCCGCCGCTATTGCCGACCAGGACCATGTGCTTGACGACCAGCGGCGCCGAAGTGCCGGTTTCGCCCTTGGTCGCATCGCCGTCATCGGCGGTCCAGGCGACCTTGCCGGTCTTCGCATCGAGCGCCACCAGTTTGGCATCGGCCTGGTGCAGGAAGATCATGCCGTCGCCATAGGCGACCCCGCGATTGACGGTGTCGCAGCACATCACCGGAATGACGTTGGGATCCTGCTTCGGTTCATATTTCCAGACGATCTGTCCGTTCTTGTCCAGATCGAGCGCATAGACAATGTTGGGGAACGGCGTACTGAGATACATCATGTTGCCGATCACCAGCGGTCCGCCTTCATGGCCGCGCAGCACGCCGGTCGAGAAGGTCCAGGCGACCTGGAGGTTCTTGACGTTCTTGTTGGTGATCTGGTCGAGCTTGCTGTAACGCGTATTGGCGTAATTGCCGGCCGGTTGGGTCCATTGATGCGGATCCTTCTCCAGCTTCAGCAATTCGTCATTGGCCGAGGCCACCGGGCTCCATGACGCAAGCGCCAAGGCAAGCGACATCGAGATGCCCGTTGATAACCACAATCTAGCCATCGTTTTTCCTCCCCTTTCGCAGCGATCGTCAAAAGCGTCGCTGTATCCTGACTGGTGAATGGACAGGCCCGTCGCTGACGGTCGTGATGATTGTTCTGATTGCGCTGTCGTTGTTCTGCCGCATCGATTGGATCTTGGTGGCGGCGGTAATTTTAGACCATCAGGCGTCTGTCCTAGAGTGGGGCGACGGGGGATTTTTCGTCAATCAGCAAAAGCGGAAAATCCGTAGTTCTTTGGTACAAATTCGTCTTTCGCTTGTCGCTGCGAGGACCCAACGGCTTGGTAAGGCGTGGAAATTCGCCATGGCCGTCCATGCTGTTTCCGCCGTTGCGCGCGAGATTGCAGCCGCAAAACGATGGCATCGCGGGAACACGCGGCATCTGCCTTTCGACCAAGGCGCAATATGCCGGGGTGATGAAGGACGACTCACGTAGTGCGCGAAATCGCCGATGCGCGAAATCGGCGAGACGCATAGATGAAATTCAGCATCCTCGCTTCAATTGCGTGCGCGTGCGAATCGGGGGCCGTCAAGAATAAACGCTGCGTTGCGCCAGTATGCGTTGCGCCAGTATGCGTTGTGTCAGTGCGCGTGGTCAGTGCTTGCCGGCGCCCATGCGGCGGTAGCGAAAATCGGGCAGGGACGGTGCATCCACTGCCGTTGCGGCGATTTCCTGCATCGCGGCATGCCAGTCGGATTTGGCGCAGGCCGGATCGGCCGCGGCGGCATTGCCGGTGATCGCCAGCGCCTGGCAGCGGCAGCCGCCCCAATCGATCTCGCGCTGGTCGCAACTGCGGCAGGGCTCCGGCATCCAGTCGGTGCCGCGGAAGCGCTGGAAAGCCTCGCCATGGGCCCAGATATCGGCAAGCGACTGCTCGCGCACCGATGCGAATTGCATGCCGGGAATGGTTTCCGCCGCATGGCAGGGCAGGACCTTGCCGGAGGGCGTGATGTTGAGGAACTGCCGGCCCCAGCCGCCCATGCAGGCTTTCGGCTGATGCGCGTAGTAATCCGGCACCACATAATCGATCACCAGTTTGCCGCGATAGCGCTCGCGTGCTTCCGTCACCCGCTCGGTGACGAAGTCGAGTTGCGCGCGGCTCGGCATCAGCGCGGCGCGGTTGGCCAGCGCCCAGCCGTAATACTGCACATGGGCGACCTCCAGCCGGTTCGCATGCAGCGACACGGCAAGCTCGATCATGGCATCGATATGCTCGATATTCTGCCGGTGGATCACGGCATTGACGGTCAGCGGCGTGCCGCTTTCGCGCACCCAGCTGGCGAAAGTGAGCTTCTTTTCCTGGATGTTGGGAACATGGCTGATCCTGACCGCCGAATTGGGTTCGGCATCCTGGAAGCTGATCTGTACGTGATCCAGACCGGCATCGATCAGCGCCAGGAAGCGCTGGCGGGTGATGGCTGCGCCCGAGGTGATGAGATTGGTATAGAAGCCGACATCACGGGCATGGCGGACGAGATCCACCAGATCCTGCCGCACCGTCGGCTCGCCGCCGGAGAAATGCACCTGCAGGGCGCCGAGCATGGCAAGCTCGCTGATGGTGCGGCACCATTCCTCGGTGCTCAGCTCCGACTGCACCCGCTCCAGTTCCAGCGGATTGGAGCAATAGGGGCATTGCAGCGGGCAGCGATGGGTCAGCTCCAGCAAGGCCGCCAGCGGCGGCTCGACCGGCTGCGACACGGGACGGGCCGGCAATGGCAACTGTTCCGGTGCCGGGTCCATGGAGACGGTCGAGGCGGGTTTACGGCGCATTCCGGTCATGTGGCGATGATCCGTTTCTCGATCAAGCCCGTCAGCAATTCATCGACATCGGCGGCGATCTCGCCCGGCTCCGCGTCGAAGGCTGCGGCAAGGCTGGCGATGATGGCGGTGATATCGGCCTCGCCGGTGCAGCGTTGCAACACCTCGGCGGCGATCTCGTCCAGCACCAGCACCCGTTCCGGCGCCTGCAGGATCCATTGGTCGCGCGCGGCGTCGAATTGCAGCCGGATGCCGCGGGCCAGTTTCGGGCGTGTCTCCGCCGGCAAGCCCATTATCGATGCGCCGCCGGGTGGGCCGGATCGAAAGCACCGGGATCGAAAGCACCGGGCGGGATATGCCCGGGCGCGACATAGGCATGGTGCAGGGCATCGAGCTGCGACCACAGCACATCGCATTTGAAGCGCAGGGCCTGCATGACGGCCTGCTGCTGGTCCGGCCGCCTTGCCTCGCGCTTCACGTAATCCAGGGCGAAATTGGCGTCACGCGGCGCCTGGTGCAATCTTTTGTCGAAATAAGCAAGCGCCGTCGGCGAGACGAAGTCGTAATTCGCCAGCATCCCAGCCACGCGGTCGCTGATGATCGCCGGCGCGAACAACTCGGTCAGCGAGGAGGCGATGGCTTCCAGCAGGCTGCGGTCGCGCACGAAATGAACATAGGCATCGACGGCGAAACGCGTGGCCGGCAGCAGGCCGGCGCCGGAAGCGACATAATCGCGATCGAGGCCGAGCGCGTCGGTCAGCTTCAGCCAGCGCTCGATGCCGCCAATTTCGCCTTCATGGCCATCGTGATCGATGATGCGCTGGCGCCAGATGAGGCGCAGTTCGGGGTCTTCCGTGCGTGCCAGAATCGCCGCATCCTTCATGGGAATGCGGCTTTGATAATAGAAGCGGTTGAGTGCCCAGGCCTGGACTTGTCCCTTATCCAGCTTGCCGCCATGCAGCAGGCCGTGAAACGGATGTCGGCTGTGATAGCGCTCGGCGCCGATGGTGCGCAGGGCGGCTTCCAGTTCTTCCGGCGTCAGCAGCAATTCCGTCATCAACCACGCTCGCTCATAAATGAATTTCCATGCCGTCTTCCGCCATCTCCCAGCCTTGCGCCTGGATGGCGCGGCGCTCCGGCGAGCCGTCGATCAGGATGGGGTTGGTGGTGTTCACGTGAATGAATATCTTGCGCCGCACATCGAGATCGGCGAAGGCGGCGAGGGTGCCGTCCGGGTCGCTGATGCTCATATGGCCCATGCGATGGCCGGTCTTGCTGCCGATGCCGAGCTGCACCAATTCGTCGTCGCGCCACAAGGTGCCGTCGAAGAACAGCAAAGATGCACCGCGCAGGCGATCGCGCAATTCAGGCGTCAGGCGCGCGCAGCCGGGAATGAAGTGAAACGACTTGCCGCCGCCCGAGATCTTCAGGCCGATGGTTTCATCGCTGCTGCCGGCGAGATCGCCACCTGCGCCAATCCGGCCTTCAAGGAACAGCGGCACCTTGCCGGGCACGGAAAAGGCCTCGATGGTGAGGCCGAGTGCCGCGCCGCAGCCGGTCACCTGCCGGCGATCGTCCAGCGCGAAATCGCGCCGCTCGACATGCGCCGGATTGAGCGCGGTGAAGATCGGGTTCTCCGCCAGGATGGCGTGGACACGCGGCGTCGCCCAAAGCGTGAAGGCCTGACTTTCGCGCATCGACAGAAGCCCGGCGATATGATCGACCTCGGCACTGGTCAGCAGTACCGCCTTGATCGGGCTATGGCGCAGCCCGCCGGATTTTGAGTCGCTGGGCTTTGGCCACAATTGTGCGTTTTGCTGCACCTGTTGGCGGAAATCGGGGGAGGCGTTGATCAGCAACCAGTTTTCGCCATCGGCGCTGACCGCAATCGAGGCCTGCGTCCGTCGTCGCGCGGTCACGGAACCTTGCCGCGCGGCCCGGCTCGTTGGCGCATTGCAATTCCACTGGGGAAACCCGCCGCCGGCAGCAGATCCGAGAACGACGATATGCATGAATCGCGGTCCTGCCGTTAGGCGCCGTCTCTACTGGCCGGCGGGCGTCTTAGTTCAGATACGCGCGCTGGCGTAGCTGTTGATTTCCATACCTACGCAGATTTCGCGCACCCGCGGAGTCTTCCACGTCTTCTTCATGGCTGTCTCCTACAGTTTAGACAGAATATAGACTACGCTCTATCAGTCGGATTTCCCGACTATTGTGAAGTGTAGTCATCGCGGAACGCAGTGACAAGACGCGCTTACGGCTCGTCTTTCAAAAATCGTCATCCTTTAGGCCAAGATTTTGCGCCGCACCACCCGATTGACGTGGGTACCGGCTAAAGCATGACCCGATTTGGTTGCTGAAAAGAGGGTCTGCGATCGGGGCCGAGCGAGCCGCTATCCTCAGCGCAGCGCAGCATCATCAGATGGGGGCCAAGTTCCGACAGCGATTGCGAAAATGAGAGGATCGAGGGCGACTTCTCGCGCAACCAGCGGTATTGCACGTCATAGGCCTCGGATTCGCGTTCGGCCCAGACCTTGCAATTCACGGGCGTCCCGCGGGAGGCATTGGCGCGCTGCAGGAAATGCGTGAGTTCATGCACCAGGATACTGGTGGCTGCGGGGTCCTTGCCGATGGCCAGCTTGTCATCCAGCAGGATCACGCCGTCCGGCGTGGTGAGGCCGAGGATATTGCAAGGCCGGTGACAATAGGCCGCTTCCAGCTGGCGGTGGGAGATCTGTTCGATGTCCGGCGGCGTGCCGGGAATGGCATAGCCGGTATATTGGGCGATGGTCGCCAGCAGGGTCGCGACGAGTGCTTGCGGGATCACCGATAGGTTCCTGTCGGTTGCGGTGCATCATTCACCTGTGCCGGTTTCGCGTTCGATCTCTGTCCAATCGATCTCTGGTGCAATTGACGCTGCGCACGGCCTGTGTTCTGCTGCCGATCCTTCCCCGTACCTGATGAGAAGAGGTTGTCGTGAAAACCCGCATCATCGCTTTCCTCGTCGCGCCGCTTGCATTCGTTCTGGGACAAATGCCGGCCGAAGCCAATCAATACCCGACGCCCGTGGTCGCCGATTACGTCATCGGCTGCATGGCCAGCAACGGCAACAATCAGGAGATGATGCAGCGTTGTTCCTGCAGCATCGATGCGATCTCCTCCATCGTGTCCTACGACGATTATGAGAAGGCGGATACCATCATGCGCATGCAACTGGTGCCGGGCGAGAACACATCGATGTTCCGGACGATGCCGATGCTGAAGGCCATGGTCGATCAATTGCGCCTCGCCCAGATCGAAGCGGATTTCCGCTGTTTCTAAAACCTAGACGTTTCTAAAGCCCTGGCTCAGCTCGATGCCGGGACCGGCCAGGCTTTCTTGAAGACCGCGCCGTCGGAATCGCGCGCCGTCACCGACATCTCGCCGGCCTGGTCGGGCTTCAGCGAAAATTCGATGAAGGGGTTCTCGCTGAGCGAGATATTGCCCTCGACACTCATCAACGGCTTGCCGTCATAGGTGATGTCGATCGCCTCGATGAATTTCGCCGGGATGTAATAGCGGGTGACCTGATCCATCTGCATGCCGGAGAAATTCGGGTGGCGGATCATCAGTTGCGCGCGCCGCGCCTGGCCGGCTGTCGCATCGGGCGGCAGCTTCAGCTTCATCTCACCGAGATGCGCGACGGCTTCGGCCGGGGTCTTGACCGCCGGCGCGGAGCAGCCGCCGGCCGCTTTCACGAAGACCTTGGCCATATAGAGCTTGCCGTCGGTCATCTCCGCCACGGCGTGGATGTTGGTATATTCATTGACGCGGATGCGCGTGCCGATGCTGGGATCGGGCATAACGGCGGCGAGATGGAAGACGGCGGCGACCGGCGCCGGGTTCTTGTCGATGACGAGGGTGATGGTCTTCACGGTCAGGCCCGGCATCTGCGCCGGATCGAACTTGATCTCCAGCGGGACGACGGCAGCATCGGCGGCGCGGGCCGGCGCCTCCAGATGCATGAAGCTTGACCCGTCGGCGATCTGGCGGTCGGCGAAGATGGCGGTTTGCAGATCCGGCCAGGGATCATCGCTCGCCTCATCGGCGGCAGCCGTGCGCGGCGCCGCCACGGCCAGGATGACCAGCAGCAGCAGGAAGGACAAAGCCTGACCGATGCAGGCGGTTCGAGATAGTCTCATCTTCACCTCCCGAGGCGCGATTGCCGGCAACCTGTTGGCGCTGGCTATCGCATGGTGTCGCCCACAAACAAGGTTGTCACCCCCGGGGCTTGACCCCTAGGGTCCACCGCAACCACCGCGCCTGTCCTCACCCCTGGACCCTCGGGCCGAGCCCGAGGGTGACAAGCGGGAATGGCATCGATACCCCGCGATGGTCGGCACCCTGCGGTGGGCGGCGTAGGATGACTAGTGCTCACAAGTGCCGCTTCACTCTTCCCATTCCAGTTCGGTATAAGCTGCCGTTACATTGCGCTCGTTATAGGCGTCGAACAATTGCCAATTGGGACGTTCCGACTGTCCCACGGTCGCCGTGGCCTGCCGCAGGCTCTCTCCGTTGGCCAGGGCCTTGCGGGTTTCGGTGGCGATCACGAACAGATAGCGTTCCTCATCGTCCAGCGCGGCGGGCCAGGGCGCCGAAACCGGGCCATGGCCGGGTACGACCCGTTGCGCTTTGACCCGTCGCAGCTTGTCGATCGCCTTCAGCCAGCCGAGAACCGAGCCGTCGATTGACGGGATGCGCTCCATAAACAGCAGATCGCCGGCGAAAATCGTGCCGGTTTTTTCATCGTAGACGGTGAGATCCGCATCGGTATGAGCCGGCGGGAAAGCGGTCAGGTGCAGGCGGCGATGGCCGAGATCGATATCGTCGGTCTTGCCGACCAGCCGCTTCGGGTTGGGAATCTCGGTGCCGAGGAAACTTTGGCCCATCGCCGATCGCGCCGAGGCCAGGTAATCGCCGGCCCGCGCTGCCAGGCTGCGCGGCAGATTGGCATGGGCGATCACCTCAGGATGCGATGCGGCGAAGGCGCCATTGCCGAAAATGTGATCGGGATGGAAATGGGTGTTGATGACATAGCGGACGGGCAGGGGGCTGATTTGCCGGATCGCCGCCAGCAGGGCCTTGCCCTCCCGCAGGCTGCCGCCGGTATCGATGACCGCGATGGAGTCATCGCCGATGATGAAGCCGATATTGGCGATGCCGCCGAGATTTTCCGGCGTCGCCTCGGCATGAACGCCCTGATGCACAAAGATGCCGGGGGCGATTTCCGTCACGGTAAGCGCCGAGTCGTCGGCGGCCGCGGCCGTTGCGCCGAGCCATATCCCGGCAAGCAGGATCATGGTCGCGGCCGAAAGCCGACAGAATGAACATGCGATCGTCATGCGGGTTGTCGCGCCATCATGCTTTTGGTCAGCTTGCGGCAAGGACTCGCGCTTCGGCAATCATATTGCGGTGCGATAGTGACTGTACTTTGGTCTGATTTCTTCGATCATCGCTTGTAGCGGCTTGGCCGCGTTTCTAGAGTTGACCGGCCGGTATGTTAACGTTTGAACTATCCTATCTGCGGCAGAAGCGTTAACCTGCCGGCGATTATGTGGCACGATCCATTGGCGCATGCGCCATAGGGCCGAAACTGCATAACGATAAAGCCGCATGACGGTGTGTCGTGCCGGAATGGACAACAAGATCGGGTCAATCTGCTAGGGAGATTTCTTCGATGATGCGATATGCTCTTGCCCCTGCCGCTGTCGTGGCGACGGCCGCGATTTGTCTTTTGGCGATGGCGCATGCCGCCCTGGCCCAGGAAGGCGATGCGGATGCGGGGAAGAAGATCTTCACCAAATGCCAAGTCTGCCACACGGTCGAGGCCGGCAAGAACAAGGTGGGGCCGTCGCTGCACGGTGTCGTTGGCCGCAAATCGGCATCGGTCGAAGGCTTTGCCTATTCCGATGCGATGAAGAAGGCCAATGTCACCTGGGATGAGGCGACGTTGGATACCTATCTGACCAATCCGCGCAAGATGGTGCCCGGCACCAAGATGATCTTCCCCGGCCTGCCGAAGGCGGAAGACCGCGCCAATGTGATCGCCTATCTGAAACAAGCAGGGGCGCAATGAGGGAGGTGGGATATTCCACCATCTCAAGAGGTGGTCGATGATGGCAGCGAAGCCACGGCTGTCCGCGCATCCGTGGCTGATCGCATCATCACTGGCCCTTCTCACAATCTTCTCGGTCGGATCGCTGCCCGGCTCGGCAATGGCGCAGGATGAGGGTGGCGCGTCGCCATCTACCACGCCGCAAATCCTGAACGTCACCATCGGCTATCTGACCGAGGCGATCCCCGAACCGCCGCCTTTGTCGCTGGTGGAAGTCGTCGCCAAGGACAAGGGCCTGGCGGGGGCGAAGGTCGCCCTGGCGGATAACAATACCACGGGCAAGTTCCTCAAGCAGAGCTATGAGCTGAAGGAAAAGACCGTCGCGGCCGGCGGCGATCTCAAGGCCGGCCTCGACGACCTGGTCGGCCAGGGCGCCAAGCTGATCGTCGCCGATCTGACCGCCGACCGGCTGCTGCAACTGGCGGATTTGCCGGAAGCCAAGGATCTCGTCATCTTCAATATCCGCGCCGAGGATGACAGCCTGCGCCTCAAGGATTGCCGCGCCAATATCTTCAATGTAGTCCCCAGCCGGGCGATGAAGACCGATGCCCTGGCGGAGTATATGGCGGTCAAGAAGTGGATGCGCTGGGTGCTGGTCTCCGGCAGCAATGATGCCGACAAGGCCTATGCCGATGCGTTGCGGCACAGCGCCAAGAAATTCGGCGCCAAGATCGTCGAGGAACGGACCTATGAGTTCAAGGCCGGCTCGCGGCGCAGCGATACCGGCGAAGCGCAGATCCGCAAGCAGATGGCGGACCTGACCCAGCGCCTGCCGGATTATGATGTGCTGGCCGTTGCCGATGAAAGCGAGGTCTTCGGCGAGTATCTGCCGTACCGCACCTGGGACCCGCGGCCCGTCGTCGGCACGCAAGGGTTGGTACCCACCGCCTGGCATCGCAGCCAGGAGCAATGGGGCGGCATGCAGATGCAGCGGCGGTTCGAAGCCGCCGCCCATCGCTGGATGCTGGAACGCGATTATTCCGCCTGGGTCGCGGTGCGGGCGATCGGCGAAGCGGCGACGCGGACCGGCAAGGCCGATCCCGCTGATGTCCACAGCTACCTGGTCTCCGATGCCTTCACGGTCGGCGCCTTCAAGGGTCAGGGCCTGACTTTCCGCAAATGGAACCAGCAATTGCGCCAGCCGATGGTGCTGGCCTCGCCGCTGATGATGGTCTCGGTGTCGCCGCAGGAAGGTTTCCTGCATCAGCGGACGCCGCTCGATACCCTGGGTTACGACGAGCCGGAATCGGCCTGCCACTTGAACAAGTGACGCTGTGACAGCGATGGGGAGTGAAAAATGAGACGGCTTTTGATGGGGACCCTGGGTTGGACGAGTTCTCTGTTTAGCGTTGCTTTCCTCACCTCGGTTGCCGCCGGTTCGGCACAAGCCTTCACCGCTTATGTTTCGAACGAGAAGGGCAACAGCATCTCGGTCATCGATCTCGACAAGATGGAGGTGACGGCGACGGTGCAGGTGGGCGAAAGGCCGCGCGGCATCACGCTCAGCCATGACAAGAAGCAGCTTTTCATCTGCACCAGCGATGCTGATCACATCGAGGTGCTGGATCTCGATACGCTGAAGGTGGTGAATACCCTGCCGAGCGGACCCGATCCCGAATTGTTCACGCTCTCGCCCGACGGCAAGACGCTCTATGTCGCCAATGAGGACAACAACATGGTGACGGTGCTGGATGTCGATCAGGGCTCGGTCGCAAGCGAAATCCCGGTCGGCACCGAACCGGAAGGCATGGGCGTCAGCCCCGACGGCAAATGGCTGGTGAATACGTCGGAAACCACCAGCATGGCGCATTTCATCGATACCTCGACCCATGAGGTGATCGACAGCGTGCTGGTCGATACCCGGCCGCGCTACGCCAAATTCACCCCCGACGGCAAATTCGTCTGGGTCTCCTCGGAAGTCGGCGGCACGGTCAGCATCATCGACGCCGCCACGCGCAAGATCATGCATAAGGTGACCTTTGAAATTCCCGGCGTGCGCAAGGAAACGATCCAGCCGGTCGGTGTCGCCATCACCGATGACGGCAAGACCGCTTTCATCGCGCTCGGCCCGGCCAACCGCGTCGCCGTCGTCGATGTCGCCAGCTACAAGGTGGAGAAATACCTGCTGGTGGGACAGCGCGTCTGGCAATTGGCTTTCACGCCGGACAACAAATTGCTGCTGTCGACCAACGGTGAATCCAACGACATCTCGGTCATCGACGTGGCAGATCAGAAAGTGACCAAGTCGATCACGGTGGGCGAGCTGCCCTGGGGCGTGGCGATTCGGTGAGTGTGTATTGTTAGCGGCCTTGTTTGAGCATCTCGTGTGCTGTGCCCCTCACCCCAACCCTCTCCCCGCAAGAGGGGCGAGGGAGAAGGGTGCCGCATTTTTCTCCCTCGCCCCGCTTGCGGGGAGAGGGTTGGGGTGAGGGGAGCAATATTGAAGCACGCTAGGACGGCATGGCATCTGATGAGAAGCGTGGCGAGCGTGATCCTCTATGACTAACGGCATCCAGGAAACATCTCCCGCCATCGACATCATCGGGCTGTCGCATCGGATCGGTGGGCGGGCTGTGTTGGCGGATATCAATCTTGCCGTGCCGTCCGGCCGTTTCGTGGTGCTGCTGGGGCAGAACGGGGCCGGCAAGACCACGTTGTTCTCCTTGCTGACCCGGCTTTATGCGGCGCAATCGGGCAGCATCCGGATTTTCGGCCATGACATGCGTCGCCATGCTTCCGCCGCCCTCGCCCGGATGGGGATCGTGTTCCAGCAGCGGGCGCTGGACCTGGAACTGACGGCGGCGCAGAATTTGGCTTACCATGCCGCCTTGCATGGCTTGTCCCATGCGGTGACGCGGGAACGCATCACGGCGGAACTGGGCCGTGTCGGGCTGCTCAAGGAAGCGGGCCGGCGGGCGCGTAGCTTTTCCGGCGGCGAGATGCGGCGCATCGAAATCGCCCGCGCGCTTTTGCATCAGCCGCGGCTGCTGCTCTGCGACGAGGCGACGGTCGGCCTCGATATCCGCAGCCGCGCCGATATCCTGGCGGATGTGCGCAGCTTGGTGCAGGATCGCGGGCTGACGGTCTTCTGGGCCACCCATCTGATTGACGAGGTGAAGCCGGAAGACCTGACTGTGGTGCTGCATCGCGGCCGCATCCTGCAATATGACGCGGCGGGCGTGATCGTCGGCGGGCTTGGCGCCGGATCGCTGCAGGATGCCTTCCGGCAATTAACGGATGCGGCATGAGGAAGCGGGTGAGACTGCGATGACGATCATGGCCTGGATCCGCTGCTTCATCGGCATCACCTGGCGCGAGGGCCTGCGCTTCGTGCATCAGCGCAGCCGTTTCGTCTCGGCTTTGGTGCGGCCGCTGATCTGGCTCTTCATCTTCGCCGCCGGTTTCCGCTCGGTGCTCGGCGTCTCGATCATCCCGCCTTACGAGACCTATATTCTCTATGACGAATATATCGTCCCCGGCCTGATCGCGATGATCCAGCTGTTCAACGGCATGCAAAGTTCGCTGTCGATGGTCTATGACCGGGAGATGGGCAGCATGCGGGTGCTGCTGACCAGCCCGATCCCGCGCTGGTTCCTGCTGGTCTCGAAACTATCTGCCGGCGCGCTGCTCTCGCTGCCGCAGATCTATGTCTTCCTGCTGATCGCCTATTTTTATGGCATCGAGCCGCCGCCGATTGGCTATGTCACGGTCATCCCGGCGCTGCTGCTCTCCGGGCTGATGCTCGGGGCGCTGGGCCTGCTGCTTTCTTCGATGATCAAGCAGCTGGAGAATTTCGCCGGGGTGATGAACTTCGTGATCTTCCCGATGTTCTTCGCCTCATCGGCGCTCTATCCGCTGTGGAAGGTGGGCGAGGGCAGTCCCCTGCTGGAGGATATCTGCCGGCTCAATCCCTTCACCCATGCGGTCGAGATGATCCGCTTCATGCTCTATGGCCGCATCGATCCGCTGTCGATCGCGGTGGTGATCGGCTGCCTCGTGGTCTTCCTGGCGGGCGCCATCGTCGCCTATGACCCGGCGAAGGGCATGCTGGCGCGGGTACGGGGCGGTGGTTGATCGATTGAAGGACAATCGATCGAAGGACATGGGAAGCGGCCGCAGAGCTGCGTGAACCTTAAGCGTGGAGGAAAGCATGACGGATAAACCGACCATGCAAGCGACAGTTACACGGAAAGCGGCGATTGCATGTATCGCCGCGACCTTGCTGTTAGGCGGCGCGGGCGCTGTCGCCTTGGCACAGGACAGTGCCTCTTCGCCGGGTGCCTCTTCACCCGGTGCATCCTCGCCGAGCGCCACCGCACCCGGTGCGACGAATTCCGGCGCGGGCGAGGGAAGCGGTGCCGCCGAGGCAGGTACGACGGAAAGCACGGATAACGCCAAGCCTGGCGACGACTGGCCCTGCATGCAGCGGCTGCAGCCGGAACTGTCGATCGGCGCCATGTGGAACGGGCCCGACCCGGCCGAGGCGGCGGATAGCTGGCGCAAGGATGCCGCCGTCGAGGCGGTGGTCGAGCAGGTCGCGCCGCGCCGCGTGCCGCAGCAGGAGGCGATCGATGCGCTGCATCGCTTCGCCGCCGGTTATGACAAGGACCGGCCGGCGGTGATGACCAAGGTCTTCGCCGGCCTGTTCGAGACCTTGAATGATGAACGGGACTCCATCATCCGCGGCATTCGGCATTTCAACGAGCGGCAGCAGAAGCTGGCCGACCGTATCCAGGCGGGGATGAAGACCCTGGACGGGCTCGATCCGGTCTCGACGGACGTCAAGATCGCCGAGCAGCGCCAGGCGGTGCAGGACCAGGTCAGCTGGGATTCGCGCATTTTCGATGACCGCGAGAAGCTGCTGCCTTTGGTCTGCGACCAGCCGGTGGTGCTGGAACGGCGCCTGTTTGCCCTGTCCCGGGCGATCCAGACGGAGATCAACGGCCAGAAATGAGGGGCCAGAAATGAGGACCAGAAACAGGGACCGGAAACGGCCCTCTGATCGGGGAATTGGACGCTGGCGGGCGGGATCATGACGTCCCTGCGTTGACAGGCGAACTGTATCGCCGATATTTTGACCGAAGATGGTTCCCCGACGGCTGAAGTCCAGGGGATTAATAGGGAACACGGTGCGGACGACCCAAAAGGGGCCAAAACCGTGGCTGCCCCCGCAACTGTAAGCGGATAGCCTGCTGCCAATCATGACCACTGGTTCGGGTAACCGGGAAGGTCGGCAAGCCGGCGATGACCCGCGAGCCAGGAGACCTGCCATCGGCGTTCGGTCGCTCTGCCACGGGCGGGAGCGGGACGGGGTGGTCCGGAATCGGTGACACCCCTGTTCGTTCCCGGCACGGGCCAAGGCGCTCGACGCTTCTGTAACCCACGGCACTTCCGCGCGAAGGCCGAATCAGGAGCATCATCATGCAGGCCAATTCTCAGATTCTGAACCAGACCACCCCGAACCGGACTGCCGCCGGCAGCACCTCCAAGGCTGACGCGAAGCTCGGCATCTTCTGCGCCGCCTTCCTGGGCGTGGCGCTGCTCTGGGGTGTGGGTTTCTCCCATATCAACGTTTTCCACAACGCCGCCCACGATACCCGGCATTCCAACGCTTTCCCCTGCCACTAACACGGCCATCGGGGCCGTTATCAAGAGCGCGATGCTGTCGATTTGAAGCAGGTTTGCTTCGACTGGAAAGCTGAATCGCCCTCTATCTTACAGAAGAGAGACGGATTCAGATCCCAAGTGAGATCGCTTCAGCGATTCCACTGATGATCATCCGGCTCTAGGGGAACGTTCATGGATACTTTTCGTCGTTTATTGATCACCGCCGTCCTGGCGGGGCTGATCGCGGGTGTCTTCGTCACCCTCGTGCATCAGATCGCAACCGTCCCGGTTATCTTGAAAGCCGAAGTCTTCGAAAAGGCGGCGGATGAGGCGGCACCGGCCACGGAAGGCTCTGATGGGAATTCCGCAACGGCTGGCAGCATGTCCGGGATGGCCATGTCCGGCACCGACCATGACCATGCCGCCAGCGAGGCGCATGAGGCCCATGATCACGAAGAGGGGGGCTGGGAGCCGAGCAACGGGCTGGAGCGCAATGCCTTCACTGCCGCCGCCGACATCCTGACCGGCATCGGCTTCGCCTTGCTGCTGGCCGCCGCTTATGCCGCGCGCGGCAGCCAGATGGATTGGCGTAAGGGCCTGTTCTGGGGGCTTGCCGGTTTCGCCGTCTTCACTTTGGCGCCGGGTCTCGGCCTGCCGCCGGAAGTGCCGGGCACCGAAGCTGCACCTTTGCTGCAGCGTCAGCTCTGGTGGGTTGCGACGGTCCTGTTGACCGGTGGCGGCCTGGCGCTGATCTTCTTCACCCGCCAGATGCTCTGGTCGGTGCTGGGGGTCGCGATGATCGTGCTGCCGCATGCCTATGGCGCGCCGCAGCCGGCCGAACATCACAGCGCTGCGCCGGAAGCCCTGGCTCACAGCTTCATCGTCGCTGTGACGATGACCAGCCTGCTCTTCTGGGTGGCGCTGGGAATCCTGACGGGCTTCTTCTTCCAGCGTCAGTTCAAAGCTGCCTAAGCGATTGAGTTAAAAAGAAAGCCGCCATCCGGACTGCCGGATGGCGGCTTTTTTTCGTCCTTGTCGTCATATCAGCGCTATTCATTGTGCAATGCAGTATAATCTTGAAATTTCCCGTGATCTCAGTCATCTAACCGAATGTGCGATGCAGCAAATTCAATCTTCAGAAATTGGATGAAGTCCGCGGGCTGGGAGGCGTCTCGTTATAACAACGGAGGTCCTCCATGTGGCCCTATACAGGCGAAGAAAACGGCTGGCTCGGCGGCCGATCCCGCTAATCCCAAAAGCTTGAGTGTATGGGTTAATTTTATAAATTAACCTTATGTTTGTATTGTATTTTCTTCTTCAGCATCGTCATTCGCGGCAGGTGGTGCAAGCCGCCCGGCCGTGAAGGTGAAATGACAGCCGGCGCAACCGCTCGAGCGAGGAGAGGGCGGCATTGCCGGCTTACCACAGATCGCGGCGGTAGCACCCTTTGCGTCATCCGGCGCCTCGTCCAGCAAAGCGGACAGGCTCTTCAGAAACGGCATCATCGCATCACCGGCGGGCAGCCGTCATGACCGGGCAGGGCTGGTTGCGCCAGATCGACGGGCTGTCGCGGCCGGCGGAGATTGGGCAGATGGGTGTCGCACCAGGCTTGCTGCTTGGGGCCAAGTTCGCCAATTCTCGCTCTGTCAGATTTCTGTCTATATTCCTGCATCACTGCTTCTCCTGGAATCATTCAACTGGATCACTCAATCCGTTCGGTCGAGTTCGCGTTCATAGATCCGCTGGTCGCGATCCCAATCGGCGACCAGGTTTTCATTGGCCGTGTCCTCAGCCAGGCAGCGCAGCGACTGGAAGCTGCCGGCCGGCCCGACGCCGCCGAGGCGGTCGATGTCGTCGACGACGCAGGCAAGCTCGCCGTTCTCATCGGTGACATAGACATCGGCCTCGTCGATCCGCCAACGCCGCCCGTCGCGGTAGAAGCCGACATGAATGCGGATGCCGTGGAGGCAGACGGTGAGGTGCGACATGGCGGCTCGCGGCGCTGATTGTGTCGTTGTTTATTTTTCAACTATATATCTTATGTTGATTTTAAGTCAACAAATTTCAACGGCCCATACGTGCCGGGATTGACGGCCGAAACAGGGTGAAGACCGGGATGAAAGGCTTGGCCGGGCGCGGCGGGCACCGTGGAACGAGGGTGGGCAGGCCTTCGTCAGTTGTTCGCGCGGAACTGACGGAGGCTGCCTTTCGGCCAGTGAATGTCGTTGATCTTCCAGTCCGCGCCGATCTTCACCAGATCCAGCCTGATCGTCACTGGCTGGTCCTGGTTCTCGAAGCTGACCTTGGCAGTGGTCTTCCGGGTCGCGGCGTCATCGACATCGATCTTGAGATCGGTGAGCTGCCAATCCTGGGCATCGACGAAGGGATCGCCGTCCAGTTCCGGCACATCGCCTTTCGCCTGGGCGGCGCGGCTGTCCTCGGCCAATTTACGGGCGAGTTCCGGGGTGAAGTAATGATTCAGATCGTCCTCGGTGCTGAGGGCAATGCCTTCGGGATCAATGCCCTGATAACGCGCATAAATCGACTCCAGAAAAGCGCGGGCGCTCTGCTCGGCGGCAAAACCCGGCGTGATCACCAGGAAGCTTGCAAGCGAGAAGGCGGGCAGCAACGGCGCGGCACGGGAAAGCAATGTAAAAGAAGATTTAGGGCGGAAACGGAAGCCAGCGCGCATCTTCATCTTCCATCCTCGTCTTGTGACATCAGTCCTTACCGTAGCAACCAAGCGAAGCAGGATCAACCAAGCGGGCTGTGACTGACGTCACCCAATTCCGCCGATGCCGACAGCGGTATCGACTTTCATCTTAAGGATGTTTATTCGACAGCGTGATTTTGCAAGGAACAGGATAGATGATGTCGCAGGAAAAATTGTCGGCACCGGTGAAATCGGTTCTGGTCATTCATGACCGGCCGGACTCGTTCAGCACCGCACTCGAGGCACGCTTCCCCGATATCGCTTTCACCTATGTCTCCGCGCTGGAGACCCTGCCGGCGCAATTGACGGCGGCAAATCCCTGCGCCGTTTTCTCCATCTCCCAGCCGCATTTTCCCGGCCAGCCGCAACGGATCGCGGCGGCGCATCCAACCGTGCGATGGCTGCATGTCGGCGGTTCCGGCTATGAACAATTCCTGCCCTGGCCGCGCCAGGATCTCGCCGTCAGCAACAGCGCCGGCGTGTTGGCGCGCTACCTGGGCGAGACGGTGATCGGCGGCATGCTTGCCCTCAACGGCCAATTCCTCACCTATCTCCATCAGCAGCGCCGGCATGAATGGCGCCAGCATGCCTTCCGCTCCTTGTCGGAACAGACCCTCCTGATCGTCGGCCTGGGCGCGATCGGCGGCCATGTCGCGCATTTCGCCAAGGCGCTCGGCATGCGCGTGCTGGCGATCCGCCGCCAGCAGCAGCCGCATCCGCATGTCGATGAAATGCATCCGCCGGAAAATCTGCCGGCATTGCTCGGCCGCGCCGATATCGTCAGCCTGCATGTGCGGCTCAATGACGAGACGCGGCATCTGATGAACCGGCAGATGCTGGCGGCTTGCAAGCCGGGCGCCTTGCTGATCAATACCGCGCGTGGCGAGGTGGTGGATGAAGCGGCCCTGATCGACGCCTTGCGCAGCGGCCACATCGCCGGCGCCTATCTCGACGTCTTCGAGCGCGAGCCGCTGCCCCAGGACAGCCCGCTCTGGGACATGCCCAATGTGCTGATCACGCCGCATGTCGCCGATCTGGTGATCGGCTGGGACCGCATCTTCGCCAATTTCTTCGCCGAGAATCTCGAACGCCTGCAGCGCGGTGAAGAGCTGCAGAACCGCGTGCCGGTTGGGTGAGAAGGCTTTGGGTGACGGCTCACCGAAGTAGGCGAGCCGCAAGGGAAGAAAATCTGCGCAGAGCGCGGCGACTTGGCTGTCTTTGACGACCTGACGCTGGCCAGGATCGAGCGGCAATGTTCGTGGTGAGCGGCTTGCAGGGTGTGGCGGATCAGATGCAAAGGCAAAGTCGCAACCTTGGTTCAGGTCGGCGATCATTCCTTGGTTGCCGCTTGCAGCAATTGCGAACACATGCGGACCCTCTCGACCACCAATCTCATCCAGAAATATGGCGAAGATTACACGCTGACCGAAGTGCTCCGGCGGCTCAAATGCCATTACTGCCGACACCGGACTCGTCATCGCTTTTCCGTCACGTTGACGGTCGATGACCCAGACACAGTCAAACGCCTGGCTGGCGGCCGAAAAGGCCATCCTCCTGGTCGCCTGGCCCGATTTGAACGGATTGATCCAACGAAGAATGAGAGCAGATCATGGCTGACGAACTCAAAGTGGTCGAATTAGGCGTTCTGACGGAAATGCCGCCGAAGACGCTGCAAGAGCTCGAATGGGAGCTTACCCGCGACGCCACCCAATTCATCCTGACGGCAGATCGGGTTAAGACGTTTCGAAAGCTGCAACCTGGCGAACTATTGTACGAGCACCGCAGGGCGATCGACGTCGCCAAAGCATGGCATGGATGGCCCCAGGAACAGTGACATGCCTGACTAGAGCGGAGATCACGGCGCCTTCACAAATCCCCGATTTTACAGGCAGCTTGGCAGGGACCCAGACGCGCTGATTGCCGCCGCCGGGAGTGCCCATTCAACGATATGAGATCTAGTCTTTTCGATCACTTTCGCCCGGTTCACTGACGGAACCGTCCATTAGATCGATGTGCTTTTGAAGCGGCCTGATAATTTTTCTCTCAATGGCGTCAAGCTCCGCTGGAGTTATGTATCCGGTAATTTTTGACACTTCCCAATTCCAGTCCTCTCCGCCGAGATCGACGGGAGTAACAGTTACAGCCATAATAGATTTTGAGTACGCGAACATCTTAACCGCAAGAAATCGTTCAAGCTCTTCTTTAACCATCAAAGCCTTCTTCATCGTTTTTCCTGCTATCGCCCGGCTTATCAATTCCTGCAATTGATGAAACGTCCGCGGCACCGCAAGCGACACAGCCCTGCGTGGCTCGCCTTTCACAAATACGAGCACGTGTTAGTGGCATCGGCCAATTCCTTGATCAGCGTCGGGAAGCGCTCCGACCAGACGCATCCACCCCTGGTAAACAGGCGAGCTTTGCCGTGGTCGATCCGCTTTTAATTCCCGGGCGAGGAAATGGCTTCCGCACCGTCAACAGTATTCGCAAGGTCCGGTTGCGGCGCAGCGCTAACTCTACTGCCGGCGCCGCCGTTCTGCCGCCAAATCGATCGCATTCCGCAACGGTGCGATCACTTCCCTCTGAAGGTAAGACATCATGTGCGCCGGCAGGTCACAATCCAACTCGGCAATCACCCAGTTACAGCCGTTCTCAGCTTCGCTGAGCCGCCGGATCTCCAGGCGCCGGATGTTCACCGGCTTAACATTCATAATCTTGCTGTAAACGTACCGCTCCAGCGGTTCCTGATACATCGTGATTTTTTCCATCAGTGCACCAGCCTTTCCCAACCGCTCGATTCAGCAACCGAGCCGAAGCGGGAGCCAATATCCGAATGATTAATGGGCCGGCGGTCCTAACGGAACCGAACGGACCGTAGCCTGTTTATGCAACCGGAGGTGACCCATGGCAGACAACAAGAGGAAACGTGCGCCGGAAGACGGCCGCACCGTTATCTGAATGAAGATTATGAGGTCCGCTATTGGACCGAAAAATGGGGCAATCGAAAGAAGAGCTTCAAAGAGCCGTGATCAAGGTGGGCAGCCGGACCGATGCGATCGCCCGCCACCTCGGCAAGCAGCCTTAAAAAAAAGCCCCGCGCAGTGAAGCACGGGGCGAGATGGGAAAAGTCGAGGCGAGGTCGTAAATGCCGAGAGGCGAGTTTGCGGCCTCGGTTCAATCAAGCTTCGAGGGCGGATAAGGTTCCGCTCTATCTTATAGGGCTTCGAAACCGCCGCCCGCGCCTGCCAGTTGGCAAGGTACTGCCGCGCCAAATCGACATCGCGAATCACCAGCAGGTTTTCGGCGTTCTTGTCCTGCGCCGCCTTGGTGAAATTAAAGCTGCCGGTGATTACCGTGCCGCTATCGATCACCATCATCTTGTTATGCGCGATGGCGACCTGGTAATCGATCGCCACCGGCACGCCGGCATTTTGCAGATAGGTGGCGCCGGTATACACCGCGGTCGCCTGGCTCTTGTCGAGGATGACCTTGACATCGACGCCACGGCGATGGAACCGTGCACCTTCGTGGTTGGGCGCACCCCACAAATACGATCGCGATATGATCGGTTCCCTCGGCTACCTTGCTTTCCTTTGCATAGCTGGCACTCCCTCAACTTCATCTGGGATAGAAACCGTGAGGCTCTCAGAAACAGCAAATCAATAGGACATGCGGAGTGACAGTCGTCGAAGCCTGAAGTGGCTGATCGCCGATCGCTGCTAATCAACTGTTGTCATTACACCCTAACTGTCGCACGGTTGTTTGCTCTCGCAACGAAGTTCCGAAATGTCACTGAATAGCGTAACTCACTGACAGGCGAGACGCTGTGCTCCCAGCTCCATCTTGATGGCCCACGCATAAGGTATGCCGAGCGCGGTCGTAACACTCGCGAGATCCGATCCCAATTGTCGCTACGTTCACGTCGGAAGCGGAACGTCGCCGGCGATGACAGCGAGATGCCGATCACATCCTCGAACATGGCTTTGTCGCGGTGCCAACCCACACCGGCGCCGACATCGTATTCGTTGATCAAGACCTGCTGCAGATCATCGGCGACCACGCCAGCGAAGACCGCAGCCGTCGCGCGCAGGGGCATCAGAAAGTCCGGCAACGGATTGCTTTCGCGCAGCGTCTTACGATCAAAATCGTATTTCCAGCCAAAAGAGACGATCCGCCGTTTTCCCAAATAGCCCTGGAATTCGAAGGGCTTAAAGGGAAGTCGCTTGATCTCTTGGATCAGTGCCGCTTCTGCGTCGACAGAGATAACGTCGTTACTGTAGATGAAGCCTTCCGGTGCTGCCGCCGTATCACCGAACAGATCAGTCTGATCCGGTCGCGATAATGGGAGCCGCCGGCTGATGATGGAGCGGGCAATGACGCTCATAAGCTGACTTTTCGGTGCTGTATGGGTTGAGGTCCGAGCAGTTCCTCGATCGCTTGGCAGACACGTATCCACAGCTTGCGGCCCTCCTCGTCGTGCTTCTCCGCAAGCTCGTTCGCATAGGTGAGGGCCTCCTGCGCGGCGTCTCGGCCGCTCATCTGGATCATTTCATTCGCAGTCCGATAGACCGACTGCTCGCTGGCGCTCATGCTTCGCTCTCCGTCATTCCTGGACCCATGGTCAACTTCCTTAGAAATCTCCGGCTGCCAATTGGCTCAGGTCGCCAGATAAGAACACAACGAGAACACTATCACCGAAAACCTGGAATGCAACGGTCACGTCGATCACATCTGCCAAGTCAACTGCCATCGACATGCTCCGTGAGAAGATTCGCGCTTGCAGCTTGGCAATCGCGCTGGACATGAGGCTGAGGAGGGGTAATTAGGAAGGGGCGGCCACACGATTCTTGATTCCACTTTGGATGTGGATCGGCCCCTCATTATTGCTTAACAGACCTCTATGAGCGTTGAATGGCGCGCTCGTGGGAATATGAGCGTTTTGGCCTTTCGTAATGTCCAGAACCAGCGTCGAATTTGCTGCATTCTATTGGCACCATGCCGGATTGGTCGGCGCGGCGCCAACCACTCGGCGTTAGCCCGGTTTCCTTGCGAAACAAGCGAGATAACTGGGCTTGATCTGATAGGCCACAAATTAACGCAATTTGGCTAAGAGGTTGGCGGGTGTCGCGCATAAGCGCCTTTGCACGCTTAATTCGACATTGAGTAATGTAAGCATGGGGTGAGGTGCCGAAGCTCCTGCGAAACGCCCTGTTGAAATGGCCGCGGCTCAATCTCGCAATTTGGGCAAGTTCAGGTACACGTATCGTAGCGCCGATAAAAGTTGAAAGATACTTCTTGATTCTATCGACTTGCCAGGGGGTGAGGCCTCCCGTAGTGGCATTTTTCGGGGCCCTCGCCATTGCTCGGGTTGCTCCGAGCAGGCGGGCAGCTTTCTGGATGTGCTGAACCGTCATTTCGGTGTCGTTGTGAAATGTCTTCAAGGCTTCTGAGAGAAGAGCCGCAGCTTTTTCGATCGTTGTGTTCACTTCGATTTCCGGACTTTTCCCACGCTCTGTCTCAGCCATATTGAGAGCCTCCGTAACACTGGCTTGTCGAACTGTGAAAACCTCGCATTGCCAAACAGCGGCCGCCAGTTAATCGTTGTTAAATCGCGTGAATCGGGTAGCTGCCAATAATTGTTTTGCTGGTCGAGTGCGTGTTTTCCGTGCCAAGTGCACGCAAAGACTTGCTAATTTCAATTGATTGATCTCGGAGGCGAAGAGGTTTAAAGAGCAGATCTCGACTAGCCGATCGCCCGCTCAGCGACGTCTTCGCGATGGGAGCGATGTAGATGGCGAACGGCTTGCACAATCGCGTCAGCCGGCGATCGCCTGTGGACATTGTGCGGAAGGAGAAGCTGGATGTTTCGCCACAAGCTGTCCCCTTCGATAGGCCGCATCAGCAGGCCCGAACGCGGTAATGAGTGCTCTGGGACGAGCATAAAGGCGAGCCCTGCCGATATCATCTGCTCCAGTTGTCGACCATTTGTACTGCGATGAATCACCTTCGGCCATAGACCGAAATTTGCGAATAAGCGAAGGACGGTCTTTGGTAATGCAATACCATCTTGTACCAACCATAATAGCTCATTCAGTCGGCTAACTGGGATATGATCGATGTGAGCCCATGAGTGTGCCGCCGACAAGAGAACGAGTAACCTCTCTCGCGTGAGCATATGCGCGGTGACATCATCTGGTAAGACGTCCATCTCTCCCGTTAACACGGCATCAACATTGCCCAGGCTTAAACTTCTGGAACATGTGTCGGTGCTTGAATCAAGCGTCTCCACTCGGATATGGGGAGTCCGTTTCGTCAGCTCTCCGATCAAGTTCACAAGCAGACTGGTAGACACTGAGGGAGCCAGGGCAATACGACAAGTGAGTGCTTGGGTGCCATTAAATTCTGAAGACAGGCGCTTGGCTTCTCGAGCAGCTTCATGAGCTCTCCGAAGAGCAGGCAAAATCAACCGCCCCAAGTCCGTCATTTGGGCACCCCTGTTGTCGCGTGAAAATAGTCTCCCGCCAAGTTCTTCTTCGAGGCCACGGATAGCTCTAGTGAAGGCGGGTTGGGTTACATTACAAGCCGCTGCAGCACGGGTGAAATTAAGAGTCTCCGACAGCGAAAGAAAGTATCTGATTTGACTTAACGTCAGGGTAGTCTCCACGTGGATAAAACGGGGCGCATGAAGGTAAGAAGCGGTGGTCAGAGCTGCGCCCACCAACACACGGAGCGGCGCAACTACTTAAGGTGGCCTTCATAAAATCGGAGCGAGGTTACTGATTGACCTGTGTGACGTTCGCGTAATAAGGGGCAAGGCCGTAGAACTCGTCCAATGCTTCTTCGCGTGTGGAATTCAAATGGATCATCCGGCCTCCGTTGATGGTGCAAGACGCAGCGGCAACATTCCAAGTATCAACTGCCGCCGAAAGGACAAGGGAGCGCCTTTTGCTGACTGCCAAAACACCGATGTCGACACTAAACAATATTGACGCTTACGCTGCAGTAGCATCCGGCAATTTGAGAACATCTGTCTTTCCAAGATTGTGCGCCTTTGGCAAATTGGCGCAAGAAATCGGGCGAGGTAAGTCTCTCAAAATCCCCAGTTTCAGGTAGCGCCCGCCTTTGGATTACATTGAGGCGGAACTTTGAACCACTTGAGCCAGGCTTGCTTCGTCTCGTGACGGCGGGGTGGGGATATGGAAGGCTCGGCGCAAAAAAAACGCAAAGAAAACATCAAGCGGAAGAAGCTGCTGGCCGGAGCAATGCTCAACCACGTCATGCTGAAAGGCCCAACTACAAAAATGTAACGCATGCAGCGAGGCGGGAGACTGTAGCTTACCTATAACGGGTTTATGCTGTACGCCAGCGCCCGGCGTATTGTGTCGTCGGAGCGAACCGGGCGACAGTCGGACGCTGCTCCGAGAGAGTGAGTTTGGGCGCAAGCCTACTGCAGTCCTTGTGCATAGTGTGATCCTTTACATCAAAAACGCGCAAAAACAGCAATATTGATGTTGTCTCTCCGATTAAAGTGAACTCGTACACCTAGTGATAGATGGCCGCCGTTTGATGTTTGCTTCGCAAGGATGCGAAAAGAACGTCGCGTCGACAATGGGTCCATGATGTATTCAGTCAGAGTCCAGGAAGCGTCTGCCGTGCAAGTCAACGTCGGCGAATCAAGAAGCCGTTTCTTTGGCTTGTACCAATTGCACTGTTCGGTGGACTTGAGATCTTAGAATCGCACAGCTTCGGTTCTTCTTGCGAAAGTTTCGAGATTCCTCTGCGGCAATCTCGCAGCATCGATTACTGGCGCTGCCCTGGAGGTCGATGCTGATTGCGCCGCGCACTAATGAATGCAGAGAACATATGGGATTCCAATGAACAAAGCGATGAAGGCCTCGGGTGCTGACAAGGTACGTGCGCCGCACAACGTGAACCCAGCAGTGAAGCGCATCAATCTCGCCCTGCAAGGTGGAGGCGCGCACGGAGCATTTACCTGGGGCGTCCTCGATCGCCTTCTGGAGGATGAGCGAATCGAGTTCGACGGTATCTCTGCGACCTCCGCTGGGGCCATGAACGCCGTCGTGATGACTTATGGCTATCAGCAGGGGGAACGGAGGGGCGCGCAAAAAGCTTTGGCCAATTTCTGGCGTCGGATTGCCCATATTGGATCGATGATGCCCTTTCAGCCGACCTGGTTGGACCGGTTGACTGGCGAACGCAGTCTCGACAATTCACCGGCGTTCCTCTGGCTCGATTTTGCCTCGCGCATCTTCTCGCCCTACCAACTGAATCCCTTTAACTGGAATCCCCTGCGCGAAGTGCTTGAAGCTTCCGTCGACTTCGCTGCTCTGCAAAACCAAGTGCTGCCTATCAATCTCTTCCTTTCGGCAACCAATGTTCGAAGCGGCAAGGTCAAGGTGTTCTGCGGCAATGAGATCACGGCCGATGCTGTGCTCGCTTCCAGCTGTCTTCCTTTCCTGTTCCAGGCGGTGGAGATAGAGGGGGAGCATTACTGGGATGGTGGCTATATGGGGAACCCAGCCATCTTCCCGCTGATCTACCATTGCGACTCCCGCGACGTAGTAATCATCCATATCAATCCTATGCACCGCCAGGACTTGCCGGTGACCTCATCAGAAATTCTAAATCGTATCAATGAGATCAGCTTCAATTCGTCGCTCATGCGCGAAATGAGAGCTATCGGATTTGTTACGCGGCTAATTGACGAGAAGAAGGTTGGTGACGGCGAGCTGAAGCGGCTGAACATCCACTCTATTTCTGCGGAGCTCGAAACGTCTCAGCTCAGCGTGCATTCGAAATTGAACCCGGATCTCAGATTTTTGCTCGAATTGAAATCGGCCGGACGAAGTCGTGCTGAGGCTTGGCTCGAGCGGCATTTCGATGCTCTAGGTGAGACTTCGACAGTGGACATCACAGCGACATATCTCTAGGTCTTTCATACGAAGGCCCATGAGGGGCGTCACACAAGACGTATGAGCCTGTGCCCTCGATCATGGGTCAGATGCTTCCCGGCAAGCGCCAGATGCGCCAAACGCAATATCTTCCAGGCATGATGGTCATATGGTAACGGCATTTCCGCAGACGGATTTTGTCGGGTAAGATGACATCTATGATCCTGAAGTGGCAGCAATGTCGGATGGTTCTTATATCGCGCCATGCGGCATGCAATAAGGTCTCAATGTTCTTTTCGACCAATATTCAATCCGATGGACTCGCAACTTACTATTCCGCTGCGCCCTGATTTGCTTGTTTAGGCGGATTTATCGGATGTCATACTCCACACGACGGATGTGCCGCTCATTGTCGAATAACGGTGTAGCCGATACGCATGTGGTGACGAAATCCATCTCACCTGGCGTCGCAGTCAAATCTGACTGCGACGTGTTTGACGGGAGCCAATAAAGCTGTGACACGTGACGAAATCCTTCACCTCCCTTCAATGCCGGCGGCAAGCCCATCATACCCACATGGGCCTTTCCGCTTTGTTAATAGAGAGTACTTCGTCGTTGCCTATCGAAGTGACACGGAGGCGGTACGTGCGGCGCTGCCTGAGCCTCTGGTTCCGGATCCCGACGGCACGGTATATTTCGAGTGGATTCGGTTGCCAGATTCCTCCGGATTCGGCGATTACACCGAGAGCGGGGTGGTTATCCCATGTAGCTTTGGTGGCGAGCCGTGCAGCTTCGTGAGCCAAATGTATCTGGACGATGATCCCCCCATCGCCGCGGGGCGGGAAATTTGGGGCTTCCCAAAAAAATACGGCCATCCGACCTTAAAAGTAGAGAGCGATACTCTGACGGGCACGCTAACTTACGCCGGTCAACAGGTCGCGCTCGGCACCATGGCCTATAAGCATGAGCTGCTTGCACGAGACGTCAACAAGACGGTCGCGGCGCTGAGTAAGATGCAGGTGAATCTAAAGCTCATCCCTGGGGTCAATGGAAAGCCTGAAATTGCTCAGCTCGTAGGATACAACCTGACCGACATTTCTGTGAAAGGTTCTTGGAGTGGGCCCGCACGCCTGCACTTGGTTCCTCATGTGAATGCTCCTGTGGCTGACCTGCCCGTTCGAAAGATACTTGGGGGACGACATATCGTAACGGACCTAACGTTGCCCTATGGGAGAGTGCTTTACGATTACCTTGCGTAGCTCCGTTGCTGATGGCAGCGCATAGCATGCTCAGCATAGCAGAAGAGGCCGTGTCCCGGGCTGCTGGCCAGGAGCCACACGCTCGTCATCACTGGAAAGAGCCCGGGATAGAGCCACGGCTTCCTGATGTCCTCCTTGATCCACTGGTTCAAGCGGTCATGAGAAGCGAGGAATTGAGAATCCTAATTGCTAAAGCCCGGCTACGGTTAAATCGGGGGACAGCGCATCTGGCGGATGCGTGCGATCTCAAGAGCGCGGAAAGCGACGCCGCCGCCGCAGACTGTGGAATGATAGGGAATCGGGCAAGGGGCCATCTTGAAGAATGAGCGATTCGACAGGGGCGAAGCCCCCAGCAGAAATATCTCTGCGCGGCCATTACATGAGAAAGCAGTGACTATATGACGTGGAACACACCCATAAAAACAATTATTTCTTGGGCCGGCCTTCTCTTGTCAGTCTCGCTCCTGGCCGGCGGTTTTCCCCTCGCTGCAAAAGCAGCATCTTCTCGGGGGGATCAGTTTGTCACGGCCACTTCGGGCAACACGCTAACGGGCATCGATATACATGGAGTGCGATTCTATCTCTATTTCCTGCCGGGTGGGTACGCAACCTATCGTGCTGCGAACGGAGATGCAGAGGGTGGACGATGGCATCTAAGTCCAGACGGAAGTGTGTGCGTCGCCTGGCATAACGTCGTGCAGAGTTTGTCTTCAGGTTGTTACCGGGTGACGTTCAAAGGGTCGAAAGTGTCATGGGCTTCCCATGCCCGCACCATCGAGCTGGCCCTGCGCGGATATGTATCAGATGCCGACCTAAATCGCAGCCGGCGACAGAGTTCTCATGAGAGACGCTGAACAAGACGAGTATTTGTTCTCAACTCCCCCTCCCGCGCTTTCGGGATATCGCAGGAGAATGAGAGGATATTGTCGTTCCTCTGCGAAAACCCTTGAAAGAAGGGTGCGATTGTTCGGCCTCGCGAAATTTCATGCATTCTTCTGACAAATTGGCGATTTGGCGCAAAGACGGGCGCCGCTTGGCCTGACTAAATGCATGAATTGATGGTCCGGGGGGGCCGCAACAACCTCATCTGCAGATACGCTGCCATGCTTCGTATCGACGTCTTGAGACGACACTGAACCAAACGCCCCAATGCCGATATTAGCGTCCGCGGACAATGGATGAGGACGCTTTGGTGAGGGTTAGCCAAGGGAACTTCCTGAATGACTTACATCCTTCGCCTCTATTATCGCTTCATTGCCTCTCTGTCGAATTCGTGGCTCATCAAATCGAACCTCGACTATCATCTGACGCGAGCCGTTATGGTCTTCATCTTCGCCTTGTTCGGATGGTCGAAATGGCATGAGTTTGAAGCGGAAACGATAAAGCCTCTCATCGAACACGGTCCGCTGATATTCTGGCTTCTACCTGCCTTTGGCGTTCGTGGCGCCGGCTGGTTTTTGGGCGCGGCCGAATGGACGTTCGGCAGTCTCATTTTTCTCGGATTCTGGAATAAACCCCTTGGGATACTTGGCGCCGCGGGTTCACTGTTTACCTACGCGTCAACGACCACAATCATCTTATTCCTTCCCGACGCCTGGGCACCCCAGGCCGGGGGCTTCCCGTCAATAACCATGACCAGCGGATTCCTTTTTAAGGATCTCGTCCTCTTCGCTGCGTCCTTTTACTTGCTCAAGCAGGATATCGTCCGGGTATCGACCGGCGAGGAAGCGATGTTGGGAGCGCCGCTCAGGTCGCGATAATGCCTGCTGCGAAACAAGATAGGCCCGCAGCACACACGCGGCCGCTCAAATGAGCCCGTTTGCGACAAGGACGTTCAGAACCCATCTGAGCACGCCAGACGATGGGCATTGATGTCAGGAATAGAGGTGAATGATGCAGACGGTAGCTTATAAGACAGCCGACGTGGACGGGTTGAACATCTTCTTTCGCGAAGCCGGCCCCAAGGATGCGCAAACACTGCTGCTGCTTCATGGGTTTCCCAGTGCGGGCCATATGTTCCGCGACCTCATTCCCAGGCTCGCCAGCGAATTTCACGTTGTTGCGCCCGACCTGCCTGGTTTCGGTCAATCTGACATGCCGGATAGGGGCAGCTTCAGGTACACTTTCGCCAATATTGCGAAAATTGTCGCTCGCTTTACCGAGGTGATCCGCGTTCACCGTTTCGCGGCTTATGTCTTCGACTATGGGGCGCCGATAGGTTTTCGGTTGGCAGCACAATATCCGGCTCGTATTGCTGGCATCGTTTCTCAAAATGGAAATGCCTATGCCGATGGCTTGAGCGACAGTTGGAAGCCTATTCAGTCATATTGGGAGCATCCAACCGATGCGAATCGCAACGCTCTTAGAATTCTTCTCACGCCAGAGACGACCAGATGGCAATATACGCATGGTGTTGCCGACGCTTCTCAGGTTTCGCCTGATGGTTACACGCTCGACAATTTCTATTTGGCCCGGCCTGGCGCCGATGAGGTGCAGTTGGACCTTTTCGGCGATTATAAGAGCAACGTGGAGCTATATCCGGAGTTTCAAGCTTATTTTCGGAAATACCAGCCCCCGCTTCTAGCTGTTTGGGGCAGGAACGATCCGTTCTTCTTGCCGGCAGGTGCCGAGGCCTTCAAGCGAGATCTGATGCATGCGGAGGTCCGCTTGCTGGAAACCGGCCATTTCGCGCTGGAAACTCACTGCGATGAGATTGCAGCCGCCATCCGTGGCTTTCTCACTCAGAACCCCTGACGCGTCCGGCGATTAGCTCAAACGGTTGGTTGACATGGGGCATGCCAGCCCGCGATCCCTTTCGAAAAATTCCGTAGCTGACGCCTTTATTGGAAAACGCAGGACTCGATGGAGCAGCGCCGATCTTTCCACTCAGCGGGACCTATGCCCTTTGAGATTAGGTAGCGCCGCAAGGACAGTATCCGGTTGGAGCTGATGCCGATAATCGACATCTATGAATGAAAGAACAATCCGCGAATCGCGGTCGATGACATAGGTGGCGGGTAAAGGCATTCTCAAGCTCCAGCTACCGCGGACGGCAGGGAAGCGCCATGCCGTGTATAGAGATCACGCAGCGAAAACGCTAATCAAATCGGATACCGTATGCCTCGCCCACTTTCGAACCAGGGTCCAGTAGCTTGGTGAAAGGACTACGCGCATTGTTTTCACCTTTCGCGGCGCTGCCATAGTCAGGGGAGATGGCCACCAGGGTAGCTCCTAGAACCCCCATTTCATGGCTTTGGCCGCAAGCCGCTCAAGTTCGAGATTGCAATAGGGACACCAGTCGCCTTGATGGACGTTAATGACGACAGGCCCTACGCCAGGAGGTTTGCGAGCGCCACCTCGTCGCCAGCGACCCTATTCAACCTGAACGGGGGGTGTGAGATCTCCCACCTTCGGCGCGAGGGTAGACGGCGCGATCGACAATTGCATCGCATCGGGCATCGCTGCGACGAATTCCGGCTCGAGGTCGGCTGTCCGGCTCAGGCTCTCGCTTGACAGTCGGGAGGGCGATCTGACGGTGGCATATTGATTTCCTTTCTGATGTGTCTGTTCCGACCTCGCTCGGTGAAGAGCGGTCCGAAGTCTGCGACGGATTGCAATGATCGATTTGTACGGCGATCGGTGGGCAGACGCAGAACGCCCTACCAATCATGGGGATTGCTGCGGTTGAGTTCCCTGGAAATGCGCCAGTGGATGCGTTTTGCTTTGTCCGTCTGGCCCAGCTGCGTGTAGCACCTTTCGAGAGTCTTCAGTGCATCCAAGTGGCCGCTTCGTTCGCCGTAGCCTGCCTCTTGGAGCGCCGATATCGATTTAAGGCAGAATGTCGATGTCGGATCATTCTGGGAGGAACCGATGCTGGCCTCCGGGGCTTGTGGGGCCGCGGCCAAAGGCTCGCTCGCACAGGCACCTAAAGATAGAAGGGGGAGTAATGTGATGACCGCGAACGAGAGTCTCGGAAGCGGGATGGGCTTATAGTCGTGGGGGGCTGGCATTGGGATGGTCCTTTGGTAACTGAATCGACTGGTCAATGCGGGTTCGTCGAGGGCCTGAAGAGCAGTTCGATCGCGGGAAGCGGCAGCTACCAATAATATGATTTGCCGTCGCTTCGCCCTCTTGCCGGCTCGACGAAAACTAGTATTGCGGCGGTTGCTATTCATGCCCGTTTGACTCAAATCTGCTTGATTGAGCCGCGATATCTCATTGCTGGTGCGATTCTCCGATGGGGTTTCAGCCGCCACCGTTCGGCCTTGTCTTCTCCGCATCTCAACAGTCGTTACAGGACACCGCTCTTCCCTGTAGCTTTGCCGGCCTGGGGCATTGGAGAGAACGTGGCGTGGCGGGGAAGCAATGCCATCAATGGGGAAAGGAAGGACTATCGAGGGCCACGGCAGGGATGTCGCGCATCACGCGTCCGACGTTGAGACGCTCTGACATGTTTTTGAGACCTTCTGGCATTCAAGTAGGTGCGTGAACAAGCTAGATAGTCCCGGCAGAGATGGTCAAGTTAAAGAGCTTTCTGATGTTTCGTATGTGGCTCGGCAGCATCGATGGCGCTACGGCGCAAGGCTATCGCGGATATGGAAATCTATCTGTGGCCCGCGGAATAGCCTGCGGTGACTACCAAGCTGCAGCCGTGCGACCCTTACTGCTTCTTCGCCCAGGTCGCTCCTGCCTGGGCGGCCCACACGAGTGGCTTCTTGCTCGTGTGTTGTCCGGGCCCATGTTTCCCCTCTGGCCCCGGACTTGATGGGGCGGCATGCCGGTGTGAGTGTAGAGGCTTCACTGCCAGCATGCCGCTGCCCTCTGAGATGACAAAAGGCCGTATTTGCGCTTAGCGCACAAATTTGGCGAAGGCGAGCACCAAATATCACGGGATTTCCGAGTTCATTTGCATTGGATTTTTTGAGCCGGCAAACATCGAGCCATAAGGGAGAGCGGCGAATACGCCGTCCATGTGGAGGCATGAATTGATTAGGTAACTGGTCAAAAGAACCAAGCAGGGAGCGCACCAGGAGCTTTGCACAGAAATAGGCGGCGAATGCGTGCTCATATGCCAGGTGTCGAGGATACGCCATAGGCGAAACCTCGAGAGCGCCTGAACAACGGCATCCCCAACCAAGTGACCATCAAGCGTGAATTCGCCGAGCGGCATGCACGAGCGTGCCTGAAAGCGTGCCATGCCGGCGGTCGAGATAACAGGGAGAAACGATATGAGCGACTTCAAAGGAAGCTCATTCAGATGGGGCGTTCGCAGCCGGAAACCGATGTGTCGGCAAATGTCCAAAGATTGGCGGTCTGCGATGGCGGCAATGGTGATGGCCAGTGCCAGCATTTTGTTGGTCGCACAAAGAGCGTCGGCGGACGATCCGTCCAGCGCTTCATCTGGCTTCCTTCAAACTAAGCTGGGTGGTTTGAACCTAACATTCGGTGGTAAAGCAGGGCTGGGCTACGTAGCGACCGGAAACACAAATTTCGGCGATGGCTTCAGGGATCGGGGGAAGTCGGTCGATCACGATGTGGATTATGGGGAGGGCTTCGTCGAACCGCGTCTGGATCTCGACTATCAGACGGAAAAATATGGCGAGTTTTACGGAGCGGTCGCGGCAATCGGAGCCCAAACGATTGGCGGCGATCCGGGGGGATATACCTCACATAGCCCCAACGACGTCAGTGTTGGTCAGCTCTTCGCAGGATGGAAATCGGGTGATCTACTGTCGTCTTCCTTTGGCAAAGACGCTTTGACCGTCTCCGGTGGGCGGCAGGATTTTCATATTGGAGACGGCTTTCTCGTTTGGGACGGCAATTTTGATGCGGGCGGGGACGGTGCCTACTGGTTGGCACCGCGCACAGCATTCGACAACACCACCATCGTTACCTTGAATACCGGTCCAGTTCACGCGGACACCTTCTATCTCAAGAGCGACAAGGATAACGACCATAGCGAGCTGGCCGGCACCAACGTGGAATATCACAAGGATGGCTTCGGTACCTTGGGTGCGACGTATTTCAACATCTTCGATTCCGACGACAAGCTCTACATCCGAAATGGAATGAATGTTGCCAGCATGCGTGTTTCCGACATCAAAATCCCTAGCGTCGACGGATTGACAGTCCGTGGGGAGTATGCGCGGGAATGGGGCGGGCGCAATGGCATCAAGACCGACGCCTATGGCTGGTATGCGGAAATCGATTATAGCTTGGCAAGTTATCTGCCATGGTCGCCGACATTGAGCTATCGCTACAGTGCATTTTCCGGCGATTCCAATCCGGACAACAAGACCAACACTAGCTTCGATCCGCTTTTCTTTGGTGCCGGGCGTGGTTGGGGAACATGGTATCAGGGCGAAATTGTTGGCGAATATCTGCTGTTCAACAGCAACAATCGCGTCAACACTGTGCAACTTAATGTCAAGCCTGCCGATTCTCTAAGCACCGGGCTGATTTACTTCAATTTCTCCCTGGATAAGGGAAACTACGGCGGCTCCTCGGTAAAGAGTAAAAGCTTCGCAAACGAAGTAGATCTCTATGCAGATTGGAGCGTGAATGATCACCTTTATATGGGGGCTGTCGGAGGGATCGGCTTTGCGGGTGCGGCCGCGAAGCAGGCTTTCGGGAATAACGATGTCTATCAGTTGGCGGAATTCATCATGACCGTAACATATTGAGGTTTTCTTCACGGCATCTGAGGCGCGCTTGCCGCGCATATCAAGCGGCGGACATAAACTCGAGAGGTCACACCGATCAATCCGCGAGCATCCGCCGATTTCGCTGAAGGGAGAAGTGTCGCATCGATAAGAAGTGAGCTAGTTGTTCGAACGTCCGGCGTCAGTTTCACGGAAACATCACAGAAAGCCACGCATCTCCAATCAAATGCGAACACACATTCCGGCGGCCAAATGCGTTAACCTGCGACACCCCATACAAAGGTATGGGAACTTCCATCATGATCGAGAGATTGTGCGCTGGGGCTTCGAGGGACATCGTCTGGGATATGGATACTTCTCACCTGGATGAGGAATCAATTACTAAGTCTGCATTCCATATGAAATCCTTTCCACTAGGGAGGCTTAGCCATCGAATACGACGGGACATTCTTCGTCACGGCGACAGCGCCTCGGCATTGCGTGCAGGAGATCAAATGTTTGGTGTCAAATCGCTCAATCAGTCGGGGAACATCGTCAGCCGGGAAGGAGAGTGCATCGATCATCAAGGCAGGCTTCGAAAGGACGAAGCCGAGGTGCCCATAGATGAAATTAGATTCGGTCCTTTCCGGCTTCTGCCGACGCAACGGCTTCTATTGGACGGCGACAGTCCGGTGCGAATTGGAAGCCGAGCCTTGGACGTCCTCATAATTCTTGCCTCACAACCTGGTCAGTTGGTCAGCAAGAAAGAGCTAGTGGCGACCGTATGGCCCGACACCTGCGTCGGTGAAGGAAACCTCAAGGTCCATATGGCAGCCTTGCGGCGGACCATCGGAGACGGTCAGTCCGGCAAGCGATATATCTCCACGGTCCCTGGACGCGGCTACTGCTTCGTGGCGCCAATCATCCAATCTGAGGCGCCACAGATCGTGGCGACGAGGCACCAACCCGTCACCGTGCCGGTCAATGTGCCGAAGTCGTTGGCCAGACTGTTCGGGATCGATCAGGTTGCGGCAAGAATTTCAGAGCTGCTCAAACGTCATCGACTGATCACGCTCACCGGACCGGGAGGCATTGGGAAGACAAGTGCCGCGCTCGCTGCGGCCAGGGGCCTCGCCGAATGTTATGAGCATGGCATTTGTTTTGTCGATCTGGCGTCGGTCAACAACCCAGCACTCCTCAGCGATCTGGTGGCGTCCGCCATGCGCATTCGGAACCATTCGAAGGTATCGACAGCGGACCTACTGACATGGATTAGTGGAAAACGCATGCTGATTCTGCTCGACAATTGCGAGCATCTGATTGATGACGTCGCTGATCTCGTAATCAAGATGATCCAAGCGGCGCCCGGCGTTCAGATCCTGGCGACAAGTCGAGAGGCATTAAGTGTCGACGGGGAGCATGTTTACCACATCCCCATGCTCGCCGTTCCAAAATCGAGCAAGGGCCTAGGGGTCAGGGAGGCGCTGGAATTCCCGGCCATTCGACTCTTTGTTGAGCGTGCGGCAGACGTTCTTGATGGCTTTGATCTCGCTGAAGAAGATGTGCCGACCGTTTGCCAAATTTGCCGCAAGCTGGAGGGCTTACCGCTCGCCATCGAGCTCGCAGCCGGCAGCATGCCGGCATTCGGTCTTCAAGGGATAGTCTTAGGCGCGGAGCGGCCTTTACACTTTCCGACAGTTGGCCGTCGCGATGCACCCGCCCGGCAGCGGACCCTGCGTGCTACCGTCGACTGGAGCTACGTCCTCTTGAGCGAAGCAGAAAGGCGAGTCCTGCAGCGTTTGTCGATCCTTCCAGAAAAATTTAGCATGGAGCACGCGGCGACGATTGGTGCCGAGGCGGGGGAGGCAGAGGCCGAGGTAATGGAGCGAGTGATCTCGCTCGTTGTGAAGTCACTTGTAATCGCGTCGCGGTGCGGAACCGATACAGAGCTGCGGCTGCAATCACCGACCCGTGCTTATGCGGCAGAGCGACTCGAAGAGAGTCGCGATCGAGATTCGCAGAGAAGCCACGCTGGTCGTGGTCTGCGAGGGACCGAGCGTATTTTTGTCCGCAGACAGGCCCTTGATCGAAGAGACATGATATCGGGCGATCGGAGCGATCGCCCGTCATGTGAGTCCACTCATCACCGGCTGGCTTGATCTCTCCCTCAGGCGGGGCGCTCTGTCCTAGGTCCGAACGGGATGCCAGGCTGCGCTCGGCCCTTCCCGATGGGCGTTGCCGTTCTGTGAAATATCTCTGTGATCCGTTCGGGGTCTCGCCAATCTGAGGCTCGTCGTCGAGCGTTAGTCGAAGAGATAGATCTCAAGGTACCTTAACCCGGCTGCTTCGTGAACCGTCGGTTACACGCGCGACGTTGTGAATGTGTAATGGAAGGCTGACAGCCTGGCGTCTCTGATTGCGGAGGCCAGTGAGATCGGACGCTACCACGTCATACTGCCCGGTGAAATCCGGGATGAGGTCGCGAACATATGGCTCGAGCTTATGAGCCAGTAGCGCAGCGGTAAGGGCCGTGCGGCGACGAAGCCGGTTTCACGGCGAAATGCCTTAAACATTGACGTCGGCTTGGCGATCTCTCTTCAGGCGTCATTATTGGCCTCTGTCATCGCTCGCCTTTGAAAATGCCTCGTTAAAGTCCACCGACCAGTTGCGGCCTTTAGATCCAATCAAAGGAGGATAATGCCATTTGATTCGAAGGGCCTTTATTTCGCAGATCGCATAGGTGTGCCTACAAAGAAATAGTCAAACCCCAGAATTCTTTCCGTGCTCCGAATACCCGACGGGATATGCAGGAGCGGTAACATCCGCTATGGAGTTCGAATTCAATCTACGTGGGGACGAAGATGATATACTTAACCGAGAGGCGCCTGTAGATGGCGCTCAAGACCGAACCTGTTGAATTGGCGCTTGTTGCGAAGGCTATTCGCGACATCTCAAAAGAGATGAGCTATGCGGGTCTCGCGAGGGCTCTTCTCAAGGCGTTGCTCGACTATTCCGGAGCTACAAGAGGAGCAGTGCTCCTGAGCAGGGGTGGCGCACTTCTTGCCAAAGCTGACGCGAGCTTTCCTCGTGCGATGGAGAAGGTAATAGTCTCTCATCCTCCAGTCACCGATTTCCGGTTGCCTGAGGATCTCGACGAATGTGTCCTTACGCGCCAGGAGACCATCTGCAGAAATCAATGTCGCTCCGCATTCCAACCAGCGGCACGCGCACCTGGCCACGATATCTCTGTCGTTTGCCTCCCTCTTATTAGCCAAGATCAGACCATCGGCGTCGTCTATTTGGAATCGGAAGAGGAAGGAAGAGCGTCTAATCCAGCTTGCATCTCGATCATCTCCATATTGGCCTCGCAAGCCGCGACGTCTTTCCAGTCAGTTGAGCTCTTCGAGGCGCTACGCGAAACCAATATGTGGATGACCAAGGGGCAGCAGCTCGGCCGCATGGGTAGCTATCGTTGGAACACTCGAACACTGTTCTCTCGCGGATCACGGGAGTGCTATCGCATTATTGGGCTCGATCCCGCCGTAAATCCGGTCCCATTTCAGGATTTTCTAGACCGAATACATCCTGATGATCTTCCTGGCCTCGACCAAGCGCTGGGGAAAGCACTGAGCACCAAATCGGCATTCAGCCATGAGTATCGCGTTATCCACAAAGACGGAACGGTTCTCGACGTCATTGCCGTTGGACAGTTCGACATGGGGCCATCGGGCGATACCGAACTTGAGGGCATAATTGCCGACATCACTGAGCGGAAAGCCGCAGAACAATCGCTCACTGATGCCCGCGCCGAGCTCGCCCGTGCTGCACGCCTCGTCTCACTCGGGGAATTGGCCGGTTCGATTATTCATGAAGTCAACCAGCCCTTAACCAGCATAACGATGAGCACAGAGGCTTGTCTGCGGTGGCTCGCCAAGGAGCCGGCACAGCCGGACGAAGCGCGAAAGGCTATATTGCAAGTCCGCGATCAAAGCCAACGGGCGATCAATATTGTGAGCGGCTTGACAGCATTGGTCCGAAATAACCAACCCAAATTCGCCGATTTGCAGATAAACGACACCATTAAGGATGTCCTTGTATTATCAAGTAGAGAACTCGAACGTGCCAGCGTAACACAATTGCTTGACCTCGAGGCTTCTATGCCGCTTATTGAGGGCGATTATGTCCAGCTGCAACAAGTTGTACTAAATCTGGTGCGCAATGCAGTTGAAGCTATGGCCGATATTACTGACAGGTCGCGGGTTTTAACGGTGGGATCAAGGCTCTCCGAGGGTCAGGCCCTTGTATCTATCGCCGACACGGGACCAGGCATCGGGTCGGAGAGCAGAGATCGCATTTTTAACGCACTCTATACGACAAAAACAGACGGTTTAGGCCTTGGTCTCTCGATCTGCAGAAAGATCGTTGAAGCTCATGGAGGAAATCTATGGTTGCGGATGAAACCAACGCAAGGCGCGGAGTTCACGTTCACGCTGCCGCTTCGCCAGGCGAGGAAAAGAATAGCGAAGAATTGAGCACAACCTCAATGGGGTGGGTCCACGTCATCGACGACGACAGGTGGGTTCGGGAGGAAATCGGCAATCTCCTTCGGTCCATGGGCTACAATGTTTCCCTCTACAAGGCCGCGTCAGAGTTTCTTGCGGTCGACTTGCCAGACATTCCTGCATGTCTGGTCTTGGATGTCCGGCTGCCGGATATCAATGGCCTTCAGCTCCAGGAGTCCCTCGCAAAAGTCAACATCCGTCTGCCTGTTATATTCATGACTGGCTATGGGGATATCCCAATGTCCGTAAAGGGCATGAAGGCTGGAGCGATAGACTTCCTTACCAAGCCCTTGCGCGACCAAGATCTTCTCGATGCTGTCGCAGCTGCGATCCGGCTGGACCAGATACGGCGCCAGGAGGCGGCCAGGCTCTCCCATCTGCAGCAACGATTTCAGTCATTATCGCCCCGCGAGCAGCAAGTGATGAGGCTGGTCGCAGCCGGATTGATGAATAAGCAGATCGCGAATGAACTCTCGATCAGCGAAGTGACGGTGAAGATGCACCGTGGAAGCGTTATGAAGAAGGTCGGAACGAGGTCAGTGGCTGAACTGGCCCGCATCGCAGAAGCCCTGGGCATCCAAAGATAGTGCGCCGCCGGCCTCACCACCCATACTAAGGTATGTATAAGACTATCAGAGTCGAGAGATTGTGACCACAAGTTATAGGAAGCATCCTTATAAAAAGCTTTCGACAACCAGTCGGGGCAGCTGGACCAACTCTAGCACGCAAGGAAGCTGCATCATGACCGTCACTACGCGGCTTCACGTATTTCACTCGGAATCGATGCCGGCTTGCTCGCGCGCTCACGCAGCGCGGTTTTCTGTGCGTTGTGAGTAGGCCACGGTTCGCAAGTTGAGATTTGAAGATTAATGAAAAACGCTCGCATCGCGGTCGTCGATGACGATCAAGCTTTGTGCTCGGCCTTGGTGGGGTTGGTACGCTCCGTTGGCTGCCGAGGCGAACCGTTCTTTTCGGCAGAGGCCCTACTGGCCTCGGCTGACCTGCTCAAGTTCGACTGTATTATTTGCGACGTTCGATTGCCCGGAATCAGCGGGCTTAACATGTTGGTGGAGCTGCGCAATCGGAACTGCAAAACACCAGTCATCCTGATGACGGCCATGACCGATTCCAAGCTAAACGACGAAGCCATCTCGGTCGGTGCTGAGTGCCTGCTCAGAAAGCCATTTGCCACTCAGGTGCTATTTGATTGGATCGACAGGATCGTCTCAAATGATCGCCCTATTCATTGAGACTATCCGCGCTTCCAACCTGGTCCGCGCATCAACTGCGGCGGCGGCTGGCGACGCCGAGCCTGACGCCGATTCGTTTCTTACCGGTCGTCCGGGACAAACATCTCAATCTGTTGCACGACCGACCTCGATATTTGATGAATGGGGGCGGCTGATGGCAGCAGGTGCCAGTATCGATGAAGCATCCAGGGTGAGCGGCCAATCCACGTCGCTCATCAAAGTCAACATCCATCGCGGACTCAAGAAGATAGCGGCAATGATCGTGCGCGACTACGCGAGTTCCAGAGCACGCGTCATCGGTGGCTCGTCTACCCATGCCTCCACTGAGCGTCCGAGGCGAGCGTCATGACATGGCTGGAAATTAAGAAGAAGCCCGATATCGAGAGCCGCTCGGCACCACTGAAATCGCGGCTCTCGCTCTGGTCTTGTTCTGCGTGGTCATCTTCGCTTGATGAACGTCATGGATTGCTTCGACGAGAAATTGGTGCCGCAGAATAACGTTCGCAACGGATGGTCAATGAGCGACCTGTTTTGGAACTGGAGTGCCAAGGGCGTTATAGGCCGGAAACGGCGATCTACCCGCATGGCAAGGACAGTTTCAGCGATTGGTAAGTCGTCGGGATAGGCGCAGTCCGGTGAAGGAAGTCGATACACATGCGAAGTCGGTCAAGGAAGCGGGTATGAAGACAACCAGGAATCGGGCGGCCGGGTGTAATGATGCCGCCTTCACAGTCATCCTGGGCAGTTCGACGTTTTTGATGGCGGCGAGCTTCGTCGCGGACAAGCTCCTACTCTCCGACGGCTTCCCGTCCATTCTACTCGTTGGATGACGTTTCCTCCTGGTGACATTCACCAATTCCCCGCCGAATCCGGCGGGAACGCTAAGAATGCCGGCATCGACGGCTGGTTCAAGAGATCGTTCAGCGTTGACCGCGTCCGACGCTTCAAGCCCGCGGCGCAAGGATATCATATGGTGTCGGAAGAACTGGGCGTTCCGCTGGCGTCGATCTGCATGGTGGCCGGTCATGTCTGGGACACAATCGGCGCACAGAGTGTCGGCTGCTCTGCGGCACTCATAGCGCGGCCTGGCAATGTTCCACTCCCAATGGACGGGTTGCCCCAGCCGCAAGCTGTCGCGCCGGACCTTCCAGGGGTCGCCGATCAATTGATCAAGCTCTGGCGTTGACCAATCGCAAAGCGGAATGATGAACTCGGCCTGGGGACTGACGGCGTGGTGTCGGCTTTTAAAAGTCAGTTCCGGGCGGAGTTCGGCACTGGTAGTGTGACGGCGAACAATGCGCCGCCCAACGCATTGCTTGACGATACGGAGATCCGCCCGCCGTGGCGCTCAACTATGAGACGGGCAATTGCCAATCCGAGTCCCATGCCTTCCGTTTTCGAGGTGACGAAAGGATCGAACAATCGCTCCGCGTTCAGTGGATCGATTCCGTCGCCGGAGTCTTCGACTGTGACTGCTATTTCGGCTGAGCCTTTAAGCACTGTGCGGACCTGCAAGACCGGCCTTCCGCGCGGTGTCGCTTCGGCGGCGTCAAGCGCGTTGTTAAGCAAGTTGATCAACACTTGTTCCAATTGGCCTCGATGGCCTTGAGTTTGCGGAAGCTCTGGTGCCAGATCTGTCTGAACTGCAACGCCTCGGTCTTTAATATCGTTGCCGAGTATGGTGAGAGAGCCAAGAACGAGCTTGTTGACATCGACTCCGTGGTCGACTCTATCGCTTTCCTTGAATAGATCGCGGATATTATCGAGTACGTTGCTGGCGCGACCGATATCGGCCGCGACGGAATGCAGCATGTCACATGCGGTCTCGACATCGGCGGTGCTGCGTTTCAAGTATTGAAGAGCTGCACCTGCGTTCATTGTGGCTGCCATCAAAGGTTGCCTCATCTCATGCGAGATCGATGATGTCATCGCAGCCAAAGTCATCATCTTGCTGTCGCGCTCTTGCCGCAGGCTCATGTTTGCCCGTGCGAGGCGCGCATCCAGCTTTGTCGTCTCGACGAGAAACAGATTGAGTACGGCTATCGATACGAACAGGGTATAAATTCTGCCGGCATAGAAACCGAAATCGTAGCGGCCGGTGACTTTGATGCCGATTACCAGCTCCCAAATCATGGCCAATGCAACAACCATGAGCCAAAGGTCGAGCACCGTGCGCCGTCGCATCCATAGCAATCCGAGGGCAATAGTGCTGAGAAAGAGACAGGCCGCGGTGATATAGATGATGAGATGGGTGAGATGAAATCGGTCGGAAAATATGGGAGGGAGCCAATCTTGCCGGGCCGTAACGAACCATGTCATAGCGCAGACTACTATAAATACGAAGCTCGTATTGCATACGATGACAGATCTGATCGAACCGCTCGGAACTTGCGTCCGGGCATCTGAGATCTTGACGCAGGCATAGAGCAGTACGGCAACCGAAAAACCGAAGTGCCACAGCATATAGAGCCAAGCTGCACTCTGCAGGCCTGCGCCGAAAAGTCCTGTGGGGGCGAAAGCTCCTGGAAATGTCAGGGAGAATGCGGTCGTGATGAAAGCCGCGAACAGGTAACCATTAGCGAGGATCAAGAGAGAGCGCGACCGGTCGATTGAGAAATTGGAGTAAAGCAAGACAGCGGTGATGAGATCGGCGACAGAGAAGATGCCCTGGAGCGTAGGGATGAATGCTTCGATCGGTCTAAGGTGTACTTGAGCAAGCGGTAGCGTTATCGCAAAGGCAACCGTGAGTAGAACCGACACAGCCAGTGCAAAGCGCTTTTGCATCCGCGATGGCGGCGAAGACGCCAATGAAAATTCGGTGCTCTTCGGGCTATCAGGTGCAGCCAATGAGTCTACCTGTTGTGACCGCAACATATTCCCCCCAGACAGGACTTTTGAGTGTCGAATATTATCGGATCGCGGATAAGGCCAGCTAACTTCAACACCCATCTCCTTCACAAGGCTACTGACTCTATCGCGTCACTGGGCTTCATTTTCGATACTTAATATCAACGGCGGGCGCTCCTCGGTTCGCAACAAAGTTCCGACAGGTTGGAGAATAATAACTGGTTGACGGGTGGCACAGCTCTGGTTCGAATTTCGATCGGTGGCCTCTAACGAAGAGGCAGTCCGATGAGAATAATAATATACAGGTCCAAGTACGTGTTGCTGCATCAAGCTTTTGGACGAAACTCCCCGAAAACCACGATGATTGGCGTCCAAGTGATATCGTTGATCGGGTCAGTTGACCTGCACCCCGTTTCGGGACCGAGGATAGCTGCAGATTCCAATTATTGAGCTTGCCCCCAACGCTGGGCCATTTAGGCTGAGAAAATTCCGCTTCATCTGGCCATCGCCACGCCCCGGAGATATGCCCAGAGGTCCAACTCTCGCTGACGAATTTTTGGGCCATTGGCGAGGCGAATGATCATGGGATATCCTGCTTGCCGAACTCTGCTTCACGTCGATGACAGGTGCATAGCGACTGAAGGTGTCGATGATGGTCACGATACGGACCTCGCGACCATCGAAGAGCTTGTCATGCACGAAGTCCGTCGCCCGGATTGCACCGGGTTTGGCTGCTGCCGCGCGATCCTGGCGCAACTTCGCCGCTTGGGCGACTTGTTCCAAAGTTGCAGGCCCATCTCGCTGTAAAGGCGAAAACCTCTCCGATACGTCTATATGGACGTAGCGACTTGCGGCCCGCCGTCAGGGGCCGGCCGTACTGCTGCCGGCTTTGGCGGTCGAATCGGCGCTGACGTCATTCGCATCGCCGGCGCCGTCATCCGATCGGCTCGGCACTGATGGCGGATTTTTGATTTTCGCGGAACGCTTCACGCCGGCGCACCAGCTCATAAGCTACATAGTATTTATAGATGTCGTTGACATATTGCACCGTCTCTCGGCCGACGATGCGGGATGCGGCCACCTCGACATTGTCGAACCAGACATTCTTGTCGAGGCCGGACTTTTCCGCGAGGCGGCGGAATTTATTGAGGTTGCCCGGGCCGGCATTATAGGCCGCAAAGGTCATCAATACCTTGTCCTTGTCGCTGATCGCGGGATCGTTGAGATACTTATCGCGCAGCAGGGCCATGTATTTGGTGCCGGCCATGATGTTTTTTTCGGCGCTGGCATCGATGCCCTTGACGCCGATCGAAGGATCCGCCGCGGTCGAGGGCAGCATCTGCATGACACCGACGGCGCCGCGCGGGCTGCGGCGTGCCTGATCGAGCCGGGATTCCTGATAGCCTTGAACCATCAGCATCAGTTCATTGAAGCTATATTGCTTGGCATAAGTCTGAAAAATGCCGGCCAGCTCCTCGAAGCGGGCCATCTGCGCGGCCGAAGACGCATTGGTAATCTGCTTGGTGTTCTTGAGATAACGCCGCACAATCGTGTTGCCGAAGCTGGTGCCGACCCGGTGCGGGGAGGTTCCGGCGCCGCGAATAGACCGATTTGCGACATGAGAGGGCTATGCGGAGCCGGTCTTGCGCTTGCGCTTGGCCGGCTTCGCCCGGGCCAGGAGAAGATCGATGAAGTCGATCGCCAGGGAGAGGTCGCCCTCCGAAAGTTCAGCCAGCCTGCCTTCAAGGACATGGCGCCTGGCGGAAGCCGTGCCGGAGAGGCCGTCAAAGCCTTTTTCGATCGCGAAAAGCGGATCCAACCCTATCTGATGACACACCGCCTCTATGGTTCGTATCGAGGGGAGGTGCAGGCCTTGCTCAAGCTTGTGTAGTCCTTGACGATTGACGTCCGCCTCGCGGGCCACGTCCGCAAGGTGCAGGCCTTGAGTTTCCCTGACGGTCTTGATGAACGTGCCGAAAGTCTCGGGGCTGAAGTGGCGAAGGTTGTTGGTGGTCTTTCGGGCCCGCGGCATATTCCTGTTCCGCAATCGCCAGCAATGGCATTTCCTGCCTCGTCTTATCGCATAGTTTCGGGCGGGATTCAGTATTTATGCAAAGCCGGATTCATTAATTAGCAAATCGCGCATTTATTCTGCAAACCGACAACCCTTGACATCGGAGATCGGCCTTTATATTTAACCATATAGTTATTTAACCGATAGGTAAATAAATATGCCGACCGATGCTTTGAGCGCCACCTTCGCCGCTTTGGCCGATCCGACCCGCCGGGCGATCCTGGCGCGGCTGGCCTTGGGCGAGACCTCGGTGACGGAACTGGCGGCGCCTTTCGAGATGAGCCTGCCGGCGATTTCCAAGCATCTGAAGGTGCTGGAGCGGGCCGGGCTCATCAGCCGCGGACGCGAGGCGCAATGGCGCCCTTGCCGGATCGAGGCAAGCGGGTTGAAGGACGTTGATGACTGGCTGAATTTCTATCGGCGTTTCTGGGACGAGCGGTTCGACCGGCTGGATGATTTTCTTCGCCAACGACAAAAGGGAGAGAAGAAAAATGACCGCAAATAACGAGCGCGTGCTGGTTATCACCCGGGTCTTCGACGCACCGCGTCACCTGGTCTTCAATGCCTGGGCCGATCCGGCGCAATCGCGGCAATGGATGGGGCCGCGCGGCTTCACGGCCACCGATGTGACGCAGGATCCGCGGCCCGGCGGCGCCTGGCGGCTTTGCCTGCGCGCCGATGACGGCAGCCGCGCGCTGTGGCAAGGCGGCGTATTCCGCGAGATCACGCCGCCCGAGCGGCTCGTCTTCACCTTCGCCTGGGATGACGAATCCGGCCGGCCGGGACATGAGATGCTGGTGACGGTGAGCTTCGCCGAACGGGACGACGGCACCACGCTGATGACCTTCCGCCAGGAGGCCTTCGACACGGTCGAGAATCGCGACGGGCATCGCGAGGGCTGGGGCAGCACCTTCGACCGCCTGGTGGATCATCTGGCGACCTTGCAGGGGAGGCATGCGCGATGAAACTTTACCTGACGCCGGCCGCCTGCAGCCTGGCCGATCACATTGCGCTTTGCGAAGCGAAGATCGAGGTCGACACGGTCAAGGTCGATCTCACCACAAGGCGCACGGAAGATGGCGGCGATTTCACCCGGGTCAATCCGAAGGGCTATGTGCCGGCCTTGGCATTCGATGACGGCACCGTCCTGACCGAGAATGCCGCCATCCTGTGCTGGGTTGCGGACCGGGCGCCGGATTTGGCACCGCGCGGCGAGATGGGGCGCATTCGCCTGATCGAGATGCTCAGTTTTATCGCCAGCGAGATTCACAAGCCGTTCATCCGCAGCTTCTTTCCCCTCGACGAGAAGGATAAGGAGGCGGCCGACCGGATGATCGCCACGCGACTGGCTTATCTTGAGGCGCAGTGGAGCGGCGATTACCTGTTCGGCGATCGCTACAGCGTCGCCGATGGCTATCTCTATGTCATGCTGCATTGGGCCAACCTGACGAAGCGGGCGCTTTCACCGAAGCTCACCGCCTTCTTCGACCGGGTGCATCGCCGGCCTGCCGTGCAACAGGCGCTGCGGCGTGAAGGGCTCGTGCAATAGCACGCAGCAATGTCAGTTGCTGTCACGCGTTAACGCCGTGACGTGAGCCCGTCATGTGCGGCGGTCATCGCGCGCCTTTGACAATGCCGGCGAACTGGACAACAGTAAAAAAGCGGCCTCGCAGATGTTAGGGCGTTAAGTATGCTGTGCTGCGTTGGCGGGCGGCGCGAGCGGCCGCGGATCGTCATCGGCGCCCGCCGAAATGCCGCAGAGTCCAGCTTTCAATCGCGTTCATAAACGACCGTGCCGATCGTCAGGAGGCAGAGATGAAAGCCGAACCGCAGAAGGAACATCATTGGCTGGACAGGTTCATCGGCGACTGGAGCTTCGAAGGTCAGGCCAGAATGGGGCCGGACCAGCCGGTGGCGACCTTCCGGGGGGAGGAGCATGTGCGCTCGCTCGGCGGGCTGTGGATCGTGGCGGAAGGCGAGGGTGAGATGCCGGGTGGCGGCATGGCCACATCGCTGATGACGCTCGGCTATGATAGCGCGAACAGGCATTACATCGGCACCTGGATCGGCTCGATGATGAGCTATCTCTGGGTCTATGATGGCAAGCTGGATGCGGCGGAACGGGTGCTGACGCTGGATGCCGTCGGCCCCAGCTTCGGCACAGGTTCGGGTGCTGACGCCAAGCTGGCGAAATACCAGGACATCACCGAATTCAAGGAGGACGGCCTCAGGGTCCTGACCTCCCGTCTCCTGACGGATGACGGGACCTGGCAGGAATTCATGACGGCGCAATACCGGCGCCGGACGTAAAGGCGGGGCGGGGTGGGGCCGTCTGGTCATCGCCTGCCGCAAAAATAAAAATCAGCCTGTCGAATTCGCGCCGGCCAGTCGACTAGGTTGCAATCGGCGGAAAATCAGCCGGGACGCCTGACCATCAGCAAAGGAAAAATCATGGAAGTTCAACCTTATCTCTTCTTTGACGGGCGCTGCGAAGAGGCGATCGACTTCTACCGCACGGCGGTGAAGGCGGATGTCGTCATGATGTTGCGTTTCAAGGACAATCCCGACCTGAAGGCGAACAAGGACAAGCCGCAGCAGCCGGATGCGGGATGCAGCATGCCGGCGGATCTCAACAAGGTCATGCATTCGGCCTTCCGGATCGGTGAGACGATGATCCTGGCCTCGGATGGCCGGGCCGAAGGCAAGCCGGAATTCAAGGGCGTCTCCCTGGCCCTCACGGTCGCCTCCGAAAGCGAGGCCGATCAGGTCTTCGCGGCGCTCGGCGATGGCGGCCAGGTCCAGATGGCGCTGGCGAAGACATTCTTTTCGCCGCGTTTCGGCATGGTCACCGACCGTTTCGGCGTCACCTGGATGATCGTCACCAAAGGCTGACGCGAACATTTATTGGCAAGCGCCCCAGCGATTGGCGCGCATTCCGGCCAGCCATGAGGGGGGCGGGCGGGCGCTGTATTGCCGCATCAGATGGAGAAACCAGATGCGTTTCATGATGTTGATGATTCCGAAGGGCTATGAAAGCGCCGAACCGGGCGCCATGCCGAGCGCCGAAGCGGTGGCGGCGATGATGAAGTATAATGAGGCCTTGCAGGAAGCCGGCGTGCTGGTCGGGCTCGATGGGCTGCACCCGCCATCGATGGGGGCCAGGGTCTCTTTCGCCGGCGGCAAGGCGAAGGTGACCGATGGTCCCTTCATCGAGGCCAAGGAGGTTCTCGGCGGCTATTGGATGATCGATGTGACATCGAAGGAGGAAGCCGTCGCCTGGGCGATGCGCTGTCCTGGTTCGGAAAATGAGGTGATCGAGATCCGCCAGGTCCAGGAGATGGAGGATTTCCCGGAAGATGTGCAGAAAGCCGCCGAGGGGTTTTCCGAGATGCAGGCTGACGCCGCGAAAAAGCGGGCGACGTAACCGTGACGATTGGCGATGGCGGTAATTGATCATGTGGAAATTCATCAGGATTGCCGTCATCGTGATCGTTGTGCTGCTGGGCGGGGTGCTGATCGTCGCCGCGACCAAGCCCGACACCTTCCGTATCGAACGCTCGGCCGATATCAAGGCGCCGCCGGAGAAGATCCTGGTCTATATCGCCGACTTCCATCGCTGGGGCCTGTGGTCGCCCTATGAGAAGCTCGACCCGGCGATGCAGCGCGATTACAGCGGCGCCGCCACCGGCAAAGGCGCGGTCTATAGCTGGGCGAGCGACGGCAAGGCCGGCGCCGGCCGCATGGAGATCGCCGATGTTTCGCCCACGCGCGTTCTCATCGAGCTCGATTTTGCCAAGCCTTTCGAGAGCCATAACATGGCGGAATTCACCCTGACGCCGGGCGGCGATGCCACCAATCCCGACACGAAAGTGACCTGGGCGATGTATGGGCCCAATCTCTTCATCGGCAAGGTGATGAGTCTTTTCTTCGATACCGACAAGATGATCGGCGCCGATTTCGAAACCGGCCTCGCCAATCTGAAGGCCGAGGCAGAAAAGGCCGATTGAGGTCGATCAGGCCGAGGCCAGTTGCTGCGGCTCGCCGGCTTGCGCCACGGGAAAACGCAAGGTCACGCGGGTGCCGACGCCAATATGGCTGGCGATATCCAGGGTCCCGCCCTGGATTTCGATCAGCCGGCGGCTGAGCGGCAGGCCGAGGCCGATGCCGCCATGGCGCTTGGTCAGGATGGGCTCGGCCTGCCAGAACGGATTGGCCACCAGTTGCAGGTCTTCGCGGGTGATGCCCGGCCCGCCATCCTGCACGGTGATGGTGAGCTGGCGATCGCGGATCAGCGTGACATAGATCCGGATGATCCCGTTGACCGGCGTGAAGCGGATCGCATTGTCGAGGATATGGCTCAGCGCCTTGCGGGTCGCATGATGATCCAGCTCCAGCACCGGCAGGTTCGCCGGCACATCCGCCTTGATGGCGATGCGCCGGGTTTCCGCCAAAGGCTGCGCGTCGAGGATGCAGGTTTCCAGCAGCGATTGCAGCGAAACCGGCGCCATCCGCACCTCGTAGTTATTGGCATCGAGGCTGGCGAAATCCAGAATGTCGTTGATCTTGCGCAGCAGCCGGCGGCTGCTGGATTGGATATCGCCGGCATAGGCGCTGCGCGACGCATCGTCCAGCGGCCGGTTCGTCATGGCGAGAAGGTCGGAAAAGCCGATGATCGCGTTTAGCGGCGTGCGCAGTTCATGGCTCATATTGGCGAGGAAGTTGCTTTTCGCCCGGCTGGCGGTGAGCGCCTCTTCGCGCTGCGTCTGATACATCTGCGCCAGATGCTCGAGATCGACCGCCTGCTTTGCCAACAATTCATTGGCTTCCAGCAGGGCCGTCTCGGATTCCTGGCGCCGGCGGTTTTCTTCGGTCAGCTCGGCGGCGCGCTGCTCGGCGGCAATGGTGGCGTCGCGCTGGGCGGAAACCAGCAAGCCGAGGCCGATGGTGAAATCAAGCAGCGCGCCGATCATGAAGCCGAAGGGCGCGATGCTGGGGATATCCCGCAGATAGGGATAGTTCGCCAGATGCAGGGCGCGCAGGATGAAGAAGGCGCCGACCAGGATGTGGCCGCGATTGGGCGAGCTGGCATCCCGCCGGATGAAGGACCAGCCGATCAGGGCCAGGATCACCGCCGGGACGGTATAGGGCGGAATGAGATAGATGAGGCGCGGCACCGCCAGAAGCGGGGCGAGGCCGATCCAGCCGAGCAAGGCCGTCACCAGGATGACGGCGCCCAGCGGATGGAGCGACCGATGCCGGTCGAGCCTGCTGCCCAGCCAGAGGCAGGCGACGGCAAGCGTGATGCAGATTTCGCTGGCTGAGGAAGATGCCAGGGTGCCGGTGGTGGTCGCATAGGAAAAGCCGTATCGCGCCGCATTCAGGATGAAAGCGGCGCCCCAGAAACGCAGATACGGCAAGGAGCTGACGGTCGCTAGATAGAAACAGGAAGCACTGACCAACAAGGCCGCAATCGCCGAGATGACCAACGCCGTTTCAAGTGAAAACATCGATAATCCGGATCCGCATGTGTCAGCTCAAATAGGGGCGCCGCCGAGGCGGCCTGCTTGGACAAACATCCAAGGTTTAACGGCAGAGCGTTAACAGGACGTTGAAAAAATTCCTTCGGTGGCGATCAATTCCCCCCGCGCCATAGCGCCCTCTTTGCGTCGCCGCAAGCAGCCATCCGATGGCTGCAGCCGGTATCGCGAATCTACCCCAACTTAGACGGATTATTGAGCCGAATCCAATCTAAAGGCCGCACGAAAAATGCGGCGGCCGGCATCGCCGGCAATGCGGAAAAAAAGCACCGGCATCCGGCGCGGTACACCGTCTGTCCAAGGATTCCGGGGCTTGTGCGGCATCTGACTTAATTCCCAAGAGATTAATATCCCAATGATGATGAAAGAATGTCCGGTTCGTTAGGAAAATATTTATTTCCTGCCGATAAGGCGGACGGTGAATGTCTCGTCCCGGCGCCGCCAGGCGCCGATTCTATCGTTCTGAGTAAGGTTGGGGCCCGATGATTACGAAACGTCTCGATTTGCAGTTCCTGCCTCGACTGCGCATTGCAACGCGGATTGCTATCGGCTTCGCGCTGCTTTTGCTGCTGCTGGTGGCAGTGGCGGGATTGAGCTATCTGGGCTTCCATCGCATCGGCGGCGATATGGAGAATTTCGCCGGCATTTCCCAGGAAACCACCGGCGTCCTGCAGATCGACCGCGACGGCGCCCTGCTGCGGGTCGATGTCGATGCCTTTTTCCGCGACCGTGACAAGGAAGCGCTGAAGCGGGTGATGTCGACCCTGGGCAGCCTGAAAAAGCGCCTGTCCGACCAGATCAGCAATACGTCCGATGCCGAGCGACGCGCCGCCCTGAGCGAGATGAACCAGCTCATCGACGCCTATCGCACGGATCTTACGGTCGCCACGGCGATGAAGACCACGCAGGACCGCCTGACCAATACCACCTTGCCGAAACTCGGCTCGAAGGCGAGCGGCATCGTCGAGGCCCTGCAGAGCCGGGCGATGCAGGCCCAGCAATTCCAGGCAGCGGCCATTGCCGGCCAGTTACAGGCAAGCATCATGACATCGCGCCTGGCCGCGGCGCGCTATACCGCGACACCCGATTCCAAACTGATCGATGATGCGGTGAAGAATGCCAATGAATTCTCCGCCGGCGGTGCCGCGCTGCTGGGCGCCTTCTCGGGCGATGCTCAGGCCCAGGCCGACGTCGACGACGCCCGCAAGTCCCTGGAGGATTATGTCGCCGCGCTCAATCAGTTGAAGGCGGTGAGCGACAAGATCGCCGGACTGCTGCGCGACAAGATGGCGAAGGAAATGTCGCGCTTCACCGATCTCGCCGCCAAGGTGCGCGACCAGCGGCTGGCGGCCATGGATGAGGTCAAGGCCGCTGCCGATATCGCCATCCGCAACATCCGCCTGCAGACCGTCGGCGGTGTCGTCATCGCCCTCATCCTCGGCGGCCTGGCGGCAATGCTGATCGGCCGCAGCGTCTCGCGCCCGATCCGCTTGATGACGGCGGTGATGCATGATCTGGCGGAGGGCAATCTGGACATCGAGATTCCCGCCCAGCAGAACCGCGACGAAATCGGCGACATGGCGCGCACCGTCGTCGTCTTCAAGGATGCGCTGGTCAACCAGCGTGCCGCGGATGAAGTGGCCAAGGCCGATGCCGAGGTCAAGCTGCAACGCGCCCAGACGCTCGACCATCTGATTGCCGGTTTCGAAGGCAAGGTCGGCGAATTGGTCGGCGCCTTGTCCTCGGCGGCGACCGAGCTGGAAGGTTCGGCGCAATCGATGTCGAGCACGGCGGCGCAGACCAACCAGCAATCGACCGCCGTCGCGGCGGCGGCGGAGCAGGCGACCGCCAATGTGCAGACGGTGGCGGCGGCGACCGAGGAACTGACCTCCTCGATCCAGGAGATCGGCCGCCAGGTGGCGCAGTCCAGCACCATGGCGCGGCGTGCGGTGGACGAAGCGCGCGAGACCGACCGGCAGATTCAGGGCCTGGCGAGTTCCGCCGAGGCGATCGGCGAGGTCATCAACCTGATCACCGACATCGCCGGCCAGACCAATCTGCTGGCGCTCAATGCGACGATCGAGGCGGCGCGGGCCGGCGAGGCCGGTCGCGGTTTCGCCGTGGTCGCTTCGGAAGTGAAGAACCTCGCCACCCAGACGGCGCGGGCAACCGACGAGATCGGCAGCAAGATCACTGAGATCCAGTCATCGACCCAGCAGGCGGTAGGTGCCATCCAGAACATCGCCAAGGTGATCGAGGAGCTGAACCAGATCGCCGCCGCCATCGCCGCGGCGGTGGAGGAACAGACGGCGGCAACCGCCGAAATCGCCCGCAACGTCCAGGAGGCGAGCCGCGGCACCACTGATGTCTCCGGCAATATCCTCAGCGTCACCGAAGCCGCCAAGGAAACCGGCCTGGCGGCGGGGCAGGTGCTGGATGCCGCCACGGTGCTCGGCCGGCAGTCGCAGACCCTGAATGGCGAGGTCGATCAGTTCATCACCCAGGTCCGGGCGATCTGAGGCAGACCGCCGTATCGCTCCTTCCCCCTTGACGGGGGAAGGTCGGGATGGGGGTGCGCGCGAAGATTGCCGCCGACTTAAAACGCACATCCAACGCAATCGCAAGATGATGAAAGCCCACACCGACCCGCATCTAGCGCCTAAGGGATAGCGACCTTCGGCTCCATAAGCTGTTGCGCGAGCAAGCCGGCATGCGGCGTGAGCGCAGAGAAATCACGCGCGCAAAGATAAAGCTGCCGAAGCGCCCAGGGGTCTCTCAGCGGCACAATAGCCAGGTCGAGATGCGCCAGGTCTTTAGCGGAAGCCTCCGATAAAATGGCGATCCCAACACCGGACTTAACCAGCATCGCGACGCTCTCAATCCGTCTGAGCTGAATGCGGTAGTAAATCTGGCGACCCAGGCGGGCTGCGCGTTCTCCCAAATGAGCTTCCAGCGCAGCATCGGCCAAGCCGACGAACGGCTCACCCACGATTTCCGCAAAGGCAATCGATCGTTGATCGCTGATGCGATGCGTTTCGCTCGCCACAACGACGAGCTGGTCTTGCGCGATAAGGCGGGTTTGCAACGCTGCCAGATCGGTGATGTCGGCCACAACGCCCAAATCGGCACGACCTTCCGCGATGGCCAGTGCAATCTCACTGCTCGGCCGTTCATGGAGGTCGATCGAAAGATCCGGATAGGCCACCAGGAACCGGCCGAGTTGATGCGGTAGAAAAGCGGCCAGCCCAGCCGTGTTGGATAAGAGCCTGATGCGCCCTTTCAAGCCAGTGCCGTAGATACGCAGTTCTCCGCGCATCTGCTCCACCTGGTCCAGGATCAAACGGGCATGGCGGAGCAGGGCATCACCGGCCGCAGTCGTCGTGACGCCCCGCCTGTTTCGCTCCAGCAGTTGCGCGCCAAGTGAAAATTCCATTCCTGAAATGCGCTCGCTCACGGATGCAAGAGCCAGATTCATGGTCTCGGCGCCCTTGGTGAGGCTGCCTTGCTCCACCACGGTCAGGAACAACCGCATATCCGTCAAATCGAAGCGCAATGCCTGTCCTTCGGTTCTGCCGAACTTTTTCATCGGAAACGACCAATTGTGACGTTTGGTTCGCTCGCTTACACTACCACTTGTGACGCCATATTCCTGGATTTTCTATTGTAATACAAGGTGTTGATGGAATGCAGCCTTGACGGCAGCCGGTCCTCTCACCGGCCCGTCCCATCAAGAGTGCGCAGGTACCATCGGCTCACGCGAAATCTTCGCGTGCAACACTTTCCAGGCCAGATAAGTCAAATGAACGATTACTTTTCGCCGCACGTCCTGATTATCGCGTTGACATTCTTCCTCGCCGGGACCGTCAAGGGCATGGCAGGGATGGGGCTGCCAACCGTCGCGATGGGTATTCTCGGCGCGATCATGTCGCCCGTCAGCGCAGCTTCGCTGCTGGTTATCCCATCCTTTGTCACCAATTTCTGGCAGCTATTTACGGGACCGAGTTTCCTGGCCTTGATGCAAAGGCTCTGGCTGATGATGCTCGGCATCGTGGTTGGCACACTCGCCGGCTCATGGCTTCTGACGAGCGCCAATACGGAATATGCGAGCGTCGGATTGGGCTTCGCCTTGGTTTTCTATGCAGCGCACGGCCTCTGGGCGAAGCCGTTGTCGGTTCCCGCGCGCCTTGAGCGCGTTCTATCGCCTGCTATAGGCTTGACGACCGGGCTAATCAACGGCGGAACCGGCCTTTTTACGGTCCCGGCCGTTCCCTATCTCCAGGCCCTCGGCCTTGCCAAAGATAATCTTATCCAGGCGCTCGGGCTGTCATTCACGGTCTCGACAATCGCGCTTGCGGCGGGCCTGGCACGTGGCGGCGCTTTCCATTCTGGAAATATTACCTTGTCCGCACTTGCCGTCATTCCATCACTGCTGGGCATGTGGGTCGGAACAGCGATCCGTGGACGCATAAGCGCTGCAACCTTTCGGCGCTGGTTCCTGATCTTCCTTGCCGTTCTTGGCCTTGAACTCGTCGTTCGCCCAGTCTTCTTCTGAGGCGGATGACGATGCACCAGAACGTAAGGGGCCGCGCCCCGGCTGAATGAGTGCTGGCAGAATAATAGCGGATGCGCTTCCTAACCGGATATGCGGTTGCATAGGATGACAACGGCGGCAGTAGTTCTGTGGCGGCTGCCGCTTTTTATGTTACAGTGCTGCGTCGGATTTCCGCAAAACGGGGGGCAGTCGATGCTTGGCCGGGTTTTGATCATCGGAATTTCCTTGAGCAGCCTGCTGATGCTGGCTGCCTGCGGCGGCGGTGGCGCCAGCCAGGACACTACCGTGCGAAACACCACGGTGAGCAAGGGCCAGGCCCTGATCGATCTCAAGAACGCCTATGATTCCGGCGCCATGAGCAAGGACGAATACGAAGACGAACGCGAGAAGATACTCGACGAATAATCCGCGAGATATCGGGAGGGTGGCGATGACACGATCCTATGTCACTGCATCCTATGCTACTGCCGCGACGATCGCCGCGTCGCTGGTCGCGGCCGCCTTGCTGCTGGCGTCATGCGGATCGGATCATACCACTGTTACCAACCGCCTGGTGCCGCCGGCCCAGTCGGAAGCCGATCTGAAACGCGCGCTGGATGCCGGGGCGATCTCGCAATCCGAATATAACGACCAGATCGATAAGCTGCGCAGCGGCGACTGACCGGTAGCGGTTCAGTCGAAGTGATAGGTGAAGCCGACATGCGCGGCGGCGTTCTGCTCGTCGAGCTTCCAGCCCTTGCCATCGGCGGCGCAGCAGGCATTCGCCACCTGGTCATTGCCGCCGACGCTCATATAGCGGTAGTTCAATTGCGCCGACCAGTTTTCCGACGGCTTGTATTGCGGCGCATCGCCTGACGGCTCATCCGGCGCCTTCATCGGCTTGAGCGCCACTTCGTTGGCGGTGCGGGACGTCGCAGGCGGCGTCGCCCCGTTATTGGTCGATGAACTGGCATTTGTCGGCGAACTGGCTTCGGCTTGGCCGGCGGTGGCAGGCTGTTCACCGTTTAGCCCCGGCTCGCCAACCAGCGGCTCGGTGATCGGCGTGGTAGCGCCGACGACATTGGCGGCATTGCTGGAAACTGACAGATCGACATCGGCGCCGGCCTGGGCAATGGGCGGCGTATTGGACTCCGTCATATCCGTGGCATTGAACGTGATATCGGGTTTGGCCCGCACGCCGTCACCGGCCGCATTGGTCAGCAGTCCAAGGCTGCCGAGGCTGATGATGGCGGCCGTCGCGGCCAGAGCATGCATGGCAGGTCGCATGAGAATCACCCTTCAATCCATTGCAACCAGGGTCTTCCAGGTCCGCGATCCGCATGAGATCGGAGGCGAGCCGCACCGTGATCGATCAAGTGGGAAAGAAACGTGTTGTCGCATCGATGGTTCCACCGCCGCGAGTTATCTATTGGTGACTAATTTCTAGCGTCTGAGCTGCATTTATCACGGAATGATCACAGCGCCGTGAGGCCGGTTGGCATGGGTATTGATTCTTGAGCCGCCGGCGGGCGGCGGTTGCCGGCAGCAGATGGTTAAAAAACCCGCCGGTTACGCCCCGGGCTACGCATTCATGGCGGCTTTCACCTTGTCCGCGGTGATCGGCAGGGAGCGGACCCGCGCCCCGACTGCGCGATGGATGGCATTGGCGATGGCCGGCGCCACGGCGTTGAGCGGCGGTTCGCCCAGGCCGACCGGGAAATCCTTGCTGTCGGCCACATAGGAGACGTCCAGTTCGGGAACCTGCGACATGCGCAGCGGCGTGTAGCTGTCGAAGTTCTCGTGCTGCACCTTGCCGTTCTCGAACTGGCCTTGCTCATAGAGCGCGATGCTGACGCCCCAGAGGGTGGCGCCTTCCATCTGCGAAATGATGCCGTCCGGATTGATTGGCTGGCCGGCATCCAGCACCTGGGTGATCTTATGGACGGTGATATCGCCGGTCTGGCGATTGACCGAGACTTCGGCGGCGCAGGCGGCGAAAGTGGGGACGGCGTGGCTTTGGCCGGCACTGACGGCGAGGCCGATGGCGGTGTCGGCCGGCAAGGTCTTCTTGCCATAGCCCGAACGTTCCACGGTTGTCTGAAGAACGGCGGCCAGGCGCTTGGCGCCGCCACGATTGCTGGGCGTATCGCCGCCGCCCTGTCTGCCGGCACCGTCGAGATGCTTGAGGCGGAAGTCGAGCGGGTCGGCCTTGGCCTTGTCCGCCATCTCATCGATGAAGCTTTCCACCGCCCAGGTGGTGAAGCCGGGGCCGACGGCGCGCAGCCATCCCGGCGGCAGCACTTTTTGCGAATGCTCGTTCTCGATGCCGCGCAGATGATGGTTGGGCAGGCTGTACCAGAAATCGGCGCCGTCGAGAGCGGAATCGTCGAACTTCGACTTGCCGTCGACGCCGGTCGACATGAAGAACGGCGCGATCAAGGCCATCGGCCAGCCCGCCACCACGTCGTGATGCACGGCGGCGAGCCTGCCATTGGCATCGAGCGAGCCTTGCATTGCCTGATAGCTGGGGGCGCGGGCGCAGTCGAAGGCGAAATCATCGGCCCGGCTATAGATCAGCTTCACCGGCCGGCCCATCGCCTTGGCGGTGAGGGCGGCGGGGATCATGTAATCGCTGTAGAGCCGCCGGCCGAAGCCACCGCCGAGAAACTGCTGATGGACGATGACATTCGCCGGATCGATGCCGAGTGCCGCGCCCACCATCTGCATGCCGGAGGTCTGGAACTGGCTGCCGGTATAGATGTGGCAGGTGTCATTAATCAGCACCGCCGTGGCATTGACCGGTTCCATCGTCGCATGAAAATTGGGATCGGTCGTATAAACGACGTCCAGCTTGTCTTGCTCCTTGGCGAGCAGAGCGTCCGCCTGACCTTCATTCACGCTGTCGACGCCGGATTTGGGATCGTCCGATAATTTCTTCGCCGCGTCGAAAATCGTCTGGGTCGAAGCCTGTGCGTTCGGGCCGGTATCGTAGCTGACCTTGATCGCATCGGCGGCCTGGCTGGCGGCGTAATAATTATCCGCCGTCACCACCACCCAGCCGTCGAAATGCTTGCTGGGATCGTCGATCTTGACCGCTTTGACATAGCCCTTGATGCCTTTGGCGCCGCTATCGTCGATCGCGGTCACCGTGGAACCGGTCCGCGTCGGCGGCACGATCGGCTTGCCGTAGAGCATGCCGGGCAGGAAGACATCGATGCCGTAGCGGGCCGTGCCGTTTGTCTTCGGCGGAATATCCAGCGCCGGGGTCGGTTTGCCGACGATCTTGTAATCCGCCGGGTCCTTCAGCTTGATCGCCGCCCAATCGCTTTCGCCGATGGCATTGCCGATATGGCCCTGGGCGATCAATTCGCCATAGCCGATTGATTTGCCGGAGCTGTGCTTGACCGTGCCGCCGGCGGCGCTGCATTCGCTTTCCGCCACCTGCCAGTGTTTTGCGGCGGCCTTGATCAGCGCCATGCGACCGGCAGCCCCGGCGCGCGACATGGTATCGAAGGTGGTATTCACGCTGGTCGAGCCGCCGGTGATCATCAGGCCCCATTTCGGCGCGCTGTCGACATGTTCGATGCGGACATGTTCCCACGGCACGTCAAGTTCCTCGGCCAATGCCTGGGCGAGGGGCGTGCCGACATGCTGGCCCATCTCCGCCTTGGTGATATAGACCGTTGTCGTCATATCCGGCGTCATGGAGAACCACAGATTCGGCGCGAAATCCTCGGCGCCGGGCAGGATGACCTCCGCTTCCGCCGAGGGCATGCGGCCGAAACCGGCGACCAGACCGATAGTTGCTATTGAGCCGACCAGGAAACCGCGACGATCGAGAACGACTTTATCGCTGATGGGTGTTAGATCGTTCATGCCATCCTCCCTTACTGCATGCCGGCTTGTTCGCCGGTTGCGGCGGCGGATTTGATCGCCTTCTTGATGCGGATATAGGCCATGCAGCGGCAGAGATTGCCGTCCATCGCATTGACGATATCCTCGTCGGTCGGTTTCGGCGTCTGCTTCAGCAAGGCCGCTGCCTGCATGATCTGGCCGGATTGGCAGTAGCCGCATTGCGGCACCTGTTCCTTGACCCAGGCGACCTGCAACGGATGCTGTCCCTTGGGGTCGAGGCCCTCGATCGTCGTGATCTCGCTCTCGCCGACATCGCTCAAGGCGGTCTGGCAGGAACGGATCGCCTCGCCGTTCTGATGCACCGTGCAGGCGCCGCAAAGGCCGGCGCCGCAGCCGAATTTCGTTCCCGTCAGTTGCAGATGCTCGCGGATCACCCAGAGCAGCGGCGTGTCGCCGGGCAGATCGACCTCGAGCTTTTGTCCGTTGATGCTGAGCGTTGTCATGGCGGGTCCTTTCGATCGCGACGAAAGTGCCGTTCGGGGAGGCGATGCCGGGGAACGGCAAGCTAAATCAAAGCAGGCTAAATCAAAGCGGATGTAACGCGGTACAGCTTGGCTTGATGCATCGGTTCGCAATGCCATCAGGCATGCCAAGACGCACCACCGACACGAGGCCAGCGGGGAACCATCCGACATGTCCTAACAGGAAGAAAACGCTCTCACAAAACCGTGACACTGTCCAGTGGACGATGGTCGCAATTCGCGGGGTCGCAATCCGCCGCGATACCGAATGCGGAAATCGCGCTGTCAAATTTCCGCAATATTGGGCGTGGTATTCGGCCCCAGCCGCTCCGGCTCTTCATCCGCGCCAAGGGTTTCGGGCAGGACGCTGCCCTTGACCTGCAGCTTCTCGCCGATCCAGAGCGCGTGCAGCAGATGGTCGTCGCGCGGCCGCTCGGTATTGGGATGAATGATGATGCTGAGGCCGCGATGGTTGAGCATCAGCCAGGGCACGAGCCTGGGGAAGACCTCGACGGCGAAGGCGATCTGGTACATCGATTTCAGATGCGGCCCGACCAGTTCGTCATGCCAGTTGCCGACCCGCACGGCAAAGCGTTCGGCAATCTGCCGGCGCAGGATCTCCGCATCGCTTTTGGTCTTGGCGACATCGTAATAGATATGCGCGTGATAGGAGGCGATCTCGCCGATACGTTTCGGCTCTACGGTCTTGTTTTGCATGATGAAGGCCCGAAGCAGTGACGGACTGATCTTAAGCTAAATGGTCCAGGTTCACGTCAACTTTTCGATGAAGGCCGCGAGCTGGTCGATCGCGGTGCTCTCACCACCCGATCTTGAGCCGTTGCAAATCCTCATGGCGCTGCGGCGCGTCCGAGGCGAGGAAAAATTCGTCGAGCTGGGGCGGGGCGATATCGGTGCCGGCCAGCATGGCATGGGCCTGGCCGCGATGATGGATCTGATGCACGTAGAGATGGGCGAGGATATCGCCGATCGCCTCGCGGTAATCGATGCCGTCGCGCCGGTCGATGGAGACGATCCGCTCCAGGTCGTTCTCGGTGAGGCTGTCGCAGAAGGCGATCAACTGCCGGTCGGTCTCGCGCTGTGCCGGCGCCAGTTCGCCCATGGTGGGATAGAGAATCTCCTCGTCGACATATTGCCGGCCGGTGCCCTGCATATCGGCGAGATAATTGCGGTCGACGATCAGGATGTGATTGAGCGTTGCCTGCAATGACGGGAAAAAGCTGACCCGCCGGGCGGCGAAATCGGCATCGCTCAATTGGGCGCAGGCATCGAGAAGGCGCGCATTCGACCAGGCATTGTTCCGTGCCATGGCGCGGAAATGGCTGAGGAGAGAGGGCATGGCAACCTCCGTATTCGGCCTGTAGCGGTACGGGTTCAACGCGGTCGAGAGGATAACCGCGTGCCTTAGGGTTTGATCCACAGGACCGGCGTTGCCGAGAGGAGCACGATGTTCTCCTTTTCGCCATTGCCGTCGGTCAAGGTATAGCGGTCGAAGTCGAAGCCGGGAGCGACATGCCCCAGGATCAGCTTTTTGTTGCCGAGGCGGACCACCGACAGCCGGCCGATCGCGCTCGGCTCCACCGTTTCGCTGGGTTTGAAATAGAGCAGGCTGCCCCGCATCAAGACCGGGCGGAAGACATCGCCGACCGCACGGATGGCGACCGCGCCTTGCGGCAGGCGCGACGGAGCATCGACCTGTGGCTTCGGCGATTTGCTGTCCTGGCGGATTTCGCCGCTGCCATCGACGGAGCCGACCAGCGGTATCGGCGCGGCGAAAGCGGCTGTCCCCACGTTTTCGGCCACGCCATTGCGCAAGCCGGTTCCCGGGCTTCCTCCCTGGCCAAGTTCCAGGCCAGCATTGCGCAGCACATCTTCCACGGCAAGGCCGAGGAAATGGGCGATCTGTTGCGCTTCGGTCAATTGCATGGCACGGCGGCCCTGGAACATCAGGGTGATGGCCGAGGGGTCGAGTTCCATGAAGCGTGCCATTTCCCGCTGGCTTTTGCCGGCGGCCTGGAGCGCGTCACGGAAGAATTGGTCGTTGATCGGGAGTAGTTTCATAAAGCCATTGTTGTTCAAATAACAATGGAACGCAAGGGGAATGTTGGTATTGGCCCATGGCCCTACCACATGTAGCGTATCGAATTGTGGGTTTTGGGGTTATTGAAATTAAAACAACGCGTTACCGGTTATCGAGGCGGGCTTAGCCAAGGGGAGGGCGGCTTTTTGAGCGGCGGAAAGCCCGTCGCCAGCGGCTCAGCCGTCGTAGCGGCCGAAAGCGGCAAGGTAGAAGTCCCGTTCCAGCAGCTTGAAATTGCGCTGGGCTTCGGTCAGGGCGGCGCCGAGATCGATCAGATTGGTCTCCATCTGATATTTCGACGGAGCCGCCGCAAAAAGCGGGTCCTTGCCGGCGATCGCGAGCAAGTAAAGGATGGCATCGCGCAACTGCACCGGTGTCATCGATTCCAGTGTATCGGTGCCATAGCGCTCCACCACATGTCGGAAGCGCGCCGATTCCACGGAGCCTCCAATACGCTGCACATGATCCTGCGTCTGACGCTCGTGCTGCATATCTCCCTGCGATGACCCTCCTCGCGCTGCCCCTGTCGTCATTGCACCACATGTTTTTGTATCTGTTTCCATGACAAGCCGTTCGCTGAGTTGAAGTGTTGATATTATCTCAAAGAAGAATCATGACTTCAATCTTTCAGGTCTCAATTCCCACTACTTTTTGGATTGCCGCAGGAAACCATATCTTTCCGCGTGTCAAGGTTGAGGCGATATCCTCGCCGCGCGGCGAGAAATCCCGGGAAGGCCGCCCGGCTGGCTGGCTTCGCCAAGAGCGGGCTTGACGATCGGACCGGGAGGGCTTCAAATGTTCATGTATTGTTCTCGGCGTATGCATAATTATCGATATTACGTAATACGCGCCCAAGGGTCAATGAGTGAATTAGGAGAAACGTCGCATGGGTGAGCGAAAAAGGAAGGCCATTGGGATGGCTGCGATCGTTCTGCTGATGGCCGGCGGGGGTATCGGGGTTGGACTGGCGACAGCAGGTCCGGCCATGGCGGTGTCTTGCCAGCCTTGGCAGATCGACTGCAACGGCAGGGCGATGAACGGCGGAACCGTTGATGGTTACGGCAATACCTGGAACCAGAATCTAGGGGGCGGGTATAGCGACCAGAACGGCCGAAGCTGGAGCCGGAACATGAGCGGCAACTGGACCCGCAGCGATGGCTACAGCGTGGAGAAAACCATGAACGGCTACCGCGACAGCCGGGGCGAGACCTTCGAGCAGACGCTGGGCGGCGGTTATCGCGGCAGCAAGGGGACCGAATGCACGCAGCTCATCAGCGGCACCTGGCGGTGCAACTGACCCACGCTTGCCGGGGGCGCCTCGGTTAGCGCTTGAGCGCGGTGCTGATCTGCGTCGCGATCGGCTGGACGCTGGAGCGGATGCCGTTGGCCGCGCGCTGCGGATCGCTGAAAACGGCGTCCTTGCTGCGGAATTCATAACCGCCCGAGGGCTGTAGCAGCGTATCGCCGCCGCTGTGTCGCCGGGCGTAGCTGTAGATATCGCTATAGAGGACGCGCTGGTTTTTGAGATCGGTCAATTGTGCCCGCACCATGACGGCGGGCTCATACGGATTCCAGGTCCGATAGGCATAGCCGGCAGCGGGGATCGCCAGGTCGAGCACCGCATCCGCCTGGCCTTTCAGTGAACTGTAATCCGTGGACAGTGCGCCCGGTTGTTCCGCCGGCAGGGTGACGACGGTCACCGTATAGCCAAGCTTTTGCAGGCCGGCTTGCACGGCGCTGCTGAGATCGGCCCCCAGCGTCACCTGTTGCGCCGTCATGTCGCCGTTGAATTTCACGTTGAAATCCTTCCCGGCATTGGCAGCTTTGACGCCCTCGGCCGTCAGCACGCCGAGCAGGCCGCCGCCGTTATTGGCCCAATCGCCGTTGGCGCCGAGCAGGAACGGCGGATCCAGCGGCTTCACCACGGCGATCGTCTTGATGTTGGCAGCTTGCTCGGCATGGAAGGACTGGCTGGCGCAGCCGGCCAGAAAGGACAAAGCCAGCAAAGCCGGCAGCAGCCGGCTTGCGCGGCTTTTCAAGTTGATCATCGCGATTCCCCCAAAGATGCGCGGCAGGGCGCACCGATAATACAACCTTTTGTACATGAAATCGGGAGGAACGGGCAAGATGCAGCGGAGCCGGCAGCGGTGGTCCTCACCGAGGCGCGTTAGCTTCGGCGCTGGTTGGCCCCGGTGATGGAAGCGATTGGCGGCGTGCGGCTTACCGCTTGATATCGTCGGTGACGACCTTGGCCATCACCGGCAAGGCGGCGCGGATGCCGTCGGCGCTGCGGGCCGGATCGTCGAGGATCGCCCTGCCATTCTTGAAGTCGTAGCCGTTATTGCAACTGACCACCTTGTCATTGGTCCGGACCGCCGATGCATCGGCGCAATAATAGGTCCGCTGCAGCAGGGTCTGGCCGGTGGCCGTCTTGCTCAGCCGCGCATCCAGGCGCATCGCCGGACGATAAGGTTGCCGATTGGCATGGGCGTAGCCGGCCTGAGGTGCCACGAGGTCGAGCACCGCATCGCTGCCGGCGATCTCCGGCCGGGTCTTGAGGCTGGAAATATCCGGCAGGAACTGGCCGGCCTCAGACTGCGGCACGGAAACGACGGTGACCTGATAGCCGTCATCCCGCAATTCCTGCGCGATATCGGTGGCGAGCTCCGGGCCGATCTCCAGGTTCTGCTTCTTCATGTTCTCACGGAAGGTAACGACGGTGACATTGCCGGTTACATTGGTCTTCGGAAACTGCTCCAGCGGCACCATCCGGTCCTGCCGCCAATAGAGATCGTAGAGCATCGGTTCGGCCGGCGTGATCAAGGCAATCTTCTTCACCTGGCCGAGGCCGACGGTATCGGCGACATTGGGCGTCGGCGGGGTTGAACAGGCGACGATCATGGCAGCCGCCGCCATCGGCAGCAGAACACGCATCCGTCGTGCCAGCGATTTCGTCGTCGACCGCCCCAGCTTCGTGTCGCTTCCCGGCATCCCGTCTCTCCCCGTCTCGTCACTCATGGCGCCACTCCCTCAAGGTTCATCATGAGCGAATATGATCGCGAGCAGATGTGATCTCTGGTTGTAAAGCCTAGGGAAAGTTCGCCAGAGGCGCAACCGGTTTGACGATCAAGATTGTGCGATGCATACGCCCGCCGGTGGTGGATTCCCGGCGGGCGATAACGGTGGCAAGGCGAAATCTAGCGGGGGTTCGGCCGGCGCAGCCGGGCGGCGACCTCGCGGATCAGGCGCCAGACATCGCCTTCCGTCAGATGATCCGCCTGCCAGAGAACCGGCATCACCGGATCCGACATCAGGTCGTCGAGCGTGACCTCGCCCTGAAAAAGGCTGCCGTGACGGTCGCCGGCCGGCGGCGGTGCGACCCGGCGTGTCGTTTCGAGGGAGGTATTTTCGGGCATGGCCTGGAGGGACATCATGACACCCTTTGTCTTGCACGTTGTCTTGCACGCGTTGCCGATTCATATCGGGCAGTTTTCGGGCTGATCTTGGCGAGAATTTGCCGTTGTTCCGGCAATGATGGGACAGATGAGGTTCGGAATGGGGGCGATCGGGAGAGCCGAACCGGGCAGGAAAGCCCGAGCGGCGGCCTTGAGCATCATACTGCCGAAGCGCGGATTTCCTGCGCGGGGCTTCAAGGCTGCGACGTTTTGGGAGCGGAAGATTTCAGGCGGAAGATTTCAGGCGGAAGATTTCAGGCAGCGGGTGAGAGATATATGGCGCATGAGAGGTACATGGCGCGACGGGTATGAAGCGCATTGGGCTGGAAACATGCCGCCGGAACGCGGAAGAAGCATGCCCTGAAAAGCATGCAAGGGAACGCCAAGGTGTCCGCCGGCGCTTGGGGGCTCGCTCGGCAGGAACAGGGAGGACTTATCTTGGCGTTCCCTTAACCAACCAACGCCCGCTCACGGTAAGAGTTCCCATTTTTTTTCGCAGAATGAGAATTTTCCCGGAAACGTTCGCGCTTCCTGACCACGGCCTGACAGGCGCTTCGGTGTCGACGATGAAATAGTTCGGCCGGCTTGAAACAAGCCGGCCGATGGAAGGTCGTGATGGGAAGTTGTCGTGGGAGGTATTCGCAAGAGCTACTCGTGGAGGGAGGCGTACACTGCAATGAACTGTGCTGCGACTGATCGTGCCGGAACTATTGTCGGATGCCATTATCCTGCCGCCGCGCGGCAACATCGGCGATGGTGCGGCGCACATCGCCTTCGCTGATGCCATGGGCATGCCATAAGACGGGCATCATCGGATCGGCCAGCAATTCATCGAGGCTGAGCTCGCGACGCGTTTCCTGATCGCCGTCATGCTCGGCCTGCTGGCCGCGTAGATAGCTGTCATAGGATTGGCCTTGTTCGAACATCCCGCACCTCATTTATTTCTTGGTTCTTGAGCCGGTTGTGTGGACCACCGGCTTCTTTCTGTGAGCAGGAAGATAAGTGTCGAACGTGGCGAGACTTGGGCAATGGGATGAAGCTTTGGTCACGATATTGTTAGCCGCTATCCTATCCGGGTGTGAGGACACAACGCCGCTTGAGACGTTGAGTCAGGCATCTGGGAATTTGACTCAAATTGCCCTCGAGGTTTCAAATGATTTCCATCACCCGTCCAGCAAAGCGATGGCTGGGGAACATGCAGGCGCCCGGTAGAAGGTCGCATCGATATTGGGAGTGAGATGATGAGCAGCTTCGGCGACTTCACCGATACGGAAACCTTGCGGCTGGTGCGTGTATTGCTGGCCAAGCCGGCGCAGGTTTGGATCTATCTCACGGAACCGGAGAAGCTCGCCACCTGGCTGGCGGATGCGGAGATCGATCTCAAGCTGGGCGGTCGCGTGCAATTGCATATGCTGGCGAAGGACGGGCCGGCGGCGCAACGGCCGATGATCCGCGGCACCGTCACGCGGTGCGATGAGGCGCAGCTTCTGGCTTTCACCTGGCGCGATGCGACCTCCGGCATCGATGCGCCGGAGACAGAAGTCTGTTTCGAATTGAGCCAGCAAGGCGAGAAGACGGCGCTGACGCTGATTCACCGGCGCTTGCCGGCGGAATGGCTGGCCCCCGTTGGCGGCGGCTGGCACCTGTTGCTGGAAGACCTGCAGAACTGCCTGCTCGGCCGCCAGCCCGAGCCGTTCATGGCCCGGGCGCAGGCAATCTTTCCGGAATATGAGACGCGGGCGAAATCGGTCCGCGGCTGAGCGGCGTCCAGAGGCGGCTTCGACTTGAAGCCATCGCGCTCTGGCCGTCAGGTTGCCAGTGCCGGCTCCCGCGACGTGCCGCGGATCATCAGCGCGAGCAGGGCGGCGATGACGCCGGTCAAACCGGCGATGACGAAGGCATCGACATAGTTCCCCTGAACCGTCCGCATATAGCCGCCGAAGAAGCTGGCGCAGGCCGCGCCGATCTGGTGGCCGGCGGCGATCCAGCCGAACACGATGGGCGCATCCCGGTCGCCGAAGACTTCATTGGTCAGGCGCAGGGTCGGCGGCACGGTGGCGATCCAGTCGAGGCCATAGAAGACCGCGAAGATCGTCAGGCTGTAGACGGTGAAGTCCGAATAAGGGAGATAGACCAGCGACAGGCCGCGAATGCCATAATAGACGAAGAGCAATTTGCGCGGATCGTAGCGATCGGTCAGCCAGCCCGAACCGGTGGTGCCGAAAAGATCGAACAGCCCCATCAACGCCAGCAGGCCGGCGGCGCGGAATTCCGGAATCCCCATATCGCCGCACAGTGCGATCAGATGCGTGCCGACCAGGCCGTTGGTGGTGAAGCCGCAGATGAAGAAGGTGGCGAAGAGCAGCCAGAAGGCGCGATACCCCATGGCGCGCCACAAGGTGCCCAGCGTGCGCGAGACCAGATCCTTCGCCTGCAGGCGCGGCGGATCCTGGTAATGCCCCTCGGTGCCGTAAGGCTGCAGGCCGATGCTGCTGGGCCGTTCCGGCACCAGGAAGAAGACCAGCGGGATCAGGACGGCGCAGGCAAGGGCGACGCTCCACACCACCGGCTGCCAGCCGCCATCCTGCGCCAAAGCCGCCAGGAAGGGCATGAAGATCAGGTTGCCGGTCGCGGTGCTCGCGGTCAGCAGGCCCATCATCAGGCCGCGATTGGTCTTGAACCAGCGATTGACGACGGTCGCACCCAGCACCACCGCGACGCAGCCGGAGCCGATGCCGGAGAGCACGCCCCAGGTCAGCATGAGGTGCCAGGGCTGTGTCATCAATGTGCTGGCGGCCGTCGCTGCCGACATCAAGGCAAGCGCGCCGACCAGCGTGCGGCGCAGGCCGATGCTTTCCATCAGCGCAGCGGCAAAGGGACCCATCAGGCCATACAGGAAGATGCCGATCGCGGCGGAGAGGGAAATGACGTCGCGGCTCCAGCCGAAGCTGCGTTCCAGCGGCGGGATCAGCACGCCCGGCGCGCCGCGCACGCCGGCGGCGATCAGCAGCGAGGCGAAGATCACGGCGACGACGATGAAGGCGTAATTGGCGCCGCGCCCGAAGCGGAAGGCGCTGAACAGGCGTGGACCGATAACGGCTGTGGGGGCCGAGACGGCGGCTGTACCGGCGCCGGTATCGGACTGGCGGGGCGGCTGGTTTTGCATTATATTCCCTATGTTACTAACCGGTACGTTCCACGCCAAAATACGTACCGATCGGTAACATCGTCAAGCGGAATTTGTACCCGCGCGATGAACGAGACAGAGGGCCAGGCTACCTTGGCGATTGAAAAATTGAAGACAGATCAAAAGGATGGCGAATCTGCTGCGGTGCCGGCGGTGAACCCGGGCGGCAAGAAAATGCGCGCCGCCGATCGCATCCGGGAAACCGCCCGCGCCCTGTTCTACCGTGATGGCATCCGTGCCGTCGGCGTCGATGAGATCGTCACCCAGGCCGGCGTCACCAAGCCCAGCCTCTATCGCAGCTTCGCCTCAAAGGACGAATTGGCCGCCGCCTATCTGCGCGATTACGACGCCGAATTCTGGCAGCGCTTCGATCACTGCGTCGCCCTGCATCCGGGCGATGCCAAGGCGCAGTATCTCGAATATGTGCGCGGCCTGGGCAAGCGGGCCAGCCGCGACGGCTATCGCGGCTGCGGCCTCACCAATGCCGCCGTCGAATATCCGGCCTCCGATCATCCGGCGCGTCACGTTGCGCATGACCACAAGGTTGAATTGCGCCGCCGCCTGCGTGCCATGGCGAAAGAAATGGGCGCCCGCGACCCCGACAAGCTCGGCGATGGCTTGCTGTTGCTGCTCGAAGGCACCTATGCCTCCGGCCAGCTCTTCGGCGATGACGGCCCGGCCTCAGCCCTGGCCGAGATCGCCGAACGGTTGATCGATGCCAGCCGGGCAAAGTAATCACCCGTTCGACATCACCGCACGCCGTTGACCGTCGCTGCACCTTGCTTGGCGAAAGCGAGATTGTAGTTGTACGAGATCGGTGATGCGAAGCGGTGCCGTCAGTCATCGCCATTGCCAGCCCCAAACACCCTTGTCACCCTCGGACTTGATCCGAGGGTCCATCGGAGAGACTGACGTATGCCGTGCCTGGGGCGCGTGATGCTGGTGTTTGTCGCGCAGGATGGGTTTGCGCTGTTGTTGCCGTGACCTTCGGATCGAGTCCGAGGGTTGTCTGATGAAATGGGTTTAAACTTGGCGCTGAAGTTTTTTAAGCTTTGAGTGCTGAAGCGGGGGCGGCCGCCCCCGCTTCAGCGGTGGCAGGCAATCGTCCGAGGGACGGGTGAACCACCCGCTGTCATCTAGGTTCCTGCCACCTACTTGTGCACGCTTGAAGAGTTGAA